>CAWKCP010000016.1:0-311165 GCA_963848115.1 uncultured Chloroflexia bacterium | reverse complement strand
TTTTGTTTCAAACGCCTATTCCATCGTGATGACGACATTGCCCTTCTTGCGGCCTGATTCGACATGTCTGTGGGCCTCAGCAGCTTGCTTCAGAGGATCACATCGATCGACGACCGGTTCGATCTTTCCTGCATCGACCAAATCTTTGAGCAAGACTGGATGTCCTATCGCTCACAGGCCTGCTTCAGGAACACTTCGTTGTTACCCATCTCGGCAAAGGTGCAGGTCAGATGAGATGTTGATCGCCTATTTCAAGTGTTCCTTCATGAATATGAGCATCTCACTCATCGCGTTCTCGAAGTGCTCTCCTTCGTAGATGTCAAAGTGTCCGATCGGGTATGTCTTCACATGAGCCCTGTCTCCCAGGGCTTTCGCTGCCGGTTCATACGAGTCCGGCGCCACGAGATTATCCTGTTCACAGGCCAGAAAGAGCGTGGGGCACTGCACCTCTTTGGCGGCCTCCACAGGATCAGGACCATGCGCCATGAAGAACAGACGGGCGCAGACTTCATTCTTGAATGTTTTCGAATCTTGAATCAGTCTGGCGTAGCCATCGAAGGCTCCCGGCGCAGTGAGCATGGCGGTCGTTCCGGGCCTGCCAACGATAGGAAATGTATGGGGCGAGAGACCAAAACGGGATCGTCCCTTATCGTGTTGGGCGTGTACGAGAAGGCGGAGGAAGTAGGTCAACCCTTCCCGATCCAAAAACATCTTGCTATCGGCCTTGTGATCAATCGCGGCACATTGCGCGATAACAGCGGAGACCCGAACATCTTCGGCGGCAACAATCAGTCCGTACCCACCGGAACCAGAGGTGCCCCACAACACGATGTTCTCTGCATCGATCTCTGATCGAGATCGCGCATACTTGATCGCTGCACGCAAATCGTCGAGTTGGCATGAAGTTGCGAAAAGTTGCCTGGGCAGGCCCTCGCTATCACCAAAATATCGGTAATCATAGGTCAGAACCGCATATCCAGCTTCGACGAAGCGCGCTGCATATTGATCAGGAATGCAGTCCTTGGTGCCACCAAATCCGTGGCTCATGATCACGCATGGGACTGGAATCGTTGTCTCTTTCGGCAAATAGAGCCAGGCGCTGATAGTCAATTCACCGACGGGAAACTGCACATCATAGCGATATTTCGGCGGTGTCTTGCGCTGTTCACCTTTCTCTGTAGGATCCCGAATTGGCTGTGCAGTGACAGACAAGATGGGGGCGAAGATGATGGCGATCAGATAGGCTAGAACGACGCCAATCAGCGTAAAAAGACCGATCAGCACGCCAACTACAACTTTCATTTTGATATCCTTCCGGCAACATCAGTGCCGAGAATCTTGTTTTCTTCACCTCTCCGCTCCGGCTTCACACGATTGACCGAGACCAATGGCATGCCCAGATCACGTACTTTCTTGAGCAATCCATGCAAGGCGGCCTGATCGACCACCGGGCCGGTCAAGAGCGTTTCGCCGTTCTCTTCCAGTCTGATGGTCAGGCCCGCAAACCAGTCCGACCATTGAGAACCAAGGTGGCCCTTAATCCTGATTTGGTAGACCGTTAGATTACATGGATTTGTTTTTGGATTGAGTTTGTCTGACATGGCACTGCACCTGTTGTGGCCGGTAATTTCACCTTTTTATTTGCAGCCGCATTGGCGAGTATGCCTGGGCCCTCCAGTAGGGCGCCCAGTGGCGCAAGGGTCAGTACGCCGGCAACCGTTGCAGACGATATAGAGCACGCCCACGACGACTGCGGACTTTCTGGTTGAACTTACTGTTTCTTTGGTCGTCACCGTTCTACCCTCTCTGCTGATTGCCACATGTCTACTCAGATCATCCCTACTCGATGGCGCTCCAACTCACATTACAGAGAGGGAAGGGATACTTCCCGGCCTGTCGCCACATGAGTCCGCCTTCGATGCGGTTGTCGACCAGATCGAAGGGGAGCGTGAACGACTTCGAATCGTTCTCATCCGCTCCGGGCACAATCGGTCCGGCAAGATGGCCGTCAATGACGATGTAGTCGCTGGCCATGTTCAACCTTCGACCCAGTTCACCCCGGTTTCGTTTGAGCACCGACTCCTGAACTGTCGCTTCCCCGACTGTGTCTTGGACAGTGGCGTCCGCGTCGATCGTGAATTCCAGCGCCACCTTCTGCCGCGTACGTTCGACATCGTCCGGCAGTTGACCTGGATCGAAGACGACGGGCAGGCTGATCTCGCAGGCGCCATTCCATTCCCCTGTCAGAGACGGATCGACCTCTTCGATAGGGGTGGCGCCGCAGCCGGCCAAGAAGATGCCCAGTGCGATAGCAACCGATGTACAGAAGCGCATATTAACTAGGGTCATGACACTGCTCATTCGTATGTCCAATCCCTTTGCAGCCGCATCCAGTATGACTGGCGCTCGATGTGCCAATAGCATACGCTCAAGTCGGTATTAGTGTCATCATCCGAAAGTGTTATTCAGGGGGTTAATCGTAGTTGGGATGTGGTATACGGATTGTTCGCAGTCTGCCGGAGAGGGAATCGATGACCTTGCTGCTGCGAAAAGGTCTTTTTCACCGCGAAGGCAGGGAGGGAACATTGGGGAAAAGCTCTGTTCATCTGCGCCAATCTGCGGATAATTCTAGTCTTTGCAGCGGAGTCAATCGACTGGACGCGGGCGACGCGGATGCTGCCAGAAGCGGTCAGCACGATGGACAGATATTTTGATGTCATAGAATATCCAGAGATCTTGCTCTGGCAACGGCTTGCATCCGGCTGTGGACGCCGAGCTTGCCATAGATATTGCGGGTGTGGACCTTAACCGTGTTCAACGAGAGGAAAAGGGCGGCAGCAATCATCGTATTGGTTAGCCCTTCAGCGATGAGTTGGAGCACTTCAATTTCGCGTTCACTCAAAGGTTCAATCAATTCAGTCCTGACAGTTTGGGTTTTCGATTGACCGATCTTCTCCGCTTCGGCAAGAGGAAATGCTGCCAACAGCCGCCCCCCATAGTCGGGTGCAACGTTACGAGAAAGCGCTTCATAGAGTAGCTGCGCCATCGGTGGCCCTTCGTCCACAAAGGTGCGGATGAAGCCACCCGGCTCAGCAAGGCAAAGCGATCGTTCCAGCGAGGCTGTTGCCCTATCGGTATCGCCCCCGGCCTGATAAGCCAGCGCCTGTAGGTTCAGCATCTCGATCACCCTTGTTGTGCGTCCACTTGCTTCTGCGGACTCAAGCTGACGCTGCAACAGGGCAAGCGCTTCACGCAACTGACCCTGAGCGATCAAGAGGCGAGCAAGGATGATAGACTCCAGTTCGCGCAAATAGTGAGGAGATCGATGTGGCTCTAGACCACGTTCTTTGATCCAAGAAGATACACTCTCCAGCTTGCCCTGCGCCAGCCAGAGCCGCGCTTGCCAGACGCTGTTCAAGTCCAATATCCAGGGCGGCACAGAGGCTTCTCTGGCCAGGTTATCCAGTTTGTGAGCGATCTTCTCGGCGCGGGTAGTCTCTCCCCCCGTGAACAGTACTCGGATCAAGCAGAGATAGCTCCACCCTAGCATCGCCAGATCCCCGCCCCGTTCGCAATCATTGACGCCTTGACTCGCTTTTTGCACGGCCATTTCACGTTCGCCGAGTTCAGCCAGAGCCTCGCCCCAGATCGCCAACAACCAGCCGGTTACGACTGTTTGCGCCATCTTGTTTTCACCGGCGAACTCAAATTGTTGCTGACATATCTCAATGACCTGATGTAATTGGCCTTGGGACCTCAGATTGATGGCCAATTTTAGATTCGCTATCAAGATTTGCACGACGTTGCCCGACGCTTTGCTTGCCTGCATCGCTGCCAATCGGAACTGATAGGCTTCTCTGACTTCACCATTAAAGTCGTATGCATCCGCCAAAAGATGGGTTGCAATGCTGCGCCATGACAGATCTTGGTCCGGTAGGCACTGAAGGGCGCGACCGGCCGGCTCGATTATCGCTGGTACATCACCGCGGTAAAAGGCAGAAAACGCCTGAATTGTGGCCAGCCTTCCTTGCAGGGATCCGTCAGAGCCATGCGGTTGATTGTTCGCCTGTGGTTCAGCATTGGCGGTTCTACCCTGGTCGCGTTCGATGGCAAGTTCGACTGTCCCGAGCAATTGGTCGGCTGCGGCTTGGTCTCCGCCAGCCAGCAGGTACCAAGCGTGAAACATGCAGAGCCGTGGGCTGGACAACAGCAAATCCGCCGGCAGTCTAGTCAGCCAACGTCGCAATCTGCTATCGACGCCGCTGAGCCATACGGTTTCCGCAACGGTTTCGATCAGTTGGCCGGCGCGTCCGAAATCTTCAGCGCGCAGCGCATGCTCGATGGCCATGTCTTGATGATCGTTCTCTTCGTACCACAGGCTCGCACGCAGATGAATCGTAAATATCTGTTCATGGTGACGTTGTTGAAGTCGTTGCTGCAGCAGGTCAGCGAAGAGATGGTGATAGCGATACCAACGCCGCTCCCCATCCAGCGGAACGATGAATAGATTGGCATTCTCCAGCATTTCCAGGGTCGCCTGGCCATCGTGCTGATCAGTGAGCGCATCGCACAGTGGTCCGGTCAGGCGGTTGAGGATGGACGTGCGCAGCAAGAACGTCTGCACGTTTTGGGACTGCCGTTGCAGCACTTCCTCAACCAGATAGTCCATGACAAAATGGTGGCTGCCGGTGAACGAGCTGATAAAGCCAGCCGTATCATGATGCCCCTGCAACGAAATCGCGGCCAAATGCAGACCAGCGATCCAACCTTCGGTACGGCTCTCTAGGGCTGTAACCTCTTCCGATGTGAGGCCTAGGCCCATCACTCGATTGAGAAATTCGGTGGCTTCGTCAGAGGAAAATCGTAGATCGGCAGCGCGTATTTCTACCAGTTGATCCTGGACACGGTAGCGAGCCAAGGGGAGATTGGGATCCTCACGTGTGACGATAACGATGTTCATCTGCTTCGGTAGGTGATCGAGCAGGAAGATGAGCGCATTATCTAACGGTACGGCGTCAAGAGTGTGGTAATCGTCAAGTATGAGGGTGAAATCCCCAGGGAGGGCCGCGAGCTTGTTGAGCAATGCCGTCAGAATCGCTTCAACAGGCGGTGGCTGGGGCGAGTGAAGCAGGCCCAACACACCTTCTCCGACATTGGGCACGAGAGTTTGCAGGGCAGCGACAAGATAGATCAGAAAACGTGTGGGGTGACTATCTCCCTCGTCTAGCGACAACCATGCGACCGGTCGCCCGAGACCGGCTACCCATTCGCGAACAAGCGTGGTCTTGCCAAAGCCGGCCGGCGCTGAGACCAGGATTAGTTTGTTGTCCAGGCCATCGGTGAGGCGCTCGACCAACCGCGGGCGCGAGACCGCGCCCACACGTTGCGCTGGGATGAAGAGCTTCGTGGCGAGAATTGGCGTGGACATGACACAAGTATAAACTAGGCAAGGACTTGAGTGAAGTCCGTTTTCTAGACGACCATGCTGCAGTGTATGCACTTTGTCAACTCAGGCATGGGCAAAACTGAACGCGGATGAAGAGGACTGGGGCTGGCTTGCACGGATCAATTCAGGAAAAAAATCCTCGAAGAAGGTATTGGTCAACATGATGGTGAAAGCGTAGAGACGCAAAATTCTGCGCCTCTACCAGTCCGTCAGACATCTGGATTCATTCCAGCATGTCTTTGACGATTACAAAGATCCGCGAGAATCCGCCCGACCCGCGTCATCCGCGTTCTATCGACTATCAGCCCAGTTCCACCTCAATCACCTTATCGAGTTCATCCGCGAGCCTGGAACTCTCGAAGTCGATAAAGGCATCCTCGGGTAGTCAGTCGTCACCCAAGACTTGTCCAATTTCAGTACTTCACGATTTGTCATTCTGAACAAGTCGATCGGACCCCTCCACTCTGGCAAGATGCCAGTGAAGAATCTCGCTTTTCTTGAAATCGTGAACTACTGAATTTTACTTCGGACCCATCGGCCAGCAAGCGCGCCTGCTTGATCTTGCCGCTCAAGCCCCTGAAGTTAATCGGTCCAATCCCCCGATCATAGATATGCGCGTGCAACCGATTGCCCTTTTGGGTATAGCGCCCCCATTCCGGCTTGGGCAAGTCCACCAGCGCGCAGCCATAGACGCTCTCGCCATTCTGTTGCATCCACGTTCACACTTCCGCCAGGATCTGCTCGCTCTCCACAGGAATCTCGCCCTTGGCATTCGGCCCGACGCTGAGAAGCATGTTCCCGTTCTTGCTGACACATTCGATGGTCCCATTGTTCTGGCCGATTTTGATGCGCAACATGTCCGTCGACATGCCTCACCAGCAACAGAACGGTTCACCCAGCGGCTAATTCTTCGAGAACTCTCTTGAACTCGGTAGGGGAGCAGCAATGGTGACTGCCGGCATCCCTCACCTGCCCCGAATCGGGCAGGTGTTGACTCAGTATTTCGTAGGCTGGTTGTCGATGGTCCGTAGTTGTGCAGACCACCGGCTGCTGCTACATTGAAAACAGCTGCCGGCGAGTCCATTGAGGCATGTGGGCTGCGCCGATCTATCCATTTCCCCATGTCTGAGGGCAGACCCATGTTATTCCGTTTTCGCAGTGCTGCAGCCCTATTCATTTCACTTGGACTGATGATCGCCCTGCTAACGATCACAGAGCGAATCCTGAGTTTCAATGCGGGTCCGCAATCCGTCCATGCGCAGGCCGACTCTAGTCGGTCCACGACGATGGCCAGCGCTGCCGATCCCGGTTTCGGACCGGCGCTCTTCGCCGTATCACTGCCCGATGACGAGTCTCTGAGCAAACTGCCGCCGACCATGAGTCTGCACACGCCATTGGATCGCGCACGCAATCTCTACATCGCCAGCGGCGGTCCAGACGACTTGCAGATACTTCGGGACGTGGGTCTCAGCGCCGTCCTGCTGGACGCGTCGACAGACGGGCAGCGCTACTACCTTGTCGATGGACAGCTTGCCCAGATAAGCGGTCTGCTTTCCGCCGGTAGGAAGCTCCTCTACGATTCAGACGATACGCTGCTGGTCTCAACAGGCGAGGCGTATGAGCAAACGCTGGTCGAAACGCTGACAAAGCAAGGCATGCGCCTGTCGCTGGTGACTGCCGATCCGCTTCGCTTTGCCGATTCAGCGACCATCCAGGCTGCTTCCTTCAAGCCCATCGATGTGGCCGACCCGTTTATCGATGGCCTACTCACACAGTTGAACACAGCAGATCTGGCAGCGATCATCGGTGACCTGAGCGGTGAAAACGAGGTCACGATCGACGGTTCAACACTTGTCATCGATACCCGCTACACCCTCTCATCACGGATCGATGAGCCGGAACGCTATATCTTCCAGGCCTATGCGCAGATGGGCATCGACGCTGAATACGTTGACTGGAGCTACGGCTCCTTCAGTGGTCGCAACATTGTTGCCGACCTCAAGGGTGTGGTGAATCCAGATCGCGTCTGGCTGATCGGCGGCCATTTCGACAGCAACTCGGAGATTCCCTATAGCAGCGCACCGGGCGCGGATGACAATGCCAGCGGTACCGCAGCGACCCTGTCGATCGCAGCCGTTCTGAAGCAAGCCGATCTAGCCGACACGGTCCGCTTGATTCACTTTTCCGGTGAGGAGCAAGGGCAGTGGGGAAGCAAGCAATACGTGCCCGCGCTGGCCGGCGCTAATGAAGAGATCGTGGGCTACATCGACATCGACATGATCGGTTGGGACGGCAATGGGGACAACGTGGCCGAATTGCACACCGGCACCGGCGAGGTGTCGAATCTACTGGGCACAGCCATCATCGAGGCGGGCACGGCCTATTCACTCGGCCTGAGCTTCGAGCGCAAAACAACCAGCGCCAGTCGCTTCTCGGACCATTCACCCTTCTGGGACGGCGGCTATCCGGCCGTGCTTGCGATTGAGAACTTCTACGCAGACGACATCCCGTCCGACCATTCGCCTTGGTACCACCACAGCGGCGACACCCTGGATCGTGTCGATCTCGACTATGTGCTGGCTCACGCCAGGACAGCGTTGGCCACAATCGCTGAGTTGGCAGGCGCAGCAGAAACGATCGAAGTTCCGACACCGATGCCAACGACAACCCCTGAGCCTGCAACAGCCACACCGACTGCTACGACCACACCGACACCGCAACCCGCAGGCTGCGTGGAACTGCTTGCCAATGGCGGATGGGAGGGCGATGGAGGCTGGCGTTACGGGACAACACCGTTTTCCGCAGCCGTCGTCTTGGAGCCGGTCCATGCAGGTGAGCGTGCTCTGCAGCAGGGCATTCCTGAAAGTGCAGCAAATCGTTTGGCACACTCTTCAGCCTTCCAAGAAGTTTTGATTCCAGTCGACGCCGAGACAGTTAGTCTGGGCTACTGGTCGAGACCGGGCGGCAGCGGTGACGGCGTCGACTTCCGCGAGGTGCGTTTGCTGGACAGCAACTATGGTCCTCTGGCCCAAATTGACGAAAACAGAGCATCCGGCGATGACGAGTGGCGCCAGAAGACATTCGACCTCAGCACCTACCGCGGGCAGACAGTTGTCCTCTACTTCAACGTCTATAACGACGGCAACAGCAGCCAACTATGGACGTACATCGATGGCGTATCGATCATCGCATGTCTGGAAGCGCCGTCCGTCGCCACGCCCACGCCAACCGTCACGTCGACGCTAACGCCGTCATTGACGCCGACATCGACAGTTACACCGACTGTACCTATCACCGTTCCTACCACACCAACGGCTACTGCCACTGCGTCCGCTACCGTGACGTTCACACCGACGCTCATAGTCACTGCACCGGTCACTGTGACCATCACGCCGACAGCGACGCTTGTGCCCACCGCCACACCGACGCCAGCCTCGGTCATAGTCTCACCGACATCCGTCGAGTTAGATCTTCATTCAGGGGAAACCCAGGCCACCATCACATTCGACGACGCCGGTATCTCTCGGCCATGGAAAGCCCGTGCACTGGCAAGCTGGATCTCCATGCCGGTTGATCACGGGGCAACAGGCGAAGGGATGCAGTTCCTCATCAATCCACCTGGCCTACCCAGGCCTACCGGCATGACGCAGACGGCCACACTCACGGCATCCTCATCGATCTCGATCACCTTCGGTGCGATCAGCGATACGGTCAGTGTCGATGTAACTATCTCGTATAACACGTTCGACCTCATCTTCCTGCCGATAATCAGCGGACGCCGCTAATGCATGCCAGCACAATAATCAAGCGTGTAGCGTTTCCCCGCCGCACCTCGCCAAGATATTGCAGCGGCTCAACATCAGCTTGAATAGCTCCATGGCAAAGGGAGACAGTACGACATATATAGTGAACTTTGAAATATATCGCGGACTTTGAATCCCAAAACGCAACGAGGGGGCGACCGGCAAAATCACCCGGTCACCCCCTCACTTTGCCTGCCCTGAGCTTGCCGAAGGGTCACCCTTTCACCCACTCACGTCCTACCCGTACGTCGGCCCGTACGTTGCACAGGCTCGGAAATCCGCGCCCATGGGCTCGTTGGCCCCGAACTCGGCCCAGGCGCTCGGGCGGAAGATGGTCTCTTCGGCCACGTTGTGCATGTAGACCGGGATGCGCAGCATGGCGCAGAGCGTCATCAGATTCGTGCCGATGTGGCCGTAGCTGATGGCGCCATGGTTGGCGCCCCAGTTGTTCATGACCGTGTAGACGTCCCGGAAGGGGCCTTCGCCGGTCGTACGCGGCACGAACCAGGTCGTCGGCCAGGTCGGATTGGTGCGCTCGTCGAGGATGTCATGGACCTCGTCGGGCAGCTCCACGGTCCAGCCTTCGGCGATCTGCATGGCCGGCCCCAGGCCCTTGACCAGATTGATGCGGCACATGGTCACCGGCATGTCGCCGCGGGTCTTGAAGCGGGTCGACCAGCCGCCGGCCCGGAAGTATTCAAGCATGCCCGCGTGCCAGGTGGTGGCGTCGAGACAGGCCTTTGCCTCCTCGGGCGAGATCTCCCAGAAGGGCTTCATGGCCGGCGTGCCGTTTTTCTCCATCTGGCCGGTGCCGTCCAGCGTGGCCGGGCCGGAGTTGATCAGATGCAGAATGCCGCCGGCCGCTCTGCCGTCCAGGTCGTGGCCGGTCACGCGCCGGACCGCTGACGGGCTCCAGTACGTGCGCACGTCCGCGAAGATCTGAGGCGTGTTGGTCAATAGATTGCCCAGCAGCATGGAAGCGCCGTTGAGCGCATCGTTCTCGGTGGCCACGATGTAAGGCGGGCGAATGCCGTTCCAATCGAACGACGAGTTGAGGATCGCTTCCAGGAAGTCGCCATTGGGTAGATGATCCGTCCACTGGCGCTGGCCCTGAAAACCGGAGGCAATGGCATTGTGGCCCTGGGCCTCTTCGCCGTAACCAATTTCGGCCAGCTTGGGGTTGCCGACCATCAGGTCGCGGGCGATCAGCGCCATCTTGACGGAAGTGGCCCAGACTTCGTCCTTTTCCGCGCGGCTTTGCTGGTCGGTTGCCGGGTTGTAGTCCTTGCCCTCGCGGCAGTTCTCCTTGGTCCAAGCCAGCGCCTTCTCATACTCGTCGGCATCGTAGATGCCCTCTTCCATGCGGCGCACAAACTCGACCATGTCGATGACCTCGACGCGCATGCCGAAGTAATCCTCGAAGAGATCCTGATTGACGATGGAACCGCCGATGCCCATAGAGGTGCCGCCCATGGAGAGGTAGGACTTGCCGCGCATACTGGCAAAAGCCAGGCCGGCCTTGGCAAACTGGAGAAGCTTGATCTGGACATCCTCAGGGATCGACTCGTCGCCCACATCCTGGACGTCACGGCCGTAGATGTTGAAGACGGGCAGCCCCTTCTGGTTGTGGGCTGCCGAGACCGCGGCCAGATAGACGGCCCCCGGTCGTTCGGTGCCGTTGAAGCCCCAGATGGCCTTGGGCAGATGTGGATCCATGTCCATGGTCTCGGAGCCGTAGCACCAACAGGGTGTCACAGTCAGCGAGACGCCCACGCCTTCGCGCTTGAACTTCTCGGCGCAGGCTGCGGCCTCGGCCACGCCGCCGATGTTGCGGTCGGCGATCACACATTCCACGGGCAGTCCGTTGTAGTGGCGCAGGTTTTCGCTTAGGAAAGTGGCAACATTCTTGGCCATGTCCATGGTCAGATCTTCCAACGACTCGCGCACGCCGCCCAGGCGGCCGTCGATGGTGGGGCGAATGCCGATTTTGGGCATGTCGCCGATCAGTTGGCTGGTTGGAGCGTTTGTCTTCATGTGTGGATCTCCTTGGTGGGAGGGGAATAGGGACTGGGATTGGTGATCAGGGATTAGGATTGATGCAGAGATACTGCACGCCAATTCTCCAATCCCTGATCACCAGTCCCCAATCCCCACTACCCCAAAATTTCCTCAATCTTTGTCTCCATTGCGTTCGCGTCCTCTTCTGACAGCGCGCCCATCACCATATCACAGCGCCATTGGTCGCCAGCAGCCAGAGTTTTGATGTTGCCCTTGGCCTTTTCAGCAGTGTAGCCTTCTGGCTCGGCCGTGGCCGGCAGGATGAGGCCCAACGCGTCCTGGTCGGGCGTGCGGCAGATCCAGCGCACACCATGGTCGAGTTGCTGCGGCCGGTAGCGAATGTAGTCGGCCACACCGTCCGGGTGCACCTGCATGGAATGGGCCCAGCCGTCGTCGTCAGTCTCGTAAGAGATATAGAAGACAACCTCTGGGTCAAAGCTCAACTCGGGCGAAAGCACGTTGTGCTTGGCCGGATTTTTGCTCAATTCGTCCAGGAATTCGAGATAGCCCGGTCCCGGCGTCACATGGCTGGGGATGCTGGCGCGCAGGCTGACCGTCTCCGGCGTGCAAGGCGCACTGTAGACAAGGCGACTGTTGTCCACCGGGCGGAAGTTGGCATGGGCCATGTACATCAGCTCCATGGGCGTCTGTTTGAGATTGGTGATGGTCATGGAAACGTCAAAGAGCGAAGAACCTTCGTGCAAGGTCGTGCGCGGCTCGGCAATGTAGTTGGTGCTGAAGGCGACCGTATGCTGGTAGCGCCCTGAAAGCGTGATGTAGCGACCCAACTCGTCTTCGCCGGTCAGCAGATAAGCGTCACTGTAGGGGGCATTGGGTAGTTCACCGTGGAGCGGATGAGCATCCGCTCCCATAGGCACACCCATGGCTGTTGCACCGCAGTGGAGTAGGAAGCCGCCGTAGGTGCCCAGATAGTCCCGCGTGGCCCGCGGTTCATCAAACATGGACTTCATGGTCAGATTGCGACCCTGAAACGACACTGACCAAACCTGCTGACCCTGGAAAGGGAGCAGGACTAACTCGCCCTCGTCGTTGCGGATGCGCAGGCCGCAGACGCCGGTTGAAAATCGGAAGGTCGACGCAGACAACGGTCCATGCTCGACCAACGTCTGCTCGTTCTCGGCAAACATGCCGGGTTTCAGTGTAATCTTTGTTGCCATTGGTGTTCAGCCTCTCTTGTTGAACTCAGTGACTCTAAATTCGAGTCACTTTTTCTTTGCCACAGATTTACACAGATGGAAAGAAGATGGGAGACAATTGTACGCTACGCCTGTTGGCGACGACGCAGCATATCGGCAAATACGGCCAGGATCAAGATGGCGCCGGTCACGACGATCTGCCACTCCTGGGGGACTGAGAGAATGCGCAGGCCGTTGGTCAGCGTGCTGATGATGAAGGCGCCGATGACCGTGCCCAGGATGGTACCCTCGCCGCCGCTGAGCGACGTGCCGCCGATGACGACGGCAGCGATGGCATCCAACTCGTAGCCTGCGCCCAATGCGGGCTGGGCTGAGTTTAGGCGGGAAGCCATCAGCACACCACCCAGACCGGCAAACGCGCCGGCCAGCGTGTAGACGGCCATTTTCCAGGCATCGACGTTCACGCCCGAGAGGCGGGTTGCCTCTTCGTTGCTGCCCAGGGCATAGGTGTAGCGTCCTAGAATCGTCCGATTGAGGATGAAGCTGGCCAGGATGGCGGCGAAGAAGAAGATCAGCACTGCGTTGGGGATGTCAAAGCCGGGAATAATTGCGCCCAACACGGAGCCCATGGCGACGTTGCTGAATTCAGGCGTATCGGTGAAATAGATGGGCTTCAGCCCCGAAATCACCAGGGCCAATCCCTTGGCGATGTAGAGCATGCCCAGGGTGGCAACGAAGGGCGGAATCTTCATCTTGGCGATCATGGTGCCGTTGGCCAAACCCGCTGTAGCCCCCGCCAAGATGCCGCCCAAAACGCCGAAGGGAATCGGCAGCCCCAAATTGGTGATGAAGACACCGGTCATGACCGCAGAGAGCGTCATCACCGTGCCCACAGAGAGGTCAATGCCGGCGGTGATGATGACGAAGGTGACGCCCAGAGCCAACACGCCGTTGACAGCGGTGGCCAGCAGAATACCGACGATGTTGCTGAACGATAAGAAATTCGACGATGCCAGCGAAAAGACGACGAACATCACGATCAGGGCGCCGAATGCGGCAAATTTGCGTGCTGCGTCTCCGCCTAGAACGGATCGTTTTTCGGTGGCTTCTGTAGCTGTAGTTTCCATAATTAGGCTGATCCATTTTCAGAATTAGTAGAGGAGGACCCGTTTTCGCCTACAACACTGTTGCGCATGGTGGCATAGGTCATGATCGCTTCTTGCGTTGCCTCTTCTGAGGAGAGCATGCCCGTGACGCGTCCCTCGCACATGACTGCAATGCGGTGGCTCATACGGAGAATCTCTGGCAACTCCGAGGATATCATGATGATCGACTTGCCCTGTTGCGCCAGGTCGTTGAGCAAGCGATAGATTTCGCTCTTGGCCCCGACATCGATGCCGCGTGTCGGCTCATCAAAGATCAAGATGTCCGTGTCGGCAGTCAGCCATTTGCCGATGACAACCTTCTGTTGATTGCCGCCGGACAGATTCTTGACCTGCTGCACCAGGCTCGGCGTCTTGATCGAGAGGGCGTCTACGTAGTGTTGAGCTGTCTTGTGGATCTTGGGATTATTGACATAGAGTTTGACGTCGAGGAAGTTCTGGAAAGAGGCCAGCACAATGTTGGTCTCCACATCCATGCCCTGGGCCAGACCGAATTGTTTGCGATCCTCGGAGAGATAACCGATGCCATTGCGAACGGCATCGCCCGGGCTCTTGATCGACGTAAGCTCACCTTTGATATAAAACTCGCCGGAATCGATGGGGTCAGCGCCAAAGATAGCGCGTGCGACCTCAGTACGACCGGCTCCCATCAGTCCTGCGAAACCAAGGATTTCACCCTTCTTTAGATCGAAGTTGACATCAATGAGCGCTTGGCCCCTGTTCAGGTTCTTGACCTCAAGCACAACTTCTTCGCTGGGATGTTCCGGTAATTCAGGTGCGGCTTCGAAGATGGTGCGGCCGACCATCATGCTGATGATTTCGTCAACGGTGACGGCATCCGTTTCGACCGTATCGACATAGCGGCCGTCACGCATAACTGTGATGCGGTCGGTAATCTGTTTCAGTTCTTCCAAACGGTGGGAGATATAGACAATGCCCACGCCGTTTTCGCGCAACTTGCGGATAATTTCAAAGAGATCGTCAATTTCGGTGTCGGTCAGTGCCGCTGTCGGCTCATCCATGATCAACACTTGCGAGTTGAACGAGAGCGCCTTGGCAATCTCCACCATCTGCTGCTTGGCGACGCTCAGCGCCGACACCTTGATTCGCGGGTCAAGCTTCAAATGCATCGACTCAAACAGCTCCTCAGTCTGGCGATTGAGGGTCTTCTCATCCAATGTGAACCGGGCAAAACCACGGGGTTCGCGGCCGATGTAGATGTTCTGCGCCAGCGTCAGATGAGACATCAGGTTTAGTTCCTGATGGATCATGCAGATGCCCAGATCTTGGGCCGCACGAGGGCTTGGGATGTCGACCGCAACCCCCTGATACAGTGTCTCACCGGCATCCTTGTGATAGATGCCGGCCAAAATCTTCATCAACGTCGATTTTCCGGCGCCGTTTTCACCGACCAGCGCATGGACCTCGCCGGCGCGCAGCTCGAACTGTGCGCCATCCAGCGCACGCACGCCTGGAAAACTCTTGTCGATTCCTTCCATCTTGACCAGAACTTCATGCATACTCGATTCCCTTAAACATTCCACACAAGAGATTCTGCCTGATCGCCTGCCGTCATATCGATCGATCGTCTAAGCAAGTGGCAGAAAGCGGAAATCCACGAAGAGCACGAAGGGACACGAAGAATGATTCTTCGTGTCCCTTCGTGCTCTTCGTGGATCGCCTATTGTCTGCATGTGCCTAGGACCCATCGACTGCAACTCAACGCCACAGCAGAGGTGGAGAAGAATGACGAGGGGACACGGATATCCGCACCCCCTCATCGCCTGAAAGGAGGAAGTGAACGTTACTCGTACAGCAGCGGTGCGATGGTATCGGAATCGATGTTCGAGGCATCGTACCAGTGGAAACCAGTATCGATCATCTCGGGAACCTCTTCACCGTTCAGAGCCATGACGGCAGCTTCAACGGCCTTGTAGCCGATGCCGATGGGATCCTGGGTGATGGCGCCGGCCTCGACGCCGCTGCGGATGGCTTCCATCTGCTGGAGGCCGGAGTCGTAGCCAATGATGACCAGATCGCCTTCACGGCCCAGTTCCTTGGCGGCGTTCAGCACGCCGATGATGGAACCTTCGTTGGCGCCGAAGTAGCCGTTCAGATCCGGGTTGGCCTGCATAACGGCCTTGGCCAGATCCGTGGACTTCAGATGGTCGCCGGCGCCGTAGTCGACGTTGACGATTTCGATGTCAGGATATTCAGCTTCCATCTGGTTCAGGAACCCATCACGGCGGTCGATACCGGTGCGGCTGGTCTGGTCATGGACGATGACCGCAACCTTGCCCGAACCGCCGATCAGCTCGGCCATCTTGTCAGCGGCCAGGGCGGCAGCGGCCACGTTGTCGGTGGCGGCGGTCGCGACCGGAATGTCACTGTCCACGCCGGAGTCAAAACCGACGACCGGAATGCCGGCCTCCTGGGCCTTCTGCAGCAACGGAATCAGTGCCTGGCTGTCAAGAGCAGCCAACGCAATAGCGGCCGGCGCCTTGTCCAGCGCGGTCTGCATCATCTCGACCTGCTTGTCGACCATGGCCTCAGTCTCGGGACCTTCAAAGGTGATCTCGACGCCGTAGTCGGCAGCAGCCTGCTCCGCACCCTTTTGGACAGCCTGCCAGAACTGATGCTGGAAGCCCTTGGAGATGACGGGAATGTAGATGGCTTCGGCTGATGCTTCCTCTGAAGCGGCTTCTTCAGCCGGTTCTTCGGTAGCGGCCTCATCGGCGGCAGGAGCGTCGGCAGCAGGCGCTGCCGGGGCGGCACAACCACTCACGAGCACTGCAATCAGCAGCGCGCCGAGAATGATGGCCAACAAATTTTTACTCTTCATACGTAGTCTCCTTTTGGTTGGAAAATGAACCGATCATACGTTTGTTGCTACCTACCGGACAGACTGCCCATGTGGCACAGCGAGTGCAAATGACAGCACCTATCCGGCAGAAAACTCGAATACGCTTCGAGTGACACAACCAAATTCTGGTCCTGCAACTGAGCGGCAGGACCGGGGATGGGGAACATAAGCAAGGTATCGTTGATACCTACGGCATCCACACGTGGGCGACGCATTGTACAACCGAGGGTGCGTTTCGAAATCTTTATTAACGACCGTGTGTTACCGATACCATGAAGTTCTACATTAGGATATCACTACTGGCCACATTCGTCAATATTTCGCGGTTCCCTTAGTCTCTCGGATCGCGAGTTCAGCCCGCCAAACAGGTCGAAATCTGCACGGCGGTCAGGATCTTCTCGATCTCCTGAATCGTCCCCGACGCCACGCCATCGACCGCCGCCGATGCAGTGCCGGTGGCAACGCCCCAGCGTGCCGTGTCATCCAGCCCGAGCCCCTGGTCCAGCGCACAGACCAGCCCCGCCGCCAGGGCATCGCCTGCGCCGACCGCGTTGCGCTCCTGGATAGGCGGCGGCGTGGCTAATACGGCGCCATCCTTGTCGGCCAGCACCAGGCCGTCTGCACCCAAAGAGATGGCCGCTATTTGCACGCCATGCTGAAGCAGGGCCTTGACCGCGTGCACAGCATCATCAGTCGAACGGATGACCCATTCAAGAATTTCGGACGCCTCCAACGCGTTGGGCTTGACCACTGTCGGTGCCGCTCTCCAGCCCAGTCGCAGCGCCTCGCCGCTGGCATCAAGCACAGAGGCGGCGTCGAGATCAGCCAGAACTGCGATCAGATCGGCATAGAACGATGCCGGTAGACCGGGCGGCAGACTGCCCGCCATCACACAGATGTCGCCGGGCTGGATACGATCACGGATGCGCTGAAAGAAGGCATCTCGCTCCGTTTCGGAAATGACAGGCCCGGCTTCATTGACCTTGATGTGACGTTCAGCTTGATTGTCGGTGATGACAATGTTGGTGCGAGTCTCGCCGGCAATGGGCACGAAGTCAGTCTCGATACCCAGACCGTGCAGGCCCTGCTCCAGCATATCGCCCGTGGCCCCGCCCACAAAGCCCATGGCCAGGCTATCCGCGCCAAGCACTTGCAACGCCCGCGAAACGTTGAAGCCTTTGCCGCCCCAATCGAGCCGCACGTCCGAGGCACGCAGGACGGCATTGAACTCGATGTCAGGCACGGTCAACGTGCGGTCCAGCACCGGGTTGGGCGTTATGGTGACGATCATTGAGGTGGGTTCCTTGGTCGTGTTGTGGTCCGTTTTGAGGCGTTTAGTTCGCACCCCCAGGTGCGAACGGGTCATGAAGACGGCCCGCGGGCAGGTCGGACCCGTGCCGGTACTGCATAAAGAAACCACAAGTCAATCAAACAGATTCTTGTTTCTTTGATAGGCGGCCCGAAAAGCCGGAAAAATTTCTTGATAATGGGCGTGTCGTTGCGGGTCCGGCTCAACCGGGTCGCCATAGAGCGCCCACTTGCGCGCCGTGGACGCCAGGTCAAAGGCCCCGATGCCGGCTCCGGCCAACAACACCGACCCCTTGGCCGACTGATCTGCCGCATGGAAGGGCTGCACGGGCAGGCCAAAGACATCGGCCACCATCTGCTGCCAGAGCTCGCTGCGCGCACCGCCGCCCGCCAGGATAATGCGCTCTGGACGAGCGCCCAACTCTGCTAGCACCTGGTAGCCGTCGTAGCAGGCAAAGGTCACGCCTTCCATGACTGCGCGCACAAACTCGTCCCGACCATGTTGCCAGGTCAGCCCCAAGAACATGCCACGTGCGTTGGGATCCATATGGGGCGTGCGTTCACCAACGAGGTAGGGCAGAAAGATCAGTCCATTGGCCCCGACCGGTACCTTGGCCGCCCAATTCGTCATGCGGGTGTAGGCGTCGTCGCCGCCCATCCCCAGCACGCGATCGCGCAGCCAGCGCAATGCCATACCGGCAGAGAGCATGGCCCCCATCTGGTACCAGCCTGCATGGCCGGGCCCAGGCGGCAATGCGCTGCAGAAGGTATGAATACGCCCTTGCTTGTCGACAGCGACATCAGAAATCGGTAGGACCAATTGGCCGCCCGTGCTGATGGTCAGCAGAAGCGATCCGGCATCCACTGCGCCGGTGCCCAGTGCACTGCACGCGGTGTCGGCGGCGCCGGTCACCACAGGAATGCCGGGCATGAGGGTCAGTTCTTTGGCCGCCGTCGTCGACAGTGTCCCCGCAACCGATTGTGACTCCTGAACCCGTGGCAATAGCTCTGGTGAAATCTCCAGCGAGTCGAGCAATTTTTCGGACCATGTCCGGCTCTTCACATCAAGCAGCAGCGCGCCCGAGCCATCGCTGGGATCGGTCGCATAAATACCGGTCAATCGATATCGAATGTAATCCTTGGGCAGCAGCAATTGACACACGTTGTCCCAGAGATCGGGCTGCTCTTCCTCGATCCAGAGCGCGCTGGCTGCCAGGAAACCGGTCGCTACCGGACTGCCCGTAATATCGATCAGGTGATCATGGCCGATTCTTCTGGTGATTTCATCGACCTGCCGACTACTGCGCTGATCCGGCCAGATGATGGCCGGGGCCAATGGTCGGCCATGACTGTCCATCATCACGGTGCCATGCATCTGGCCGGAGAGGCCCACGGCGAGAATGTCCACGGCTCGATCGGCCTTGCCGATGGCGCTATGGACAGCCGAAACAGTCGCTTGCCACCAGTGAGCCGGGTCTTGTTCGGCATGGCCGGGAGCAGGGTGGGTGATGGGATATTCTCTGCTGGAGGCAGCCAAAATACGTCCGCTCAACGAGGTCAGGATTACTTTGACCGACGATGTGCCGAGATCAATACCAAGTAATGCGAAATCGCTCATGTCATCGATTCTGTGTTGTGCTGGATGGCCGACTGAAAGAGACGGTAACTACTATGGTGTCACAGAGGGCGATTTGCGTCAAGCATGGTCGACAGGTGTTGCAGCGGACTCGCAACGCCATATTTGAAATTGCCGACAGCTGTCAGCAGGCAGATTCGCCGGCGTCAAGTCTCCATCAATTCTCCACACCAAATGCACAATTCCTCCCGACGGCCACGATATGCTGACTCAGAGCGCACGAAACCGAATCAGCAAAGATACCAAATCAGCAAACATAAGGAGAAAAGACAATGAATATCACACGAGGCGTTCTTCACACGATCTGGGCAGGCGCACTTGGATTCGCTCTACTGGCAGTAGCGACGGTCAGCGCCGGCCCTGCCTATGCCCAGGCAGGTGCAAACGAATTGACGCAGGACGAGATTTTGGGCTTGCAGTTCATGCTCGAAGAGGAGAAGCTGGCACGCGATGTCTATCTGACACTGGGTGAAGAATGGGGATTGAACGTCTTTCAGAACATCAGTCGGGCCGAGCAGACCCACATGGATGCTGTCGCCTCCTTACTCCAACGATATGGGGTGGACGCAGCTCTGAGTGACGGCGCTATCGGCACGTTTGAAAACCAGGATCTGCAGGCGCTCTTCGATCAGTTGACCGCAAGTGGCGGCCAGTCAGTAGCCGACGCGCTGTTGGCCGGCGTGGCCATCGAAGAGATCGATATTCTCGACCTGCAAGAACAACTGACGGAGATAGAGAACGCCGATATCCAGCGGGTCTATACCAGTCTGCTGCGCGGCTCGGGCAACCATTTGCGTGCTTTCGTCTCCAATGTTAAGCGGCAGACCGGCGAGACAGTCCTGCCTCAGTACCTGCAACAGAATGATTTTGACAGAATCATGAATAGCAGCAACGGCCGCAAGGGCAATGGCTTCAATGGTGATGGTCATGGAGGCTCACAACGCGACAACCGTGGTGGTCGCGGGCCGCGTGGCGGGCGAGGCGGGACGACAAGGATCGTAGCGGCCAATGCCGCTAGAACTGGCAGGGAGAGAAGAAGTTCAGTGGGGGTTTTTCGGAAGAGAATCCGAAAAACCCCCACTGAATTGGCATGTGCGTAAACCGTTTGCTTATCTCGGCCACGCTGTGCTAGGCAATTGTGCCCGTGTCTCGTATGGTGAGAGACCGACCTTTCCAGGTCGCCCGGCCCCGTATTCGTTGAACCAGTGAATGAGCCGCCAACACAAGAGCGAAAGCGATGATGGCTGGGTAGAGTGGAATGAGGACCAGGGACGCGCGCAGCCGCCCAACGTACAGGCCCCAGATGCCCGCAGCCAACACGATGCTGGATAGCGCAATTGCAGGTGAAATCGAAGCATTGCCCGCCATCCACCAGAGCAACATGGCGAAGGGCGACAGAAAAGCGATACCCAGCCAGATCCAGATGAAGAGGTAGAGCCACCAATTATCGCCGAAGCCGGAGAGCAGGTTCTTGCCAAACCCGCCCCACACCTCAGGCCAGGAACAATACATACGGCAGTGGACCCGGGAGACGCCATCAAGGAAGATGCTGCGACCACCCGATTTCTTTACCCTTCGGGCCAAGGCCAGATCCTCGGCAATCTCTGCCTGCACCGCCGTGTGCCCACCGATTGATTCGTAGGTGCTGCGACGAAATAGCATCATCTGGCCGATTGCTGTGGCCAGCGGCGCCCAGTTGAGTCTCTGTGCCAAGAACAGCGGGAAATGGGTCAACAAACTCCATGAAATGACCGGAACGGAGAGCTTCTCGGCCAACGAACCAACGACTTCATCCGGAATCACGGAAAGCAGATCTGCCTGTTCGGCCTCGAGAGCAGAGACAGCATCACGCAGCATCTGCGGATGGTGCCACGTGTCGCTGTCCACGTAGAGCAACAACTCACTCGCCGATGCTTCGGCCAGTTGCTGGCAGGCCCAGGGCTTGCCCAGCCAATTGTCCGGCAGGGGCTGGCCCGTCAAGAGAGTGAGGTTGTCATGCTCTGCCGACAATCCGTTTAGGATGGCGGCTGTATTATCGGTGGACCCATCGTCCAGAACCCAGATATCATAGGCCGGATAGTCCTGCGCCAAAAGAGAGTTGACACATCGTCCGATGGTCTGCTCTTCGTTACGAGCTGGAACGAGCAGAGCGACAGAGGGCCAGCGGCGCAGAGCGGGATAGCTGTCAAGACGTCGCAGCACCAATGCGTTGAGCATGGTATTCACAAAAATGACGATCAGATAGACCAGAACGCCAGTCTGCTGACCGACCCAGGTGAAGAAAAAGCTAAGACCGTCATTCATGGGTTGCCTTTACCACGCGCAGCGGCACTGGGAAATGGTTTCTGTATTTCCAGATCAACAGAGCGGTTGACCCGCCCCAGATGATCAAGAAGTATGGTGGATGTGACCCAAGAAAGAGCGCACCCAGGAGGGCAAGCTGGCTGCCGATGACGACCCAGCCATCACGGATGCGCAGCAACGTGAAGAGCGCCATACAACTCCCCAACACAAGCGGGGCAACCGCCGGCAGCAACCCCGTCCAGATGCCAAACGTCGTCGCCAAACCTTTTCCGCCGTGCCCACGCAGAAAGGGCGAGAAATCATGGCCGATGATGGGGGCGAAAGCGACGGCCACCATCGCCTCGCTGCTCCAGTTCCAGTTCAACGCCGCAACAGCAACTGGAATTGCTCCTTTGAGGAAGTCGAGGAGGAGCACTAGAAATCCAAGCCGCCAGCCCCCCGCTTTCCACGCCGTTGTCGTTCCCGGATTGCCGTCTCCGACGGCGCGAATGTCTGAACGAATGAATAGCTTCCCGAGCCAAACAGAAAATGGGATCGAACCGGCTAGGAAGGCGACGCAAACCCACAAGCCCACCCACAGAGACTCAGGCATCTGCGCCTTCCGCCGTGGCGCCTCTCTTCAACCAGGGAACCCGCCCTCTCGACTCCTGGGCCAGCATCAGCGTGACGCCGAAACCGACCAGCACATTCGTGACCAGGAAGAAGAGGAATTCCTCCAGTGGCAGCCCGCCGGGGAAATGGATGCCCGTGGTCTGTTCCGGGCTGATAGTCCAGATGCCGATCTGGATGGCCAACGTGTCGGCCAGAGCCAAGAAGATGGTGGGAACGGCGATGGTCGTCAAGACCAGATTGCGATAGCGCCAGAGTATGTCTACGCCAAAGGCCAGCTGGAGAATAATGGGCGGTAAGGCCCAGGCCAGGATCAACGAAATGTAGGTGGCCGGCGTCACGCCCTGAATCAAAAAGAGGACGAACGGCAACCAAAGGATCGTCAGTAGAATGGTTGCAACCGTACGCAACGTGCCCGATGGGGTCCATTGTTGCGCCGGTGGCAGCCTGCGGGTCAACCAGACCAGCCACATGCCGGTAAGCCAAGTTTGCAGTACGAAGAAGGTGTATTCTTCTATCGGCACCCAACCCAGTGTAATGCCAGTGACCCGTTCCGGGTCATACCACCAGACGCTGGTCGCCACCAGATAGTTATCCCAGGGCGTCGTGTAGACCACGGCGATGATGATGTGCACGAGAATGGCTAACCATGCAGAGATGTTGCGCAGGTAGGATGGCGTGGTCACGCCTTTCCGGCGATCTCGCCAGAGCAGCAAGGCCACGATGATCATCGGGAGCACCAGAAACCGAACCAGAAACCCGAAGTAGGTCATTCGATTTTCCCCAGGCGAGGGTATTTCTCCACGCGCATGGTGACACTGGGTCGCGGTTCCAACGTCGCGCCCATGTTTGGCTTCACCTTGGTCTGAAGGAGGGTCAATTGATTGGTCTGGAGAAGTCGGGCAAGCGCGATGCGCGATTCGAGCTGGGCGAATGAGCCGCCGATACAGTTTCGCGGTCCGCCACCAAAAGGCAGGTACGTGAAGGGCGCGACACGGGTCTGATAGCCGCTTGCAAACCGCTCGGGCTGGAATTGGTCCGGCGCCTCCCAGAAATCCGGATGGCGCTGCACCAGATAGATACTGTACATGAGCCGCGTGCCCGCTGGGATGGTGTATCCCATCAACTCCACCTCGCGAGCCGTCAAACGGTTGCCGACGTGAATCGGCGGATAGAGACGCAGGCTCTCCTTGATAACCTGATCCAGGGCCGTGAGCGAGCGTGTGTTCTCAGGCGTGGGCGGCTGCGAACCGAGGGTCTCCCAGATTTCGCTCTGCACTTTGGTCATCCATTCAGGATGCGCCCCCAGCACGTAGAGGGTCCAGGCCAGCAGCGCGGTGCTGGTGTCGTGCCCGGCGATGAGCATGGTCATCATCTGATCGCGCACCAGGTCGTCGTCGTCCAGGGCCTGCACAAGATGGGTCAGCAGATCGTCGGGCGGATTGTCGTCGGCTCGGCGCTCGTGGATGAGATCGTAGAGATGCATATCCAGCAGCAGAACTTCTTTTGGCGGTGGACCGGCGCCGTCAGAACGCATAATCCAGAGGCCTGGCGAAATGTAGCCCAATGCCTTGAGAACGGGATCCCAGATGCGGTCAAGCTCCGGCTCCAGATCATGGCTGAAATAGACGCTCTCGAAGGCCAGCAACGCCAGCTTGCGCATCTCCACCAGCATGTCGTACTGGTCGCCCGATCGCCAGCGGTCTTGCACACGATCGGTGTCCAGCCGAACGGCATCGGCCTTTGGCGCAAAATGTTTGCGTTTGGCGCTGGGCTCCATGATGCCCCGCAGGTGCAGATGCTCCTCCCCATCGGTCACCAGTACGCCACGGCGCAGCAGGCGGGCCACCGGATCGCCCTCGGGCCGCCATAAAAAGGCGTCACGTTGATCGACCAGCACCTGGCGAATGGCATCAGGATGGGAGATAAAGACCGGCTTGAATCCGGGCAACGTGAGCTGGAAGATATCGCCCAGTTCGCGCCGCACCATCTCGAGCAGCGGAAGAATGCCGGAGAAGCCGCTGCGCAGGGCTTTGAGTGCGGCCAGCCCCTGGCGGGGACCCAGTTCGCTGACCGTTGGAACGGAACGTTTCACAGGCGCTGAAGTAGTCATATGTCCAGTATAAACGCGGTGGGACATCTGGCAAAAATGATGTCAAAGTTCACTCTAGATTGGTATGTCTGCGGCGCAGATCATCGCTGCTCTGGCTCATCGAAGCCTGCATGCGGGGCACGATGGCGTCGAAGAGGATCCACATCGCCTGTTCGAAGGGGGAACCCATGGATTGTTGGGAGCTGCTCCCCTCTTGCTCGGCCATGGTCTGGGCCGGCAATGTGAGGCGCAGTTCAGCGCGTTGGGGGAGTGCCGCAGCGGGCTGTGATGTGATGATGGCCACCGTTGCGCCGGAGTCTTGAGCCACTTTGGTCAAGGCGTCGACAGTCGACAGATAGCCTGGCCCGCAACTGACCAGGAAGAGATCGCCATGGCCGACGGGCGGCGTCGTCATGTCGCCGACCACAGCTGTGGGCAGCCCCAAGTGCATCAGGCGCATCGCAAAGCCGCGCATGACCAATCCCTCGCGTCCCAGGCCGTAGACCACTGTTGTGTTGGCGCCTAAAATCGCCGCGCACAGTGCGTCCACTTCGCCTTGGTCAACACCGCTGAGCACGCGATCAATCTCCACGAGAATCGATCTGGCTGTTTCGATCATGTTCTGGAGTTCCTGTGTCTTCTGTAGCGACGCAAAATCTTGCGTCTATACGGCCCTACGGCTGCAACGTCACCTTGATCGATTGCGAGCCGTCAGCCACCAGTTCGATGCCTTCCTGGAAGCGATCCAGCGGCAACCAGTGGGTCTGGATCAAATCCATGGGCAGAAGACCCTTGGCCAGCATGTCGATGGCGATAGGATAGCAGTAGGGGCTCAGGTGTGAGCCGTGGATGTTCAGCTCCTTGAGATCACCGATGATGGTCCAGTCGACGGTCACCGGCTTGCGCAGCAGGCTAAACTCGACGAAGGTGCCCAAACGGGCGATCATGTCCAGCCCCTGGACCACCGCCGCCGGGCTGCCGGTGGCCTCGATATAGACCTCGCAGCCGTAGCCGTCTGTCAGCTTATTGACCTCGTCGATCACATCAACCTTGGTGGGGTTGAAGACCAGATCGGCCCCGCACTGCTTGGCGATGGCAAGCCGATCGTCGTTGAGATCGAGCACGATGAGCAGTTTCGGGTTTTGCAGCCGCGCCGTGGCCACCATGCCCAGCCCCAGCGGGCCGGCCCCGGCCAGCACCACCACATCGTCCAGCTTGATCTCGGCGCGCTGCACGGCATGGACCGAGCAGGCCAACGGCTCGATAAAGGCGGCGTGTTCGGGCGAAACCGTGTCCGGCACCTTGTAGTTGAGCGCGTCCGCGGGCAGCAGGACATACTCGGCCCAAGCGCCCTGAGCCCGCTGGCGAAAACCGTAGACATCGCCGTTGGGACACATCCAATATTGGCCACGTTTGCAATAGCGACAATTCCAGCAGGGCACGATCTGCTCGGAGACGGCAAGGTCGCCCAGCGTCAGGCCATACTTCTCACCGGCGCCTTCACCCAGCGCGACCACATTGCCGGCAAACTCATGGCCGGCAATCACCGGCGGCTGGGCATAGCCGGGCGTCTCGCCGTCGCCCCAGAAAAGGGGTGCTCCTAAATAGCATTTGAGATCGCTGGCACAGATGCCCACCGAACTCACACGCAGCAGCACCTCGCCCGGCCCTGGCCGCGACACGGCCACCTCTTCCAACCGATAGTCCTCCGGCCCGTGGCAGATGACGGCTGACATTGTTTTCGGTATGGTTAGTTTGCTCACGTGGGACATGGGATCTGTCTCCCTTGGGTGTTTTCCGCGATGAGAACCTCGATTTTTCACTCCGCCTCTTTCTCGGCCACAACCTCGATGAACAGCATCTTCGGAATCTGTTCACCCCACTGCCGCTCCAGAGAATCGGCCTCTCCTATTTTCAACGGTGGTTCTTCTAGCCGCACCAGACGGAACCCGCTTGCCATCAAACTGTTGATGTAGGTTGATAGCTTTCGGTGATGCGCACCAACATGACCACGCACACCGCTGCCGCCGGAATGCCACAACCCTTCTTCAAAGTATCTCTGCACTCGACGGTGCTTGAACTGCCCTGCTCCATCTACCTCGACTGGCTCGAATGGAACAGCAGACGGCGTCTCGAAACATGGATGAAGCAACGCCATCAGAAAACGTCCGTTCGGCTTCAACACCCGATGTACCGCACGAAATGCTGCGTCTACATTTGGCACATCCATCAGTGCCATCTTGCAAACTACCACATCAAATTGTTCATCTTCTAGTCTCTGCAACGACTGCGCATCATCCAACACAAATTCAACACTTGATGAACTACCCGTTGCTCGCTCAGCTTCTGCCAGATTCACCGCCGATAGATCCACACCAACTACTTCTGCACCATGACTGGCGAATTCTCGTGCCAGATGTCCTTCTCCACAGCACAAGTCAAGCACGCGCCGCCCTTTAACATTCCCGACCATCTGCAAGAGGAACTGCGTCAGCTGAAAAAACAACGAATGCTGCGTATCCAAACCGCTCTGCACAAAGTTGATATAGAAATCCTCAATCTGATCGTATGCTGGCTGCATAATCCTTTCTTTCACAAAAACTTCTCACAATTAAACAAGCTGCTGCTGTTACAGCGACTGGTTGTTCAAGAAGTGGGCGTTTCGCCAACATCTTCTTGTTGACAGCACTGTTCAACCTTCTTTTACGAAATGAGCAACCCCAACGACCTGTTTAGGTGCCCGGCCGGAAAGCGTGTGGACAAGGTCGCTGACCAGACTCGTTAAGCGTGCCGCCAAGGTCGAAAACGGCGCCAGGTAGGCCGGGTCAGCTACAACTACGGTTGGCGGGCGGCCAAATTTACATGACCGGTGCTTTCGGAGTTGACAACGGGCGATGGGCCGAGAAAAACAACATCAATGGAATTCGTTTGCGCCGCTTGTAGGTCTCTTCATCGCTGAACAGATTTGGTCGTGGTTTTGACTCTCTGAGGTCATCCACAACAAACTTGGCTTGCCGTAGTGCATTGAAATAGTCCTCAACCGTCCGGTGATATTTGACGACTTCTCCTCCCATCCAGTTGGTGATACGACGGCCTGTTTCAAAATAGTCGTCAACGATCCAATGTTGTCGCGGCCCACTGGTCCGCCAAGCTTGATCAGAAGAGGTTATCACCGGATGCTCGACTGAAAAGACAAATCTGCCCCCATCGACCAAGGTCCGAAACACGTTGATGCATATGGATTCGAACGGCTCAATGTAATGCAGTGCCAGACGGGAAATGACCAGATCGAATTTCCCCTTTGGATACTCCCACTCTTCAATGGTTGCTCGCTCTGCTTTGCCTGAAGTTCCGTTCAACGTGTCGTGCGCCAGATTGATCATGTTTTGGGAGCCGTCGATCCCCAGATACGAGTGGCATCCTCGCCGAAATGCTTCTTGTCCGAACTCGGCATTTCCGCACCCGAGGTCAAGAATTCGTAGATCGGTAAGATCTCCGATCAGTTCATCAAGAATCGGTTTCTCAAGAACATGGTTGGGGCTGTCAGATCGTTTCGCGCGTCGTGCCATGTACGTTGCGAAGACGACTTCATTGTCGTAAAACTCAGGCCCATGTTGTCCCATATCGTTTCTGCTCTCCGAAACCAACCTCAGTTTTGGCCCACAGGCATCACTTCATACGTTGCATTGACGTCGATAGTCCGCCAACGACCACATGTGCGGCGCCGCCGAGAGACAAGTTGGTAGCGAGGCGAACGTTGTTGAATTTGGCAGCGATCATCGTCGCCGCCAACGGCGGCGTCCGCACAATGTGCTGTTGGCGCGGCGGCGTTGGTTGACCAGACTGGCGTTATGAAAACGACGATACCAAACACGCTATCTTCCATCAGCGCCGACAAATGGCCTCACGGATGGGGTACAGTACAGGAGCCAGATATGCTGCAGACCAAAATAGCACGCTCTAGCAGCTTGTCGGAGAGAAGCAGAATAGAACGCTGATCATGCGGATCTGGCTGATATTCGCGGATAAATACAGGAATAATCCGGTCTTTTTCCGCCATATCCGCTCAATCCGCATTCTATTTCGTGTCTCTCCGACAGACTGCTAGGCGGTATTGGCCAGAATCAGCGCTTGAGCACTCTTTCGAGTGGGACAAGTAACTGCGGAATCTCTTCGTCAACGGTTCTCCATACGATATCAGGATTGATATCGAAATATCCGTGGATGAGTCTGTTGCGCATGGCTACGATGTTGGCCCATGGGATATCCGGTGCATCTTCACGCACGTCGCCTGACACTTTGCCGGCAGCTTCGCCCATGATTTCGATGCATTTCACCAATGCCAGAAGCAGCATGCGATCCTGGTATAGATCGTTGCGCTCCTGATCTTTGGCAAATGCAAGTGCCTCTTGGCCGGCATCAAGCATATGTTGCAAACGTATGCGATCTTCATGCTGCATACTGGACCTCGGCAGCAGTCTGCACTTCGTCACGGAAATAGCGGCTTAGATCGAGCGGTGTGCGCAGATCCACCCGCCGCCCAGCCAGCAGTTCAGATAGCTCAAGTTCCATGCCGGCAAGCGCAATCAATCCGGGCTCATGTCCAGATTCGAATTCTACCAGCAGATCGATGTCGCTGTCCGGCCCATCTGATTCTGTCTGCATCGATCCAAATAGCGCTAGTCGCTCAACATGATGGCGTCGACAGAACTCTGCCAGTTTACTGGGCGGTATGGGGAGTAGATGATTCATCATGCACCTCGAATCTTGGGTAATCCTTGGGGGCGAGTTTCAGTCATGCAAGTGTCTGGCATTGTCTGTCGCCCACCCGAACACGACAATGATCACTGCCATCATTATAGCAGAAAAGTCGAGCAATACAGGCTCGACTTTGATCCATTACCATTAATATGCGCGCTCACGCTGCACTGCCTAACGGCTTTGTGAGAGGCGGCAGCCAGAGTCAACTTGATGCGAGCAAACAAGGTGATGCGCGCTGATCACTCTTCGCCGCGGAGGCCGCCGTCCTTTCGGCGCAATGTTGGCGAGGTCGCGTGACCAGGCCTCAAACGAGCGTGACAAGTTCCACCAACCAGACAGATCCCGAGTTTCCCGAAGTCGTTCGGCTGGTAGCCGGACCTACGAAACTTTTGATCTCGTAGAAATGTCAGTTTAGCCTGTTTTCGCCTGCTCATGCCCCTTGAGCGCCTCGTCGTGGGCGAAGCGCTGGAAAGCTTCCTCGAACGAGTCCATGGGCACGGCGTCGCTGACCAGCGGGTCGACATCGATGACGCCGTTGGTCAGCCAGGCGATGGTGGGTTGGAAGGTGTGGCAGGCTGCAAAGCTGCTGATGACGGTCCAGTCCTTGTGGAAGAGATCGCTGGCACAGATGCCCACGCCATAAATCCGCAGCAATGCGTCGCCCACGCCCGGCCTCGGCAGGCGTGCTTCTTCCAGTCGATAGTCCTCGGGCGCGGGGCAGACGATCGCCGCCATTGTCTTTGGTAGGGTGAGTATGCTGGCGTGGGATATGAAATCCATCGCCCTCGGGTGTTTTCTACGACGAGGACCTCGTTTGCGACGGAAGGGATTCAACATTCACATCCGATCTGCAACCGAATAGGGGTGATCTTCCTCGTGGAATCCTGCGGTCTTTCCCGCAACGCCATATTTCAGCGGCCGTGGGCGGGCTGAGATCATTATGAGGATCAGAACCAGCTTCGGGTTTCTGAGTTCTATTTTACCGACAGAGCCCCACGGCCAGCTACAAAAATTGGTTGGGCGCACTCTAGCCTATGCCTTCACGCCCACAACTGCTTTGACCGGCATGGTCCAGATTTCCATGTCGATTTCATCTTGAATTGTGAATCCCGCATCCTGAAGGCACTTGACGGGATCGATTGGCCGGCAATCCACGATGTGAGGAAAGTGGCGATGCATCCAGATGTAGGTCTTTTCGATCAGGCTGGCACGCTGGCCCTGTTCTACCTTCGCCATCGAAACGACGCCGAGCCGCCCCCCTGTCCGCAGCACTCGGCGCAGCTCGCCAAGTACTGCAGGGATTTCGCTGAGGGGAAACAGCTCCAGCGTGAAGCCGGCGAATGCGGCGTCGAATGATTCATCCTCATACGGCAATTCTCGTGCGTCCCCCGTGCTCAACTCAATACGATCCGACAGTGCCTTGTCGCCAATCTTTCGCTGAGCAACCTCCAGCATACCTGGGGACACGTCGAGACCGTAGACCTTGCCAGTTGGACCCACGGATTCAGCCATGTTGATGACACTGTTGCCGGTTCCAAACCCAATCTCCAATACGCGTTCTCCCGGCCTCAGTTCGAGCAAACGCTCCCCTGCTTCACGCGCCTTGTGTTCGTCTGCTTCCGCAATCAGGTCATACGCCCGGCTGATCCGGTCGTAGAACTCCCGGTTGGCCTCACTCTTTTCACTGCTCATAATAGGCTTGTCCCCTCTGTCTTTCCGCCTGTGGGCGTCCCATAGCCGGGATTCTTCGCTGACGTTCAGCCGACCCGTTGCTTGCCGATCATCCCGATGGTGAACCCCAGGTCAGACCCAAGCGGTGGGGTCCAGTGACGTCTCATCTTTGGCTGCAGATGACTCTACTGCAAGAGCAAAAGATCGGCCACAGGTGAACACTGATGGCTTCAGATAAACACAGATAAGGTCTGATAGCAAAGGAGCGGCTCAAAGTTCATCTGTGAAAATCCAGTAGTTCACGATTTGGTGAAAAGCGAGATTCTTCGCTGGTCACTTGCCAGAGTGAAGTGTTCGGAAATACGCGCTCAGAATGACAAATCATGAACGACTGAAATCAGTTGTTTATCTGTGGAAATCTGTGGCAAATTTACCTTTATGCAGTAGAGTCACGGAGCGATGTCCTGGAAGACAAGAGCGAAGAACCCCGCAGCCGGTGAGATGCAGTATGCCTGCGGCAAGCACGGGATGGTTCTGCAGAAAGAGGTAGCCCATACAGACTGCCAACGCCAAGCATCAGCCGCCAAGCAAAATGGGTGACACGTTGATTGGCCGACTGCATGCAATGGGTAGGCGGCGTGGCCGAAAATCTCCTAGTGAATCCCGGCAGAAATCCTGATACAATTCCTGCCAGAGGTAGGGCAGCCGAATTTCTGTCTTGGTATTCACGCCCGACTGTACTAGGTGCGCAATTCTCTGGGCTCAAGTTCGTCGGGTGTTGGTTTCTGGAAGAACGCAATCCATGGCTTCATCATCTCTTCGGGAATGTGGAAACTTGTCTGCGAACGCTGCGAATTCCTTACTGCCAGGCGTCGCATCAGTTCATCTTCCGGCACATCCAGGAAGTGCACTTCACTCCCAGCCCCAAGCTGCTTTGCTCGCAATCGAAAATCTTCACGTTCTTCTTGCGCCCAGAAGCCAAAATCGAGGATCACATTTGTTCCCAATACAAGTGCCCGACTAGCGATGTTCCACAGCATGGCTTCGATCAACGCATGCCTGGCGTCATGTTCTGGTTCTTCTGCATCTTGTCCAAAGAGACGTACGTGCCATTCATCGGGTGTCAGTCGAAGCGCAGCTTGCTCACTCTCAAGCCTTTGAGCAAGCGTTGTTTTCCCTGAACAGGGAAGCCCAACAATCAAATGAAGAGTTGCCACACTCAATACTCCCAAAACTCACATAGGAGCCGCACCTAACGACAGCGTCAGCGGGCAGGTCGGAAGCATAGAGAGTAGCCGCGCTCAGCCCTGCTCCGCTGGACGCCTTGTTGGCGGGGCGGCCACGGCATCGCAATTCGCTATCAAGCCGGCTGCAATGTACCCTCGTTGCCATCCAGTTTCAGCGGCTGGACTTCGGCCGCAATCCGCACTTCGACTTCGTCTCGCGCTAGTTCGAGATCGTAGTGCGCTTGCAGATTCATCCAGAGTTCTGCTGAGGTCCCGAAATATCTCGCCAGACGAAGTGCTGTATCTGCGCTGATAGCGCGCTTGCCGTGAACAATCTCATTGACTCGGCGCGGGTAGACGTGCATTTCTTTGGCCAGGCGGTACTGCGTGATGCCGAGCGGCTTCATGAAGTCCTCGTACAGTATTTCGCCTGGATGGACAGGAGGCATCTTGAGTTCAGACATAGTTTTACCTCAATGGTAGTCGACGATTTCGACGTCGAACGCATCGCCGTCAAGCCACTCAAAACAGATGCGCCATTGGTCATTGATCCGAATGCTGTATTGACCTTCTCGATTTCCTGACAGCTTCTCAAGACGATTGGATGGCGGTGACCGCAGATCGTTGAGATCCTTGGCGCCATGAAGGTATGTCAGTCGGCGCAGCGCAGCCCGCTGGACATCTTGAGGCAATCGGCGGGAAAAGCGACGGCGGAAGACTCCTTCCGCCTCGCTATCCTTGAATGACTTGATCATAGTCCAATAATACCGCCACGCGACATTGTCGTCAAGCGGTAATACTCAGTTTTACCCAATTCTTCGCGCCGACGTCGAGAGCCCGCCAACATCTGCGTCAGGCGCCTCCGCGGGTCTCGCATAGAGCCTTTGCCAACTGAGACCACCGCACGCGGAACCCCGTTCAATAACCGAAGCGTAGCGCAGGTCGGCAGTACGCGCTGTTATGCGACTTCCCCTGCCCGGAAATAACCGCCCGCTTGCGCTACGGTTGATAGTTGCGTTTGACCAGTGGCAGGTAGATATTGTACCAAATCTCATCCGCACCTAGGTCATAGCCCGCACCATTGGGGCGGGATTCGCCATCAATGTCCGATGCGACACTCGCGTCTATTCCCTTGTCGATGGCCGCAGAACCAGCCATCAAGTGGTAGCCATCCGAGGCAAACGCCGGATCGCCGGTATGCTGGTTGTGCAGTGTCACAGTCGCTGTCGGGGACTGGGAGACGGTAATAGGTGTGTTGTGCCAAAGGATGCCGTTGACCGTGACCGTGTTGCCGCCGGTGACGCTGATGCCCACCGCGTGGCTGACCAGGATGGTGTTGGTCAGGCCAACGGTGCTGCGTAGCCGTGGCTCACCCCGCTCAGTCTGAGCGACATAGATTCCGCTACCATCGCCAGCGCTGTTGCGAGCGATGGTATTGTGGTACAGTCGCGGAGATGAACCATTGCTCCACAGCCCGCCGCCCGCGCTGCCGGCATGGTTTTCGGCAATGACGTTATTAATGAACCACTGTGCGCCGGCTTCAGACGCCAGACCACCGCCAAAAGCCTCGGCGCTGTTGAACGTCAGAATGTTGCCGACGAACGCAGTGCCGTCTCCAGTCAGAAAGGCGCCGCCCCCACCATAGCCTGCGCTGTTGTAACGGAAAAGGTTATCGCTGATGGTTGGGTGGTTCCAGGCCCGATATAAGCCGCCGCCCCAGCGGGCGGAGTTATGACTGAACATGTTGCCGCTGATCGTGGCATTGCTGTTGTACAGGGTCAACCCACCACCCAGGGTAAGGAATCCAGAACAGGTGTTGCTGAAGATCTGGTTGTTGCGGATGACCGCCGTAGCTGTGATGACGTACAGGCCACCGCCTGTATCAGCGCCCCATGGAATGCCACCCAGCCCCTGCGCCTCGCCACCGGTGATCCGCAGTCCCTCGACCGTGGGGCTGATTTTCCCAGTGATGTACAGCACCCGCCCTTGCCCCCCCGCATCTAACGTAGTGGGATTGGCGTCAGGATCGGGCGTCGTCCAATTGGTGATTGTATATCCACCCTGGATGGTCACTGTCTTGCTGATGTAGACCCCCTGGGCGACCAAGCCAGTCGTGGTAACGTCGTTGCGGGGACGGATGTACACATCGGTGTAGGTGCCAGCCGATACTTTGATGACGTCGCCGTCGCTTGCAGCGTCTACAGCGGCCTGCACGGACGAATAGGTACATCCGCTGGGGCAGACGTGTAGTTCAGCGGCGGGAGCATTGGGAGCTTTGACGTGTCCAGCACTTGGTGCAGCCACGGCTGACAGAGTCTGGGATCCCAGGATCCACAGCAGGGCGAAAGTCAGGCTCAATCCTAAAGCAAGTGTTGCGATCAACCCTTTATACTTCATCTGGAGTTCTCCTTTCAGAACTAAGAATGGCTCCAACAACGTGCCGCATAACGTAACAGGATTATGCGGCGTGAACAGAATCAAGGTGTCACCAAGCCCGGTTGTCGCCGCCGCATAATCTGTGTTGGAGTAAGCCGGCGGGATCAAGCTGTCTATGGAATTTCAGTCTTGTGGCCGTGATTTCGGGCTGCCCGAGACAGCCACCCAAGTGTCCTTCATTGTAGCCAATGATCGAGCCGACAGCAACAGGGTGCAATGCAACTCAGTGTGATTGCCGCTGGTCATAGCGACGAAGAAGCCGAACAAGCGCGATGGACGCACCACGATAGCGCGTGCGATCGAAGGGCGCATCTGCGGCCCTTCAATATGACAATCAGTTCTTTGTTGTTCTATGTCATGCTACGGCGGACAGCGCGCTCGTGGTTGAATGCGCTGCATGACGGTCATCGGCTGCCCGCAGTGTGGACAGGTGACCGTCTTGATGCCCTCCGTACCATCGGCGTCCGTTGACTGCGGATCATTGCATTCATCTGCTCTCTTACCAAGCAGATGTTTGGTTTGGGCCAGTCGCTTCCGATTGCTTGGCGCCAGCAACCCGTAGTAGCGCACCTTGACAAAGCCCCTTCGGCAGCCTCAGGGCAGGCATTGGGGCAGTACGTGTTGCAGAAAGCGCTTCCAAACTGAAGAAGCTTCTTGACCAAGTTCGTGACCGTATCCTAGCCTGATTTCGCCTGCACATGCACCTTGAGCGTCTCGCCGCGGGCGAAGCGGTGGAAGGCTTCTTCGAACGAGTCCATGGGCACGGTATCGCTGACCAGCGGCTCGACGTCGATGACGCCATTGGCCAGCCAGGCAATGGCCGGCTGGAAGGTGTGACAGGCGGCGAAGCTGCCGATAATGGTCCAGTCCTTGTGGAAGAGATCGTAGGGACTGATGCTGATCTTGGCATCGCTGGGCGTGACACCGAACTGGAGGTATTGGCCCCGCGGCTTGAGGTAGGCAAATGCCCCTTCGATGACCGCGGGCACGCCGGTGGCGTCGATGACGATGTCGAAGCCGTAGGGTGCATAGCTTTGCAGCGCTTCATCGGCATCCGGGCCGACGGCCACAGTGGTCGCGCCCATCTGCGCGGCCAGGGCCAGCCGCTGCGATTGCTTCTCGACGGAGACGACGCGCGAGGCGCCGCTGCGTAACAGCGCTTGCACCAGCAGCAGCCCCATGGGGCCCGCGCCGAAGATGAGCACCTGCGCGCCAGGGCTGACATTGATACGCGTCAACGCGTAGACCACGCAGGCCAGCGGCTCGATGAAGGCTCCTTGCGTATCGCTCAGGTGTTCGGGGATCCTGTAGCAGCCGCGCGCCGGGGCCACGTTGTACTGGGCAAAACCGCCCGGCCGCGTGATGCCAACACCCTGCCAGTTGAGGCAGTGGTTGGCCTCTTCATTGAGACAGAAGGAGCAGTGGCCGCAGTCCAGGTTGGGATCGACGGCCACCCGGTCGCCGACGGCGAAATCGGTGACCGAACTTCCTACCTCGACCACGCGACCGCTGAACTCGTGGCCGGGAATCAGCGGGAAGGTGGACATGTACTCGTTGCGATAGATGTGCAGGTCCGTGCCGCAGATGCCGCACGACGCCACCTCGATGACCAGTTCGTCCGGCCCGCATTCGGGATCCGGCACGCGCTTGACGGAGATGGTTTCAGGTTGGGGAAAGACGATTGCTTTCATGCCTTTTGACTCCTATGTGGGCAGTGAGACAGTATCAAAGCTGAACTCAGGGGGCGACACCCAGGCGCCGACCTTCGCACTTGCTTCCTCCAAGAGACCTTCGTCTATCGGCAGGCCCAATTCATCGGCTGCAAGCTCAATCGGACCGCGATTAATACCTGCAATCGACCGGATAGATGGATCGGAAAGATGAAGCAGCAGTGCGTCAAGCGCGACAAGGTTTCGGCCAAAGGCTACGAATCCAGAGCCTCCGTGAACATTGTACTTGCCCGAATAGATGCCCTCATATTGGCCTCTGGGATGGACCACCGGCAGAGTGTAGATCGCTTCACAGATGCCAAAAACGTTGAAGAGGGCATGGTATATCTTGTTGATGTCAACGATGCTCTGCGCGATCGTGCTGTGGTTAGGCCCGTGCCAGTAGGGTCGCAATGGGTCAGGAATCATGCCAAAGAGGTTCTTGAGCGTGAAGCTTGCGTACATTTTCATCCTGGCAAAACTGATGAAGGTCGAGGGGCGCAACTTGAACAATTCGACCGGCACCATTGTGTAGAGCTGCTCGTTTTGCACAGGCCTGTATTTTGACTCGACGATTCGCTTCACTTCGCTGGGGTCTGCAATCCTGCCTTGCCACACTTCCTCGGTGACATTGATATAGGTTACATCAAATTCATTGAACAGGTCTGTGAAGCCATATTTGTCGAGGAAAGCCTTGTCCTCGGCGATGATCTGACGCCAGTGTTCGCCGTCCCTAAACCATTGCCAATCGGGATGCTCTGTGAGCCACGTCCATCCGTCACCCTTTTGAAGCCACTTCCAATCGACTTCTTTCCCTGCGGCCGTGAACGCCAGCCCTCGGCTTTGGAGGTTCATAGAACGCGATAACATGTAAGATTCGGTTACGACGGCGGGCGATCCCAGCGCTTCCAACAGCAATCGAAGTGTGTCCGCATCTGTGAAGTCGCCAGGCTCCGTAGAGACCCAGTTTGGCTTGATGATAACTGGTCGGTCTTGCAAGCCGGCGCCATCCAACAACTGCCTCAGATTGTCTGAGCTTTCAATGTTCGCGATGGTCGTAGGGCCGAATGTGTACTGAGAGAGTGACATGTTCCGCTCCTTTCGCGTACCAAAAAGGAAGGCAAAAACCGCCGGGACTTTTCGCCACCGTACATCCACAACCTATCTTACCACGCACGATTCCCACCGTCGATGATCAAATCATTGCCGGCCATGCAATCCGAAGCTTCAGAATACGCTGCCCAACTTGCTGTGGCAGTTCGGCGTCATGTCCGTTATCGGGGTTGTTACTCCTTCAAAGGCGGCTTGGCGCAAGCGATAGTTCGGTATGCAGATCTCCATACAGCCGACGGCTTTCCTCTTCACTGACCTGAACGCCAAGCTCGCCGACAAGGAGTCGCCTCAGATGGTCTGGATCCCGAACTTCCTGCTCCCGGCTGCCGGACTTTGTGATGACCCAATACGTTCGATCACGCAGGGAACGGGTCTCGTCTTCCAGAATCAACGACGCTACCAGGTGATTGACGAAGGCGGCATCGGGGTGCTTGTGTGAGTAGAAGTGGCCCACTTCACAATCAGACGGACCGTATCGAGAAAGCTCAAAGCGGTACAGAGAGAAGAACGCTCCGTCCTTGAGCACCTGCATGTGGTACTCGCCAGGCCAACGCTCGGCTATGCGGAAGATCCTGTCGCTGTCCTTCGATTCGGTCTCTGAAAACAGAACCGGTATGCTGGGTCCCTGCGAGCCAAAACCGACATCCAGCACGTAGCGCTGACCATCAAACTCGACCATCGAGATGCGATGGGTCAGGCCCGGATGGGTCTCCTGGTTGCTGATCACGCGGGCGAGATAGAGGTCCGGCGCAAACCCCAGTTCCTCCAAAACGCCGAAGAGCAGGCCGTTCTGCTCAAAACAGTATCCGCCACGACGCCGGACAACGATACGCTCATAGAGCGATTCGAAATCCAGCGGCAATTCGTCTCCAAGCCGGCAGCCCACGCTGCCGAAGGCAAACGTGGCGACGTGTCGGGCGACGACATCATTCAGAAATTGGCGATCAAACTCACGGTCTTGCAGGTCAAGTGCCTCAAGATACCCGCGGACAAGTTCACGACGTTCCATCAATTGTTCCTTCGTGGATAACTATTTCCCTGCATTGGCCTTCACTTCGACGAAGATAGCAAAGTTCAGTAGTTCACGAATTCTCATTCCGATGACCGGAGGGAAGAGGAATCTCGGGTTCGCCAAGGAGAGATTCCTCGTCGCTGCGCTCTGTCGGAATGACAGTTGCGACCAAATCGGTAACTACTGAAGTTGTCTAGAATGCGTTGCCGGCCTTGCCGTTGCTGCTCAGCCCCGTGTTCACTCTCAGCATCATACGGGAACTGGCAAAGCCATTCCAGCCAAAGATTTCCTTGCAGCGTAGATTTATCTCGCTGGAATCGCCTTACTCTCATCCCTCCCTGATAGCGACCGTACTATTCTCAATCTCGGCATTCGGAGAGACACGCCATACCTTGCCGCTGGCCGTCTTGAGATCCCGAATCTTCACCTCATTGCACCGCGCATACGGAAAAGGGCGTTCTTCTATCAGTGGACCGGCATCAACGACATCGTTGATGGCATCGGGATCCGTGAAGAGGTAGAGGCCGTCGTAGCCCACAGGCGTGTTGATGTCCTCCACGACCAGGCCATCGATGGTCACCGTCTGCGGCATGGAGCAGGGATAGCCAAAATCGTGGGTGCCGTCGTTTCTGACGCCGATCAGATGCGGCCAGGTCTCGTCGCCACAGGCTGGAATCCAACGGCTGTTGCGGATGACCAGATCGCCCTCCCAGGTGCTGCCATAGTCCTGGCGGAGGCTGACCAGCGTTGGGCCGTAAAGCGTCGAGTCTTCGATGGTCAGCGTACCCCGACCAATGGCGTTCAGTCCCATATGGCCGAAGGTGCAGCGCCGGATGGTGTATTCGCCGGAAACGCCCATATGCGTGTCCATGCGTGAGAAGGTGCAGTCTTCCAGGACGATGTTCTTGCAGAAGTTGGTGGCGATGACGCCCCAACGCGTGCGGTCGCAGATCAGGTTCATGCGGCAGTTGGCCAGGTGCAGGTTGACCACGTTGTTGGCGTGCAGGTCATAGGAGCCCATGTTGACCGGCTTGCCCGCAGCGCCGATGGTCGAGTAGATCTTGTGGGGCGTGGCAAAGCAGTTGCGGAAGGTGATGTTGGCGCACTGGTAGGCGTTGAGGAAGCCCCGGTAGGGATGCCCGACCGCAGTCTCACCGACGACGTAGTGGGTCAGCCCGTCGACCACAGTGTTGGAGCGGATGATGTCGATGCCTCTGGCCCAGTAGTTGTAGCCGACCGGCTGCTCCATGCGGTTGGCAAACGTGGTGAAGACACCGCCACGCAGCACCAGCGGTTTCTCATCAATCGGCCGAGCCTCGATACGCGTGATGGTCTGGTAGTCCCAGTCGATATCGCCCTCGATGGAGCCGTCCCGGCGCAGGATGAAGCAGTCGTGCTGAGGATCGCCATTGTTCTGGTTGAGACCGCGCCGGATGTAGAGCATCTTCTGCTCGTTCTCCACCAGCACGTGACAGTCGTGTGATGGTCGTGCGTCCGTCCGGCGCTGGTCACGGACGAGGCGGTCGATGTACACATCCTCCGGCTCAAGCAGCGAGCGGACTTCGAAGAGCGCCTTGGCGTGGTCCTCGACTTGCGCGTTCACACCGCTGTCGTCAATGGTGAAACGCGAGGTGTTCCAGTCGGTGTCGGTAGCGATGATGACCGTGAGTGCCCGGCTACCGAGATGGTAGGTGGCATCAGGTCGGGTGCGGACGGGCAAACCTTGCGCGTTGGCATGGTCATGCGCGGCACAGATGGCCGGCAGATCGTCGGTCACGCCGTCGCCGGTGGCGCCGAACGCCTCGTACGTTACCAAGCTGTCGTTGAATGTCATGTGCTTCTCCGGAAGTATAGGTTCTTCGAATCCCCGGCCCAGGCGGCCTCCCAGCGTGACAAGTCGCTGCCATTGGTAATCCGGTGCCAGACCAAGTGGGAGGCAAGCTCTTGTGGCCCCAAACCAGGCGGGTCCATCCAAATCTAGTTGGCCTCAAACAGCTTAGAGAATCCAAGCGGGGCCAGATCAAGACTGGCGTAGCTATCCTTCATGGACCAACCGCTTAGGCGTGGCTTGCTGGCGATTTGGCGGAGATATGGCTAGATCTGATCCTGTGTCGCGTTTGTCCATCTGCTCCAACTGTTCTGTTTCAATACGATCAAGCCATTCAGTCACAAGTGAATTGAACAACCCTTCCTGCTCAATTTGAAGGTTGTGTCCTGCCTGATCCAGGACAGCAAATGTGCTGCGGGGGTATTGCTCGATCAGGGTCCACGCATCACGAAAGCCTACGATAGCATCCTGATGTCCCACCAGGATCGCCGTTGGCTGTTCATAGACAACAGGCGTAGCATCAACATCAGTTGAGAGCGAATACCCATTCACTTCAAAACGAGACAAGAAGGTCCTATCCGCAACAGCAAGCCCGGCGATCACCTCATCTCGAATTCGTCCCCATATTTTCTGACTCTGTACCACAACAAATGACTCAAACGGCGCTCTTTCATCCGGCGGCAGGTACGACTGTAGTTTGGGGTCTTTGACCAGGATTCTATGCGGCGGCAAAGTTCGCTCGGCCGGATCGGGAACGACCAACGGGCATATCAGTAGAAGACCATCGACCTGCTCAGGTTTGTGACGAACGATCCCGCGGGCCAGATATCCACCATACGACTGCCCTGCCAAGACAAAATGCTGATTGGGAATGATTGTATCAATAAATTCCAGGATGATCTCAAGCATCTGATCAGAGTTGGCAATCCGCTCTTGTCCTGACGTTTTCCCCATCCCAGGCAAGTCGGGATATATTCGTTGCCAGCCATCACGATGGTCAAAGAGTGGTTCCATACATCCAGTCATCAGGTGATGATCAGGCCCGAAACCGTGCAAGGCAACCAACGGACGACCATGGCCAGCTATCTCATAGTGAACTTTGATTCTTTCCAGTTGACAGTCCATGTTGGCTGTTTTTCCTCACTGTTCTCCTGTGCAATCTCTGCGTCTATGTACGGAATCAACTGGTGAATGACTGCCGCGTCTGTGTCGGAATGATCGTCTATATAGCAACCGAATGTTGTCGTAGTGGCATGAAAAAGCGCTGGATGCACTGTCTACCGTATGAGATCCTTTGGTAAAACTGTCAGGGGATCGTCTCATCACGATCGAGAACTGAAGAGATCGATCATGCAACAGCATTGGAAGCCAGATCAGGCAGCTCGTCAAATGGCTGTAGTTCGACCAGATACATATTGGAATACCCTGTCACATCTGATGTGTACAGAATGTGTCTGCCGTCCGGTGTAAAGCGTGGATGACAATGGGCCGGTTGCCCGTTAAATGTGCTGCGATGAACAGCAACGATTTTGGGGCCGACATAGTCTTCTCCATCCCATTTGAATAGCTGGATAAAGGGCTGCCCAGCCGCCTGAGAGACGCCGGTCCCATCACCCACAATCAGTTGATGGTCGTTGCTGGCGAAGTGCCAAGAATGAAAGGGAAAACGGGTCTCAACTGCTTCACTGTTATCCCATTTGCGGTATCCGAACACATACTCGCCTTGGGCATCCCGCCGTCGACCGTGATAGCCGATATGTTCGCCATCCTCAAACCAATATTCATGCCCGATCGCAAATTCACCGTCATCCTGTGGACGGATTTTCCAAGTCTCGCCGGTCTGAATGTTCAACCCCCATATCCGCTGCTCGACAAGATGCCAGGGCCCTTCGTGACAAAAGGTCAGAATATCGGACATTGTCGGCGACAGATTGACATGAGTCATGAATCGACGGTCTTCATGGATAACCTCCATCTTCCTGGTCGCCACTTCGACACGGATGATCTGCGTCAACGGTTTGCCCTGAAATAATGATGGGAAGTAGGAGTATGGATATTCGAGGGCCGGCTCTGTCGGGTCGATTCTGTCGCGCATCATATTGCAGACGTAGCGCCCGTCGGCAGATGTGATCCCATGAATGCCCAGGACTTTGTCGGGCGGCGAAGGTTCATCCAGAACCGTTCCGACATCCCAAAGTACCGTGATAGTCGCAGCGCCGTGTCGGGCGAAACACCACGTTTGCCATGAACGATTTCGTTGATTCTGCGCGGCGGCACCCCGATATCCTTGGCGATGCGGTACTGAGAAATGCCCATGGGTTCAAGGAACTCATCCAACAATATTTCTCCGGGATGGATTGGTGTGCGGTGTGCTGGTACGCGAATCAAAGTCTTGTCTTGATGGCGGTCCATAATTGTGCCCTCGGTCACCTCTGCCAAAGGCAAGCCCCGCTATCTAAGGACTTGGTGAAGGCTGGACGAAATGAATCAACTCAATGTTGTTGCGGAGCCAATCATTGACCAGCGTGCCCATGTCTTGACCGGTGCTCTCTGCCAATGACTGCATCGCTTGCTCTACATCAAGGTCAAGGTAGATAGGTATGTGCAGAGTCGCGTCCTTACGAAAGAGCTTGCCGCGTTCACCCTTGCTGAAATCGTATTCTGTCTTCACGTCGATCTGTGTGTCCATATGTCGAATTCTGTAACAATTATCGATGAACGATTCAGGATTGCAAGGGGTTGGAAACCGTGTGCTCCTATAGTTCTCCCAACAGCTCATCGACACCGCCGTCCATCCACCGCAGAAGCCGCGGCACCCGCTCCGCTTCGGCCGCGCTGCCCTGCCAGATGATCTGCTGGATCTCGTGCTCGATCTGATAGAGGGTCAAGCGCCTGGCCAGGCCCGGCGTCTGCGCGCAGTGCGGCGAAGCGTCGAACAGCGCGCCCAGAAACGGACGAAAATCGATGTCGGGGCGCGGCGGGTAGAGAGTCCAGTGGATCAGATGGCAGAGATCAAAATCACCCTCGGCGTACTGCGAACATTCCCAGATCGATCACGCCCGAAAAACGCCCACGATCGAGCACGATGTTTTTGGGATGAAAGTCATTGTGCAGCAGCTTGGGGCCGGTCTGGTGATCCAAGGCGTCAGCAGACTCGTCGAGAAATCGAAACGCTCGCTCGAGAATCTGGAAACTCTCCGGATTGAGGCGCAAATCCTTGGCTTCTTTCTTGAGCCGCACCCAGTATTGCTGATGGCCCGCCCGCCAGGAACCGGTAAATTGCGGAATGGCCGGCACGTAGAGGCCGATGTCGTAGGCCGTACCGGTCAAGGCGTGCAGGTTGTCCAGAAACAGCGCAATTTCTTTGCCCAGTTGAATCTGCTGCGCGACGGCGGTCTCGGCATAGGAATTGACAAAATCATCGCCCGGCAAGCGGGTCAACAGGGTGTAGTGTAGCGGCCCCGTCTCGCGTTGGAATACGCCAACATGTAGAATGCGCGGCACGAAATCCAGAGCCGAGACCCGTCTGAATTTCGCCTGCTCGGCCTCCATGCTATCGTCAAAGACCCGCAGCACCAGCTCGTCGTTGATGAAGTAGATTCGCTTGTCGAAACTGCCGACGACAGAGGTCAGCTTCTTGACCTCGATCTGATGCCTGGCGCAAATTGAAATGACGGCATCGAGATCGCTTTTCGGCGCCTTGTATTGATATACCTGGTCAGAATTAGATTCAGGGCAAGGCTGCATTCGCATTTCTCTTTGGACACAAACCAGCTCTATGGACCATCATCGGGTACACAACCCGACCTCCGGGAGGTGTCCGAGAAACCGCTGCCGAGAATGCCATTTTTGGACACCTCCCAGAGGTCTAGCGCCACAACTCCGCACAGTGCCAATCGACCATGAAAGCCCTTCACCGTCTGGCGTTATCCCGGACGTTGATCCCGTTTCGTGCGCAGCGCCCGATCGGCAGGGACCGCGTTCAAAAAGGTCTGGCGAAGTGTGTAATCGGTGATGTCCGCGGCGAGACAATCCAGCAGATGCAGACCTTGAGCGATCAGCGCTTCCGCCGCCGGGTCGTCTGTCGCCTGCAAGATCTGGGCACAGACAACATAGGCACGAATCGGCTCGTTCCACCCCTCCGCGGACTCTGTGGGGAGAAGGGGCAAAATGGGGGCAATCCGGGTTCTCGCCGTCTCTATGTCGCCGCGACGATAGTCCAGGTCGGACAGCCCGATTTCCGCGTGATAGGCCAGGATCAGTTCATCGCAGGCGCGCAGACGTGTGGCGGCGTTCTGGAAGCTTGCAGCTGCTTCTTCCCACTCGTGCACATTGGTGGCCAACGCCATTTGGGTTTCGGCCAATTGAGCAAATGCATGGCCCAATGATACCGGTGAATCCAACGTGCGGGACAGGGCAACAGCTTCGGTCACACAGTCTAACGCCTCTGCCAACTCGCCTAGTTGGCGATGGGCAAAGGCTTTGTTCAGAAGAGTCGATTTCTTGATCCAGTCGTCGCCAAGAATATCCAGCAGGACAATGCTCTGTTCCGCTAGCGCAATCGCCTGCTTGAAGTCACCAAGGTGATTCCAGGCGTTGGCCAAATAGCTGTAGGCCTGGGCGATGTTGATACGGTCGTCAATGGCCTGGCTCCTGCCGAGGAACCGTTGGCAATAGGTTAGTCCCGTTTCATACCGTCCCTGATCAATGGACATGCTGCCCAAGATGCTGATAGCCAGACGAGCGGGTAGCTCCAAGCGACCGGTGCGCTCATGATAGGCCAGCAGACGGCCGTACATATCGTGGGAGCGAGCATAGTCGCCCAGTCGGTAGGCGTTGTAGCCAATCAGTTCCATGCAGATGCCCGCCTGCCGCTCAAGCCCCTCTGCTTGCGCCATCTCCAGCATCGACTCGGCCAAGGCAATGCCCTGAGTATAGTCCGCAATCAGTTCAAAGGCTTTGGCCTGGTTCAGGTTGATGCTGATGATGTCTTCCGTGCTGTCGAGTTCGGTCGCCATGGCCAATGCTTTTCGTGAAAGTTCCTGCGTACGGTCGAATTGGCTTCGACACTCGGCAACATAGACCAGCGCAGTCAGCAAGCGACAGTGCAACTTTCGTCGCTGCATGTCGTCGTCTTTTGACTGTGAGGCGAGCGGCGACTCTAGGACCCCCACCGTACCTTCAAACAGATCCTGCACCTCCGGATAGAGGCCCCGGAGGTCACAGAACCGAAAGAGTCCATCCTGGGCGTTCTGCAGCAGCTGCCATTCCCTTTGCGCTGTTGCCTGCTGCCAGGCGATTGTAATATTCTCCCACTCGGGCTGGATGAGCGCGCCTGCCGCACCTGCCTCGCGGGTGTCGAGGGCAACCGCTTGATCGTTCAATAGGGTCAGAAAGTATTGACGGTGCGCGCGCCGCACATGGTCCGCGGCCGAAATATCACGCTCCAGTTCTTCAGCCGAAAATTGATGAACCAGCGTGTGCATATCGTAGCGTCGCGAACCAACATGGCGTAGCAGGGATTTGTTGCGCAGAGCGCTCAACAAGGCGGGTGTTGCCCCTGCGACGGCCTGGGCTGCATCCAGTGTAAATCCGCCGCTGAAGACAGCCAGCTTGGCCAGCGTGCGTCGCTCTGGCGGGATGAGCAGTCGCCAGGAGGCGTTGAAGACGGCACGCAAGCTGCGATGTTGCGGGTCAATGTCGCGCGAGGTCGTGATCAGCCGATCCAGCCTATCGACCAGTTCAATCACAATCTCTTCACAGCTCAAATCTCGAATCCAGGTCGCAGCCAGTTCGATACCCAGGGGGAAACCCTCGACCAGTTGGCAAATGTGCACCACATGGGGAAGTTGTTCGTCGTTTAGTTTGAAGCGCTTGTCCAGCCGGTGCGCACGATCCACAAAAAGACGGACAGCAGAAAAATGGGTCGCTCCCACGTCCGTGCTATCGCTGGGTACGGCCAATCCGTGCAACTCGAACAGATCTTCAGCCTGAAGATTGAGCCGCTCGCGCGACGTGACAAGCAGTACGACTTCCGGCGCTTGTTGCAGCAATGTGACCAACAGATCCACGCCGTCCATTAGATGTTCGAAGCTGTCCAACACCAGCAAGAGTTGTTTGCTGCCGATCATCTCGAACAGCTGCTCGAATGGACTCTTCTGGCCGGCGCCAAACGAAAGCAGAAGCGTCTCTGCAATCGCAAGCGGAATCGCCGCACCCGTCTGTGTTTGGGCCAACGAGACAAAGTAGACGCCGTCACGAAAGTTGTTCAGCTGCTGGGCTGCCACCCGCTGGGCCAACCGAAACTTGCCGATGCCGCCAGGCCCCACAATGCTTAGAAGGCGGTAGGTCGGATTCGAGAGGCGCTGTTGAAGCTCTTCGATCTCTTGCTCGCGTCCGATAAAGGGGGTCAGCTGCTGTGGAAGATAAAAGCGACGGGAGGCAGCCTCAATGGGCGCCATGCTTTGTGGCTCTAGCGACACAGTTTGCGGGTGGGCAGCGCTTGCGTCGGTCGGCACATCTGATCTGAGAATCTGTGTATGCAGCGCCAGAGTTTCCGGCTCGGGATCCAGGCCGAGCTCTTCCCTCAAAACCGTGCGACAGCGTTCAAAGAGCATCAGTGCGGCGTTGCGCCGGCCCTGTTGCGCTAGAACTCGCATTTGCCGACGATAGGCCGATTCGCGCAGTGGATCGAGCTCGAGCTGTCGCTGTGCTGCGTCGCGCGCTGCGGCCAGATCGCCACTGTTCTCCGCAAAGGCGGCCAGGTCTGCGTAGGCATCCAACATGAGCAGCCGCAGCCGCTCGCACTGCATGAAGAGCCATTCTTCAAACGTGATGCACTCTTTCAATCCGAAGCCCGCCAAAAATTCACCTTGATAGAGGTCCACAGCTTGACGCAACAGCGTCTGGCAGTGAGCGCATTGGCTTCGGCTGGTGTGGCCATGTTGACGACTACTCTCCATGAGCCGGTCAAAGCGATTCGTGTCGGCGAGGTCAACCCATGCCGGATCAATCTGAACCGTACGACGATCGGCAATCAAGAGGGCGGCCTGCGCAGTTTCCGCAGACCGCACTTTCTTGGCCAACTGACGCAGCCGTGAAAGGATTACACGTAGATTGTTGAGCGCGGCAGGCGTCTCTTCGTCCGGCCAGAAGATCGCCAGCAGGGTTTTGCGACTGTGGGCAGTGGCGTGTTCCGTGGCGAGATAGGCAAGCAAGGCAAGTTGTTTGCGCGAGCGTAGAGCCATCGAGCGTCCATGCGCATCCACGATCAGCCCGGGACCGAAAAGCTGGAAAGGAATCGTGTTCATGCTCACTCGTTGACCTGCTGACCCGCTAAAAAACGCTTTGGTAATGATTTGGAAATGGTACTGCGTATGATGGGGGAGGAAGTAGCAACGATCACTCACTTGCAGGCATATTATGCACGAACCGACAACAAAGTACCACTCCTATCTGTTGCGCCTCTGGCAGGACAGCGAACACGCCATCTGGCATGCCTCCGCCCAGTGTGTGCAGAGTCAAGAGGTTGTGCATTTCGCCGACCTGGAAGAGATCGTGGCCTTCCTGTGGGCGCAAACCGAGTCCCATCCGCGACCACACGGCGCGAACACTCCTTCTAATCTTGAAGCGGAGTAGTGGATCTTCTGGGTGTGTTCAGTGTTCGTTAAAGCATGTCGGGATCAGGCCGGCATGGATCGGGGAACTGGACCTGTCGTGGCCCGATCCCGGCATGCGAACTCACCCCATCTTGAACAAATCTGAATCTTATTGGACCGACCGAAAACAGGAGCAACTCTATGAAAAAGCGACCCCTTGAATCCTTACTTGTCTTGGCTCTACTAGTCACGGTCAACATTTTTACAATGCTCTGGCTGCAAGGACGTCCCATTGCCACCGTTTTGGCCAATGGACTGGCTGCACCGGCCGCCGCGCCTCAAGCAGCCGTTACGATTCCGACCACCTTCAGCTATCAGGGCACGCTGCGCGACGCAAACGGTGACTTGATAAATGGCAATGTCGCCCTAAAGCTCAATATCTATGATGCGGTCACCGGAGGCAGCGCCCTTCACAGCGAAGACTTTGCCAACGTGAATGTACGTGCCGGCCTTTTCAACATCGTCGTCGGCGACGCCAAGCCGATCGCCTCCACAGTTTTTGACAATTACCCGCTCTATCTCGGCCTTAGCGTGAACCAAGACCCCGAAATGTTGCCGCGCCAACGGCTGCACCCCGTCCCCTATGCCATGCAATCCAGCAGCGCACAGACCGCGGTGACGGCCAACAATCTAGCCGCAGGTGGCGGCGTCCCCAACCTGGTCACACTTGGCGCGGCTGGAGCCAGCGAGATTGGCTTTGCGCCCAACGGCGGCAAGATCACCAACAGCCCGAGTGGGCTGGCCCTGAGCGGTGGGGCGGATACGTCCGTGAGCACCGCCGGTGACTTGGCAGTAGGCGGCGATTTGACGGTGGCCGGCAGTTGGAATGCCGGGACAATTCACGATGTCGGCAGTTCGGAGGGCTCTTCCGTTACGCGAAAGACCTACCCGGTGAGCATCAACCGCTATGTTGTGGAAGCCCCAGATGAAGGCGCGTCGCCCGACACGGTGGTTGTGGATGATGCGATCGTAACCGAGTTCTGCCAAGATGAGGATGGCTGTAGCGTTAGCCTGTATATGCGCAATTGGGACGCAGCCCACGAAGGGGGATTGCTGGCGGGTGCGGGACCCTTTCGAATGAGCCTTGCTGCCGAGGCGAACGGAAAACGGCAGTGGGCAGTCTATGATACAACAGGAAACGCCCCCACTTTGGGGTTTGATAAAGACGGCAGCGTCGGTCATCTTATGAGTGTCTTTGGTTCCTGCTTTTTCACCGATGGCGAACATGTTAATGCCGCGGGCAGCGATGGCGCATCCGGTTTTGGGCTGCTCAATTGGTTTGGGGCCTTCAGCGGGGCCTTCGACTCAACCAGAATGACCTGTGTTCTGATCATTGAAGACTAAATTGCCACAATAGAAAGGAGAATCATTCGATGAGGCAATTTTTCCGCAATCAGTTTTCAGATCGACCACGAGTTCAAGTAGTGAGCCGAACCCTTGGCGCATTGCTGGGACTGTCGTTGATGCTGCTTCTGACAGTTCGCATAACACAGGCAGCCTGTGGCGGCGGCAATGTAAGCGACTTCTGTTCGAGTAACTTTGGGCTCAGCGGCAGTCTCAGCGCCGTGGGCAGCCCCACAGGCAACACCCTTCCTGCAGTGGACAACAGCCAGTTGCCAATGGCCGGTGCGCTCTTCTATGCCGACTACAAGGCATTGGAAGCCGAAGCACGTGATCTGCTCGAACGCAACATGAATTTCCGTGCGGACATTTCTCCCTACCGTCCGAACAACAACTTCAACAAGCTGGTACGTCAATTTGACGTCAACAGCGGCTTTTCTGCGGCCTACGATGACCCTGATCCGGCCATCGGCAGCATGACCCTGCAGGAACGAATTGACATGGCCGATGCTGATCTGCGCAGAGCGCGTGATCTATATGCTTACCTGGCTGTCTATGCCCCCGAAGCACGCATGCGAGCAGACAATGGCACGGATTCAGTGCCGAGCGCAAACTACAAGGAAGACCTCTGCGCCCAGCCGGAAGACCCTAATCCGCCTGACCCGGCCAAGAGCGGTCAGGTCCTGGAACCCGTTATCGACTGGTGCAACTACCCGGCCCGGCTGCGTCAAGCTGTGCGCGAGGCAGCCTATCTACGCATGATCTTTGCCCAGCAATTTATGGTCGATGCCCTGGGACTGCACTTTAGCGCCGGCGCCTTGCTTGGAGGCGAGGCCTTTGTGCGCCAAGAAGTCGCCAAACTGGATGCTGCCAAGAATCAATATGACCTGACCGAAAGAGGACTGCGCGAAGCGCTCACTCACCGGCTGGGCAGTGGCTGCCTGGTTTCCGACTTCTACACGCAGTCCGAATGGGCATTGCTCTCCGCGCGGCCCAAGGGCAGGAAGTGGCGCAACATCACATGGCCGCCCGGCTGAGTTATCTGGATATCAAGAGCGACAATGACATCCCACGCGCCCAGGAAAAGGCGCAAGAGACGTTCCGCACGGCGGCCACAGACGGCTATCTCAAAATGGTCGGCTTGGCGGGCACGGCAGCCGTCGGTGCGTCTAGCAGTGGCTGCTCGGCCGCAGGCACGCGTCCTGATGGCGCACTAGTGGCAGAGATGGCGCTCAACTTGTTGGACACGCGTGAAAGCGCCCGCGAGATGCGCGAAGGGCGCAACATCTTTGGCATGGATGTGCGTTTCACGCCTTCCCGGTCCTACCGAACTGCCTTTGGCAGTAGTGACAAAGGGCTGTGGGAGCAGGCCAAGGATGCCGCTGACCTGGCGCTGCAGATACAGCAACAGACCGAAAACGCTGAACGTGTCTTTGACCTGAACCAGCAAGATCTGGTCAAAGCGGTGCTAGCCATCAACACCAAGGTGGACAACGATATCCAGATCCAGGCAGGCTGCGATCTCCAGGGATTCCTCAATGAGCCGGACCCGGACGCCGCCTGGTATGCCTGCATCGATGACATGATCGAGCATACGCTGGAGTGCGACCCCACCGACAGTAGCTTTGATGCCTGCATGAGCCGCACAACCGACGGTCAACCGCCGAGATCCGACGGCAGCAACTGGTTGATTTTGGTCAGCGATATGCGCACGGCACGCCAGGATTTGCGCACGGCTTGGTTGGGGGTGGAAGCAGCCATCAAAAAACGTGACAATATCCTACAACGTGCCAACACGGAAGTGATGCGAAACACGAAAGTCAAGAGCGCTGTTTTCACCAGCGCGCAAGGCAATTCGGCATTCGAGGCAATCATCGTAGCCGCGCAAGGTCTCGATGTTGGTTCGGATGGGATACTCACTATTCACCCTGGCGTGATTGTCGAGGCGGCGCTGCGTCCGGTGCAAATCATGACGCAGGCGGCTAGCGATATGGAGATCGAGGACGCCAATTCCGAAGCCGTGGTGCGCAATTTCTTCTACGATATGGCCGAGGCGCAAGGGGAAGTCGATATTGCAGCCCAACAATATCGGTCGATGTTGACCCAGTTCAACGGTGTAGTCGGGCAGACCCGCCATGATGTCTTTGAGTCCAAACGACAACATGCCTACACCACCGCTCTTCCTGCCAACGATCCAAGCTATCGCATGGTGCGCGATTCGCGACGGTTGGAATTGGCGACACAACTGGAAACGGCCGCTCGCCAGGCCTATCTCGCCGCCCGCCGCGCTGAGTATGAGTACACCTCTCGACTCAGCGCCAACAACTTCCGCATCTCCGATATCTACAAGGCGCGCACGGCCAACGACATTCTGATTTTTCTGCAAAATCTGGACGGGGCGGTCTCCAATCTCCCCGGCGCTGTACGCGATGCCGATACGAATCAGCTGGATCTAACCATCTCGGTCTCCCAGCATGTGCTTGGCTTGACCGATCAATATCTCAAGGGACAAGGGGTTGCTGACGCTGATCTGCAGTCGGAACGTCAGAAGCGTTTCCGCGAGTGGGTGGCGCAGAATACCACCTTGGGCAGCGACGGTAAGCCAAGTCTGGCCTTCACGTTTGCGATCCCCTCTGCGACCAACGGCTTGGTCGGGCAGGTTGTGACGCAAGATTACGCCTACTACTGGCTACACAAGGTCGCCGGCATCGGCCAACCCAAGGCAAACAGCAACGGACTTGGCCTCAACCTTGTGTCATCGCAAACAGGTGACCTGGGCTATCGTCAGGTCCGGGTGAGTCAGAGCGGGCAAGTGAGTTTGACCTCCTTTGCCGGCTGTCTCTTTGACTATCGGCTGATTCCGCCGGCGTCATTGCTGGGACTGGAGTTCCCATCCGGTCAGCCGACCGATCTGGTTACCGGCGTCTTCAACGGTGACGTCAATGGAGCCAAAGGCAACAGTGCGCCCGGCTTCAGCACGCCTGCCTTTCTGGGACGTCCGCTGGCGTCCAATGGCTGGGAGGTTGTCATCAATGCCGGTTCACCCAATGGCATCCTGCCGGACATGGACCTGCAACAGCTAGACGATATCGAGCTGAAGATCAGCACGACCTATGCGTCGCGCAGTGTCAACAGCCAGCCCCAGCCGTCACAATGTGTGCGAGTGGACTTCTAGAGTTTTTGCGGTTGCGGATTTGCGATGTTCGAGATGGCTTCGCCAACGAGATCGTTTCGCAAATCTGCAACCGCAAAATGCTAATACCGTACTTCACGAATTGTCATTCGGAGTGGGTCTGCCGAACAGCTTCACTCTGGCAAATGACCAGCGAAGAGTCTTGTCTTGCTTGACTTCGTGAACTACTGAGTAAGCATCTGTTGGTCATGCGAAAAAGTGCCGGGGACTTAGGCAACAAAGCGAGTGAGTTTAGCCTTTTTTTTGAGGGTTCAGCATCGGGAAGTCCCCGGCACTTTCTTGTAACGACTTGCAGACTTCTACTTGGAATAGGGAGAATGTCATGAAAATCAAAATAACCGCTGCAATCATGGGGTTGCTGATTGTCGGTGTCGTGATGGTGGCATCGGGCGTGGTCAATATGCCTGCGCTGGCCGCTTCACCGGAGAAGAGAATGCATCGGGCACAAACTGCACAGGTTGCACCCGCCGAAAACAGTGCAGTTCAACTCGTAGGCACCTACAGCGGCGTTGTGGACCTCAATGTCACAGTAGGCGGCGTCTACAGTGACACCCTGGCCATACCCGCGCCGGCGGAAGGTGCACCCGCTCCGCCTGACCTAGGCAACATTGATCTGTCGCTGGAATTAACCCAATCCGGCAACGCGATCAGCGGCCACGTCAGCCTGGACAAGACGCTGGTCTTCAACGTCGAACACACGTCGGGAACAGGAGCCAACAGCATCGAGATTGGTCCGTATGTTTACGGTGTGATTGATGTTACCAAGTTCACTTTGGAATCCGAGAAGGCATCGAGCGTGATCGGTGGACGAACGATCCAGAGGCAGTTTCGTCTGACCGGCACAAGTATTTCCAGTGATGGTAGCAAGGTGAGCGGTGAATACCGCGAAACCCTGTGGGGCTACACCAATGTCCCGGTCACCGTCATCGGCGCGTTTAGCCTGGTGCGCCCCACCTTCAGCACCACCGTCCCGGTCTCCAACAATGAGTCGCCGACTTCCGTGGCCGACACGGCGGCGACGACACAGGGTGTCGCTGTCACAATCAATGTACTCGCCAATGATACCGACCCTGGCGGCGACGCGCTGACCATCACGTCCGTCAGCAAGCCGCAATTTGGCACAGCGACCACAAACGGCAAGACGGTGACCTACACGCCCAACGTCGACTTTGTGGGGAATGACACCTTCAGTTACTTCATCAGCGACGGCAAAGGCGGCGCAGCAACCGGTTCGGTCACGGTCAAAGTGGGCCAGACTGGGGGCGAAACTGAGGGGCAGTCGATCTATCTGCCGGTGATCGTGCGCTAGAAAGGCACATCGTCTCGACGTTCCAACGATTCAGAGCATGTTAGTGAGGACACGGATGATGCAGATTCATCCGTGTCCTATCTGTTCGCCGGCTGCACGGTTTCCGAAGTCAAATGGTATGGGAGCCGAGATCAGGCAGTTCCTCAAACGGCTGGAGTTCAACCAGATACATATTGGCATAACCTGTCACATCTGATGTGAATAGAATATGTCCATTGTCAGGCGTAAAACGTGGGTGACAGTGGGCGGGCTGGCCGTTGAACGTGCTTCTGTGCACCGCCAGAATTTTGGGCCCGATATAGTCTGCGCCATCCCATTTGAATAGCTGGATGAAGGGCTGTTGCGCCGCCTGAGCCACGCCTGTTCCATCTCCAACGATCAGTTGATGATCGTTACTCGCAAAGTGCCAGGAGTGGAACGGAAAACGGGTCTCAACGGCATCACTGTTGTCCCATTTCCGGTATCCAAACACATGCTCGCCTTGCCCATCCCGCCGTCGACCGTGATAGCCGATATGCTCACCGTCGGCAAACCAATATTCATGCCCGATCGCAAATTCACCGTCCTCCTGTGGGCGGATCTTCCAGGCCTCACCGGTCTGAATGTTCAACCCCCATATCCGCTGCTCGACAAGATGCCAGGGACCTTCGTGACAAAAGGTCAGAATATCGGGCATTGTCGGCGACAGATTGACATGGGTCATGAATCGACGGTCTTCATGGACAACTTCCGTCTTCCCGGTTGCCACTTCGACACGGATGATCTGCGTCAAGGGTTTGCCCTGAAATAACGATGGGAAGTAGGAGTATGGATATTCGAGGGCCGGCTCTGTCGGGTCGATTTTATCGCGCATCATATTGCAGACGTAGCGCCCGTCGGCAGATGTGATCCCATGAATGCCCAGAACTTTGTCGGGCGGCGCCTGATAGACAACTCGTTCTTGATACGTATCGACATTGAGCTCGTACAGCGCATTTTGCCACCAATAGTAGTGTCTTTGATTGACCGTACTATACGCCCCGGCAGGGCGGTGATCAAACACCCGCTCGTTTTCGATGCTACTGCCAGAAAGATCCGTTAGTTGCGTGACGGTAGAGGTATCCAGATCGTAACGAAATAGGTTGCTATGATTGTACCGATCCGAGGTGAAGACGAATGAATCGCCCCCGTCCAACCAACAAGGATCCGTAAAATAGAGATGGTTGGAATGGCCCATATAATCGGTTAGACGGGTTACCCGGCATCCGCTGAACTTATCCTTGTACTGGAACGGCTTATCGTCAAACACATACCCTTGATACACGCAGTTTTCTCCTTATTTCAGTAGTTCACGATTCGGTGGAAAGCGATATTCTTCGCTGGCCCTTTGCCAGAGTGACGTGATCGAAAATACTCGCTCAGAATGACAAATGTGAAGTACTGTATTTTTGTTGTGTCCGAATGTGTTCGCCATGACAACTGTGCGGCAAGCCAAAAGGATTAGGCTATCCTTATCTTCGATAAAATCCTCGTAGCTTTTCTGGCTCTGACCGTACATCTCTTCGACGCTGACGCTGATCGGTTTCATTTTTCGGCAAGTCTCTTTCACCACCGAGGCACGGAGGAGGCATATAGGTTTACGAAGGAAAAGGGCTTTCCGTCTGCGTTTGTCTGCGTCCATCTATGTCCGGATTGTTGTGGCAGCGCAGTCACAGATGGAAGAGATGAGGTCTTTGCATCCATGAAGTGTATCGTCTCTATCTATGGCCAAATGGGTTTGAAGTTTACGCCCGTCGTTTCCGTGTCCTCATCGAGAACATCAACGGGATCAACGGCAAATGCGGCGGCAGTTCCCAATGGCCTTCTCCTGCATCTTCGAGGAAGGGAAACATCCGAAAGGTGGCTGTGCTGTGTTCGTGAAAGAACTCGATCTCCAGCCCCTGGGCGATCGAGCGCGTTTTGAATGTCGCCGACCGACCACATCCATTCGTAGGTCGGGGACTGAGACGTGAAGGTGGGATCGGCATAATCGGCGTGTTCGTCTTCAAAGTAGAGGGGCTGTTTGAGAAAATAGTCGTACTTGGGCGTTAACCCCGTCGAATTTTCTTCGTCGAAGACGTAGGCAAAGGGATGATATTCGTAGATGTAGAAGGTGCCGCCGTCGTGCAGATGGTCGCCGATGTTTTTCGCCCACAACTCGATGTCGCGTATCCAGCAGAGGACGCCGTTGCTGGTGAAGACCAAGTCAAACCGTTCGTCAAGCACCTCGTCCAGGTGCAGCACGTTACCGACGAGGAAGCGGGCGTCGAGCTGAAGCTCGTCTGCCAGCTGTCGGGCGATGGCGATAGACTGCCCGGAGAAGTCGACGCCGATGACGTCGGCCCCCGCCAACGCCAGCGAGAGCGTATCATGGCCGATGTGGCATTGGAGATGGAGCGTCTGCTTGCCGGTGATGTCGCCAAGTTCACGACGCTCGATCTCGCCCAGCATGGACTGGCGACGGCGCAGGCGCTCCAGGCCGTAGGAACGGAGATGGATGGGCGCGACTTCGTCCCACTTTGTGCGATTGACTTGTTCTTCTGGGGTGTAGTACATTTTCTGGTTCGCTGACCTCTTTGTCATTGATAGCGAAATGGCGAAGAGCTCGTCCCACGCTGGGTCTCTTCCGCTGCTATGTGTCCTCAGTGGTTCGACCTCGACCACAATCTGAGCTTCCGCTTCATCGCGCCAGGTCCAAATCTTGGTGCACCTCCAGGCTCAGCCGAGGTGTTGCCCATGTCTCGGGGTACCTCGCCAGCCGCAGCGCCGAATGTCGGCCGATGACTCGCTTGCAGCGTTCGATCTCTTTGATCCGGCGCAGATAAATGCGCATCTCCTATGCCAAGCGATATTGTGTGATGCCGAGCGACTTCATGAACTCCTCGTAGAGTATTTCGCGGTCGTAAACGGACGGCAGCCCATATTCCCACAGTCTTTTTTCGTCAGTGTTAGTCGACGACTTCACAGGTCGTCGGCCATGCCGTCGCTGATCACTCCGACTGCTTCGCACGCGGCCAAGCCACCGGGCGGTCATGTCATTCTCTCGGAATATCTTGTCGTACTGATGGAGCGATTGGCCACGGCAACCACTGCAACGAAAATCCACAGTGCGATGGTGAATATGAGGTCATAGATTACAAGCTGAATTCCTGATATCGTCAAAGGTATGAAAACCAACTGGCTGGCTGCAAGCGGGGCGTGCATCAGTATCGCCAAAAGCAGGCTCCCGGTAGAGTCGTAGACCCACACCATGAGTACCCTGTAGGCCGGCAAGAAAGAAAAGAGGAGTACGGACAGGTAGAGCGCCGATGGGAACGATCCAGATGAACCGACGCTTCCTAAGAACAGAGGAAGATGCCATGCTCCCCAGAGGATGCCAACGATGATCCCGGTGGCAAATACACTATGGTGTAACCTCAGCCTGGGCACGGCGAACCCGGTCCAGCCCAATTCCTCGAAAAAACCTACCACCAGCCCCATCACAACACCTATCAGCAAAAGGCTGGCCTTGTCGTCTGTCGTGACTATAGCGGGGAGAAATACCGGGGATGTTAGCGAAAGTACAAAGAGTGTCGCCACAATCAGGACCGGGGCAGTCATAAGCGCTATTGCGTACCAGCGAGCACCCACCCGCCACTTGAGCAACCGGGATCGCAACTCGTGAAAGCCCTTCCTTCCATCGAAGAAACCAGTCAACAGAATACCAGCTACGCTGGGACCGAGGAGCGTTGCCAGATAGACAAATGGCATCAGCCCCTCGGATACCTCCTCGGCGCCCAAGATTCCGCCTGGCCCGATTACCAAGAGGATACCGCCCCATGAGATAGCAAAAGCCAAGGCGAAGTAGGACAGCACCGGGTGACTCTTGAAGAAAGTAGCAATGGTTGTCATGATATCCTCCTTTCAGCTTGAATGGAAAACACCTTTGGCTGTTCCCGAAATAGAAATGCACAAGCGCCCATGCCCAGCTCTGATCGATCTGTGTGACCCTATGTGAAATCCTTCCACTATTATCGGATGAACGATTGAGGATTGCAAGGGGTCGGAAACCATGTGCTTCTATATTTTTGCCAACATCTCGCTGACACCACCATCAATCCACCGCAGTAGCCGCAACACCTGCTTCGCTTCAGCGGCGCCGCCCTCCCAGACGATCCGCTGGATCTCATGTTCGATCTGATAGAGGGTCAAGCCCCTGATCAGGCCCGGCGCCTGCGCGCACAGGGGCGAAGCGCCGAACAGCGCACCTGGAAACGGCCGGAAATCGATGTCGGGACAGGGCGGATACCGGCGTCAGTGGATCCGATGGCAGAGATCAAATCGGTTCGGACACGAATTGTCACGAATTCACACGAACTGTGGTGTCGCCCAGAGAAAAAATTCGTGATAATTCGTGTCTACATCCCATTTTGCAATGGAGTCACGAATAGTCTGAGATGGCGCCGGCAATGTGGAGCGTTCCCGATCTCTAGAGGGCAGTTGTGTTCGACACCGTGATCCGGCTATAATCGGCGCAACCCGGGCGTCGTTTTGAGTTCATCCGTCGCTTCATCCATCATCCATAGACCCAAGGCAAATATGACAATCGAAACCATCTACTTCATCCACCACTCTCATACCGATATCGGCTACACCCATGACCAGCCCATTCTCTTCGACCTGGAAGAACGCTTCCTGAGCGAAGCCGTCCGTCTTGCTGACAAGTATGCCGACTCCGACACTGACGGCGCTTTCCGCTGGACGGTCGAGACGACCTATGTCCTCAAACAGTGGCTCGACCACGCTCCCCAGACCGAGGTCGACAAATTCATCGCCCTGGAGAAGGCTGGGCGCATCGAGGTCACCGGCATGTTGGCCAACCTCACGCCCCTCTTCGATACCGACGAGATGATCGAGAGTACGCAACTGCTGCGCTCGCTCCGAGACGACTACGGCTTCACCATCCGCCACGGCATGAACTGCGACGTCAACGGCCAGAACTGGCCTCTGGTCGATGTGCTGCTCGACGCCGGCATCGATGCCTTCAGCATGGCAATCAACACCCACTTCGGCGGATATCCCTTCGAACGCCCCAACGCCTTCTGGTGGCAGGGCCCCAGCGGTCGCAAACTGTTGACCTGGAACGGCTGGCCCTATGACCACGGCTGGCGTTTTGGGATCGGACGCGATGAGGCTGAATTTGAGAAGACCTGGTGGCCGCGCATCGAAGAACGATTGGCAAAGATCGGCTATTCGCTGCCCATTCTGATGATCCAGTCGTACCACCCGTTTGGCGACAACGGCACGGCCTTCGAGGGCTTCGTTGAGTTCATCGACAAATGGAATGCTGCCGGCAAGTCACCGCGTATTCGCCTGACGACGCCGTCCGAATGGTGGACGGCGCTGCGCGAGCACGGCGATGTCCTGCCCACCTACGCCGGCGACTGGACCGACTACTGGAACTTCGGCTGCATCAGCAGTGCGCGCGAGCAGTCGATCAACCGCCAGAGTCGGGCTCGCCTGCGCGTGGCCGATGCCTTGGCCGGTGCGCTGCTGGCCGCGGGGGACGACGGCGATCCGTGGTTGACCTCGCGCATGTTACGCTATCGAGACGAGGCCTGGCACAATGTGCTCTTCTGGGACGAGCACACCTGGGGCGCGGACTGCTCGATCCAACTGCCGAACAGCGAAGATACGGCCAGTCAGTGGGCCCACAAGTCCCAGTTTGCCTACCGCGGCCGCAGCCTGAGCATGATGCTGCAACGCGATGCGCTTGCCGCGTTGGCCCGTCGGGTGCAGCGAGAGAACGAGGACGACATACTGCTGGTCAACCCATTGCCCTGGCCGCGCACGCTCACCGCGCTCGTCCCCGAGTGGGTCACCGACCAGCGCGGCGGGCGAGAAGACACCACGGCCGGGCGCCAGTTCCAGGACCGCATTCTGGCCGGGCGCTCCTACCAGCCGGTCACGACGGACCATGGTCTGGAATACACCTATGACCGTCAGATTATTGAACCGCAGATCGTGCCCGCCTTCGGCTACACAGTCGTGGCCAAGAAAGATCTGCTCACCTACAAGCTGAACGACAGCGTGAGTGAGGAGTCCGTGGTCGAGACCGACCGACACCGCATCGTCTTCGACCGGGAGCGCGGCGGCGTCATCTCCTGGATCGACAAAGCGCTCGATCGTGAGTGGGTCGATTCCGAAGCAGGCTATGCCTTCGGCGGCTTCGTCCACGAAGAGGTGGCCGATCGCACCCACGAGGCGCCACGCAAACTGCTCTCGCTCATGGACTGGGATCCGGCTGCCGTGGAACGGCGAAGCCTCTGGCAGAGCGGCTGGAACGCACGGCGGCGCACGCCCACGGCGGTGCTCAGCCACAAAGTCTTCACCACGCCGGTCGGGATCGAAGTTGTCCAGGTGCTGGAACAACCGGGCGTCGACGGCCCGGTCGTGACCAGTGTCTTCCTGCCCAACTACGCCGATCACATAGAGTTCTGGGCGCACTGGCGCATGGGCCTCGACACCCATCCCGAAGCCACCTATCTACTCTTCCCCTTTGCCCTGCCCGATGCCACAGCCCGCTACGATCTGGGTGGCCACGCCATTGAGCCTGGACGCCGGCAACTGCCCGGTTCCTGCATGGACTATTTTACCGTGCAGAACTGGGTCGACTTCTCCAACCAGGATCTGGGTGTGATCATCGCCACGCCCGATAATCCAATGGTGCAACTGGGCGACTTCCACTTCGCCAAGCACCAGAGCGAGTTCGTGCTGGAGCGCCCCATGCTGCTCGGCTGGGTGACCAACAGCTACTGGGAGACCAACTTCCGCCCCCATCAACCCGGTCGAGTCCACGCTCGCTATCGCATCCAACCCCATATCGGAGGGTTTGACGAGCCGGCGGCCCACCAATTCGGTCTTGAGGCCGCCTACGACGCGCCGCTGATCCAGCAGATGGGCGAGCCGAGCGAAGCCCAAACGTTGCCGCCGACCGGCAGTCTGCTGACCTTGCCGGAGGCGCCGATCCAGGTCTTGCATGTCAAGCCGGCAGCAGATGATAATGGGGTGATCGTGCGTTTGCTGAATGCTAGCGACAAAGAGCGGACGGCAGAGATTGGATCGGCGCTCTTTGACATTACAGATGCCTGGACATGTAATCTTTTTGGACAGCGTACCGAACAGATGAACATTGACGGTGGTCGTGTATCCTTTCTGATTTCACCCAGGGGCATTGCCGTGATCGCGTTGGATGGCAGCACCCTTGATGGAGTATAATGGAGGTATTCGTTCGGTTGTAAAGCGTGTCCCTATGGAGCAACAAGTGCAGTCACAAGATCTCGACACGAATGTAGCATTCAAAACCGCAGTCTCAGCACTGTGTCATCGCTGGAAAATCCGGGAGCTGGCGTTGTTTGGATCTGTCCTGCGCGATGACTTTGGGCAGGACAGCGATCTGGATATCTTGGTCACGTTTGCCGACGATGCCAACTGGGGATTGCTCGATCATATCCAGATGGAAAATGAGTTCGAAGGGCTATTCGGCAGGGATGTGGATCTGATCACAAAGCGCGCTGTCGAGCAGAGCCGAAATTGGCTTCGCAGACAGGAAATTCTGAGTAACAGCCAGGTTCTTTTAACTATGCCGGAGGGCTAGGTGGACAGAGACGAAGCGACTCTGCTCGATATTGCCAAGGCTTCAGAATTGATCCAGGATTTCTTGGGAGCTATGACCCAAGATGCTTTCTCGAAGACCCCAAGACTCAGTCTTCGGTGCTGTATCAGCTATTGGTAATCGGTGAAGCAGTCAAACGCATGTCGCCCAGTTTCCGTCAACGCTATGATGAGATTCCCTGGACACGGATTGCCGGAATGCGCGACCACCTCATTCATGCCTACGATACTGTTGACTGGGAAGAGGCATGGACCACGGTAACACACGACGTCCCCTCCTTGTACGCTCAAATCGAACACCTGTTACCAATACAGCCAGAAACATAGGCTCTCCTGCCTCGTTGCGGCTGTGTTCAGCAGAAAACAATCCGCGCAGATCAGCCCAATCCGCTACATCCGCGTTCTATCCTTAAACCACACCAAGCGCCAAGAGGAAATCATATGCACAAAGTAACCATGCTCGGCACCGGACTCATCGGCATGTTCTACACCATGACGCTGCACGGCCAACGCAACCGCGACCGCGTTGAGGTCGTCTACTCGCGCAGCGAGGAACGGGCCAAGGAATTCGCCGAAGAGTGGAATATTCCCCACTGGACCACCGACCTCAACGAGGCCATCAACCACCCCGAGACCGACAGCGTCGTCATCGGCCTGCCCAACCACATGCATGAGGATCTGGTGGCGCGCTGCGCCGCGGCCGGCAAGGCCATCCTCTGCACCAAGCCGCTGGCGCGCAACGCGGCCGAGGCCAAGCGCATGCTCGACACCGTCGAGGAAGCCGGCGTCTTCGCCGGCTATCTGGAGGATCTCTGCTACACGCCCAAGACGCTCAAGGCGCTCAAAACCGTGCAGAGCGGCGCGCTGGGCAAGATCACCTGGGCGCGCTCTCGAGAGACCCATCCGGGTCCCCACAGCGCCTGGTTCTGGGACATCGAGAAGGCCGGCGGCGGGGCGATCATTGACCTGGGCTGCCACTGCATCGAGATCATTCGCAACTTCATGGGCAAGGACAACCGGCCGGTCGAGGTCATGTGTTGGACCGATACGCTGGTCCATCCCATCGAAGCCGAAGACAACGGCATCGCGCTGATCAAGTTTGAGAGCGGCGCCATCGGCCAGTTCGAGGTCAGTTGGACCTTTCGGGGCGGAATGGATCTGCGCGATGAGGTTGCCGGCACCGAAGGCACCATCTGGCTAAACCACTTCCTGCGCACCGGTTTCGAGACCTTCGTCTCCGGCGCGGGCGATGGCGGCTATGTGGCCGAAAAGGCCGAGTCTGACAGCGGCTGGCTCTTCCCTGTGGGCGACGAAGTCAGTGAACTCGGCTACGTCGACATGTTCACCGACATGTTCGACTCGATGGACGAAGGCCGCCGGCCCATGGAGAGCTTCTACGACGGCTACATAGTCAACGCGGTCATGGATGCCTGCTATCGCTCGGCCGAGTCCAAGCAGTGGGAGCCTGTCGAGATCGAAGACTGGCGTGGGACCGGCGTCGAGCGCATCAATGCCCGCGGCGGCGAATACGACGGCCAGACCATCATCAAGCAGGAACGCATGCCGGATGGCCGGCTCAAGTTGATTTTGAAGCACAAAGAAACCGGCGACTTTTCGGAAATCGTTGTGGATGAAACCTGATTAATGGTTGATGGTGAATTGACAATTGTGAATTGTTAATGATCGTTGCGTGACCCGCACGGAAGCCATTAACCGTTGAGCATTATCGATTCACCATTAACCGTTTGTTCTCTCCATTTCTCCTCTCGGATTTTTGCGTTGTCCCAGGGACATCACTTTTGAACAGCAGCCAAGCACGCGCCTATTTTCACGGCTATACACGCGCCATCATCGATCGGACACCGTTCTACTACGGCTGGATCGTGATGCTGGTCGGTACGGTCGGCCTGATCATGACCAGCCCCGGCCAGACGTATGCCATCTCCATTTTCATCGACTACTTCATCACCGATCTGGGCATCAGCCGCGGCATGGTGAGCACGCTCTACGCGGCGGGTACGCTCACCGCCGCGATGGCGCTGCCCTGGGTGGGGCGCCAGATCGATCGGCGAGCGTTGCGTTTTGTGGTTGCGACGATTGCCGGGATCTTTGGCCTGGCGTGCATCTACATGGGCACGGTTCAGAATGCAGCCATGTTGCTGATCGGCTTCATCCTGCTGCGTATGTCGGGGCAAGGCAGCCTGAGCCTAGCCAGCGTCTACTTCATCAACCAATGGTGGATGCGCCGTCGCGGCACGGTGCTGGGCATCTCCGGTGTGATGGTCGCCATCTTCGGCTTGGGCGCATTCCCCAATGTCATCAATTGGATGATTCCACTGCTGGGCTGGCGGATGACCTATGCCGCGCTGGGCGTCGCCTTGCTCGTGATCATGGTCCCGGCCGGTCTTTTCCTCTTCGGCGAGCGCCCTGAGCGCTATGATCTTGAGCCGGACGGCACCTTCGCCAGTAATAAGAAAGCAGAGACGAGTGCATTGCCGGAAGCCGAAGAGAATTGGACATCCAGCGAAGCCATCCGCACGCCGGTCTTCTGGATCGTGGCCATGGGGATCGCGTCCATCTCCATGTTGGGCACAGGATTGACGTTTCACATGGTCAGCATCTTTGCAGACAATGGTCTTTCACCCACAGCTGCTGCGGCCGTCTATGTACCCATCGCCATTGCGTCGGCCATCGTAAACCTGGGCAGCGGGATGTTGGCCGATCGCATGCCCATTCGCCTACTGTTGACAGCGGCCCTGCTCTTACAGGTAGCCGCGCTTTGGATGGCTCAGGGCATTTCGGGTGTTCAGTTGGCGATTGCCTACGGCATCATCATGGGGTCGATGATGGGCCTGATGCGTACCGTGAGCAGCGTAGCCTGGCCATCCTACTTTGGACGGCTGCACCTGGGCAGCATCACGGGCATCACCGCCACCATTTCGGTGGCCGCTTCGGCCCTGGGTCCCATGCCCATGGGCATCGCCCGCGACATGTTCGGCAGCTACAACATGGCGTTGAGCGTGTTGTCGATTCTTCCGCTGTCGCTGGCCGTGCTGAGCCTGTCCATGAAGCGGCCGCATAAGGTGACGGCGCAGGAAGTTGATGTACCGGCGTAAGTGATCACGTTCTTTGCTCGGTTCACAAATCATCAACTTTGCGATCTGGTTTACGAATGGTACAATTGCAGAATATATCGAGAATTACAGAATAAGTCTTTTTCCAAATTTGTGAGCTATCATGGCCCTGAACATCAAGAACCATCAAGTTGACATGCTTTTGGACGAGGTCACAAGAATAACCGGTGAGTCCAAGACCGAGGCTGTGCGCAAAGCCCTGGAAGAGCGGCGTCAACGATTAGCCCATCAGACGCCACCCGTTCGCGACTTTCCTGCTATGATTGCTTTTCTGGAAGACGAGATCTGGCCACAGATTCCAGAGGCATTGCTCGGCACACAGCTCTCAAAAGGTGAAGAGGAAGCCATCCTCGGCTATGGACCTGACGGCGTATGATCATTGACTCGTCGGCTATTGTTGCGATCCTTTTCCAGGAAGCAGGATACGAAAAACTAGCCCAAAAAATCGTGGATGCAAGCGACGTCGGGATTGGAACCGCGACTTTGGTGGAGACGGGCATCGTACTGTCTGCACGCCTAGGCAAGGATGCGCGTCCGCTCTTGACACGCTTTTTGGCTGAGACCGGTATCAGTGCAATTTCATTACAGGAAATACATTTTGGCCTCGCAGTGGGCGCCTGGCTCAAATATGGTAAAGGCAGGCACCCGGCAGCACTCAACTTCGGCGATTGTCTGTCCTACGCTGTTGCCAAAGCGGCACGCGTTCCTCTTCTGTGTGTGGGTGAAGACTTCCCACAGACTGATATTAAACTGGCGTAGCAAGAGAAACGGCTTTTCGATTGAGAGAACAGCGATTGGAAAGCCGGAGAACCTCTGCTAAACTGAATTTGAATCCCATATCAAAATCAAGCTCGACCCAATCTCAAGGAAAGAAGACTCATCATGTCTGACATTCTCAAAGTCGGCGTCATCGGCGTCGGCGGTATTGCCAAAACGCATATGCCCGGCTGGGCGGCATCCGAGCTAGCCGAAGTCGTCGCGGGCAGCGACGTCGTCGCCCCAATTCTGGAGACATGGGGAGAGCAGCACGGCATCGCCAAACTCTCCACCAATGCAGCAGAGATCATCAATGACCCGGACATCGACATCATCGACGTCTGCACGCCCAACATGTACCATACGGAGCTGGTCATCGCAGCGATGGAAGCGGGCAAGGATGTGATCTGCGAGAAGCCCCTTGCGCCCACGCCGGCGGATATCCGGGCCATGATCGCAGCCCGGGATGCCTCGGGCAAAAAGCTCATGACTGCGCAGCACTTCCGGTTCAAGGGGAATTCCAAGGCCATGAAGGCCGAGATCGAGAGCGGGGCGCTGGGCGACATCTACCATGCCCGCAGCTGGATGCTGCGCCGTGGCTGGATCCCAGTCCGCCCTGGTTTCATCTACAAGAAGAACAGCGGCGGCGGTCCCACCATCGACATCGGTGTGCATATCCTGGACCTGACGCTCTGGTTCATGGGCAACCCCAAACCGGTTGCCGTGAGCGGCGTGGCCAAGGCGCCGCTGGCCATGCGAGATGATTCGTTCAGCCAGTGGGGCCTAACGCCGGTGCCTGACGACATGGACGTGGAGGACTTTGCGGCCGCGTTTGTGCGCTTCGACAACGGCGCCACGCTCATTCTTGAGGTGAGTTGGCTGCTGCACCACGATACGTCGGGCGAGGATATGCAGATGTGGCTCTACGGCACAGAGGGCGGCTCACACTGGCCCCAGGGCAAGATCATGAGTTCCGACTTCCCAACGCGTCAGTTTTACAACAAGTCGCTGCAACTGACCGCCGACACCATGGAACCACATGCGCTCGAATGCGTCGAGTTTGCGCGAGCCGTGGCCGAGGATCTGCCTTCGCCTGTGCCGGCCGAGCAATCGCTCCAGGTTCAGCAGATCCTCAACGCGATCTATCGCAGCCAGGAGATCGGCGGCGAGGTGCGGATCGAGGACTAGATTTCTTGGTGTGTCAGAGGGATCCGGCGCGTGGCGGTCCGGTGGTCACAGCGCTTGGTCCCAGTGACATCGCTACAAAAAAGGGTTTCAGAAAGGAGTCCCCTTTTGCAGCAGAGTCTAAAGTGGTTGGCCAAACTAAGGAGTACTTGCCATGTCCGCAGTACAGAAACCCCGTCTTTGCGTCTCCACTTGGAGCCTGCACCGCACTTTGGGGCGTCCGTCAATCTATGGACCGGAGAGTGAACCGGCTGAGTTTCGTGTCGATTCAGGGGCGTTACCGCTGCTGGAGTTGCCCGCACGCCTAGCCGATTTCGGCATCCGCACGCTGGAAATCTGTCACTTTCATCTGCCGACACGCGATCCCGACTATCTTGCTTCGTTGCGCGCTGCATTGGCTGAAGCCGGCGTGGAGCTTTTCTCGCTGCTCATCGACGGCGGTGATATCAGCGACCCGGCGAATGCCGAACGCGATCTGACGTGGACAGAGGGCTGGTTGGAAACGGCGGCGGCGCTGAGCGCAGGCAACGCCCGCGTCAGCGCCGGCAAGTCTGCTCCCAGTGATGAGAGCATTGCCCGCAGCCGCGCCGGCTTTGAGCGATTAGTCGCGTACATCGACGCCAACCTCGGCGGCAGCGGCTTGCGGTTGATGACGGAGAATTGGCACACGCTGCTCTCTACATCAGACGCCGTCAACGCTCTGATCGACCCGCTGAATGAACGCGTCGGCCTCTGCGCTGATTTCGGCAATTGGTCAGGCCCGACCAAGTATGATGAACTCGCATCCATCTTGCCGCTGGCCGAATCCTGCCATGCCAAATGTTCCTTCCAGACACAGACCGAGTTCGACCGTACTGACTACACTCGCTGTCTGGATCTGGCCAAAGACGCCGGCTTCACCGGTCCGTATACGCTGATCTATGACGGCCCCGGAGACGATGAGTGGCTTGGCATCAGTCTGGAACGAGACGTGGTAGAGGCGTATCTGAAATAAGCACGAACGGTCAATCGCCTATCCCGCTGGTGTCTGACCCCCACACCTCATTCGCCCGCTCGAAAGCTGACCATGAGCACAGAGTTTGAGTGGACCAGCCCCGATAGCGATCAGGAGACAGGACAATCGCCGCCTGATCGTCCCACCAACAAGCGCTGGCCATGGATGCTGGCGCTACTCATCGTGCTGTGCGGATGCGTCGTTGCACTCCTCTACCGGGCATCCCGCTCAGTCGATGAAGAATTGCTGCGTGCCGTCGAACTCTATATTGAAGCGGAAAAACGCGCGGTTGACGCCGGCGATGATACCATCTTCTTCTCGATGCAGGACGATGACCCGGCCTGGCGGGCGAACCAGATCTGGCTCGCCAGGAACCTGGCTCAGACTGACAACGTCGCGGTGACCCATGTCCAAGCACAGGGCGATTACGTCTGGGCAACGCTGAGGTCCATGATTGATTCATCACCGATCCATCGGCAAGCCTTTTTCCGGCGGAGCGATGCTCGCCTGCTTCACACGGGATCTGATCCCAGCTTCTGGGGTCCAAGACTCACACAATCATATTCGTGGGGAACGCTGCGGCTGCACCGAGCGGATAGCGAGTGGGGTACGATGATCGGTGAGTTTGTCGCAGCCCAGGTTGAAGCGCTCTGCCGGGACGGCTGTGTTGAGGGGCGTCAGCCATTCACGCTGATCTTGAGTGCCGACTATGACGCCACTGTGGCTGAGCGTGAGCTGCGCATCCCCTCACCCCGCCTCATCGGCCTGAATGGCGCGGGCCGGCCTTCGCCACTCTTCTGGAAACGGCTGGCAAATGAGCTGGACGCCCATCTTCGACCGGCAGCAGTTCGCTTTGCTGCGCCGGATGAAGTCGCCGGTCTCCTGCAGGCGCGTGCTGCCGACTTCACAGCGCAGAATCCCGCTATCAGCGTCGAGATCATCCCCTTTTCCCAATTGCCCGCTGGGCCGGACGAGATGCTCGCCGCGGCCGACGGCGCCTACCTGCAACCCGATCCGTCACTGATCGCTTCGGCCCATATCTACGATTTGACCTCTCTGGCGGAGACGGATCCCGGGGTGGAGCTCGAGGACTTCTATGGGCCGATCTTGGATGCTGCACACTGGCGTGGACGGCTTTGGGCTTTGCCGCTTTCGGCGGAGATGCGGCTTATCTATTTCGATGAGCCGTCGTTTGAAGTGGCTACGCTTTCTCCGGAGAACTACCTGTCTCAGATCTGGCAGCATCGGGTGCGCCCGGAAGCGGATCCGCTGAAAGGGCTGCGCACAGAATCTTCGGGATGGGGCTTTTTGGATTCGAGCGTCCACAGCCTCTTTGCCTATGCATTCGCACAGCGCTGTGCGGCAGAGAGCCTTCAGCCGTGTACTGCACCCCTGAGCGCGGAAGATCTTGTGGCTGCGCTCACATGGTATTACGCCATGGTGGCGCAGGACGGCGCCATGGCCGATTTCGCATCAATGGATGAGGATGAGCGTCGATTCTGGGCAGTCAACTTGCTGTCCGTACCCCGCACCGTGCCGATGTGGGTTGATCTGCCTGCCTTCTATGAACATACCGGTCAAATCGGCGATGTGGGCGTGCTGCCGCTGCGAGCCAATGTGGAGGATGGCGTAGGCAGCGGTCCGACGCCCCTCCTACTCCACAGCGGTGTGATCAGCCGGAGCAGCGAAAATCCTGTTGCTGTGTGGAAATGGCTCACGTACCTGAGTCACCAACGGCCTATTGGGCCGGTACGCAGCATCCCCGCTCGCCAGTCTGTAGCCCAAGAGATCGGGTACTGGGAGACCCTGCCATCCGAACTGCGCGGTCCCATGTCGGAGGCATTCAGAGTTGCGCGCCCGGTGGGCATTGTCGACGGAGCCTATTTTGGCTGGTCTGATCTAGACAACCTTATCAATGGCGGTGCTGAGGCCGAAGCGCTCGCAGAACAGATGATGGATACGATCTGGTTCCAGTTTGACTGAACAAAATCCAGCAGTTCACGACCTGCCATCTTGAGTGGGGCAACAGGCCCCCTTCACTCTGGCGAAAGACCAGCGAAGAATCTCGCTTTCCTCGAATTCGTGAACTACTGAAATCTATGAAGAGCAGATGGCTGAATCGGTAAAGGAAACAAAAAGCAATGGCTATGAGGTATAGACAGTTGAGGCTAATCGTAATTATCTTAGCCTCGCTCGCACTCGCTGCGTGTGGCCAGCCGACGGATAGCGAGCAAGAAGTGCCGGAGCCGACTACTGCCTCGGCCGCGGTTGACGAAGGCGGCGAGAAAGGCGAAGCGCAGGCGCCATCTGCAGATGGCGATCCGGCAGAGACCGTGGTGCCAACAGTAATACCTTCAATGGCGCCTACAGCAGTACCTTCAATGGCGCCTACAGCAGTACCTTCAATGGCGCCTACAGCAGTACCAACAGCTGCGTCTGAAGAAGAGGGCCCAACTAACGCGGTGGCAGAGCAGCTGACAGAAAGCGACACGGAATCTGCAAATGTGGATGAAGGTATCGCTTCCTTCCTCAACGATTCGTTGCACGGTGCGGCTACGGCCAGCGGCGAAGTTTACAACAAGGATGAATACGTGGCAGCTCACAAGGATCTGCCCTTCGGAACCCAGGTGCTTGTGACAAATCTCTACAATGGGAACTCTGTGGTAGTCACGATTATCGACCGCATGCCGTCCAACAATCCACATCTGATCGATGTATCGTATGTGGCCGCAGTCGAATTGGACATGTTCGATGCGGGCAGTGTCGATTCACGCATCGAATGGAGTGAATAAACGGCCACTGCAAAATCTACCCGGCAGGCATCCGGGATTCCGCTCCATCCCTGACGCCAGATTCAGCATTCGGCACGTCTATAGACTGGAACAAATGCAAATAAAAACACCTTGCCGACTATTGGAGGAAGCAAATGCAAGCACTGGTACTTGAGAGAAAAGACGAACTACAGTTGCGCGACATAAAACTCGACGAGCCCATGGGACCACACGACGTGCGTATCGCCATTCACACGGTCGGCATCTGCGGCAGTGATGTCCACTACTATACTCATGGGGCCATCGGCCCCTTTGTAGTGCGCGAGCCGATGGTTCTCGGCCACGAGGCGTCCGGCACGATCACCGAAGTCGGTGGGGCGGTCGAGAACCTGGCTGTGGGTGACCGAGTCTGCATGGAGCCAGGCATCCCCGATCCCAACAGCAAGGCCACACGGTTGGGCATCTACAATTTAGATCCGGCAGTGCGGTTCTGGGCCACGCCGCCCATCCACGGCGTGCTGCGGCCCAGCGTGGTGCATCCGGCCGCCTTCACCTTCAAGTTGCCCGACAACGTCAGCTTCGCCGAGGGGGCAATGGTCGAGCCGCTGGCCGTGGGTTTGCACGCCGCCATCAAGGCACGCATCAAGCCGGGCGACGTGGCCGTGGTCACCGGCGCCGGGCCCATCGGTGTGCTGACCGCGCTGGCCGCGCTGGCCGGCGGGTGCAGCCAAGTGATCATTACCGACGTGCAGCAACCCAAGCTGGATCTTGCGGCGACGCTGGGCCCGATCACACCGGTGAATGTCGCTGAGCAGGATTTGAATGAAGTGGTGAAAAATCTGACCGACGGTTGGGGCGCGGACATCGTCTTCGAATGCAGCGGCAACCCGCGTGCAGCCGCCGCGGTCTTCGAACCGCTCTGCCCGGGCGGCACGGTCGTCTTTGTGGGTATGCCGGTCGAACCGATTGCCTACGACGTGGTCTACGCTGCATCCAAGGAAGCTCGCGTCGAACATGTCTTCCGCTACGCCCACGTCTATCCCCGTGCACTGGCGCTCATGGGCAGCGGACAACTCGACGTCAAGCCGTTGATCACGGACACGTTCGACTTCGCCGATAGTGTGGAGGCGTTCGACTTTGCCGTCCATATGCCGGCGACGTCGGTTAAGGCGCAGATTAAACTGGAGGCGTAGGTGCGAACGGTCGAATACGTAAACCTACTCAACCCCGAGAATAGGGTTCGCATCCGATTCGACACGGAGCACGGCCAGGTTCTCAAGTTTGTTGTGCAACTCGAATGCAGGTACGACGCGTGGACGCCGGTGATCCGATATGACACGGCGCATGGATTTGCCCATTGTGATATAATTTTCCCGAGCGGAGATGACCGTAAGATTCGACTTCCGATTCAGGACTTCAATGAAGCGCAGACCTATGCGGTCGATGACATCACTGACAATTGGTCTCGATATCGTGAACGGTATGAGGAATGACAATGACGATCCTACAGGAACCAGAAGACGCAATTGAACGGAATACGGCTCTGATGGGTCAGGTAACAAGCTACATGCTAAAAAATCCGCGAATCCTAGATTCCTTGCCGGATAAATTCGAGCTAGTCATTCTCCCAAATGATGACCCAGAGTTGCAAGCCTACAATCTGGCACTTCACGATCAGTATCGCGGTCAGAATAAGCCGGTCGTGTTTGTTCGCCTCGGTTCAAAGCAAAACGGACATGGACAAGCGCCATCTTTGGATCTTTACGTTCCTCTTGCGGTCTAGTCTTCGATGGATATAACTAAGATACAAGGAAACAGCGCCATGAATTTGACATAGCGCTGTTTTCCTCCTGCAAATTTGGGTATTGCCAGCTACGTTGTCAAGCCGCATTGATCGCGGTCCAAATAGAATTATCCAGGAGTCTCCAGAAATGAAAATGACAGGCGTATTGCTCCCTGGCAACCGGCAGGTTGAGTTCAAGGAATTTGATGTGCCCGAGCCGGGGCATGGCCAGGTACTGCTGAGAATGAAGGCTTCGTCCATCTGCGGCAGCGACATTCGGGCCATCTACCGCGAGCACCTGGGCCACGGCCCTGAGGCCTACCAGGGTGTGATCGGCGGCCACGAGCCATGTGGCCAGATCGTCAAGGTCGGCCCGGGCGTCAAGCGTTTCAACGTAGGCGATCGCGTCATTCTTTACCATATCAGCGGCTGTGGCGTCTGTCATGACTGCCGCGAGGGCTATATGATCTCGTGCACGTCGCCCGAGCGCGCCGCCCACGGCTGGCAACGGGACGGCGGCCACGCTGATTATTGCGTCGCTGAGGAGAGCGTCTGTGTGGCGTTGCCCGATGAGCTGAGTTATGTCGACGGCGCGCTGGTTGCCTGTGGGTTCGGCACGGCTTATGAGGCGCTGCAACGGGTCAAGGTCTCCGGCCAAGACCGTGTGCTGATCACCGGCATCGGCCCGGTGGGCATGGCCGCTGGGTTGCTGGCCAAGGCCATGGGCGCGTCCATGGTCATTGGTGCAGATATCTCCCAGGATCGGCTCGACTTTGCGTTAGAGATCGGCGCCATCGACTACGGCGTGATCTCCGACGGCAACGCCCTCCAGACGATCAAGGATCTGACCCAGAGCTTCGGCTGTGAAGTGTCGGTCGACTGTTCCGGCGCGCCCCAGGGCCGTCTGTTGGCGCTCCAGGGCACCCGCCGCTGGGGCCGAGCGGCCATGGTCGGCGAAGGCAACAACGTCGACTTCGATGTCAGCCAGACCATCATCCACAACCAGATCACCATCTACGGCTCCTGGGTCACCAGCCTGGGCCACATGGAGGATCTGGTCGAAAAGCTGGTCGAATGGGATCTCAGGCCCGAGATCACCGTGACTCATCGCTTCACCCTGGATCAGGCTGCCGAGGCCTACCAGGTGGCCGATGAGGGCCAGAGCGGTAAAGTGGTCATCGTCTTTGACGAAGAAGTTGCATAATATCCAAAATGGGCGCTCTGCGTGTACCTGTACGACCGGCTGCTCTGCGCCCATTCTGCTGACATGGAATGGGCATTGAGTGAATTCTTGACTTCAAATGTGTTACAAAATGGTGTAAACTAGAGTGGACACAGAGCTTAGCCCCCGAATGCTCGCAGAGTCTAGAGTGATCGCCAAAGGGCGTCGAATTCGAGACCTGGAACGACTTGTAGCCGCATACGGCGGTCGACCGGCCAAATGGGTGAAGAAGAGCAGCCCGATCATCTCGTTCGGTGGTAGGCGCTACGAGTTCCACTGGTACGAAAACCCCGATATCGGTCGCGTCGAGATGAAGCGTAAGCGGGTGAGAAGCAGATGATTGTTAGACTAGAATCGCTCAACGGAGAATATCAAGACCTCACAGCAGGCCAGGGCTACGTTGTCATTGGCATTGAGGCCGACGATCTGCGCATCCTCAACGACCAGGGGCGTCCATTTCTATATCCGGCTGGACAGTTCGAGGTGGTGGACGCCACCGAGCCGGGAGACTGGATCATCGAGTACGGTCAAGATGGAGAACGCTACAGCTACCCGCCTCCGTTAAACCGAACCGGCTTCTTTGAAGACTTCTTTGACAACAGACGCGAGGCCGTGACTACCTTCTGGCAAGTCGTCAACCAGCGCCTCGCCGCAGTTGCCTAACAGTTCGTCGACATCGATTCTATTGCGCACACTAAACCAGGTTTCTCATAGAAGCCTGGTTTGTCATATACCGAGAATCTCATCCCCGTACAGTTCAGTGGAGAAAACCGAATATGAGCGACGCAGTTTTGGCAGCAGCACCAATTCTCGAACGTTTTCGTCTGGATGGCCGCTCGGCCCTGGTAACCGGCGGTGGGCAAGGCATTGGCCGGGCCTTTGCCCATGCCTTGGGCGAGGCCGGCGCGGCGGTCGCCATCGTCGATCTGGTGAGTGAGTCGGCTGAGACAGTGGCCGCCGAAATCACGGCAAAGGGTATCGAGTCCATGGCCATCACCGCGGACGTGACCCAGCCCGAGCAGGTTGAGCGTATGGTGGCGACCATCGTCGATGCTTGGGGCAGCCTCACCATCGGCGTTAACAATGCCGGCATCGGCCAGTGGGTCCCTGCCGAGAAGATGAGCTACGCCGATTGGCAGCGCATGCTCAATATCAACCTGACCGGCGTCTTTCTCTGTGCCCAGGCCGAAGCACGCGTCATGTTGCCGGCTGGTTACGGCAAGATCATAAACACGGCTTCCATGTCCGGCCACATCGTCAACGCGCCCCAGGACCAGGCCGCCTACAACACCACCAAGGCCGGCGTCATCCACCTGACGCGCAGCCTGGGCACCGAATGGGCGACCCGCGGCGTGCGCGTCAACAGCATCAGCCCCGGCTACACGCGCACTCAACTCGTTGACGACCTGTTGCAGACGCCCGAGGGCAAGACCATGCTGCCCGAGTGGATGGCGCGCACGCCGGCCGGCATCATGGCCGAGGTGACCGATTTGCAGGGTGCGGTGGTCTATCTGGCCTCGGCCGCATCGGACTACATGACCGGCAACGACATGATCATCGACGGCGGCTATTGCGCGTGGTGAGAATCCGGCACGGTGAAGTGATGGCTGGGTGAAGTGACGACGAGGCGAAGAGCATCTCACAGGAGGTTGTGGAAATGTCTTGGCACGATCAACTCAAGGGCGATCCGTTGCCCTGGTTGCTGGAGCCTGACTCGCCGGGTGCGCGCTATCTGACACTGCGCGATATCATGGAACTCTCCCCAGACGAACCGGAGCTGTGTATTGCTCGAACGACAGCCCATCGGAAAGGCCCAATCGCGAGGATATTGGCCGAAATGGATACCGCCGGCTACTGGGTCAGATCCGGCCCAGGCTATAACCCAAAGTATCGATCTTCGGTCTGGTCGGTTATCATGCTGGCTCAACTGGGTGCATCTGTGGTCGAGGATAAGCGCATAGCCCAGGCATGCGCCTACATTTTAGACCATGCACTGACATCTAGGGGGCAATTCACCGCATCTGGTACACCGTCCGGGACGGTTGATTGCTTGCAGGGGAACCTGTGTTGGGCCTTGGTCGAGCTGGGTCACGAAGATCCTCGGCTGGAAAAAGCCTATGAATGGATGGCGCGAACTGTAACGGGCGAAGGAATGGCTCCGGTCACAGAAAAACAGGCAGAAGTCCGCTACTATGCAGGCAAGTGTGGGCCAACCTTTGCCTGTGGCTCGAACAACAAACTGCCCTGTGCGTGGGGCGGCGTCAAGGTGATGCTGGCTTTGGGCAAGTGGCCTCAAGAGCGCCGCACGCCAATCATGGAACGTGCGATTCAACGCGGCGTAGATTTTTTGCTGAGTGTAGATCCCGCGGAGGCAACCTATCCGTCCGGGTTCAGTGACAAACCGAGCCGGAACTGGTGGAAGTTTGGCTTTCCGATGTTCTATGTGACCGATTTGCTGCAACTTGTAGCCGCATTGGTGGCGTTGGGCCACGGTGATGACCCCCGATTGTCACGCGTTTTGGCGATAATCCGTGACAAACAAGACAGCAACGGTCGATGGGCATTGGACTATGGCTATGCGGGCAAGAGTTGGGTAGATTTTGGAGAGAAGAAAGAGCCCAACAAATGGGTCACGCTTCGCGCATTGCGGGTGCTAAAAGCAGCCTGACCGTTGACAGGTGACAATTTGATGTGGGGGGGGAACATGAAAGGATACGGCCCTGAGACCTTCGGTGAGCTGAACGCCGAGCGTTATGACGCGAGCTGCGAAGAAGCGATGGCAGCAGAGACACACGACTCCGTAGAGACGTTGGCTGCATTCGCCGGCGGCGGACGGGTGCTTGAGTTGGCGATTGGCACCGGACGGGTGGCGCTCCCGCTGGCAAACCGCGGCCTGAGCGTGCACGGCATCGAAGCTTCTGAGAAGATGGTCGCAGAACTGCGCAAGAAACCCGGCGGCAGCGCCATCCCTGTGGTCATTGGAGACATGGCCGAAGCCCGTGCCGAGGGCGCCTTTGATCTGGTCTATCTGGTCTTCAATACCATCTTCAACCTGACGACGCAAGAAGCGCAGGTGCGCTGTTTCCAGAACGCGGCCCGGCACCTGAGCCCCAAGGGCCTATTTGTCATCGAAACTGTCGTACCCGACTTTTCTGAGTATGTGGACGGCCAGCGCATGAAGGGATCCTGGGCCACCATGGACGGCGCTCGCTTTGAGATCGCCATCCACGATCGCGTCGCCCAGACCGTGGCCTTTCAGCGCATCGTGATCAGCCAAGCGGGCACCCAGATGATCCCGCACTTCATGCGCTATGCCTGGCCGGCCGAGCTGGATCTCATGGCCCAATTGGCCGGCCTTGGGTTGCGTGAACGCTTGGCATGGTGGGATCGCTCGCCCTTCACAGCCCAAAGCAAGAGCCATGTGTCGATCTATTCACAGGCCGGAAAGTAGCCTCACATTGATACTGTGTTTTCCTGGAAAACGGCGTCGGCGTCGCCCCCCAGGTAGGGCATCCGAAGTAAGCGATGTTTTTGCAGTCGTTGCCCCAACAATCATTGGAATTACTCATGATCACAACTTTCGAAGAAGCCCGACTGTTGATTCTGGATTTGAAAATCTGCACGATTTTCGAAAGTTCGAAGACGACACTACCTTCACTCTGGGAGCACGTCGATCTCCCGGAAAAGCAGGAAGGCGAGCGCGGCTGGGGTGAAAAGGTTACAGCCATTTGGACTTGGAAAAACCGCCTGCCCGCAGAGTATCCCGATGAGATCTTCTACGGCAAGATCAAAGGGGGATTCGCCGTGTTGATGGCAATGGACTATCTACGAGATGTCCATTTTGCCTCGTCCTACAAACCTGTGGATGGACTGAATCCCTTATGTGTCCACATTTTCGAGATGATACGCAATGAGCCTTGGGAAACGGCTACACTTCGAAATGAGGTGATTGAGGAATATGGCTGTTCTAAGAGCCAGTTTGAAACGGCGCTCAAGAATCTTCAGATTTCCCTGAACGTCGTTCGCTCAAACGATCCTGGAATCGAGCGCGATACCTGGTTGACCTTTCAAGAGCTTTATCCGGACATTTGGGATTCGTTTGTCTCGGAGGATTGAGTTTTAAGATCGACCGACCCAAACAGTATCGCCCGTTCATGTTCGCGAATCATTTTGCCACCTTCTGAACGCTAGATGGCTTCAGTCGTCACGGGTAGAGCAACGCGTCCAAAATTGCGAGGACCTCGTCCAGCACTTCATCCGGCGCTCTTTCCACGAAGGCAGCGCGTCGACTGCGGAAGTCAACGGACTTGACTTGTTCAACCATGATATGGCCTGTAAGGCTGCTGTTTGACGGTACGGCAACATGGAATGGGGAGTCACGAGTGGTATTGGTCACGGGACAGGCAATCACCAGGCCGGCACGTCTGTTGAACTCAAACTTGCTGACAACGAGCGCCGGTCTACGCCCTCTTTGTTCATGTCCTGATTGTGGATCGAATGAAAGAATGATGAAATCGCCTTGTCGGGGGATATAGCGTGCCATTTACCAGACCTCATTTCCAGTGGATTCACCCCAATCGATCTCTTCCGGCTCATAGTCTTCGGGCAACTGCGCGACCAACTCTTCGATGATGTATTTCCCACGGAGTTTGCGCACAGGCTCGACAATGATCCGGCCGTCCTCGACAGAAATCTGCACCTCGTCGCCGATGTCTATACGAGCTTCTGTGAGTACAGTCTTGGGAAACCGCAGTCCCTGGCTATTGCCCCACTTCTGAACTCGGGTCACCATGCAAGCACCTCCAATTCGAAACAACACAGTATAGCCGAAGTATACACTGCGGCTGCCGAACAAGCAATAACCTATTGAGGCTTTGGCTTTTTGGCGTTGTTGACAAGCCCGCCCAATGGCTCGATACTATGTGCAACAGTCAACACCTGTCAGCACCCACCCGCTGACCCAACCAACAAATCAGCCAACTGAATCGCTTTGTGGAACCCCCAGATGGATAGCGGCAATGTCAACCGATCGTACGCCGAGCATAGATCCCTGGCGCAGTCGGCGCGCCACCGGCCGGCGGCAAGGGCTTGGCTGGGGCACGGCTGTCGGTTGCAGTGACTGAGGACAGCGAACTGCATCTATCTCGATGCCAGGTGCTCTCGAATCGTGTCACACCCATTCCATTCCACGAATCCTGTTCACAAGTGACTCTACTATGACGAAACAGACGACGATCATCAATGCAGTAGCACCAACAAGAGTCTGCGATGTTGGAGGATGGACGGACACACATTTTTCCAAGACGGGTGCGGTGTTCAACATCGCAGTATACCCATACGTCGAAGTTCAGGTGCACTCTTTGCCGGCAGATCAGATGGGCGCACGCCTGGTCATTGACGCTGAGAACTATGGAGACACCTATAGCCTTACGCCCGGTCAGGTTGTCTACGATCGACATCCACTCATCGAGGCGACCATCAATGTGATGGAGCTGCCAGAGGATATTGGGCTGAGGATCAACATCTTTGCCCATGCCCCGCCCGGCGCCTCGATGGGCACTTCTGCAGCGGTTTCTGTGGCCTTGATCGGCGTGCTGGATGCCCTGACGGAGAGAAGGCTCTCGCCGTACGACATCGCGGCCCTGGCCCACTCAATTGAGACAAAGGAACTTGGGCTGGAGTGTGGCGTCCAGGATCAACTCGCCAGCGTTTATGGGGGCATCAATTTTATTGAGATAGTGGATTTTCCAACCTCACGTGTCTCGAAAGTGGAACTCTCCGACAATATTTGGTGGGAGCTTGAGCATCGACTGCTCCTGGCATACATCGGCAGGCCTCACTTCTCATCCGATATCCACAAGCGGGTCATCGCCGGGCTCGGTGACGAACCTCACAACGACGGACGCCTGGAACAACTGCGTCGGCTGGCCTATCGTTCAAGAGACGCGCTCTTTCAGGGAGATTTTGTCGCATTGGGCAGAGCCTTTGATGAGAACACCCAAGTTCAGCGTGAACTTCACAAAGACCTCATCTGTGATGAGTTCGAGGCCATCATATCGCTGGCCGAAACCTTCGGCGCGCTCGGCTGCAAGGTAAACGGGGCAGGCGGGGATGGCGGCTCGATTGCCATTCTCACCAATGGGGATATGCCCAAGAAGAGATCGCTGCAAAAGGCGCTTTCTGATCATGGATTCCATGCGTTGCCCATCTACCTGGCACGCCGGGGGCTGCGGGTTTGGAAAACTGTTTCTGAAAAGAACCCTGGAGACGTACGCTGAAAGGATAACGGTGTACGGTAGCCTTCAAAGCGGAAACAGTTCCATTGGCTGGCGATAAGGGCTTGGCTGTGGCAGGGCTGTCGATTGTTGCGATTGAGGGCAGGATGCAGTTATCGATCCGAGATACGGGCGTTCTCGCGACAATTCTTCACTCAGAACAAACTCATTGACCGTACTTAAATATGATGGTAATATACATACATGGTTGACTTATCGAGTATTGATGGACTTGAGTGGGATGAGGGAAACCATCTCAAAAACTGGCTCAAGCATCAAGTGTCAGCATCTGAATGTGAAGAGGTTTTCTTCAATCTTCCGCTATTGCTCGCTGATGACCCGAAGCACTCGCAAGTTGAACCAAGATGCTATTTATTGGGACAGACGAACAATAAGCGTCCCTTGTTTGTCTCGTTTACTCTACGTGATAGCAAGATACGGGTAATTTCGGCTCGTCCTATGAGTCGCAAGGAGCGTCATATTTATGCCAAAAGAGATTCCTGAATTCAAGAATGAAGATGAGGAACGGGCGTTTTGGGCTGAGAATGATTCGGCAGATTATCTCGACTGGGGTAACGCCGAGCGAGTCATATTGCCAAAACTCAAACCCTCGACCAAGACAATCTCGCTTCGCATGTCTGAATCGATGCTGAATGAGTTACGCTTGCTTGCCAATAGGCGAGATGTTCCGTATCAATCGTTGATCAAGGTTTTCCTAAAGGAACGTATCGATCAGGAGTTGTATGACACAAAGGCGTGAGCCAGGAGAGGCAGTTAAAAGAAGTTGCTCACAATTTGGATCAGCATTGCGGAGGATATCACCCAGATCGACAGTATAGCCTCTTCGCCCGCCAACGAACCGCTCAGGTTCATCGCGATTCAAGTGACCGACATACGCCGTAGATGTCGAAATCGTCGATGCTTAACCCGATCCATCCTGGTGAAGTATTGTTGGAGGAATTCCTGAAACCGATGGGGTTGAGTCAGAACCAACTTGCGTTGTCGATTCGGGTGCCGGCGCGACGCATCAACGAGATCGTCCATGGCAAGCGCCGTGTCACCGCTGATACTGCGCTGCGTCTAGCGCGGTACTTCAAAATGTCGCCTCAATTCTGGCTTGGGTTGCAGATGGACTACGATCTCGACGTGGCAGAAGATGAAATTGGTGAACGGCTCGATCATGAAGTAGCCGTAATGGCTGGATAAACTACCCCACACATCCATAACCACTGCAGTTGGTTCTCACCTATGGCCGACTTTCCTGATATTGACAAGCCCGCCCACTGGATCGATATTGTTTGCAATATAAATTACATGTCAGCACCGGCCCGCTGACCCAACCAACAACCCAGCCAACCAAATCGCTATGTGGACCCCTCAGGTGAATAGCGGCAACATCAACCGAACGGACGCCGGACACAGCGCCCGACGCTGTTGGCGTGCCATCGGCCGGCGGTAAGGGCTTGGCTGTGGCGCGGCGTTCGCGTCGCAACCGTCTGATAGCGCATCCGAATCAGGCATTGCTTGGCGGTTGTTACTCAACAGGATCGCTCAGCCGGTTTGGCCTTGGATCATCTTCAACATGAGCCGACCCTCTAAATGAGCGTACAAGTCGCCTGGGTCTTGTTCCGCAGGGCTGTCAATGCGCGATGCGATCCACGCAATCCAATTGCCTGCCAAAATTCGCGCATTCGATAGATATGGCTCTTGCCCACGTGCCGCCAGTCCTACCAGCTCAAACCACAGTTGCACAGCGGGTTCAAATGCCTTGTTCATCGTCAGAGACGTTAATTGCGCAAGCAGTTCGCCGGCTGGACGTGGCTGTGTGCCGAGCAATGCATCTAATTGAACGGTTACGTTAGCCGCTACAGCGCCCAAAACCTCATCGAGCAAAGCCTCATTCGATCCAAAGTAGTAGATCAACATCCGATCACTGGTGCCGGCCACCCGGGCCAATAGGCGAAGCCCAGTGTTGTTGAGACCCTCTGCCAGGAGATGGTTGGCAATGCGCTCGATAACCAGCTGTTTCTTCATTGCAACTTTGCTCATGTCGTTATTATACCATCAGCTATTTGTTGCACAGCTTGTAGCATGTGCTACAACAACCGAACAATATAGCACTTGCTACGAAATAGATAGGGAGCTTTTGACATGAAGCAATCAACCGTACCATCGACGCGTTTTCTATCGGCGCTTACGGGAGGCTTCCTGTTTGGCTGGGGCATTATGGTTTTCCGTCTGCGGCAATGGGTCTATGATGCAGCGCAGGATCTTGGGCATCAGGCAACCCGTCCAACGTTTTCTTCAACGTCATTGTCCTGCTCCTGTGCGTTGGTCCGATGTGGCGTCCGGCAAAGGGGTAGGCGAGCCCAACTGTACAAAATGGCCATGATCAGAGAACCGCCCCCTGCAGCCGAACACGGCTTCTAGCCGACGCGTGGCGCGGCTGAACCCCACTAACCGTTGCCGTTTGCGGCCGTTTCACGATCACCAGTGGGCATCCGCAATTCACCATGGCCTACGCCCGCCGCGTCAAGCACGCATAGCCCCACGCCAGCAACAGCACGATCGCCCCGTAGACCACCTGCTGAATCGCTTGTCCCAGATTCGAAAATGTCAACATTGAATTGAGCACACTCAATATCAGCACATCCAGAATCGTGCTGAGGTAGCCGCCAATGCCGCCAAAGAGGGGCGTATGGTTGGCCAATATTCCGGTCGCTCCAATGGACTGCTCTCGTCCAGAGCAATGAATCTATGGATCTCAGACTGGTGTGCGTAAGCCAACCACTGTTTGAGCACGTAGGTCGTCTCGACCGCCCAGAGGAAGACTCCGTCGGTGAGGGTGTCGGCGTACTTGTCGGTCAGGCGCACCGCCTCACTGATGAAGTGCTCCTCCAGGCTGAAAAGGATGGGCTGGTCGTGGGTGTAGCACAAATCGGTACGCGAGTGGTGGATGAAGGAGATGGAGTCGATGGTCATGTGTCACTGGATCCCATGGGAGAACATCCTCAGACACGACCGTCACTGTTCGGGCCACTCACATTCGGTGACAACAATGGTTGCGGCAACATCGCAAAACGTTGTATAATACGATTGTGCGAAAGTGAGAATTTCTGCTGATTGGAGATCATAATGTCCACATCGTATTCGATTCGCCTGCGCGAACGCGGCCAGTTGACGCTGCCCAAGACAGTTCGACAGAATCTTTCCGTAGACCAGGGAGACATGCTCAATCTGGTACAGATCGGTGAGGTCTTCGTTCTCTCTCCGCAACGACCGCTGCTTCCCCAACTGTCGGAAGAGTTCTCCACAATCATGGAGGATGAGAATGTGAGTTTGGCGGAGCTTTTGCAGGGACTTGAAGAGGAACGGAAGGCGATCTGGCAGGAACGACAAGAGCGAGATGCTTAGGGTTTTTGTTGACGCCAATGTGCTGATTGCCGGGGCCGATTCGCGTACCGGAGCCAGCCATGCTGTTCTGCTCATGGCTGAGATCGGCCTGTATCAGGCCGTGGTATGCAAGCAGGTTCTGGATGAGGCCGAGCGAAATCTTCGCAAGAAATTGCCTCGTGCCCTGCCAAACTTCGCGGCGCAGATGGCCAGACTCCGCCTGGAGATTCTGCCGGATCCCTCCCCGAAAGACGTGAAACCCTACGAGACAATCATTGAAGCCTCAGATGCGGTGATCCTCTGTGCAGCAGTTTTTGCTTCGACAGATCGACTCATCACGCTCAATACCAGGGATTTCAAACAGGATGTGGCGGAACAGTGCGGCACAATCATCCAAACACCGGCGCAGTTTGTTGAGGAGATACGCCGGCTTATCACCGATGGCGTGTAGCCGCCAATGCCGCCTAAGGCTTCGCCATTCTAGACCTCCGCTAGGATCTAACCAGTCAATTCCGGCGGCGTCTCATCTACTGCACGACAAGCGGACGCGCATGGAGAACTTCGCCACTCCTCACTTCACGCAATTGAGCTGCCTCAACGGTGATGACGTCAAGCGTCTGTCCATCGACCGTGAAGAATTCCACCTCATAAGCACTACCGCCACTGTAGACGTGTACGACAGTGCCGACGTCGCCCACCTGCAATCGATGGTCAGGAAGGTCAACAGTGAGAATCGCTCTTTCATGTTCGCCAATCATCAAGTCACCTCTTGAGCGGATAGGCCGTCACTAGCCTAGGACGGACTTCACCCCGGTCAATAATCCATACCGATCGAATCTGCGGGTTGCGACCATCAGGTGTTGCCAATGGCCCTTCTATCACGTATTTTACACCAAATACCGAGTCTGCGACACGAGCAACTTCATTCTCCGCAGCATGACGCAACAGTAGTGCCGCAAATACTCGCCAATGTCTTCGAGTGAAACCGAAGCCGGCAAAGAAACCGGCCTTGCCTGATTTGTCTTCATGGGCCAACAGGTAATCGACGATTTTGGATCGTTCGACAGTCGCTCGTTCATGACGGGGGAGCTTCATGAATTGTTCCTCAATCACCATATGTATTCATTTGACTACAATCAGAGCCAACCTATCAAGCTCACACCCGCCGCGTCAAACTCGCATAGCCCCACGCCAGCAACAACACGATCGACCCATAGACCACCTGCTGGATCGCCTGCCCCACATTCAGAAACGTCAACATCGAATTGAGCACACTCAAAATCAGCGCGCCCAGGATCGTCCCGGTGTAGCCGCCGATGCCGCCGAAGATCGAGGTACCGCCAATGACGGCCGCGGCCACCGAGGGCAGCAGAAAGGCGGCGGCAAGCTGGAGATCGACTGCGCCGGTGCGCCCTGCAAGCAACATGCCTGCGATGGAGCCGAGCACGCCCGCGGCCATGTAGGCCGAGATCTTCACCTGCCAGACACGCACGCCTGCCAACCGCACGGCGGTCTCGTTGTCGCCGACCGCGTAGATCAGCCGGCCCCAGCCCGAACGCCGCAACAGCCATATCAATATCACGGCCACGATTGCCCAGACCACTACGCTGTAGGGAACCCGGTTGCCCAGAAATGAGCCGGAACTCATCAGCTTGATGAAGGGCGCGACCACCGTCGACCCCTGGAGGATCGTCTGGGTCCAGGCCGTGAACAGGCCCAGCAGTATGCCCGACATGGCCAGCGTCATGATCAGCGGGTTGACGCGGAAGACGGCCACACCCACGCCGTTGGCGCTGCCGGCCAGCAACCCAACCGTGATGCCCATCACAATGGCGATCAGCGCGCCGTTGGGCGACTGGTTGGCGGCCACATAGGCCGAGCCGGTGGCGATCATGGTGATGGAGAGATCGATGCCGCCGGTGAGCATGAGGATCGTCTGCGCGCCGGCCAATATGCCCAGCGGCGCGGCCTGGAGCAGCATGTTGCGCATGCCGCTCTGGGAGAGAAAGTTGGGCTCAATCGCACCCGTGATCAGGATGAGCACGACAAGGACGCCGATCAGGACCAACTCGGGATGTTCGGCCATGAAGATCTGGGTACGCAGCCCCAGGTTGGACGCTTTGGCGTTGCCGTTGCCGACCTGTGTTGAATGGGTCATGATGCTCTCTCCCGCATGAGGGTGGCAATGCCGCCGACCATCATCACGCCGGCAATCAGCACGCCCTGGATGACCTGGGCGTTGTTGGGGTTGATGCCCATGGCGGTCAGAATCGGGTTCAACATAACGAGGATGATGGCAGCGGGCACAACGCCCAGTACCGAGCCGACGCCGCCGGTCAGGGCCACGCCGCCCAGCACGATGGCGGCCACACTGTTCAACGTGGCGATGCCGCCGACGCTGAAGCGGGGATCGCCGGTGCCGGTGATGGCCACGGTCGCCAGGCCGGCCATGGCGGCCATGGCCCCGCCGATGGCATAGGAGTAGACTTTGGCATGGCGCACATCGATGCCCGCCAGCCGGGAGGCAACATCATCGCTGCCCACCGCGTAGAGCGAGAGGCCGAGCCGGGTATGTTTGGATATGTAGTAGACGATGGCGGTCGGGATGGCCATCATCAGCACCGGCAAAACCCAGGTGCCGCCGATGCCCGACTCCGCGCCGGTGAAAAGCCAGCGCATCTGCGGAGCTGTGCCGCCGCCGGGCGAGGGCAATATCCAGAGCGCCACGCCGGACCAGATGTAGCTCATGGCCAGGGTGACGACGATGTCCGGCACGCGTGAGATGGTGATGATGTAGCCGGTCATCGAGTTGAGTGCGGCGATGGCAAGGATCAGCAGGACGGCGATGCCGAGCACAATCGCCAACGGCTGATCCTCCATGAAGCGGGCGGCCACCACATTGCTGAGCAGCAGCAGCGCGCCCAGCGAGAGGTCGATACCGCCGGCGATCACGATGATTCCCTGACCGATGGCCAGGTAGGCCAACGGCAGGCTGTTTTTAGTAATAGAGACGACCTGAAATTCGCCGAATCGGGGAATCAGCATGGAATACCAGAGCAGCAGTCCGCCCAGCAACAGCCAGACGCCGATCACCCAGCCGCTGCGTGCAAAGATCTTGCGCAAGCTGCTACTGCTTCCACCGGTGAGGGCAACAGTCGTCATACAGAAACCTCCAGCCCATGCGCGGCGGTCAACATGGATGATTCGGTGGCCGTTGCCGCGTCCTGCTCATCGACAATGCGCCCCCCATGGATAATGAGTACCCGATCGCAGACCAATTGAATCTCGGCCAGCTCACTGGTGTAGAGCACAATGGCCGCGCCCCCGGCTGCCAACTCGCGCAGCAGGGCGTAGATCTCGCGCTTGGTCTGGATGTCGATGCCCCGTGTCGGGTCAAAGCAGAGCAGCGTGCGGAAACCGCCCACCAGCCAGCGGCCCACGGCCACCTTCTGCTGGTTGCCGCCGGAGAGACGCCGCACCTGGGAGGCAGCCCGGATGTCGATAGAGAGCCGGTCGATGGCATTGTCGACCCGCGCCGGTTCATCCGAGGGGATGCCCAGCCAGCGTCGCATGCGGTTGAAGAGCGGTATGCCCAGATTCTGATGCACGGATAGGTCGGGCAGCAGCGCCAGTAGGCGGTCGCCCGGCACCAGCACCACGCCCTTGCGCACGGCGTCGTGGGGCGAGCGAAAGCGGCAAGATTCACCGCCGACCAAAATTTCACCCGATGAGGGGCCGCGGTCGCCCGAAAGCAGCTCGAAGAGGCGATCCTGCCCCTGACCCTCCAGCGCCACGATGCCCAGGATTTCGCCGGTGCGCACCGAGAAGGAGATATCCTGCACCGTTTCTTTTGAACTCAACGCCCGCGCCTCAAAGGAGACGACGCCGTACTCGCGTGCTACGCCGTCCGCGTCCTGGGCGATGGCCTCCACCGGTGCGCCGAGCATGGCCTCGACCAGTTGATGCTCGTTGACGTCGGCCATCGCGATTTGGGCCACGTTCTCGCCATCGCGCAGGATGGTGGCCCGGTCGCAGACACGCATCACCTCGGCCAGCCGGTGGGTGATGAGCACGGCCGAGCGGCCGCGTTCTTTCCAGCGCCGCAGCAGGGCAAAGACCCGCTCCGCCTGATCGGCCGAGAGCGCAGCCGTGATCTCGTCGAGCAGCAGCACGTGCGGGTCGCGGGCCACCGCGCGGGCCAGATCGACCATGCGCAGCGTCTCCAGCGGCAGTTCGCGCACCAATGCCGAGAGGTCAAGTGACCCAAGCTCGAACCAGTCGAGCCATTCGCTGAAATCGGCTTCATCGATATCGCTAAGGCGAAGATTCTGTTTGATGGTGAGATCGGGGATCAGCGCAGGGTCCTGGAAGACGGTAGCGACACCCGCTCCAATAGCATCAGCCGGTGTCCGAAATTGGACCGCTCTGCCGTTAACTCTAATTTCGCCGGCGTCGGCAGAATGGACACCGGCCAGCGCCTTGACCAGGGTGCTCTTGCCGGCCCCGTTGGCGCCAAGGAGCGCATGGATCTCGCCGGGCTCTATCGTCAGGTCGACATTGGTCAGGGCCACGACCGGCCCATAGGCTTTGGCGATGTCGGTGGCAGCAAGCAGTGGTTGGGAATCGTTCATCAATGTGGAGTGAACCCTATGAAAAGATTTGCCACAGATGAACGCAGATAAAACGCAGATGGGACACAGATTTAAAGATTAGGGATTTACTCCAGCAAACCGCACCTACATCATCCCCACAATATTTCGCTGGCTTTAATAATCCCTGCCCTATCCGCGTCCATCCGTGTTCATCTGTGGCTAATTTTTGTCCTTATTCGCCGGGCGCCTTACAAGCAGACACATCGGCACTGCCGTTGTAGTGGGTGTAGGGTTCGATGTCGACGTAGGTGCTCCAACCGGGCTGTTCGTCCGGTGCAAAGAGACCTCGGAGCCCCTCTGCATCGCCGGTGGCGAAGAGGGCGGGCGTCAGGATGGTCTCCAACGGCGGCTCGTTGCCTTCTAAGGCGTCAATGGCGATCGACATGCCGACGCCGCCGATGGCCGGCGGATTGGTCACTGCCGCGCCAACCAGCCCGTCACCTTCCAACTCGATCAATTGGCGTACGAAACCATTGTTGTCGGCGCCGACAATCGGCACATAGTCGACGTCTGCGGCCTGGAACTGCTCGACCACCGGATAGTCGATGCCCGACGTCCAAATGCCGTCGATTTCCTGGGTGGTGATGAGGTCCAAGGCCTGCTGTGCGCCGGTTGACGGATCCCAGCCGGTGAAGGTCTCGGCAACTACGTTGATGTCCGGGTAGTTCTCCAACGCAGCCAGGAAGCCGTTGTGGCGATCCGTATCGGCAGGCACACCGTCAGCGCCGCGGATCTCGACTACATTGCCTGAGCCGCCAAGTTGCTCAAAGAGCCACTCGGCCCCGACCTGTGCGTACGCAGTCTGGTCGTTGGTGACCACATGCGCGCCCTCAGCCGTCACCGCCTGGTCGACAGACACGACGACGATGCCCTGGTCGATGGCCGCTTCGAGCACGGCATTCAGACCTTCGCGATCGGTCGGGTTGAGGATGATGGCATCCACACCCTGGGAGATGAGGCTTTCCAGGTCAGCGATCTGTTCGGTCTGGCCGCCGTTGCGGTTGATGACGACAACTTCGTCGACCAGGCCGCTGGCCGTGGCCTCGGCCTTGATGGCACAGATCATCTGGTCACGCCAGCCGTTGCCGACCAGCGTGTTGCTCACGCCGATGACGTAGCCGCCTTCACTTTCGCCTCCATCGTCAGCCGCTTCGGCCTCGGCCGGTGCCGCGGCGTCATCGGCCGGTGCGGCGACCGGCGCTGCACAGGCAGAAAGCGCAAGCATGAGCACCAACAGTAGGCCAAGCATCGTGAATAGTTTTGAGCGATAGTGCATAATGTCCTCCTTATTCAAAGGTACGTTGGTTTGAGCCTATCCGAAAACTCGCTGTGTTCGTTCGATAGATGAGCAAGAATTGGCTTTACAGATGAGTCCACGAGTAGTTTCTGGAATGGAAACTGTCCCCACTGGTCAGCCCACATCCGATCGCAGAGTGGATTTTCGGGGGCAGTGGCAGGTGAACAAACGGTACAGTGTTCGACTGGTTTGTGGGTTGAGTCAGTGTTCGTGCAGCATAGCACAATCCAGTGGTGGGACAAAACAGGACTTCTGGATCAGGAGGAGGAAATTCATGGTATGTACGGTACGCTCAGGTCAAGAAAAAATGATGATCCACGAAGGGACACGAATCTGCACGAAGAAAAACTATCCTTCGTGCAAATTCGTGTCCCTTCGTGGATCCCTCTCTATCTCACCCCTACGCCTTCATCGAACCAGCCGTCATGCCAGAAATGAAATAGCGTTGGAGCATCAGGAAGAGCACGATGATGGGCACCGAGACCAGGGTGGCCGCGGCCATCATTTCGCCGTAGGGGATGCCACTGCTACCGGCTGTCGATGAACCCATGCCGGCCATGCCCACAGGCAATGTGATAACTTGATCGCCGCGCAGCACCATCAGCGGCCAGATGAAGCTGTTCCACGAACCCAGGAAGGTCAAAATGGCCAAGGTAACCATGCCGGGACGGACCAGCGGCACGACGATCTGCCAGTAGATACGAAACTCGGACGCGCCGTCCAGACGGGCCGACTCGATGATCTCTGTCGGCACGGCCAGGATGAACTGGCGCATGAGAAAGATACCGAACGCGGGCGCCACCCAGGGCACAATCATCGAGTAGTAGGAATTGATCCAACCAAATCGACTCATCAGAATGAAGAGCGGAATCAGGAGCAACTGAAACGGGATGAGCGTCGAGCCGATGAGGATCACAAAGAGGACATTGCGGCCCTTGAACGTGTACTTGGAGAAGGCAAAGCCGGCCAGCGAGCAGAAGAAGAGCACCAGCACGGTCACAACCGCGGCATAGGCCAGGCTATTGACGTACCAGTAGCGGAACGCCCACCCCTCAAAGAGCGACACATAGCTCCTGAAGGACCAGACTTCTGGCGGGGCCCAGGGCGGATAGCGGAAGATCTCTGTCGTCGTCTTGAAGGACGAATAGATCATCCAGACGATGGGCAGCATAGTCATCAGCGCCCCGCTGATGACGACGATGTGCAGGACGATTGTCCCCAGTGATAGACGCCGGTGCATGTCAGTCTCCCCGGAATACGCCGAAGCGTTGCAGCTGGATAAGCGAGAGGATGAAGGTCGCCGCAAAAAGAACAGTGCCGACGGCAGAGGCAAAGCCCAGGCGCAGCCGCGAGAAGCCCCTCAGATAGAGGTACTGCACCAGACTCAAGCTTGAGTTCGCAGGTCCTCCGGTGCCGCGCATGAGCACCTGCGGTTCATCGAAAATTTGTAGAGCACCCAGCATGACGATGATGCTCACAAAGAGAATAATCGGGCGTAGCATGGGCACCGTGATACTGCGGAACAGCTGCCAGGCGTTTGCACCGTCGATCTCTGCCGCTTCATAGAGGCTTTGGGGAATGCTCTGGAGGCCGGCAAGAAAGTAGATGGTGAGCAGACCGGTCGATCGCCAGATGATCAGAATGATGATGGCGACTTTGGCCCACGTCGGATCGCCAAGCCAGTCAATCGGTCCCAGGCCGACCGAGCCTAAGATGGCGTTCAGAAGCCCGCTATCCTTGTTGTAGAGGATCTGGAAGACCAACGTGATGGCCACCGTGGAAGTGACCACCGGCGTGATGTACATGGCACGCCAGAGCGCTTTCCAGCGCAGGGTCTTGGCATTGAGCAGCACGGCAATAATCAGCGCCAGCGGAATGACAATGAAAAGGCTGGCCGCAGCATAGACGGCCGTGTTGATCGTGGCCTGGAAAAACGCTTCGTCGCCAAACATCCGTACATAATTCCTGAATCCGATGAACTCAGGCTGGCCCATCCCGTTCCAACGCGTGAAACTGAGCACAAGCGCTGATACACTGGGGTAGAGAAAAAAGATGCCAAAAAGAAGATAAAAAGGGGCGATGAAGATGTAGGGCGCTACCTTCTGCTGGCTGTAGCGACGAGGCTTGGTCATCGAGATCGAATGGTTTGGCGTGCTTGTAGTAGAGGACATGCTTCTCAACTCAAATGGATAATGGTTCCGATGTTGGAAAGCGCGTGAAAAATGCGATTGTCATGCACGAGAAGCCTCAGCCTGCCCCAGCGCCATGAAGACGCAGGGGCAGGCTGAGGCTTCTCGTTTGCTCAGTAAACCGCCTACTGGCTGAACTCGATCTCGTCCTCAACGGCCGCAATTACCGTATCGAGGAACTCATCCGCCGTGATGCTGCCGTCGTAGAAGAGGGGCATCTCTGCATTGACTGCATCGGCAAAGGCGCCGCGGTATACACTCTGGTACCAAATCGGCACGTCGTCAACCAGCGAGCCGTAGACCTCGCCCAAGCGTTGGCCGCCGAAGTAAGGGTCTTCCAGGTCGGTGATGCGCGGATCTTCAAAAAGTTCGGACATGGTAGGATAGTAGCCGATCTCTTCGAAGCGTTTCACCTGGCCTTCGTTGGTTAGGTAGGAATACTTGAGCAGATCCCAGGCCAGGTCAGCGTTCTCACTATCGCTGAAGATGCTGAAACCAGTGCCGCCCCAGACCGAGTCACGTGGCCTTCGCCGTCATCCCAAACAGGCATGGGCGTCTGACGCCACTGGCCTTCCATATCCTCGGCCTGCAACTTCAGAATGAAGTCTCCATACCAGTCAGGCATGACAATGCCTGCCGCTCGGCCTTCACGGAAGGCCGTGATCGGCGACGGACCCCAGAAATCACCGCCGACCATGGGCATGAAGGAACCGTTGTCGATGCCCGTCTTCATCAGTTCCAATACATCGAGAGCAGCCTGACGGTTGTTCTCTTCACCCAACACAAATTCACCGCCATCATCAAAAACGGCGCCATCGCGTTGGAGCAGGTACATCATGAAGAGATCGTCGCCATCGGGCAGAACGGATAGGGCTATCCCATCCTGGGCCAGGACTTCACCGGTGGTCAGGAACTCATTCCAGGTGGTGGGTACGTCCAGACCGCGGGACTCAAAGATCTCGGGCTGGTAGTAGTAGGTGGACGCAGAGAGACTGCTGTCTACGCCGTAGACCCGGCCCTGGTACGTGTAGGGTGTCCAACGACCTTCAACCACTCGCTCATAATCGTCACCGATCAGGTCGGTGAGATCGACGAACTTGTCGGCAAGAATCCCGTCACGCATGAAGGCCGGCACCTGGCCCTGCTCCATACCAAAGAGGTCCGGAACATCTTCGCCTGCGGCTAGATTGGCCAGAGTCACCGTCCAGATGTCGGGAACGACTTGGAAGTCGAAGGTGAAGTCGATGTCGGGATAGTTCTCTGCCCACTCTTCGGCGCGGGCGCTGAAGAACTCGACGTAGAGACCGTCGTGGGTCCACATGGTCAGGGTGACTTCACGCGGGCCATCTTCAACGGCCGGCGCTTCTACGTCGGCAGACTCGGCCGGCGCTGCATCCGGCGCCGGAGCGCAACCGGCCAACACAAAGGTGAACAGTAATGCCAGGACGAGGAGAAATTTCAGTTTCATCGTCGCGTACCGCCTTTCAATTTGATGGAAAATAGGTCGTTACTTGCAGAAGGAATCGGACCACTGATACGAACACCACAATTGCGATCTGGGGCAGCGCGGGCGTAACAGCCCGTGTTGAACGTCGATTTTTTGTAATGTTCACTACAGAAGTGTAAATCGTTTTCCCTTCAATGTCAATCAATCAACAAGCAAGCGCAATCTAGGCACCTTCGCTCACTTGTCGAACGGCCCTGTCCAACCAGTCGCTGGCGATGGACACGCCCCAACCCGGTTCCTGCGGGAATCTGCACCATGCCGTCCTCGACCCGTAGCGCCGGGTGCATAGAGACCCTGGGTCCACGACGTCGGCTCGATGGAGAACTCGACATGCGGGCCGGCGTTGGGAATGGCCCCCATCATGTGCAGCGTGAAGACGGTGACCAGCGAGAGATTGGCCGAGTGAGGCACACAGGGCAGACCGGCCTCGTCGGCCATGCGAGCCACACGCAGCGCCCTGGTCAGGCCGCCCACATAGCAAATATCCGGCTGCACGATGTCGACGGCGCGCATGTCGATGATGCGCTCCCACTGCTTCAGGTCGTAGTCCTGCTCACCGCCGGCGACCGGAATCTCCAGCGCCGAGGAGACCTCTGCGGTCCAACCCAGTTCCCAGTAGGGGCAGGGTTCCTCGAAGTGGCCGAAGTTGTGATCCTGGAGCAGCTTGCCAATCTCGATGGCCTTGCCCGGCGTGTAGCAGCTGTTGCCGTCGGCCAGAATGGTCACATCGTCGCCAAGTGCTTTGCGCACCGCCGGAACCAGCGCCTCCGTGCGCCCCGGCCACTGATCTTCATCATGGCCGGCAACCTTGCCGACGCGGATCTTGAATGCCTGATAGCCGGAGTCGTCGCGCAGGGTGCTGAGCCGTGCGGCCTCGTCCTCGGGCGTAATATCGCGTCGCATGCTTGATCCGTAGACACGGAAGGGTCGAGGCTTCCCGCCGAGAAGCTCACAGACGCTCTTGCCGACGGCCTTGCCCTTCAAATCCCAGATCGCTGTGTCCACGCCGGTCAGGGCGCGGCAGACGTAGGAACCGGGAAACTTGTACGTCGCTTCAATCACCTCGTCACAGAGGCTGTCCAGTTCCTCAATCTCGCGTCCCAACACAACCGGGGCCACCTGCCGATGCAGCACCGTCGCCGTGATGTCGGCATTGAAGGTCGATACCTGGCCGTAGCCCTCGGCCCCATCTTCGGTACGCACACGCACGATGCCGACGTTTTCGCCGCGCACAAATGTCTCTATCGAGTGAATCTTCATACTGTGTCGTCGCTCCATTGCGTGAGGCAATGCCAAGGAAGTGTTGATCCACGAAGAAGTCACGAATTGCACACGAAGAAAGGCTCTTCTTCGTGTTTCTTTGTGCTCCTTCGTGAATCGCTGTTTTTCGCCGACCTATCCCTGTGCCGTTCGCGCCTCCACGCCGGCCAAATCTTCGATAATGGTGATGACGGCCGAATGGTCCAGCTCGCCGCGGTCCGCGGCCATCAGTGCATTGAAGAGCTGGTAGACCACGCCCGTTGCCGGCAGCGGCACGTTCAGGTTCTTGGCCGTCTCCATGATGATATTCAAGTCCTTGAAGTGGAAGCGGCTCTTGAAGCCCGGCTCGAAGTTGCCCTCGATCAGACAGCGGCCCACGCACATCCATGACGCGTGTCTGAGCATAGCCGCCGCTAAGCACCTGCAGGATGATGGCGGGATCGACGCCGGCCTTGGCGCCCAGCACCATGGCCTCGGCCATGCCCACGAAGTTGAGCGCCACCTGGATCTGGTTGCAGGCCTTGACCGTCTGCCCGGCTCCGTTGTCGCCGCAGAGCGTCACCGTGCCGCCCATGACCTCGAAGACCGGCTTGACCGCGTTGAAGAGATCTTCAGGACCGCCGACCATGATCGAAAGGGTCGCGCCCGCGGCTCCGGCCTCGCCACCGCTGACCGGCGCATCCAGACAACGCACGCCCTTTTCGCCCAACGCCTTGGCGACCTCGATGGCGGTCGCCGGCGAAATGGTACTCATGTCAGCGTAGATCAAGCCTTCTCGTGCCGCCTCGATGATGCCGCCTTCGCCCAGCGCAACCTGCATCACGTCAGGCGAATCGGGCACCATGCTAATGATCAGATCGCTGTTGGCCGCCACATCTTTGCAGGATGATCCCGCTTTGGCGCCCTTGGCAACGGCGGCATCTATTGCCGCAGGCACGACGTCATAAGCGACGACCTCATAGCCGGCGTCCAACAGATGGCCGCACATGTGCCGCCCCATGATTCCCAGTCCAATAAAGCCGATCTTCGGTTTCATAGTGATTTCCTTTGTGGCATGCTCGTTATGTTAATTGATCAGAAAGGTTTGCCACAGATTCACACAGATAGAAAAGGATGGGACACAGATAGTTTTGAATTCCTCCAGCAGCCCAAAAAACATCTGTGAAAATCAGTTGTTTATCAGTGTCTATCTGTGGCAAATCCCCTGTCTCTCGTTGAAAAGCCTCTACGGCGCACCATCCAGCCGCTGCGGATAGAGGCGCCGCCAACCGCGATGGCCGAAGGTTGGGTCTGTGGCCAGGTCGCTGGTATAGACGCGCTGATCGTAGTTGCCGTCAGTGACGGACTGCATGATGGATCTGGGTCAGCAACGTATCCAGCTCGATGAACTTCTCCCAATGTGATCGATCGCGCATGAGGTTGTTCTGTTCATCCGAATCAGTTTCCATGTCAAAGAGCAATACTTCGCCGGTGCCGTACTTGCTCAGCTTCCAGCGTCCGTCGAAGATCATCCAACCGCCACTGGTGACGCCGATGCTGTAGGGACGATGGCGCCGGTTCTCAATGCCGATGTCGGGCAGCGGGATCGAGTCCAGGTAGCCGGGCAGTTCATGTCCGCCCAGGGCAAGCAGCGTGGCCGTCACATCGCCAAGCTCGACCAATTCAGTGCAGGTTCGGGCCTCGTTCATGTCCGGCGTATGCACGATCAGCGGCACGTGGATACTGCCCTCGAAGAAATCGCTCTTGCCGATGAGGTTGTGATCGCCCAGATGATCGCCGTGATCGCTGGCGAAGATGATGACCGTGTTCTCGTCCAGCCCTTCTGCCGCCAGTGTGGCCAAGACTCTGGCCGACTTCGTAGTCGATCTGTTTGACCGAAGCCGCATAGTGGACGCGAATCTTGCGCTTATCGGCCTCGCTGAAATCCGTATAGTCGACACCGTTCCAAGGTCGCTTGTTGCCGTCGATGTTCTGCTGACGGAGCTTGGGTGCGTCGCCTTCAACTTCGGGTATGGCCGACGGCATACTTTCTGGAGCGACGCCCTCCAGGAACTCCTCGTTGGGGTCGTAGGGACAGTGAGGACCGGGGAAGCCGACCATCATGGCAAAGGGGCGTTCAGAGCCATAGTTGCGCAGGAAGCGACAGGCTTCCTCGCCCACAAAGTGATCGACGGACAGTTCCCAGGGCAGACGATTGAGGATCGCGCCCTTGTGTTCGAAGTAGCCGTCATGTTCGTTGCCGTGATACTTGCGCTCGCCGTGCTCTTTCAAATGATGATAGTACTCGTCGCGCACATGGATCCAGCGCTTGTCCTCGGCGGCCACCCGATACTGGAATCCATGAGTGATGTCCCACGGGTAGAAGTGCATCTTGCCGATGGCTGCCGTGGTGTAGCCGTCTTCGGCCAACAGTTCCGGCCAGGTCTGAATGCCGCAGTCGGCGAGGTCGGGCCGCAACCACTGGCCATTATCGGTTACGCCGTTCTTGATGGCGTTGCGTCCAGTCAAGAGCAGGGCGCGCGCCGGTACGCAGATGGGCGAGACGGAATAGGCGCAGGAGTAGCGGACGCCTCGTCTCAGCGAGCTGTCGATGTTGGGCGTTTCGACAAAGTCGGCTCCGTAACAGCCGAGAAAGTCGTAGCGCAACTGATCGGGCATGATGAAGATGAGATTGGGCTTGTCAGGCATGAGTGTTCGGTTCCTTGATGGAATTTTTCACCATAGTGAACACGGAGGCTGCATAGAGGCTCACAGAGGAAAAGCGGACAGATTCGGTCATCGCCGCTCTATCCCCCAGATTTTGCCGGACCAAGGTCCAAGCCAGTCGACGCCTTTTCAACGCCGTTGACCACAATGGCGATCTCATGGAGGCCGGGATAGTGTTTGCGCGTCGACAGATCGGCAAACGAGAGCTTGCGCGTAACGGTGTGGACGCCGGGCTTGACTTCGCCTTCGCTGATCTGGAAGACTTTGCGCGATGGCTTGCCCCGCGCTTTCATGTAGGTGACGATGAATTCCTGGCGCAGCAATATCGGCTCATCGCCTTCTACGTGAAGATCAAAAGAAAAGCGAACCGAGTCACCGATATGACGGTCTTTCGTTGTCCAAGGTGAGAGCATCCACCCAAACATCGGCGGGATCGCCGAAGCCAAAGAGCAAGAGCGCCCTCGTGTTGCCGGCCTTGAGTAAGGTACGACAGCCCCGTTTGGTGATCCAATCGGTGCGCGGCGAAAAACCACGCCACTGTTGACAAATATCGAGTACGATCTCCGGGTTATCCTTGGAGATATCGTTGAGATTGTTGGCCACGCTCTTGCGAACATACTCCGACCCGTCATCCCTGAGTGCCTCCAGGATCGGCAGGATTGGCGACGGGTCCGCTTTGAACGCCGGCAGAGCCATGGCCCAGGGCAAGCGCGGTCGACTCCCTTCGCTGGAAAGACGGCGCAGGTGTTCGTTTTCACTCTGGGACCAGGCGTAGAGAGCGGGCAATGCCCGCTCAGCGTCGGCGTCGATAAAGGGCCGTACGGCAAACTCTGAGCTGCACAACAGCGTGAACTCGGCCAGGGCATCCATGGAAAGATCCCAGTGTCCAAGGCCGTACCATTCAACGTAATCCGGGAAGACCATGGCATTGAAGCCGCTGAATGCCGGGCCGACCCGGCGCAGGATAGCCAGGGCCTGAGGATAGTCCGACGGAAGTGTGGCGTGTAGACAGATCGTGACGTGGCGCATCTTCTGCTTGAGCGCCATCGCCGCGAAGTCATCTTTGTGGATCAGACGATGGAACGCAGCGGCATCAAACGATGGCTCAACTGCCTCGATGGCCTCCGCCAATGTCTGGATGAAATCGTCCGTGAAAAATCGGTCCTTGAGTTGGTCGGCCATGCCATTTCCACCCATCCAGGAGTTTCTATTCGTAGAAAGATTCCGTCAGTTTACCATGTGATTTGGCCGGGATACAATGCTTCATTTTTCATCTCGATATCTTGATGGGGCAGTGTGCGACGCAGACTCACAGGCAAAGACGATGCTTTTGTGGATTGCGGCTGACAGTGCGGACCCATGCTTTGCCATACACTCTACAGTATCCGAACGAGTCCGGCTGTTTCAAATCTAGTCCCCGACCGCCAAGTTGCCAACCACTTGATCGTCAGGTAGAGTCGGGAGTAGCAGATCGATTTTCGTTTCGGATGCAGGAATATCCTTGCCTCATATTCAACAATGGGCATTTAGCTCGAACAGCAAAGGAGTAAGACAGAATGGCTACGATTTCAGTATTGAAGTTCCACACGCCAGACGGCGCCAAGCAAGCGTTGACCACAATTCAGAGCTTGGCCAAGCAGCAGTTGATCACGTTGCAGGATGCGGCCATCGTGACCTGGCCCGAGAACAAGAAGAAACCCAAGACCGAGCAGCTTCAAAACATGGCCGGTGTCGGCGCACTGGGTGGGGCCTTCTGGGGCATGCTCTTCGGCCTCATCTTTCTCGTTCCCTTCCTGGGTGCAGCCATCGGCGCAGGCATGGGCGCGTTGATGGGTTCGATGACCGATGTGGGTATCGATGACGACTTCATCAAGAGCGTGCAGACCAACGTCACCAAGGGCACGTCGGCCCTCTTTCTGATGACCAGTGACGCAACCCTGGACAAGGTGGTAGATCAGATGAAGCAATACGATTTCGAGATCATCACCACCAACCTCAGCCACGAGCAGGAAGATGCGCTGCGCGCAGCCTTTGGCGATGAGAACGAAGATGATAGCGCCGATGATGCCGCCCAGGCTTAGGCGATGATTGCAGGTTGATTATCGACGGTTTTTGTCACAGATGGACACTGATACAAAGCTGATTTCCACAGATATTCTCTGTGGCCTAGCTTCTTTCGTCTGTGGAAATCTGTGACAAAAATCAGCAACGACGACGAAAAACTGTCCCCGATATCGTACGAGTCCTCTTTGCAGCAACATGGAGCAAACCACCCATGAGCAAGCGAATGGCGTTAATCCACACCGGCAGCTTTCTCGTCCCCGCCTTTGCCGAGATCTGCCGGACAGTCATGCCCGATGTGAATGTCTTCAACATTGTGGATGATAGTCTTATCCAGGACACAATTGCAGCCAACAAACTGACGCCGCGCACCTCGCGGAGGTTAGCCGGCTATATCGAAGCAGCGCAGGATGCAGGGGCAGACGTGATCTTGGTGACCTGTTCGTCCGTTGGTCCCGCGGTTGAAGCCGCTCGTCCCTTTGCGGATATCCCTGTCCTCCGTATCGATGAAGCAATGGCCGACGAGGCTGTCAGACAGGCATCCAAGATCGGCGTAATCGCAACACTCTCCACGACGCTAGAGCCCACACGGGCGTTGATCCAAGCGAAGGCAGAGGCCCAGGGACGTGATATCGCAGTCACGACCCATCTTTGTTCAGGCGCCTTTGAAGCGGTTTCGGCCGGCGATTCGATCACACACGATCGTATCGTACGTGAAGGCTTGATCGAATTAATGGACCAAGTAGATCTGATTGTACTGGCCCAGGCATCGATGGCGCGAGTCGTTGACACATTGACCGAAGACGAGGAAATGGTCCCGATTCTCTCGAGCCCGCAGCTTGGAATCAACGCAGCCAAAGCCGTAATTGACAGCCTATGAGGGATGAGGCCGTCGAAGTCAGTTTTCGCCCAGAGTAGGTTGCAGACGGTGGACATCACTGCACACGACCTATTTGGGTTTGGCGTTCGACTGAGCCCACGACGAAGTCTGCGTTCATCTGCGGCTGAGTTTTTCCTGTTAGCCGTGAAGTGAAGTCATCCAGAAGAAGGAATCGAACCATGCGCCTCGGACTAAACTGGGTTCCTGTACGAAATCAACAGGAACTGACCGCTGCTCTACCGTTGATCGATGAACTGAGCTTGGGTGCGATCGCTGCACCGTCAGTGATGACCGAGTGGACGTTGGACGAGTGCGCGGCCTATGGCGAGATGGTACGCGGCTATGGACTGGTCATCGGCGAGGTTGGCTACTGGCAGAATCTCCTGTTCGACGACGAGGAAGTGCGTAGCCTGCGCATTGAGGAAGTCCGGTCGCTGCTGCGCAAGGCCGATGTGATGGGTGTGGGCTGTGTCGTTTCCTTGGTGGGTTCGTTCGGGGACCAATTTGTGTCGCCGCATGCTGACAACTGGAGCGAGCGAGCACGCGAGCGTGCCGCGGAAAACTGTCTCCGTATCCTGGATGGGCTGGCTCTGACCCACACGACCTATGCGCTGGAGCCATGGTGCAACGGCTTCTTCCATGAACCTGAGGCCGTTGCCGACTTTCTGAACGCCGTAGACCATCCACGCCTGAAGTTGCATCTCGATATGATGAATATGCACTCAGTCCAGACCTACTTCCAGAGCACCGAGGTGATCAGATTAACCTTTGACCTTTTGGCCGAACGGGCCGTCAGCGTGCATGCCAAGGACCTGCTCTGGGATCCGAACTACATGTTCATGCGCCTGGATGAGGTGATGCCGGGCGAGGGCGTGCTGGACTACAAGCTCTTTCTGCGAAGCCTCGATCAGCTGCCGCCCGACATGCCTGTCTTCACGGAACACTGGCATTCTGAAGAGGAATTCGTCCAGGCGATTCAATGTCTGCGCGATCTGGCGGAGGCGGCTGGTGTCAAGATGGTGGCGCGTGACCGTTGACGCTTTGCCTTCGATCTGGCTAGAATCGCACCGCCAACACACCCAATTCGATTAGGCCGAATCCCGGACAATGAGTTCGTCAGCCGGTATGACCAACGGCGGGAACTCTTTGTCCGGCTCTTCGATCATTTCGAACAACCGGGCCATCACGCGTTCACCGTCATTGTACCGATCCACATGGATGGTGGTCAAGGACGGCGTGATCAACGCGGCCAGGTCAATGTTACTGAACCCGATGATGGCAATATCCTCAGGAATTCGGCGACCCAATTTCTGACATGCTTTGATGGAGCCAATGGCCACCAGGTCGTTGTGGGCCAAAATGGCGGTCAGTTCAGGCGAGCGTTCCAATAGTTTCATGGCTGAGTTATAGCCGCCAAGCGCAGTGAGGGGTCCATGGACAATCCATTCGTCTCGGATGGGGATCCCGCACGATTTCAGCGCCGCGCAGAAACCCGCAAAGCGGCGCGCATTGCTCATAGACGGCGCCGTCTGTTCCCCAGCCAGCAAACCAATGGCGGAATGGCCCTTGGAGACCAGGTATTCGATGGCCAAGGTTGCACCCTGCACATCATCTGTCGCCGACGTGCTGATGCCGGGACCTTGGAAGGACCGTCCACACAGAATCAGCGGTCGATAGTTCTGCGTAAATGCCCGCAAGTCTTCATCGCTGCAGCGTGAACCATGCAGGATGATGCCGTCCACCCGCTGAGCGGCCAGGGTGTTGAGCACATGCAATTCTTCGGCCGGATCCCAACCGGTATTGCATAGAAAGACATTGTAGTCATGCTGTCTGGCCAGATTCTGTGAGCCGAGGGCCACGTCGGCATAGTAGGGATTGGCTATATTGGGTACAATCAAGCCGATTGTATGGGTGCGTTGCGTGCTGAGGCTTTGAGCGATTCGACTGGGGCGATAGTTCAGATCTTTCATTGCGCTCAGTACACGCGCCCGCGTGTCTGGGCTTACAGCCGCACTTTCATTGATGACGCGCGAAACCGTCTGGTGCGAAACACCGGCCACGCGCCCCACATCACGAATGGTCGCTCGCCGGTTCTCCTGTTTGTTCATAGGCGTACTCTCGAACTCGTAGTCACCTCCGAAGTCTACACCCAGTCGCCAAACTTGTCTCAAAAATGACGCTTGACAGGGTTGGTGAGAGCGTGCTACACTGTGCCCGCCTATGTGACCGGTAACAAACTGTGCTCCCAGCGTAACATAGACGATTCCATAAAACAACCCCATTCGTGAATTCCGACAGAAATTGCGTGACCATTCCTACCGAAGGAATTTTGGTTTAGTTTCTCCCTTGGTTTCTACGTTCAACTGCGCCGTCTCCCTCTGATCGGTCAGCGTGCGTGTTTTGTTTACGAAATAACCGTTCCACTCATCACTCGTTCTTGCGGTTTCGGCAGTCATTTGCCGCGTATCCAACCCAATATTTAGGAGGCAGTGAAAACCATGCGATTTGCGAAGATACTGGTTCTATTGATGGGGCTTCTGCTCCTGACCGCGTGTGGCGGCGCAGGAGAGCAACCCGCGGCGTCGTCAGGCGACACGGAGACTGAAGCGGCAGCATCTGAAGAAGTTGCTGCCGGTGAAGGACTGAGTTCGCCGAATGAGGCGCCCATGCTGCGCGAGATGGTCGACGCAGGTGAGTTGCCCCCGCTGTCAGAACGTCTGCCGGCCAACCCGATGGTGGTCGAGACCTTGGATGATGGGATCGGCACCTATGGCGGCGACTGGCATGGCGGCACAGCCGAACGAAATGCCAACTTCTATCTCCGCAATGGCGGCTACCAGCAACTTCTGCGCTGGACGCCGACATGGGACGGCATTGAGCCGAACCTGGCCGAGTCGGTCGAGGCCAACGAAGACTCCACCGAGTTCACATTCAAGCTACGTGAAGGCATTAAGTACTCAGACGGCTCGACCTTCAACGCCGATGATATTATGTTCTGGTACGAGAACGTCCTCATGAACGAGGACCTCACGCCCGCCATCTCCGAAGCATTCTCCATCGGCGGCGAACCTGTGGTCGTCGAGAAAATCGATGATTATACCGTCAAATTCAAGTTTCCCTCTTCGCATGGTCTCTTCCTGAAGCTGATTACGCAGACCAACATCGAACGATCGACCCAGTATCCCGACGATTATATGCAGCAGTTCCACGCCGACTTCAATGAAGACGTTGCCGCACTTGCAGAGGCAGAAGGCTACGCCACCTGGACTGAACTCTTCCTGGCAAAAGCCGAACACCACCAGAATGCAGAGCTGCCTGTGCTTCGCCCGTGGGTCATGCAGACCTCGTTGGGTGACGCCACCAACAACCGTGTCGTCTCCGTGCGCAACCCCTATTATTGGAAGGTTGACGAGGAAGGCAACCAATTGCCCTATCTAGATCGCTACATTGTTGAGCTGACCAATGACACCGAGGTGCTGGTGCTCAAGGCGCTCAACGGCGAACTCGACTTCCAGGAACGTTTCATTTCGGCGCCGACCAACAAGGCTGTACTCTTCGACAACAAGGATCAAGGTCAGTTCGACTTCTATGAGCTGACGCCGACTACGGTCAACGAGATGATCATCCAGCTCAACATGACCCACCCTGACCCGGTCAAGCGCGAGATCTACTCGAACAAGGACTTCCGCATCGGCCTCTCCCACGCCATCGATCGCCAGCAGATCATCGACGTGGTGCATGTGGGTCAGGGCGAGGCATGGCAGGCTTCGCCCCGTCCCGAGTCACGCTTCCATCACGAGCAATTGGCCAAGCAGTACACCGAGTATGATGTCGATCTGGCCAATGAGTATCTGGACAAGACCGGCTGGACCGAACGCGACTCCGATGGTTATCGCCTGGGGCCTGACGGCGAACGCATCACCATTATCATGGAGATCGACCAGGCACGCACCACCTACGTGGATGCGCTGACGTTGATCGAGCCGATGTGGGATGAAGTGGGCGTTGAGATGATCCTCAAGACCATGGAACGCTCGCTCTGGGAAGAGCGCATTCGTAGCACCAACCTGGACTTCGACGCCTCGGCCCATCGCTTCGGCGGCGGCAGCGGCGATTCGGTCATCCTCGATCCACGCTACTACCTGCCCATGAACAACGGCAGTTCCATCTATGGCAAGGCGTGGGCCTTCTGGTACAACGACGTCAATCCCGACCTCGCCGAGGAACCGCCGGCAGAGATCAAACGAGCGTTCGAACTCTACGATCAGATCAAAGCAACCTCCGACGATGACGAACAGTTGGCGCTGATGACCGAGATCCTGGACATTGCCGCCGACCAGTTCTACTCAATCGGCACGGTGCTGGAGCCGAACGCCTTCGGCGTGGTCACCAACCGCATGCGCAACACCCCCGACACGCTGCCCAACTCCTGGATCTATCCCTCGCCGGGACCGTACAACCCGGAACAATTCTGGGTTGAGGAATAGAACTATAGGACGCGGATTTTACGGATTGGGCGCAAGGCCACGCAAATAAGGAACTGGTCGCCAAGACTCCGGGAGGGGGCATGAAACTATGGTCATTCGAAGTGGTACTGCCCCCTCCCGGAGGTTCAGATCGACATGTTGGCGTGCCTACTGAACGGTCATCCCAGCCTATTTGAATGGTTGTGGGATTAGGCGGATCAACGCGCATTAATGAAATAAATCCGCGTTGGTCCGCCCGATCCGCCTAATCCGCGGTCTATCTAGCGCTCCAAAAACAAACACTCGCCAGGAAAGATCATCCGTCATGCTAACCGACAGCCCCAAAGATTGGTTCGACCGGCCCATGCGTTGGGCACAGTTGACCTTTACAGAGAACGATCCGGCCGATGCCGATCTGGACTTCTGGTTCGACTACTTCAAGCGTATCCATGCTGACGGGGTTGTGCTCAGTACGGGTGGCTACATCGCCTACTATCCCACGCAGATTCCACTGCACCATCGCAGCGATCGATTGGGCGAGGTCGACTTTTTCGGCGACGCAGTGAGCCGCGCACGGACGTTGGGGATGGCCGTGATCGTGCGCACCGATCCCCATGCCGTCCACCAGCCGGTCTACGACGCACACCCCGACTGGATTGCAGTGACCGAGGATGGTCAGCCGCGACGCCATTGGTCCTCGCCCGACGCCTGGGTGACCTGTGCATTGGGGCCGTATAACTTCGAGTTCATGACCCAGGTCAACAACGAGATCATGCAACGCTACCGGGTGGAGGCCCTATTCGGCAACCGCTGGGCCGGCAGCGGCATGTGTTTCTGCGAGCACTGTCGCCGGAATTTTGATGACGCCTACGGTTTCGAACTGCCCCGTGCCATTGATCCCCTAGATCCCGCCTACAGAGCGTTCCTGCTCTGGCGACAAGAACGGCTCTTCGATCTATGGCAGTTGTGGGATTCTGAGCTGCGGGCGATCAACCCGCATTCGCACTATATCCCCAACTCCGGCGGCGGCGCGCTGAGCGCGTTGAACATGCGCGTGGTTGGCGAACGAGCCAAGATCCTATTTGCCGACCGTCAATCGCGCCATGGCATCATGGCCCCGTGGGCCGTGGGCAAGAATGGCAAGGAGTATCGAGCCGCGCTGGGCGACAAGCCAGTCGGCGAGATCTTCAGCGTAGGGCCGGAAGAGAAGTATCGATGGAAGGATTCGGTGCAGAGTGAGGCCGAGTTGCGCGTCTGGGTGGCCGACAGCATCGCCAACGGCATGCGGCCCTGGTTCACCAAGTTCGCCGGCGTCGTCCACGATGACCGCTGGATGCCCGTGGTCGAGGATATCTACCGCAGGCACCATGAGGATGAACCCTACCTGCGCAATACAGCGTCATTGGCAAGAGTTGGTTTGGTCTATTCCCAACAGACGGCTGCCTTCTATGGCGGCGCGCAGGCCCACGAGAAAGTTGAAGATCACGCCCTGGGCTTCTACCAAGCGCTGATCGAAGCGCGCATCCCCTTCGAAATGGTCCATGACGAACTGCTGGACGCCGAGCATATCGATCGGTACAAGACGCTGATCCTGCCCAACATTGCCGCCCTCTCGGAGGAACAGTGTGAGCAACTGCGCCAATTCGTGGCACGGGGCGGCAGCCTGGTCGCCACCTATGAAACGTCGCTCTACGACGAGTGGGGCCAACACCGATTGAACTTCGGGCTGGCCGATCTCTTTGGCGTCGAGACGGACGGGCGCATCGAAGGGCCGATGAAGAACGCCTATCTGAACCTGGAGCATGCGTCCGAACCGCACCCGATTTTGGCCGGACTTGAGAACGCACAGCGCCTCATCCACGGCGTCCATCGGCTCGACGTCCGACCGAGCACGTCATTTCCTGATTCGCCGATCACGCTCGTCCCCGCCTATCCCGACCTGCCCATGGAAGAAGTCTACCCTCGTCAACCGCGGACCGACATTCCCGAAATCTATCTGGGTGAAGTCGGAGACAGCCGCGTGGTCTACTTCCCCTGGGACATCGACCGCACCTATTGGGAGGTCCTCAACGTGGATCACGGCATTCTCTTGGCCAACGCCGTGACCTGGGCGACCAACGAGGAGCCGCCGGTCACGGTCGAAGGCGCAGGCGTGCTGGACGTGACCGTCTGGCAGCAGGCGGACTCGATGACAGTCCACCTGGTCAACTTGACTAACCCCATGATGATGCGCGGCCCGTTCCGCGAGCTGATACCCGCCGGTCCGTTCCAGGTTGGCGTTCATCTGCCGGAGGGGCAATCTCCTCGGGCCATACACTTGCTGCATAGCAAAGAATCGCCGCCATACGAGCTGGCCGAGGGCCGGCTGACGCTCACGGTAGACTCGATTCTCGACCACGAAATTGTGGCCATTGATTTCTGACTTTCCCTGGACAAGAACAGATTTATCTGTAGTCGGCAGGAGAACCATCGATGTTAGGTTACGTTTTACGCCGTATGCTTGTCATGATCCCCACGGTCATCATCATCTCGATGGTCAGCTTTGCGTTGATCAAGCTGCCGCCGGGTGACTTTCTCACATCCTACGTGGCCAGCCTGGAAGCCGGCGGCGAGTCGGTGGATGATGCCACGCTGGCCGCGCTCGAACAGCGTTATGGGCTGAACCAACCGGGCTACATACAATATTGGAAGTGGATTACGGGCATCGTTCTGCGCGGTGATTTTGGGCAGTCGTTCGAGTTGAATGCGCCGGTCTCGTCGCTGATCTGGGGGCGGCTGGGGTTGACGCTGATGCTGTCGATCACGACGCTGCTTTTCACCTGGGCCGTCGCCTTTCCGATCGGCATCTACACGGCGGTCAAAAAGTACTCGTTGGGTGACTATGTCTTCACCCTGCTCGGCTTTATCGGCCTGGCCATTCCCAACTTTTTGTTGGCGTTGATTCTGATGTACGTGGCCTTCAAATATTTCAACCAGAGTGTGGGCGGCCTTTTTTCGCCGGAATATATTGACGCAGCCTGGGGTTGGAACAAATTTTGGGACTTGCTCAAACATCTGTGGGTGCCCATTGTCATCGTGGGCACGGCCGGCACCGCGGGCCTCATCCGCGTGATGCGTGCCAATCTACTCGATGAACTCAGCAAGCCCTACGTCGACACAGCTCGCGCCAAGGGAATGTCGGAGTGGCGGCTGATACTCAAATACCCGGTACGGGTGGCGCTCAACCCGTTCATCAGCACGGTCGGCTGGACATTGCCTCTGCTCATTTCCGGTTCGGCCATTGTGGCCATCGTTCTCAACCTGCCCACCAGCGGACCGCTGCTGTTGCGCTCGCTGCTGACCCAGGACATGTTCCTGGCCGGCAGCTTTATCCTGATGCTGGCGATTCTGACCATCATTGGCACACTGATCTCTGATATTCTGTTGGCGCTACTCGATCCACGCATCCGCTACGGGAAGTGAGCGATACCATGGCAGAAACAATTCAGACTGCGGCGACGCCGGTTGCCCCTGTCGCCAATGCGAGCACGGATGATGTATATACGCAAGAGGAGGAACGGGTATCCGTCGCCTCTCAATGGCAGTTGACCTGGTGGAAGTTTCGCAAGCACAAACTGGCCATGACCGGCGGCATCGTCACCATCCTCATCTATTTGATCGCCATCTTCGTCGAGTTTTTGGCTCCCTTTCCCAAGGACGACTTCCACGCCGAATACACGTATGCACCGCCGCAGCCGCTGCATCTCTTCGACCGAACCGAGGAGGGGCGTCTCACTTTCGCGCCCCACGTCTTTGGCTATGCTGTGGAGATCGACCAGGAAGCCCTGCGTCGCACCTTTGTCATCGACCCTGAGCAGAAGATCGCTGTGGCGTTTTTCGTCAAAGGTGCGGACTATAAATGGATGGGACTGATTCCCGGCGACATCCACCTTATTGGTCCGGTCGATCCAACCCAGCCCATGTATTTGATGGGCGCCGATCGTCTGGGCCGCGATGTCCTCAGTCGCACCATCCACGGTACCCGTGTCTCCATGTCGATCGGTCTGATTGGGCGTGGCGCTGAGCTTTGTGCTCGGAATCCTTCTGGGCGGCATCTCGGGTTACTACGGCGGGTGGGTGGACAACGTGATCCAGCGTGTGATTGAGTTCCTGCGCTCGATTCCGACCATCCCGCTCTGGATGGCGCTGGCCGCGGCCTTGCCGTTGACCTGGCCGCCCCTGCGCATCTATTTCGGCATTACCATCATCCTCTCGTTGATCGGCTGGACCAGCCTGGCGCGTGTGGTGCGCGGGCGCTTTCTCACGCTGCGCACCGAGGATTTTGTTATGTCGGCCAAGTTGGACGGCGTCAAAGAGATGCGTATCATCCGCCGGCACATGGTGCCTTCCTTCACCAGCCACATCATCGCCGCGCTCACGCTGGCCATTCCTGCCATGATCCTGGCCGAGACCTCGTTGAGCTTTTTGGGATTGGGCTTGCGGCCGCCGGTCGTCAGTTGGGGCGTGCTCCTGAAAGAGGCCCAGAACGTGCGCTCTATCGCCACCGCGCCCTGGCTGCTCTGGCCGGGCGTCGCGGTGGTCATCGCCGTGCTCGCGCTCAACTTCCTGGGCGACGGCCTGCGTGACGCGGCCGATCCATATGAAAGATAAAGGAATTCACCGCGGATTCTCCGAATCTTTCGGATTGCCGCGGATTTTTTCTAGAGAAAGAGAATCCGCGTTTATCCGTGAAATCCGGAGAATCCGCGGTGAATTAAGATCGCTCACGGAGTTCATTGGATGAAAGATGATATCCTGCTGGATGTCAAAGACCTCCAGACCTATTTTTTCCTCGACGAAGGCATGATCAAAGCGGTCAACGGCGTCGATTTTCGAATGTACCGCAACCGCACCATGTGCGTGGTGGGTGAGAGCGGTTGCGGCAAGAGCGTGACCGCACGCTCGATCATCAACATCGTGTCGCCGCCGGGGAAGGTCGTCGCGGGTGAGATTCTCTTTCACCGCGATCCTGCCAAGAACAACAGCAGCGTGACGACCGATGTCGTCGATTTGGCGCAGCTTGATCGCACGGGCAGCGAGATACGCGACATCCGTGGCAAAGACATCGCCATGATCTTCCAGGAACCGATGACCTCCATGAGTCCGGTCCATACTATCGGCAACCAGATCATCGAGGCCATCCGCCTGCACACGCCCGTTTCCAAGACGGAGGCGCGCAAACGGGCCATCGAGCTACTGCATCGCGTGGGCATCCCTCAGCCTGAAATGCGCATCGACAGCTATACCTTCCAGTTGAGCGGCGGTATGCTCCAGCGTGCCATGATCGCCATGGCGCTCTCTTGTCACCCGACGTTGCTCATTGCTGACGAGCCGACCACGGCGCTGGATGTGACCACACAGGCCCAGATCCTGGAGCTGATGGTCGAGTTGCAGGAAGAGACAGGCATGGCGATCATGTTCATCACCCACGACCTGGGTGTCGTGGCCGAGATGGCCGACGACGTGATCGTCATGTATCTGGGCGAAGTGGTCGAGCAGGGCACCGTCAATGAGATTTTCTTTGAACCCAAACATCCTTACACCCAGGCGCTTCTGCGATCCATCCCCACCCTTGGCCTAGCCGAGCGCGACCGTCTTGACTCGATCAAAGGCATGATTCCCCATCCCTATGCGCGGCCATCCGGTTGCCAGTTCCACAACCGCTGCGATCAGATGATGCCCGGCATCTGTGACCAGATCACGCCTCAGGTTATCTGGCTGGATGAGGGGCGAGAGGTGCGCTGTCTGCTCTACGGCGGTGCAGAGGAGGCCATGGCCGCCAATTCGGTGGGCGTTGACACAAAAAACAGAGAGGACGCCTAGAGCGATGGCAGAAACAACGATTGTTGCGAATGACACCCAATCTGTCGAAAATGGTCCCCTGCTGGACGTGCGCAACCTGCGGATGTATTTCCCTATCCAAAAAGGCGTCTTCCGCAAAACCGTCGGCTACGTCAAAGCGGTGGACAACGTCAACTTTTCCATCGCCGCCAGAGAGACGCTGGGCCTGGTGGGGGAAAGCGGCTGCGGCAAGACCACCGTCGGTCGCTGTGTGGTACGCGCCTATGAACCAACCGGCGGAGAACTGCTCTTCCGGGAAGTGGACGACAGCGTCACCGATCTACTGCCATTGGATAAGAAAGAGCTTCTGCCCTACCGCCGGCAGGTGCGCATGATCTTTCAGGATCCCTACTCTTCGCTTAATCCGCGTCTGCCGGTACTGGAGATCGTGGGCGAACCGTTGCGGGTCAACCAAAACATGTCGGGCAGGGAGTTGGAGGAGAAGGTCGCATCGCTGCTGGCCCGCGTTGGTCTGCGGCCGGAGTACATGCAGCGCTACCCCCACGCCTTCAGCGGCGGCGAACGCCAGCGCATCAGCATCGCCCGCGCCCTGGCGTTGGACCCGCGGCTGGTTGTGGCCGACGAGGCTGTCTCGGCGTTGGACGTTTCGGTACGCGCCCAGATCCTCAACCTCTTGCAGGACCTGCAGGACGAATTTGACCTGACCTATCTCTTTATCTCCCACGATCTAAGCGTCATCGAATATCTGTGTGATCGGGTCGCCGTGATGTATGTGGGCAATATTGTCGAAGTCGCGCCGACCAAGACCCTTTTCCGCCAACCGGCGCATCCCTACACCGAAGCGTTGTTGTCCGCGGTGCCCAAACCGAACCCTTTGATGCGCCAACACAAGGATCGCATCATTCTGAGAGGCGACGTCGCCGATCCGGCAAATCCGCCCACCGGCTGCTATTTCCATCCTCGATGTCAGTACGCTCAAGATCGATGCAGTACCGATAAGCCTGAACTGCGGGATGTGGGCGACGGGCATCAGGTCGCCTGTCATTTTGCCGAAGAATTGGACCTGCGTGGTGTCGTAGCGGTCAAGGATCTGCGACCGACTTGATGTGGGCGAAACCTAATAACATTGAACAGTCAAGCAACATCTGGCGGGCATGTCTCTTCGCCGATTATGTGAGAACTTCAGGCGTCAAACTTCAGGCGTCCTATGTGCCTATTGAATTAACATCCCTACTCTTAACTAGACTGGAGCAATCAATGAGTTTCCCGAACACGCTTCCCAAATTTCCTTACGGCGCCGTCTACTTTCGCAAGACCAATCCGCCCAAACCTGACTGGGCTCGCGACTACGGCACCGCTTCCGAGGACGGCATGAACATCTTCCGCCACTGGTTTTGCTGGAACGCCGTGGAGATCGAACCCGGCGTCTACGACTGGTCTGACTATGATCGTCAGCTAGATCTGGCCGCCGAAAACGGCATAAAGACCATCATCGCTGAGATGATCACGTCTGCGCCGGAGTGGGCGTTCCGCAAATATGCCGACTCCCGTTTCGAAAAACGCGACGGCCAGAAGGTCGAGAGCCACATCAGCGGCAGTTGCGGCGTCGGCGGTTTCCCCGGCCTCTGCTATGACAACGAAGACGCCAAAGCCGCGGCCGAGCGCTGGCTGCGTGAGCTGGTCGCCCGCTACAAGGATCACCCCGGACTCGGCGGCTACGACATCTGGAATGAGTGCAACATCGGCGTGGACACCTGCTACTGTGACGGCACGGCCGCCAAGTTCAGGGTCTGGCTTGAGAAGAAATACGGCGATCTGCGCACATTGGGCAAAGCCTGGGGCCGCTACAGCTTTGCTGAGTGGGACGACATCTCTCCGCCGCGCAACCTGGGTCAACACCCGCATGTGATGGACTGGCTGGAATTCCGCATCGACAACGCCTATGAATTGATGAAATGGCGCGTCGATCTGATCCGCAGCATTGACGCCGACGTGCCGGTCATCGCCCACGGCGTTGTCGGCAGTCTGAATCGAATGGCCCCTGCCGCAGCCGATGATTGGCGTGCGGCAGACCTGGCCGAAGCCTATGGCTACACGTGGGGTTCGTCCCGTCACGGCGACGAACCGTGGAAGCAAATCCACGCGGTCGACCTGGTGCGCGCCAGTTCGCGTGGCAAGCCCTTCTGGCATGCCGAGGCCTACGCCGGACCGCTTTGGTTGGCGCAGAATGTGCTCAACAAACCACGTGACGAAGGCCGCATCGCCGCACCCGAGGACATTCGCTACTGGGACATGACCAGCTTCATGTGCGGAGCAACGGGTCTGCTCTATCTGCGCTGGCGACCGCTCTTGGACGGCCCGCTTTTCGGCGCCTTCGGCGGCTATGGCATGGATGGTTCTCGTACGCCGCGCTCCGAGATGGTGAGCAAGGTCGGCAAGTGGACGGCGGCCCCGGCGCAGGAGAAGCTCTGGGAGTCGCGACCGATCAAGGGTGAGATCGGCATCGTCTATGTGCCAGAAACCCAGATCTTCGACTATTCGCAGCAGGGCAACACCGACTTCTACGCAAAATCGATGCAGGGGGCCTATCAGGGCTTCTTCGACAACAATGTCCAGGCCGATTGGGTTCACATCGACGACATCGACGAGCGCTCACTGCTCTATCTGCCGTTCCCGGTCATGCTCAGCAAGAGAGACTGCCGGGAAGCTGCGTGACTGGGTCGCTGCGGGCGGTACGCTTGTCTCCGAGGGCTGCCCGGCCTACTTCGGCGACCGCGGCCATGTCGGCCAGGTCCAGCCCAACTACGGCCTGGATGAACTCTTCGGCGCACGCGAGAGCTATGTCGAATTCGTACCCGATCTGCTCGACGAAGAGCAACTCAACTTCAACGGCACACCAGTCTGGGGCGGCATCTACTTGCAGGCCTACCTGCCGACAACCGGCACGGCGACCGGCTGGTATGCAGACGGCCGCGTTGCCGTTGTGGATAACCAGTTCGGCAAGGGGCGCACGCGGCTCATCGGCACCATGGCCGGCTACGGACATGGGACCCATGCACCCGAAGGCTCGGCGCCCTTCTTCAAAGAACTGCTGTCCTTCGGCGGGCAGGAACAGCACGTGGTTTGCAGCGATCCACAGGTCAAAGCCCGCGTCCACGACGGCGACGGCGGCGTCTACCTCTGGGTGGCCAATCCGACCCGCCAGGAGCGGCCTGTTCGTCTCCACCTCGGATCAGCATGGGGTCCGTTCTCATCCGGCAATACGCTGTGGGGAGCGGACGCAGTTGTAGATGGCCGGACCGTTACGCTCACCTGTCCTGCGCGGGATGTGACCGTCATCGCGCTTGGGTAGGCGGACGCGGCGTCCGTAAGTGGGTGAATGTCATGTCGTTTGCTGCTACCCGCGAAAACGTGCAACCCAGCCTATCGATCCGTCATAGAAAAGCCGGGATATCCACGTCAGGTCGACCTGACGTGGATATCCCGGCTTTTCTATCTTGCCCGGCAAATGGCGACGAAACTCAGCCTTCCGCTGTAACCGGATCAATGATCCCCTTGACCTCGCTGATGCTGTTGGTAGGAAAGCCGGCAGTCTCCGCGTGCTGGCGGATTTCTGCTTCGGACGGGGCAATGTAGATGCAGTAGGTCTTGTTTTCCACCACATAGCTGTGAAGCCATTGAATCTGTGGCCCCATTGCCGTCAAGACGCTGCACGATTGTTGGGCAATGCCGGCAGCTTCCTGCGCAGATACGTTGCCGATTCCAGGAATTTCACGTTCGATGACATACTTTGGCATGGTAGGTTCCTTTCAGCCTTCAGGCTTTTTGCGAGACGCTCATCATGAATTGATTGTCCCTGACAAATATCGACGTATGCGTCGGCCATTTATTGATCGGAGCGCACACTGCTTGATGACGCTCTACCATTGAACCACGAATGGTCGGCCGGCAGGTATGCTTTTGGTGTACCGTTGTGACGGCGCTGGGGATACAAAAAGGGATACGTCCCCAAAACAGCCTTGACGACTCACCGTATGCGATGACCTTTGCGACCCAAATGGATGGTCTCGTGCCACCCGAAAACCATACTTGAGTTCGCTCATCCTTTGCCTTATACCGGTGGGTCAACTTCAGGGACTGATTTTTGCCACCGATAGACTGGGAATGAAATGGAGCACGTGTGGAACAGATCACCTCGTTCGGCTACTGGGTACGGCGACAGCGCAAAGCACTGGACTTGACCCAGACGGCACTGGCAGAGCAGGTGGGATGTGCGCTGGTTACGGTAAAAAAAATCGAACGCGATGAGCGTCGCCCATCGCGCGGCATGGCCGAGTTGCTGGCCGATCACTTGGCTGTTGAAGCGGCTGACCGGGACAAGTTCATCAACATGGCGCGAGGGCTGTGGGTGGACGCTGTTGCCGTACCCATCGCACCGGCTGAACATTCCGCTACGTTCGCTCCGATTCCGCACAATCTACTCCAACAACCAACATCCTTCATCGGTCGAGAAGCGGAACTAGCTGAGCTAAAGACGCTACTCTCCGAACCAGACAAACGGCTTGTGACCATTCTCGGACCGGGTGGGATGGGCAAGACACGGCTTAGCTTGGCGGCAGCCGAAGCCCAGCGCAATCGTGACCAATTTACGGACGGTATCTATTGTGTCCCTCTGGCGGCCCTGTACGACCGCATGTCGCTCGTGCCGGCAATCGCTGATGCAATCGGTTTTTCCGTCTCGCACAGTTCGCAACCCGAGCAGACGCTACTTGACCGACTGAGCGATCAGCGGATGCTGATCGTGCTGGACAACTTTGAACAACTGATCACGGAAGCCGATCTAATTGAACACATCTTGGTTGCTGCACCTGGTGTGAAGTTGCTGATCAGCTCCCACGAACGGCTGAACATTCGGCATGAATGGGTGATTGACTTGCACGGGCTACCAATGCCAAAAAACATGGCGGTGGCAGATGGTGCGGCAGTGCAGCTCTTTGTCAAACGTGCACAGCAGGTGCGGGCTGAATTTGGGTTAACTGGGAACGAGACCGCTGTCACCCATATCTGCCAATTGGTCGATGGGATGCCACTGGGTCTTGAGCTGGCGGCTAATTGGATACGGGTTATGCAAGCGACGGAGATTGCATCCCAAGTTGAGCGCAGCATTGATTTTCTTGCCACCAGACAACGCGACATACCGGATCGACACCGCAGCATTCGCGCCGTTTTTCATTCCACATGGGTGCAGCTTCCACCACAAGAGCAACGAGTCTTCAGCCATCTGTCCATTTTCCGCAATGGCTTCACGTATGATGCAGCGACGGCCGTGAGTGGGGCCACGCCGATCACTCTGCTGTCGCTGATCGACAAGTCGCTCCTGACACGGACAATAATTTCGTTCTGACATGACATGTAGCTCGTGACAATCCATCGATTCCGCCCAAGGCCGTTCCAGGAAAATGGCTGCGCATGCTGCTTACTTTGCAGCGTTGATGGAACGGCTGAATCCATATCTGTATGCCGACACCCAACTCAAAGCCGGTAAGCTGATTGAAGATGACCTTGAGAATGTCCTGCTTGCATGGCGCTGGTTGGTCGAAGATGGTGATGGTGATGGGATCTACCGGATGATGGATAGTCTACATCAATACTGCGACAGAAGCGGCCGTTGCCAGGCGGGTACAGCACTCTTTTCATGCGGCGAGCGAAACGATTCGATCCAACTCTGATCCAACAGACATCCGACCGGGTATTCGGGGCGCTCTGTCCATGTATTAGGGGCTACTCTGCGTCGCGTTGGCGTAGTCGATCGACGAGCCTGGACGATATCCGGCTGCTGCTGGATGACCCAGTTCTGCATCCTGTGCACCTGTCCGATCTTTTCAGTCAAGTCGCACTGGCGCAATACTATTTAGGGCAACTCGAAACGGCCGAAAACTTGTTCGATGAAGCGATGAAGGTGGCAGCCAAACACGCAAACGACTGGGCGTTGGGGATTGTGCTCAGTGAGCGGGCGCATGTGGACGAATTCCAGGAAACTACCGGCGAGCAGACGCCAATTTCAGATCAAGCATTGATGCTTTTGAAAAGGTGGGCGATCAGATCAAGCTGGCCTATTCGTTGAACAACCTGGAGTGCCGCCTATGCGATGGCAACACGCCAGGCTGAACAAGTGATCCAGCAGCGCTGGCGATTCTCCGTACCCTCTCACGACTTTGTCGGCTTTGCTTTTTCGCTCATGATCTGGCAAAACTTAGCCGTATACTTGGAGCATACGATGAAGCAGAAGGCTACCTGGCGGAAGGCGCCGCGCTCTGCGCTCAATCCGGCTTGGCAGATACGCTCGCACGCTATCATAATGGTTGGGGGATGGTGGAACGGGTTCGGGGCAGGCCGGATGCTGCAATCAAGTTCCACAAGCGCGCCCAACAGTTCTACCAAAATGAGAGCATCCACGCGCATTTGCCACAGACGCTAAATTCATTGGCTGCAGCGGAGATGGAAATAGGCACCCAAGATAGCGTCGAGGCACTGCTGATGGAAAGCTTGGAAATGGCGCGAACGTTGGGCAACATATTTGATCAGGCAGTGGCTTTGGCATTGCTGGCAAAAATGAAGTTGGCGCGGGACCAACCGAACGAGGCCAGCGTGTTGTCTGAGAAAGCTCTACTCCTGACGAACCGCAGCGGCGCGGCGCCACTTGCGCTTCAGATCCTGTGCGATGTGGCACGCCTTCTTGTCCATTCCAAAATTGATCATCCGGAAGAGGCCACTGCATTATTGCGTTACGTGGCTGATCATCCTGCAGCCGAAGCGGATACGCGTAGACAAGCAGTAGCCTGCCTGGTCGAGTTCGATACAGTGGAAACGATAGCAGACCTAACCGGCCAGGATATCTGGAGCGTTGTCGCCGGTATACAGTCGAATCTTGCGGACACGATTTGAAACGCAATGGGCAAATCTAGACGGTATCCGGACCGTTCTGCTATAGATACTCAGAACAAGATGGTGCTCGTACCTGTGCTCGCCCAATCGACGACGGATCACTATCTGAACATCTGTTACATGGACCGATTCCTGCTTTGGCGCGTTGGCTTGTCACGGCGCCATGCTGTACTGCCTTAGGCAGCTTTTTGACCCACATCTTTGAACTGAGGAGAACGTCTATGAACATCCGATTTGGCTATCGTAATATGGAATTTCCCAGCGCCGATATCTGGAACTGCGCGACAGCAATGATCTGCTGGGCGATGTGCCGGCACTGCATGAACGCATGAACGAAGACGGCTATCTGCTGCTGCGCGGCCTGATCGACCGGAAGAAAGTACTTGGCGCACGTGAGACCATCCTGACCTACATGGAAGAGCAGAGCGCGCTTGTGCCCGATACACCGCTGCTTGAAGGCGTCATGGGCGGACGCAGTCCACAGATGATGGGTATCAAGGGCATCGCCCATCATGAGGATGTGCTGGATGTGCTTGAGGGCGAGGAGTTGACCAGTTTCTACGACACCTACTTCGGCGAACCATCGTTGACCTACCACTACAAATGGCTGCGCGGTGTCGGCAATGAGGAGTACACCGGCGCCCACTATGACTTTGTCTACATGGGCCGCGGTTCAACGAACCTCCACACCACCTGGATCCCGTTCGGCGACATTCCTGTCAACCAGGGCACGCTGGCCATGTGCATCGGCTCCAATCATCTCGAAAGCTTTGCACCCATTCGCGATACCTATGGGCAGATGGACGTCGACCGCGATCTGATCGAGGGCTGGTTTACCAAGGATCCCATGGAGATCGTCGAGAAATTCGGTGGTCAGTGGGCGACGACTGACTACCGGGCCGGCGATGTCATCCTTTTCGGTATGCATACCATGCACGCCTCGACCACAAACCTCACCAATCGATTCCGCCTCAGCTGCGACATCCGCTTCCAGCCCGCCTGCGACCCTGTGGATGCACGCTGGCGCAAGAACGGAACAGGCCACACAGCACAGGGCAAACCGGTGCAATCGATGGAGGAGGCTCGATCAGTGTGGGGTGTCTGAAATCGGCAGATTTTTGATGATGGCGTGAGGATTTTTGTCACAGACTTACACAGATGGAAAAAGGAAAAGACACAGATGGTTTCGGGACCATTTTCGGCTGAGTTTTCTTCGTGACCTCTGTGGACCTCGTGAAATCAATCTCTGTGGTGAAAATAGCCGCTCAGAAACATGGAAGGATCTGAAATGCCTATCGATTTTGATCCCGGGCGTTGGGATCGAGTGCGAAACACCTATAATGCTTGGTGGTCCGGCGACCTTGAGCGTCCGATCATCCCCGTTGTTGTCGCCGGCCGCGATCCTGGGCGACCGCAGCCTGCGGCGCCCCATTGCTTTCCCAGGCTACATGCACAGATCTTTCGTGGTCTCCCGAAGAGATCGTTGACCGCATCGACTACGAGATGTCACGCTATCATTTTCTGGGCGATGCCTATCCCTGGTTCAACATGGACTGCTTTGGGCCTGGCGTTCTCGCCGCAATGATGGGCGCGGAACTGGACAACTCGACCGGCCGTGTATGGTTCTGGCCGCCGGATGATCGGCCGATCCACGAGATTCATCTGCAGTTTGATCCCGACAGCATATGGCTCAATCGCATCCTGGATATCTGCGCCGCAGCCATGGAACGTTGGCAGGGCCAGGTGCTGGTCGGCATGACCGACCTGGGCGGCAATCTGGATGTCCCGGCTACCTTCCGCACGACCGAGAAGCTGCTCTTCGACCTGATCGACTATCCGGAAGAAGTCGAACGGTTGGCGTGGGAGGCGCACGAGGCCTGGCATCAGGCCTACGCAGCCATCAACGCCGTGCTCCAGCCGGTCAATCCCGGCTATTCGGATTGGTCGGGCATCTATAGCGATTCGCCTTCCTACATCCTACAATCCGACTTCTCGTACATGATCAGCCCCGACATGTTCGGCCAGTTTGTGTTGCCCGAGCTTCGGGCGACCTGTCGACGCTTGCCACGCACCTTCTACCACCTTGACGGTGTCGGCCAGATTCCCCATCTGGAGCAATTGCTGACGATCGATGAATTGGACGGCGTGCAGTGGATCCATGGCGACGGCAAGCCGGACTGTTCGAACTGGCCCGAGATCTACCAGGCCATCCATGCTGCGGGCAAACGCATCCAACTGATCAGCGGCGAATTTGCCGCCATCCAAGCCGTGACCGAGCAGATCGGCACGTCGAACGGCATTCAATATCACATTTTTGCAGCCCCGGCCGAACGAGAAGCGGAGATTCGGCAGGGACTCGCCCAATTTGGAGTGGAGTAGCCGCGTGAATATTCGTGAACGGCTGGAGGCCTTTTGGGCCGGCGAACGCCCAGACGTGATCCCCTTCACCATCTACCAGTGGGAATGGCGTCATACGGAGCACGATCCCGCTTGGCAAAATCTGTTTGACAAGGGCATGGGTGTCACCTGGCATTTGGCCACGACGAAGGATAGCTGGGGTGACAACGTCGAATTTCGAGAGGAGACTGTCCAGAAGGATGGAAAAGCGCTCAAACGGCGCAGCATCGTGACGCCGGTCGGCGAAGTGTACGAACTATTCGAGGATGACTGGCGGCAGAAGTTCTATCTGGAGACCGCTCAAGACTACGCGGTGATGACCTACGTTGCCAAGCAGATCCAAGTTGAGCCCGCGTACGAGGAATATGAAGCCAAGGTCGCTGAACTGCCGCCCTACTGCGTGCCGCTCTCCCTAACCGGCCGTACGCCCAATCAGACTGTTCTGGTCGATCTCGTCGGTCTGGAGAACTATGCCTTCCATCTCTTCGATCTTGAGAAGGAGATGATGGAACTGTACACTGCGCTGCTGGCCAACTATCGTCGTAGAGCCGAGTTGGTCGCCGGCGGTCCGGGCCGATTTGTCTCGGTCCTGGAAAACTTCACCGCCGAGACGCTAGGGCCCAAGCGCTACAAACAGCTGCTCTCACCGGTCTACGATGAGTGTTTTCCCTGGCTCCAGCAGGCCGGCAAGATCGTGGGCACCCACTATGATGGGCAATTGTCGGCGGTCAAAGATCTTGTCGCCGCTGCGCCCATGGACCTGATCGAGTCGGTGACGCCGCCGCCGGAGGGTGACATGACGTTGGCCGACTGTCGAGCGGCCTGGCCGGACAAGTTGCTCTGGTCCAATCTCAACGTCGGCTGCTATGAACTGCCGCCGCAGGAGTTGAAGGACGAAGTGCTCAGCCGGGTTGCCGAGGCATCGCCCGACGGACGCGGCCTGGCCTTCGAAGTATCGGAACACTATCCGCGCAATTGGAAAGAATCGCTGCCGATCGTGTTGGATGCGTTGGAGGAGACACGGAGATAGAAAATGATTGCTGAACTGAAACCAGCCCACTTTGAAGGCGTTCGCAGCCTCTTCGATGGCCTCTGGTATCACCTCAATCTGTTTGCTGTCATCGAGGGCAAATGCCCTGGCCAGATCTTCGCCGATGATGCCGCCAGCCCGACCGTTGCTCTGATCTGCGAACAGGTTGAGGGCAACTGGTACCTGGCCGGAGACTGTTCCGATCCAGAGGTCGTGGAGGGCTTGCGGTCCCTGATCAGCCGACACGCTCCTTCCCGCCGGCAGGGCAACAGACGGGATGGTCGAACTGCTCGTCAACTGGCATCCCGAGGCATGGGAGGCGCAGTTCGGCACCCTATTGGCTGCCGCATCACCTATGCGCCATCTGCGCAAGCATTTCGTGATCGACCAGTACGCCGGCCATCGACTGGCGCACATCAGCTGCCCGACGGCTACGAGATGCGGCTGGTCGATGATGAACTGCTGATGCGGGACGAGTTGGTCAACATCGAGAGACTTCGTGGCTGGGGCAGCGGATCGCATGATGCCATGAAACCGCTGATGGGCGCTGGCATCGGCTGCGCGATTCTCGATGGCGACCACATCGTGAGCTGGTGCATGGGCGACTATGCAGCCGGCAATGCCGTGGAGGTCGGCATCCACACGGACGATGACCTATCGCAAGCAGGGCCTTGCCACGCTGGCCACTGCCGCCATGGTCGAAACCTGTCTTGACAGCGGCGCTGACTATGTGGGCTGGCACTGCTGGAGTAGCAATATCGCCTCGGCCAAGACCGCGCTCAAGGTCGGCTTTCGCCAGACCGTCGAGCATCCCATCTACCATGCCTGGTTCAATCGCGTCGACAATCACTTCGTGCGCGGCAATATGCTCAAGTTTGAATTCGGACAGCCTGAGGCCGCCGTGGTGGAATATGCAACGGGCTTCCAGATGATCGAGGATGGTCACCCGGATGTCGATTCGTCACGCTTTGTGGCCAATTGGCTGCCATGGACGCACTACAACATGGCCTGTTGCCTGGCGACAACCGGCGATGCATCGGCGGCCCTTGCGTCAACTGGAGCTGGCGATCGACAACGGATATGATGACAGCGACCAGCTGCGCAACGAGCCGGTATTGGCCTCGTTGCGCCGACTTCCAGAGTGGTCCGAACTGATGGACACGGCTCAACGCTTCCTGACCGGTATGTGACATTTGGTTTGGCCGCTAGAGTAGGTCCGCACTCGCAATCGTGGGACACCAGAAGCGCTCGATGTAGCCGATCACCAGTTGTGTTCCCTCATCGTGGCTCACGTAGGGCGGCATGGCCGGGTTGTACATAGCGTCGGTCAGATCTCGCGCCAGCACAACAGGCACGCGCCAGCGCACCAGTTGCTTGATGGCAAATGAGCGATTGAGCACGCACATGTTGGTGTGGACGCCCATGATGATCACCTGCTCGATACCATAGTGACCGAGCGCCGCATAGACCTCAAGCCCGTTGTCCGAGATCAGATCACGCTCGTCATCGATCTCGATGGCTGCATGTTGACAGGTCCAGGGATAATGAATCTCGAGTTCCCCAGTGTCCGATCCCCCATCTGAATCATCGATCGGCAAGGGTGGAACAGGCAGCTCCATCTCCTCGGGCGGTTCCATCGGGCGGCAACGCCAGCATCCGCCGACGCGCCGGTACATCTTCGTAGAAGGACAGCGTGTCGGATGGCGCATGAATGATCAGTGCGCCCTTGTTACGTGCCGCCTTCAGCACCCCATTCATGCGTGGCGCCATCGCATTCACTCGTTCGGCCGCGCCCCGGCTCCAATGGCGGTCCCACATATCGCAAACGATGATCGCCGTGCGGCAAGCCTGGACGGTACGCGCAACGATCTCTTCCCGCCAGACGGCATGGCCATCGTCGTCCTGACCTAGATTCCAGCGCCTTTGATGGAGCGTAAATTCTGATTTTCTGCGCATCTCAAACTCCTTCAAGGATCGACTTCGGCCAGTTTCGAGGGGTCAGTTTTCCCTCTTTTAGCTCTCAAACAGACTGGTGGCAAAGGCAAGGTCGGCCACGATCAGGCGATCGACAGCGTCTGCATCCGTGTACTCGGCAGAAAAGCAGATCGGGCCGTCGTATGCCAACTCCCTGAGCTTGTCGGCCACTCGTTTCCACGAAGATCGCCCCTGTGGTCCAGACGTGAAGACGGGTCGCCATTCAGCCACCTTGGCCTCTGGCGCACTGACTCGCTGCCAGAAGGCATTTTTCAGGTTGACAACACAGAGATGGGACTCAACGACGTCCAGTGCCGGTTCCGGCTCCATGCCTTCCAGTGCGTTGTGCGCGGCATCCCAGATTGCGCCGACATACGCCGGATCGTAGTCCTTGACCAGATTGTGCAGGCCCATGGCATTGACCGGCATTGAACTGCCACAGTGATGTTGCACGCCGATCTGCACTCCATAGCGTTCGCAGAAAGGCAATGCACGATCCAATTGCTTTCGCGCATCGTCCTCTGCTGCCCAATAGTCCTTGCCGTTTCGATTGAAGATGACCCGGTTCATGCTGACGCCGGCCGCGGCACAGGCAGCATAGAGTCGTTCATCGTCCAGAGGAAGCGAGACGGTGACATTGAGCACGCGCACACCCTGCTCCGCCAACATGGATACGGTCTGCGGCAACTGGTCCTCGATGTTGTCCGGCTCACAGAGAAATCCCGGACGTACCGGCAGTTCAATCAGGTCAAAGCCGAGTTGCTTGACATGGGCCGCCAGTTCAGGCAGCGACAATCCCTTCCAAGGTTTGACGAAAACGGCAAATTCGTTTGTCATTGTACTGCTCCTGACGATATATGACTCTGCTGTAAAAAGGGATGAGTGAAGGGTTGTCGGCGTCACGGACGGTGTTTTCCCACAGCGCAGATTCTTCAACGGCAATGAGGCAGTCTATGAAGCGCATCGACCCATCGTCGTACCAATGGAATAAGTTGTATGCGACGGTCGCGGCACCCTTTCCACAGTACACCCCAGCTGGCAACCGTCGAAATTCTGAGGTAGCCTTAGCTTTGGCGTGGGTAGCATAGTCCCATTATAGGCGAACCGCCATCGGAAGAGAAGGCGTTCTGCACGCGAATAATGCCGACTTGTTGAAAGCTGAGGATCTCTACACAGACTAAATCTCGACATAGAGTAGCACGAAACCCTGGCGGATAGCCGGCTTGGCCTGTGGGCGCCGCACAGGCAGTAGATTCACAAAATTTCGCGTCTTTGTCCGCCTGCCAAGAAGATACCCATGGAGATACGATGAGCACCCAATACCTTTGTTATCAAGTGAATGAGCCCATACCGCTGAACGGAAAACTGGATCACCCGGCATGGCAGAACGCGCCCAAAACCAGACGTTTCGTTGATGTGATCGGCGGCAATCCCGGACTTTACGATACCAGAGCTGCGATGTTGTACGACAGTGAGAATCTCTACATCGGCTTCTGGTGTGAAGAACCGTTCCCCCACGCAACCATCCCCGAGCGGGATGGACTTCTGTGGTTCGAAAATGATCTGGAAGTCTTCATCGACGGCGGCGACTGCTACTACGAATTCCAGTTGAGCGCATTGAACACCATCTATGAAGTCTTCTATATCTGGCAGGATGTCTACGAGAAGAACGGATGGAATCAATACGAACAGTTTGATATCCTAAGCAATGGTGCCTTGACCTTTGGCGGCAATCACGACCGAACCGGCCACTATTTCTGGCGCGGTTCGCATCCACGGGGAAACCGTTGGGCATTCCGCAATTGGGACTTCCCTGGCCTTCAGAGCTTCGTACACATCGACGGCGTATTGAATGACCCATCTGTGGTCGGCAAAGGCTGGACCGCGATGATCGTGCTGCCGTGGGCAGGCATGAAGGAACTTGCCGGAAATCGCGCTACGCCTCCCGCCGAGGGCGACAGTTGGAAGTTCTTTCTGGGTCGCTACGAAATGCTGCCGATCAACGGCCAGAACATAAGCGTGGGGTGGGCGCTGGACCCAGTCGGCACCGACGACAATCACTATCCGGAAAAATTCAGCACAATACGGTTCACACAGGCTATGTTGCCTGACTGAACTGAGGGCATGACGAGATCGTGGTTTCCGAGTATGAGAGATTTGGGCCTTCGGCCTGAGATTGGGAGATTGCGGTTCACTCACGAATCTCAGAATTCCCCAATCCCTGAGCAGCAGCTACAGGAAAGCCCCATGGTACAAGTCAAGGTGTGGTGCGGCATGTCAGCATTTCCGGATCTCTACCACTACTACGAGCAACGCAGAGGGCCCTTCCTCAACCTCTCGGATTTGCCTATTGCCGAGGCTCAGCGTGTGCTCGACACCCTCAAGGCCGAGAGCACAACGATGGCTGCGCAACGCGTTGACGGCTACCTGGAAGGTCGCAGAGAGCTTGAGCAGCTTGCCCGCCGCCTCTTCATCGCCAAAGGCGGCAAGCCCAAGCGGACCGTGCCACACAGCATGGTCGTCGGTCTATGTGCCTGGCTGGAGACCTGGTATGAAGAACCGGCCTACGTGCGCCTGCCGCTATCCGCCTTTGCGCCCGACACCCTTTCGTTCACTTACGGCGACCTCTTCCCCACCTTCAGCCCCCGCGTCACCGACGGCCGGGAGTACCGGCGCACGGTCTACACACTGACCGAAATTGCGGGTATCATCGAGAAGTACGGACTGCCCCAGGATTGGAACGCCGATGGGGCGTTCGGGCCGGAGCGGTATGTCGAGGTACAGGTCTGGGATGACGGGCCGATCCAGGAGTTACCAGATCGTTTTGATCTCATCTGAATTGCGTAGATTGCGGTCTGCTGTCACCAGCGGCACGCCGGCGGCGAGCGCCGTGGCAACGATGAGGCGATCTGCCGGATCGGCGTTGATCGTGGATAGGCATTCGGTTGAAAGTGCGGCAATCTGTGGCGTTATGGGCTGTACCCGTATTTGGTTAGCCTGCAGAATCAGATTCAAAAAAGTGCGGCAATCCGTGGCCACCTGAACACGTCCCTTCTGGAGCAGCATGGCGATCTCCCACAGGGAAATGTCGGCAACGGCAATGCCACCGTCTTGATTGGCGGCGGCCATTGCGTCGACGGCCGCCGCGGAAAGACGACTGGGCGATAGCGCATCCCAAATAAGAATGTGGGTGTCAACCGCAATCATGACTTACCCGCTGCGCTCCACTCTTCATCAATCGGCGCCAGTACATCCCCTACGACCGCGCTCTGACGCAGCGCCTCCAATTCCTGTCGTGCGGCAGTCTGCGCATAATTTGGCGGCACAACTTTGGCGATCTCTTTGCCGCGCAGCAACAGAGAGACAACCTCGCCGTTCTGCACCTGCTGGAGTATCGAATTCATGTTGGCGCGAAACTCACTGATACCGACATCGATCATTCTAACCTCCCGACTCCAATTCGCTTCCACCCAGTAACGTACAAATGAATTGTACAGAAGTCTCTGATTCTGTGCAAGTAGCCAATTCGTAGCACCCCTTCGTTGTAGTCAAGCCTGAGACCAGTTCCCTACCCTTAATATCCATTCAGAAATCCATTCGCGAAACCGACTGAGACTACCCTTGATCCCAAGACGGGAGCGTGCTATAATCTCGTTATGCGCGTCATTTCGAAGAAAATCCTCCGAGCGTGTTGGGAACGACACGCAGATGTAAAGCGTCCGCTGCAGGCTTGGCTTGAAGACATTGAGCGCGCAGACTGGAAGACGCCGAGAGACGTCCAGAAAGCTTATGGAGATGATGCCGTTCTGCCAGACAACAGAGTGGTTTTCAACATCAAAGGCAATCGATACCGAATTGTTACGAAGATTCACTACAATACCGGCATTGTCTATATCCGGTTTGTGGGCACGCATGCAGAATACGATCGCATTGATGTACTGACGATTTGACGGAGTGAAGATGGAAATCCGACCAATAAAAACTGAAATCGACTATGAGGCAGCGTTGGCCGAGATCGAAACCTTGCTTGATGCTGAACCCAATACGCCCGAGTGCGACAAGCTCGACGTTCTTGCTACGCTCATTGAGGCATACGAGGCTGAACACTATGATCTGCCAGATCCAGATCCGATAGACGCGCTCGAATATTACCTGGAAAGCCGGGGCTTGGTGCGCAAGGATTTGGAGCCATTCATCGGATCGCGTGCACGGGTTTCCGAAATCCTCAATCGAAAACGGCCTTTGACCTTGTCTATGATCCGCCGGCTGGAGAACGGGACGGGGATTCCCGCATCAATATTGATCCAACCGTACCCAACAGAGCAAGGAACAACAGTTACGGAAACGGTTATTGCGAAGACTGGCGTGTGAAGCCATCCATTGGCCGCTAACGCCAACAACATATTTGCCAGCACCAAATGATACGACAAATCTGCATCGTCGGACCGATCTTCACGAGTCATTCAGTATAGTAGGTATCAAAGGGTCACAACGACAGCCCTTTTCATAGAGATCTTTTTGATCGGTTCAGTGTCGATGGTTTGGATCGGCTTGTTGACATTTGGGGTGATCCCCGCTGGTTCGATCAATATACAGACAATCGAGATCGTATCAAAACTGTCATTCTATCTGCTGTTCGTATTTGTGGCATTCACTTACATATTTGGTTGGATCGTGTACTTTCTTGGAGAACGATTGCTGGAGCCACCATTCCAGACTCGGTATCGACGCGAGTACTTCGCAGAATCGAATGTCAAAAACGTGGCGAAAGATGCGAAAACTCCAGAATAATTTCCCGGTGAAATACGCCTAACCCGGACAAGCCGGAACCAAAAAGGTGTGGCCTGTGATTCCGTCAAAGAATGTGTTAATTGGAACGTGTCTTTTTAACGACAGGAAACTCCTTTGTGGCTGTACTTACAGCCCGATATTCACACTGGCCAAAATCGGCGTCAGATCCTTACGTTCCAGATGACCCCGACGGTCTCGTTTCGTCTATCGGCCCGTCCTCCGCGCAATCTCCGCCTTCACCACCGGCGCAACCTTGGTCCCCAACAACTCAATCGCATGCATCACCTTGTCATGCGGCATGGTGCCGACACTGAGCTGGAGCAGCAGCCGATCATGGCCAAAGATCCCGTGCTGATAGAGGATCTTCTCGGTCACATCATCGGGGCTGCCCACGAAGTTCGCGCCACGCAACGAACAGGACGCCTCGAACGCCCCTTTCGTCATACGCGGCCCAGCCCCGCTCACGCCCGATCTTGTTCATGACCAGCTCAAAGGACGGGAACGATTCGTCGATGGCCTGTTGAGAGCCGTCGGCGATGTAGCCATGGGAGTTGATGCTCAAGCGCAGATCGCCTGCAGCATGGCCGGCACGCTGCCAGCTCTGGCGATAGAGATCGACCATCGGGCCAAACTGCTCCGGCATGCCGCCGATGATGGCCAACGCCATGGGCAGGCCCAGCGTAGCCGTGCGCATGACCGACTCGGGCGTGCCGCCCACAGCCACCCAGACCGGCAGCAGATCCTGGACTGGGCGTGGATAGACACCTTGACCAGTAAGCGCCGCCCGATGTCTGCCGTTCCACGTGACTTGTTCTGAGTTGCGCAGTTCGAGCAGCAGTTCCAGCTTCTCTGCAAACAGAGCATTGTAGTCGTTCAAATCATAGCCAAAGAGCGGAAACGACTCGATGAACGAGCCACGTCCTGCCATGATCTCGGCACGGCCGTTGGAGAGCAGATCCAGCGACGCAAAGTCCTGAAAGACACGTACCGGATCATCGGAGCTGAGCACGGTAACCGCGCTGCTCAGCCGGATCGTCTTCGTCCGCGCAGCAATGGCCGCCAGGATCACGGCCGGCGACGAGGAGACGAAGTCGGGTCGGTGGTGTTCGCCCAGGCCAAAAACATCCAGGCCCACCTGTTCAGCCAGCTCAACACTCTCGACCAAATTGGCCAGCCGCTCGGCCGGACTGATCTTGACGCCGGTCCGCGGATCGGGCGTCAACTCGGCAAAGGAATAGAGGCCAAGCTCGAATTCATTGACCTTCGCTTCGCTCGTTTGCGGTGCATTCTCACGATTAGTACTGATGATGATCTCCTAATTGACGAGTCTACAAACTAAGGTGAATTACGGTATAGTGATACAACATCGTAGACGGAATTCGGCGGCGCTACTGTCAGGATGCATCCGTTGGGCGGGCGCACAAAAATCGATGATCCACGAAGAAACATGAAGGATCACGGCTATCCGGAAGTATCAGCAGTTCACGATTTGGTGAAAAGCGAGATTCCTCTTCGTGTCAATTCGTGTCCCTTCGTGGATCATCTTTTCCGGTTCACCGAGTACAACAAACAACTACTTCTAAAAGGACGATCAAATGAGCGAACTGCGACTTGAAACATGGACCATGCCGGCGGCAGATCTCGGACCGCAGAACCCCCTGCCGCCCTTGAAACCGGCACGCGATGTGCATGAGATCACCGATGCGCCCGGCGTGCCTGATGACATGGTGCGCAACATGACCTACGGCCGCGTCGACACGCCCCTGCCCTACACCATGCAAGACCGCTACGACCGTAACAAGGTCCCGCGTGATTTCCGCGTTGCCGTGCTGGAGAACGAAACGTTGCGCGCAACCTTCTTGCTGGAGATGGGCGGGCGCCTCTGGTCGCTCTACCACAAGCCAAGCGACCGGGAACTGCTCAGCGTCAATCCCGTCTTTCAGCCCGCCAATCTGGCCATCCGCAATGCCTGGTTCAGCGGCGGCGTCGAGTGGAACATCGGCACAATCGGCCACTGCCCCTTCACTTGTTCGCCCCTCTTCGCAGCCCGTGCTGAACGCGACGACGGCACGCCGGTCCTACGAATGTACGAGTGGGAGCGCATTCGCCGCACCCCCTTCCAGATCGACGCCTATCTGCCCGACGGATCGCCGGTGCTCTTTGTGCGTGTGCGCATCACCAACCCCCACGATGAAGAGACGCCCATGTACTGGTGGTCCAACATGGCCGCACCCGAGTCGCCGGAGACACGTGTCATCGCGCCGGCCACATCAGCCTACAGCTTCGGCTATCAGGCCGGCAGCCTCTTCGTCGCCCCGATTCCTGAAGTCGACGGCACTGACGTCTCCTACACGACCAACGTGTCGCGTGCCGCCGACTTCTTCTTCCACATTCCCGACGGCGAAAGGCATTGGATCACGGCGCTGGACGGCCAGGGGAAAGGGCTGATCCAGGCGTCAACGCCTCGGCTCCAGGGCCGCAAGCTCTTTCTCTGGGGCATGGGTTCCGGCGGACGCACCTGGCAGACCTTCCTATCAGAGCGGGGCGTGACCTATCTCGAGATCCAGGCCGGCCTCGCCCGTACCCAGACCGAACACCTACGCATGCCGCCGCACGCAGAGTGGACCTGGCTTGAAGCCTACGGGTTGATGGAAGCCGATGCAGACGATATCCATGGCGAGGACTGGACAGCGGCACAGCAGGCCGTGCGGGGGCCGCTGGACTCCCTGATCTCTGAGGCCGACTTGGAGGCCGAGCACCAGGCCAGTGCCGGCTGGACCCACAACGCACCAGTAGAACGGTTCCAATCCGGCTCCGGCTGGGGCATGCTGGAGCAGCTTCGACTTGAGGCAACCGGCAATCCAGTATTGGCTGTGAAGAGCGCCCCCCTCACTGAAGCAGATCTGGACGAAGAGCAAGCGCCCTGGCTGGCCCTGTTGCATGATGGCGCCTTCCCCGACCTCGATCCGGACGTCGAACCTCTGGGCTATGTGGTTCAGGGCGAATGGCGTGCCCTGCTTGAGCAGTCAATAGCCAATGGACGCAGCCAGAATTGGGCAGCCTGGTACCAGCTGGGTGTGATGCGCTACCATGTCGGCAATTTTGACGGGGCCCGATCTGCCTGGATCACGTCGATGGATCTCCACCCAACACCGTGGGCTGGACGCAATCTCGCCCTACTCGCCCAGCTTGAAGGCGAACTGTCCGCGGCTGCCGACGGCTATGTCGCTGCCTGTCGCCAACGTCCCTCGCTGCAACCATTGGCCGCCGAGTGTGGTATCGCGTTGATTCAATCGGAGCGGCCCGACGAATGGCTCGCGCTTCTGGCCGACCTGCCCGATTCTGTCCGCAATGCCGGGCGCATCCGTCTGCTCGAAGCCCAGGCAGCGCTGGCCATCGAGGACTTTGGCCGTGTTGAGCGTATCTTCGCCGACCCGCCCGTCGTCGCCGATCTACGGGAGGGCGAGCGCTCGCTGTCCCAGCTCTGGTTCGAGTTCCACGAGCAACGAATTTGCGCTGAGGAAGGCCGGTCCGTCGATGAAACGCTGCAGGCTCGCGTGCGTCGCGAGTTCCCCGTGCCGCAGGAAATTGATTTCCGTATGTCCTCAGACGATCCGGCAACTATCGAGTAGCGGCCGGATCGTATCCCCAGACCGCTTGTACTGGAAGGCAGGGCAATCGTGTCAAAACCGGTTCAGAACGGATGGAATCCGTCTACTGACAGCGAGAAGCGGGGTACCCTCTCTGGGTCCAGGCGCTGAGCGTCTAGCCGCAGGATCCTGAGGGTTCTCCGGCTTCTCGTTGTTAGCAGCGGGTTTTAACCCTTCCGCAGCAAGGTCGTACTCTGGAAATTGGATGCGACTGCTCTATAATAGAAAGCCCTATTGGTTGACATTCAACCAACAATGACGTACAATTATGCAACACGAATACGTGCATAGTATTTTGGGCTACCTGAAGAGCAAGTGCAGAAGGCTACCATGCAGACAAAATTAACACTCCGGCTTGACAAGCAGCTGATTCAGAATGCGAAGAATTACGCACGTCACAATGACACATCGTTATCGAAACTGGTTTCTGAGTACTTCGGTTTTCTGCTAACAGACAGAGAAAACATAGAGCCGTACACTGAGCAACTTCCACCGATAACGAGATCCTTGGTCGGCAGATTCAAAGACATAGAGCTCGACGAGGACAACTACTACCGTCACTTAGAGGAAAAACATCAGTGAGGGTACTTCTGGACACCAATGTCGTGCTCGATGTGCTGCTAGCCAGAGAGCCTTTTGTTCATGATGCCGCCGAGTTGATGGGTCTGATTGAGCAAGAAAGAATCCACGGATACTTGTGTGCTACCACAGTGACAACAATCGCATATCTGCTGGAAAAGGCAAGCGATGCTAGTCGCTCCCGTGAAGCCATTGGCGACTTATTGAAGGTGTTTGGAATTGCCGAAGTTGATCACGTCGTCCTCAATTCTGCCTTGAATTCCTCCATAGATGATTTCGAAGATGCGGTTCTCCATGAATCTGCGATTTTGACAGATCTAGACGCTATCATCACGCGCAATGTTCGGGATTTCACGTCAGCAAGTCTGCCAGTTTACCTGCCAAAGACATTCCTCGCCGCCCACAATGCCGACGCGGCACAAAGATAGTTGCGTTCCGAGAACCAGAAAACTGGTAACTCCTCTCCATCCCCCTGGACGTTTTCTTGTCAAAAAATTGGGCGGCTTGTAGAATACCCAGAGGATTTTGCGTATACGCAGACGGGCGTCATCGGCTCGCTTGACCAAGAGACGAATGGTCCCGTTCGTTTTCCAACCAACCAAGGAACGCATGATGGCGAAGCAACAGTACAACGGCAACACCTGGCAGGAAAACCCCGACGATGTGGTCCTGCTCGTCAACCACTCGAGCAACAACTACATCCTTGAAATGCCGAGCGGGCGTTGTCGTCTGGATGCGGGCAGAACCCTGCGCACCCTGCGTTCCGTCATCAAGATTCCCCAGGTGCGCGAACTGGTCGAGCGAGGCGAGTTGACCATCGAGTAGGCGGCCATTGCATAGCTAATGATCAGCCACAGATGACTCTACTGCAAAAAGGGATCTTGACACGAATTTACACGAATTATCACGAATGTTCTCTCTGGGGTGACCACATAATTCGTGTAAATTCGTGACCATTCGTGTCAAGAAAAGGCTTTTTGCAGTAGAGTCACAGATGAACACAGATATGCTCAGATAGGTCACTGATAAGCAGTAGAACTGTTTTGCTCCAGTAGCTTCTTGCCATCTGCGACCTATCCGTGTCCATCTGTGTTTTTCTGTGGCTAATTCGCTCTTCTGAAACTATTCTCTTTCTTAACGGACAATCATGTCAACACTTCTGCTGATCGACGGCCACTCTCAGGCCTATCGGGCCTATTTTGGGATGAAGACGCCGCTCTCGACCCACGAGGGCGAACTGACCGCGGCGGTCTTCGGCTTCACGCGCAAGCTCTTCAGCGTGCTCAAGGAGTACAAGCCCGAGTATGTAGCCGTGGCCTTCGATCTTGGCGACACGTGGCGACACGCTGAGTTCGAAGAGTACAAGGCAACGCGCGAACGCATGCCCGACGACATGCGCGGCCAGATCGAGCGCATCCAGGAAGTGCTGACCGCGCTCAACATCCCCATCATCACCATGCCCGACTACGAGGCCGATGATGTGCTGGGCACGCTGGCCAAACGCGCCGCCGAGCAGGATGTAGACGTGCTGATCCTAACCGGCGATCGCGACATGTTTCAGTTGGTCGATGACCGCGTCAAGATTCTCTACACGTCCGGCGGGCCACGGCCCAAGACCTCTGTCTATGGGCTGGCCGAAATCCAGCAGCGCTACGAGATGACGCCGGAACAGTTCCTTCAGCTCAAAGCCTTGACCGGCGATTCGTCGGACAACATCCCGGGCGTTCCCGGCGTGGGCGACAAGACTGCCATCAAGTTTCTCAAGCAGTACGGCTCACTGGACAACCTCTATGCCCACGCAGATGAGATCAAGGGGCCGAAGACGCAACAGAATCTGATCGACGCCGAGCCCGCGGTGCGGCGCAACGAACGGCTCATGACCATCGTCACCGACCTGGACCTGACCTTTGATCCCGATGCCTGCCGCGTGCGCGACTACGACAGCGAGAAGGTCGCTGCCATCTTCAGCGTGCTGGAATTTCACAGCCTGCTCAAGGAGTTACCCGACGCCGCTGGTGAATCGATCCAGGATACCTCGGGGCAGATGTCGCTCTTCGGCGGTGATGAAGTCGTCTCGGACGAGCAAGCGCCGCCGCCCAACGACTATCTGATGGTCCAGGACGCGGAAGCTCTGGCAAAGGTTGTCACCGTTCTGGAATCCGCCGAGCGAATCAGTTTCGATGTCGAGACCGACAGCACAGACGCCATGCGCGCCACGTTGGTCGGACTGGGCGTTGCCTGGGCGCACGGCAAGGCCGCCTACATCCCGGTCGCCCATGAACAGGGCGAGCAACTGCCCTGGAAGACGGTACGAGCAGCGCTCCAGCCCTTCTTTGCCGACGCCGATCTACCCAAGCTGGCCCACAACGCCAAATACGATCTGACCGTCTGCCTGCGCCACGGTCTTGACGTCGCCGGCCTGATTGATGACACCATGACCATGGCTTGGCTGCTCGATCCGTCCAGCCGCTCGCTGGGCTTGAAGGCCCAGGCGCTGGCCGAACTGGGCGTGCAGATGACCGAGTTGACCGAACTGATCGGCACGGGCCGCAAACAGATCACCATAGACAAGGTCGACATTGACCAGGCCGGGGCCTATTGCGGCGCGGACGTTGACTACACGTTGCAGATCTTCGACAAGCTGATGCCGCGGCTGGTTGAATCGGGCATGTTCCCGCTCTACGACGAGGTCGAGCGACCGCTCGTCCGCGTATTGACCGACATGGAGATGACGGGCATCACTGTGGATGTCGACTTCCTGGCCGAGATGTCGCAACGCCTGGGCAGCCGCCTGGTCGAGCTGACCGACAGCCTCTTCGAGATCGTGGGCCACTCCTTCAACCTGCGCAGCACCCAACAGTTGAGCCAGGTACTCTTTGAGGAGATGGCCTTCCCGACCAAGGGCCTCAAGAAGACGTCATCGGGCAACTACAGTACCGCCGTCGGCGTGCTGGAGAAGCTGGCCGCCAGATCCGACCAGTTGAGTGAGGATCAGCAGAAGGTGCTGACCATCATCTTTGAACAACGCCAGCTTGAAAAGCTGCGCGGCACCTATGTGGACGCGCTCCCCCAACTCGTTAACCCTGAGACCGGCCGCGTACACACGAGTTTCAACCAGACCGGCGCGGTCACCGGTCGCATGAGCAGCAGCAACCCGAACCTGCAGAACATCCCCATCCGTACCGACTTGGGCCGCGAGATCCGCAAGGCATTTGTGCCCGCCGAGGGCTGGCGGCTGGTCTCTGCCGACTACAGCCAGGTCGAGCTGCGCGTGCTGGCCCATGTGGCCCAGGAAGCGGCTCTGATAGAAGCTTTCCGCGCCGACCTGGACATTCACGTGGCCACGGCCTCACGGCTCTTTGATGTGGCCATCGATGAGGTGGACCGGAGTCAGCGCAGCGTGGCCAAGACCATCAATTTCGCCACGGTCTACGGTTCCAGCGCCTTCGGCATCAGTAGCCGCACCGACATGGGCCCCAAGGAAGCGCAACAGTTCCTGGATCAATATTTCGCCATGTACCCGCGCATCCGCGGCTATATCGATGAGACCATCGTCATGGCCAACGAGCAGGGCTATGTAGAGACCTTGCTGGGGCGCAAACGTTTCTTCCCGGAACTGAGCAACCCGCGGCTGCCCCACAACCAACGTCAGGCCATCGAACGCTCGGCCATCAATGCGCCCATCCAGGGCACGGCCGCCGACATCATGAAGATCGCCATGGACCGCCTCCACACTCGCTTGCGTACCGAGGGCTATCGTGCCCGCATGTTGTTGCAGGTCCATGACGAAGTGGTGCTGGAAGCGCCGCCTGCCGAATGCGAAACACTGATAGCCCTGATCAAAGAGACCATGGAGACAGCCTATCAGCTGGACGTCCCGCTGAAGGCCGATGTAGAGATCGGGCCGAACTGGTACGATCAAGAGCCGGCGTAGGGTAAGGATAGGACGCGGATATCACGGATCGAGCGGATAGACACGGATAATATGTGTTTTCAATATGCTTGTCCCTGCCCGCTGTGGGTCACCACAAGCGCGCCCCAGATCCGCCCAATCCGCGTTCTATCGCTTTTCAATATAAAGCAAGGATGGCATAGAGAGATATGCTTAAAGATACAATCAAGTCAGTCATCGAGGCGGCCATTACGGCGGCCCAGGAAGATGAGAGTCTGCCGGCATTCGAGATGCCGGCGGTTGAGATTTCACGGCCCAAGCAGGCGGGCCATGGTGACTACAGCAACAACGTCGCCATGGTCGCTGCGGCGGCCATCCGCAAGGCGACCGGCGAGAAGGTCAACCCTCGCCAGATCGCCCAGTCCATCGTCGACCACATCGAGATCGCCGATCCGCTGTCCAAGGTGGAGATCGCCGGTCCCGGCTTCATCAACATCTACTTGGCAGACAGCTGGATCCAGTCACAGGTCGACGTAATCGTTGGGCAGGGTGAAACCTACGGAAATATCGAGCAAGGGCAGGGGCAGCGTTGGCAGGTTGAGTATGTGAGCGCAAACCCTACCGGCCCTGTTCACTACGGCGGTGCGCGCAACGCCGTGCTCGGCGATGTGCTGGCCAACGTGTTGGAGGCGGCAGCCTACGAGGTGCAGCGCGAGTATTACGTCAACGATAGCGGCAACCAGTTCGAACTCTTTGCTCAGACGCTATACGCACGCTATGCACAGCTACTCGGCCAGGATGCGCCCATCCCGGAGGATGGCTATCAGGGCGACTACATGATCGGCTACGCACAGCAGATCCTGGACGCTGAAGGAGATCGATTCTTGTCGATGGACAGGCGAGCAGCCATAGATGAGATCCAGGCATTGGGTCGAGGCATCGTTGTCGATGCGCTTCAGACCGAACTGGGCAAGATGAATGTCACCTTCGATAACTGGTTCAGCGAACAGAGCCTTCACGACGAAGGGCTTGTCGAGCAGTCGCTCAGCTACCTGGATGACCGGGGCGAGATCGACCGGCATGATGGAGCCGTCTGGTTCAAGGCCAGTCACTATCCCAAGAACGACAAGGATGAGGTCGTCATCAAGTCGGACGGCAACCCGACCTACTTCGCCGCCGATATTGCCTACCATTACGACAAGTTCTTGGTCCGCAAGTTCGATCAGGTGATCGACGTCTGGGGCGTCGACCATCAGGGTCACGTGGCGCGCATGGCGGCCATGATGGAGGCATTCGGGCTCGACCCGGATCGGCTGACCATCGTCATGCATGACTTTGTCAAACTGGTGCGAGACGGCCAGGAGGTCAAACTGAGCAAGCGGGCCGGCAACCTAGTGACTGTCAACGACGTGGTCGACGAAGTAGGTCCCGACGCGCTGCGCTTCAACCTACTGCTGCGCGGCCCGGAGAGTACGATTGATTTTGATCTTGATCTGGCCGTGACCGAGACCAGCGATAATCCGGTCTTCTACGTCCAGTACAGCTACGCCCGCATCAGATCTATGCTGGCCAAGGCAAAAACCGAAGGGTTTGATGTCGACGCATTGAGCGGTGACAATGTCGATCTCTCGCTGCTGACCGATCCGGCTGAGCTAGCGCTCATCCGCAAGATGATGGAGTTGGAAGAGCAGATTGAATTGGCCATCGAAAAACTGTCGCCTCACAATCTGACCCATTACGCCATCGACCTAGCCAAAACGTTTACGGCCTTTTACCGAGACTGTCTCGTCATCAACGCGGAAAATCCGCAATTAACCAGGGCCAGGCTCTACCTCTGTCTTTCTGCACAGATCGTGCTAGCCAAGGTATTAGGGCTGCTCGGTATTAGCGCACCGGATACGATGTAGGGGTAGGCGACACAAAAACTGACAAAGAATATCGTAGGTCACGCTGATAGCGTGACAACGTCCATGCACCAGAGAAGATCGGGTACTGGCAACATCGTCCGGCTGGTAGCCGGACCTACGATTTTCCTAGCGATTCTCGTCAGGATGTAGTAGGAACTTTGGACTAACATCTATGAACTATCGGGTATTGGTCAGCGATTCGTTGGCTGAATCAGGCCTAAAACCGCTCATTGACGCGGAGGGTCTTGAAATCGACATCCGCACCGATCTGACGCCGGCGCAGTTGATCGAAGTCATCGGCGACTACGACGCGCTGCTCGTGCGCAGCGCCACCAAGGCCACGGCCGAGGTGATTCAGGCCGGCAAACGGCTGCGCGTCATCGGGCGGGCTGGCGTGGGCGTCGACAACATCGATATTGAAGCGGCGACCCAGTCGGGTGTCACCGTGGTCAACGCGCCGACCGGCAATGTGGTCGCGGCAGCCGAGCACACCATCGCCATGCTGATGGCGCTGGCGCGCAATATCCCGGCGGCCAGTGCCCATGTGCGAGCAGGCCAGTGGAAACGCAGCCGGTATATGGGCGTCGAGGTGCGCAACAAGGTGTTGGGCTCCATCGGGCTCGGGCGCATTGCCCAGGAAGTTGCCCAGCGCGCCATCGCCCTAGGGATGCAGGTAGTCGCTTACGATCCCTATGTGACAGCCGAATATGCACAGCAACGTGGCGTCAAACTGGTCAAACTGCCGGATCTCTTGGCGACAGCAGACTTCATCACGTGCCACGTTCCACTGACAGAGACAACACGCGACCTGATCAATGCCGAAAGCCTGCAAACGACCAAGCCGGGCGTGCGCATTCTCAACGTCTCGCGCGGCGGCGTGGTCAATGAAGCCGATCTGGCTGCGGCTCTGAAGTCGGGTCATGTGGCTGGAGCGGCGCTCGATGTCTTCGTTGATGAGCCATTGCCCGCCGACAATCCGCTTCGTGAATGCGAGAACGTCATTTTCACGCCCCATTTGGGCGGCAGTACGGTCGAGGCCCAGGAGAAGGTCGCCGTTGACGTGGCGTTGCAAGTGGTCGACGTGCTCAACGACAGACCTGCCCGCTACGCGGTCAACGCGCCGCTGATTCCGCCGGCAGATCTGGAGTTCCTCATTCCCTATATCGATCTTGCCGAACGGCTGGGTCACTTTCTACGTCAACTCGGCGCACAGGGGATGGGCGATGTAGAGGTCACAGCCCACGGCCATCTGGCCGATTTCGACTTGACCTATGTCAACGCCGGCGTGATCAAGGGCCTGCTCTCCGATGTCGTCGATACACGCGTCAACCTGGTCAACGCACTATTGCTGGCCGAACGTCGCGGCTTGAACTTGATCGAACGCAAGAAACATCAGCGCGAGGACATCAGCTACGATTCGATGCTGACCCTGCGAGCAACCTCGAACCATACGCGCTGGACTGTTCGCGGGGCCATACTGCGTGGCGAGCCTCACATTGTCGGCATCAACGACCAGTGGGTCGACTTTCCGGCCACCGGCACCATCGTGCTCACCTCCCATGTGGATCAGCCGGGCATCGTCGGTCGAGTCGGCACCATGCTGGGCGAGGCCGATGTCAACATCAGCTTCATGCACGTGGGGCGACGCGCACCGCGTACCGAAGCGATCATGGCGTTGGGAACAGATGAAGTGCCGGCAGCGTCCATACTTGCAAAGCTGGATAGTCTCGACGAGATCCTTTGGATGTACTCGGTGACGCTATAGTGAAATCAATGGATGATCGACGAATGATTTGGTCAAGGGAAAATAATCACCACAGAGGCACGGAGGATGCACAGAGGGAAAGCTCTTCCTCCGTGTGCTCTGTGAAATCTCCGTGCCTCCGTGGTGGAAGTACTGGCTGGCAGATTCGAGTGCTCTTTGCCGTTTCGCTGATCTGGCTGCTGCCGGCGCTGGCCTGCGGCAGCTTTGCACCACGCCCAACGCCCACGCCCACGGCCGAAGTCAACGCTGCCGCTCCGGGGTCAGCCCCGCAAGAGGGTGCACAGGCTGGCTTGCCCGCGGCGACGCCAATTCTGGCTGTTGCCACAGACACGCCCGAGGCCGCATCTCCGACGCCGACGTTTACGCCGACTGTTGTGGCAGGCACCGCGCTGGCCGTCGGCCAGCCAGCTCGTGTGGCGGCCGCCGGGGGGCTTAATATGCGCCAGACGCCTTCCGCATCCGGACAATTGGTGGTCCGGCTCGGCGCAAACCAGATCGTCAACATCATCGAAGGGCCGACGACGGCCGAAAACTTCACATGGTGGCAGTTGGACGATGGCCAGGGCAATGTCGGCTGGGCCGCGGCAGGCGACGGCGAGACTGAATGGCTGAGCCCGAAAGTCGGCGCTGCCCAACCAGTTGACCGTTCACCCAACGTCGGCGACCGAGTTGTGCTCTCGATTCCGCTCTCGGTGCGAGCATCGCCCGGTACCGGAGCCATACTGTTGACCGAAGCCGGCCAAGGTTCGCAGTTCACCGTGCTGGCAGGTCCACAGGCGGCCAACGGCTACAACTGGTACCAGATTCGCAGCGATGACGGTTCCATCGAGGGATGGGCGGCCGAAGGGGACGGGACAGATCGCTGGATGAGCCCGCTTGACTAGAAGATGAGGGGGTGAGAGGGTGACAACGTGAACCGTCACCCCGTCACCCCCTCACCCCCTCACCTTGTCCAGTCTTTCAACACAGAAGTTGACAGGGAACGCCATGTCTCCAACCAGATACACACCCTCCGTCGGCAGCAAATTTCATGAGGACGGCAGCGTTCGCACGTTTCCCGGCAACACGATCATCTGTACGGTGGATCCGGAACGGCAACCTGTCGTCTATGAGGAAGCGCTGTGGGCGCAGCAGGCGCTGCGTGCCATGGCTTGCAGCGCCAAGTATGCATTTCTGCCCCCTGCGAGCTTCCACATGACGGTGATGGAGTTGCTCTGCGATCAGGTGCGTACAGCGTCCAACTGGTCGGACCGATTGCCGCTAACAGCCTCTCTGGAGGAAACAGATCGGTTCTTCATGGAGCGCATCGCGCCTATTCCCACGCCCGCTCCCATCCGAATGCGCTACAGCCACATGCGTAGTCCCGGTCTGATTGCATTGGACCCCGAGGACGACGCAACCACGAATACACTGGCTGACTATCGTGATGCCGTGGCTCAAGCCACCGGCGTTCGCTTTGCCAACCATGACACCTATGGCTACCACATTTCGCTGGTCTACAACCTCATCGAGCTGGAGCTGGACGAGCAAGCGGAGGTCGAGCGTACATTTGAGCAGATCCATGATCGGCTCAGCGAAACCTTCGGCCGGTTCGAGCCGCAAGCCCCGGAGCTTGTGTTCTTCGACGATATGTTTCGATTTGTGCCGGCGAATCAGCGACATGCATTGACGACACGGTCCCCGTAAGGTTCTGTCAAAGGCTGTATTGTGGACAGGTCTTTGACCTGTCCCTACGATTCAAGATTCAATTCCACTCACCCCGTCACATCCCTTGGACGCGAAGGGGGCGCAAGATCCAGCACCCCCCAGTACCAAGACGATCTTGCGCCCCTTCTATATGTTTTCAGGTGATATCATTGTTAGGGGGGATTGGGGAATCGGTGATCAGGGATTTGTGATTGGGGATTCGGTCGCTTGTTCCTAACCCATTCCCCAATCCCTAGTCACCATTCCCCATTCCCCGGTTCTCACGGCATCCGCAGCTGTTGCCCCACGTAGACGAAGTTGGCGTTGCTGATTCCGTTCATCATCGCCACCTCGTACGGGTCCGCTCCGTAGCGCAGACTAATGCCGTTCAGCGTCTCGCCTGCCGCCACTCGATGCATCATCTCCTGCATCGGCGGATTTTGCATCGGGGCCATCATGCCCATCGTCCCTGCCGGCATTCTCTCCATCGGCATTTCGGGCATCTGCTCGTGGGGCATGCCACCCCGCGACATCTCGTTCCCCATGTTCATGCCGCTCATGCCCTGGTTCATGTCTTGGGGCATCATGCCCTCAGCCCTGTAAGGCGTCGGCCTCATCCCCATCTCGCAGCCCGGTATCACCAGCCTCTGACCCACGTAGATAATGTTCGGGTTGCTGATGTTGTTGGCCTGCATCAGCGCCGCTACCGTCGTGCCATACTGCTCGGCAATGCCGCTCAGCATGTCGCCCGGCTTCACCACATGCTCACACATGGTGGCAATCGGATGCTCCGGCTTCATCGGCGGCATGCCGCCGCCCATGTCCGGATGACCCGGCTTCATCTCGCCCGACTCGCAGGCCCGCAGGCTCAGCGCATCGTAGTTCAGATCCATCTCCAGGTTCGTCTCGCCCCACTTGAACCAGCCTTGCAGGAACAACACCATGCTCGGCTCTTTGGCCATGAAACGCACCGTGTAGGTCCCGATGCTCGTCGGCTCCGTTCGACTCTGGATGCCGCCCAGGTCCATGCCCTGCCAGTTGCTCACGTGCTCCCAGTTGGTGTCACCGCCCCAGTTGTACCCTACCTGGGCTTCCCACCGGTTCGGGTCTCCACCCTCTCCACCCGTTCCACGCAGCACGCCGTGGACCGTCAATTCGTAGGTCTTGCCCACTTCCAGCTTGCCGATGCGCTGATAGATCCCTGCATAGCGGTCGCCGTCGGCCGGCATGATTCCCTTGGTGTTGATCTCAATCAGCTGGGCGTGCTTGCCGTCGGCCACGACCGGTTCCCACATGTCGTCGTAGAAGCCGTAGTTCGCTGCGCCGCCATTGGTGTAGCTGCCCCAGCCCTTGCCCACGTAACCAATGCTCGCCGGATTGAAGCCCTTCTCAAAGCTGCCGTTGTAGAGCAGACTCGGGCCACCGCAACTCAGCGGCATGGAGCCCATCTTCATCTCGTCCATGGGGCCGCCCATGGGCTGCATCGGATGGCCGGACTCAGCCATCATCTCGCCCTGCATCGGCATCGGCTTTCCCATCGGGTCCACCATGCCCACCAGCGAGATCGCATCCAGGTTCACATCGATCTCTTCGTAGGGCACGCCCCACTTCTTCCACACTCGAATGTAGAGCGTCAGCGCTCCTTCTTTGGCCTTGATCTGGCCCATGAATCCGCTGAACCCGCCCGGCTCCGTCCGTGGGTAGTAGTCGTCCCAGCCCACATCCTGCCAGTTCTTGACCTGCCGCCAGTCGGCCTTGGGCCCATCCGTGTACCCCACTTCCACCCGGTACCGCCATGGATCACCCTCAAAATTGGTCGTCCGGATCATGCCGGCCAGGCTCAACTTGTACACCTCGCCCGGCTTCACCCGCACCGTCTGGTAGATGCCCGAATAGCGATCCGCATCCGCCACCACCAGCCCCTTGGTGTTGATCTCCAGCAACTGGCTGTGCTTGCCGTCTGCCACCACCGGCTCCCACATATCATCGTAGAAACCGTACTCGGCCGCCCCGCCATTCGTGAAGCAGCTCCACTCATTCCCGACCATCCCACAGCCAGGCTGACTGTAGAATCCACCCTCGAAACTTCCGTTCTTCACTACATTCATCACATCGGATGCATCAGCCGTCTGTGGTACTGCTCCGACCATTGCCGCTCCGGCAAGAATCGATATCACTGCCAGCAGACTGACTACCGTTCGCATCCAGGGGTGCTGTAGATAAGTTCGGATTTGCTTTCGCATCTCGTTCCCTCCTCAACTTATCGGTCTCGTACGTTCACTCCCGTACCTGACTGTGACCAAGGCCAACCTTGGGGGCCTCCGCCACACGGCAGTTGACGAACCGCCGGGGTGTGAACTGAGTTCAGCCTAGCATGGCATTTTTCCATGCACAATCCCCAATTTCAGACACAAAACATCGCAGATCGATGACTACGCGCACACTCTCTGTTGCAACACTGTTGCGTGGCGACTCTTCATCACCGACCCGGTAGAAAATGCCGCTTGTGCTGTATCTCCAGAGCAGCATAGACAGCCCATGGTTCACGCCATCAGCACTATGCGAACCCAATTGTGCTGGTCTTCACCGGTTGCGTGTTCGTTTTCTACTTCACAGTCAGTCCGCCATCTTGAATACGTCAACGTGAAACCGAGGCTTGACGATCTAACTCGTTGCATGGATATCCGCTTCGGGCGATAATGTGGAATAGTTCACTCGGACAGTTGATTGTCGGGATCAAATTCAACACCTTGATGGCTGTCCACCCCCTGCGATGTCATCAGTTGAACTCAGACCAACAAGCGGTATACGAGGACTCAATGAGAGAGAACAATTCCAGTTATTCGCGTGGCCAATTGCTTGGCGACGCTACGACCCTCGCGCAGACTCGATTGACCGGCGATAGCCCGGAGGGCAAGCTACCGATCACCGAAGCGATGCTGCTCAATGAACCCAGCGGCAACCTCTTCGGCATGACCCAGAACGCGGGTATGGGCTGGACGCCGGAACGCACCGGCGACCCACAGTATCTGATCATCAGTACCCAGGGCGGCCTGCGCGGCGAAGACGGCACGCCCATCGCCCTGGGCTATCACACCGGCCATTGGGAGATCGGACTGCTCGTACGCCAGGCCGCCGAAACCCTACGCAATGAAGGTGTCACACCCTTCGCTGCCTATGTGAGCGATCCTTGTGATGGACGTACGCAGGGCACCACCGGCATGTTCGACAGCCTGCCCTACCGCAACGACGCTGCAATCACTATGCGCAGAATGATTCGGTCGCTTCCGTTACGCCAGGGCGTCATGGGCATCGCCACCTGTGACAAGGGGTTGCCGGCAACCATGGTCGCACTGGCGGGATGCAGTGATCTACCTGCTATCCTGGTGCCCGGCGGCGTCACACTGCCCGGCATCAGCGAAGAAGGTGTTGTCGCCGAGGACGCCGGCACCGTGCAGACCATCGGCACACGCTTTGCCCACGATCTGATCAGCCTTGACTACGCGGCCAGCATGGGCTGCGCCGCCTGCGGATCGCCCGGCGGCGGCTGCCAGTTCCTGGGCACGGCGGCCACGGCCCAGGTTGTCGCCGAGGCGCTGGGACTGACGTTGCCCCACAGCGCGCTCTGCCCATCGGGCGAGCCGGCCTGGTACGACATGGCGCATCGGTCGGCATTGGCGCTGCTCAATCTGTCGCAACAACAGATTCCGCTCTCAGACATCCTCACCGACAAGGCAATCGAAAACGCCATGCTTGTCCACGCAGCCTTCGGCGGATCGACCAACCTGTTGCTACACATTCCGGCCATCGCCCACGCCGCCGGCCTGAGTCGCCCAACGGTGGATGACTGGAGCCGCATCAATCGACTGACCCCGCGCCTTGTTGACGCGCTGCCGAACGGACCCCGAAACCATCCCACAGCCCAGGTCTTCATGGCCGGCGGCGTGCCCGAAGTGATGCTACATCTACGCGAAATGGGGTTGTTGCACCTGGATGTTTTGACGGCCAGCGGTGAGTCGCTGGACAGCGTACTTGATTGGTGGGCGAGCAGCGAGCGCCGACAGGTTGCCCGAAAACGCCTAGAGGATGCCGGCCAGATAGACCCGGACAACGTGATCATGGATGTGCAGAGCGCACGGGCTGCGGGTCTGACCAGCACGGTGGTCTTTCCACGCGGCAACATCGCCCCCGACGGCGCCGTCATCAAGGCCACGGCTATTGACCCCAGCGTGGTCGATGACGACAACGTCTACCGTCACCGTGGACCCGTACGCGTCTTCACCTCTGAAAGCGCAGCCATCGCCGCCATCAAGGGCACAGACGGCGGCACGCCGATTGCGGCCAACGATGTGCTGGTGCTGATCGGCGCCGGCCCGGCCGGCACCGGCATGGAGGAAACCTACCAGCTGACGTCGGCACTCAAGTTCATCCCATGGGGTAAGCATGTGCCCATCCTCACCGACGCACGCTTCTCCGGCGTCTCGACCGGCGCCTGCGTCGGCCATATCGGGCCGGAAGCGCTGGCCGGCGGCCCCATTGGTAAGCTACGCGACGGCGACATCGTTGAGATGCACATCGATCGCAACGATTTGACCGGCAGCATCGCTCTGGTCGGGACACCAGACCAGGAAGTCGACCTCACCTCGGCCGAAGCAGAAATTTTGCTACACGAACGCAGCCCTCATCCTGCTCTGGGTCCCAATCCGGCCTTGCCAGATGACACGCGTCTGTGGGCGGCGCTGCAACAGGCCAGCGGCGGAACCTGGGCGGGCTGTGTCTACGATGTGGATCGCATTGTCGAGGTGCTGGAGGCGGGACTGACGGTGTTGGGAAATAGGGGATAGGGATTGGGGATTGGGCGTGGCAAGCGCTTTCAAGACCTGTTTGGTTCGCACGTGGGCGTGCGAACGGGTCTGCGCCGATGGCGGATCCAATACCTGAATGCTCTTTGACTCAGATCCAGCGGTTTTGCGAGGATGAAACATGACAGAAGGAAAACGGGAGCTACAGACCCAGGCGGCCATCGGCACGCGTGTCGAGCTTGAGTTGCTGGCCCACGGCGAAGCTGTCGATCACATGGTTGTCGATATCGTCTTCGACAAGGTGGCCGATCTGGCCCAAGATTTTCTTGGCGCCGGCTCACCGCTTGCTGGAGCCGTCATCGGCAAGTGGGCTGGGGACACAGTTGACTATGCAATGGGCGACATTACGCACGTACACATCGTGAGCGTGGATCGCTCCGTCCGCACGCCCCCTCCCGACGCAGCCGAACAACGCCAATCGATTCTCGATGAGGCGCGGCGCAAGGCCGAGCGTACCAACGCAGAGATGTTCGCCTCATCCTACGGCAGCAAATGGGGAAATTATGAAATCAGTGATGAGGAATAGAGTGTGCGCTATTCTTCGTAGATATGATCAAGTTCCGGAAGCAGGACAACGCTCTCCTGTTCATTGGGATCGGAACGCGCAATGACAGCCACACAGGGCTCGGTCTGGCTCTCGTTGTAGGGTAGATGGGGTACGCCGGCGGGGATGTAAATAAAGTCCCCGGGTTTACAATGCATCTGCTGGTCAAGCTGGTCGCCGTACCACATGCCGGCCTGACCCGAGAGCACATAGATCGCAGATTCGTGATTCTCATGCAGATGGGCCTTGGCCCGCCCACCCGGCGGGATCGTCAGCAGATGCATGCAAAGCGCCTGTGAGCCGGTGTTTTCAGCAGAGATGCCGGAGAAATAGGTAAATGCTTGCTTGCCGACGTAGCTTTCATCCGGGCGAACTAGCCTGCAGGTTGGATTCATTTCAGTCATATTTTGGCTCCAGTTTCAAGGATACACAATGGACATCCCACTTCTCTTTGGTCCCTATGGTACCGCAGCCCTCCAATATGCGCAGCAATTTGAATACCAAAACGCCAACGCAGCCTGGTTTCACATGTTTGACACCGAAGCCTTCGAAATCTGTGCGCGTCATGCGATTGCTCCCTGCGTCGAATTCAAGACCTTCCGTGCAGACTTCGACGCACGGCCGGAACTGATCCCCATCGGGATCGATGGCATGCCCATCCGCTACGGGCGACTGGTACAGGGCGTCTGTCTTTCGCAGCAGGCGTTCCTGGATGAGATCGAGGAACAGCTAATTGCGGGGCTCAAAACCTTCAAGCCGACGGGCATCTGGTTGGACTACCTGACCTATGCGGGTTGGTTCGAGACGCCGGACCCTGACTTACAGGAAAGCTGTTTCTGCCCGGCCTGCATCGCCGAGTTCTGCGACACAACAGGCATCGACGCCGACAACCCCACCGCCATTCTAAGTCAGCATCAGGCGGCATGGACTCGCCACAAATGTGAGCGTGTGGCGGGCTACGCGAAACGCTATGCAGATCTGATCCGTTCGTATCTGCCCGGCTGCATCGTGGGCGCGTACATGTGCCCGTGGAGCCCCGAAGAATATGACGGGGCGCTCTCGCGTATCTTTGCCCAAGACTACGATCTTATGGCCCCTGCCATCGACGTCTTCACACCGCTGATCTACGCGCACAAGAGCGGACGGCCGCCGGCATGGGCAAAACAAGTGCTGGCATCGACAACACCGTTGGTCTCCGCCGACCACAGGGTTCAACTCATTTTGGATGCGCTCGACTATCCAGGCAGTCTGCTGGAAACCGTCGACTCGTCACCGACCAGTTGGGGCATCCAGATCTTCGGCGGCGCCGACATCTTCGCCGATCCGGACAAAGCCAAGATGTTTAAGGAAGCGGTATCGGCCATGAGATTGAAGTTGGAATAAACTGCGTCACGACGAAAATATCGCCGACCACACTTCCTGGAAGCTGATAGCTTCCAGGAAGGTCAGCCAAAACCTCAAACTCAGGAGACAGACCAATGGCATTCAACGTCAAGAAACGCGGCAAGATCACCTACTACTACGAAGGCGACGATCCCGTACTCTCCACCCTCGTCACCGAAGACCAGGGCGACGGCGATCTCAAAATCTACTTCTCAGGCTTGACCGGCGGCTACTCAGCCACCGGCGTGCTTGGTCTGGACACGGTCACGCGCATGGAGCCGGAGATCGAGATCCCGCTGGTCTTTCAATCTTGGGAGCAATGGTTGCGCAACGCGGGTATCTGCGAGGCCATCGGCGACGTCGATTTCATCGAGATCCATGCCTTCGGCTGTCAGCCCAAGTCGCCCAATCCATTGGTCGATCCGGAAGGCTTCATCCAGGAGACCGAACGTCTGCGCACGGCCTATCACAAGGCCTATCGATCTTTCTTCAAGGAACACTGTCCTGGCCGCGGCCTGCCGGCGCGCTTCACCGTCCATGTCGTAGATGTACCGGATCGGGCGGCGTCGTATGAGTTCTACGGGGTTGCGCTCTATCAGCCGGCCCTGGCCGACGATTAACCGACACGTGGTTTTCCGACGTGTCAACAAGTGACGCGTAGGCACATATTCCCGTTGCCGTAGATGCGGTTTGTAACCGCACTGGCTACGCTACCAGAGACCGTGCGGTTACAAACCGCATCTACGAATCGCCAACCAACAGTGAACTATGCCCAATCCTGAGAAACGATCAGAAAGGAACAACGATGACCCAGAATCAGCCATATGACCTCCTGCTCAAAGCAGGTCATGTGATCGACCCGCTCAACAACATCGACGGCATCATGGATGTCGCCATCGCCGGCGGCAAAATCGCAGCAGTTGAGGCTGACATCAACCCGCAACAGGCCGCGCAGACCATCGACGTAGCCGGCCAAATCGTCACACCCGGGCTCATCGACATCCACGTCCACGTCTACCATACCCGTGAGCCCGAGGGCCTCAGCGTCATGGCCGACTCCCACTCGTTCCGCTCGGGCGTGACCACCATGGTCGACACGGGCACAGCCGGAGCCAAGAACTTCCTTCATTTCAAACGGACCTGCATCGATCTGGCCAAGACGCGCATCTTCGCCTATATCAACATCGTCGACCTGGGCATGCTGGGCGACTTCGAGCAGGACGTCGCCACCATGGATCCCGAGTTTGCAGCGTCCGTGGTGATGGCCTACCCCGATGACTGCGTGGGCATCAAGACCGCCCACTACTGGACGCGACTGCCCTGGGATGCCGAGCATCCGCCCTGGGCCGCGGTCGACAACGCGGTGGCCGCCGGAGACATCTGCGGCAAACCGGTCATGTTCGACTTCTGGCCCCGCCTACCCGAACGTAGCTATCAACAACTCATCCTGGAGAAGGCGCGTCCGGGCGATATCCACACCCATGTCTTTGCGCAACAGTTTCCCATCATCGATGAAAACGGCAAGCCCAACGATTTCCTGTTCGAGGCACGCCGGCGCGGCGTCATCTTTGACGTGGGCCATGGTGCAGGCAGCTTCTGGTTCCGCAATGCGGTACGCGCCATTCAGAACGGCTTTGTGCCCGACTCGATCAGCACCGACCTGCACACCGGCAACGTCCATGGTGTCGTCGTCGACATGATCACGACCATGAACAAGATCCTCAACATCGGCGTGCCGCTCTTCGATGTGATTAAGTTGTCGACCATCAACCCGGCCAGCGAGATTGGCCATCCGGAGTTGGGCCATCTTTCGGTGGGCGCCGAAGCGGATGTGGCCGTGCTCAAGCAAGAGAGCGGCGAGTTTGGCTACGTCGACTGCGGGCGAGCAAAACTTATCGGCGACAAGCGTCTCGACTGCACCATGACCCTACGTGCCGGCGAGATCGTCTACGACCCGACCGGCCTCAGCATGCCGGTATGGACCGACGCACCGCCACCCTATTGGGTCGTGCCCGGCACGCAGCCGGCAGGCCAAGCAGCCGACGAGATCACCAAGGGACAGGAGCGCGCCCAATGAATCTGTATCGTGAGCTAGGGCTGGAACCGGTCATCAACGCCAACGCCACATTGACGAGGTTGGGCGGCTCGGTCATGCCGCCCGAGGTGGTGCAGGCTATGGTCGACGCATCGAAATGCTTCATCGAGTTGGACGAATTGCAGCGGCGCATCGGTGACCGGATCGCCGAACTAACCCACAACGAAGCCGCCTACGTCAGTTCGGGCGCTGCCGCCGGGCTGGCACTGGCCACAGCGGCCTGTGTCGCCGGCACCGACCCGGCCGCCATCAATCGCTTGCCCGATGTCAGCGGCCTCAAGGATGAGGTCATCATCCACAAATCCCATCGCAACGGTTATGATCACGGTGTGCGCCAGGTCGGCGTCAAGATCGTCGAGATCGGCTCCTCGCTGAGCACCGAACCGTGGGAGTTGGAGAGCGCCATCACGCCCCAGACCGCGGCCATCTTCTGGTTCCAGGGCGTCATGACCGGTCACGCCGATCTGCCATTGGAGACGGTGATCGAGATCGCCAGGGCTCACGACGTGCCGGTCATCGTCGATGCCGCCGCTCAGGTGCCGCCCACGGAAAACCTCTGGCGCTTCACAGAGATGGGTGCGGCGCTGGCCATCTTCAGCGGCGGCAAGGATCTACGCGGCCCCCAGTCATCGGGGCTGATCCTGGGCCGACGCGATCTGATTGAAGCGTGCCGCGTCAACGCCAGCCCCAACCACAGCATCGGCCGGCCCATGAAGGTGGGCAAGGAGGAGATGGCCGGATTGCTGGCTGCGGTCAAACGCTATCTGACCATCGACCAGGACCAGCGAGCTGAGCAGGACGAAGAGATCGTCGGCGGCTGGTGCGCCGAACTCAACCGGATCGACGGCGTCCATGCCGAGCGCTCCTTCCCCAACGAGGCGCTCCAGCCGCTGCCGCGGGCCAAGGTGACGTTTGATGCAGAACGCGTTGGTTTGTCCCGAGATGAGATTTCCGCTGCGTTACTCAATGGCTCGCCACGAATCTCGGTGGCCAACGCCGACCAAGACGGCATCTACCTCAATCCCATGACGCTGGATGACGGAGAGGATGAGATCGTGTTGGCGCGGTTGTTGGCGATCCTGCGGGAGGCTTCTGGCTAGTTCGCTTGCGTAGATTTCATGGTTTTGTCATCCTGAGTGTGCCTAGGCGAATACCCGGCGCTCTAACTGGAATGAACGTGCTACTGTCATTCCGAGTGGGTCAGCCGGAGCACTTCCGGATTGGCAATACTCCAGCGAGGAATCTCGGCTTGCGATATCGAGACCCTCCGCTCGTGACTCAGGACAACGTCATTTTTGTGGTAAGCCCGCTCAGGCCTGGCTTGAGCACAGCCGAAGGAGTAACAGAGTATCTCTCGTCGCTAGAACGAACCTGTTTGTTAGAAGCGAAGGATCTTATCTTGGCAATGTCGAGATTCTTCCCTTCGTCAAGCCCACGGCAGGCTGCCTGCGGCTCGGAATGACAGTACATGGTCGTAGGTCATGCTGGTAGCATGACAAGCCTCGCGAAGAAGACGGTTTCAGAGGTCATCGAAGTCGTCCGGCTGGTAGCCGGACCTACGGAATGCGCACCTTCCGGCGCGACATCCAAGCACAAAACAGAGGATTTGAACGGCGAATATCAATGACAGAAAATCCATACACCCAAGACCTGGCGGGCAAGACCGCCATCGTGACGGGCGGCGCACAGGGCATCGGGCGGGCAATCGTGCATGCGCTGGCCAGCCACGGCGTGACCGTCTTCATCGCTGACATCCTGGCAGACAAAGGCGAACAATTGGCCAACGAGATTCAGGCCGACGGCGGCGCCGCATTTTTCTCTTTCACCGACGTCGGCGAACACGTTCAGATCAAGGCATTGGTCGAGCAAGTCCTGGTCCAGACCGGACGACTGGACATCGTGGTCAACAATGCGTATTGGTCAGTCCACAAGAGCGTCGTCGATCTGGAAGAGGACGAATGGGATCGATCTATGGACGTGAGTCTCAAGTCTGTCTACCTCTTTGGCAAGTACGCCTTCCCGGCCATGATGGCAGTGGGCGGCGGGGCCATCGTCAATATCTCGTCGGTCCATGGCCTGGGTGCGCACCCCAACTACCCGGTCTATTCGGCGGCCAAGGCGGCCATGATCAACCTGACCCGACAGATGGCCGTCGACGGCGGGCCCCACAACATCCGCGTCAACGCCATCTGTCCCGGTTGGATCCAGACCGGCACCGAGCCGATCCCCGAAGAACGGCTCAGACTGGCGCTGATGGCCTACCCTCTGCGCCGGGGCGGACGCCCAGAGGAGGTGGCGGATGCCGTGCTTTTCCTGGCTTCATCCCAGTCCAGCTTCATCACGGGCAACGCACTGCTAGTGGATGGCGGACTGATGGCGCAACTGCCGGATGCACGGATTGTGCAAGACGATCTCTAAGGCCGGCAACAATCCCGGAATAGGCCAAAAAATGTTCGGGTTGCACAGAGGGTCCGGCCCATTCCGGGACTGTGATCCATGCCAGAGCTTGCTCCCCAATTGAAGACGATCCTCCGGGGTTCGCGTCGCCAGATTGACAAGAGATAGGCGCGGTGATAGACTCAAAATTGGTCACAGTGAGCGTTATCTGATCAATGATATCGCCTCAACTTCACCCAACGCTGACGTATTTGATTCAAGTGCTGGAGCGATTGGAGTGTGGTCCACGCCGAAAACAGAATGTCGGAACTCTCAGCAAAGGAGGTGACACGTTCCCACAGGTTTTCGCCACCATCGATTTTCCGATCCTGTTTTTACAATCCTGTTGTAGTCGAACGTCCATCTTTTCTGTTCCACAAATCACAATTTCAGGAGAACACCATGAAACGATTCAGTTTGATTGGCTTGATGCTACTTTTGGCATTGGCCTTCACGGCCTGTGGCGCGCCTGCGGCAGCGCCGGCAGAGGGAACAGCCGCACCGGCAGAGGAAGCCGCCGCTCCTGCAGACCTTCCCTTCGAGATCGAAGAAGGCGCTGTCAATCCACTCGGCCTTGAGCCTGGCGCCGAACTGGAAGGTGTCTTCTTTGAAGGTGGTTTTGGTCGCGGCTATCTTGACAACGCCGCTGACATCTACCGCGCCGTCCATCCCGAAAATCCAATGACGGTTGAAGGCATCCAACGCGTCGGCGAGCAGTTGCGTCCGCGCTTCATCGGCGGCAATCCGCCGGACGTGATCGACAACAGTGGCGCCGGCAACCTGGACGCGGCGGCGTTGGTCGCTGAGGGCGAGCTGATGGACCTGGCGCCACTCTTCGACGCCCCCTCATTGGACACGCCGGGCAAGACCTTCGGCGAGACCCTCTTCCCAGGCTCACAGGATGTCGGCAAGTACGACGGAACCCAGTATGAGCTGAACATGGCTTACACTGTTTTTGGCATCTGGCACAGCGAAAGTCTTTTCGAAGAGATGGGTTGGGAATATCCTGATACCTGGGACGGGATGCTGGAACTGAGCGAGCAGATCAAGGAAGAGACCGGCGTCTACCCCTGGACCTATCAGGGCAAGTTCCCCTATTACATGAACTTCGGTTTGCTGATGCCGCTCATCTACAAGAATGGCGGTATTGAAGCCGTCATTGCAATGGACAATCTGGAAGAAGGCGCCTTCTCGTCTGACGCCGTGAAACTTGCGCTGGAACAGATCGCGGAACTGCACAACAGGGACCTGATCTTGCCCGGCACCGAGGGCCTCACCCACACCGAATCCCAGGCCGAATGGCTCCAGGGCAACGCCGTCTTCATTCCCTCCGGCAACTGGCTGGAGAATGAGATGCGCGAGCTGACGCCCGAAGGCTTCGATATGGTCGTCAAACCTGTGCCTGGCGCGGATGCGAGCACCAGTCATTCCATCTACGCCACGGCAGGCGAACCGTTCATCGTGCCGGTCAATGGCGAGAACCCCACCGGCGGCATGGAGTACCTGCGTGCGCTCATGTCCAGGGAGAATGCCAAGTGGTTTGCCCAGAATGTCGGCGCGATCATGCCCGTTCTCGGCGGGACTGAAGGCGTTGAACTCAGTCCCGCTGTGGTCTCAGCGGTTGCGGCCGCAGAGGCATCCGGCGATGATACGTTCAACTTTAATTGGGGGAACTGGTACAATGACTTGAACGTCGAGTCACAAGGCCGCATGTCCGATCTGCTCACAGGCCGCATCACGCCTGAAGAGTGGATGGAAGCCATGGAAGCCATGTCGGCCCAGGTCAAGGAAGATCCTGATGTGATCAAGTACACGCGCAGCGAATAAGACTTGATCCCCGGCGAGTTTATTCACGCCGTAGATCGCAGCCGGTCTACGCTCACGGTCGAGCGTAGACCGGCTGTTGTCCATGGAGGAGCGATATGTATCGCAATAAGTACCGGATCATCATCCCGTTTCTGGCGCCGTCCCTGATACTCTACTTCACCTTCGTGCTCTATCCGTATGCAAGCGCCATGTATATCAGCCTGACCCGCTGGCGCGGACTCTCCAAGGCGCCGGAGTTCATTGGGTTAGAGAACTATGCGCGCATGCTCAAAGACGACAACTTCTGGAACGCCCTTGGCAACAATGCTTTCTATATTATTGTACTGCCTGTTGTCACGCTAGGCATTGCCCTCTTTTTCGGATTCGTGCTGACGCAGGGCGCGCGCTTCGCTAAGTTCTACCGTGTCTCCTACTTCTTCCCCCAGGTTATGTCCGTGGTTGCGATCGGTGTCCTGTGGAGCTTTGTCTACCACCCCATTATCGGCATCCTCAATTCAATCCTGCGTGCCATCGGGTTCGAGAATCCGCCGGTTTGGCTGGGCGATCCCAACACGGTGTTGCCGGCCGTGGCCGGCGTAACCATCTGGCAGGCCATCGGTTTCTTCATGGTCCTCTTCATCGCCAGCATGGAGTCGGTTCCCGACTCCTACTATGAGGCTGCTCGTCTCGACGGCGCCAACCAGTGGGACATTTTCTGGAAGATCACCATCCCACTGATCTGGGACACGTTGCAGACAGCCATCATCTTCATCATGATCGGCGCCACGGATATGTTCGCCATTACCCAGACCATGACCCTCGGTGGGCCGGCTCGGTCATCAGAGGTGCTGTCCACATTTCTGTACAATGAGGCCTTTCTGGGCAGTAAATTTGGCTATGGCACGGCCATTGCCGTTACCCTCTTCTTTCTTGTTCTCTTCATTACCGTCGTTCTGGCGCGGCTGATGAGTCGCGAGAGTTTGGAGTATTGATATGGCCGACGCAGCTATGACCGAAATTCACGAAGAGAAAAAAACATCCGGCCACAAGGAGGGTGTCGGCGCAACTATCCGTCGTTTCATGTTGAACATCACGCTGGCAGTTTGGGCGGTCATCGTGATCTTTCCTATGGTCTGGCTGTTCTATACGTCGTTCAAGACCGACCAGGAGATCTTCTTCAGCCCGTTTGCCCTGCCGGCAGAGCCCCAATGGGACAATTTCGTACGCGGCTGGTTTGATGCCAACATCGGTACCTATTTCCTCAACAGCTTTATCGTGGTCTTGCCATCGCTGGTACTGATCCTGATTTTCTCGGCCATGACGGCCTACGTCCTGGCCCGCTTCCCCTTTCCCGGCAATCGCATCATCTTCTATCTCATTCTGGCTGGCATGATTTTTCCCATTTTCCTGGCGCTCATCCCGCTCTTTTTTGTCGTCAACCGGCTGAACATGCTCAACACATACCAGGGATTGATCCTGGTCTACGTAGCCTACTCGCTTCCGTTCAGCGTTTTCTTCTTAACCGGCTTCTTCAAGACGCTACCGTCGGAGTTGCATGAAGCTGCCATCATCGATGGCGCCAACCAGTATCAGGTCTTCTTCAAGGTCATGCTGCCGCTGGCCCAGCCCGGTCTGATCAGCATCGGCATCTTCAACTTCCTGGGCATGTGGAACCAGTACCTGCTGCCGGTGGTCTTGATGACCAACGCCAAACGCTACCTGCTCACCCAGGGCCTGGCCTATATGCTGGTCCAGCAATACTATCAGAATGACTGGAGCGCACTCTTCGCCGCAGTGACCATGATCATGGTGCCGACCTTTATTGTCTACGTCATCTTCCAGGGACAGATTCAGAAGGGGATCACGGTTGGGGCGTTGAAAGGATAGGAGAACAATGGTCAATTGTGAATTGTCAACTTTCAATTGTCAATGACTGTCGACTGCGACCATTGACAATTGAAAGTTGACAATTCACAATTGACTATTTTTTTTCGCCCTACGCAAACCACTTCGTTCTCGGATACTGATACTGCCGTCCCACCTCCTCATCCAACGCCAACCCAATACCCGGCCGGTCATTCATGTGGATGAAGCCGTCGACGATGATGTCGGTCTTCTCCTGGATAATGGTCGTCCAGTAGTCACGGTGCAGCCAGTGGAATTCAAGCACCAGGAAATTGGGCACGCTGGCGCAGACCTGGGCCGAGGCCATGGTGCCGATGGGCGATGAGACGTTGTGGGGCGCGAAGGGCATGTAGTAGATCTCGGCCATGTTGGCGATCTTGCGACACTCGGAGAGGCCGCCGCACTTGGGGATGTCGGGCATGATGATGTCGACCGCCTGCTGCTCGATCAGATCGCGGAAGCCGTGGCGCAGGTAGAGATTCTCACCGCTGCAGATGGGCGTGGTCGTCGACTGCTTGACCTCACGCATGGCAGCTACGTTCTCGGCCGGGACCGGCTCCTCCAGCCAAAGCAGGTGAAATTGCTCCAGATCGCGGGCCAGACGCGTGGCGGAAGGCACATCCAGCCGGGTGTGCACGTCGGCGGCCACGGCCATGTCGGGCCCGGCTGCCGTCGTCACCATCTCGACCAGTTTGACCATGCGCTCGTGTTCCCACTGAAGCGCCGTGTAGTTGAACTTGTCCTTCTCAAACCCCTCGACCTCGCTGCCCACATTGCCGTAGGCGTGGATATCCACGTCGATCTTCAAGGCCGTGAATCCACGTTCTACAACATCATCCACCACGACGCGAATCTCGTCGAAGTTCATGCCCGGCTCTACCTGGCAGTCGGCATAGACGCGTATCTTATCGCGAAACTTGCCGCCCATCAGCTCGTAGATGGGCACGCCCAACGCCTTGCCCTTGAGATCCCAGAGCGCGATCTCGATGCCGGTCAGCGCCGTGATCAGCGCGCCGCCCGAGCCGCCGTCGAAGACATGCGCTCGTCGCATCCCCTCAAAGATGGCGTCGATGGCAAACGGGTCGCGGCCAATGAGCTTCTCCTCCAGATAGTCGATGATGGCAATGGCCTGGGTTCCGCCATGGACGCATTCGCCCAGCCCGGTGACACCGGCGTCAGTCTCGATCTTGACCCACAGATGCATTCCGTGACCTTTGGTGGCCGCAGTTTTGATGGACGTGATTTTCATGCAGAGATCCTCTCAGTGGATGCATATTTATCGTTTGAAGTGATCGGTTGCTATTGACGGGTAGTGCCGTACCGGTTAACATGGCTTTACACGCCAAGTATGGTTCTTCGTATTCTATCTTAACCGGCGCTATTCGAAAGAACGGAAAAATCAGATGGAGATTGGGCCACACAATCCCGAGTGGTCAAGCAAGTATTCAAGTGAAGAGATATTTCCCTTGACAAATTCTCGCTCCTTGACTATGATGCCCACATGATAACTACAGTGACAGGAAAAAATCAGATCACAATTCCGGCTCAGTTGGCTCGAAGGCTCGATATCCAACCGGGCACTCGAATCGACTGGTCGGTCGACAGCAAAGGTGAATTGATCGCTCGTATTTTACCTAACCGCGGCGAACTAGCTCGCAAGTTGGCCGGTATCGGAAAACCGTGGCTTGAAGAGGGCGAAGATCCGGTCGCGGAGTTGGATCGAGAACGCGCTGAAGAAGACCAGATTGAAGGCCTGACATAACCTACCTATTCGATTCTTCCGCATGGTTGACGCACATCTTTGATGAGCCCGGCGTCGAGGTGATCAATCAGTTGTTCGCTGATAGTCAGGTCAAGATCGCAATCTCTGCGCTGTCAATCACTGAAATATATGCCAAATTGCTGGCCAAGAACAGAGAGAAGCACTGGCCGGAGATATGGGAAGGCTATTCAGATCTCTATTCGCAAGTGTTTCCTGTTGACATAGAGGTTGCCCAACGAGCCAATACGCTGCGTTCACAAACCCCGCATCGGCTGCCAACGATTGACGGTCTAATCGCTGCCACGGCGGCCATACATGGATACACCTTGGTCCACCGTGATTCTCATTTGGCTGATATACCCACTGATCTACTCGATCAACTGAGGCTTCCCGCCAGATAGCCGAGACGCTCGACGTCACTGCCAGTTCCAATCAACAGGATTCCAATATGCACATCGACCAACTCGAAACGCCCGCCGTCGTCATCGATCTGGACAGACTGACCGCCAATATTGACCGACTCCAGGCCTATCTGGACGATCATGGCATCGCCAACCGGCCCCACATCAAAACCCACAAGATCCCCGAGATCGCGCACATGCAGGTCAACGCCGGCGCCGTCGGCATCACCTGCCAGAAGGTGGGCGAGGCCGAGGTCATGGCCCAGGCCGGCATCGAGGACATCTTCATCCCCTACAACATCCTGGGCGCCTCCAAGCTGGAACGGCTCACCAACCTGGCCAAGCGAGCGACCATCAGCGTGACCGCCGATTCGGTGACCACGGTGCGGGGCTATGCGCAGGCCGCACAGGCCGCCGGCATCGAACTGCCGGTGCTGGTCGAATTCGACGCCGGGACAGGGCGCTGCGGCGTGCAGACGCCCCAGGAAGCCGCCGATCTGGCAACCGTCATCGCGGCTTCGCCAGGTCTGCGCTTCGCCGGCCTCATGACCTACCCCAACCTGGATGCCGCCGACGAGTTCATTGTCGAAGCGACGCGACTCATCGAGGCCCAGGGTTTGACGGTCGACATTGTGAGCGGCGGCGGTTCGCCGGTGATGTGGGAAGCCCACACCCATCCAGACATCACCGAGCACCGGGCCGGCACCTATGTCTACGGCGACCGCGCCATGATCCGTTCGGGGGCCATGACGCTGGAGCAGTGTGCCATGCGTGTGCTTTGCACCGTGGTCAGCCGCCCCTCAGCGGAGCGCGGCATCCTCGACGGCGGCAGCAAGACATTCACGCCGGACACAATGGGCTTTGATGACTATGGCTATATCCTTGAATACGCTGACGCCCGTCTGTACAAGTTCTCCGAAGAACATGGCTTTGTCAACTTCTCTGCCTGTGATCAGCGCCCCGTCGTCGGAGAGCGGGTCTCGGTGATCCCAAATCACTGCTGTGTGGTCAGCAACATGTTCAACCAGGTCTACGGCGTGCGTAACGACGAGGTTGAGGTGACCTGGCCGGTGGCGGCGCGCGGGCGATTGCAGTAAACGACTGATTGCTCCAGGCTCGATAAACGCCGACCTCCACTCACACGTAGAGCAGAGGTCGGCAGAACACCCGCACATAATCGCTGGCTATTCCGCAGTGGAACCCCTGTGGCAACGTACGATCAACCTCAGGTGACAATCGATGTGAGACTTACGCCCAGCAAACTCTGTGCAACCTCCTCGGCGCATCGAATTGTGGTCCGGAGGGTCGTGACAGTCGACTTCGGAACGACACTCCGACCATCGAGCTGGGCGAGCAACTTCCCAGCTCTCGTGCGCGATACGTGACGAGAGCGATCCGGGTCGTAGTCGCGGACCAGCGCCAGAATCTCTTGTGCCATCTCTACTCGGTCTGCTTGCGCAAGTGGTTCGCCATCTCTCTGCAGTGGACAGTCGCTGGTCAGCAGCATGGCCCACGAAGTCAGGTTGTCGACCGAGTAGTAGCGCCACCCGCACTCGGCAATGATGGTGGTCAGGCCGGGCAGCGTCTCCATGGCTTCCGCATAGCGCCCGACCGCGATCAGCGCCTGCTCGGACCAGGCCCAGGCACGCACTGCAGGATGGAGGTCGATGATGTCACACGCCTTTTCGTAGTCGAAGGCATGGGTGTAAATGGTACCAACTTGGGCATAGGAGATATCGATGTCAAGCTGATGGCCGAGATCCTCCATTATCAGTCAGGCGTTCTCGCGCAGATCGCAGTGGCAATATCCCATTGTCCTCGACCAAGTGCGACGTGGTACAGACCACTTATCGCCTTGTGCTTCCATCCACCGAGTGCCGATGTTTTGTGCAAGATTCAGGCACTCCCGATAGGCTTCTTCGGCTTGATCGAGCATCCCGTATCGCGCATAGCATTATGCATTTGTCGTCCAAGCGTGTGGACAGTGCCGGAAAGATCGCCCAGCCGGCGGTAGATATATAAGCTTTCCTCGACCAACTTCCGCCCTTCAATGAAATCACCCATCATCCAACTGACGAGAAAATCAAGTCGCAATCCTGTGTCAGCGATAGCCCGCTCATCGCCCCAGCGCGCGGTACATTTCGTAAGCCGACAAAAGCGCTGGATATGCCTCCGGTACGTAGTCGTACGAGGCGATCATGCCTTTTACATAGCGCACAAGTGCCTGCTCGGGTGAAACCTGATTTTCATCCAGCGGCAGTTGAATATCCTGAAGGATGACTTTCGCCCGTGCCGTCTTGCCAGTGGCGGCTACGAATAAGGCACGACGAGCCAGCAGCTTACATTGCAGGATCAATTCGTCTTCCTTAAGAGCAGTTCCGGCAGCGCACCCAACGCCTCGGCCATCAGCTGCTCACCCTCTGCAAAGCCACCACGTGACCACAGATATTGGACGAGACAGGGCAGCGCGTCCGCCAACCCCCCGGTTTCCTGGTGGCGCACCGCATATCGCCATGCGCGCCGAATGTTGTCCATCTCGGCCCGCAATTCGTGCAGCACCTGGCGCTGATCCGGGCCGGATACGGTCTCCCGGCGGTCGCGCAAGAAAGTTCAGATAGTAAGCGCTGTGTCGCGCGGCCACGGCTTGCGCGCACGTCAACGTTTTCAGCCAGATCGCCCTTCGCCCATCTGCCGCAGCAGCGGATGGATGCGGTAGCGCCCATCCTGGCCAACCTGAAGCACCGACTTGTCGACCTGGCTCAGGAGCATCGGCAGCGATGTATCGGCCACAGCCTGGGCCGCCTCAGACTGAAAGCCGCCCCTGAAGATCGAGAGCCGGCAGAAAACACGCTGTTCATCGCCGGAAAGATGGCGCCAACTCTGCTCCAGAACGACACGCAGGCTGCGGTGTCGTTCTGGGACGTCGCGCATGGAAGAGGTGAGGATATCGATGCCCCGGCTCAGTTCGTTGGCTATCTGTTGACAGGTGAGTCCTTTGAGCCAGGCGGCGGCCAGTTCGATGGCCAGCGGCACGCCGCCGACCGAGCGGCAGATGGCTTCCACGTAGGCGTGTTCATGGGCCGGTTGGAAGTTCGGCTGTGCTCGCAGGGCGCAACGGACGAAGAACTCGCTGGCGTCGGTATCGGCAACCGGATCGTCGCCGTCGCTCACGTCCATCCCGGCGATGGGATGAAACCATTCATCGCGAACGTTCAGCGCCTCGCGTGGTGACCAGCAGCTTCAGGTGGGGGGCATTGCCCAGCATGCGCAATACCAGGCCGGCATCCAGAATCCCTTCGGCGTTGTCCAGGATTAGAAGCATCCGCTTCTGCCTCAAATAGCGCAGCAGTTGGCTCTCGGGTTCGTCCTGCTCGTGAAAGGTGTAGTTCAGCGTTGCGGCGATGGCCGGTACGACCCATGCCGGGCTCTCCAGACCGTCGAGCGCCACGAAAAAGACGCCGTCGGGCGCAAGGTCGGGACGCTCCTGGACCAACTCGCCGATGCGGATGCCCAGACGCGTCTTGCCGAAGCCGCCCGGCCCGACCAACGACAACAGCCGGCAATCCGGCTGCGACAGCCGGTCCATCAGTTGCATTAGTTCGCGCCGCCGCCCGACAAAGGGCGTTGTGGGTTGGGGCAGACTGGATGGCGGGCCGGGGTCGTACACTGCCTGTATCTCGGCGAGTGCCTTCGACTGTTCCGGCGTATCAATCGATGGCACTACTCCCGGGGACAACTTCACCAGCAGAGCGGCCTCTTCCGAGTTTTCCGCCTGCAATCCGATCAGGCCGGCGGCGTTGAGCAAGGCATCGGCCTCTGCCTGATCGGAGAGCACCTCTTGTCCATACAGCCAACCGATGATGGCCACCACTCGTTCTCGTGCTTGCGTGCCGGTCAAACGCCGCCCCCGGCACATATTGCTGATGACCGCAGGATCCTGAAGGATGCCCTCGGCCAGCCGGGACTGGGTCAGCCCATGTTTGCGATGCAGATGTTGGTGCAGCAGATCGCCGAATGGATGGCTCATGGCAAGAAGTGGGTGCGCGTTGCGCAAATTGTCAAGCAGAATTGACAGAAAAACGCTTGGAATTGGCAGGTGGCTGAGGGCAACATGATAGCACAGGTAGAGCGGAGAATCTAGCGCGTTTCAAATCACCCGGAGGCATCCACAACTCATTGCCCAATGCTACTGGTGCGAACCGTAAAACAGTGTGTCGCACATGACCCATCAGATTCCGGGTATATCTGAAACAGCGAAACTGTGCAAGAAAGTGAGTGTATAACCATGAATTGGCGTGCGATCGTTTTCGTCCTTGTATTCGCTGCAACAGTCTCATTCTTGAATACCCAGGTGGCGCCATTCCACGAAACCAACGTATGCCAGTGACGAGTTCCGGCCATTTCCCAGTCAGCTGGCGCTGGTCAAACATACATCCGGCAAGCAAGTATCCATTCCGGAAATCGCTACGATGCGTCTCGGCGTGTCGCGCGTGGAGACGGTTCAGCCTATGGCGTCAGCAACAGAGCTTCATATCGAAGGGAGCCTGGCCACATTTTTACCTTGCTTCGAGGATTATGTTGACGACGTGATCATCCTGCGGCACCCTGAATCGAAAATTCAGATCGACTCGTCGAGTCCGCGAGATCGCTTCCTGGCCGGGATGGTTGCGGTACGCAAGATAGATGAAGCATTGCCTGCCTACCGTTCGAATGTAGCGGTCAAACTCTATCTGTTCCTGCCGGACAATCTGCTGGACGGTTCCGGCCTGAACGAGCAATTGACGAGCTCGAATATCATCCCGTACGCTGACGCACCCACGCCCGAGACACTGGGCGATTATCTCACGTGGACAGTGGCGCATGAAAGCTGGCATCTGTTGGACATCCAGGCCCGTCTGAATCGTATCTACGAGCATGACAAGCGCAGCCTGGATGAAATCGACCAGATCTTGGCCGACCCCGCGCGATGGGAAGAAGAGTTTTCCGAGGTGTCAGTTGCCGAAGATCTCGGTTGGCAAGACTTCGACGAAAGCTACTTGATGAGCGACGAAATGTCCAGGCCATACATTGTACGGGCTGGACGGACGTCGTACAATCTGAATGGCGGCGTGGTTCAAGTCAGCTATGCCGATGACCGTTACGCCTTTGAACGCCCGGCGATTCGAAAGGGATTCCTACCTGCACCACTGCAACATCTTTCCGATTTGGAACCGATGTTGAAGACGGGCCATTATCCGACGCTGTACAGCCTCTTCAACACAGAAGACGAACGATTTGCAGAATTCGGGGCCTGGTATTTCTACGCAAAGACGATCGGTGAAGCCGCCGCCTTCCGAAATTTGCACCCCCGCCTGTCCCACTATTACGAAGCCCGGTGGCGGGCGGCGAATCGTGATTGCCGCTCTCAAGGCAACGATTGGCTCGCTGTGGTGCGACCATAACTGATTCCGCCCCACGCCATAGCCGCTACAAACCTGATTGATGTGAGCGAGACAACGCCGACGCCAGATTCCGTGCGACCTCTTCCGGCTTGCTGTCGGCGATCCCTGTCGTGGCCCGGGCATATGTCTCTGAAGAGAGTTCTTGTGCGGCGCGCCCGAGTAAGTTATTCGCTCGAAGTCTGGTCTCCGCTGTGCTTGCCGAATGATGCTTCGCCAGTGCCGCCAGCTCGGCAGCATCGGCAAAATTACCCTCTGCCGCATACAACGCTGCGACGGCTGCAACGCATGAAAGCGAAATCGGGGCAAAGCCGATGCGGAGTCCTTCCTGCAACGCCTCGAGCAGATGACCTTTGCTTCCTTCATTATCACCTTGCCCGAGGGCAGCGAGGCCCAGCCCAACAAGCGCCTCCACGACTCAACGGATGGTTGCCATTGCGGCGAGACAGCGCCAGAAGCTGTTCATAATCACGGTGTGCAGCCGCATATTCATGCGTGTATAGGGCAAGCCTGCTCTTGCCGGTCCAAAGAATTTCGACCGTACTTGACAACGCGTTGCCTACCTGTGCCACAAGGTCCGTTGCCTCTTGAACAAAATCTGCGGCCGCGCCATAGTCGCCCTTGGCCGTGCTGACCTGTGCAAGTTTCCCCAGACTGTCGACAATCCAATTGTTTTTCCCCCACGTTTGAGCTATCTCCATACTTTGCTCAAAGTAGTCCGAGGCCGCTTCAAGGTCGCCAACTGCTTCGGCAAGCGTCCCCAATTGGTTCAACACATCCACGATAAAGGCAAGTTGATTGCCATCCCTTGCCGCCACCAGGCTTTCATCCAGGTAGCGGCGTGCCCTACCGTATTCACCGCGCTGGAGCGCCAGCCGACCCAGCCGGTGGAGTGTGTGAGCAATCGTGCGTTGATCGCCGATCTCACGCCCAAGCGTTAATCCCTGCTGGTATCTTAGTTCGCCCTCTCGATAGTCATTCTGCGTCAGCGCAGTATGTCCAAGCAGACAGTAGATCCATGCCTCCAGTTCGAACTGCTCGGTTTCTTGATCAAGCGCTATGGCTTCCAAAAGGAACGGTTTTGCCTCTTCGAACTTCGAATTTGCATAGGCACCCCAGCCGAGACCGCCCACAGCATACGCCAATTCGCGGCGCGCGTCCGGCCGGTGGCGAAGAAGGGCAACGCTCTCCAGCAACGCTCTGTTCTCCACTTGATCATGCCCCAACCAGATGCCCATGGTGCCATGACAAGCCAATGCATAGGCATAAGCGATCCGACAACCGTCATCGTCCTGTCTATCGCGCAGGATATCGATTGCATATCGAAAAGCCTTTTCGCACTCCTCATGATAGGTGCTCAGCCACGAGAACCAGTACAGCCCTTCCATGGCCATACGTTGCTTAGCAATGCTGCCGTGATCCACCGCCCAATACCAGGCGGCAAAGATGTTGTTGATCTCAGCGTTGACCGCCTCAACCTGTTGCGTACCTCCTTCGTTCAGATACATTCGGGCTGGCCGCGCGATGATGTTCAGGTAGTAGGCGCTGTGCCGCGCAGCAGCCGCCGCGTGGTCGGCAGGATTGGCGGCCAATCGTTCCTTGCCCAGTTCGTGAAGCAAAGCATGAATTCGATAGCGCCCATTCCGGCCAAGTTGGAGCAACGATTTGTCGACCAGGCTCAGCAATACCGGCAGTGATGTATCGGCTACAGCCAAGGCTGCCTGCGGTTGAAAGCCGCCGGTGAAGATCGAGAGTTGGCGGAAGACATGCTGTTCATCTCTGGAGAAATGATGCCAACTCTGCTCCAGAACGACACGCAGGCTGCGATGTCGCTCCGGCACGTCGTGCATGGACGACGTGAGGATGTCGATGCCCTGCTTCAGTTCGCCGGCCACCTGTTTGCAGGGTAGCCCTTTGAGCCAGGCCGCGGCCAGCTCGATGGCCAGCGGCACACCGCCGACCAGCTGGCAGATCGTGCGCACATGCTCATACTCATTTGCCACTTCGAAGGTTGGACGCACGCGCCTGGCACATCGGCTGAAAAATATGATGGCATCGTCGCTTTGACTATCCCCAAGTTGCATCCCCGCCACAGGATGAAACCACTCCGCGCGCACGTTCAGCGCCTCGCGCGTGGTCACGAGCAGCATTAACTGCGGCGCGTGGCGAAGCAAATTCAGGACCAGGTCGGCGTCAAGGATGCCTTCGGCGTTGTCCAGGATCAGGAGCATCCGCTTCTGCTGAAGGTAACGCAGCAACTGGCCTTCGGGATCGTTCGGATCGGGGAGAGAGAAGTTCAGCGTTGCGGCGATAGCCGGCACGACCCATGCCGGACCCTCCAACCCATCAAGCGCCACGAAGAAGACGCCATCGGGCGCAAGGTCGGGACGTTCCAGGACCAACTCGCCGATGCGGATGCCCAGACGCGTCTTGCCGAAGCCCCCCGGACCGACCAACGACAGCAGCCGGCATGCCGGCTGTGACAGCCGGTCCATCAATTGTGCCAGTTCGCGTCGCCGCCCGACAAAGGGCGTCGTGGGTTGGGGCAGACTGGATGGCGGGCCGGGGTCGGACGCCGCCTGTATCTCGGCGAGTGCAGTCGAACGTTCCGGCCCATCAGTGGATGGAACTACAGTCGGAGACAGCTTTGCCAGCAGAGCGGCCTCCTCCGGCTTTTCCGCCTGCAAGCCGATCAGGCCGGCGGCATTGAGCAAGGCATCGGCATCGGCCTGATCAGAGAGCACATCCTGTGCGTGCAGCCAGCCAATGATGGCCACGGCACGCTCACGCGCCTGCTTGCCGGTCAGACGCCGGCCGCGGCACATATTGCTGATGACCGCAGGGTCCTGGAGGATGCCCTCGGCCAGCCTGGCCTGGGTCAGCCCATGTTTGCGATGCAGATGTTGGTGTAGCAGATCGCCGAATGGATGGCTCATGACAGGGATCCTGAGCGCGTTGCGCAAATTGTCAACGACAATTGACAAAAAAAGGCTTGAAATTGACAGCTGTGTGCGGGCACTATGGTAGCACAGGTGCGGCAGATGCTCCACAGCATCTAAAAACCCTACTGTCGAGAAACTCCCCGGTCTTCTCGACGGCAACAGGGTACTCATCTTCGTCACCGGCATTCACGGCCCGAACAGGGGTCAACAAAGGAGAACCAAATCATGCAGATCCAGGAAGAGAAGCTCAACGAATTGCTCGGTCAGGTTGTGACCGAGTTGGGTGCGGCGGTCATGGGCCTGCACGTAAGCGTCGGCGACAAGTTGGGTCTCTACAAGGCGTTGGGCGCCAATGGCGGCATGACCTCTCAGCAGTTGGCTGACGCAACTGGCACGTCAGAACGTCTGGTGCGAGAATGGCTGGCTGCCCAGGCTGCGACCGGCTATGTCGACTATACGGCGGACGACGAAACCTTTTCGCTTTCGCCGGAACAACATGCGGTCTTTGCCGATGAGTCCAGCACGGTTTTGATGACGGGGGGGTTCTATGGCCTGGGCGCGCTCTACGGCACGGAAGAAACCCTCATGCAAGCGTTCCGTTCCGGCGGCGGTGTCGGCTGGGGCGATCATGCTTCGTGCTGCTTCGCCAGTACCGAGAAGTTCTTCCGCCCGCTCTACCGGACCAATCTAGTCACGGAATGGCTGCCTGCGCTGGACAGCGTTGTCGAAAAACTGGAGTCCGGCGGCGCAGTTGCGGACGTTGGCTGCGGGCATGGCGTCTCGACCATCCTCATGGCCCAGGCCTTTCCGGCGAGCCAATTCTACGGATTTGACTTCCACCCGCCGTCCATCGAGCGGGCTAGAGAGCTCGCTGCCGAGGCCGGCGTCAACAATGTCTCGTTCCAGGTTGCTACTGCCAAGGAGTTTCCCGGCAACGGCTACGACCTGATCGCTTTCTTTGACTGTCTACATGACCTGGGCGACCCGGTGGGCGCAATCGCACATGTAGGGACGGCGTTGGACGGCAACGGCACCGTGCTGATCGTCGAGCCGGCTGCGGGCAATGCTTTGGAAGAAAACTTGCATCCTATCGGCCGCACTTTATATGCCTACTCGACCGCGCTCTGTGTGCCGTCGTCACTGGACCAGGAAGTGGGGCTGGCGCTGGGCGCGCAGGCCGGCGAAGCGCGCATCCGCGAGGTGGTCACAGCCGGCGGCTTCGGCCGTTTCCGCGTGGCCGTGGAGACGCCGTTCAACATGGTTATCGAAGCGAGACCATAGCCTGCCATGGGTAAAACAACGACCATAGAACGGTACGACTGGAGCCTGACAAAACAATTGTTAGCCGAATCATCCCGTTTTCACCAGCAGCAGAGGAGCAGTGACCGATGGCCAAAGTATTTAGCATCCACATGCTTGCGCTCAAGCAAGAGGTGCAGGAAGAAGCATTCGAACGTTTCGTCCGGGAAGAGTGGAATCCCAATTTCGTGCCGCCGCCGAGCTTCACGGGCTATCTGCTCAAAGGGGTGAAGGGGGACCGGCAGGGCAGATATTTGTGGATTTGGGAATTCGAAAGCGTGGATGCAGGAGAACGAGCTGAAGCGGAAGGCCTGTGGCAGAAGCCGCCTGGCAACCAGGCATTGATCGACAAGTGGCACACGTTTGATAAAGGCTTTGGGACTATCTTCACCGATTACGAGGTGATCGAGTAGGTCTTCTACACATTTTTCACAAGAAAGGAAGATACTATGTGGTATCACAATCGATACAATCAACTTCCGTTACTTGTCGTCTTTTTGATCGTTGCCGCGTCGATCATCGTCGCATGCACACCAATTCAACCACTTGCCGAAGTCAGCGCCCAGGAGACGCCCCCAGAGGACATGGACGCTGTCATGGACGCGATCTGGACCGAGTATACTGCCAGCATCGGCGCCGGCGACATCGAGCGCTGGGTTGAGGCCTGGGTAGATGACGGAATCCAAATGCCGCCCGGCGAATCGCCGGTTATCGGCAAGCCGAACATCCTGGCACGAAACAGTGCCGTGTTCGAGCCTTTCCAGGTCACCATGACCATCACGAACGAGGAGGTGGTTGCGCAAAATGACTGGGCCTTTGCGCGCGGCGTGTACGAGGCGAGCTTGACGCCCAAGGCCGGCGGCGACGATCTGACGATAGACGGCAAGTACATGACCATCCTCCAGAAGCAGTCGGATGGCACCTGGAAGATCTATCGTGACATCTTCAATTCCAACGTGCCGCCGGCCGCACCGCCGCAGCCGGATGTGGACGCGGTCACTGCCGAGATCAACGCACTCTTCACAGAATATGGCGCCAGTCTCGGCGACGGCGACGCAGAACGCTGGATTCAACTCTGGACAGAGGATGGCGTGCAGTTGCCACCGGGCGCCCCGCCAAATGTCGGTCGGGACGTCATCTCCGACTCGATCAATGCCGCCATGGCACAGATCGCGTTCGAGGATATGGATATTCACGTCGATGAAGTCTTGGTGGCCGGCGATCTGGCAATTGCACGTGGCATGTACACCGTCACGTATGTGCCGCATGACGGCAGCGATCCGATTCCGGTCGACGGGAAATACACGAGCACGTTCCAACGACAGCAAGACGGCAGTTGGAAACTGTATCGCGATATCTTCAACTCTAATGTTCAGTAGGTGAACGAACTCAAGCGCCTCAGCGGCACAAAATACCGCTGAGGCGCTTGAGTTCGGTGGAGCGACTAACGTCGTCATCGGCCTATCAAGCCCTCGCAGCCAGACTGCTCAGAAGTCAAACTTTTTGTCGCTAGAAATTGGAGGCCTCAATGGAATTCGGATATGTCATCTACCTGGGCACCAACTATGCATCAAATCGTGGGTATCCGTATGCAGAGTTACGCTCCCTGGCCCGCCAGGCCGAGCAAGCGGGCTTTGATTCGCTCTGGTTCTACGATCACTTCATCTTCGACATCGACGGGCAGCCCAGAGAAGGCATGTGGGAAGCCTGGACCATGATGTCCGCCATCGCCGAGGCCACGGAACGCGTGCAGTTGGGAACGCTGGTCCTCTGCAACCAGATGCGCCACCCGGCCATGCTGGCCAAGATGGCCATCACTCTGGACGAGGTCAGCGATGGACGAGTGATTCTGGGCCTGGGCGCGGGCTGGCACCAAGCAGAATTCGACGCACTTGGGCTACCGTTTGACGACCGCGTAAGCCGGCTGGAAGAGGCGGTTCAAATCATCAAACCGCTGCTGCGTCATGAGCAGGTGGATTTCGCGGGCAGCCATTATCGGACCCGGAACTGCCAGATCCTCCCACCGGGTCCCCGCACTGCCGGCCCACCATTGATGATCGGTGCGAGTAGCCCGCGCATGCTGCGCCTGACGGCCCGATCCGCCGATATCTGGAATGTCGATGGCTGTACGGTTCCATCCTCGATCGATGAGCCATTGGCCCGGATGAAGCAGGCCTGTGCCGCTGTCGGTCGCGACCCGGCGACGCTACCAGTGACCGCCCATGTCTCTATCGCATTTCCAGAATTAGGTCCGTTGCCGTGGTGGATGACTGACTATCTCTCTGGCTCCGACGATGACATCGTAGAGGTGCTTGCAGCATATGCCGAGCGCGGCACCGCACATGTGATGTTCCAATGCGCGCCTACCGGCGCCGAGTCCCTGGCAAGGCTGGGGTCAATCGTGGCACGCTATCGTGGGTCCACCGGCTAGTCGACGATGACAGCAACAAATGAGAAAATCGAATGTTAGCTCCTCTGACATTCTTATCAAACATCTGCAGGATCTGAGGTCACAATGAGCATACAAGGGAAAAAATTCGGTTTCATGCTTCCTCTTTGGGAAGGCGGTATGGGGGGTGAGACAGCCCGAGGCTCCGACATTCTTGCACTCGCTGCATTCGGGGAGGCGCTGAGATTCGATTCCGTGTGGCTAGTCGATCATTTCCTGTGGGATTCTGTCGACCTCGAGCACCTGGATGTGGTACAGCCGGAGGGATCGGGAGGGTCTCGGTCCGGCAACTGGGAGTGCTGGACGCTGACCTCTGCGGTGGCCGCCGTCACTTCGCGGGTCGAGATCGGCACTTTGGTCACGAACACGGGCTACCGCAACCCGGCACTGCTTGCCCGAATGGCTGAAACGGTCGACGAGATCAGCGGAGGCCGACTCATCCTAGGCGTTGGCGCCGGTTCCGTGGCCAGTGAATACAAAGCGTTTGGCTACGACTTTGAGCGGCGCGTCGGTCGATTCGAGGAAGCCCTTCAAATTATCCGACCGATGTTGCGGGGCGAGGCGGTAACGTTCAATGGTGAGTTCTATCGCACTCACAACGCCGAACTTCTGCCGAAAGGACCGAGACCCGACGGACCGCCCATCATGATCGGAGTCTTGGAAGGCGGCCCACGCATGACGCGCCTTGCCGTTCAGTACGCTGATCAGTGGAACTGCCAGCTCACGTGGTTAGATAGCCGAGTAGAAACCTACCGCGAAGCGTATCGGGGGATTGTCGAGGCGTGTGAGAAGCACGGCCGAGAACCCGCAACACTGCGAAAAAACGTTGGGGTCGCGATCTGCTTGCCCGGAAGCGAATCGGCGATTCCGGGCGCCCGGCCTTTGATGGGATCGAACGAAGAGATCGCTGGAGAGCTGGCTCGATATCTCGAGGAAGACGTCGACCACATCGCAATCGCACTTGAGCCGCTTACCCACGAAGCCATTGAGATGCTAGCACGAATACTGGAGGTCCTAGACTGATGGTCCCTTTCGGTGCAGAGTCACGCCAGCGCGTAACGTATCGTCTCCATGGCGGACATGGCTTGACCTGTTGCCCACGCGGCCGCCCACTGCTTATCGTTCAGTTGGCGACGCAGGTTCTCTACATCCAGTTGGTAGCGTGGTTCCTGCCAGTAGTATCTGCGGAACCCAACGAAGCGACGAACTGCTTCGGCCCCGCTGAGCAAAATCACGCCTTGTTCCGCGTGGCCATACTCACCGAGAACACCCGCCAGTCCTTCCAAGGCAAAAGGCAGGACGACTAGAAAACCGGCTGTCGACTGAATTCTCAGTGATTCCCGGTAGCACCTATCAGCGGCTTGCAGATCGCCGAGTTCTCGCTTGGCATAGGCAAGTTTTTGGCATGCGCGCAGGACGCCGTAAGGAATGTTCAGTGCACGCTGTTCTTCGACAAGCGCTTCGAAGACAGTAACCGCTTCCACGATCTGACCACGTGCGAGCGTCACAACTGCCCCATCGTGCCGACCCCAGACCGTGCCGACTGGATCACCAGCAGCAATGGATATCTGCAATGCGCGCACGACGAGTTCTTGCGCCTCGTCGACTTCACGGCAATACAGCTTGATAAGACTCAAACCGCGCAAGGCATTGGCCAACTCCACCTCGTCAGTGAATTGGTCATGCAACGCCAGTGCCTCCTGCAGGTACTCTTCCGCGATGGTGTAATCGCCGGCCGATGATCCGCAATAGCCCGCACAGGTCAGGGCTTGCGCTCTGGTTCTTACGGCAGTCCATTCTTTGTTATCTGATTCCAGCGCCAACGCCTCGGCGTACCAGTAGACGCCTTCTGATGCTGCACTGCCGCCATAGGCGTGAAACAGGAACAACAAGCTGTTGAATCGTTGTGCGAACTCGGCCTGACCGTGCGCCAGCGCCCAACGATTCACAGCGCGCAGGTTGTCGGCCTCCTGGCGTGCGCGCTGCCACCAAACGATCTCGTCCGCGCTGTCGCGGGCACGATCGACCTGCTCGGCTATGCTCATGAAGTGGTCCGCCATTTGCCGGCGTGCCGACTCTTCTTCGCCCGCCTGCTCTCAGTTGGCGCAAGGCAAACTGGCGGACTGGTTCCAACAGACGAAAGCGCCGGTCTCCATCAACGTCGTCCACCACAGCCAGGGACTTGTCGACGAGTTCAAACAGGAGGGGTGACAATTGTTCACTATCCAAATCGGGGACAACCGCGTGCGCGCTCTCCAGTACCCAGCCGCCGGCAAAGACTGACAGCCTGTTCAGCAACCACTGCGCGTCCGGCGTCAGTAAAGTGTAACTCCATTCCAGAGCGGCCTGCATGGTATGGTGCCGGGGAATCGCGGTGCGGTAGAGACTGGAGAGAAGATTCATCTGATGGTCAAGTTGGCCGGCGATGGCGTCCAGCGAGACCTGCGGCACACGCGATGCCGCCAGTTCCAACGCCAGCGGAATACCGTCCAGCTTGTGGCAGATGTGGTCGATGGTTTCGAGGTCCGATTGGGCAAAGCGAATGCCTGGCTGCAAGGCACGGGCGCGGTCAACGAAAAGCTGAGAAGCTGCGCCCAATGGTCTGTCCACAGGGCGGCCATTGTCGGAAAAAGAGAGCGGTTCAACCGCAAAGATATGTTCGCCCGGAATACGCAGCGCCTCTCGGCTGGTCGCCAGCACGTGCAGATGCCAGCAGCGCTGCAAGAGGGTCTCGACCAGCGCGGCGCAGGCATCGATCAGATGCTCGCAGTTGTCCAGGATCAGCAGCAGTTCCTTGTCGGCCAGATACTCGACCAGCGTCTCCAGCGCCGAGCCGGAGACGCCATGGATCGGCGTCAGGCTGCGCACAACCGACTCTGCCAGGAGAGACGGCTCGTTCAGCGAGGCCAGCGGCGCCAGCCAGATCCCGCCGGAGAAGGTGACCGGCGCACCTTCCTCCAACAGCGAGATGCCGCTTTCAATGGCCAGCCGCGTCTTGCCGATGCCGCCGACGCCGGTCAGCGTGACCAGACGCTGACGCGTCAGCAGGTTCGTGACCGCCAGAGTCGCCGACTCGCGACCGACGAAGCTGGTCAACTGGGCCGGCAGATTGGTGGGCGTGCGGGAGACGGGCGGCTCGTTGATCGGCACAAGAGCAGGGGCCAGCGCCGCCAGCAGATCCGCTTCGGCCGCCACGTCTTGCTGCAAGGAGATGAGGCCGGCGGCACGGAGCATCGCATTCGCTTCATCCTGGTTGGTGAGCACCTCTTGCTCATGTAGCCAGCGGATGATGTCCACGACACGCTCGCGCGCCTGCTTGCCGGTCAGCCGCCGGCCGCGAGACATGTTGCTGATGACCGCCGGATCCTGGAGGATGCCGGCCGCCAGTTTGGATTGGGTCAGACCGTGGCGACGGTGCAGGTGCTGATGCAACAGATCGCCGAATGGATGGTTCATGGCAGGGAGTTTGGGAGTTTGAGCGAACTGTCAACAGGAATTGACAAAAAAGGGCTTGAAATTGACAACGGGCTGCGGGCACAATGGTAGCACAGGTGCGGGGGATGTTCCACCGAATTGAAACACTTCTGAGAGTCGAACTAGTGAATCCCGGCAGAAATCTTCACAGAGTTCCTGCCAGAGGAAGAGACATCGGATTTCTGTCGTGGTATTCACGCCGAACTGTACTAGGAGGAACCATGATCTACATCGTTATCAGCGGCGAACCTGCCGCCGGAAAAGAAGAGGAAGCCATCGCGTTTTCGACTGCCCTGGCCAAGTACGTCAATGAGAACTACGCGACCCATGTCGAGCTTTGCCACAGCATCACAGGTTCCATGAATCAGTACCTGATGGTAGAGAAGTGTGGATCGTTGATGCAATATGCAGAGATCCAGAAGATGCAAGAGTCCGACGAAGCACTGAATGCCCTGATAAAGACCGGTGCAGGGCTCTGGCTAACCGGCGAACGACAGCTGATTGAAGTGATGTAAATGAACATATGGAAATGTTCGAGTTAGATTTCGATCGGGAACGCATCTTTCGGTTTCCCAGTGGAGGATTTCTCATGACAAAGTGCATTTTCTGCGACATCGTCAACGGAAATGAAGACGCTGCATTTGTATACCGGGACGAACTCGTCTCGGCCTTCATGGACATCCAGCCTGTAAATCCGGGGCATGTACTGATCATCCCCAACAAGCATGCGCCATTTCTGGCCGATCTGGACGAGGAGAGTGGCGCTCGCATCTTTCAAGTTGCCCAGCGTGTCTCAGCAGCGATTCGCTCTTCCGGCATACCTTGCGAAGGCATCAACTTCTTCCTGGCCGACGGCGAGGCCGCCATGCAAGAGGTCTTTCACGTCCACCTCCACGTCTTTCCGCGTTTCGCCGGCGACGGTTTCGGCCTGGTCTTTGGCGAGGACTACCTAACGTTGCCGGACCGCGCCGAGTTGGAGATCGTAGCAGCATCGATTCGATCACAACTGGATGAGAAGCAATAGTCGGTCGCACGGATGAGCGTCCATTTGATCGGGCGATTTGAGGAGCCAGAGATGAAACCCAAGAATCAGGTCGTCATCGTGGCACGCGCAGAGCGCGGGATCGGCAAGGCAATTGCTCAACGTTGCGCGGCCGAGAGCGCCAAGGTGGCACTCGTGGCTCTAACCGAGTCGACGCTGCAGGAAGTGGCCGACGAAATTCACGGAGTCGGCGGCAAAGCGACCGTGGCGCCGTCCGACGACTCGAGTCAAGCGCCACGGGCAGAACGCCGGAAGCGATCTTATCGTCAAAACAGGTCGATGCGTCTCCGTGAATCAGGCACGGTGCACCACTCGCCACCACTCGCAATCGATTGCTGACTGACCAGGCCGGGTAGCGTCATATCCATGGCCTCATGGATGCCGACACGTGGCGGCTTGCGGCCCTGGATGGCGCCCACGAAATCGAGTGCGACCAGATAGTCGCCGCCGCCGTGGCCGGATTGGCGAGCCTGCTTTGGCAGATCGCGCCAGATCTCCGGCAGGTAGTCGTCGGCAAAGGACTCCAATGGCGCCCATTGATTCGGATCTTGACAGCGATCTTCGACCCAGACCCAGTCCCCTTCACCCGCACGCCGGGCGCTCTCATACGCGCCCTTGGTTCCCTGAAGCGTATAGTTGGTCATGGCGTGGGGCCGTTTCGACAACATGTCCAGCCGGACCCGGATCAGTTTGCCGCTTTCAGTCTTGCAGAGCAGCAGCACCGTGTCCTCCATGGCATGTTCGGGATCGGTCCGCCGACCCGTGCCGACGCAACTCACCTTCTGCCACTCGCTCACCCACCCATTCCAGACAAGGTCCCAGGCTGTGGGTCGGATAGGTGCAGCCGTTGACGCCGACCTGCCAGTAGGCACGCCAGGTCGGGCTGCCGTCGGGCATGTGGTGCAGTGCAGACAGTTCGTGCAGATATTCGCCCTCGGCGTAGTAGATCTCGCCGAAGAGGCCGGCATCGACCATGTTTTTCACGAGCGCGTTGGTGCGGTTGTAGAGATAGTTCTCGGCCATCATGTAGACGGCTTTGCTGCGGGCGCAGGCGTCGACCAGCCAGCGCGGCTTCATCCATCGAAACGACCGCGGTCACCTCGGAGAGCACATGGATATCGCGGCCGAGCGCAGCCATGGCCTGGGCTGCATGGAACTGCATCGGCGTGGCAATGACTACGGCATCGGGTTTGACCTCATCGAGCATCTGTTCGTAGACGAGATAGCGAGCATCAACGCCCGTCGACTGTCCGGCGGCGTCCAGAGCGGCTAGCGTTGATGTCACAGAGAGCAACAATCTCTGTCTCGGGGTGAGAGCGGAACGCGTTGAAGAAGCTTCCGGCACGGGGCACGCCGACCATGGCGACACGGATCATGATCTTTCTCCCAACAGTTGCTAGTAAAAAGTCAAGCGTGACGCACGCGGGTAAGCGCTGACAACTCGTCGGAGAGATACGAGATCAGAACTCGGTCATTCGAACGGATGTGGCGGAACTGGCGTCAACCGTATTATCAAGATTCTGCTCGATCTGCGGTTAGCGCTTTCGCACGCTCAACGATCTGGTGCATGACGGCGTTGTTTGGCCGTCGTTCGAAGGTCACGTCTCAAACGTGACGAGCGTCGACCACCAGTCCGATCATAAGTCATCGATCTGGTCCGGCGGTAGCCGGACTGTGACCGTCGAACGTCTGTGCCAACCGATAGAATCTATTGACCATCACGCCACACTTCGTACTCAGCCCAGCCTTCATCATTGAGCGGATAGTACTTCATGATCGATCCGCCTTCGAGCAGCTTGATGCGGCTGAAGACCTCCCACTCCTCATGTTCGACCGTGTGCTCGACCACCATGGGGGCCATCTTGGCGGGGACAACCACTGCGCCGTCATCGTCGGCGATGATGATGTCGCCGGGCATCACCAGAACCATGCTACAAGCAATCGGCACGTTGTAGGCCCAGGGGAAGAGATGGGTCTGCGAGGCGTAGTTGGGCGTGAAGCCCTTGGTCCAAACCGGAACGTCCATCTGACGAATCTTGGGCCAGTCCCGAATACTGCCGTCCACCACAATGCCCACGCCGCCGCGTCCCTTGAAGTAGGTCGTGAGCATATCGCCCATGCAGCCGGTGTATGGATCGCCAAAAGCCTGGACAACCAACACGTCGCCCGGCTCAACCGCATCAAAGACCGACCAGAGCGCCGTCCGTTTTTCGATGCCTTCCTGCTTCTTGCCGGATGCCACATCCTCACGCTGGGGCATGAACTGGAGCGTCACCGCAGGGCCGACGACCTTGGCGCCGGGCGTCCTGGGCAGCGGGCTGTCCATGTAGGTCTGGCGGATGCCCATGCGATGCAGCGTGGCCGCCGCCGTTGCACTGCTGACATCGCGAAGTTGCTCGATCAATTTCGGATCAGGCCGGCTGTATGCGGGACCCACGATCGGTAGGTCCACATTGTCCGGCCTCGGTAGGTCGACATCGTAGGTTTCCTCTGGACGGGCCATTTCGGTTTCTCCTCAGATTCTGGTGGTCTAGCCAATTGAAGTGATGGGCTGGTTCGATCAGCAATCAGATGGGGAGTTGATTGCTGATTCGCTCGAGTGATAACCTTCCTGGAAGCTGCGAGCTTCCAGGAAGATCCTTGCAGCATGCCCCTACATCGCCTCGCGTTCCTTCTCGGATGAGCGCCCAACGTGGCGTCACGGTGCGGTTGACGTAGGATCGTGGCCACTTGTCTTCAGCCAAATCGATGCAGGCTTCGACCGACAGCCGCCAGGTCAGCTCGACCGACTCGGCCGAAAAGCCCGCCGTATGCGGCGTTGCCACGAGGTTTTCCAGTTGTAGAAGCGGGTTATCGACCGGCGTCGGCTCTTGTTCGAAGACATCCAGCCCGGCGCCCAGGATCTGCCCTTCCTGCAATGCGCTGACCAGCGCTGCCTCCTCGATCACCGGCCCACGAGCGGTGTTCACCAAGATGGCATCGGCTTTCATAAGGCCCAGCTCTCGCTCACCGATCATATGGCGGGTGGCGGTTGTCAACGGCGTATGCACAGAGACAATATCGGCGCGTTTGAGCAGTTCATCCAGCTCGCAGCCTTCTACGCCCGCCTCGCCCAGCGCAGCCGGATCGACATAGGGATCGTAGACGAGAAAGGTCGGATTGAAGCCCTGGAGCTTGGCAACGACCTGGCGTGGGATCAGGCCAAAACCCAACAGACCGATGGTCTTGTTGCGCAGGCTCCAGGTCGGCAGCCGGTCGCTACGGTCGGCCCAGCCGACGGTGCGCATGGCGTGGTCCTGGCTGGCGATACGCCGGCCCACGGCAAACATGAGTGCGATGGTATGGTCGGACACCGCATCATGATGGGCATGGGGCGTGTTGACGACGACGATGCCGTGCTCGGTAGCCGCCTCCACGTCGATGCGATCCACGCCGCTGCCAGAGCGGATCACGCCGCGACACTGGGTCAGCAGCGGCATGTTCTCGCGTGAAGCCAGTTGGCAACCGCCGTAGATCCAGACCACGTCCGCATCGCCGGCCATTCGCTCCAGGTCTCCCCGATCCTCACAGATTCCGTAGACAAACTCAATGCCGGCTTCTGCCAGTTCATCGAACACAAAGTCCGGAATATCCTCACGATTCTTATCAATCAATGCTACCTTGAAGGGTGACACAGTCTTCTCCTGGAGTGGTTATTGACGAACTGAAATCTTGCTAAAAATGCATTGTTGCCTATCGTGCTGCTTGCTGCGTGATGCTAAGGTTCCGCAGAAACGCTTTGCGGGATCGTTATGTCTTCCTTGCGTATGCAGCGTCCAATTACGACAACCGCCCTGCCTGCGAGCTATTCACGCAGCACGCCGCACCCAACACGCAGCCCCTAACGCTACCTCACCCTTCATCTCTCGCACTCATATGCGCCACTGACTCTGCAACCAACTCGCGCAGCACATCCAAATCCACATCGCTGAGACGTTTGATATAGAGGCAGGATTTGCCGGTGCTGTGCTTGCCCAGTCTGGCGAGTAGGTCATCGTAGCCATCGAATCCGGACATGATGTAGAGCGTCAAGGCCTGGGCACGCGGTGCAAAGCCGGTCAGCGGCCAATCGCCTTCGCGGCCACTGGCGTAGACGTAGCGATAGGCGCCGAAGCCGACAATGCTGGCGCCCCACATGACGGCGTCCTCGCCGGTCACTTCCTTCATCAGATCCAGCAGCGCGAAGCTGTCCTGCCGCTTGGCCTCATTGGCGATGCTGTTGAGATAGTCTTCGACGCTGGCATTGGTGGGAACTGTTTTGGGTGCGGCCATGGTATTCCTCCTTTTTCTATTCTCCGAAACTTCGCTCCGGACGCCAAACATATTTGGGAGCGTAGCCGAAAGCATGCCGAGCCTTGGCACAGCTAAGCGGTGAATCATGTCCCTCCAGCGGATCACGAACGTCTGTTTTGTCGCCAAAGTAACGCTCAATCAAGTCCGCTGTGGACTCATCTAGCACCGTTTGAGCGCCGGTGATATTGTAGGGACCCGACTCAACCGACTCTGCCTCTACGCCTAACCGGCAGGCCATGGCAGCATCTCGGGCGTCCGTCCGGGTCCAGAGCAACCTTGTTCCGCTGGCTGGATCCGCTTGCATCTGTCTAATCTCTGCCGCAATTTGGTGTGGCGGGCGAACCCCCATGAACCGAAACGAGAGAATCGTCATGCCGTGATTCTGCACGAAGAAGTCGGCGGCCTGCTCACCGGCGATCTTGGAGAGTGCGTAGCTGTTGATCGGACGCAACGGGTGTGTCTCATCCACCGGCGCAAAGACAGGCGGCGCCCCTGCAAAGCCGTAGATCTGATTGGTCGAAGCTGATATGACACGCTTGACCCCCAGATCAGCACAGGCCTTGAACAGGTTGTACGTACTCGTAACATTGTCCCCATATGTGCGCGTATCGGGAACCATTCCGGCATTGGGCCAGGCCGCCAGATGGACCACGGCATCCGGCCGAGCCCATGCCACGGCCTGGTAGGCTTCGCCGGCCACGGTCAGATCTGCGCGCAGATAGTGATGCTCGCCGCTGATGGCAGAGGGTATAACGTCGACACCGTGGACGCTGTGGCCGGCCGCCGCCAGATCATCGACGACGTACTGACCGATTCGCCCGCGAGAGCCGGTAATAAGGATGCGCATGGGATGGGTGCCTTTCTGGTGCGAGAAAAAAAAGAAACGAACTGCGTGCTGCGTACTGCGTAATTTTTCGAAGGCGGTCTCGTTTCTGCTCTTGACCCGTTCCCGGCAGAGTCGGCGCCAATGTCGCACCTAGAGGCTCAATGAGACCTTACGCAGTACGCATTTACGCAGTACCCTCTCACGGCGCCCCAACCACCCGCCCCGACTGGTCCAACGGCGGCGGCGGCCAATGGATGCCCCGTTGGCCGGATAGACCGCGGTTGGGTCTGGGGATGTAGGTTTGATCCGGCAGGCCAATCAGTTCACGATCACTGGCCCAGTCTTCGTCACCACCGTACAGTTCATCGATCAGAGCCGCTGTCAGCTGCGCCTTGATCTGGGCGTGGGCCTGCGACTCTGAGAGATTCTGCTGCTCTTTGGGATCCTCTTGCAGATCGAACAGCTGGGTCCGGTTGCCGACCGGATAGTAGATCAGCTTGAAGCGCCCATCGTGGATCATGCGTGTGGCGCCGGCATCTTCGCCGACCTCACCGTAAAGTGTCTCACGCTCTTCCGAGCCGACCATCGAAATGCCGTCAACGCTATCAGGAATCTCGATGCCGGCCAGGTCGAGCAGCGTGGGCATGATATCCTGCCAACCGACCAGCCGGTCATCGGTCTGGTTGATCGCAACCCGAGGATCGTCACTCGTGCCCATCAACACCATCGGCACGTTGGCCGAATCCTCGTAGAATGTTCGTTTGGCCCACAGGCCGTGGTTGCCCAACATGTCGCCATGATCTGAGGTAAAGAGGATGACCGTATTGTCCAGCAACATCTCCTCGCGCAAGGTGCCGATGACCAAACGCATCTGATGATCGATCTGCGTGCAGAGCGCATAGAAGGCCCGCTGAATCCAGGCGACCTGCCGTTCGTCTTCGAAGGTCCAATGGTCGCGGACGGCTTGGAGCGCGTAGGGAAGCGCGTCGGCATCCAAAGACCAATCGCCCATGATCGGGGGATCGGGATCGACATCCCGGTAGCGATCAAGATAGGATTGAAGCGGAGCCAGCGGCGGATGCGGATGGCAGTAGGAGAGGTACCAGAAGCCGGGCCGGGTCGGGTCACGACGCCGGATCAGCCGGGCCATCTGTTGTGTGGTCCAGTTGGTGACATGATAGCGCTCTTCCAGATGCCAGGTCCGCCAGCTATACTCGTTGTTGCACATGCCATGGGCAAAGGACTGGCCTGCCAGCCCATGCTCGCCCAGCCAGAGTTCGTAGTCGTCGATGGCGCCCAGTTGCGGACGCCCTTCCTCGGCCAGCATCACATCGTCGAAACCGATGCGATCGCGCTGTGGATAGACGTGGAGCTTGCCCGCCGCGTAGGCCTGGTAGCCGGCATCCCGAAAAGTCTGTGGAAGGGTCGGCACATCGGGCATGGGTTCATCGGTCTTGAAGACCCGATCGCCGTGGGTACGCGGCGTCGTTCCGGTCATGAGCGTGCGCCGGGCGGGAATACAGACGGGGCACTCGCTGTAGGCATTGGTGAAACGTGTGCCGTTGCGAGCCAGTTGATCCAGCGTGGGGGCTTCGACGGTGCGATGGCCGGCCGCGCCCATCAACGATGCCGGCCAGTGGTCAGTGCAAATCAGCAGGACATTGGGTTGTTCAGACATGGGTTTTGCCACCTATGGACCTTGATTCTCGGGAATGCTGAATTTGAGGATAGCCGGAGCGTACCATAGGCGGAAGAAGACCGTCAATCACGGTTCGGCGATAATGGCAACGCCCCTGCTGCACAAACAGACCCAGTAGGGGCGTGCCCTCGCGGCCGCCCGCCGCCAGTGCAAACCATATGGGCCTATTCAAAATCAGTTGAGGGCGTAGGGGCGTGCCCTCGTGGCCGCCCGCCGCCAATCGTCTCACCAATATTTCAATAGCAAGGACGAGACTATGACCAACTTAGCTTTGATTGCAGCGATGATGCCCACCGTCGACCTTGCTGGAGAGCTCCCCGCCAGCGGCGATATTCGCCACGACGCCAAACAGTTTCTCATCGGGGGTGGCTTCCCCGACACGGCAACACACGTGGCCGATGTCGCCGATGAAGCCGTGCGGTTGGCCGCGGCCTTCGGCGCCTCCCAGCGCAAGGCAGAGTTGGCCGGGCTGTTGCACGACATCAGCGCCGTAATCCCAAGCCAGCAGCGCGTCCAAGCTGCCAGAGCATTGGACATCCCACTTCTGCCGGAAGAAGAAACGTTCCCCATGATCATCCACCAGAAGCTCTCTGTACCCATCGCCCGTGCGCTATTTGGCGTGACCGATGAAGAGGTCTTGAGCGCCATCGAATGTCACACCACACTCAAGGCCAATCCATCCGATCTCGACAAAATCGTCTTCGTCGCCGACAAGATCGAATGGGACCAATCCGGCCGACCACCCTATCTGGATGATCTGCTTGCAGCGCTCGAAGTATCGCTGGATCGGGCAGTGCTGGTCTACATGAACTTCCTCTGGCATCAACGCGAGCAACTCCGGGTTGTCCATCCGTGGATGGCGGCGGCACGCAAGCATCTACTGGCGACGCCGTAACACGGCATTTATCCCGTCATATCTTTGCAGGCAGAGCGAGAATCAGACGGCATAAATGCCGTGTTACAGCAGTTCAATCGGCTGCCCGCCCTCATCGGACGACTGGCGAATGGCCAGAATCAGCTCCTGATCGAGACGTGCCTGATGCGGGCCATAGGTCGGCTCCGTGCCATTGCGAACGGCGTCGACCAGACTCATGAGACAACCTGCCACGCCGATCTCATCGTCATGCCAGTGCTGACCGTGGCCCTGGTGCGCCGGGCGGAAAGGGTTCTCCCAGGTGATGATGGGCTGGTCCGCATCGCCGGTGTGGGCGACCAGGCTCTCCAGGATGCCGCCGTCGTTGCGCTCCCAGCGTCGCTCCAGCGTGATGAAGTAGGGCGCTTCTCCGCCCGGGGCCAAGAGCGAGAGACGCTCTTCCATATCCAGCCCTACGCCTACGGTGATGCCCATACCCTTTTCGGCCAGGAAGCGACTGCTGCGCCACCAGCGCAATGGCGAATCGTAACCGACAGACGTCCAGCTGAAGATACCCAGCCGACCGTCCTCGAACTCAATGATGCCGTGCTCCAGGTTTTCGTTACGCCTGCCGAAGGTATCGGAAATGCGCGCCCAGTGCTCGCCCAGTTCATAGCTGTGCACGACGCCGGTCACCTGCACCGGTTTGGCATCAAAGCCCAGATAGCTGCGCAAGACACTGACGCCGTGATAGCCGTGACCGGCAAAGTCGTTGAAGGAGGAGTAGACCGTCCCGAAGAGTCCCGAATCGATGAGCGCCAGCTTGATCTGCTCCAGTGGCCGCCGGTGGAACTGCTCAGCCACCTCGATTTTGAGACCACGCGCCTCGGCGGCTGCGATGATGGCGTCGGCCTCACCCAGATCGTGAGCGATGGGCGTCTCGAGCAGCACATGCAACCCATGCTCAACCGCCATCAGGCCGACCTGGCCATTGGCGGCGTAGGCCACAGAGACAATGCCGATCTCCGGCTCGGTCTCGCTGACCAGCTTGGCCATGTCGGTGTACCAAGGAGCGCCCAAGCTCTCGCCCAGCTTACGTGCCGAGTCTTCGCTGCGCCCCCAGATGCCGACCAGTTCAACCTCATTCGGCAGCGCGGCCACAATGGGGCCATACAGATAGTCCGACCGTCGCGCCGTGCCGATAATGGCGACGCGGATTGGGGTGGTGTTTGTCATGAGAGTCTCCTGTTTGAGGGTGATCGAAGAGCAGAGAGCAAGGAACAAAGATCAAAGATCAGGTTACCGATCTCTTGCCAAGAAGCAAGGTTCTTCGATCTTCGGTCCCTAATCTTCGCTCTGCATTCTTACTTCAACCAGCGTTTGGCCATCTTGCAGACCATCGTATACGCGGGATCGAACATGTTGCCGAGATCATATTCAACGCACTGGCCCATGAGGGTGTTTGCGCCCAACGCATCCAGTTCGTACTCGTCCATCAGCCAGCGCAGCAACTCGGTGGTGGCATGTTGGACAGCCTGATCTAAGGGGCGGGCATTGCCCGCGGCATAGATGTAGTCATCGTCCTCGGCCCGGGGCCAATGGATAGTCTGCCCCTTGCGCACATCGACAGTGAACTGGACGTCACACGAGATTTCGACGCCGGTACCCACCATCTCGCCATCGCCCTGGACCGCATGACCGTCGCCGAGGAAGAAGAGTGCGCCAGGGACAAAGACCGGGAAGTAGACGGTCTTGCCTTCGACGAAGTGGCGGTAGTCCATGTTGCCGCCGTGCGCAGCCGAGGTCGCAGTGGAGATGGCCTCGCCGCCGGCCGGGGCCACGCCAAAACAGCCGATCATAGGCCGAATAGGCATGGTGAAGCGGCCGATGCGGGTCTCCGGTTTCTCCAAAGTCACGGTGCCGGCTTCGACATCCACATGCCAGTAGGAACGGGAGCGTTCACCCTTGGGCGGCCAGGGCAATTGAGGCACATAGTCCGGATCAACTACGTTGGGTGCGAGCATGGCACTGCCCCAGCCTTGCGTGCGATTGGGTGTGATCTTCTCCAGATGGACGACCAGCGTATCGCCGGGCTCAGCGCTGTCAATGAAAAAGGGGCCGGTCATAGGATTGCCGCGCGGCGTCACCTGTTCGTTATCGGCGTCACGCCCGGCGGCGTCCACCGTGGTCGTGATCACCGTATCACCCGGCGCGATGTGTAACGCCGGTTCATGGCTGCCCATGGTCGTGTAGTAGCGGGTCGGTTGGAATGTATGGATGGTCATGGTTTTATGTCCTTATGCAACTGACGATTTGAGGATGCAGATAAGCGAGCCAGGTTGATCTTATCACGCTCTATGAGCCTGTCAATCGCGCCGGAAGTAGAGTCATGTTGAATTCGCCCGCCAATTCTCGAAATTGGATTCGAGGTTACGCTCTTGGACAAAATCTGTAGGGTCTGCGATAATCGAACCAGAAACAAAGTAGCATCTTCAGAGCCTGGTCCAAGATCCAGGCAGATCGGTTGCAGCAGTTTTCGAATCGATCGGCGAGTCTACCCCTTTCCTCGACTTCCATCTGCGGAATCTGGCGACGAAACACGTTTGTCCATAATCTCACGCGTAGAAATTATCACTCATGAATTTGTAGATAGAAGGCCGATACGATGAAGCTTTCAGATGTTCAATTCTACCTCCAGGAGCAGGGCCTTGATGGCTGGCTGCTCTACAGTTTCTGGCAGCAGAACCCCATCGCTATCTCGGTGGCGGGCCTGCGCACAGGCGGCAGCCGGCGCTGGTTTCTCTGGATTCCCGCAGAGGGTCGTCCGGCCTGGCTGATCCACGCCATCGAGTCCAACGCCTTTGTCGACGTCAACCCCGAGTTGCAGGGCGAGATGCTTCGCTACGTGAGCTGGCAGGAACTGGCCGCGATGCTGCCCAAGCTGATCGGCGTTGAGCCAGGGCGGCTCCCCAAGATCGCCATGGAATACAGTCCTGAGAATGCCATTCCCTACGTGAGCCGCGTCGACGCCGGCACCATGGAATTGGTCATCAAAAGCACAGGGGCCGAGATTGTCAGCAGCGCCGATCTGGTGCAGCTGGTCGAGGCCGTGTTGACGCCCGAACAGCTCGCCAGCCATCGCCAAGCGGCGGTCGTCTGTCTGGCCGCCAAGGATGCCGCCTTTGCCTTCATCGCCCAGAAGCTGCGTGATGGCCTACCGGTCACTGAATTCCAGGCCCAGCAATTCATTACCGACTTTTTCGTTGGACATGACATGGTCGGCGAACTCACGTCGTTGGTCTCGGTCAACGCCAATGCCGCCGATCCACACTACATGTCCAGCGAAAAGCGCCACAGCCCCATCCAAAAGGGCGACGTTCTCTTGATCGATCTCTGGAGCCGCAAAGTCGGCGACCCGGACAACGTCTTTGCCGATCTGACATGGACGGCCTTCGCCGGAGAGAGTACGCCGTCCAAGGTGACCGAAGTCTTCAACGTGGTTGCGGCAGCCCGCGACCGCGCCGTCGAGTTCATCCAGACCAAGCTCGACGCCGGCGAGGCAGTCTACGGCTATGAGGTCGACGATGCCAGCCGTCAAGTGATCATCGATGCCGGCTACGGCGCCTTTATCATGCATCGCACCGGCCACAGCCTGGGCCCGACCGGCCACTACATCGGCGTGAACATCGACAACCTGGAAAGCCAGGATCGCCGCCAGTTGATTCCCGGCGTCATGTTTACCATCGAGCCGGGCATCTACATGGCCGACTTCAATTTCGACGACAGCCCCAGACCCAAGGGATTGGGCATTCGCAGCGAGATCAACTGCTACATGCATTCAGATCGGGTCGAGGTAACGACGCTGCCGCTGCAGACAGAGGTGCGGGCGCTGTTGGGATAGGCTTATGCACGAAATAACGAATGGCGAGTTTACCATCTTTGCGGATTTCGATTTGTCACAGATTCGCACAGATTTGTACGGATAGGCCGCAGATGATTTTGTAACTGCAATGGCGCCTCAGGTCCACCAGAAAATATCTGTGCCCTATCCTTTGTTTATCTGTGTGAATCTGTGACAAATCTTTTCTTTTTGCAGTTTTTCCAACCCAACCATAAGGAGAACGAAATGCGAAGAACTTGGTTAATCATTGCTCTACTGCTGACAGCAGCGCTACTGCTGACAGCCTGTCCAGCCGCGGCACCGGCCGAGGCGCCTGATGCCGCCAGCGGCGAAGCTGCCATGGAAGAAGGCGGCGGCGAGATGGCCGAAGGCGGCGGCACGTTGATCGTCGGCCGCGGCGGCGACTCGGTCTTGCTCGACTCGGGCCCATCCACAGACGGCGAATCCGCACGTGTCATCCAGGAAATCATCGAGCCGCTCGTCCGTCTGGAAGGCACGTCCACCAAGCCAATTCCGTGGCTGGCGGAATCCTGGGAGACCGAAGACAGCCAGACCTGGACCTTCAACCTACGCCAAGGCGTGAAGTTCCATGATGGAACAGACTTCAACGCGGATGCCGTAGCCTGGAACATCGAGCGCTGGCGCAATCCGGACAACGAGTATCGCTATGGCCGAACTTTCGAGTACTACAACGCTGAGTTCGGTGAAGACCTGGCTATCGAAGAGATCAATGTCATCGATGACTACACCATCGAGCTGGTCCTCTCGCAGCCGTCCAGCGTGCTGCTGGCCAAGCTCTCCTTGGGCTTCGCCTTCGGCATGAACAGCCCGACCGCCGTCATGGAACAGGGTGACAAGTGGGGCACACCCGCCGGCGGCTCAGTTGGCACAGGGCCCTTCAAGTTTGTAGAATGGGTACCGGACGATCACATCACCGTCGAGCGCAACGATGAGTGGTGGGGCGAAGGGCCGAAGCTGGATCGCATCATCTGGCGCTCGATTCCCGACAACTCAGCGCGTTTCGCCGAATTACTGGCAGGCACGATCCATCAGGCGGACCTGGCCCAGACCGATCTGCCTGCGGCCGAAGAAGATCCCAACATCACCATCTACCAGACCCCGTCGACGAGCACCGGCTACATCGCCTTCCAGCAGTGTACCGAACCGTTCGACAAGCTGGAAGTTCGCCAGGCGGTTGCCCACGCCGTCAACTGGGGCGCGCTCATCGACCCCTTCTACGGTGATTTCGGCCAACAGGCCGGCTCGTTCCAGCCGCCCGCCATCTTCGGCTCCAACCCGGAGGTGATGCCGTACGAGTACAATCCGGAAAAGGCCAAGGAACTGTTGGCCGAGGCCGGGCTGCCCGACGGCTTCGAGACCGACTTCTGGTACATTCCTGTAATCCGCGGCTACTTCCCGGATTCCAAGGCCATCGGAGAAGCGATTGCCGCTGACCTGGCCAAGGTGGGCATCCGCGTCAGCTTGCAGACCGAGGATTGGGGCGCCTATCTGGACGACCGCAATGAAGGTGCCTTCCCCATGTGGATGCTGGGCTGGGGCTCCGATAACGGCGATCCCGACAACTATCTCGGCTGGCACTTCAGCCACCCTGTTGGAGAACCCAAGGCTGAGGATTGCTACGACAACCCGCAGGTAGCCGAGCTGCTGATCCAGGGTCGTGTCGTAGCCGATCAGGATGAGCGCGAAAAGATCTACCAGGAAGCCGAGATGCTGATCCACGAAGATGTCGCCCGTGTTCCAGTTGTGTGGACAACCGGAACGATCGTCTATCGCAACGACGTGAAGGGCTACGAGCCTGTTGTCTTCCGCTCGTGGTACGAGAACATCTGGGTTGAAGAAGAATAACCCGGATTCACATCGGATAGAACTGCCGGGTTGGGCGTGAATGCCAACCCGGCGGTCTCTTTTCAGCCGCAATCCGTATCGTTTACACGTAGGGGCATGGCCTTGCGCCTGCCCGCAACGGGCGACCGCAGGTGTCGCCCCTACGTGTCGAAACGGTGCCGCAGTCCCAATTCCGTGTAGGAGAACCGATCTTGGGTCAATATATTGCTCGACGTCTTCTGTCTTTGATTCCGGTTCTGATCGGTGTATCAATTGTCGTCTTCTCCCTGATCCGCATGATCCCCGGCGATCCGGTGACCGTCATGTTGGGCGAACGAGCGCGCCCGCAGGACATCGAACGGGTGCGTGAAGAGATGGGCTTCAATCGCCCGATCTACGTCCAATACGTGGAGTGGATGGGCAAGGTACTGCAGGGCGACCTGGGCACATCCATCATCAACCGTACGCAGGTGATGGACGAACTGAAGTATCGGCTGGCTGCCACCATTGAAATGGTCATCGCCGGTCTGATCATCGGCGCGGTGGTCGGCATTTCTGTCGGCATTGTCTCGGCCATCAGACGCAACTCATGGATCGATGTGACGTCAACCGTGGGTGCGTTGATCGGCGTATCTATGCCCATCTATTGGCTGGCACTGATCCTGATCTATGCGCTGGCCGTCAACCGCCGCATCTTCCCCCCAGTGCCCGCATTGACGTCGATCTGACTGTGGTGCGGCGTACAGGCTTTATGCTCATCGACACCCTGCTCATGGGTGATCTGCACTTATTCGGCAATGCCGTCTGGCATCTCATGCTGCCGGCGCTGGTCTTGAGCACCGTGATCATGCCCATCCTCGCCCGGCTGACGCGGGCCAGCATGCTCGAAGTGATGGGGCAGGACTACGTGCGTACAGCCGACGCCAAGGGGCTAAAACACCGAGTCGTCATCACGCGGCATGCGTTGAAGAATGCGCTGCTGCCCATTATCACGGTCCTGGGCCTACAACTCGGTGGACTGCTGGGCGGTGCGCTGCTCACAGAGACAATCTTTTCCTGGCCGGGCATGGGATCGTGGACCTATCGCGCCATCTTGAGCCGCGACTATCCCATCGTCCAGGGCGCGGTACTGGTGAGCGCACTCATTTATGTTGTCGTCAACCTGCTTGTGGATATTTCCTATGCATATCTCGATCCACGTATCCGCTATGATAACTGACAGACATTTTGTTTCAGATGGTCTGCAGAGCATTTTCTTCCATCGCCCCTTGTTTCGGAGTAGCGTATGAGCACCAACACGACATCAGAACCAACAGAGTTATTTGGGGCGTCGTCACAGCAACCTCGCAGCTTGTTCCGAGATGCTTGGCGCCGGCTGCTCTCGAGCTGGAACGGCCGTGTTGGTCTCTTCCTGATCACGGTGACAGTGCTGATCGGTCTGCTGGCCCCGATTGTCAACCCCTACGATCCGACCATCGACTCGAATCTGGCCGAATCTCGCTTTCCGCCTTCGCTGGACCATCCATTTGGGACCGATCGTTTGGGCCGGGACATTTTCCAGCGTGTGGTCCACGGAACCCGTGTTTCGCTGTTAATCGGATTCGTGGTCGTCTTTGTCTCCGGCATCATCGGCACCCTGCTCGGCCTGATCGCCGGCTACTTCGGCAGCTTCTATGACACGATTGTCATGCGCTTCATGGACATCCTGCTCGCCTTTCCGGCAATCCTGTTGGCCATTGCCATTGTTGCCGTGCGTGGCCCAGGACTGGGCAATACCATTCTCGCCGTCGCCATCGTCGGCATTCCCGGATACGCGCGGGTGGTACGCTCCATCGTGCTCTCGGTGCGCGAGCGTGATTTCATCGAAGCTGCGCGTGCGACGGGCGTGCGCAATCAGCGCATCATGTTTCTGCACATCCTACCCAACAGTCTCTCGCCGATCATCGTACAGGTGACGCTGGGCGTCGGCGGTGCGATTCTCTTTGCAGCAGCGCTGGGCTTCCTCGGTCTGGGCGTACAACCGCCGATTCCCGAGTGGGGCGCCATGATCAGCGACGGCATCCCCTTCCTGCGCCAGTCCCCCTACATGGTCTTCTTCCCTGGCATGGCCATCATGATCACCGTGCTCGGCTTCAATCTGCTGGGCGATGGCCTGCGCGACGCCCTGGATCCGCAGTTGCGGGAATAGCGGATTGACGGATGCTCTGCCTCACCCTGCTCCGCATGGACGCCAACAACATGGACTTTTTGAAAGACGAATTTACCATTCGCCGCCGTCGTATCCGCCGACAGATGACGGAAGACGGTGTCGACGCCCTCTACATCACCGGCCAACACAATGTGCGCTACGCCACGGGCTTTCGGGGCGAACCGCGCGCACTGCTGTTGACACAGGATCGGGCAATCCTCGCTACCTCGTTCCGCTGCCTTCCCTGGGCTGAGGCGCAGACATCCGACGTCGAACTATCGACAGAGTTGAACGCGGTTGACAGTATCACCGGGCATCTGCCCGAATCCTCGATCATCGGCATTGAGAGCGATGTCAGCCATGAGCGTTTTCTCGAGCTTCGACGTGCGCTTGAGGGCTACGAGTTGCAGATCGTACGCTCGATCGAGACCGTTCGCATGATCAAGTCAGAGCCGGAGATCGACCTCATGCGTCGGGCGCAGCGAATCGCCGAAGAGATCTTTGTAGCCACAATGCCCAAGATCGTGCCCGGCGTCACCGAACGATTTCTTCGTGGTATTATCCTCAGCCAGATTGCCGGGAACGAAATGCTAGACGGCCCATCCTTCGGCCCCATCATTGCCATCGGCGAAAATGCCTGGGAGATCCATCACCAGCCCGACATGAGACAGATCCGAAACGGCGATCTCGTGATCATCGACATGGGCGTTATCCTGCACGGTTACTGCTCAGACATGACGCGGACGCTCTGCGTGGGACGGCCGAATGACGAGATGCGCCGACTGTATGCAACAGTCAGAGAGGCTCAGAACGCGGCTTTCGAACAGATCGTACCGGGCGTCCCGATGGGCTATGTGGACGCCGCCGCACGCGCCCGTATTGAAGAGGCCGGCTACGGCAAGTTCTTTACCCACGGATTGGGACATCCTGTCGGATTGGGCGTCCATGATCCCGGCCCAGCGTTCAAACCCGACGTGCAAGAACATCTGCAAGAAGGGATGGTCATGTCTGTTGAACCGGGCGCCTACCTGCAAGACAAATTCGGCGTCCGCATCGAGGACGTCATCGTCGTCCGCGAGAACGGTTTCGAGAACCTAATGGCGATAGACAATGAGATGATCACGTTGTAGGCGTGAACAGGATAGGCGGTGGATTATGCAAATTTGGCGGATAGCCCGGATTTCAATAGAATCAGCGTGAATTCGCCTGGGGCTGATCCAAAAAAACTGTAGTGGCAGGGCTTGTCCCTGCCCTGGCTTGTCCCTGCCCGGACACCCCGTCAAATGGAGACCGGGCGACCACAAGGGTCGCCCCTACGGAACATGACATCGATTTCGTTGGATCCGCCTAATCTGCCATATCCGCGGTTTCTCCTCTACACGATCGATTTGCACTGGAATCAACCATGACTCAATCTCGCCGTTTTGCCGCCTTAGCCAAGCGTGATATCAATCGCGAAACTTTTGTCGATCCGTGGCCCGAGGCCGGGCTGACTGTTGTCGACAGCCCCTACGATCCACAACCGGGCCTCCGTATTGAGGATGGACTGATTGTCGAGATGGATGGGCGTCAGCGTGAAGATTTTGACGCCATCGACCTCTTCATTGCCGCCCATGCATTGGATCTCTCAGTGGCCAAAGCGGCCATGCTGGTGCCGTCGCTGACGCTGGCGCGCATGTTGACCGACGTCAATGTGCCCCAACGCGAGGTGCGCCAGTTGATCGCCGGCTGCACGCCGGCCAAGTTGGTCGAGATCATGCGCCACATGAACGTGCTGGAGATGATGATGGGGCTGGCCAAGATGCGCGTGCGGCGCACGCCCGCCAATCAGGCCCACGTCACCAACTGGAAAGAGCATCCCGCGCTGCTGGCCGCCGACGCGGCCGAGGCCGGATTGCGCGGCTTCGCCGAGGCCGAGACCACCGTACGCGTGGCCCGCAACGCACCCTTCAACGCACTGGCCATCCTGGTCGGCACCCAGACCGGACGCGGCGGCGTGCTGACCCAATGTGCCGTCGAGGAGGCGCTGGGGCTGAAGCTGGCCATGAAGGGACTGGTTTCCTACGCCGAAACGCTCTCGGTCTACGGCACGGAGCAGACCTTTGTCGACGGCGACGACACGCCCTGGTCCAAAGCCTTTCTGGCCTCGGCCTACGCCTCACGCGGGGTCAAGGTCCGCTTCACATCAGGCACCGGCTCCGAGGCCTTGATGGGCAATGCCGAGCAATGCTCCATGCTCTATCTGGAGGCGCGCTGCCTGTTGGTGACCAAAGGTGCAGGCAGCCAGGGCGTCCAGAACGGATCTATCTCTTGCATCGCCCTGCCCGAGGCATTGCCCGGCGGTGTGCGAGCCGTGCTGGCCGAGAACCTGCTGGCCTCCATGTTGGGCCTGGAGGTAGCGTCCGGCAATGACGCGCTGGCCTCCCACTCGGAGATTCGAAAGACGGCCAAGCTCATGCTGCAGTTTTTGCCCGGCACCGACTTCATCCACTCGGGTTTCAGCGTCATGCCCAAGAGCGACAATCTCTTCGGCGGCGGCAACTTTGATGCAGAGGATCTGGACGACTACAACGTGCTCCAGCGCGACATGCAGGTCGACGCGGGGCTACGGCCCATCTCCGAGGAAGAAACGACGGCCATCCGGCGCAAGGGCGCGTTGGCCATCCAAGCCGTCTACGCGGAGCTGGGCTTCCCGACCGTCTCCGATGAGGAGATCGAGGCCGCGGTGATGGCCTTCAGCAGCGAGGATATGGCAGACCGTGACCTGGTCGCCGATCTGAAGGCCGCCGACCGTTTTCTGGAAAGCGACCTCACCATGATCGACGTGGCTGCCGCGCTGCAAAAACATGGCTTCGAGGATGTGGCCGCCAATGTGCTGGAGATGGGACGCCAGCGGCTGGCGGCTGACTATCTACAGCCGTCGGCCATCTTTGACGAAAATTTCCATGTTCTCAGCGCAATCAACGACGTCAACGACTACGCCGGTCCCGGCACCGGCTACCGCGTCGAGGGCGAACGCTGGGCCGAAATCCAGGCGATTCCCCAGGCCAAGGAGCCCTACGACTTCATCGACGAAAACATCGGAACGCCGAGCGATAAGCTGATCGCTCTGGGCCCTGTACGCGACGGCACCCGCAATGAGATCCTCGTTGCCGTCGGCCCGGCCTTCAACGACACGCTGACCAGCACCATCGGCGGGCTCAGTCACGAGGATGTACTCATCGCCATCCTCACCGGCGTGGCCAAGGAGGGCATGATCGCACGCATTATCAAGGTGCATCATACGTCGGATTGCGCGGCCATCGGCTACATCGGCGCGCAGGTCAGCGGCTCGGGGATTGCCATCGGTCTCCAATCGCGGGGCACGGCAGTAATCCACAAACGTGGGCTGGCCCGGCTCAACAACCTGGAACTCTTCCCCCAGTCGCCCAGCTTGACGCTGGAGACCTACGAGGCCATTGGTCGCAACGCAGCCCGCTACGCACTGGATCTGCCGACCAGACCGGTGGCGGTCAAGATCGACAACGGTGCTCGGCTGCGCCTCATCGTCAAGACGACGTTGCTACACCAGCGCGAGACCGCAGCCATCGAGGACAAACCGCCGACAGAGATGTTTTTTGACTGGGAGCCGGATTTTTGAGTAGGGGCGGGGCTTGTCCCCGCCCGCAGCGAGCGACCACAAGGGTCGCGCCCGACACGGTAATGGACTGAATTCTGAACCTTCCTACTGTCTGTCGCGGTACAGAGTACAAACGGAAAGAGATGATGCCTCAATACCCACTGAATGAAACAATGCCCGAACAGCTACGCGCCGCCAGCGGGCGCGCCTACAATGAGGTGACGCTGGACGCTGTGGCGGCAGGCACGCTGACCGCCGATGACCTGGCCGTGGATGCAAGCACGTTGCAGGCGCAGGCATCCATCGCTGAAGAGGCCGGTTTTCCGCAGTTGGCGGCCGATCTGCGTCGAGCCGCCGAATTGACAGCGGTGCCCAACGACGAACTGTTGACCATGTACGAACTGCTGCGCCCGGGCCACGCGAGCTACGATGAACTGGTCGCCCTGGCAGAGACGCTTACGACTACCTACGGCGCGGGCGAGACCGCGTCGTTCGTGCGCGAAGCCGCCGACGCCTATCGCCAACGGGAGCTGTTGAAGCGCTCATGACCCGCCTAGTTGTTCAGATTGCCCCGCAGCGCAACACCCAGTACGCCGGATTGGCACGCAGTCTGGCTCCACACGAGTTGGCGCTAAGTCCCCTTGCCGATCGTTTGGAAAATCTACAGATGGTCAGCCTCGGTGGACAGGAATACCTCGCCTTCGATCTCACCGACGTATCGGACGATGGCCTTGACGAATCGGCGCGCCGGGAATTGGCAATGCTGGCCATGACCGGCACAGCCTTCGTCTATCATGAATCGATTGGCGACCGGTCCGGCCCCTTTCTGGAGCCGCTGGAGCTCGATTTCACGCCGGCGCTGCCGCGGGAGATCGTCGAAACACGTCGTTACCGTGGCAAGACCAACGAGATGTTCACCCATTTTCTCTGCAACGTGGCCCGGCATGCCAGCGATCTGGCAACACGGCCCTGGTCAACGCTACGTGTCTTCGACCCGCTGGCCGGCGGCGGCACCACATTGTTGACCGCGTTGATGCTGGGCGCGTCGGCGGCCGGGGTCGAAAAGAACGGTAAGGATGTGGCCTCGACCGCTACGTTTCTGCGACAGTTTCTCCAGGAAGCGCGCATCAGCCACCAGGTCAAAGAGGAACGGCTGAAGCAGGTGGGACAACGCTGGACCTTCTCGATCGGCAAGCCAGCTACTCAGACGTGCCTTCTGGCATCCGGCGACACGATCGATGCCAAGGTGCTGCTCGCCGGATTCCGCCCCCATCTAATCGTGACGGATCTGCCTTACGGCATCCAGCACCAGGGCAAGCTTGAGCAGTTGCTTGCCGCGGCGCTGCCGGTCTGGGCGGCGCTGTTGCCGCCGAGCGGCGCGCTGGTCTACTCCTGGGATGCGACACGCTTTCCACGTGAGCAGATGGTTGAAATCGTAGAGCGCATCGAGCGACTCCAGATCCTGGATAGCGGGGTCTACACGCAACTGGGCCATCCGGTCGATCGTGTCATCAAGCGACGTGAAGTGTTGGTGGCAAAGGTGGGCAAATCGGTGACGCGTCAAGACAGATGACGACATGTCAGCAGCACCTGGGCCGCAGCCTGCTCTGGGTCCCGCATGGGCGACACACCGAACGAGCTGTGTTGCGCGTTTCGGGTGTATATCAGCTTGGGGGCGAAGCTGTCGGGATCGGCGCCGGCCCCCAACGTGAATTGCACCCCACGATTTCGCGTCATTGACGCCGTCGTCGAAAACCTTTAGAATAGGCCGCAACGTAAGATCTATGGTACTATCGGTTTGATACGGTGGATAGAAACGTCTCTCCCCATCCCTATCAGATGTTTTCTTGCGAATGTATCTGGCCGTAACCATAGTCTCGACTTGTCCAAGGCCTGAGAGATCGATTCCTCTTCTGACTATCGGTCTCGTTGATTTGAAGACAGACCAAGCGAATACAAGCCATCTCAAAGTCAGTTAGAAACTCGAACGATTTCCGCCGCGTACGTTTTGCCGGGATGCCCCGTTGTCGTTTCACCGACCGCGCGATCGCCGCTTGCATTGAACGGACCAGGCGTTTTGTACGCCCGACATTGTGTACGCCAGGCGAAGGCGTTGACATTCGTTCTCTATCTGACCCCATTCCATTCGTTGTTACCAGCCGGATGCTGTAGCACTACCCAACAAACAGGATCCAGCTGCAAGTCAAACCAGCAAGATTCCCATTTTTCCGCAATACAAGGAGGAAAACGTGTCTAAAAACACCCACCAAGTATCACGACGAAGCATGTTAAAGATCATGGGCGGCACCATGGCCATGGCCGCATTGGCTGCCTGTGCTGCGCCGGCCGCTCCAGCCGCCGATTCCGGTGGCGAAGCCCCAATGGAAGCGGCCACATCGATGTTCGTTGTCCATCGCCGTGAATACTTCAAGGAGATGGAAGAGTTGTTCACCGCAGCCGTCCTGGCCTGGGGTGAAGAGAACGGCGTCGAGATGGAAGTCTCGCCGGTGGCAGCCGAGGCTAATGAGGACTTCGTGGCCAAGTTGTCGGCTGAGGTCGAGGCCGGCAATCCGCCCGACCTGATCTACCATCGCAACAACATCGTCTCACAGATGTACTTCCTGGATCTGTTGGAGGATGTCAGCGAAACGGCTCAGCAGGCACAGGATGCCTACGGCGACACGGCTGCCGGACAGGTACGCTATAACGTGATCGATGATAAATGGTGGGGCGTGCCTTACATCATGAGCGGCGGCAGCGGCGCCGGCCTCTTTGCACGCCGCAGTTGGATTGAAGAGACCGGCGTCGATCCGGTGGCTGGCATGAAGACCTGGGATGACGCACGTGATACCGCGCTGGCCATCTCCAATCCGGGCGAAGAACGATACGGTTGGGGCATGACGGTCAACAGCGGCGGCGATGCCACGGGTCTGATCCAGTCGATCATCCACAACTGGGGCGGCCAGATCACCGATGCCGATCTGACCGCAATCACCTTCAATTCGCCGGAAACGGTGGAGGCAGTCGCTTGGCTCACCGACGTCTATGTCAACGACGCCTATGCCGACATGATTCCGCCGGGCATCCTCGCCTGGACGGACTCGAGCAACAACGAGGCATGGCTGGCCGGCAACATCGGCCTCTCTAAGAACGCGGCCAGCATCTACGCCAAGGGCAAGGCTGACGGCAACCCGATCTTTGAGGATACTCTTGTCACTGAGCCGGTCATCGGTCCCTATGGCGAAGTGCTGGCTGGTGAAGCCGGCGCCCAATTCAACATTGCCAGAGGCGCGGGCAATCCAACCCAGGCTGCCGAGTTGGCGCTACACATGTTGACGCCCGAAGTCTTCATGCCTATCTCGCTAATCTCAGCGGGTCTCTTTTTGCCGGCCTATGAGGATATGTATGAGAACGAATTGGTCGTAGCAGCCTTTGAGGCTGATCCCAATCTGCGGCGTATGGGCGAGATGGCTCTGGGTCCCTATCCAGGTCTCTCATGGCCAGCCGATCCCAACGTCCTCAGTAACGCCGTCAATGCACAGTCCATCTTGCCTGACCTGATGGCCGAGACCATTGTCCAGGGCGTCGACCCGGCTCAGGCAGTCGCCAATGCGACCGGGCGCATCGAGCAAATCGCTGATGAATTGGGCGCTTTCGCTTAGAAGTCTGTTGGAACGACGTGAAATAGGACGCGGATTTCACAGATCTTGGTGGATCGAAACGGATTTTTTCGATCTGTCGGCGGAAATCAGCCAGATCAGCGCCATCCGCGCCCTATCGATGACTCTCGGTAGAGACCTGACAGGTGTGAAACCCTGTCAGGTCTTTCCCTACTTCTGGACATGATTATTCAATGTTTATTCTCAATCCGCCTGAGTCAATCGAACAACTCACCCGACTCAGTTCATTCGAACGATCCCCTGACGGCCTTCCCCTTATTCCCAATGACATTATTGACCGCATGAAGCTGGTCACCACCGAAGAAGCGTGGTCCGTATTGCAGAAGCACGGCTATCATTTTCAGTTTGAAGGCGACTGGTTCCGGACCCATCCGGAACGCATTCTGGTCGGCCGCGCGGTGACCGCCATGATGGTGCCCCATCGACCGGATTTGCACGATCTGATGGAGGAGAAGGGCAAGCGAGAGGGACGTATCGGCGGCCAGAACTCGTGGGTTATCGACACGCTCCAGGAGAATGACGTCATGGTGGTCGACATGCGCGGCAAGGTCAAGAACGGCACCTTCGTCGGCGACAATTTGTCGACCTCGGTGCGCACTCGTACCCGTGCCGGCGCGGTCATCGACGGCGGCATCCGCGACCTTCAGGGTATCAGCCAGTTGACCGACGTCGCCTTCTACTGTCGCGGCATGGACCCCACGCCCATCCGCGAGGTGACCTTGGCCGGTGTCAACATCCCTATCCGTATCGGCGAGGCAACCGTGTTGCCGGGCGATATCGTGCTCGGCACGCCCACCGGCGTGATCTTCATTCCGCCCCACTTGGCGTTGGAAGTGGTCGAACGGTCGGAGGATGTCCGTGTGCGCGATCACTTCGGCAAACTGCGACTGGATGAAGGGACCTACACGCCGGGTGAGATCGACGTCGGCGTCTGGCCGGACTTTATAGAGGCCGACTTCAAGGAATGGCTGGCAGAACAGGGATCAGGCTGATCGCCGGACCTGTCCAACTAGGAGACTTTTATGGCACAGACAACAGCGCCACTGGCTGCAACGACATCGTCCGACAGCCATCGCAAGGGCCACACCATGCGTCGGATCTTCGGCACTGATCTGGAAGATCGCGATACCGTTCATCCTGCCCATTGTGATCCTGATGACGCTTTTCATCGCCTGGCCGTTCGTCAAAGCAATGTATACAAGCATGACCATCCGCACGATGTCGCGTGAGGTCAAATTTGTCGGACTGGACAACTACATTCGTCTCTATTCCGACACGTACTACTGGCAGTCGGTGAAGGCAACGTTCGTCTTCACGTTTGGCTCGATCACCTTCAAGCTGATCTTTGGCCTGATTGCGGCTCTGCTGCTGCATTCGCTCAAGCGCGGCCGCAATGTGATCACGGCGCTTGTCCTACTACCCTGGATCATTCCGTCGGTTGTGCAGGCGTTGGCCTGGAAATCGATCCTCGACCCGCTCTTTGGCGGTCTCAACCCGCTGCTCATGGGGATCGGCCTCCTTGACAGGCCGCTCTCCTGGCTGGCCGATCCGAACCTTGCCATGGCGTCAGTGATCGCGGTCAATGTCTGGGCCGGCATCCCATTCTTCACCGTCAACATGCTGGCCGGTATGGCTTCCATCGATGATGAGATGTATGAAGCCGCTTCCATCGACGGAGCCAACGCCTGGGAGAAATTCCGCAACATCACACTGCCAAGCCTGCGTTTTGTGATCGCCATCGCCACGTTGCTCTCCACCATCTGGACGTTCAACAACTTCGAGACCATCTTCCTGTTGACCCAGGGCGGACCGGGCAATATTACCAAGGTCTATTCGATCATGGCCTATGAAAAGGCCATCCGCTCGCTCCAGTTTGGTCCGGGCACGGCCATTGCCTTTAGCCTGGTGCCTGTGTTGCTCGTCTTTATCCTATTGCTTTCACGCTTCATGCGCAGTGATGCCGATGATGGCCGCATAACCTGGCAGGATCGGATCATTGACGGCATCGGCATGGTGATCAACCTGTTCTTCACCATCATTGCCCTGCCTTTCCAATTGATCGGGCGTGTCTGGCGTATGATTTTTCCAGGGCAGGCGAGCGCCAAGAGCCTGAAGCGCCAGAAGCTGTTGGCCAGGATCGGCCGCGATATCGCTCTGGGCATCCTGCTGGCCTTTATCCTCTTCCCGTTCTACTGGATCCTGATCACGGCCTTCAAGGGCAACCTGCAGATCGGTCAGCGCGTCGACATCTTCTGGCCAAACCCCTGGACCACCGAACAGTTCGAACGGCTCTTCTTCGAGGAACCGTTCTTCCAGTGGTTTGGCAATTCGATCATCGTCTCGGTCACCACCACCTTCTTTGCGGTTACCTTGGCGGCGCTGGGCGGCTATGCCCTGGCCCGGCTCAGCTTCCGTGGCGTCGAATCCATGACCACGTTGTTGCTGGTCACCTATCTGCTGCCGGCTGCGCTCATGTTCATCCCGCTCTACGGTATCCTGGCCAGTCTGGGCGTGATCAACACCCGCTGGGCCCTGATTCTCACTTATCCGACCGCCATGGTGCCGTTTGCCACCTGGCTCCTGATGGGCTACTACCGCTCGATCCCCATTGAGTTGGAACATGCGGCCCTGGTGGACGGGGCGACCCGATTGCAGGCATTTGTCCGCATCACACTGCCGCTGGCCAAGCCGGCGCTGTTGGCCGTGACACTGTTCGCCTTCACCAACGCCTGGAAGGAATTTCTCTACGCCTTTGTCTTCATCTCCAGCCAAAAGTTGATGACATTGCCGGTGGGTCTGGCTCAGACCATCTTCGGCGACATCTATCCCTGGGGCATGCTCATGGCTGCCTCGTTGCTGATCTCCCTGCCCGTGGTCATCTTCTACATGTGGGGTCAGCGCTTCATGGTCGCCGGTCTGACGGCAGGTAGTGTGAAGGGCTAACCGTACAGATAACACAATGGATCATAGGGCTATCAGTGTCTAGAAAACGCCTTGAGCAGTTGTTTGATGTATTGGGCAATACAAAGGATCTTCGAATCCTATCTCATAACAACCCCGACCCGGATGCCATTGCCAGCGCCGTGGCCTTGCGCCATCTCCTGGCGGATCAACTGGGTGTTGATGCACACATTGCTTATCTGGGAAACATCGGGCGGGCGGAGAACAAGACGCTGGTGCGTCTTCTTGACGAACCAATCCATTCCATTGCCGATTTGAACCTGGATGATGATTTCCCCGTCGCTCTGGTTGATACCCAGCCAGGCGCAGGCAACAACGCACTGCCTGCCGGATCCGACGTCGCAATCGTGATTGACCATCATCCCCGACTGAAAGCAACGGACCTGGCAGGCTTTGCCGATGTGCGGAGCGACGTGGGCGCGACATCAACCATTCTGACAGAGTATTATCGGGCCGCCGGTCTTGAACCGACGTCGTTGCTGGCGACGGCCCTCTTCTATGGCATCAAAACGGACACAAGAGGGCTGGGAAGAAGTAATGTTTGCCCAGATGATGTCGCCGCATATCTCTACCTTCAACCCCGTCTTGACGTTGATATCTTGGCTGAGATTGAGTATGCTCAAGTGCCGATAGACTACTTCAGAAGTTTTGGCGCCGCACTGCAGGCGGTGCGTACCTACAATGGCGTGGTTATCGCTTACATAGGTAAGACGCGATACCCGGACATGACCGCGGAAACGGCTGACTTCCTGCTACGTCTAGAAGGATCTCAATGGGTAGTCTGTTTGGGCGTATATGACGATATGTTGAACCTATCCATACGAACCCGGCAGTGGCGGGCTGAAGCCGGCCATCTGGCACAAGCGACCGTCGGAGAAGAAGGCGTGGCCGGCGGACATGACATGATGGCCGGCGGCCAGGTTGTCTTGAGAGGCCAAGATCCTGCGCTGGTCGCCCAACGCCTCAGCCGGAGAGCCCTACAATTTCTCAATGTGGCCTCCGAGGTAGAGGGTAAGCCGCTCATTTGAAGCGCACGGCACAGGTAAGGAGAAACTATGCGGTCCCATGAACAGCTGTCCGCACTCATTGAGGCCGTGACCGACGCTTCAACCATCCTCATCGTACCCCACAATAACCCTGATCCGGATTCAATTGCCAGTATGTTAGCCTTGGGGCATCTGTTGGGTGAAATCGCAGGTATCAAGAGTCTTTTCGTCTATCACGGCATCATTGGTCGGGCTGAGAACAGGGCATTGGTACGCTATCTAAACCGCCCACTCCATCCTATGGCGATCCTTCGATTGGCCGGAACTAGCCCCTGTGGCGCTGGTCGACACCCAGCCCGGCGCGGGAAACGTGACATTTCCCCCACATGCCGGCGTCGTCATCGTAATCGATCACCACGATCTCCACCAGCCCGAAACCGTCGCCAATTTTGCTGATATTCGTCCCGAATTGGGTGCAACGTCAACAATTTTGGCGGAGTATCTTCAGGCAGCCGAATTGGAGCCTTCTCCGTCCCTGGCAACAGCCCTGTTCTACGGCATCAAGACCAATACAATGGGTTTGGGCAGGAACGCCAATCCGGCTGATTTGAAAGCTTACTACTATCTTCAATCCCGGATCGATGTTGGGGCACTCGCGAAGATCGAGCATGCTCAGGTTCCAGCCAACTATTTTAGAGATTTCGACACGGCGATACGGAGCGCGCGAATCTTCGACCATGTGGTCATTTCCTACCTGGATCTGATGGATTATCCGGATCTGACTGCAGAAATGGCAGATCTCTTTTTGCGGCTGGAAAGAGCCAAATGGGTAATCTGTATGGGCGTGTATAGGGACACAATGATCTTGTCGGTCCGAACCCGTAGCCGAGATGGTGGCGCGGGAAGACTCATCCAAGCCATCATCGAGGATCGAGGCAGCAGCGGCGGGCACGGCACTGTTGCCGGTGGACAAGTTCCACTGCACGGGGAAGATCCAGTGCAATTGGCTGATCATCTGAGTGAAAAAGCGTTGCGGTACCTCAAAATCCCGCTCGTTGGAACGGGAGAACAGCTCGTTTGAAATTGGGCGTTCATCAACTTGATCCTCTTTGCGATTCCACTATCATCTTGACCAATACAGACCAGTTGCTAGAACGATTGGCGAGAATCTGGGAAATCCATGGCGGATTCTTCTTTGCCTTCACGTCTAGATTTGAGGAAACAACATGAAAATCACGGAAATGCACATCACTCCGATCGCCATCACCGATCCGCCGTTGCTCAATGCCGCCGGACTTCATGCGCCCTATGCGCTGCGCATCATCGTCGAGCTGGTGACTGATGACAACATCCATGGCCTTGGTGAGGTGCCCGGCAGTGAGTCGACCCGGGCCGCGCTGGAGGAAGCGCGTGCGTGGGTCATCGGCCAGGATCCGTTTCAATTGAACGCCATTCAACAGGACCTGGAGGTTCGCTTCGGCGAGGAGAGCGAGGATCGTGGCCGATCTCGCTGGGACAAGCGGCGTATGGTCCATGTCTACAGCGCCATCGAGGTCGCCTGTTTCGATCTCATGGGCAAGGCCACCGGTCGACCCGTCGTCGACCTGCTCGGCGGTCGGGCACGAGATCGGGTACCCTTCTCAGCCTATCTCTTCTACAAATACGAGGGCGCCGGCGGCGTGCTTGGCTTCGAGACCGATCGCTCTGCCACCGGCTGGGCCGCGGCGCGGCAGGCCGCAGCGCTCGATCCGGCCGGGGTCGTTGCCCAGGCCCTGGCCATGTGCGACGAGTTCGGCTTCGAGTCGATCAAGCTCAAGGGCGGAGCAATGCCGCCGGGCGAAGAGGTCGCGGCCATGTTTGCACTGCGCGAGGCGTTTGGGCGGGAGACCCCGCTGCGGCTCGATCCAAATGCCATCTGGTCAGTAGAGACTGCGATCGAATGGGGTCGCAAGATGGAGGGGATTCTCGAATATTATGAGGATCCGGTACGCGGTCAAGAGGCCATGGCCGAGGTGGCGCAGGCAGTCGACATTCCCATGGCCACCAACATGTGCACGACCTCGTTCGAGGACATTCCCGGCAGTGTCGTCCTCGGCTCCGAGCAGATCATCCTCAGCGATCACCATTTCTGGGGCGGACTGCGCTCGTCGATCCAGTTGTCACGCATCTGTGCCACCTTTGATCGCGGCGTCTCCATGCACTCCAACAGCCACGTGGGCATCTCGCTGATGGCCATGGCCCATCTGGCCGCGGCCACGCCCAATCTGACCTACGCCTGTGACACCCACTACCCGTGGCAGAGCGAAGAGGTGATCGTGGGCGGGCGTATCCAGTTTGACGAGGGCACGGTCGTCATCTCCAACGAGCCGGGGCTGGGCGTCGAGCTGGATCGGGAGGCGCTGGCCAAGCTGCACGAGACCTACAACCAGTGCGGACTGACCGAACGCAACGATGAGATCGAGATGCAGAAGGTCAATCCAGGGTGGAAGTTTGAGGCGCTGCGTTGGTGATGACCAATACGTAAACGAATGGTCATGATTGACGCAATGGTCCCCTGCTGGTATTGCATAGTTCAGGCTATGATGAGCGCGCTCATGGCTGTGGAACCGGAAGTGCCTGTTCACTGCACGATGCATTCTGTTGGCACTTCGATCGCATTCCTACTTGTCTGATAGGGAACCGCCAATGTCTGTCAACCAACATGTAAACAATTTATCCAGCCTATCCAACCTCCGCTTGGTGATACGAGAGCTGAGGCAGGAAACGTTGTGGTTGGCCCTTCCGGGGCTCTTTATTATCAGCATAGTACTCGTCTTTGCGGCCAAGTACATGGCAGATACATTATACGGCGGCCTGTCCGGTCTGCTGATGTTTCTCCTGGCGATGCTGGTCTGGATGTTACATGGCAGCGACCATCGTATACGTGCGTGGACGCTGGTCGGTGGCTTGATCGCCATCATCCTTCTCCTGACGCTATGGGCGGAGATGCCGATTGCCGTGATCTCACTGGCGATTCCCGTCGGATTCGCTATGTTGTTCATAGGCTTGCGTGGAGGTTTGTTGACTGCGGTCGCCTGCACAACTGTGCTGCTTTACCTCCCCGACCTGGTGTACAGCGTCGATTTTGCAGTCCGGGTGATGTCGGTACTGCAAATTTGGGGCATGGTCTGGGTGATCTGGTTGACCAGCCGGCCGTTGCTGATCGCCATGGCTTGGTATTCTGATAGCCATGGACGGAGTCTTGCTGCGCTGGAGGAGGCACGCCAGTATCAGTTTCAACTTGGAGAGACCTTGGACGATCTGGCCGAAGCCAATCTGCAGTTGACGCGTCTCAACCGGCTAGCCACGGCCATGCGGCAACGTGCCGAGAATGCACGCCTGGACAAGGAGCGGTTTGTGGCCAATGTCAGCCATGAACTGCGCACGCCGTTGAACATGATCATCGGGTTTATCGAGATAGTCATGAACGTTCCTGAGACCTATGGACGCAGTATCCCACAGTCGCTGCTGGCTGATCTCGCTGTGGTTCTACGCAACAGCCGACACTTGTCCAACTTGATCGATGATGTATTGGAACTGAGCCAGATCGATGCCGGTCAGGTCGCGCTGGTCAAAGAGTGGGTGGCAATGCGTGACATCGTTGAGGCAGCGGCGATGGCCGTCAGACCGCTCTATGATTCCAAGAACCTCGATCTTGATGTGCACATCGATCCCGATCTGCCTCCGCTATTCTGTGATCGTACACGCGTCCGGCAGGTTTTGCTCAACCTGTTGAGCAATGCAGGCCGGTTTACGGAACAGGGCGGCGTGACCGTTACTGCGCGCTACGAGCAGCCCTATGTGGTAGCCAGCGTCGCGGACACAGGTCCAGGTATTGCACCGGAGAACACCGACACGATCTTCCAACCATTCTACCAGGCGGGAAACGGCGCAAGTCGCCAGGGCGGCAGCGGGCTCGGTCTCAGCATCAGCAAGAATTTTGTGGAGCTTCACGAAGGTACGATGTGGCTGGAGAGCAACGTTGGCGAGGGAACAACAATCAGTTTCCGGCTGCCTCTAGAGGACATATCGACAGGTACCGGGACCGCCTCGCGTTGGGTCAATCCGTACACCAACTTCAAAGAGCGCACCCACAAGGTGACATTGCCCTCTCTACCAGATCGCATCCGCCTGATTGTGCTGGAACGTGGTGATGTCTTGCAAAAGCTGTTGGTGCGACATCTCAATGGCGCAGAGGTGGTGGCAGTGCCAACCGTTGACGAGGCGCTAAAGGAAGCGTTGCGCGTGCCGGCCCATCTGGTCCTGATCAACGAAGTGTCGATCCACGAGACATTGGCGGAGATCGAATCTCGTCTGACACTACCGTTGGGTCTGCCGGTTTTCATTTGTTCATTGCCCGGCGCCCGAGAGTCAGCTGGAGCCTTGGGTGTCATTAAGTATCTGGTCAAGCCAGTTCAGCGAGACGTATTGCTTGTCGCACTAGAATCGCTATCCTTAACCGGGCATTCCATACTGATCGTGGATGATGACTTGGATGCGCAGCGACTCTTCCGCCGCATGCTAGCCACGGTTAAAGGCGATCACATTTACCGCGTACAGCGAGCGGGCAAGTGGCCGACAAGCCCTGGAGATGATGCGGAATAGCCGTCCTGATGTCGTCCTGATCGATTTGGTCATGCCGCACATGGATGGTCACCAATTAATCGCCGAGATGAACCGGGACAAGCAATTGGCCGATATCCCCAAATTCATCGTATCGGCCCAGGATCCGGTAGGTCAGCCGTTAATCACTCGCTCGCTGGCAGTGACACGTGGTGGCGGCGTGCCTGTGCCGCGCCTTTTGGCCATGATTCAGGCCTGTATTGCTAGCCTGTCTCCCCAGACAAGCGATAGCCAGCTTGAGTCTCTACAAGAGAAGCAGATGTCCGGTTGATGTCCGCTATTTGGCCAATTTTCCCCACAAGGATTCAATGTTTCGAATATACTGTTAGGTACCGTAGTTGCTTCCCCAATCCCAGTTCCGCACGGTAGTAACTGTATCAGTTTCGCTCGCAACGAACCATGTCAGGTGACTGCATCGTCGTTGCACTGTGTTTGTCGTTTATTCTCTCACCCTATTTGGAAAAACGGAGGCAGAAATGTCCGCTCAGAACATCTCGCGACGTCATTTTCTTAAGTTTTCTGCAGGAATCACCGGGATTGTTGCGCTAGCCGCTTGCACGCCGGCCGCAGCACCCGACGCAGCACCGGGCGCCGAAGCTGAATCACCGGCCGTGGAACAAGTCAACCTACGCCTCACCTTCTGGGGCGATTTGGCCGACATGCCCACCTGGGATTGGGGCCTAAATCAATTTCATGAAACCTATCCCGAAATCCAGATCAAGTGGGAGAATACGCCCTGGGCCGAATTCTGGACCAAGCTACAGACGGAGATGGCGGCCGGGACGCCGCCCGACTTAACGGGTATGGTCTCCATGTATGCCCAGCAATATATTCGCCAGGGCTCCCTGATGTCGCTCGACCCGTTCATTGAGCGCGAGCCGGATGTCAATTTCGAGGACTTCTGGCCGGCGATCATGCCTTCCTACCAGTTTGAAGGCGAAACCTATGCATTCCCCTACGACCTCTCCACCATGTCCTTGATGTACAACAAGAAGATGATGGACGAAGCTGGCGTGCCCTACCCGGTCAGCGAATGGTCGTGGGACGAGTTCCTCGATGCCACGCCAGAAGATGACCCAGGACATCGACGGCGATGGCAAGGTCGACCAGTTTGGCTTCCTGCTGCCGAACATGGACTGGACCATCGACGCCTGGCTCACGACCAACAGTGCACATTTCTTGTCCGAAGACGGCTCGACGTGCACGGTCGACACGCCTGAAGCTATTGAGACGATCCAGTTTCTGGCGGATCTGCGCAATGTCCACCACGTAGCCCCGACGCCGGGCGAAGCCGGAGACATTCCACTGTTTGAGACCGGTCGCGCCGGCATCACCTGGGGGAATCCCGAATTTGTACAGAACCTGGTGCAACGCGTGGGACCGCCACGCGACAACGATAATTTCCTCTGGGATGTTGCTCTGATTCCACAAAAGACCCAGGCAGGCAACGGCCTGGCTGGCGGCAGTTTCGCCATCACGAACGGAAGCGCTTTCCCTGAGGAGAGTTGGAGCTTCGTCAAGTTTTACACCAGTGCGCCGATTCTGGAGGAGATGGTCGCTAAGCCCAGCCGGGGCATTCCAGGACGGGCATCGATTGCTGGCGCCCTGCTTACCGACGAGAATCCCGAACATCAACACTTCTTCCTGGATGTGCTCGACTATCCAAGCCTGCAAGTTATGGCAATCCCGGCGTACCAGGAAGTCATGGCGATCAAGAACAAGTATTTGGATCAGGTCTTCTTGGGCCAGATGACGGCCGCCGAGGCTTGTCCGCAGATCGTGGCAGAGTGCAATCCGATCCTCGAATCTTCGGCCATGGGCGTATAGAGGCGGCACTCCAGTAAGACCGGCTTGAGTCCGTCGACTGGAAATGCGCCGGGGACACTCGAAAGTCCCCGGCGTGTTAACCCGTTGTTGTCATCACGATGTCGAGCGAGGATCACGTCACTGCCATTGGCACTGCGCCCAAATCGGCAAGGTGTCCGTAGCGGTAAAGGAATCATATATGTCTGCGTCAGCACAATCGTCGTCCGCCTCCATCCCACTTTCGCGACGTCTATTTCGATCCAGCAATCAGCGAGAGGCGTTTGCTGCGCTTCTTTTCCTATTGCCCAATCTCATCGGATTCATTATGTTTACGACGATCCCGGTAGTGGCCGCGCTGGGATTTTCATTCGTCGAGTGGAATCTGCTGACGCCGGCCAAGTGGGTGGGCTTGGCGAACTACAGCAAGATGGTGTCCGATCCCGAATTCTGGCGCAGCATTCGGGTTACGCTCTACTACACGGTCGTTAGCGTACCGCTGGGCATCGTGTCCGCCCTGGCCTTGGCCATGGTGCTCAATCAGAAGCTACGCGGCATCAGTATCTATCGAACCATCTACTTCATCCCGGTCGTCTCGTCCATGATCGCAGTTGCGCTGATGTGGCGGTGGATGTACAACCCGACATCCGGATTGCTTAACTATGTGCTGGGTACGCTATTTGATTTTTTCCATCTGCCGTTGACGCCGCCCGACTGGCTGCAGAGCACGACGTGGGCCATGCCAGCCATCATCATTATGAGTGTCTGGAAGGGGCTTGGATACAATATGGTGCTCTATCTGGCCGGTCTCCAGGGCATCTCGGCCCACTTCTATGAAGCGGCCGAGATCGATGGCGCCACAGCCTGGAATAAATTTCGCCACATTACCTTGCCTCTGCTCACGCCCACTACATTCTTTGTGCTGATCATGGCCATCATCGGCTCGTTCCAGGTCTTCGAGCAAGCCTATATCATGACCAAAGGCGGACCGGCGCGTGCGACCGTAACCACAGTCTACTACATCTACGAAAACGGCTTCCAGTGGTACAAGATGGGCTATGCGTCATCGATTGCCTGGGCACTGTTCCTTATGATCCTTGTGGTCACCATGGTGCAGTGGAGATATCAAGAACGGTGGGTGTTCTATGAGTGAACAGGCGATCGATGTCGGCTATGCGGATTCCAGCAAACATCAAACGCAACGGGGTTATCGTTTCTGGATCAAGCGGTTGCGGCTCGGCCGTATTTCGGCGCACATTCTGCTGTTGACCGGCGCGCTCAGCGATGATCATTCCATTTCTCTGGATGTTGTCGACATCGTTAAAAAGCGACCAACAGGCCTACATTTTCCCGCCGATCTGGATTCCGGATCCGATTGTGTGGGGAAATTACGCTACGGTCTGGAACGCACTACCCTTCGACCGCTTCTTCATCAATAGCGCCGTGGTCTCGGTCTTTGTGACCTTTGGCCAGGTCCTGACCTGCTCCATTGGGCGCTTTTGCCTTTGCCCGTCTGCGCTTTCCGGGCCGTGAGCCTCTCTTCGTGGCCTATCTAGCGACTATGATGATCCCCTTCCAGGTGACTATGATCCCAGTCTTCATCCTGGTTAAGTATCTTGAGATGGTTGGACACCTATCAGGGCCTGATCGTGCCCATGATCTTCAGCGCCTACGGCACATTCCTATTGCGTCAATTTTTCTTGACGATCCCGAAAGATCTGGAAGACTCGGCCAAGATCGACGGCTGTGGATATTTTCGCATCTATTGGAGCATCATTCTGCCGCTTTCAAAACCAGCCCTAGCCACTCTGGGCATCTTTGTCTTTATGTGGAGTTGGAATAACTTCCTCTGGCCCCTCCTTATCGTCAACTCGCTAGAGATGAAAACGCTCCCACTGGGATTGGCCTACTTTTTGGGTCAGTACACCATTTACTGGAATTTATTGATGGCCGGCACCACCATCTCACTGCTGCCGGTACTAATCGTCTTCTTCTTTGCCCAGCGCTATTTTATCGAAGGGATTACGCTTACCGGGCTCAAGGGCTGATAGCAGGGGCTACGCGCTCGGTACACCAATCTCAACAAAGAGATTCCAAAACACAATCATTATGACAGTGGAGAGATTGTCCAATGAAAGCTCAAGCATTGATCTGTGATGCAGATCAGGAATTCACACTGGAAGAATTTGAGGTTCCCGCACTGACTGATTCGGACATACTGATTCGGACGCTCTATTCAGGCGTCAGCGTGGGGACGGAGTTCGCCGTGATCCAAGGGAAACTGGATTGGGGCCCTTATCCGCTCTGCACCGGCTATCAGGCCGTGGGCGTGGTCGAGGAGGTAGGGTCCGCAGTCAAAGGCTATCAGCTCGGCGACAAGGTCTACTATCGCCGCAACTACATGTCGATGTCGCTGAACGGTGAGAAGATCAATACAGCAGCCGGAACCCATTCATCCTTCGCTATTGTCGAACCGGCGAGCGCAGAAGGGATCGCCCATCTACCGCCCGGTGTCGACGAGGCAACCGGCTCCATGTTTGTGATGCCCGCCGTCGGCTACAACGCGGTCAACATGGCCGGCGTGCGCATGGGTGATGTCGTCATCGTGCACGGTACTGGGCTAATCGGACTCGGAGCGATTGCTGCGGCCAGGCTGCGCGGGGCGGTCACGATCGGCATCGATATCAATGCCGATAAGCTCGATTTGGCCACACAACTGGGCGCCGATCATGTAATCAACAGTGCCCAGGAAGACCTGGCCGTGCGCGTCGCTGAAATCGCACCGGATGGGCCGGATGTGGTGTTGGAAGGGACCGGCATACCGGCTTGCCTGGACACGGCCTTCAAACTGTGCCGCACCCACGGTAAGTTCGTCTTTCTGGGCAACTACGGAAACGCGCCCATCTCTTTCCACTTCTTGGTGCCCCATGTCAAACAGTTGACCGCCTTCTTCCCCTGCAACGATGGTCTGGCACCCAGCCGGCAAGCCGTGCTGAAGCTGATCGCTTCCGGCGCGTTGCCGTGGGAAAAAACCATCTCCCACCGCGTTAGTGCGGCGGAAGCGCCGGCGCTCTACACCGCCATCAATAGAGGCGAGGCGGGTGACATGATGGGTGCTGTAATCCGTTGGTCCTGACCAAAAGGAGACAAACATGCGTGTTGTCATCGTCCCTGAGCCGGGTCGCATCGAATTCGCTGAAGCGCCCACGCCATCCTACGGCGATTATGAAGCACTGGCCGAGATCCTCACCTGTTCCATCTGTTCCGGCACAGATTCGCATATCGTCAACGATCAGTTTCCCATGCGCGCCTATCCCTGTATCTTGGGGCATGAGAGCATTGGCCGAGTCGTCGAAGTCGGAGCCAAGGTTCGCAACTACAAGCAGGGCGACCTGGTATTGCGTCCGGTGGCAGTGCGACCGGGTGAGACGTTAGGCGGCTACAGTTCTCTGTTTGGCGGTTTTGCCGAATTCGGCATCGTGGCTGACGCGGCCGCCATCATCGCCGACACGCCGCGCGGCCGGCGGCCGGCCTTGCCCGCGTTTGCCAAAGCCCAACAGGTTGTTCCCGCCGACTTCAACCCCAATCATGCGGGAGCCTTCATCACGTTCAAGGAAACGCTTAACTTTCTCTATCGGCTAGGCGTGCAGCCGGGACGCAGCCTCTTGATCCTGGGCAGCGGTACGGTCGGCTTGAATTTCACGTTGGGGGCCAAACTGATCGGCGCCTATCCCATCATCGTGACCGGTCGGCGCGCAGATCCTCTGGAGCAAGCACAGGCGTTCGGCGCCGAAATCGTGGTTAACACGGCAGAGGAGGAATTGAACAAAACTGTCCGCGATCATACCGGCGGAGCCGGTGTTGACTACGCGGTAGAAGCCATTGGGGACTGGGATGTCCTGCAGGAAGGGATCCGCACTCTGGCCGACAATGGGCAGATTGGCATCTACGGCGTGGCGCCAGGCCGATCTACGACCATGGATTTCTCGGGCACAGCACCGAGTTGGTCGCTGCGCTTTGTTCAACCCAAGGAAGAAGATGTCCACGATCAGGTGCTAGCCCAGGTGGCGAAGGGTCTCATCCGGCTAGACGATCTGATCTCCCATGTAATGCCATGGGATGAAGTGCAGCAGGCTTTCGAGTTAGTCTGGCAGAAACAGGCGCTAAAAGTCGCGTTGACTATCCAAACCTAAACGCACAGCGCAACGGAATCATGAGTTACGCTGTCAAGTGAACGTTACGGGCAGATCGACTCAGTCTTGACGTGGCTCCATGCATCCATATCGGTCACCACGAAAGCGAGTTTGCACGAGTGTTACCGAAAACCACGAATGCCGTCGGCCTGATCATCCGACCCTATCGACTTGAGGATCGAGCCGGTGTGCGGGCTATCTATGGAGACGATGAATTCTGTCGACCGGCCTTGTTGGCCAGATACCCGCGCATGCGCGAGTATCTGGCCGACTCCATGTCATACTATACAGACTATGAGCCGGAGAGCTTGTTCGTCGCTGACAGCGGCAACAGGATTGTCGGAGCATTGTTGGGGGCGGTGGCCACTCAACGATGCGAGCGTTTGCGAGACCGTGTGGTGCAGCGAACGATTCTTCGGCGCTGCCTGTCTGGGACCTATGGTCTCCCCATCTGGTACTGGCCGATCTGGCTGACCGAACTCGCACAACGTGATGCGGTCTATCCTGAGGTCGATCTGCATGACTATCCCGCTCACCTGCACATCGGTATATTGCCCCGGTGGCGTCGCCAAGGGATCGGTACAGCGTTGATGGCTGCCTACGCAGACTACTTATCAGCGCGCGATATCCCGGGATACCACCTGTACGCATCCTCTTTTCATCCTATGGGTGTTTGGTTCTATTATAAGTTAGGGCTGACGCTACTGGACGCCTTCGATTGGCCTTTGCACACCGGCATAAGGTGGATAGAGGTGACGGAATTGATCTTCGCAAAGCGGTGCCTGTAAAGCGAACGGCACGTACCAGATGGCAGAATTCTATTGCGCCAATGAGCGTAACTTTTGTACAATTGATGTCCGAAATGGCAAAAAAACGCCAAAAATGAACGCTGAACTTTAGCGATCTGCTCAAATGTGTTTGTCTCATACCCCTACTGAGAGTGTTGCAGAATTCAATTTATGGTCAAGTAGATCGGTCTCATCAATGCGAGCAGATGGCGTCTCAGGTCATGTTTCGACTGGATGAGGCTAGATCGAGCCGAAATGGGCTGAAATGGGCGTGATTTGGACCGAAATTTCCTCTCTTGGTTGGCCCTGCAACGATCGCAGGGCGCGCCGAAGCCAGGGTCAAGGGCTGGCGACAGCGCTCTGACGATCGAGTTTGCGCATCCATTGGCGCAGGTTGAAGGCCATAGCGTTCATCTTGGCCTGATAGTCGCAGGCGTCGAGACCGCGGCGTCGTGCTCGACGGCCGCCGTGATAGCGGACGAGATTCGTCAATGTGACGCTCGATGGTAGAACGCAGTTTGAGATCCTCTTTGAACTCGGGGGTTTGGGCATAGGTGCGTGCTTTCGCCAAGGCGGAGCGGTGGTCGCTGATGAAGACCTGGCGCATGTTTTTTTCAGAGACTTTGTCGCCGCGACAGGCTTCAACCAACGGACAACCGGCGCACTGTTGGGCTGAGAAGCGGAAGCTGCGACCCTCGGCGCTCTGGGAGCGGTAGGCGATAGTGGAGACGACGTTGTTGGGACAGACAAGCGCTTGGCCATCGGGCTGCAAGGTGAAGTCATCGGGGTCGAAGCGTTCACCCTCCTGCCGGCGGTTGGCCAGCGGCGCCACCAACTGGTCTGACCGTTGGTGGCCTTGTCGACATCGGCGTGACTCTTGCCGGTGCCGGCAGCCTGGTCGTAGATGAACTTGGCAGGGGCCAGGTCGTGATATTCCTGCTGGGCGGTGAGCAGGTCGGGATGGCGACGGCATCGGGCTGGCTGCCGGTGTCGGCCTGGCTCTCACGGATGAAGGTGTCGGTGGCAGCCACGCTGATGTTGAAGCCAAAGTCGATGCGTTCGCCGTGGACGCGATAGGTGGCATCGGGGTCGGCGGCACTGGCGATACGGTAGCTGCCTTTCTTCTTCTTTGGCAACTCGTGTGCACCGGTGACCTGGCCCTGTTCGTCAAAGTCGAAGGTCAGTTCATCGGCCAAGATTTTGGCCAGGATATCGAGGCGCTTGGCGACCATTCGGCATTGATGAGGGGCGATTCCGAGCGCTGGGCCAAGCAGGTCTGCACCGCTGCATGGCAGTGAAGTGCCACGATGGCCGTCTGCTGCAACCGCTCTTTGCGCTGTGCGCGTTCGAGGCGAAATTCCTTGACTTCGTCCTCGGTGCCGAAGAGTGCTTCCAGGTTCAGTTGGCTTTTGACGCGGGCAAAGGCATCCTGGTCGACCTCTGCCAACGCATTGAGCAGCAGTTGGCAGGTATCGCGCAGCAGTCCGCTCAGGCTTTCGGTGGCCGCTTGGCCTGCATCGCATAGGTGTCGCCCATTTGTGCTTTCTCTCGTTCTTCGGGAAACGCTCGATCGATCTGGGCCAGGACCTCGTCAAAAAAAGTGCGTTGGTGGTGTGCCATGACCCATTCTTCGAAGCGGGCCAAGGTGGCGTGGTCCGGTCCCGTCTCGAACAGCGCGTAGCCGACGAACCATTTGACCCGCAGATCCCATTGGATCGCCTCTTCCAGTTGGCGCAAGGAGAGGTTGAAGAGTTGTTTCACCAGCAGCGCCCGCACCAGTCGGGCAACGGGATGGGTTGGCGGCGCACCCGCTCCGCTCCGGTGATGGTAGTCGGCACAGGCCTTCTCCAAAGGGCCGAACTCAAAGGAATTGGTGAGACGAACCAGAAAATGCTCCTGCGCTCGCCCCAATTCGCGCTCGTAGGCTTCCGCACTGAACCAGTGGAGCAAAGCCGTCAGATGAAGGTGTATGATTGCGAGCAGGGATGATGGTATACTGTTCATGGATAGTCTTTCTTTTGTGGGTCGATTTTTGGTCGCTAACCTAATCTTCCCACAAAGTGAGGCTATCCGAAACTCACTCTCCTTCCCTCCCTGTCGACCGATCTGCAACACTCTCCTACTCAAGATCTCTTTTCAAGGTGCGAAATCTAGGCTTAAGTCTTGTCGCTAGCCTTGGTTGCATTGATGCTTGAAGGAGAACAATCATGCTCGATCCACAATTGACTGACAAGGTCGTCTTGATAACTGGAGCCAATCACGGCATCGGTGCGGCCACAGCGCGGGCTTTTGCTGCGCAGGGAGCCAAGGTCTTCATCTCATACTTTCGAGAGGCGACGATCTATTCCGACGAGGAGTTGGCCGCGGCGAAAACCGGTGCCATTGGCGGCGACAAACTCTATCGTGCGTTCCAGCAACAGACCGCTGACAAATTGGTGGAGGAGATCCGCTCTGCCGGCGGACAGGCAGCGGCAATGGAGGCCGATCTGGGTGATGTCGCCAGCATCCCGGCGCTTTTCGATGCATGCGAGGCGGCACTCGGGCCGGTGGATGTGCTGATCAACAACCACACGGTCTGCGTTTTGGAGACCTTCGATCCATCACTGACCAGCAACGAAGGCACAACCATCTCTCTGCCCTCGGCCGATGTGATCGACTTGCACTTCACCGTCAACACGCGCGGCGTCGTGCTAATGATGGCCGAATATGTCAAACGCTATCTGGCCCGCGGCGCAACCTGGGGCCGCATCATCAACACTAGCACTGACGCCGCCCACGCGGATACCGCCAACATCAGCTATGCTGCCTCCAAGCACGCCATCGAATCCTACAGCCGCTCCGCGACGGCGGAGCTTGGAAAATATGGCATCACTGTCAACATACTGGCGCCCGGCCCGATCCAAACCGGCTATATCACGCCCGAGTTAGAGGTCATGATCAACGAAGGAACACCCCTCGGTCGCCTGGGCACGCCCGAAGACGTGGCTGACGTCATGGTCTTTCTGGCTTCCGAACAGGCACGCTGGATGACGGGGCAGCTGCTATATGTGGGTGGTGGTTTTCGTATGCATCAGTGAGCCTTTTTCACCGTAGAGGTGCGGAGGGGGCACAGAGTGGAAACGGAGGAGAAGCGTTCTTGATTCGTGTCTGTCGGTGGCTCAAAATGGTCCAAGTGTCATCGAGAGCCCCCAGAATTCATCTGTGGATATCGCTTCACCATCTGTGTCTATCTGTGACAAAATCCGTACCTCAGCATCCCGCTACGCTATCCAGCTACCTCACCCAGTTCCTCAATGCCGTCCACCTGGAGCCAGCTGCCGCCCCATTCGTCGAGACTCCAAAGGCCGCGTAGTGGCAGGGGCTGCCATGGTTTTGGCGAAGGCAGCCCCTTGGCGTTGATAGCCAGAACGTAGGTCTGTTGATCGCCCACGAAAGATCCCTTGCCTCCGGTCCATCCGGGCAGGCGAACAGCGCGTGTCACGATCGGTCTGCCTGCAGATATCACTACATCGATCAGTGCGGATCTTTGCGTATTGGCGACTGGGGCGGACTCAGCAACGATGTCCAGCGGATGGTCAGTGATGGGCTGGCCGAGTAGATGGCGTTCCCACTGAAGGCGATGACTGGCCGTCTCCGACGGCATCCGGCTGACGGTGAAGCCGGCATTTTGGTATTTGTGCACCAGTGCAGTGGCATCGGCTAGCGTAACTCTTGTGCAATGGGAGTTAGATCTGACAGAATCCGACCATTCATTTTTCGCGGTTTTTTCGTGAATCTGGCTCTGATTGTGCAAAACTTACGTTAAGACCGCTGGCCTCGCCTCATTTCTGCTGGAGTCTTCGCAGCGGTCTTGGTACATTGCCCTTGTCCAACTGTGCATCCAACACCGACAGAAACGTCTTCCTGCTGATTGGCTTACGCACGAAGGCGACGGCCCCCAATGCCAAGGCCAGTTCTTCCTGAGGCAAGATGGTAGCGACAATTACTGGCGTGCCTCGCAATTGGGGATGCTCACGAAGTCGCCCTAGCAATTCCCATCCGTCTACGCCCGGCATCATTACGTCGAGCACGATGATCTGCGGCCGAATATCGGCCGCGCGAGGCATAACAATCGTTGGGTCTTGAATACCCGTGATTCGGTAGCGGGTGCCGGATGAGTAGCGCTGAAAGAGTCTGAGCGTATCGGGATTGTCATCAATTACAAGAACGTGGGATTGAGGGACAGCAGGCAGGGTCAGCTGAGCAATAGCAGTGTGATTTGGCCGTATTTCAATGGTCAACTGGCCACGACAGAACTCAACGAGTTCTCCAGCCATGCGCATGGCTTCGTCCTCTGCAAGATCTGGGTCGATAGGATCGACACAGATCGTTAAGGATTCCGGTCCGATTTCGACGTCAACACAGATTACCTGGTCAGGATGATGTCCAACGGCCGCAGTCAAGATATTTAGCAACGCCTGTTGAAGCATGGCCGGCTGCGCAGATACCTCTTGCACAATACCGACATCTTTATATCGAACTTCACCGCCGTGTGCCTTAGCCAACGGCATTGCCGTGCTGATGGCAGTCTGAATCAGATCATTGATGCTAGCCAACTCACCTGATGTAGACTCGTAAAGCCACGCCAGTTCCTGCTGCAAGCTAGGCAGCTCTGTCGCTGGAGTTTCGCTTTTGTTCGGCGCTTTGTCTGACTCTCGATACTTCTCCGCCAATCCGTACTTCAACCATAGATAACGCGGCCAAGGCGTCTACTGCCGATTTTTCGTGGCGGCGAAGCTGGCGAATACTCAGCCCCAGATCGATGGCGACTTCCTGTTGTAGAAACTGTTCCGTGAAACGACTGAACAGAATACGATGGTCACGCCAAAGTGGAGAATGATGTGGGACGTTTTCATCGGGTTTTGTGGCGTCGATGGCCTCGATAAGAATTGCCCGAAGCAACGTCGCTGGATCGTGTGACAGATCAGTTTCTACCAAGATAGTTAGTGTGCTCGCGCGCAACTCTGTGGGGTCATATAGATGCCTGAGTGCATGTCTCAGATCTAGAACAAATTTCGGGTTAACATCCAGATCGTTCATACTACGCACTTTTCCTGATATCAGCTATTGCCGCCTCATGCAGCGCCCTCACGACCCATCTCCTGATTGACAACTAGGCATTACTACCCTAGCCAATCGTCCGTATTAGTCACTGTTATCCCGATAGATGGAGCAATTCCAAATTGGCTATGAGGATCATTCGTCAAGGATAGATAGGCCAGAATTGCCGAGGAAAATCACAGACTCGATGCTGCAACCGATACGAGGGTTGCTTGATGTACTGGATTTGCCGATCGGTAGTTGGGTGAGATCATCTCCGTGAAGAGTTTGGGCGGTCTCGTGAAGACAATAGAATCACCGGACGAAAGGTATACTGTGTCATGGCGGGTGGACCGGTGGATGGCAGTGACAAGAAGCAGCATCTCTGCTGCGGGCCGCAGGCGATGAAGTCTACACGCCTACATTCGCGGGCATGGGCGAGCGTGTTCACCTGTCCAGTTCCTATGTCGACATGTGCACGACCTCGTTCGACGACATTCCCCGCAGTGTCGCCCCGAGCTCAGAGCGCATCATTCTAAGCAATCACCATTTGGGGGGCGGACTACGCTCATCTGCAAGACCTTTGACCGAGGCATCTCCATGCACTCCAACAGCCACGTGGGCATCTCGCTGATGGCCATGGCCCATCTGGCCGCGGCCACGCCCAATCTAACCTACGCCTGCGACACCCACTATCCTTGGCAGAGCGAAGAGGTGATCGTGGGCGGGCGTATCCAGTTTGACGAGGGCACGGTCGTCATCCCCAACGAGCCGGGGCTGGGCGTCGAGCTGGATCGGGAGGCGCTGGCCAAATTGCACGAGACCTACAATCGGTGTGGTTTGACTGAGCGCAACGACGAGGTGGAGATGCAGAACGTCGTCCCGGGGTGGAAGTTCGAGGCGCTGCGTTGGTGAGGCCATTGCGTAGGTCTTGACGACGGTGATACACTCATGATGAAGCTGCAAAATGAAGTCTTGATCATCAGTCGACAACCGATCGCCAGATCAATGCGCATGAAATGAGCTAACCGGTGGCCAGATTATACACAGACGAGAATATCCCCTGCCTCGTTGTGGACGAATTGCGTCAGCTCGGCCATGACATCCTAACAAATTCCAATGCAATTTATCATTGATAGTGATTTGCTCAGACAATCTCACACGGCCCTGTTCAAGCGAGACAGGTTATATTGGGTTATCGGTGGAGCCGGCTCTGGCAAGACAACAATCTGCCAAGCCCTCTCCGCCAGATTTGATATTCCTGTCTATGATATGGATGCCCATGTCTATGGATCATATCATAGTCGATTTACGCAAGACCGGCATCCAGTGAACAAGACGTGGTCAACAGCTCAAGATGGACTGGGATGGTTACTCGGGATGACTTGGAATGAGTTCAATCGTTTTAACCAAGCGGCACTACCTGAATATTTGGATTTGCTCAGCGAAGACCTTGAGGCCACCGACTCCGACTCTAGCATTTTGATTGATGGTGGAATATGTAACCCGGCTCTTCTTGCGCAAGTAATCCCTACTCGTCAGATTGTATGTCTGGCAGATCCGGAACGGTCAAGTGCCGAAATCTGGGAAACCGCTGAACGACATTCCATGAAGGAGGCAGTCTATCAACTGCCAATGCCAGAGGAAGCATGGCGCAAATTCCTAGAATTTGATGCCCGAATCACTTACGAAATCCTAAAAGAATGTCAGGAGAACAATATCCCGATTTGCTCAAGAGGTGCAGGGGCATCGGTGGATGAATTCGCGGAGCAAATTGTCCGTGTACTCGGTCTCTGAAATAGGAGAGTGATCATGCTTCCATCCCATTGGATGAAGAACGGCCTGACCATCAATGGAGCCAGGCTGCACTATGTCCGCACAGGCGAGGGTCAGAAACCGCCTCTCGTTTTGGCTCACGGTTTTTCCGATGACAGTTCGTGTTGGCTACAAACTGCAGTCGACCTTGAAACCAGCTACGACATCATCATGCCCGATGCCCGCGGTCACGGGCGCTCGGCACGGGTACAACCCGGCCAACCCGTGGATATGGCTGCCGACCTGGCCGGGATTATCCAGGCCCTGGGCCTGCAACGCCCAATCGTCGGCGGGCATTCGATGGGGGCGAGGACGGCTTTTCAGCTGGGCGTGCGCTATCCCGAAATTCCACGTGCCTTACTGCTTGAAGATCCGCCCTGGCGGCAGCTTGAACCAGCCCAAACCGTTGGCCAGCCGGGTGAACATCCGATGGCGCCCTGGGTCACCACGGTCGAGCGTTTAACCCTCGACGAATTGATTGCCCAGACCCGCGAGGAGCACCCCACCTGGCCGGAACTGGTCATCCAGACTTGGTGTCCGGCCAAAAAGCGACTCGACCCGAACATCCTGTCGATCCTAAACTTCCGAGGCACTGATTGGTCTGCTGACATCCAGAAACTGACCTGTCCGACGCTGATCATCACTGCGGATCCGGAAAAAGGCGGGATCGTTACGCCGGCGGTCGCAGCTCAGGTGCAAGCATTGAACCCACTTTGCACCATCACTCACATTCCAGGCGCCGGCCATCATGTCCGCTTTGAAGCGTATACAGCGTATATCCAAAGCGTCCAGGCCTTTCTACAGGGGCTCGAATAACGAAGCTACGACGCCAACGGCGACTGAGCAAAGGCCCACAGCGCGGCTCAGGCTCAGGACAACCGCACTGACGCCTGTGTTCACGCCTACCTGCCCCGTGTCGAAGGCGACGAGTTCAACACCGGCTACCGGTATCGCAGGGTCGGACGTCCCCATTCGCAAGCTGCGCTGACCGAGGAGAGGGATGCGATTTGCATCGAAACAAAGGGAAACCATGATTTGGAAGTGGCTTAAGCGCATTTTGCTTGGGGTTTCTGCCGCAGTTTTCGCACTTGTTGCGGTCTTCGCCGGCTTCATCATCTATGATTCAGTTACGTCTGACTCTAGCGCAGAATTCGCCAATATCACCTTCACTGACAAGGCTGGAAACAGGTTGATTGGCTATCTTGCTGAGCCGGACACCCCCGGCCTACATCCGGCGATCCTACTGATTCACGAGTGGTGGGGGCTCAATGAGGGTATGACTATCTTGGCTGATGCGCTGGCTGAACAAGGATATGTCGTACTGGCAGCAGACGCCTATCGTGGCAATGTGACAGATTCGATTCCGCGCGCGATCTGGCTCGTGACGACAACGTCCGAAGCTCAGACAACGAGCGATCTGGACGCGGGGCTTGCCTTTCTGCGTGATTTAGAGAGCACCGACCCCAGCAAAGTGGCAACGATGGGATTCTGCTTCGGCGGCGGCCATTCACTCCAACTTGGCTTACGCCAGTCGGAGAATCTGGCCGTCACCATCATGTACTATGGAGCGGTCGTGACTGATCCGGAGTTGCTGCGTCCATTGACCGATGGACAGCCGGTGCTGGGCATTTTTGCAGAAGAAGATCAGCAGATTTTCCCCGAAGATGTACTGGAATTCGAGGCTGCGCTCAACAGTCTGAATGTGCCAAATGAGATCACAATATATTCCGGCGTGGGTCATGGTTTTCTCGATGAAGAAAACTACGACCAGCCTGGTACGCCGGGAGATGCATGGCAACAGACGTTGGCATTTTTGGAAGCGAATCTGAAAAGTGCGAATTGATGGATTCAGTGTTCATGATTGGGTGAAAAGCCAGATTCTTCGCTGAATGAGTAATACCGTTTGCCCATTCATGAACCATGATTTCGTAGGTGCGACCCTACACGATCGTTGACCGGACACTTGGTATAAAAACGGGAAGCGAGAAAAAGACAGGAGAGAAATCGATGACGCTTGACGAGTTCAAATCAACCCTGCAAGACGAGACCCCACCGGCGGACACGAGTCTGGCCCTGCAAGCCATGTGGTACGACGCCAACGGCAACTGGGACGAGGCCCATGCCAAAGCCCAAGAGCAGGACGACGCCACCGGCGCCTGGGTCCATGCCTATCTGCACCGCGTCGAAGGCGACGAGTTCAACGCCGGGTACTGGTATCGCAAGGCCGGACGTCCCCACTCGCATGCCACGCTGGCCGAGGAGTGGGATGAGATCGTGGCAGAGCTTTGTAGTGAAAGTTGAAGATTTGCCACAGATGGACGCAGATGAAAAAGGATAGGGCACAGATGAGATTGCGAATGGCTCTGGTGATTCCAGCATCCATTGTGATCTATCTGTGTCCCATCTGAGAGCCATCTGTGTCAATCTGTGGCAAAAAAACCGTCAACACCATCGGACAACCCATGAAAATAACCAAGATCGAGTCATTGACGTTCGAAGACCTGCCACGCCTGCTCCTTGTTCTCGTCCACACCGACGAGGGTTTAGTCGGGCTGGGCGAAACCTACGACAAGGCGCCCGGCTCGCGCGGGGCGTTGCACGGCACGCTGGCTCCGCTTTTGTTGGGCAACGATCCGCGCGACATCCAGCGGCTGTGGAGCTTCTGCCTCAACAACATCATGTTTCATGGCTTTGCCGGGGCCGAGCTGCGCGCACTCTCTGCCGTGGAGATGGCGCTCTGGGACATCCTGGGCAAGAGTCTCAGCACGCCGGTCTTTCGCCTGCTGGGCGGCCCCGTGCGCGACAAAATCAGCACCTACAATACCTGCATCGGCCACGGAGCGTTCGATGACTACACGCGCTGGCATGAGGACGCCGGTAGCCTGGCGAAAGAACTGCTTGAGAGCGGCTCGAAGGGCATGAAGATCTGGCCCTTCGACAAGTACAGCGTACGCTCCATGGGCCAGACGATCAGCCGCGAGGAGATCGAGGCCGGGCTGGAGCCGGTGCGCAGCATCCGCAAGGCCGTGGGCGAGGACTTTCGCATCGGCATCGAGATGCACTTCCGTTGGAACCGCATGGCCGCCGAGCAGATCGGCTACGCGCTCGAACCCCACAACATCTACTTCATCGAGGACGCGCTGCCCGCGGTCGACTATCAGGAGATCAAACGGCTGAGTCAGGCGCTGAAGATCCCCATCGTCGGCAGTGAAACGCTGCTGAGCCGCTGGCAATTGCGCGATTGGATGGTTGAGGGCGCCAGCCAGATCCTCAATACCGACCTGGCCTGGACCGGCGGCATCGCCGAGACTGTGCGCATTGCGGGCATGGCCGAAGCCTTCGGACTGCCCATCATGCTCCACAACGCCGGCGGACCCATTGCGCACATGGCGTCGTTGCATGCAGCCGCTCATATCCCCAATCTGTTCGAGTTGGAGAGCGTGCGCGCCTTCTACAAGACCTACTTCAAAGCGCTAACCGACGTCGAAGTGACGGTGGAGGATGGCTTCCTGGCCCTGCCGCCCGAGCGGCCGGGGCTCGGCATCAGCCTGCAGCCCAACATCCGACAGCGCCCGGATGCGAGCAGTGCGGTCAGCGACGGCGAAGGCAAAGCGGTCGGCATGGCGTCGCTGGGCGATAGCTGGAGCAAGCAGGAGATTCGGTTGTAGGAAGAGAGCTGTGCGTGCTGCGTGCTGCGTGCTGCGTGCTGCGTGCTGCGTGCGCTGCGTGCTGCGTGCTGCGTGCTGCGTGCTGCGTGCTGCGTGAAAAGCATGTCGCATTGGAGTGCGTTGTCAATCTCTGATCGTGTCGATCCCAACAGGCATCCCTCTCCACAGACCTCACGAGAAGCCCTCACGCAGCAAGCAGTACGTGGCAGCCCTCACATCCGCAACGCCGTAAACAACCGCCCCTTCAACGCCACAGCAATGATGGCCAACTCAGCCACCAACATGACGCCGATGAAGCTGACGGCGAGCGGAATGACCTCGGTTGCGGCGACGATGGGAATGAGCGGAGGCTGGGGCGCGGCCCCGCCGACAACGCGGAAGAGCGGGACAAACAGGATGGCCGCCAATGTGCCGATGGCAATGCCTGCGATGGCGCCGAATATCATCAGAATCGTATATTCGATGGCGACCTGGCGAATGACCTGGTTGTGATAGAGGCCGACAGCGCGCACAACGGCAAACTGTTGGCGCCGTTCCTGAAGCGAAGCGTAGGTGTAGGTGAGCAGGCCTAGCGCAGCCATCACAGTTGCGGCCACAAAACTGACCGAGAGTGTGCCGAAAACGCCGACCCGCTCCATCTTAGCCTGCTCCTCAAGCAAGATCGCACTGGCATCCTGCTTGTTCAGGGTTACCAAACCCATCTCATCGTCAACAGTCGCAAGTACGCCCGTCGGCTCTGCGCCGTCCTCCAATTGTAGCCAGATATTGTGGGGCATGGTCACGCCGAAGAATGAGAAGATGTGATCGAGGTTGCCGATGATGACGACTTCATCGGGGTCGCTTGTGGGAAAGTGCTCGTAGAGGCCGGCCACCAAGAACAATCCTGACAGCCGCGCGCCTGCCTCGGGAAAGACGTCAATCGTGATCGGATCACCGATGCGCAGTGCGTTCTCTTCCAGGAACTCACGCGATACCAAAATATTCTGGGGCGCAGAGGCCAGGCGGTTCATCAGCGACCCCAGCGGCTCGTATGCAAAATCGCCACGGAACCAGGCAGCCTTGTCGAAGTCGATCCGATCAATGCCGATGAACCGTGCCCGTTGGCTACCAGTGGCCAGCTTGATTTCCGAAGCGTAGTCGCCCACTCGCGTCGCCGCCTCGACCCCCGGTAATTCTTTGAATTCATCGATGGGCGGGATCCAGTCGCCGGTTACGCTTGCCGTAGTCTCCCCACTGCCATACATGTCGCTCGCTCGCATCGGTTCAAACGAGAGGTCCGCTCCCGTCTGATAATAGATACGGTCGACCAGCCACTGATCGAGGCTGGCGGCCATTGAGAGTGTGTAGACGCCCAGCGCCAGTGAGACGACCACCAGGAGCAGCGGATTGATGTAGGTGTGGCTGTGGCGACCCAATTGGCGCATGGCCATGTAGAGCGACGGCGATCGCACCCACTTGGCGAGCCGATCCAACATATACATAGCCAGCCGGAACAAGCGCATACCGACCAGCGACAACACCACAATGAAGATGGCCGGCGCCAGCACCAGCAACGGATCGCTGTAGAGTTCTTCCGGTCGATCCTGGACCAGCAGCGCCAAGGATCCCTGGTCAAGCAACTGTTGGTAGGCGTACCAAGCAGGAATCAACAGGATGATGTCGAGATAGTTTCGGTACCAGAAGGGCGCACGAATGGGCCGGTAGTGTTCACCGCTCTGGGAGGCGAGGCCGCGCCAATTGCCCATCGAAGTCGCCCAGAGCTTAGCGACAAGCAAGACCACAAAGGTGACGAGTATCAGGGGAATGCTGACGCCATAGATGGAGACCGGCAACGGCTCACGCTCGCTGAAGCTGAGAAAGCTGGATGCATAGCCCATGGCTCGTGCCAGCAGTACGCCCACACCCAGGCCGAGCGGAAGGCCCACCAGAAAGAGAATCACCGCGTCGACCATCGTGAAGTTGAGCACATCCAAACGTGTCATGCCGCGGCTGAGCATGACCATCATCTCCCTACGCTGCCAATAGGCGATGATCACCGAGGTGAGCACGAGGAAGTAGAGCAAAAAACCGAGACCGGGGATGTTGAAACCCAACAGCAGCGTCGTCAACGAGGTCTGCCGATCGACAAACTCGTCCAGCGATACAGTCGGCGTGGTGATCTGGGAATCCGGCAAGAAGGAGCGCACGACAATCTTTGCCCGCTCATAGCCGTCAATGTAAGTATGGGCGTTGGCGGGGACGACGGCCTCTTCATCAAGCACGACCTGCCAGATGGCCGAACGCACTTTGGTCTCCAACAACGGCTCAACATGGCTCACGTAGTCGTCACGGCGCACCAGCAGCGTGTCGACCAGCGCTTGATCCGGATCACTCATCCAGATAAGGATCGTCAGCATCGTTGGGACGCCAGATCCCGGCGATTCGTGCAGGGACCACCGTCAAGTTCAGCTCGGTAGAAATATTGTACTCTTCGCCGACCTGGAGCCCTGTCTTGTCAGCCAACTCCGCATGGATCCAGAGTTCCAGTTGTTCTCCGGACGCCCCCTCGCCAATGGCGCTGCCTTCAACAATCGTGATCTGATCGGAGATGTCGCCCAAGGTGTCACCCAACGTGACGATATTCAGTTCCTCGGCATTATCGCCATATTCATCGTCCAGCTCGCGCAGTTCGAGCATGCCGCTGTTCGTCTGCCACGTGACCCACTTCTGGGGCAAGCCGATCTCGCGCGAGAAGCGGTCGGCAAGCTGCGCGCTCAAGATCTCGACACGCTCTAGTGACAGGGGAACAGCCTGAGATGAGGGCGAGAAGACTCGCGAAAAGAAGGGCGGCCGGCCGGTGATGGCGGTATATTCGTTCATCTCGCGCCGCAGCATGACCGTGTCCACGGCCTGAGCAAAGAAGCTGGCGCTGGTGACCAGGCCAACGGCCAGGACGACGCCAAAGAGAGCCAGCAACGTCAGTCCGAAATGGTACCACATGCGGTGGAGCACCACGTGCACAATGCCGGCAAGTTTGTAAAGAGGCCGCAGCCACCGGCGTCCACCCTGCTTGAGCGGCGCGCCTATCCGGCCCTCAGCTGTGGGCGATACGATGGACGGTGGTGATTCTGTGACTGTGGGATCCGCTAGAGACATTTTGACTCAAGACCGGCGGCGGGCCGAACTGATCTGGGACTGGTTTGGAGGTCTAGATCAGTGCCACTGTGCTGTTTCAGTCTGGCGAGGACGCTCACTATCAGGTTCTGCGAACGGTTGTGATCGGCCATACCTGAGTGTATCATAGGCGAAGAAATCCCATCAAAAGTTCAGTGCAGGTGGCAGGAGGCAACGTAGATGCAGAGGAGTCTTGACGGCAAACGAATTATCATCACAGGCGGCACCGCGGGCATCGGCCAGGGCATCGCCCTGCTGGCCGCGGCAGAAGGTGCGGAGATTGCGTTCTGTGGTCACAGTGACGATGGAGCCGACCAGACGTTTGCAGCGGTGGAGAAAGCGGGAGGACGTTCGTTCTTTCGTGCGCTGGATCTGAGTGATGAAGAGGCCGCACGCCAATTTGGGCGAGATTCTATCGAGTTCCTTGGCGGGCTAGACGGGCTGGTCAACAATGCGGGCGCCAACTTCTGGCATGGTGTCGCCGGGGCCACCCGTCAGGAGATCGAAGACTGCTTCTCGCTCAATTTCTACGCCGCATGGGCGCTGGCTCAGGAAGCCTATCCGGCGCTCAAGGAGGCCGGCGGCGGCATGATTGTCAACATGGCATCCATCCACGCACGCCACACCATGCCCGGCACTTTCCCCTACAATGTCTCGAAATCGATGTTGGTGCAACTGACCAAGTCCATCGCCGTCGAATGGGGGCGTGACAACATCCAGTGCGTAGCCATCGCACCCGGTATGACGATGACCCCGGCTGTCGACGAATTCGCGTCCCGCCATGACGATCCAGAGGCACTGATCCGGCAGTTCACCAACACCTACCCGCTGGGCCGGGGCGCCCGCGTCGAGGACATTGCTGCGACCGTCGTCCATCTGCTCAGCGGGGCCAACCGTTTCATCAGCGGTACGACAATCTATATTGATGGGGGATTGGGCGCGCTGGATCCGGAGGCGCGGTATGAAGAGGGTTAGGGGATTGGGGATTGGGGATTGGGGATTGGGGATTGGGGATTGGGGATCGGGATTGGGGACCATAGGGTTATGACCCACCGCTACCTCCCTAATCACCAATCCCATCCCCATTCCCTAATCCCCAATCCCCACTCACCAATTCGTAAACGACCCGTCCAGCCGGCGCACCTGGGGCAGCTCGGCCATACGGAAGGGATGGGCCTTGGCGGCTTCCCGGTCAAACTCAATGCCGAGCCCGGGCGTGGTCGGGGCCAGCAGGTAGCCGTCCTCCCAGGTCGGCTGGACAGGAACCACATCGGTGAGGATGGTGCCGGTCCTGCGCGGCTGCTCCTGGACCGCAAAGTTGGGGCAGGAGAGATTCAGATGCAGACAGGCTGCCGATGAGACCGGGCTAAGCGGGTTGTGGACCGCGATCTTGATGTAGTGCGTCTCGCACCAGCCGGCAATCTTTTTGGCCTCCGTGATGCCGCCGGCCAGGCAGAGGTCGACGCGCGCATAGTCGATCCACTCCTCTTCGATCAGCTGGCGAAACTCCCACTTGGAGCTGAACTGCTCGCCTGCCGCCAGCGGGACCGACGTGCGCGGACGCAGCGTCTTGAACGAATCCGGGGTTCTCAGAGCGCAGCGGATCCTCGATGAAGAAGGGATCGTATTGCTCTACTTCCTTACAGAACCAGAGCGCGTCGGGCAGATCGAGTCGGGTATGCACATCAAAGCAGAGGTCGATCTCGTCGCCGACGGCCTCACGCACGGCCTCGAACTGGGCAATGGCCGCACGGACGGCCTGCCGCGGTTCCAACAGCTCGCCGTCCTGGGGCAATCCCCAGCGCACGAACTTCCAGCCTTCTTCGGTCGTCTGCAAGCATGACTCGACCAACGGCTCGATCTCCATTCGATGACCGGAATTGTGGGGATAGCAGACGACTTTGTCGCGAACTTTGCCGCCCAGCAGATCATAGACCGGCACGCCCAGCGCCTTGCCCTTGATATCCCACAACGCCATATCGATGGCCGAAATGGCCGAGGCCTGGATTCCCTGTGCCGGAAAGAAGCCGCCGCGGTAGAGCCGTTGCCAGATCTGCTCGGTGTCGAAAGGACTTTGGCCGACCAACAGTGGTTTGAAGTGTTCCAAAGCGGCGATCACGGCCAGTTCACGTCCCGTCAGGCCCGACTCGCCCACGCCATAGATGCCCTCGTCTGTGTCGACAACGAAGAAGAGGAAGTTACGGTGGCCGCCCCAGATCGGGAAGGCTTCGATGTTGGTGATTTTCATGGTCTCTCTCCGGTCAACTTGAAGTTGCGAATGCTGAGATCGAACTCTCCCAGATACCAAAAACGGGCGTCGCAAAGACGCCCGTTTGTCTTCATCAAGCCCTATTCGTTAAGACCCTGTCTCTTGGTCGTCAGGCTTGCCGGCGTCGCCGGCTACGTCACTGCCATTGGCGGCAACGTCATCACCGCTCGCCTTCTTCGCCTTGTTTGCCTTATCAATCTCCGTAAACAGATCGCCCAGTTGCTCGCCAGGCAGCACTGCTGAGTCCTGATAGAGGAAACAAGAAGCGACTCGCTCGAAGCGCTCTCGGAAGAGCGGCGGGCGGCTGGTCTTGCACATGTCCATGACATGGGGACAACGTCCGGCAAACTTACAGCCATTGATCGAGGCCGCCGATGTGTCATCATCGGTGCTGATGATCTCCTGCTGGCCCCATTCCGGCTCAGATCCGGCCAGGGAATCGAGTCGATCAACAACTGGGTGTAGGGATGCTTCGGGTTGGCGATGACCGAGTCCACCTCACCGGCTTCCATGACCGATCCACGGTAGAGAATGATGATGTGGTCGCTGACATGGTAGGCCGTGGTCAGATCGTGGGTGATGTAGAGAATCGTGATGCCGAAGTCGGTCTTGAGCTTATGCAACGTCTCCAAAATGGTCGCACGCAGTGAAGCATCGACCATGGAGACCGGTTCGTCAGCCACGATTAGCTTCGGCTGCATCAGCAGCGCACGCGCCACCACCAAGCGCTGACGCTGACCACCACTGAGTTGATGGGGGAAACGTCCCAACGTCTCCTCCGGTCGCAGGCCAACTCTTGTCAGAGCGTCGTTCGTCATCTCGCGGGCCTGTTCCTTGGACTCGGCCAGCTTGTAGTTCTTGATCGGCTCTTCGATGATGTGATCGACCTTGTAGAACGGGTTGAAGACCGCAAAGGGATCCTGAAAGACCGCCTGGACATTCGTGCGGAACTCATGCCTCTTGTTTGTCGGATAGGCCGGAAACAGGTTTCCCCTGAAAAAGGACCTCGCCCTTTGTCGCTTCCAGAAAGCCAAGAATCATCATCCCCATGGTCGACTTGCCGCTGCCGCTTTCACCGGCGATGGAAATAATGCTGGGCGTATCGGCATCGATCGAGAATGACACATCATCCAGAGCGACTGTCCCTCCGGAGAACTCCTTGGTTACATTGCGTAATTCGAGTAGATGGTTCATGACGTACCCAATTCAGTGTCGTGTAGATGGCAAGCAGCCAAATGGTTTGGGTGATATTCCGTGAGTTCTGGGCATCTTTTCGGTGCAGACCGGCATAGATTTTGGGCACCGGTTGCTGAAGACGCAACCAGGCGGCAGATCGCGCAACAGCGGCGTAATGCCTGGAATGCCCTTGAAGACACCTTTGTTGCCCAGCACGGGCAGGCTTTCGATGAGCATCTCGGTGTAAGGGTGTAGGGGATAGGTGAAGGTATCTTTGACCGATCCCAGCTCGACCAAACTGCCGGCATACATGACAGCCATGCGATCAACAAACTGAGCCATCAGGCCCATATCATGGCCGATGAGAATCACCGCTGCACCCATCTCTTCTTGCAAACGGCCGATGGTCTGCATCACCTGGCGCTGAGTGACCACGTCGAGCGCGCTGGTCGGTTCATCGGCAATGATGACCTTTGGATGCATGGCGATGCTGATGGCGATGCAGACACGCTGCTTCATGCCGCCGCTCAGCTCGTGAGGATACATTTTGCCCACACGCTTGTCGAGTTCCACTGCCTCCAAAGCCTCATCAGCCCGCTGTTGCAGCTGGGCCTTGGAAAGGCCCAGATCGTGGTCCTTCATGCCGTCGATGATCTGATCTCTGGACGCGCATGACCGGATTGAGCGAGTTCATGGCGCCCTGTGGGATCATGCTGATTTCAGTGGCTCGATAGAGTCGGACTCTGGTCTTCTGGAATCTTGGTGAGATCCCGACCGCCCAGCCAAGATCTCGACCGCCGGCAATCTTGCCTGGCTCCTTGATCATTCGCAGCAGGGCCAGCGCCATGGTCGACTTGCCCGAGCCGGACTCGCCGATCAGGCCGACGCGCTCGCCGGCAGAGAGGTTGAACGATACTTTGTTGTTGGCGTAGATGACGCCGGCATCCGTGAAGTACTGAACATCCAGATCTTTGATCTGCAACACATAGTCCGTCATCTGGCCTTCCTCACTCGTGGGTTGGCCAGTTCATCGAGGCCGATCGAAATCATAAAGAGCATGATGAAGATGAGCGCCACAATTACGATCGGCACAGCGCCCCACCACCAGAGGCCACGTAAGAAAGCGCTCTGGTTCATAACCCAATAGATGGTCACGCCGAGTGTCGGTTCGCGCAGCGGGCCAAGGCCAAGTGCGGCAAGCCCCATCGACGCGAAGATAGCTGCCGTCACCGCACCGACCAGCGTCGCCCCAAGATAGGGCAACAGATTCGGCATCATCTCCTTAAAAATGATGCCCATGCTGCTCGTTCCATTGAGTCGCGCCATCATTACATAGGGGCGTTCACGCATGCTCAAGACCTGAGAACGAATGACGCGTGCGGCGCCGCGCCATGATATCAGCGCGATGATCAGCGCCATACCGTTGATGGTAATGGCCTTGGACCCGAGTGAGGATGCAATCACGACGAGAATCAACAGACCCGGAATCGTCAACAGTACATCGACCATCCAGCGTACAATCCCGTCATAGATTCCACCGTAGTAGGCGGATGTGAAGCCGAGAAAGGTGCCAATGACGACACCAATGATACCGGCAAAAAGACCAATGCGAATCGTCATCCAGGTGCCGGTCACGGCCACAGCAAACATATCTCGTCCCTGGGCATCGGTGCCAAACGGGTAGGCCACCGGATCTGCACAATCCGGTTCGATTGGCTTGCAGTATGACAATGTGGGCGCTACGCTGGCCGGAGCGGCCAATGGGTAGGGGTCCACCTTAGCGTCGACAAAAAATGACCCGATGACTGTGAAAAGAATCAGAAAGACCAGAATTCCAAGGCCAATTCCTAAGGTAACATTTCGGCGGATGTAGCGCATGAAAAGACCGATGCGTTGCATAATGAGTTCCTCTATCTATTCAACCATGTTTCTGCTGCGAAAACGAAAATTTGCCACAGGTAGCCACAGACAAAGAACTGATTTTCACAGAGGTACTTCAGATGTCCAGAATATTCCCGACATTATCCGTATCCTATCCTTTTTCCATCTGTGTGAATCTGTGGCCAGAAAGGCCCTTTTTCGAACTATTCAGTGCCTTCTCACTATTCTGCGGTAGGGGCAACCCCTTGCGGTCGCCCGCAGCGGGTCGAGGCAAGCCGGGCCCCAACCGATTGAGAAGACGATCTATTCGTTGCGAATACGCGGATCCAGCAATGGATAGATTAAATCCATAATAAACATGGCCAGGGCGATGGCGATGACGATGAAGAGCACAATGCCATAGATCATGAAATAATCGAGCTGCGAGATGGCACGCGCAAGCAACGTGCCGACGCCTGGATAGCCGAAGACCAACTCCACCAGCACCGCTCCGGAAACCAGGAAGCTGAATGCCAGCGCCAAGCCGGTTACCTGAGGAAGCAATGCATTACGCATTCCATACTTGTAGAAGAGTCGCCTTTCCTTGAGACCTTTCGCTTCAGCAAAGGTCATATAGTCCTCGCCCTGGACCGTCACCATCATACCGCGCATACCGATGACCCAGCCACCCATGCTAGTAATCACCAAGGCAAAGGCCGGAAGAATCGAATGTTTGATGACCTCCATTGCAAAGGATAGACTCGCATTGGGAATGGTGGTGATGCTGTAGCCGCCGCCCAGCGGCAACAGTTTCCATTTGAAGGCGACAAAATAGATGAGAATCAGTGCAACCAGATAGGCGGGAATCGCCCCCAAAATAAGTGTGGACGGCAGGACGTATTTGACGAAATTGCCCGATTTAGGCCACGCCATCAATGCCCCCAACAACGTACCTAAGACAAATGCAATAATCGTGGCCGTAAACAAAAGCCCCATGGTCCAGGGCAGCGCCCGCCCCACAAGCTCGGTGACGGTTTGGGGATAGTTCGAGATGGAATAGCCCAGATCGAGGTGAACCACATCCCAAAGATAATTCAGGTATTGCTTCCAAAGCGGCTGATCCAAGCCGAATTTTGCTTCATACGCCGCGACCATCTCGTCGAAACCCTCATCAATGAGGCCGCCACGCGAGGCCTGTTCCATCAGTTTTTCTCGAAGTGGATTACGCGGGGTCAACTGCGGGATAATAAAATTTATCGACACGGCTGTCCAAACGATCAAGACCAGCAGCCCAAACCGTTTGGCGACAAATCGTAAGGTCGAAGCCTTCATCAGGTATCTCCCGAAGTAAAAGTTCAATTCGTGACGATCTGTGCTGGCCTTCAACCGACGTCGGTTGCCAATTGACAGAACATCATGACCGATTACGTCTTTACAAAAACCAATGCGAGAGATGGGGTACGTGCTCCCACCCCCCGCATTGGCATACTACAATCACCTGCTGCGTCACAAAACCAACTGCTACACAGTCACTGGCGTGCAGTCCTTACTGGCTCGGTTCCATTTCGTGCAGCATCAGCGGGAAGGTCTGGTGCCAGAAGGCGCCGTTGACATAGGGATTGTCTTCGGTGGGCCAGTCGCTCCAGTAGGTCGTATTCATAGGGATGCGGTGCAGCCACTGCTGAATCGGCGCGTCCACCAGATTATCCAGCCAGATCTCCATGGCGGCCAAATAGAGGTCCATGTAGGCCGGATCGTCAGCCCATGTTGTGGCCATCTGTTCCAGCAATGCATCGTATTCCGCATTATTGAAGCGCGACTGCTGGGCGGTCGGTTCACCGATGGGCGCCCAATATTTGCTGGTGTAGTAATCCATAGTGGTGAACGGATCGGCAATCGTGCCGCCATGTCCGTTGATCCAGATCTTGGCCGTGCCGTCACTGATACGCGTGCCGTGGTCAGCCGGCGTGGCGTAGTCGACCTCAAAGCCGCCCCTGCGCAATTGCTCAGCAATCAGCGGGCCGATGTCATTGAAGACCCCCCAACCGCCCATCGACTGCGGTAATACGCTGGCCATCCTTGACCCAGAAGCCTTCGCTATCCTTCTCGTAGCCCTGGCCTTCCATGAGTTCAGCAGCCTTTTCCAGGTTGAACTCATTGGTTGGGTACTTCTCCAGCAAATCAGCGGCGGCATCGAAGTACTTCTGCATTACCGGATACTGGGGGAAGGGCAATTCAGTCAGGATACCGGACCCTTGGAGGCCGACATCGAGAAGCTGTTGGCGGTCGATGCTGTAGCTGACTGCCCAACGCACGTCCTTCTCGGTGAACGGGCCTTCCTCATGATTGAACCAGATGGAGGTTGGCCACCAGTCCATGTAACCCAACGGCAAATCTGTTCCGGTATGGGTGATGATGGCCGGGTTCTGGGAGACAGTCTGGCCGATGACATTGGCGCGCAGATCCAGCGTCGAATCGACTTCGTTGTTGACGATGCGCTGGGTCATCAGTGTATCATCAGAATACGGAACGACAACGATACGTTCAACCGCAGGCAAGTTCTCCGCGAAACCGGTCTTGACGGCCCACCAATCGTCACGGCGATCAATGAACTTCTGGCTCGGCGTCCATTCGCTGATCTTGTAGGGTCCGGTCGCCAGCGGCCATCCCTGCTCAGGATCATAGAACTCGAACGTGGCAACATCTTCCACATCCTTGAAGATATGCTCGGGCACCATGTAGAGGCCTGTATCGAACTTGGACATCAAACGTTCGAACATAAAGCGCGGCCGAGACCCGTTCATGGTGACGACAACGGTCAGATCATCGACAGCCTCGGCATTTTCGACAGCCGCGGCTACGGCCTGTGACTGGGGCAGAACCGGGGCATTGTCGCGCAGCATGTTCAGTGTGAAGGCGACATCGTTGGCAGTGAAAGGCGTGCCGTCGCTCCACTCGACACCCTCACGGATCGTGATCGTCAGCTCAGTGGCGTCATCATTATACTCATAGCCGGTAGCCAGCCAGGGAATCTGCTCGTCAGCGAATGCCGAGTAGAAGTAGAGCGGCTCCCACAGCGCTGCGCTGCCCATCTGATGACTGGCGCCAGTGGCATAGGGATTGCCCAAGCCAACATCGGTGAACTGGGTGCCGTCACCGCCGAATATGAGGATCATGGTCTTTCTCGCGCGGAACATCGCCCATGCTACCGGCTGCGGCCGGTGCAGCCGCATCACCACCTTCGGCGGCCGGAGCAGCAGCATCGCCACCGCCGGCCGGGGCGCCACCGCCACAAGCGGCTACGACAGCGCCGGCGCCGGCGATGCCGCTTAGGCGCAGGAAGTTACGGCGGTCAAGCTCATGCTGGGTAATATCTTTCAGACTCATACAATTCTCCTAACATACTGTGAAATTGGGTAGTTGTGGGAACCTTGAAGCAATACGAAAACTCCCTCCGGTGACGAATAAGCGCCCGGAGAAGTGGGGAAAACAGATGAAATTCGAGGGTTGATTCTTAAGGGTGATCAATTGAGCCAGATCAATCGGCTTCATCATTAACATCCAACGGGACCGACATTCTGATTCAGTTGCTGCAGCGGCGGGAGAGATGAGTGCCGCATGTTCTGGCAACCGAATAAACGGCAACAGAAGAGCGTTCGATTTTTCTTCGTAAGTGGTGACAAAAATATAAAACGTTTCCGCGCATCTGTCAAAATGCGAGAAGAGCCCATCAAAAAAAAACGGGCTATAGACGTTCAGATAATGATTCGTGGGTTTGGGCGAGAACGAGAACGAGAACGAACATCTTGATCTGAGTATCTGTATCAGACCAATGCCGAGAGAAGGCCATGTCGATTGGGTGTGTTCAAAATCGGCAGAGACGATCCCCCGGGAGGAGCACCTTGCAGTTCAGGTTTGGTGCATCTTCCTCCCGGAGGGCCTTGAGGTAATCAACTCGTTGTATTTGCGAAGCAGGCGCTTGCGCCAACACGCCCATTTCGATTGACGCGCGACAAATGGCAGTGTATACTATTTTGTAGTCCATTAGTGTACCAGGAGGGCAATATGGAATTCATTTCTGTTCGCGATATGCGTACCCGCGCAAGCGAGATATGGCAACAATTGAGGGACGACGGTGATCTGATCGTAACCTCAAACGGACGCCCGTTCGCACTTTTGGTCAGCATTGAAGGTGAAGATGTCGAGCAGATGTTGTCGGCTCTGCGTCGCACTCGAGCGCAGATGGCCGTCTCTCGACTGCGAAAAGAGGCGGCAGCGAGCGGCGCTGACCGTTTGACGATTGAGGAGATCGAAGCTGAGATTCGCCAGGCCAGGAATGATCGTCAGCCATGAAGGCTGTCATCGACACCAACATACTGGTGTCAGCACTTCTTTCGCCCTTTGGGGCACCGGCTCAAGTGCTGGACCTGGTACTTGCGGATGAGGTTACCTTGGTCTACGATGATCGCATCCGGGAAGAATATACGGCTGTGCTTCGGCGCAAGAAGTTCGGTTTCAGTCAGGCGTCCATAACGTCCTTGCTTGAGTTTTTCGAACACGAAGGGCAGGCGATTGTCTCGCTGCCCTTGCCCGTCCTATTACTGGACCCGGATGACCTGCCGTTTCTTGAGGTAGCCACTGCTGCGGCTGCATTTTTGGTGACAGGCAATCTACGCCATTTTCCACCCGATCTCTGCGATAACGTCACAGTCCTCACAGCCCGAGACTTTCTGATTTTGTGGCACCAGCAAGACAGTGTTTGACATGTTCAACATAGCGAATCCAAAGCAAAACCACCGGAGTAAACCAAGCCATGACTGCGTCCGTCGAACAGAATGTCAATCCCAACTCCCACCCTTCTGACCTACGCATCACAGACATGCGCATTGCCAACGTACTCGGCCCCATGCGCAGCACGCTCATCCGCATCGACACCAACCAGGGCATCTCCGGCTATGGTGAGGTGCGCGATGGCGCCAGCAAGACCTATGCCCTGCTGCTCAAGAGTCGCATCATCGGCGAAAATCCTTGCAACGTCGACAAAATCTTCCGCAAAATCAAGCAGTTTGGCCACCATGCCCGACAGGCAGGCGGCGTCTGCGGCATCGAGATGGCGCTCATGGATCTGGCAGGCAAAGCATACGGTGTTCCCGCCTACCAATTGGCCGGCGGCAAATTTCGCGATGAGGTGCTCTGCTACTGCGACACGCCGACCGTCGCCAATGGCTCCGAAATGGGCAAGCGCCTCAAGAATCGCATGGAGATGGGCTTCAAATTCCTCAAGATGGATGTCGGCATCGGCCTGCTGTCCGACGTGTCCGGCGCACTAAGCGCACCGCCCAACATGATCGAATCACGCGAGATCATGCACCCCTTCACCGGCACCCAGATCACGCCCAAGGGCATCGATACGCTCGTCCAGTACGTCGCCGACGTCCGCGATGTGATCGGCTACGAGATCCCGCTGGCCGTCGACCATTTTGGGCACATCGGCGTCGAGGCCAGCATCCGCCTGGGCCAGGCGCTGGATCCCTTCACGCTGGCCTGGCTTGAGGACATGATCCCGTGGCAGTTGACGGACCAGTGGAAACGGCTAACCGATGCGTTGCTGACACCGACCTGCACCGGAGAGGACATCTACCTCAAGGAAGACTTCATGCCGTTGCTGGAGAAGGGGGCCGTGAGCGTCATCCACCCCGACCTGGCCAGTTCCGGCGGCATTCTGGAAACGAAGAAGATCGGTGACTTGGCCCAAGAGCACGGCATTGCCATGGCCATGCACATGGCTGCCACGCCCATCTGTGCGCTGGCCAACGTCCACTGCGCTGCGGCCACAGAGAACTTCCTGGTCCTGGAAAATCACTCGGTTGATGACCCGCAGTGGAGTGAGATGGTCACCGGATTGCCCACGCCGTTGATCCAAGACGGCTTTATCCAAGTGCCCGAGGGACCGGGCCTGGGTTTCGAAGACGTCAACGAGGAGTTGCTGCGCGAGCGCCTCAACCCGGCCGATCCCATTTACTTCGATCAGCCGACCGACTACTGGGACACGGAACGGTCCTGGGATCGGCTGTGGAGTTAACGCCTCCAGATCTTGGTGATTTCACTGCACAGAAGGTGCGATTCACCACGGAGACGCAGAGGGGTCACGGAGATCACAGAGGAAAAGCGGAGAAAACGTATTGTATGCGGAATTCATCACGGATGATATTGGTCGCACTGCTGATCGCCGCTCTGTCGTTCGGCGTCGCCTCGACAACCCGAGCACAGGATGTTCCGGCCGTTTCCCTGACCGTGCTCGGCACCTATGACTCCGGCCTGTTCGACGCCGAAGCCGCTGAAATCGTCGCATTTGACCCTGGCACACGACGTGCCTTTGTTGTAAATGGCGGCGCCAAAACCATCGACATCCTCGACTTCAACGACCCGTCAACGCCATTGCTGCTCGATCAGATCGATGTCACGGTCTATGGCGGCGGAGCCAACAGCGTGGACATCCACGACGGTATCTTAGCCGCAGCGATTGAGGCCGTGGACAAGCAGGCCAACGGAAGCATCGTCTTTTTCGACATGGATGGTGGCTTCATCGCCAGTGTCGAAGCCGGTGCGCTGCCTGACATGATCACCTTCACTCCGGATGGAAGCAAGGTCTTGACCGCCAACGAAGGTGAGCCAAATGACGACTATCGCATCGATCCTGAGGGTTCAATCACGATCGTCGATATCTCAGACGGTGTCGAGTCCCTGTCTCAGGCGAATGTGACGACCGCTGATTTCACTGCCTTCAACGATGCAGACCTCGACCCAGCAATTCGCGTCTTCGGCCCGGGCGCGACGGTTGCCCAGGATCTGGAGCCCGAATATATCGCTGTTTCGCCTGACTCGCAGACTGCATGGATCACGCTTCAAGAGAACAATGCCCTGGCTATTGTCGATCTGGCGTCCAGCCAGGTGACCGACATCGTGCCGTTGGGGTTTAAGGATTTCAACCGCCCAAGCGCAGCCATCGATCTGTTCGGGTTCACCGACCTGCCACAGCTTGGAATCACGGAAGCAGGGCAGGAAATCCTTCTAGGCGGATTCTCCGGACTCTACTTTGAAGGCATCGACGAAGAGACGGGCAACCTTCAGTTCATCACCCACCCGGATCGCGGGCCGAACGCTGACCCCGTGGATGTTGACGAAGATGGCATCAGCGAACGTCCCTTTCCACTGCCCGACTACCAGTCGCAGTGGGTGCGCTTCGAACTGGATCCTGCAAGCGGTCAACTGACCATTATCGAACAGATCGGTCTGACAGCGGAGGACGGCAGCCCCATCACCGGCCTGCCGAATCTGCTCGGCGACTCGGACAAAGCCTACGCAGACGAGGAACCGGTCGATCTATTCGGTAACCCCCTGCCCCGGGATCCCTACGGCGCAGACATGGAGGGCATTGTTGGCGCAGATGACGGGACCTACTGGATGGTCGATGAATACCGGCCTGCCATCTACCATTTCGATGGTGACGGCACATTGATCGAACGATTCATACCCGAAGGACCTGATGATGAGGATGCCGAAATTGATGCCGGGGCGGGCAGGCCAGCGCTGCCGGCAGTCTTCGCCCAACGCCGTGCCAATCGTGGCTTTGAAGCGGTGACCCTGCATGACGGCATCCTCTACGCCTTCATCCAGAGCCCCATCGACAATCCCGACACCGGCAATGATGCCAGTTCCAAGACCTCGTCGTTTATCCGTATCCTGGCCTTTGATTCAGCGAGTGGCGAAACAGTGGGCCAGTATCTTTATCAGATCGAGGGCGACGGCGTTGACAAGATCGGCGATGCAGTGGCCCTAGACGACGGCACCATGCTCGTCATCGAACGCGACTCAGCCACCGGCGATGATGCCCGCAAGTATATCTACCGAATTGACCTGGGCAATGCCACCAATATCCATGGCCGCGAAGACCTCCCAGTGGGCGCGAACGGCGGGCTGGAACTTCAAAGTGAATTAGGCCTGGCCCTGGCCGGCATCCGTCCCGTGGACAAACAGCTCTACGTAGACCTGTCGGCGCTCGGCTACACCGTGGGCGACAAACCCGAGGGCCTGGCGCTAATTGACGATCAGACACTTGCCGTGATCAACGACAACGATTTCAGCCTCACCGGCACATTCGATCCGACCACCGGCCTGTTGGATGAGAATCCCGACCCGATCCCGGTTGTACTTGGTCTGATCTCCTTGGCCGGCAGCGGCTTGGATGCCAGTGACAAAGATGATGCCATCAATATTCAACCCTGGCCGGTGCGTGGCATGTATCAGCCTGACGCCATCGCTGCCTACGAGGTCGAAGGCGAAGTCTACCTGGTCACGGCGAATGAAGGCGACGCCCGCGATTACGATGGATATAGTGAGGAAGCGCGCGTCGCCGACCTCGTGCTCGATCTTGCCGCCTTTCCAGATGCAGTCGAGCTGCAAGAATCGGAAAATCTTGGCCGCCTGAAGACAACGACCGCCAGTGGAGACAGCGATGGCGATGGCCTGTTCGAGGAAATCTTTGCCTTCGGCGGACGCTCATTCTCAATCTGGGATGAAGCCGGCAATCTCGTCTACGACAGTGGCGACCAGATCGGTCAAATTACAGCGGAAATGTTGCCCAAAGGCTTTAACTCCAGCGGCGAGAACGATTCTATGGACACGCGCAGCGATGACAAAGGCGCGGAGCCGGAAGCCGTCACCATTGGCGAGATCAAAGGGATTCCCTATGCCTTCATCGGTCTAGAACGCGTCGGCGGCATCCTGGTCTACGACATCAGCGACCCTGCAGCGCCTCAGTTTGTGCAGTACCTCAACAATCGGGACTTTTCGGCCGAGTCAGAACGGGCCGGCGATCTGGCACCCGAAGGCATTGCCTTTGTGGCGGCAGCCGATAGTCCGACGGGGACGCCGCTGTTGCTCGTAGCCAATGAGTTCAGCGGCACGGTCACAGCCTACGCCATAGAATAGGTCTGACGCAAGCCATGTGCGCTTCACAGATTCGTCGATCGTGGCATCCATCGTGTAGCGTCCCCGTATGCTGACCGGACACAAAGAGTCAGGAAATTCCGACAACAACCGGGTTGCTTTTTCCATCAGCCTGTGCTATACTGATTTAGCAGCCTTATCGGGGGACACATCGACGTAAGTCGGTGTGAGGGCTGTTTGTAATAAGCAAGAGACCGGCGCCCACAAACGCCGGTCTCTTGTTTTTTTATTGGATTGTCACGAGTCCAGGGTGGCCCACAGAACCAGACGGTTCTACCGGCGCACTCTGACTCGTACTTGTCCTCGGCCAGCATGGCGAGTGCGAGTGGTAGAAAGCTGTCGAGAGACTGTTAGCCGATTATCGGCCACGGCGGACTAGGCTGATAGGCTACCATCGACTGTGCGATAGGGACCCCGATTCTCCGGCGGAAACAACTCAGCGATTCGGACCATGATCTCCTCAGACATCAGATCCATCCGTTTGCGTCGTTCCAGTTTGCCCAACGAGGGATCGAGGTGGAGCGGGCCAAAAGCTTCGCCGATCCGCACGGTGACGTTGGTACGCCGCAGGCGAAAGAGATTGGAGAGAATCTGCTCTGTGCCAATCAGGCCGACGGGCAATATGGTCGCGTTACTCCTGATGGCCAGATAGGCCGTGCCCGGCTCCGGGTGGGTGAGTTGCCCATCACTGCGAGACGTGTGTCCGTATGTGCTGGTGACCACTTCGCCCTGCTCACGGAGCATCCGAAAACGCGGGTCAATACCACCCTCAGGGAAGATACCGATGGTTTTCCCATCGCGCAGGCGATGTAGAGCCAGTGTAATTGCAGTCCGATCCACTTGGCCCCGCCAGATCGGAATGCCCTGAAACAGATGCATGTAGAGGCGCACAAACCAGAAGCGCTGCGATTCAGTTGCGACCAAGAATGATGGTCTGTAGGGCAAGAATATTGTCAGGAGCGGGGCATCGAACCAGCTGAAATGATTTGCCGTGATGATAACCGGTCCGTTGGCAGGTGCATTTTCGCTGCCCTGGATATTGATGCGGAGAGCCACGAACATGAATAGTCGTGCTAGCCAGATCAACGTCCAGGCAAGCAGATAGTCGATCAGTCCTCTGATTACGTCTGTCACCAGCGCACCTCAACAAGAACGACCTACTCAGACCAACCGCTGTTTCTTTGCTCGTTTGCGTGCTTGCTTCATCAAGGCCTGATGGAAATCCCTCACTTTCTCATCCTCGATCGGAGAGCGCAGGCGATATTGCCCATCAGCGTCAAGATCCCAGGCCAACCGCTGGTCAGTCATCGCCAACTCCAACATGTCAATCAAGCGTTCTTTCAAGCGTGGATCCGTCACGGGTGTGATCAGTTCCACTCGGCTTTTGAGATTGCGTGTACGCCAATCCGCGCTGCCGAAGAAGACGAGCGGATCACCGTTGTTGTGGAAGTAATATGTGCGATCGTGCTCCAGAAAACGACCCAGAATACTGATCACGCGAATGTTGTCGGAATACCCCGGCAATCCGGGACGTAGGCAACAGTGGCCGCGCAATATCAGATCGATCTGTACGCCCGCCTGTGACGCGCGGTAGAGCCGGCGAATCATATTGGAATCGTCAATGGCATTCATCTTAGCGACGATGCGTCCGGTACCGTACTCTTGTTGGAGAGCAATCTCCTGATCCACCAGATCGTTGAAGCGAGAACGCATGTAGTTGGGCGCAACCAGGACTCGATCGTACGTCTGATCCGGCGCATACCCGGTCAAGAAATGAAACAGGTTGACGATATCGCGACCGATGGCCGGATCGATCGTGAAGAGGCCCAGGTCGGTATAGAGTCGTGCCGTCTTCGAGTTATAGTTGCCGGTGCCGATGTGACAATAGGTGCGCAACCCATCACGCTCTCGCCGCACGACTAGCGTGGCCTTGGTATGGGTCTTTAGCCCGACCAGCCCATAGTTGACGTGAACGCCTGCGTTCTCAAGTTTGCGCCCCCATTCAATGTTGTTGGCTTCATCAAAGCGGGCCTTCACTTCCACCAGAACCGCGACTTGCTTGCCATTCTCGGCGGCTTGAATCAGCGCCTTGATGATCGGCGATTCATCCGATGTGCGGTAGAGCGTCTGCTTGATGGCCAACACGTTGGGGTCATGGGCAGCTTCCTGGACCAACCGAGCGGTGGTGGCCGCAAAGGAATCGTAGGGATGATGCACCAGCAGGTCTCCCTGCCGGATGATGGCAAAGATATCGGATGTTTCCTTGGTCTCCCCTTCGTGAGCCACCCGATAGGGCACGACGGGTTCCCACGGCATGTACTTGAATTCGGGGAAGTTGAGGTCTGCGATCTGGAAACAATCCGTCAGATTCAGTAATCCATCGACCTCAAATACATCGTCCGGCATAAGGCCGAGTTCGCGGCGCAGAAGGCGCTGATCCTGTTCCGGCATCTCTTTTGCGACTTCTAGCCGAACCACAGGGGCAAAACGGCGCTCGCGCAGCTCTGCAGAAATCATTTCAATCAGATCGTCGGCTTCTTCCTCGTCACGGCTCACATCAGCATTGCGCGTGATGCGAAACGTATGGGCGCTGATCACATCCATGCCGGGAAACAGTTCATCGACATGGCGAATGATCAACTGCTCAACCGGCAACAGGGATTGAACCGGCGAATCCGAACCATTCTCGCCTTCTTCGGACAGATTTACCGGCAACTCTACCCAGCGCCCAACCGGAATCTTCAGTCGAATAAAATGGGTCGAGCCTCCCACCTGCCGACGTAGAATGACCGCCACGGAGAGGCTGAGATTGGAGATGAAAGGAAAAGGATGGCCGGGATCGACGGCCAGCGGCGTCAAAATCGGATAGATCTCGCGCTGGAAGTATTCGTGGGCCCAGATGCACTGCGCAGGTGTAAGATCTTCATAGTCACAGATATCGATGCCAACACGACTTCGCAAAGCAGGACGCAATTCCGTTTTCCAGAGCCCCGTCATGGTCGCATGCAGATCAAGCATCGCCTGACGAAGTTCGGCCAACTGCTGTGACGGCGTACGCCCATCCGACGTCAATCTGGTAACACCGGCCGCCTCCTGACGCTTCAGACCGCCAATGCGCTTTTCGGTGAATTCATCCAGATTGTTGGCCGCAATTGCCACAAAGCGCACCCGCTCAAGCAAGGGCGTTCGTTCGTCCATGGCCAGTGCAAGCACGCGCCAATTGAAGTCGATCCAGCTCAATTCCTGATTGAAATAGAGCGAAGGATCGTGAAGATCCGCTCCTTGAGGTGTCGGTGAGGGAGCCACAGCCTTCGGCACTGCAACGTGTATCGTTTCCTCCGACTCATGCTGCCCCGTCTCGAGCACCTCTTGCACGGGCAGCGGACCATCAATTTCGACACAAGAAGCAATTTTCTCTGCAATGGTATCGCCAGCAATATCGGTCGCAGAGACCATGGAAGCAGGCTCAGGTCTGGCATCTACTTCGGGTTTCTCGATCTTGGCTTCCACACTCTCCTCCTTAGGCTTTTCCAAAAAAGTGACTATACGGGAACTGGCAAAGCCTCAAGCCATTCCAGGCAAAGATTTCCGGCTCTCTGGCCTGTTATGGGCTGCACAACCCGACCTCCGGGAGGTGTCCGAGGAACCTCTGCCCTGTATACTATTTGTGGACACCTCCCGGAGGTCTAGCCCACATAATTCCTCAGAGAGCCAGATTTCCTTGCAGCGTATAGGTATCCCTCTGGAACGGCCTTACTGCCAACTCATAGATTTGCCCTTGAGATCCCACGAGACCGCCAACATCTGTGGCGGGCGAAGCACATGAACAATATCAGGATCATAGCATGATTTTTCGAGTTCGTCATCCTCAATTGACGGAAACAGATCGCCCAGAGGCACGGGCAATTGAGGGGAAACGGAGGGATAGATAGCTACGCGGGTTTCAAACTGCGGATGCCGTCAGCACCGGCGACGATCACTTCACTGGTGAGGCCAATAAAGAGGCCATGTTCAACGATGCCGCTGCGCCGTGAAAGCAGGCATGCCAGCGCTTCAGCGTCATCCAGGGGACCAAATTGACTGTCAAGAATATAGTTGCCGTGATCGGTTAAGTAGGGTTCCCCATCGGATCTCAGTCGCAGACGGGGTATCGCATCAAGATCTTCTAGAAATCGTGCCTGCGCACCCCAGCCAAATGTGACAACCTCGATCGGAATATGCCAGTGGGTGCCGAGCGCAGGCGAAAGCTTCGAATCATCCACAATAATGATCTCGCGCAGCGAGGCCTGAGCGACGATCTTCTCGCGCAGCAGTGCACCGCCGCCACCCTTGATCAGGTTGAGTTGCGGATCGACCTCATCAGCCCCATCTACGGTCAGGTCGACATCCGGATGCTCCTCAAGCGTTGTCAACGGGATCCCAACTTTCAGCGCCTCATCGGCGCTTGCCTGCGAGGTAGGAATGCCCAAGATACCGCGCAGGTGGCCCGACTTCAACAGAGAGCCGATTCGTTGAATGGCCAGCGTAGCGGTGCTGCCGCTGCCTAGGCCAATCACCATACCCGATTCGATCTGCTCGACCGCACGTTCAGCGGCAAGTTGCTTCAGGCGAAGAATGTCAGTTGCCATGTGGGCTTCTGTCTGAGCTTACAAGATGTTGTCGATTGATGCCTTGAGTATAGACGGCTGCTATCGAGTGGCCAAAAACAGACAGGCGAGTCTACGGCGTGAAGCATTTTCCGCCACAGATGAGTCCACTGCAAAAAGGGATCTTGACACGAATTTACACGAATTATCACGAATGTTCTCTCTGGGGTAACCAAATAATTCAGTACTTCACGATTGGTCATTCTGAGCGGGTTTACAGAACCCCTTCGCTCTGGAAAATAACCAGCGAAGAATCTTGTGTTGCTTGAATTCGTGAACTACTGTAATTCGTGACCATTCGTGTCAAGAAAAGGCATTGTGCACTGGACTCATATGTGACAAAATTGCGCCTACTTCTCATCAGCCCGATTGTATGAAACGAAGAGCTGGCCCAGGCCGTCCAGCCCAACCTCATCGAGGTAGATGGCGTGCAGGCGCATGTCCACAGCGGATTCAAAGAGCGGACCCTCGACCACGCTTGAAAAGGGATCGCCGCCAAGCAGTCGACTGGCGTGTGTCAGGTAGAGTCGGTCGAGCCTGTCGTCGGCCAACAGCAGATGGAGTACCTTAGGTCCTGTGGCGTTGTAGATTGTGCGATAGCCAAGCTCGGCCAGACGAGAGACAAATTGATCGCCTTGGACACTTGTGGCGCCGGCAGTGAAGACCTGACCCGCTTCCTCTTCCAGCTGTGCGATCCGGTCACCATCGGCGCTCTCCACCGTGAAGATGAGCACCTCCCGATCGCCTTGTGTCAACGCCTCCGGAATCGAAAACGAGAGGCTGGCGCTGATCACCGCAAGAGCAGGCTGTGCGGTAAGACCACGCGACAGGCGCCATTCCTTCAAATCAGCGAAGCGGGGATCGTCGTAGACCTGAAGGATCTCCTGGGCGCGTCCGTCGGTATAGTCCCGCAAGTAGCGACCGCTGGTGATCACCACGTCGGCCTGGACGGCCAGTTCCTGGAAGAGCCGCCAATCGCGATCATTGGCGATCGCCTTGGGCACGGTCAATCCCGGCTGGGTCGGGTGGGGCACGGCGATACGGCCATCCAGACTGACGACGTAGTCGCTGTAGACGAACGGACGATCCATCTCGTCGGCCGATGCGCGAAGATCGTGGCTGAGATAGAGGCCATGGAGCGGCTCTTGACCGCCTGGCCGCGGATAGAGACGGGTGATTAGGTCGGTGGATGGGGCGGTATTTTTCATTGGTGTTCCTCGGCAAGCGGAGTGTCAACTGCTGCAACTAGATTCAACCACGGATAGACACAGATAGGGAACTGGCTTTCGCAGATGCTTTACAGATGTCCAACGGAATCCCAATGCTATCTGTGCCTTATCCTCTTAGTATCTGTGTAAATCTGTGGCGAAGAGGCCTTCCTCTGTGAACTCACATAACGGCGGCGTTGGCCGCGGCAATGCTATCGCGCGCCACTGTCAGCGCCGCGACTTCGTCAGGATTGAGTGCCAGCAGAGAAACACTGTCCCATCCATCCAGACCCAAGATCACCGGCGCTGCAATGACCCCGTGCAGTCCAAGCCATTCACCGTCCAGCGCTACCTGAGCGGGTAGAACCCTCTGCTGGCCTCTTTGCAATGCAGCAACAATGTCAACAACTGCATGAGCCGTGGCCATTTCGGTCGTTCTCCCGGCTGTGAAGTGGGTAAAAAAGGGCTTCACGACAGCACGTAGGTCGGGAGAGAGCGACTGAACAAATGCATATGCCTCTTCGACTTGACCATGCTGCACAAGCTCCAGCATCTGTGATTTCGAAGTGCGCACCTCTTGTGGAAAATCTGCCAGCATACGGCTAGAGAGAATGCGCGCTTTCATCGCTTCGACGTCGGCAGCGGCAACCCCACGAACTTGAAGCTGACTCCATAGCGGAGTCGCATGATCTCCATGTTGTCCAAGCATCCACGCATGAACTTGTGGCCGTCTCACACCGAGTTCAGCAGCGATCTCCGCCCTCAACCTCAAGGTATCTGACCAAGCGCCCGCGCCTAACACACGTTGGCGGCCCAGCCGCTCGGAGAAGATCTGAACGCCCAGTTCGACCGGGTTCGATTGGACAATGACCGTTGGTGGCGATTCTGCAGTTGCAAGTGCGTCCGCATACTCAAGGAAGATCTGAAAATTGGTATGGCCCAGTGCGGCACGGTCAATTGGTGCGTTGGGATCAGTCGATATCGTAGCGCCGGCAAGCATCACCACTAGATCCGCATCGATAGCATAGGGCGAGAGTATGACTTCGATCCAAGGTGCATTATCCACAAATGCATCCTCAAGATCCGCTCGCAGGCCCCACAATTCATGTTCACTATGCCCGCCCTGGTGGGTCACCAGTTGCAGGCGACTGGAAGTTGGCAGAATCCGTTGCTCCAGTAACTGGGCAGCCAGTTGCCGTCCACAACTGCCCCCAGCGCCAACGATTGCTACGTTCATATGTTTCCCTTTCGTACATACCGATAGATCATGGAGACCGAGCAGGATCTTGATAGCGTCCCGATCGTGTCATTCTAGGCAATGGAAGCCGAATTCTGTGTCGGAACGCTATCGCCTCCAGAGGATAACGTCTCCTAAAAAATAACACACATCTTTCGAACACTATAGACTTTTTGTAGCCAGCAGCAGGATATCGTGAACAGATGGTGATCATCTGAGTCGGATATGGCCCTAGCGTCCAGAGAACCTACTATGACCGAACAACAGAGTATTGGACGCAAACAGTTGATCGGCCTCTTTCTATGTAGCTTGTTTGTCATCATGTACGCAGGTCCGCTGCTGCGGCTACTGCCTGTACACGCCAGCCAGATGGGCGCGAGTCCGTCTCTTGTCGGCCTGTATTTGGCCCTGATGTACTCTGGCGTGGTGGGCGGTACCCTGGCGACAGGTTGGCTCAGTGACCGCTATCAACGCAGAAAGGCGGTAGTCATTGTTGCCGGTCTCATTGCATCGATGAGCCTCGCGCTCATGAGCCAGTCTAATACACTGTGGCAGCTTTCGTTGTCGACCGTATCTACTTGGTTCTTTGGCGGCATTACCTATACGTTTTTCACGATATTGGCGGGACTTTCCGCAGGCGAAGACGAGCGGGGAAAGGTTTTCGGACTACTGGCAATCACCTTGCCCCTTGCTACCCTACTCGCTGCGCCCGTAGCCGGCGCCGTAGCCGACCGCTGGGGATATGCAGTTCTGCTTGCCGGTTACGCACTATTCGCACTCGTAATTCCGATCACGACATTCCTCCTTGAAAACCCCGAAGTCGCACCGCAGGAGCAGGCAGGAGTAGAGAAAGAACAAGAGTCGCTTCGCAAACAATGGTTAAACATAGGCTTCCACTTTTTGGCGACATCCATTTTCATCATGGCCATTGTTAGCTTTGCCAATACACTGGGTCTTTCTCTTGCCATGCACGCTCAGGCATTTTCCTCATCACGCTACTGAAGATTTGATATCGAACGTCACTCCGAAAGCAGGAAGGCGGTGTCTGCACTTACGACCATGTCGTACCATGAGACAGTGCTCAGTTCTTCCACACTTGCTACAAGGCGCATGACGACAACGGCCGTTTCATCGATCGTGAATGCATTTTGCAGCGTTCACGGCAATGGCCTCCCATTCAACGTGCTTACGTAGTTTTTCAGACGCTCGGCCAGCCCGTCGCGCCCGATTACGGCATCCTCAGCGCTGGGGGAGACAACATGCAAGCCCAGGTAGGTGGCATCGGCTGCGCGATAGGTGACAAGGCCGGCCAGCGAATACGTCGGCATGGACGGCTGCGCTTGGCTGATTCGTTCCCACTGAGCCACCACTTGCGCAGGTGCGCCTTCACTTGGCGGCGAATCCGTATCGCTTGCGGCAGGAGAGTCAGCATCAAACAGAATCACGCCCACCAACTCGCCGGCATCCATCAGTTCAGGCGCATCCAACGATTGCAGAAATCTACGATATTCCGGCGCATCGGCCAGTGAGACAAGATCATCCCCGGCTCCGGCAACCGCAGCTCCGGCAACCGCAGCTTCGACAATCGAGGCGCCGCCGGCGATGATCAATGTATCATCCTGGATAGCAATGCTGTACAGAACGGTGTCTTCGTTCAAAGCCGCGGACTCATCGCCAAAGTTCGTCAACGCTTCCTCGATATCAGACCGATTGCGATTTTGCGTCACCACCGTGAGCACCTGGGGTGGTGTTCCTGCCTCCAGATAGCTGTGGGCATCAAAGAAACTAAAACCGTGGGTCTCGCGCATATCCTCTGCCGCGAGATACGCCATGTAGAAGGCTGCAACGGGCGTCGTTTGTGCGGTCATGCGGAACTTCCACAGTTTGCTCGCTGCTTCACCCATCTGCGACACGTCATCGAGGTCGTTCGGGCGATCCACCGCCCAACTTCGCAGCCACGCATCGTAATCGCCGAAGGTCAGGTACTCACGATATTCCGTACGGTCGGGGACGTAGCGCAGCAGGCTTTCGAGCGAGGCGGCCCGGTCTGACACGGCAATCAGCTCCGTGTCGGTTGGCGGATCGGCAGGCAGTGCTAGCGGGGCGCAGCCGGCCAACAGAATCGTCAATGAGATGATCCAGGACGAATGGATGAGATTTAGATACGCGGCAATACGGCACATGTCCTGCCTCCGTTCTCTGTCGTTTGTCCAAGGTCGGCGCTGGGTTCCGTTGACATTTCAGATTACGAGATAAATCCCACGGCCAACGGCAGAAGCCGTCCCACAACTCAAGACTCGGCGCCTAAGGGCGCTTCTCGCTGCTAGGCAGCTGACCTCAACCGTTCTATGCGGTCAAATGTTAACGACATCGAGTGTCCGGCTCGCAGACCCAACCATCTTTCACGGTTGAAGTTTCGCAACTATAGCATAGCGTCAGTTATGGCATCCCCACAGTCGGGACATACTGAAAGGCAGCTGAAAATGCCCACTGGAACCAGCAGCCCGGGATGTCGCCACTCTGCCAATTCCCGTGGACCATCGTTCTTCGACTCATAGAATCGCTATGTGGTCGGGTCTAGCCTGCAATGGTCCAGATAGCGTGTAGACGACCACTCCGTCAAATGATGTAGACACTTTGTAGCCACTTTGTAGCCACCGAGCGGATAAAGTAACTGGAGGTCATCTCGACAGCACAGGCAATGGAGGTGGACCCCTGATCCCGACATCTTCCATCGGCGTCCGTCGTCTCTTCCAATATGCTGCGCTACATCAGATAGCGATCCGATAGCCGCTTCAATTCCCATGAAGTTGACTGCTGGAAAGGAAGGAAGAGTCCCATGGCTCATCAGACACTCAAGACAAGTTATTCCCGCTTATCTGACCGGCTCAACCGCTTCCCTCAAGGGGTGTCCCCTTCAGAAATGTTATTTGAGATATTGAAAATTCTATTCAGCGAGAAGGAAGCTGAACTTGTGTCACATCTCCCAATCAGGCCCTTTACAGCAGCAAAGGCTAGCCGGATATGGAAGATGGACGCAGCGAGTACGCAAAGAGTGCTGGACGGGCTTGCTGACCGTGCGATCCTTGTGGACATTGTGCAGAATGGCGAGACAACCTACATCTTGCCTCCACCGATGGCAGGCTTCTTCGAGTTTTCAATGATGCGTGTTCGAGATGACATCGATCAGAAAGTGCTGAGCGAATTGTACTATCAATACATCAATGAGGAAGATGATTTCATCCGGGAGCTATGTACGCGAGGCGAAACACAGCTTGGCCGCACTTTCGTTCACGAGCCCGCACTTTCGGCCCAGAATGAACTGCAAGTGCTTGACTATGAGCGCGCCTCGGAAGTGATACGTTCAGCCTCACATCGGGGCATTGGCCTGTGCTACTGTCGGCACAAAATGGGGCATCTGGACCAGGCCTGTGATGCCCCGCTCGATACTTGCATGACGTTCAACAGCACAGCGGCTTCGCTCATCAGACATGGAAATGCGCGTGAGGTTGATGTTCAAGAAGGCCTGGATCTCTTGCAGCAGGCCTACGAGCATGATCTGGTTCAGTTTGGCGAAAATGTGAGAGAAAATGTGGCGTTCATGTGTAACTGTTGCGGCTGCTGCTGTGAAGCCCTGATCGCAGCTCGACGATTTGCGATTTTGAACCCTGTCCACACGACGAATTTTCTTCCGGTGATAGATGAAGAAAAGTGTAATGGGTGCGGAAAATGCGTAAATGTCTGCCCGGTAGAAGCGATGACATTGGTTTCAGCCAATGATCCGAATCGGCCAAAGCTAAAGAAGGCGAAACTCAACGAAGACGTCTGTCTGGGTTGCGGTATTTGCGTTCGGACCTGTGCAAATGATGGCGTTCACCTAGAGTCTCGTCCGGAAAGAGTCATCACCCCATTGGATGGCGCACACCGGGTGGTCATGATGGCAATCGAGCGCGGGACCTTGCAGAATCTCATTGTCGACAATCATGTTCTGGAAAATCATCGAGCTTTGGCTAGCTTGCTGGGCGTCATCTTGAAGCTGCCGCCCATCAAACAGGTGCTTGCCAGCAAACAGGTGAAGTCTCGCTATTTGGAGACTCTAATTCGCAGAAATCGTTCGAACAATCAAGGCAAACTGCCGGCGCACTAATTCAAAAGACCGGCATTCTTCATCGGGAAGAACACCGGTCTCTCACCTCACCTATGAGTCCCCTGGGACTCGAACCCAGAACCCGCGGCTTAAAAGGCCGCTGCTCTGCCAATTGAGCTAAGGACCCACAACGATTGGCACTCAGTAGTCTATCATAATCACGAAGCGGAAGCAAAAAGATTCGGCCAATTTCAGCTACAGACTCCGCTGTGCGGCGGTTACGGCTCGGCGTATGGGTTTGGTATACTGAACCCACCATGATCATCAATCTTTCTAGCGTAGACAGACTGCTACAGCAGGTCGTGCCCGGCATCTGCCCGGCGGCTCAACTTGTCGTCAGGCAACGTGGACAGACGATTGCCGCCAACGCCTACGGCTGGCTCGACCCTGAGACGCGCCGGCCGGCAATCACCCTGGGTACCCGCTTCGGGCTGGCCTCGATCACCAAACTCTTCGTGGTGACCGCATTCATGACGCTGGTTGAGGCAGGCAGAGTCGAGATCGATCAGCCGGTCGGCTCTCTGCTGCCGGCCTTCAACGGGCTTCGTCCCGTTCAGCCCTACGAAGATCCGCTGGCCTGGGGTCAGTTTGTGGCCATCGACGGGCCAACGGACCCGGTCGACGCTACCGCCATCACCTTTCGGCAACTGCTCACCCATAGCAGCGGTCTGCCCGCCTGGCGACCGCTCTTTCGTGAGCCCAATGTCGAAGCCGCCGGGCAGATGGCCCTCAACACCTTCTTCTCCTATCAGCCCAACACCCATGTCGTCTACAGCGATATCGGCCTGATCTTGCTCGGCATGGCTGTGGAACGCTTGGCCGATCAGCGTCTGGATGAAGCGGTCGACACACTCGTGATCGCGCCGCTTGGGCTGGAAGAGACAGGCTATCTGCCGATCCAGGACGGCCTTCCGTCGCCTGACATCATGCCCACCGACATCGCGCCCACCGAATTCTGCACCTGGCGCAATCGACGCATCGTGGGCCAGGTCCATGACGAGAACGCCTATCGACTGAACGGCATCGCAGGCCACGCCGGCATCTTCTCGACCGCCACAGATGTTGCCCGCTTCGGACAGATGTATCTGGACGGCGGCAGCCCATTACTCTCGAAAGAGACCGTGACAGAGATGACTCGTCTGCAAACCACAGAAGGTGACGTTCGCCGCGGCCTCGGCTTTGTGCTCTGGACGCCCATCCCCGATGGCGACGGCGATGACAGGTCATTCAGCGAAGGTACCTTCGGCCACACCGGTTTCACCGGCACATCCCTCTGGGTTGACCCGGATCGAGAACTGGTCATCGCCTTGCTGACCAATGAGGTCTACCACGGTCGAATCGATCGCAAGATCGCGCAACTGCGCAGCGATGTCCACAGCACGCTTCTCGCAGCCTTCGACGCCGCCTCAACAGAGGGACCCTCATGACGACAAACCCGTCCCACGCCCCCCACCCTTCGCCCCTCACCATTGTCGGCCTCATGTCCGGCACGTCGGCCGACGGCATCGATGCCGCCGTGGTCGAGATTTCAGGGAGACCGCCTGAACTGAACTGGCGACTGCTGGCGAAGAACGAAACATCCTATCCAGACGAACTGAGTGAACGGGTTTTCGCCGCCTTTCGACCCCAGACTGCCACCGTCGATCAGCTGTGCAGTCTCAACTTCGCCCTGGGCGAGGCCTTCGCCGAAGCAGCGCTCCACGTCATCGAAGTGGCGGGGCTGGCGCCGGGCGACATCGATCTGATCGGCAGCCATGGCCAGACCGTCTGGCACATCGCCGACGGACCGGACGCATCCACCCTGCAACTGGGTGAGGCAGCAGTGATTGCCGAGCGCACGGGCATCACCACGGTCAGCAACTTCCGCACCCGCGACATGGCTACCGGTGGACAGGGCGCGCCCCTGGTCTCCTTCCTCGATGCGTTGCTGCTCGCCCATCCGACCGAGCCGCGGGCCGCACAGAACATCGGCGGCATCGCCAATGTGACCTATCTCCCGCCAACCCGGGCGACAGCCGGCATCGATACACACCCATTGGCCTTCGACACCGGCCCAGGCAACATGCTCATCGACGACGCCATCCAGCGCTGCACCAACGGAGCAGTGACCTACGACGACGACGGCGCATTTGCGGCGACCGGAACGGTTGCTGCCGGATTCCTGGAAGAGCTGATGCGCGAGCCCTATCTGGCCCAGCCGTTGCCCAAGACCACAGGCCGCGAGCGGTTCGGGCGCCAATATGGTGAGCGAATCTGGGAACGAGGTCAAGAGCTTGGCCTTAGCCACGCCGATCTGGTGGCCACAGTCACGGCTTTCACCGCCGCGAGCATCGCACGCGCCTACCGAGATTTCCTGCCCCACAGACCGGAATCCGTCTTTGTCAGCGGCGGCGGCGCGCGCAACAGGACACTCATGAAGATGCTGTCGGATGACCTCAACCCGGACGGCACGATCCAAACCAAGGTGTTGAGCACAGATGAAGCCGGGTTGCCGGCCGATGCCAAAGAGGCCATCGCCTTCGCCGTCTTTGCCTACGAGACCTGGTACGGGCGTCCGAGCAATCTGCCCGCTGCAACCGGGGCTACCCATGCCGTCCCAATGGGGACCGTCACCCCGGGCCGTCTCTGGCCCAACCGAGAAAGCGAGTGTTCATCCACGCAATGAATTTCGACACAGGAAAAGCAACGACAGAAGGACGCAACCCGGCCACGGAAGATATTGACGTCGTGTCCACGCTGGACATGGTTCGCATCATCAACGCTGAGGATGCCAAAGTCGCGGGGGCCGTAGGCGAACAAGCCAATGGCATCGCCGCGGCCATCGATGCCATCGCCGAGCGCATGCAGCGCGGAGGGCGCTTGATCTACGTCGGCGCAGGCACATCTGGACGCCTGGGCGTGCTCGATGCATCCGAGTGTCCGCCTACGTTTAGCACTGCGCCCGATCTTGTCGTCGGTGTCATCGCCGGCGGTCCCCACGCCCTCACCAACTCGATCGAAGGCGCAGAGGACAATCGGGAAGCTGGTTGCCAGGCCATGATCGATCTGAAGGTATCCGAACGGGACAGCGTGGTCGGCATCGCAGCCAGCGGACGCACGCCATTTGTACTCGGGGCCATGGCCGAGGCCAGGCAGCAAGGAGCGCTGGTCATCGCGGTAGCCTGCAACGCGGACAGCCCCATGCAAGCGGCTGCCGACATTGCCGTCGTCCCGGTCGTCGGCCCGGAGGTTGTAACCGGTTCGACCCGGCTCAAGGCAGGCACGGCACAGAAACTTGTCCTCAATATGCTTTCGACCGGCGTCATGATCCGGCTAGGCAAAACTTACGGCAATCTCATGGTCGATGTACAGTCCACCAACAGCAAACTGCGCGACCGTGCCCGGCGTATCGTCACGGCGGCCACAGGCGTGGACGCGCCCGAGGCGTCGAGACTGCTCAAGGCCAGCGACGATGAAGTGAAGACAGCCATCGTCGCCGCCCTGCTCGACATCGAACCGGCGCTTGCCAGGCAACGGCTGGCTGAGGCAGGCGACGTGATCCGGGATGCCATCCAGATCCGCTGAAAGAGCCAAGAGCAGAGATAGCCAAGAGGCAAATTGAAGTCATGACACACACAGAAGGCGTAGAGCGGCTAGTCTTGGCCGTCGACGGCGGCGGCAGCAAAACCGCGGCGCTCCTGGCCAGGAGCGACGGTACAATCATTGGGCGCGGGGCATCGGGCGCTTCCAATCACCAGTCCGTCGGTATCCCGAATGCGGAACGCGAACTCACCCTTGCCGTCGACAGGGCATTTTCCGATGCAGACATGGAGCGCACAGCGGTGGCCGCAGCTTGCCTGGGCCTCTCCGGTGTCGACCGTCCTGAAGATCTGGCTTTGACACAAGCTTGGTTGGAGCGAACGCTCCCCGGCACCAACGCCATGATTGCCAACGATGCCCACCTGGTGCTGGCAGCCGGCACACCGGACGGTTGGGGAATCGCACTCATATGTGGCACAGGGGCTATCTGTTTCGGCTGTGATCCTTCAGGCAAACAGGCACGATCGGATGGATGGGGCCACCTTTTGGGCGATGACGGCAGCGGCTACTATCTTGGTCGAGCCGCTTTGCGTGCCGTCATGAGGGCACACGACAGACGCGGACCCTACACGGTCCTCACAGAGGCTGTGCTCGCGCATTGGTCGCTCAACGAGCCGGAACGGCTACTCTATCGAGTCTATCACGAAGGGGTCACGACCACTGAGGTCGCAGCGCTCGCACGCCTGGTTTCATCCGCTGCAGAAGAGGGCGATGCTGTTGCGCTGGAGATTGTTCAGCAGGCAGGCCGTGAACTGGCAAACACCGTTCGGTCGGTCGCGCAAGCAATTGGTTACGACAGTCCAATTCCGACGGCGCTTGCCGGTGGGGTCATCACAAAAGGGGTGTTGATTCGTCAGACATTTCTGGCAGAGATCGATGCGCTAGGACTTGAACTGGAGCCGGTTCAATCCGTGGATCAGCCGGTCATCGGTGCGCTGCGACTGGCATTGCGCATGCTCAATGAGTGAGGATGGGTCTTGCTGCGGCCTACAAGATCGGCCAGACGAGCGCGCCGAGGAGTAGCACAATGAAGAGCAAGGCAAGCACGAGTATCTTCCAGCGATCAAGTCGCCGTTCCATATACGGGCGCCGGATAAAAGGTTGACGAGGCATAGTCTCAGATTTTCCAGTTTGTGGCTTAGGCAGGCCGGCAGCGCGACCGACAGCGTTTACCGGGCAAAAGTCAGGCGTTCGAAAAAGCGGTTCTCTGGGACCACTGGCGGCCGGGCAGATATCGTTACCTGCCCGGCTCTGGCGGGTAGGGATACCCGCCCTACATTTCTCCATCAACGCCACAGCGTGCTAGTGCCGATCGCGTTCCTGGGCCAACTCCGCTGCAATTTCGATCCAGCGCTCGTAGTCAATGTTTTCGCCGCTGGGTGAGACCGGAATGATCGCTTTGAGTTCTTCCGGTGAGCTGGCGGCAAGTTGCGGAAATGACCAGATGCCGCCCTTGTAGAGCCGTTGCATGGCGTTGGCGCCAATGCCTCGAATCTCCATTAGATCATCCGGCGGCGGTCCTACATATTGGGCCCCGACACGCCCATTGCGTTCGGCAGCCTCGCGTGCCCGCAGTGGCCACTGGTCGACATCGGCACTGACAAACGGATGGACGATTTCTCTGATCTCATCGGCACTCATCTGACTCAGCTGATGCCAGGTGAAGACACCTGCAGCGTAGAGACGACGACGATAGACCTTGCCCACGCCTTTCACACGGGACAAATTGTCAGGGTGACCGCGGATCTCCTCGGGCTTCCATACCTTTGATTCCGCGCCGAGATCTTGGGGCTCGCCGGTCGGCTCTGATTCGACGGCAGCAGACTGTTGGGCCGGCGCCGGCATTTCACCACGCTCATCGTCCGGTTCGCCTTTTGCCACATCCGTTATCGTCAGGTCCGCTTCCGCGTCTTCGGCCTTCGTTTCTTCCTCGTCTGCTGCGCTGCTTCCCGTCGCCTCTTCGTCGTCTTCTGATTGATCTGTTGCTATGGCAGCCGCAACGAGCCCCGCTGCAGTCACGGCAGCGCCGGTCAGGGCCTTGTCGGACTTCCGCGATCCCTCTTCTTCACTATCAACCGGTGTGTCGAATCGCAGACTATCCGGGACATCCGCTTGAGTTGAACCGTCATGAGAATCATCGGCTGATTCAGAATCGACCGAACCATCGTCAACCATACCTGCTTTCGGCGCACTTTCCTCAGACAAATCCTCATCAGGCTCGGATTCCTCTTCATCCGCTGCCACAATCTCAGAAGAATGAGACGAATCGTCTTCGGCCGAGGGATCAATTGTGTCCGTCTGGCCATCTGACTCTGGAGATTCTGAATCGGGAGGGGACGCCGAAGGTTCTGACGAGTCAACCGCTTCACCTTCCGATTCATCGTCAGATTGTTCAATCGGTTCATGTGCCGCCACAACGGCAGCCGCGATCCCGGCAGAGGCCAAGCCTACGGCAGCCGGCAGGATCTTGTCGGAAATCGTTGAATCCGGCTGATCTTCACCTTCGGCGCCGTCGGTGTCGGCTTGAGGGTTGTCTGAGAGATCCGCCTCAGTCGGTTCCTCCCGACGATCTTCGTCCGCCAACTCTTCGTCCGCCAACTCTTCGTCCGCCACTGGCTCGTCAGCCGGATTCTCGCCAAGTTCGGCATCGTCCACTGCCGAGACCGCCAGGACTGCACCTGGAAGAACCACGTCTTCGACAAGGGAAGTTTCGAATTCGTCAGTCTCATCGTCTGGATATCGATGCCGGTCAAAGAGTTCAGAAGACTCAACCAGATCATCCTCAGCGATCGAGACGGCAGTCTCCTCGATCTGCTCACTTTCGAGCAGCGCGTCCGGACTCTGATAGCCGGGCGCCGTCCACGGCGGAGCAGCCATTCGCTCTTCCCGCTCCCGTCGTTCGTAGGCGCGCAGTTGGGCCTCCAGTTCCGTGATCCGTTCATCGCGCACAATCATGCGCTCACGGCGAAAATAGAACCATTCCCACAGTGTAGAGAGTGCAAGACCGAGAACCAGTCCAGCTAGGACAAACCAAAGCAACTGCCAGTTCATGCCAATGTTTTCTCCTGAGGCAAACCCAGGGATGGTTGAGGAAAACAGATGATAGGGGCGCTGGCATCGTGTCGCTATCATACACAGAACAGATCGCGATGTCAACGCGGTAGTCAAAGAGTAACAGGCGTCTCGGACGCTTCAAGCGAGCCGACATTGGCCTGCAACAAGAGCGCTTAACGCAGGAGTCCTCGCCGCTGACGAGCTGCCTCAAAGAGGATCACGGCCCCAGCGATTCCGGCGTTCAGAGATTCAGCTGAGCCGAGCATCGGGATATTGATAACGGTTGCCGCCTCACGAGCCTGCTCGCCGGCGCCGTTGGCCTCGCCGCCGACGACCAATGCCGATGGCTGAGTCCAGTCCACGTGATCGTAGGAGCGCGTTCCACCCATGTCTGCTAAGTAGAGCTGTTTGCCCTCGCCAAGCTCCTCCACAACCTGGGCCCATGCCCCACACGTCCGAATCGGCAGCCGAAAGTGGGCCCCCATACCGGCCCGTACGACCTTGTCGTTGAACGGATCGACTGTGCCCGGACAAAAAATCACCGCCTGCACACCTGCCGCCTCTGCACTGCGAATCAATGTACCCGCGTTCCCGGGATCACGAACGCCGTCAAGCAGCAGTACAAAATCGGCCGACGGGGGCGCCTTTAGGTCGGGCAGTGGAACGATTGCTGCGATGCCCTGGGGGGTGACCGTGTCAGAAAGCTTTGCAAAGACTGCTTCGGAACAGGCGGCCACTTCGACCCCGGCGGACTCGATTTCATCGACCAAGTCCAGTGCATGTCGATTTCCGGTGATCAGTGCCGGTGCTGTAAACAACACCTCAGGGCGCACACGGGCCTGCCAGGCATCCCGTACCAGGCGCACGCCTTCCACCAACATGACGTCCGTCGCCTGCCGGCTTCGACGCCTGGAGAGCCGTGCTGCAGCTTTGATCCGCTCATTGCTCATGCTGGTAATCATGGCTGACTCCAGTCGATTCAAGATACACAAACGGCAGGAGAGCGTGCCCTCCTGCCGTCGTTGTCTGCCCTGTTGTCGTCAACCGCTATCGAACCAACAGTCTCTGCTAGTTCAATTGCGCTCTGGCGAGTTCCGCCAATTTGCCGAACCCTGCCGGATCGTGCACGGCAATGTCGGCGAGCACCTTGCGGTCGACCTGTACGTTCGCCTGCTTCAGTCCATAGATGAACCGACTATAGCTGAGGCCGTTGAGACGGGATGCCGCATTGATACGTGTAATCCAAAGCCGGCGAAAGTCTCGTTTCCGATTTCTGCGATCTCGGTACGCATAGAAAAGGGATTTGAGCATGGCTTCGTTGGCTCGCTTGAAAAGCTTGGAGCGTGAGCCATACTGTCCCTTCGTGAATTTCAGTACCTTTTTATGTCGCTTGTGCGCATATACTTTCGGTCGTGATCTTGGCATTTCTTATCTCCTTCCGTGATGGCGGGCCCGATATGGAGTTTCCTCCCATGAAACTTCCTGATAGAACATTCTGGAATATCGAGCCACTTACAGGCCGGTCACGTGCTGGGTTATTATTCGTTTTATCAAGCACTGCGAACTTACGTAACCGCTTTGCCGGCAGCTGCCTTCACCTGGCTGATGTTGCTCTTCACCGTGCTCGGTACAGCATGTCGGAAGGCGCGGTTGGTCGCCTTGCGCTTCTTGCGACGAAGATGGCTTCCGCCTGCCTTCATCCGCATCAGTTTACCCTTCTTGGTCAGCCGAAAACGCTTAGCTGTCCCCTTATGGGTTTTCATTTTTGGCATCATGGCCTCCTATCAACAACAGGTTCTTTCAACTATTCAGACTGGTCGGGCAGACACACAAAAACGGGCATGAGCCCGTTTTGTCAACAACTGAGTTGTTCCTCAAGAACGACTGCTTCGGCCGACATCGATATCAGCAACATTTGAGAGCATTCGCTTGCATCAAACGGATGCCGCTTGCTTAGGCGATCGGAGCCAATACCATTACCATGCTACGCCCATCAAGCGTCGGATAGGCTTCCACCTCTGTCACTTCGGAAGAATCCTCAGCAACACGTTTCATCAGATTCCGTGCAACTTCTGGATGATAGATCTCACGTCCCCGAAAGCGAATCCGAACTCGAATTTTGGCGCCGTCAGCAGAAAACTTACGAATTTTCTTCAGCACTACCTGAATATCATGCTCGTCAGTCTTGGGCCGCAAACGAACTTCCTTGATCTCAATCTGCTTCTGAGATTTTCGCGACTCACGTTCACGCTTCTGCTTCTCGTACAGGTATTTTCCGTAGTCCATCAGACGACAGACCGGCGGCTTGGCTTCCGGGGCAACTTCAACAAGATCAAGATCGCGTTCTTCTGCAAGTCTCAATGCTTCGTTGATGTCCAGAATACCCAGTTGCTCGCCTTCCGGGCTGATGACTCGAACCTCGCGGGCCCGAATCATGTCATTGATCCGCGTGTTATCTACCTTCTGTCGTGGGTATCGGGTCGGTGCTCTTCGCGCGATGGTGGTGCTCCTTATGTAGTAAAATGTTACAGATCTCTCGGCACATCTATTGAACAGCAATATCTGTCCATTCTATGCTTGAACGCTCATCAATACAGCTAGTCGTTACAAGAGCGTTCAGCCGCAATCTGCCGATTTGGGTGAACCTGCTAAGTATAACATTTCCAGTGTGGTGCGTCAAGTTACAATGCGATTTTTCCCGTGTGTCGTGCAAATCATCAGGGCAGGCTGGATACACTTGGTCCAGCCCGCCCCGATCGGATCGTTCAACCAGCCGCTAGGCCGACTGCACCCGTTTCGACGGAAAATCGGTCAGTTAGAGCTCACTGGATCGCGTGACTATCCGCTCACTGACCATCGCGACAAACTCGTCTACCGGCATCCCATTTTGGCGTGAGCCGTCTCGCTTGCGCAGGGCCACTGTGCCTTCTTCCATCTCCCTATCGCCTACCACAGGCATGTATGGAACCTTCATCAGCTGAGCATCACGGATCTTGGCATTCATCCGCTCGCTGCTCAGGTCCGCTTCAGCACGCACACCGGCGCTCTTCAGGCGCTCAGCAATCTCGACGGCATACTCGTTGTGAGCGCCTGTGATCGGAATAACACGCACCTGTTGCGGCGTCAGCCAGACCGGGAACGCGCCGGCGTAGTGCTCAATCAGGAAGCCGACCATTCGCTCGTGGGTGCTCAGCGGCGCGCGATGGATACAGAGCGGCGTCTCTTCAGCCCCATCGGGATTGACGTATGTCAGGTCGAATCGCTCAGGTACGGCAAAGTCGACTTGATTCGTCGCCAGCGTGAATTCCCTGCCGATGGCGCTCCAGATCTGCACATCGATCTTGGGACCATAGAATGCGGCCTCGTCCGGCACCTCAACAAAGGGAACGCCGCCGTTGATCATGGCACGGCGCACCATCTCTTCCGTCTTCAGCCAAAGCCGCTCATTGTCAACGTACTTCTTGCCCAAGCCCTTGGTCGAGTGCGTACTCAGCCGCATGACATACTTATCGATGCCGAACAAGTCGAAGTAGTGCCGATAGAGGCCGATTACCGCCATGAACTCTTCTTCAAACTGTCCTTCGGTGCAGTAGATGTGAGCATCATTCATCTGCATCGAACGCACGCGCATCAATCCAAAGAGTTCACCGCTCTTTTCGTAGCGATAACAGGTGCCATATTCCGCCAGCCGGACCGGCAAATCTCGGTAACTGCGTAGCTTGCTGCCGTAGATCTTGTGGTGCAACGGACAGTTCATCGGCTTGACAAAATATCGCACGCCATCCAGATCCATTGGTGGATACATGCTCTCCTCGTAGTAAGGCAGATGGCCGCTACGCAGGAAGAGATCTTCCTTGGTCAGATGGGGCGTGCGCACATGATCGTAGCCGGCGTCGGACTCTACATCGTGGGCCAGCTTCTCAAGCTGTTCCACGATGACCGTGCCGTTGGGCAGCCAGAGCGGCAGCCCGGGCCCGACTTCTTCGTCGAAAATGAAGATCTCCAACTCTCGGCCCAGTTTGCGATGATCACGCTTCTTGGCCTCCTCAAGCATGTCGAGATGCTTCTTGAGTTCCTTCTTGTTGCGCCAGGCCGTGCCATAGATGCGCTGGAGCATTGGGTTGTGCTCATCGCCGCGCCAGTAGGCTCCAGCTATACTCATCAGCTGAAACGCATCAGCGGGGATCTTGCCCGTGTGCTCCACATGGGGTCCACGACAGAGATCTTCGAACGAATCCTGCGTATACGTGCTGATGGGCGGCTTCTCGACCACCTCATTGCCGTACTCATCGACGTCACCCGCTTCCAGGCCATCGATCAGCTCCAGTTTGTAGGGCTGGCCGTCAAAGATGGCCCGTGCTTCATCCGCGCTAACCTCACGATATTCAAACGGATACTTACCGCCGATGATCTGGCGCATCCGCTTGGTGATCTTCTCCAAATCGTCCGGAGAGAATGTCTTGGGTTTGTCCTGGTCATCCATCCCCAGGTCGAAGTCATAGTAAAAACCGGTATCAATCGGCGGACCGATTGCCACCTTGGCGTCGGGGTAGATCTCCAGCACGGCCTGCGCCATTACGTGCGCAGCACTGTGGCGGATCTTATAGAGCTGATCCTGTTCCAACTCCTCATAGTTCGACATCTATAATGCTCCCATCGATACAAATATGTATACAATCAAGTCACTGTTCAACAGCAGAATGGTCGTCAACCAAACAACCTGCTAGACAAGCTAGCTCCACTGCCCCAGGCAATGAACTCCCAAATCAGAAAAAGCCCCACCAATACCGCTAGAAACCATAGGACCAGGCCAAGGCGCGCCCGGTTGGCATCCGCAATTACCTCGGCAGGCACTTTGCCGGCCAATGGCGTCTGAGCAGCCTTGATACGACGCCGAAAGCGGTAATATATGCGTGCCATCTGACTCACGATCAGCCAGAAAAGCGTGGCCACAGCAAAGCCTATGAAGAAGTCAGTAGACAGGCTGTTCAAATTGTCACTATCTCCAACCAAATACGCACCAACCTGAGCTCGCCGCGCAGATTACCAGGTTCACGCCGTACCGACGATTCCAATGCAAATTACTCTATTGCACCGACCGGCTAGCCCTCTGCCACCCAACCGGATGCCCACCAAGTGAGCAATAGCAGATGCTGCATCCCTTTACCCAGCCACTGCGGATCGATCCATTCCTCCAGCCGATGAGCGCTGCCGCCCTGGGTGATCCCGACGCAGACTGATGGAATGCCCCGGCTAAGCGGGATATTCGAGTCGGTGCTGCTGATTCGCAGGTCCGGCCTGTCGGTCAGTCCTGCGGCAGCCAGTGCGCGTGCAGATGCCACGACTAACGGATGGTCGGATGCGATGGCGCCACTGGGCCGGTCACCGATAGTCTCCACATCGATCTGCACTCCCCAGTCTTGCCATCGGCTGGTCTGAAAGCTCTGGACCACGGTCTGCACCTGATCGATCAGAGTCTCCAACGCTTGGCCGTCTTCGCTGCGCAGATCTAATTCAAGCATTGCCGCCTGAGCAATTGTATTGATCGACGTGCCGCCGCTGATCCGTCCAATGTTAAACGTCGTACGCGGGTCTCTTGGCACCTTGATACGTACCAGTTCTGAAGCCAACAAGACCAAGGCGTGGATGGCGCTCGCCGTGCCAAAATCGCTCCAACTGTGGCCGCCCGGTGCGGATGCGGAAATGCGATAGCGTCGCGATCCCAGTGCTCGGTGCACCACGCGGCCTAAGCCCATGCCCTCAAGCACAATGGAGGCTCCGATGCGATCGTGAAGCCGATCAACCGCGCCGCGCATGCCGCGCAGGTCGCCCAACCCCTCTTCGCCCGTGTTGGCAACAAACCAGATATCAGATGGCGGCGGCGGGAGGCTGACTATTTTCTCCGCCAGTGCAATCAGAGCGGCAACACCGGCCGAATTGTCTCCGATGCCCGGGCCGTAGATCCGACCCTCCGTCTCGTCCAGCGCGACCGAGATATCGGTCTCCATGGGAAAAACGGTATCTGTATGGGCGGAGACCAGCAGCGCCGGTGAGTCGCTTGCATCACCGGGCCGACGCGCATAGACGTTGTACAACCCATCCATGCTCACATCTGCCAGCCCAAGTGCCTCAAATCGTCGCATTACCCACGATGCCCGGACTTCCTCATCACCGGTTGGCGCCGCGATCTGCTGGATGGCGATACTCAAGTCGACTAACTTTGATTCCTCGTACAGGAATGTGCCCGAGGCTGACAGCACATTTGGATTTCTCACAAAATCATCCATAACTGACCCTGTTCACTTTGCTAGTTGATACGACCGACATGTCCAGTCAGAGCCGATACTCGTGCTGAAACCTACGACAGAGAGTTCGCCCAATACAAAAAAAGCCCCGCCCTCATGGGACGAAGCTTGTAGCCACGCGGTACCACCCATGTTGAACAGAACTGTCACAACCATGCGACTCGTATCTGAACCACTCGTGGTGCCGATAACGGAGCAAACCGGAACCCACTACTCTGCTTACGCATTTCGCAGGCTCGCTCTCGGGTGGTTGCCAGACTCTGTGCTACGGAGATTCTCAGCCATCGATCTCCGCTCTCTGCAACAACAGTGGTTCACTGACGCGTCCCGATCAACGCATTGCTATTTTGGCGTCAACACACAGCTCTCGATGACGACACCTTTTCTACAAAGTGCGCCCCTCGGAAATCAAGGAGCGCAGATATCATTACTTTTTTTGATTACTTTTCGCTTGGACTGTGTGGGCGATACTGGACTTGAACCAGTGACCTCTACGATGTCAACGTAGCGCTCTAGCCAGCTGAGCTAATCACCCTCATCTGAGTAAGAGTATAGCATGCCGATTCAATCAGAGCAAATCCGCCATGCGATTTTGCAGTGCAATTTTGCATGGAAGAATCCTGATTTCTCAGGTAACGTTTAGTTGGGGAATAGATAGCCCGTTGAGCCTGTGCTCATCCCGGCTACCTCTTCCTGCGTGTTGATCATGTGCTTGAGCAGAAGGATCTCCTGATTCAATAGTCGATACTCCCTCTGGAGCATATCCGGGATGCCGGGCAGTTCGAGCAGCTTCTGTTTGTCTGAATTCTTCAGTTGCAGCGATGAAGCAATCATAAAAGCCAGCGGCTTGGGATCGTGCGGAACATAGGCCAACTCAGCATCGGCGGAGTGGGCTAGTTTGAGCAGTTCCATATACTCGACCAGTTTCGGCCGCAGGCTCTGCGCCAACTGGCCGGCGGACCGCGTCGCCCCATTCACAACCGGAATCTGACGCACACTGCCGGTCAGGTAGGATCGACTATAATCAAATTCCTCAATTCGGAAACGATGCACACCTACTGTCTGAATATCCATACGCCCATCTGGGTGACGTTGGACACGGCGGATACGAGCGGTTGTTCCAATCCGTGCCGGCATTGCCTGCGGACTCCCTTGGATACCCTTTTCATTGAGTACAACGCCAAACGGCTTCCTGCGTTCGATGCAGTATTCGATCATCTCTCGATAGCGGGGTTCAAAAATGTGTAGCGGCAGAAGCATGCCGGGGAACAGCACGACATTGAGAGGAAACAGTGGCAGATCCATCACATCCACCGCCCGCTGATTCTCACGGTTATTGGACTTTTGGCCATCAAAAGGCCGATTATTGGGTAGATCATTGCTCACGTTGTCACTGCCTCCTGCGCGTATTCGTCATTCATTCCAATGCAAAAAGCCTTCATCGCTTTTGCCGTAGACTCATTCTGTTTTCACTGTCAATGCTCAACATCGTCGGCATTGTCGGCCGTATCACTCTTCATGATTTCCCGCAGAATCGTCGTTGCAAATCCGCCCTTGGTCAGCGAAAACGCCACAACGACTCCATCTTCAATCGGTTCAACACTCAAATCAGGGGCCAGCAAACGTCCCTGACGACGGGTCCCATCAACCTTAGCCTTACGCAGTTGTTCGAGCGTGATGGGCGAGCCATCAAGGATTCGCGCCTCCAGCGCTCCCGCCTCGGCTGATGCCACGCGCATTTTGGGGCCAAAGAGTGGCGCCGTGAAGCTGATTTCGTGTGCATCAAACCGTGGTTGCTCGACGGCGACATCTTCAACATCAAATAGACCGCCGGTATCATGTTTCTTCGCCACATCCCCAGGCAGTAGATGGTTGAATGCACCCATTCTCACACGGTCCGCCAAGTAACAATTGCACAGATGGCTTTGATAGGCCGAGACCAGAAACCGACGGAGCCAGCGATCCTTTACGTAGGTCTTCCGCTGCAAGATGGCCAGGCCTTTTTCTACGTTACTTCCCCCGACGCCAAATCGCTGCGGACCAAAGAAGTTGGGCATCCCGTCAGCAACCAATCTATCAGCTACTTCTTGGGCCATTTGCACGGTTACTGTCGGTGTGTCATCCAGGTCAGTAATCACGATGCGAAACCGGTTGCCCAGTAAATGACCAAGACGTAGTTTATTGCCGTGCAGACGCACCCAGTTCACCTTGACAGGCAGCTTGTCTTCGATCTGATCCGAAACAGATTCAACAAAACTCTGGGTCGGATGGCCGACTGAAAGGCTGAAAGTCTGGGTCGTGCGCGCAAACTTGTCTTTCATGCCCGCAAACCCAACATCGGTCTCTCGAAGGTTGTACAACTGGGCCAAACTCTTCTGGACACTCTTCGTGGTCAGACCCACCTTCGTGAGGTTGACATAGAGGTGCTGTCCGCTGCCCGAAGCTTCATATAGTGGGATCTCTTCAACCACAAAGTATTCAGGTCGCGTTCGAAGCTGCCCCCCGATCCCAGGCAGGTCATTGGTTATGTAAGGTAAGTCCATAAGTTTTTGTTATCTTAACACCAGCAAGTTAGTGGGGAAGGAAGAAGGATTCCAAAGAGGAACAGACCTCAGTCAATGACCTCTCCAAAGAGTTCCTTATCGTTGACGAAGATCAGGCTGTAGCAGAAAGGATTCCCGATCTTTCCCTGCAGTACGAAGCCGGTCTCTTCAGCCCATCGCCTAATCATTTGTGATGGAAGATAGGCCGGATCGGGAAGCTCTTCACTGATAGCCAAGCGGGCGCCCGGCTTAAGAACACGGCGCAGTTCGAATAAGGCAGCAGGCTTGTCCGGAATCTGAGATAGCGTTGCAATCACAAGAGCGAGATCGCAACTGTTGTCAGGCAAGGGAAGATTGTAGGCCCCGCAGTGATGCAGCCGGACCCGATCCGCCATATCGGCTTCGTCAAGCCGAGACTGAGTCTCAACTAACATGGGATACTGAAGATCGACGGCATGAACAAGCCCCTGCTCGCCCACCATCCGCGCCATTTCAACTGTAAATGTCCCAGATCCACACCCGAGATCGAGCACGGTCTGATCAGCGGACAGCCCAAACGGGGCAAGCGTCTCAACCACATCACGATAGCGTAGGCGCAGGGAATGATCCAGCATGGGCGCAAACTGGTGGGGCATCGGCCGTGGCTGACGCAGACAACCGACGCGTAGACTGATCTGGGATCCCAATAGCGATCCCGCACCGGCTGCAATCGAATTGGCTAATATGTTGACTACGCTCACAGTGCTATCCTCATCCAGATCGGCGGGTCGCCTGCCTCGATCTGCTATGGCGTAGCAACGTCCGGCTTCTCAGCGTTGTTTTCCGGGAAACGGATGCTCAATACACCATCGGAGAAGACGGCGCCCGCAGCTGGCCTATGCGCTAAAGCGGCGGGCAGTAGCAACTCACGTTTGAAATTGCCGATCACAACGAAGAGTTCATCGCCGCGCTTGGTTAGCTTGACTTTATCTAATTCTACGTTGGGCAGTGGCAGGCGCAAAATGAAGTCGTCGCCGTCCTCGAAAATTTCCTGAGTCTTGCCGACATAGAAGATCTCACCAGGATCGCGATCTGCAAAGAGCGTCTCCGCCAATTCGCGCAGCTGATCGACACCGACCATTTCAGTGTCGAACCAACCCGCGCGCAGAATAGGCAGTGGATAAAAGTCACTCTCGATCTCGGCTAGATACCGTGCCTGAGTCTCCTGAAGATGGCGCAGGTAGGGATCGTTGCTGGGCTTCACCAAAACAGTATTGCCATCACAATCCGTCTCGATCCCCGGCAAAATTCTGTTGACAATCGCAGCGTCCACAGGGTAGCCGAATAGGGATAAGTAGGTGACCGCTCGCGCCCCCTCCTTCATCACCATTTTCTCGGGATTCAAGACCACGCGGTAGCTTGTGATGGCCGGATCGACCAACACCTTCTGCAATTCCTTCACGCCGTCTACCAGATTATCCAGGCTCGTGAAAGGATCCTTCTCAGGCATGACCCGTTTCAGCATTGCACCGGCCATACGCATGGTGACAGAATCTCCCCAGCCGGTCAGCCGGGTCATATACCATTGGAAACTCTCCGGCATGGTCAACAAGCGGATGGTCTCACCGGTTGGGGCAGCATCGACAATCACTCGGTCAAAATTGCCCTCCTCGGCCTGCTTTCGAATATGTAGCAAGCTGACGATCTCCTCCATACCGGGGATCACAGCCATCTCTTCCGCGATGGCCTTGCTCATTCCCTGTCCTCTAAGCACACTGCCGAGATAGCCCTGCATCTCACCCCAGTGATCACGGATTTCGTCCAGAACGTTGATCTCCTGAGCAAAGAGATTCGGTGCGACCTCAATTGGCATTCCCTGCAAAGCGACATCCAAGCTGTCAGCCAAACTATGGGCGATATCCGTACTGACAACCAATGTACGAAAGCCCAGATCGGCGCTTCGCACTGCAGAAGCTGCCGCCACGGTTGTCTTGCCGACACCGCCTTTACCCAAATATAAAACAATTCGCATAGAGTACACTTTCTAAGTCAGTTGAATCAAACAGCCGATCCACTCGGGCTCAATCCGCTTCGCCGCCGATTTCGTCAACGGCGAGACCGACGCCACGCCAGCAGACCACCCAGCAATAGTGCTGAACCGACGACATAGGCAGCCGCGCGGCTCAACCCAAACCACCCCCGTATCTGCCACCAAAATCTCGGCAGTTGAAGCCAATAGGTCCATCGCATCGGCCAGCGATGTCCTAACTGGATCATATACTTGCCCATGTGGTTGTGGGGGCTCCACACCACAACATAGCAATGGCCGCTGACCAAGGTACGCGTATCGACAGTCTGCCCGGGATAATACCTGACACGCGTCAACGTGTCCTGAAGCTGCAATAGAAGCTCACTCGGCGGCGGCGCGACGACGGCACTGTAGCCCGCCGGCAACTCAATGGGTAGCTTGTGCACGTCGGCGCTGTAGGGCAAGCTCTGGGCAACCAACGCGAATGCAGGCACAACCGAACCACCCGACGGCAACGCTGGAACCAACATCTGCGCGCGCAACCGTTGGCCGGCGTGACACTCTGCCCGATAGACATGGACCTCACCCGGTTGTGCTATCCGGTTGAGCAGCAGCCGCTTCTGGTCAAAGTTCGGCAGCGTTAGCCCCGATGCCAGACCGCCGCCGGGGCGAGAGGATATCAATGGTAGGCTGCCGGCCAATTCGCGACCCGTAATGATTGGTTGATCTTCAGCCATGCTGGTTGTCTGGCCCGTTGACTTGAATGATACGGAATGCCCCACTCTCATGTCGTTGGAACCTTTGGAATGAAGCCTTGATTGGTTTGAATTCACATGACGAGTCAGTCTAGCATCGCCTCATGCACCCGTCAATTTACTTCGGGCAAACGAACCCAATCAGCACTGTCCACCATACTGTCCATCACTACGTAAAAAAAACACATCAAGTTGCAAAGGACTGGCCACCATCTAACCCATGAATATTGGGGTTCGGTGCGCACGCCCCAGCGCGATACGGCCGGCTCGCGGCCCACAGGATACAGTCCGGTTTGACCCTGCATTGCCTTTGATTTACGATATCACCATGAACGAATCTTCCACGAAACTGCGTACGACCTTCTCGGTCGTCATCCCAATCTGGAACGAAGAGATTGTTATCCCCATTCTCTACCAGCGCGTCGTTGATGTCATGGAGAAGACAGGCGAAAGTTGGGACCTAATTTGCATCAATGACGGCAGTACGGACAACTCGCTTGCCCTGCTCCGTGGATTGCAACGCAACGATCCGCGTATGAAGATCATCGATTTCAGTCGCAATTTTGGCCATCAGGTGGCAATCACGGCCGGCATGGACTTTGCGGAAGGCGATGCAGTCATCATTATGGACGCTGATCTCCAGGACCCGCCAGAGGTGATCCTGGAGATGATCGAACGATGGCGAGAGGGCTATGATGTCGCCTACGCAGTGCGCACAAAACGAGAGGGAGAGACATGGTTCAAGCTGTGGACGGCCAAGCTTTTCTACCGAATCATCCAGCAGGTCGCCAATGTTGACATTCCGTTGGACACCGGTGATTTCCGACTGATGGACCGAAAGGCCATCCTTGCGATGCGCCGTCTACGAGAAAAACATCGCTTCATGCGCGGCCTGAGCAGCTGGGTCGGATTCAAACAGATCGGCGTCGAGTATGAGCGCTCCGAACGATTTGCCGGTGAGACCAAATACCCGTTGCGGAAGATGCTCACTCTGGCGACCAACGCGATCACCAGCTTCAGCCATTTGCCGTTGCAACTCGCCACACTACTGGGATTTTCCTTCGCCTTTCTTAGCCTGGCAGGCATCATCGTCACAATCATACTGCGCCTTTCGGGCAATCTCTTTTTTCTGGGACAGGCGACAACCCTGGTCAGCGTGCTCTTCCTCGGCGGCATCCAGCTCATTTTCCTGGGCATCATCGGAGAGTATCTGGGCCGAATCTACGATGAAGTCAAGAACCGGCCACTCTACCTGGTATCGCATGCTTACGGCTTCATCAATGAGGACGCAGACCAAGACAAAGAATAGTCCCAAGGAATGCCCTGCGCTCCCAATGCAGTCCCCGTGTTATGCATCCCCCTGACAGTCGGTCAACAGTTTCGTGGCCGACCACTCCGACATCTCACCGACATCGACCGGCTTCAGCTTGAGCGCCAGGCGTACGAGCGGAAAGCCAAACCGATACTGCTCTTTCAGGTGAATCATCCGATCGATATAGGTTGCTTTGGATGGCAGCGGTCGCCGACTGGCAAAGAGCACATCGTTATCATCTTCCATCGGACAGAGATACAGATGTTCAAAGACAGCAGCCGCCGTCTTGATGCGTGCAGTCCGGTGCGGATCAAGATAGAGCAGGTTGACGACCAACACGCCCTGTCCAGACAAGGATGCCCGGCAAAGCTGGAAGAACTCCACCGTGCTTAAGGCGTGTGGGACATCACCCTTATCATCAAATGCGTCTAAAATGATGATCTCGATTGAGTCACGCGTCGCGTTCTCCTCCAACCAACTGCGACCGTCGCCGATTGCTATGCGCAAGGTCTCGTCCGGTAGAAAGCCGAAAAAACGCGTAGCAGCATCGACCACTTGAGGATCCCGCTCGACACACTGAACAATGGTCTCCGGCATATGATGGTGGATGGCAGTGGGCAGGCAACCGCCCCCTAACCCGGCAGTGAATACTCGCCCCGGCGCCGGTGACCAGAGCAAGCAGAGCAGTGCGGCGCGTGTATAGGCATCGACCAGCGCAAGGGGCTTGTTCAAATCTAGCTCTGACTGAATCACGCCGGTGCTTTGGTTTGCCTCATCATGAAGCCAGAGGCAGACGTGATCCTCCTCCTTGGTCACTACCACATGATGCGACCCGGAGGCAGCGACATCCAGTGTGCCGTCCTCTTGCTCCAGCAGCGGCTGGAGGCGCTTGATCAATTGCGCATGGTTGAGATCTTGCCAACTCTTCAAGTCCAATGAGTCATCCATTTAGCATTCAAGTCTGGCTTGTTCCACCTGTTGGCTGTATAATTCGTTGTAAGCGCCTAGATGGTACGGCAGGTGCCCGCAGCTGCCTTTCAATTCACTTTGCTGACAGCAAAATGATGCATTTCCCAGGAGATTGCCCACGCCATGAAGAAATCGCCACAGAAATTTTTCGCCATTATCGGCGTCGTGATTACCCTTGTTGTAATCGCTTTGCTTACGTGGTTCTTCGGGGCCGGCCATTGGTTCTGGGTTTGGCTGGCGGCCTGGAGTGTCACGGCGTTCATATTTTACGGCTATGACAAAATGCAGGCCAAACGAGGCGCCTGGCGTATCCCGGAGGTCGTTCTGTTCGGGTTGGCGCTCGCCGGTGGGTTTGCGGGGGCCCTACTCGGCATGGTCGTCTTTCGCCATAAGACAAACAAGAATCAATTCTGGGCCGTGAATATCATCAGTGCCGTGCTCTGGGCAACAATTCTCTGGTTCCTAATTGTTTAGCTGACGTGTATCAGACAGAAAACGGGCGTGTCGGCGTAACGCCGACACGCCCACGTTCGTTCACGGCACTGGTTGGCGCAATCCCTAACCATTCCTTGTTGAACTTCCCCTACTGACCCCGTCCCCTCTGAACCTCAGCAATGAACGCCTTTGCTCGCCGCGTTAACTCATCCAGATCACCATCAGCCAATAGCTGATTGTTGACGAGGCTGCTACCCACACCCAACGCAGCCGAACCGGCGCGGATGAAGTCAGCGGCAGTGTTGAGATCGACGCCGCCTACCGGCACAATCTCCAGTTGTGGAAGTGGCGCCCGGATCGCCTTGACGAGTTCCGGACCGCCAAAACTGGCCGGGAAGAGCTTGACCATATCGGCGCCCGCCTCAATGGCCGTCAACGCCTCGGTCGGCGTGTAGATGCCCGGCATGACGGGTATGCCATAGCGATTGCAGAGCGCCACCATCTCCAGATTGAGCGTCGGCGCGACGATGAAATCAGCGCCGGACAGAATGGCCGCGCGCGCCGTTTCCGGGTCAAGCACGCTGCCGGCCCCAAAGAGAACGTCCTCGCCATACCGCTGCTTGGCCTGTTCGATGACAGCAAGCGCGCCGGGCGTCGTCATTGTCACCTCAATCACCTGCACGCCGCCCGCTTTGATGGCGTCAGCCGCGGCGATCAGTTGTTCCGATGACTGGGCTCGCATGATGGCAACCACACCCGTATCGCGGATGATGTTCAGCTTTTCATGTTTCTTCATGGGTCTCTCCAGTGTAAAAAGACTTGCCACAGATGAGCACAGATAGGCCGCTGATGTTCACAGATAGTACTCAAAAGTGTAGCGCACCCAGGGATTGCCGATATGTCTCATTCTGTGTCTCATCTGTTTTTCATCCGTGTAAATCTGTGACAAAAAAGGGCAGCTCACCTATCGTGATGTCCGCTTGCCGCCGCCCATCACATCGGACTTCATCAATGCCTGGACGTCAGCCTTGTCGATCATGGGCAGGTCGAACATCATCGTCTGCTTGAGACGCGTCGCGGCGTCGCCAACCAACACACCTTTACGCAAGCCCTCGCCACTGAAGCCCTCGGTCAGCAAGCCATAGTAGAAGCCCGCATTCCAGGTATCACCGCCGCCCAGATCGGTCAAGCAACACGATAGGCTTGACCGCAGGCGAGCGGAAGAACGCACCGTCGGCATTCATAGCCGCTGACTCCCAGCGATGCTGCTCGAAGGTATCAGGGTAGCGAATGGTAATGGCCACGATTTTGACGTCAAAAATACTCATCACTTGCCTGGCGAAGGTCTTGATGTCTTCATCCTCAAGCCGGCCGATATCACCATCCACCACCTGCTTCGCTGTGTACTGTCCACAACCAATGCCATAGAGTCTGGCCATATCTTCAATGGTGGTGATCAAGACATCGATGTGATCGCCGACCAACGGCGTCATGATCTCCTTGGCCTGTTCCGGCGTCCATAAGGTGGCACGATAATTAAAATCGAGTCCCGTCCAACAGCCTTCCGGCCTCGCTGTAACCGCTTCCAAGAAAGCGTCCCGATTGTAGTTTCGTTCATACCCGGAGTGGGTAGCAAGGCCAAAGGTGATGCCGGAAGTGTGGAACAGCCGAGCATCCTTCAGAGCCTCTTCCCAGTCCACCATACCGGCATCCAGCCTGGAGGCAGCCGAATACTTGCGCTGGTAGACACCGATGTTCTTACGCGGCGTGCGCCCGATTTCGTAGATGAGACGTCCAATTGGATCGGTCTTGGGAGCCCACACAAAATGGTCGGCCTCAACGCCCTGCTCACGCACCAGATTGCGCAAGGCCCGACCATAGGGATTGTCAGGCACACGGGTGACATAGGACGACGAAATGCCCAGTCGGCTCAGACCCACGGCCAGGGTTAGTTCACTGCCCGCCATAGACAGGTAGACCTGGCGAGTCCGTTCGGGGCGTTCCATATCTGCGGGCGTCTCACGCACCATAGTTTCGCCGAAAGTGACAAAGGCCGGTCGAGCGCCCAATACACTTAGATTATCCTCCGTAATCTGATATAAAGTTTGCTTTTCTTCCATCACTGCCTCCATTTGAAGCATTAGCTGAAGCCGGCGTTTCTATGGGATCGGACAAAACGAGTCGGTCTTCAAGGTGAATCAACACATGGGGTTTTGGTGAATTCAAAACGATCAAAAATAGCATGCCACGCCGCAACGATCCTTGTCAAAGGGTCCCGCCAGAGCCAGGCAATTCTAAATGCGTCCTATCGCAGGGCGGGTATCGCCAATATCAGTAGTTCACGATTCGGTGAAAAGCGAGATTCTTCGCTGGCCCTTTGCCAGAGTGACGTGCTCGAAAATACCCGCTCAGAATGACAAATCGTGAAGTACTGAATATCCTGGTTGCCGGAGCACTAACTCCGACCGCCGCGACGCAAGTACTCCTCGGTTATCATGCGTCGTGCAGGCCAATTTTCGACATATCTGTGGCGCTGCAGGCTACCGGCAATGAGTTCCGAACGCTGTCGAAGCAGTCGATAGGCACGTTCTAGGATCTCACCGGCACGTGAGTCCTGGTTCGCACGCAGGGCCCGATAGCAGATCCAGTAGATGCGAAACGGATCGACAATGCCGAGCAGGTTGTTGCCGTCAAGCCTCTCAAGGATCTTGTCAGCGTCATCTGAAAGATCATCCTGCCAGCCGGCGGACAGCGTGGCATCTATCAGCCCCGCACGTGACTCAAGTGCCTGGTTCGCTTGACCCAACTCCAGGCGTAGTGCCAGGGATCGTTGATACGCACGTTGGGCCATGTCCCACTCTTCGAGGCCAACATAAGCATGGCCAACGCAGAGCAAGGCAAATGCCCGGCTGTCCCGATCGCCCAAATCATCGGCGATCCGTTCTGCTGTTTCACCGAAGGTCAATGCATCTTCAAAGTCGCCCAAATGCTGCGCCAAGAGACTCAGATTGCCTGACGAGAGGCCAACGCCCTGCATGCCGCCAAGCTCTTGCTGTATGGCCAATGCCTGAACGTATTGTGACTTTGCATCTACAAGCTCACCACTGTGATGGCATACGGCCCCAAGGTTGTTGAGCACCTGCGCCTCACCCTGGCGATCCCCTATCTCCCGATAGAGATGCAACGCCTGCCCAAAATAGCGATTGGCCTCACCATAGCGGCCTTGATAGAGATAGAGAATTCCTAGCACGTTGAGCGCACGGTTCTCATCCCGACGGTTGCCAAGAAAACGGAAACGCGCCAAGGCATCGGTCAATGTCTGCCTGGCGAACTCAAACTGCGCCTGGTAGAGATAGACTGTTCCAAGCGTGAGCAGACTATTTGCCTCGCGCTGCGTGTGCTCACCATCACGCGAAAGCTCGAGCGCACATTCGGTATGATGCAAGGCGCTGGCATAGTCACCCAAGAAGCGATAGGCCAGAGCAGCCTGAAGCTGTCCCTCGATTTCAATCTGATCCAGGTCGTTGTTTCCAGCGGTGTGGATGGTCTCCAACGCGGCATCAACCGCCTGCTGATACGCGGCCTGCCGATTGTAGAGCTCTGCCTGAATTGCCAATAACTTGGCAAACAAACGTTCCGTCTGGGAATCACGATTCCGCCGTCGTCGTCCCTGAATCTCCTCAATCGCCAGCCCTATGGCATCGCTGCCCTCATGAAACGGCCCATGCAGAAGATAGTATCGTGCAAACGCAGACAACGCGTGCTCCGTGCGCTGCAATTGCCCATGTAGCACACCCCACTGCCATGCAGCACGAAGATTTTCTATGTCGATTGCCATGGCAGAGAGGCTGACGGACGACGGCCCATGGTTCTGAAGATCGTCGCCGAAATCATCCAACAGCATCGTATAATATGAGCAGTGTCTGTCGTGCACATCGTGCAATTGTCGGCTGTCGAGTGCCAGCTTCTCTCTGGCATATTGAAGGAGCACTGCGTGCATCTTGTACCGACCTGTATCGGCCATCGGCACGTTCACCGGCTCGATGAGAGACGAATTGACCAAAGAATGGAGCATCGGGGTCGATACGCCGGCCACATGCTCAGCCGCATCAGCTGAAAACCCGCCGGAAAAGACCGAGAGTTGACGAAACGCATCCTGCTCTTCTGTTGTCAACAGCGTCCATGAATGATCAAAGACGGCACGCAGGCTTCGGTGCCGATCAGGCACATTGCGCATGGTTGTCTGAAGAACATCCAGATTTTGCTCGATCTGTTTCAGCATTTGGGTTGCGGAGAAGATGCGCGTGGACGCTGCAGCAAGTTGAATTGCCAGAGGCAGACCTTCGATCTTCCGGCAGATTGAAGCGACCGCAAGGTATTCATCTTCCAAGGAAAAGGCGGGGAAAAGCGCCTGAGCTTCGTGGCAGAACAGCTGTACTGCGGGAAATTGTTCGATAGCCCCAAACGCGTCCTCACGGTTCATGATGGCATCATCCGGGCAGGCCAGTCCCGGGACTTCGTAGAGCCATTCACCGTGCAGATCGAGCCGTTCGCGAGATGTCAACAAGATCGTGACATAGGGAGCAACCCCCAAAATGGATAGTAGCAGCTCAGCGCAATCAGCCAGATGCTCTACGTTATCGAGGACCAGCAGCAAGCGCTGACTGCGCAAGTAGCTCAAGAGCTGGACATCAGATGAAGTCCCTTCCGTCAAGGAGATGTTAAGCACATCCGCAATCGATGTGGCTATCAGGATCGAACTCTGCACGTTTTCCAACGAGACGAAGCACGCACCATCGGGAAAATCCGAGGCGTCACTACTAAAATGGTCGACCGATGCCAAAGCCATTCGCGTCTTACCAACCCCGCCGGGACCCACAAGTGTCAACAACCGACATGCAGGCCGGCGAAGGCGCGATATGATTTCGTCAAGTTCCTTTTCGCGTCCAATCAGCGGCGTCAGCGGTACGAGCATCGGCGTTTGAGCCGATTTCTTTGACACCCTCTCCGGTGGCAGACTCACCCGTTCAGCCGGAGAAGCGTGTGGCTGTTCACCAGCAAACAATCGCTGATAAAGTGCCAGCATCCTGGGTGACGGTTCGGCATGCATGTCACTCGCAAGCGCCTTGCAATAGCTATCATAGTGGGCGAGCGCTGCGCGTTTCTGGCCATTACGTGCAAGCAGGACGATCTTCTGTTCGTGGCCACGTTCGTAGAGTGGCTCCAATTTGATGAGGTGATCGGCCCACTCAATGCCCTTCGCATCTTCACCTTGACGGATGAAATGGTCGACAAGTGTAGCCACACATTGAACGACTCGATGGTGGAGTCGCTCGCGCTCAATTCGAACCCAGTTATCGAACTCCTGAGCCGACCGAATGTTGAAGCCCGCCAAGAAACCACCACGATAGAGGTGGAGATATTCTTCCAAGCGGGCAATGTCCTTAGGCGGAAGTGTGTCCGAATGGCTGACTTCACCACATATCTCCGAAAAGATCTGATCGACGCATTCAACATCAATCCAGATTGATTCACCGTGGCGTAGGCCAATTTCGTGGCGGCTGATGTCAAAATAGGGCGAGAGGAGCTTGCGTATGCTGCTGATGAGGACGCGCATATTCCCCATGGCGCGTTCTTGGGATCTGTCATCCCAAAGCATGGTCGCCAGGAGTTCCCGGCTGTGAGGACCCGGATTACAGGCAAGGTAGGCGATCAGGGCGCGAGCTTTGCTGGAGGCGAAGCCTTTCACCTCCTGATCATTCCGCTCTATCTTGAGGCCGCCTAGCAGTCGAATCTGCAGGCGATCGTTCATTTTTTCCACGTTTTCGTTCATTGGGCTCTGATGTTGTTCGGTATTGAACGATTTTTGAACGATTTTGGCCTAAGATGAAAGATATTGTATCAGTCTGAACGAATTATGCCAGCGCAACAGATTTCAAACAAGCTCGATCTCCAAAGCCACTATCTGACTTCGGTACGTGAGTCGGTCCCTACGATCGTCTGATGATCTATCTTGTGATTCTTCCCCCGGAACTACAAGATAGTTCATCAGACGATTCTCTATCTCAGGAATCGATCGCTTGCGCTATCTCTGCGACACGGGAGACCGGCCGACCAGGCACTTCATGGCACTGCCGGCAGCGTGCCTCATAGCTTTCTGAACCGCCGACCAAGATGATCGGATCATCATAACGGGCCGGGCGATCATCGATTAGACGCTGTGTCCGGCTAGCAGAGGCGCCACAAGAAATACAGATCGCATGCAACTTGGTCACGTGTTCGGCGATAGCCATCATGAGCGGCATAGGACCAAAAGGCTCGCCCCGGAAGTCCTGGTCCAGGCCGGCTGCGATGACACGCAACCCTCGATCCGCCAACTCATCACTGACGTCGGCAATCTGCCAGTCGAAGAACTGAACCTCATCCACAGCCAACACAGTTGTCTCCGGACGCACCAACTTCAAAATCTCAGAGGCCTTCTCAATCACAACCACATCCTCGCGGGCGACGCCGTTGTGCGACGCAACGCGTGAGGCGCCGTAGCGGCTGTCAATGCGTGGTTTGAAGATTTGAACGTTCCTGCGACCGATCTCAGCGCGGCGAATTCGCCTCAACAGTTCTTCGGTCTTTCCGCTGAACATCGAACCACAGACCAACTCAATCCAACCCCCTGCCGGTCGGTAATGCATCGTTTCTCCTCCGCGAACTCATGCGATAGTTGACGATTTTGATGCCCATCGCACCAAGCTATCGACCCAGACGAAAAGGCGACAAATGTCCTCAGATCGCACTCTCGTCGGCAGTCTCTCTGGTGCGCCAATAGGCATCGACATTGTGTCCGGTCTCGGCTTGAAATGCAAGTATCCACCGCGCAAAACAGAAAAGGCAGGGGAGGAAAATTCCTCCCCTGCCTTGATGTGATCATCGAAACGAACTGGACTAGCCCTCTGCTTCGATCTCAACTTCTTCAGCGACTTCATACTTGGCCAGCACTTGTTCAGCAGCAGCCTTCGGATCATCACCGCGGGCGCGGGCCTTGCGGGCTGCTTCATCAGCCTCGGCGCGTGCACGGGATTCAATTTCCAAGCGAGCCTCTGCACTCTGGCGGCGTTCCAAGCGCTTCATGAAGCGCTCGACCTGACCAGCAGTATCAACGATGCGCTGCTCACCTGTGTAGAACGGATGGCAGGTGCTGCACACGTCGGTGCGAATTTCAGGGGCCGTACTGCCCGTGGTCCAAGTCGCTCCACAGGAACAAGTGACGGTGGCTTCGGGATAATAGGTCGGGTGAATATCTGGCTTCATGCTAATTAACCTTCTCAGCGTAAACGCTGACCTGCTTCTTGCCCTTTTTCATCCACTCGAACGTCACATAGCCATCGGCTACAGCGAAGAGCGTATCATCCTTGCCCTTATTGACGTTCTTGCCCGGATAGATCCGGGTACCGCGCTGGCGAACAATGATGTTGCCGGCTGTTACAAATTCACCGCCAGAGCGCTTGACACCAAGACGCTGGCCGTTGGAATCACGATTGTTTCGGCTGGAACCGCCACCTTTTTTGTGAGCCATATCAGCTTTCTCCTTTACCTTCCCCGACGATTCAGGGAACCAGTTTTCAGGGTATTTACCTGGGGGTGTCGGATCCTGAAGATGATAGTCGTTCTTTTCATTTCAGCTCAACACCTGCTCAAGCGCAGTTACCCGGCAGTGATGGATTCAATCTCGAGCCGGGTCAGGGATTGACGATGGCCCTTACTCACACGAACACGTTTCTTCGGCTGGTACTTGAAGACACGAATTTTCTTGCCGCGATACTGTCCGGTTATCTTGGCGGAGACCGAGGCTCCCTCCACAACAGGCTGGCCGACGGTCACGTCGTCGCCATTGGCAACCAATAGCACGTCGTCCAACGCAATAGAATCACCTACCGAGCCGGCAAGCTTTTCAACCTCAAGAATATCCCCGGCAGCAACACGGTATTGTTTGCCGCCGGTTCGAACTACAGCATACATGCTTTTCTCCCTTTCATAGCCGCGTCCGGACGAATTCTCTGTCCGAAACTTTGGAGCGGCCCTGTGTGCTTAAGGGCGGCAACACAGGCGCTTAAAGAATTCATACACTTAAACTTCCATAGGCATATGGCCCACAAAACATGATTATACTGGATTCGGTGCGTTTCGGTCAAACCAAAGAGTGACCGATTTCTGCTTCAACTGATCGGATCGGAGAACGGGTTACCAACGATAGTTCCAAATGTGATATAGTGAGCACTGATCTGCCTACCAAATTATAGGTAGGGATCACTATTGGTTGGAATAGGCTGTTCAAATAGCCAATGGTAGATTAGGGCCAGATCGAATTGGTGAGCATAGTTGGTATAGCCGGAAACAGTTCGGATCAATAGGCAAACCGGCCTGTGTGAGGCAAAATGAGTGTGATCGAAATTAGTGAATCCAAACAGCGAGTGATGGAGACGGCAGAGGCGCTCTTCATGCAGCGCGGCTACAATGCCGTTACCTTACGCGATATTGCCGACACATTGGGCATCCGACAGGCATCACTCTACTATCACTTCCCTGATGGGAAAGAAGAACTGTACGTCGCGATCGCTGAACGGGCATTTGACCGACATCGTATCGGCATAGAAGATGCCCTCCATCGTGCCGGTCCGGATCTGGCTGCGCAACTGAATGCCGTCGGGGCATGGTTTGTCACTCAGCCCCAAATGAACCTGTCCAGCATCATGCATGCGGACATGCCTTCATTGAGCGAAAACAGTGCGCGACACCTGAGTGCAGTCGCCTACAGTTGCCTGTTTGAGCCATTGTGCCAAGCTTTCTCCGCCGGCAATCAGCGTGGCGATACGCGCTGATGTCAATCCGAATGTACTGACCGGCGCCTTCCTGGCCATCTTGGACGGCATGGCATTCACGGGAAATGGGCCGGGCGTCCCCTCCAAGAGAGCAATGATCCAGGATATAGTCTCTGTATTGCTGGACGGGCTCAATGTGGCCGGCGTAAACAGCAGCCTAGCACTCTGTCGGAAAGAAAAACAAAAGATTGATTCCAGTAGTCTGTAGAGCGCAAACACCCAATGCAAAAAGACGGCACACCATCTGCCGGGTTATGAGAGGGAAACGATGAAACGTGTACTAATAGTGATCCTTGTAGTGGTCGTCATTGCCGGCGCTGCTGCCTATTTCGGTGGATTTCTGGATCCCTATCTACCGGGTGCAGAGCCGGGCGAAACAACAGAAATGCCCGCCGATGAAGGGGACGCAACTGATTCCGAGGGTTCGGCACTGCCGGTCATTACCGACAACCAGGCCATCATTGCAGATGCGCGGGTCGTGCCGGCCAACTCCGCCGATCTCAGCCTACCGGTTGGCGGCATTGTCTCAGAAGTTCTGGTCGCCGAGGGTGATGACGTTGCCAAAGGCGATGTCCTGTTGCGTTTGGATGCAGATGGAGAACGTGCGGCCGTCAGTCGGGCCGAGGCAGATCTCAAACGATCGCAGGCCCGTTTGGCGGAACTGAAGGCAGGATCTCGCCAGGAAGAGATCGATGCCGCACGCGCTTCCCTTGAGGCCGCAGAAGCAGCCCGCGATCGAGTCGCACAAGGTTCGCTGCCCAATGATATTGCTGCGGCAGAAGCTCAGGTATCGGCGGCCAGAGCCGGCGTGGCCAAGGTCTACGAAGGCGCCAGTGAGCAAGAGCTGATCAACGCGAAAGCAGATATGGCCAATGCCCAGGCCGAGCTCACGCGGGCACAGCGTGCCTTCAACGAGGTCAAGTGGCGCAACGACGCCGGAGCTACGGCCCAGTCTGCGGATCTGCAACGAGCGACCAACGACTTTGAAGCGGCGGCTGCCCGTTACGAGGATCTGCAAAGCGGCCCCAGCCCTGCGGATGCAGCATCGGCCAGCGCCGAGGTTCGCCGTGCGCAGGCGCAGTTGGATGGCCTAAGCCAGACACTGCCCGCGGATGTGGCGGCAGCGGAAGCAGAGGTCCGTCGCGTCAGAGCACAGCTTGAATTGCTCGAGGCCGGAAACCGCCCCGAAGAGATCGAGAGTGCCGAGGCGGAAGTGGCCGCCTCCGTGGCGTCGCTGCAACAGGCCCTGGTGGCTGTGGCGGATCGGGAACTACGGGCCCCGTTTGACGGCTCAGTTGCCTTGCTCGATCTGGAAATTGGCGAACAGGTGTCGGCAGGGACATCGGTGGCTCGTCTGGCCGATCTTTCTTCCTGGGAGGTGCGAACTGAGGATCTGACCGAGTTCGACATTGTCGGCGTAGAGCCAGGAGATGACGCAACGCTGACCTTCGATGCCATCCCCGATCTGACGCTCTCAGGCACGGTCGATCGCATCCGTCCCATCGGTGAGGATCGCCGAGGCGACATCGTCTACACGGTCGTCGTCGTCCCCGACGAAAATGACGACCGTCTGCGTTGGAATATGACTGCCGTCACCACCTTCGACAGAAACTAATACTTCGACAACGTTGTAGTGCCAAGTGTCCGGAAGGCAGGCTGTTGACAAGAACCTGCCTTCCAGACACTTGGCAAACATTGTCTATCACGTGTAAAGACAAGAACGCTTGAAAGGGACAAGATAGACGTCCATGGCATTTCACCTGGCTTTCAAAGAGATCTGGCATAGCCGCGGTCGGTACTTGTTGATCGCCATGATTGTCGCACTCATCACAACGTTAGTAATCTTCATCGCTGCGTTGACGGAAGGGTTGGGTGCAGGGAACCGAGAATATTTAGAAAAGCTCAACGGCGAGCTAATCGTCTATCAGGACGGTGTTGAACTCTCGGTGGCAGCCAGCCGCATCGGAAGATCGCGCCTCAACGAGATACGCCGCGTTGAAGGCATCGCCGATGTCGGACAGATCGGGACATCATCATCGACCATCATACTGCCGGACGGCGAAACACTCGATGTGTCGCTTCTGGGGGTGGAACCCGGCAAACCGGGCGAACCGCCGGCCTACGAGGGGCGCGGGCTTGAACGCACACGCAGCAACGAGGCTGTTATCGATCTCAACGTTGCACTGCGCACCGGACTGGGCGTTGGCGACACCCTGACGCTCAAATCCGTTCAAGGGACTGAAGAAGAGTTCTACGATGTTGAAATCGTCGGTGTGAGCGATGGCCGACAGTACTTCATCCAACCCTCAGTATTCCTGCCCTATTTAACTTGGGAAAAAGTTCGTCCAAAGGGATCAACAGCGCCCGACCGCGGTGAACTGATCTCCAATATTGTCGGTGTTAAGCTGACAGACCCGGACGATTTGGAGTCGGTCGCCCAACGCATCGAATCTGAAGTCGCAAACGTAGAGGTCGTTGATCGGGAGACGGCTTACAAGGCCACGCCCGGCTATGCCGAACAACAGAGCACGCTGGACACGCAACGCTACTTCACGCTTTTCATCGGCATCCTGGTGATCGGTGGTTTCTTCCAGATTCAGACGCTGCAAAAGGTCGCGCAGATCGGTATGTTAAAAGCCATCGGCGCATCGACCAAAACGATTGCGTTTTCTGCCGCGACCCAGATTGTGGCCATCAATGCCTTTGGCGTTTTCCTGGGTACGATGGGATCGTTGTTGCTGTCGCTCACCTTTCCCGTGGAGGTCCCCATCGTCTTCACCGGTGAAGCCGTGGCAACGGCCGTGGTATCGCTGCTGCTCATCGGTCCGCTGGGCGGCCTTGTATCGGTCTATCTGTTAACCAAAGTTGAGCCGCTGACTGCCCTTGGACTGGCTCAGTAGAATAGCCTTACGCCAATATCACTAAGACGGAGCAGAAGTTGAGTAGCAACATCGCACTGCAGGCCAATGAGGTTACGAAAGTCTACGGCGAGGGTGAATATGCAGTCCACGCTGTTGAGCACGTATCGTTCGCCATCCAAGAAGGCGAGTTCGTGGCCCTGGTCGGTCCCAGCGGATCGGGCAAAACAACGATGTTGGCGATGATTGCCGGCCTATTGACGCCGACAGAAGGCGATGTGTCGATTGCCGGTCAAGATCTGGGGGCCATGAGCGACGCGAAACGAACTCGTTTTCGAGGGCAAGAGATCGGCTTCGCCTTCCAGTCCAACAATCTGGTTCCGTATCTGAACGCCCTGGAAAACGTGGAGGTAATGCTGCGGCTCAACGGCGTATTCACGAAGAAGAATCGGCAGCGCGCCCGCGAGTTGCTGATTCGACTGGGGTTGGGCGAACGATTGACCTACTACCCGGATCAGCTTTCGGGCGGCCAACAGCAACGCGTGGCCATTGCACGCGCCCTTATCCACGAGCCGAGCGTGGTTCTGGCAGACGAGCCGACAGCCAGCCTGGACACCGAACGGGCCAACCAGGTTGTTGAGACCTTCGCTGAACTCATCCATGAGCAGAACCGGGCCGGCATCATGGTCACCCATGACCTACGTATGTGTAAGTATGTTGACCGCGTCATCCAGATGGTCGACGGCAGCGTAGAGCAGATCATCAGCGACGCTGAGGAGATCAACGCGCTTGCCAACTTCGACGCCATGCATGCATTTCACTGATCCCTCGGCTGTTCCCAACTCCTTACAAAACTCTCATATAGACCTGAAACGCTGCTTAAGTGCAGTCTGTAGAGTGTTTCCCATAGACTAAATCGATGATAACATGCTGTTTCCGGCCCGTTCTGGAAGTAGGTATCGGGCCGGAAAGGGCTGATACCAAGCCGGCTGCAAGCACAACTCTGGAGGATCAAAATGCTACTGCGCTACTTCTACGACGACAAACTGGCCCACGCTTCCTATCTCGTCGGTTGCCAGGCGACCGGCGAAGCCATCGTCATTGACCCCAATCGCGACGTCGAAATGTATCTTCAGGTCGCCGAAGCCAACAATATGCAGATCGTCGGCGCCACGGAAACGCACATCCACGCCGATTTCGTCTCCGGTTCGCGCGAGATTGCCGAACGCACTGGCGCTCGCCTCTATGTCTCTGACGAAGGCGACGAAAACTGGAAGTACCAGTTTCTAGACGGCTATGACCACAAGCTGCTCAAGGATGGAGACGAGTTCTGGGCCGGCAATGTCAAGCTGACAGTCATGCACACCCCTGGCCACACGCCTGAACATATCTCATTCCTACTGACCGACACGGCCAAGACCCAGGAACCTGTTGGCATTTTCACAGGCGACTTCGTTTTCGTGGGGGATGTTGGGCGGCCGGATCTTCTGGAAGAAGCCGCCGGCATGGTCGGCACCGCCGATGTCGGCGCCCGACAGATGTTCCATTCTCTGCAACGTTTCGCAACGCTGCCTGAGTACTTGCAGGTTTGGCCGGCCCATGGCGCGGGCAGCGCCTGCGGCAAGGCTTTGGGGGCAGTGCCCTCGACCACGGTCGGCTACGAGAAGCTATTCGGCTGGGCATTCCAGATCGATGAAGAAGAAGCGTTCGTCGAAGCGCTGCTTGCCGGACAGCCGGAAGCGCCCAAGTATTTCGCCGAGATGAAGAAAGTAAACAAGGTTGGTCCGCGGGTTCTGAACGGCGGACCCCATCCTGCTCTTCTCCCCTGCTCACGCATGGGAGGCCTGACGGAGAAAAAGGCCGTGATCGTTGACACACGTAGCGCCGAGCAGTATGCGGCAGGCTATGTGCCGGGCACCATCAACATTCCGCAGGAGATGCTGGCGAGTTGGGCCGGTTGGTTGCTGGACTACGAGACCCCATTCTATCTGATCGTCGATCCCGAGAATTTGGCAGACGCCGTCGACTCCCTGATCTACATTGGATCTGGACGACATTGCCGGCTATTTCGAGACATCGGCCATCGCCATGCTCGAACAGCACGGTTTGGCGTTGGAATCCTACGAGCTGGCTCACCCCGCCGAGATTGCGCCAAAGATCGAGGCAGGCAGCGTCGATCTGATCGACGTGCGTGGACAAGGCGAATGGGATGAGGGCCATATCCATGGGGCCAAGCACTACATGCTCGGTTTCCTCAAGGATCGGGCCGGTGAATTGATCAACGGCAAGCCCATTGTGGTCCAGTGCCAATCTAGTGCACGGGCCGCCATCGGAGCCAGCATCCTCAAATCCCAGGGCGCCAATGAGGTCATTAACATGGTGGGCGGCATGACCGCCTGGAAAAACGCGGGCTTGCCCCTAGAACAATAGATTCGGTGCAAGGATGCGAATTTGTCACAGATTTGCACAGACGGGAACAGGATCGGACACAGATAGTATTGGGATTACTCTGGACATCCGTGCAACATCAGTGAACATCAGGCCCTTATCTGTGTGAATCTGTGGCAAAAAGGGTTTTTACTTGGCAATTGACATTCAGCAATCTGGGGCATAGGGTTCATCTACCCTATGCCCTCTTTGATCGGAGTCTCGCATGGCTGTAGCAAATCCGCCCAAGAGCTCGGCAACAATCCGACAGAACAACACGGGTCTGAAGCGATACTTGCCTTTTCTCGACTGGCTACTGCACTACCGGCGCTCGGACTTGACCGGCGACATGATGGCGGGCGTCATCGTTGCCATCATGCTGGTTCCACAGGGCATGGCCTACGCGCTGCTGGCCGGCCTGCCGCCCCAGGTAGGTCTCTATGCCAGCATCTTGCCGCTCTTCGTCTATGGCCTGTTGGGCAGCAGCCGCGTCCTCGCTGTCGGTCCGGTGGCAATCGTCTCGCTACTGGTCGCTTCCGGTGTCACACCACTTGCAGGTGGCGACGTGACGCTCTACGTGTCGCTGGCCATCACACTGGCCTTTTTGGTCGGCATCATACAGATCGGGATGGGGATCTTTCGTGTCGGCTTTCTGGTCAATTTCTTGAGCCATCCTGTCCTTGTCGGCTTTACGGCTGCGGCCGCTATCATTATCGGCTTCAGCCAGGTCAAGCACGTATTAGGATTCAGCGTACCCCGTTTCGAGCACTTCTATCAGCAGATCGCCTACACCATCAACCATCTTGCTGAAACCAACCTGGTCACGTTGGCAATCGGCGTCTCAAGCATCCTGATCCTGCTCTTCTTCAAATACCGTGCGTCGGCACTCTTCTCGCGTGCAGGCTTACCTCAGAATCTGGTCGTCCCCCTTTCCAAGAGTGCTCCGCTGATCATTGTCGTGGTCTTCACGCTGCTCGTTCAATTGTTTAACCTCGACCAGACGGCCGGCGTCAAGATTGTCGGCGATGTTCCCGCCGGACTGCCGCCGCTCACGTTACCCCAGTTCGACCCAAATCTATGGACACTGCTCTTGCCGACCGCGCTCACCATCAGTTTTGTCGGCTACATGGAGAGCGTTTCGGTGGCCAAGTCGCTGGCCTCAAAACGGCGACAGAAGATCGACGCCGACCAGGAGTTGATCGCGCTGGGCGCCTCCAACCTGGGGGCGACCTTTACCGGCGGTTATCCGGTAACGGGCGGGTTCAGCCGGTCGGTCGTCAATTTCAGCGCCGGCGCCAATACGGGTCTGGCCTCCATCATCACCGGCGGTCTGATTTTGCTCACAGTCGTCTTCCTGACGCCACTCTTCCACTCATTGCCCAATGCGGTGCTGGGGGCCATCATCCTGGTTGCTGTAGCCAACCTGATCGACGTCAAGGCCATCAAGCACATCTGGCGCTACAACAAGGGTGACGCAGCGGCGTTGATCATCACATTCTTGGCTGTACTGGTGGCCGGTATCGAACGAGGGATTCTGATCGGAGCCGCTGTGTCACTAGGCATCTTCATCTGGCGCAGCAGCAAGCCCCATTCGGCTGTCGTGGGTCGCATACCCAACACCGAGGTCTATCGCAATGTGCTGCGCTACGATGTCGAGACCTGGCCGCAAGTGATCGCCATTCGCGTCGATGAGAGTCTCTTCTTTGCCAACACCAAATATCTGGAGGATGTGGTATTGGGGCTGGTCGCCGATCAGCCTGAGGTGGAGCATTTTCTGCTGATTGGATCGGCCATCAACTTCATCGATTCCAGTGCACTTGAAACATTGGAGTCCCTGCGCGAGGAGTTGCTAAGCGCCGGCGTGGACCTGCATCTGGCCTCCATCAAGGGACCGGTCCTCGACCGTCTGCGATCCATCGGGTTCGTGGATCTGATTGGCGAGGATCACATTCACTTCAACACCCAGGACGCGATGATCAACCTGGGCTATGTTGAGCCCAATGGGGGCGTGAATACGGCGGAGGCTGCAATGATGGCGCGGAAGGTCTATTCGGCCTCATAATCACGCACAGACAACGAGCCGGCCACGATCGCCAGGCTTACTCAGCCATTCGAATACTATCGCGGGTTTCACGCGGCAATGTGCCAAAGTAAGAGGCAAATAGCCGCGCCTCAATGTGCTATAATAGGTCCGGGCTGAAGGACGAAATCCAGTGTGTTGGAATTTGATCGGCGCGTTTCACAAACAAGGTCGAAGAGCGGCGTCCAAAGCTGTAAAGCCGATCCACTGTATAGACTCCGTCTATCGTCACCGATGCCTGCCAGGGTCGCTCCGGGCGAAAATAAAATCGTGCCCTACATGAGTTCATCACGTCAAAGCGTAGGCAGCTTATAGCACTCTTCTTCTCCCACTACTTTTGCCACGATACGTATGTCTAGAAAATCACATAACTCCGTGCAGATATCAAATAAACAGAGCTCTTCCGAGGATCGTAATCGTAGGCGGGTATTCGCCTTCACAGTTCTGCTCATCGTCGTCTCAGCGTCTCTGGTGTTGTTAACGCTGCTGCAGGTTCCTGCAGTAGGTCAACGTGAGTTGCTGATTATCGATACTCTGGCACTGGCAGCAAGCGTCTGCTTGCTGGTAATCCTGCGAGCAGGCAGAACTCGTCTGGTCGCTTACACACTGCTCACCCTCGTTTATCTAGCGTCACTTGTGCCAAGCATCCTCATATTTGAGACAATTCGTGCACCGACTATGTTTGGCTTTTACGTGATCGTACCGCTTGCCGGCCTCCTAGTAGGGAGACGGAGCATGCTGGCGCTTTTTTCGCTTGCCATCATCTCAACAGTAGTACTCTACTTGTTTGAGGCCAACGGCATACTCAATTCATATCTAGGAACTCAGACCAAAGCTGACGACTTGATCATGGTACTGATGGGTCTTTCGCTGAATACGGTTCTATTCTTCGCAATTCTCTCCGACGTTGATAAGAGCGCAGATATGGCGCGCTCTTTCTGCTGACGCGCTTTCCAGGATCAACTCAGAATTACAGTCCAGCCAGTTGAAACTTCGAGTAGCAAGAAACGACCTGGAGATTCGAGTCGAAGAACGCACGAAAGAACTAGAGGCCACGAACCAAAAACTCATCCAAGAGATTGAGGAGCGTGAGCGAACGGAAGCCACATTGCGGCTCGCGAAACAAGAAGCAGAGGCCGCTACCCGAGCAAAAAGCAGTTTTTTGGCCAATATGAGTCATGAAATCCGCACACCAATGAATGGTATTATCGGCATGGCCAGCTTGCTCTTGGGCACAAAGCTTACTCATGTCCAGCGAGAGTATGCCGAGACCATTAGTACAAGCAGCGAGCTACTTCTGAAAATCCTGAATGATATTCTGGACTTTTCAAAGATTGAATCAACGCAATTCGCCCTCGAAAATCGGCCTTTCGTTCTGCGCCCTTGCATTGAAGACTCTATCAGACTCTTTGCGCTCAGTGCCGCGGAGAAGAAGTTAGAACTGGCCTTCTGGATTTCTCCGGAAGCACCTATCAACATTCTTGGCGATGGCTATCGCCTGAGGCAGATACTCTCCAACTTGATTGCAAACGCAATCAAGTTTACAGAACGTGGAGAGATTCTCGTGTCCGTTGAGGTCGAGTCTCAGAATGCACATGAGCTTCAACTTCACTTCTCGGTCAAGGATTCGGGTGACGGTATTCCCGAAGACCAGATAGACTTTCTATTCCACTCATTTAGCCAGCTTGACAATTCGAACACCCGGCCACATGAGGGCACGGGGCTTGGGCTAGCAATTTGTCATCGTCTCTGCAGCATGATGGGAGGAGAGATCTGGGTAGAAAGTCGACAGAGGGAAGGAAGCACCATTCACTTCACAATCACTGCTGGCATTTTGGATTACCCGCCTCAGACAGATCAGAATAGTTCCAGTATATTGGCTAATCAGAGAGTTCTCATCATTGGGGAAGACAATGTGAACAAATCCCTTCTGACTCGCTATGTGCAGGAATGGAAGATGATAGCCGAACAGGGTTCAGCGGAAGAACTCACGCAAGAAATTCGACAAGCTGATAGTCAATTTGACGTTGTTCTGTTTGTACACTCCTACTCTCAACCAGATGAAGAATCGCTTGAATCTGCACTTCGAAAGCTACTGCCCGGCATACCGTTCATCGGTCTAACGAATTTTGACCGGGACGTCTCAACAATAGGCCAAGACGTTGACAGTCCCTACCTACAGCTCTCGAAGCCAATATGGCCGGAACTGCTTTTTTCAACGCTGTCGCGTCTTCTCGGCGGCCAGGGTACTATCGAAGAAATCCCGCTGGAGAACGATGTCAACCAAGACCTAACCCTGCATATTCCGTCAAGAATTCTCTTGGCTGAGGATAACACCATCAATCGTATGGTAGCAGCAAGAATATTGAACCGTCTGGGTTACGAAATCGACTCAGTAGAAAACGGTATTGAAGCAGTCAAAGCAGCCCAAGGCCATGACTATGACGTTATCTTCATGGATGTACAGATGCCGAAAATGGACGGGCTAGAGGCGACGCAAAGAATCCGCGCAATTCGCACTACATCAGTCAACAGGCCGTACATTGTTGCAATTACTGCGGCGGCAACACAACTTGATCGAGAAAGGTGCTTGCATGCCGGCATGAACGACTATGTGGCAAAACCGTATGGTATCGAGACAATCTCGGATGTCCTAGAACGGTTCCATCGAGAAATTGAGTCGGCGAATCCGACTACGGACGACGTGTTACCCAGAAGCGAAATGAACCAGACTGACTAAGCCATGCCTTCGCATCAGATTAGGCGTCGGATGGCCGAAAGATCGGGTAGAACATTCGAAACAGAATCGATCTCATCATCAGTTTCCTGCCGATCGATGAGGTATGCATGCATTCCCACAGCGAGTGCGCCGTCAACACACCCCACTTCGTCATCAAAGAACAAACAGTCCGACGGGTCAACACCTAGTCTTTCGGCAACGACGGAATAAGCTTCAGGATCCGGTTTCGATGCGCCGATTGTCGTGGCAGCACAGGCCACATCCACCATTTCATTCAACCCAACTGCAACGAGGGATTCTTCGAGGCTAGCTAGCGAGAAATTCGAGAGCACACCTGTCTTCAGTCCCAAGGATCGAACGTATTCCAGTGCAGGAAGCGCGTCGGGAAACGGGCGCATGAAAGATGTATAGTCCACAGCCAACAAGCTCTCCTGTACATTCAAAGACAGATCATACTCTTCACAGAGATCTCGCCAAAATCTACCTACGGACCAGGCCTCTTCCTCCAGGCTAGTGGGATATCCAACACGACTCCCCCATCTATTCCATCGCAGAACAAGCGCCTGAACAGAGATTGGCAAGAGCGGTGCCAAATTTTGGCTTATGGCAGCATTGTCGAAATAGGTCAATACGCCATCACGGTCAAAGATCACAGCACGAAATTTCATGAGTTCTCTTATTGTAAAGTTGCGTGAGGTCGGTAGAATATTCTAGTAATCGCAGCCTATGACCATCACGTCACACGATCTCCCCGAAAAAGGCAGCCGCCACAAGTCACATCCCCATACGCAGACAGGAATTCTGCAACATGGTTCTATTCCGGCAAGCTGGCAGGAAACCGATCGGGGCCAATCCGCTTACCGAGACCCAATATCATCTCGGGTCTAGACTCCATCGAGCCATCAACGTATGATTCGGCTCGTACTTGCCGATCTATTTCGCCAATGGGTCTGAGATAAAGGTAATCAAAGAGGATCGATCTCCAGTCTTCCCAGAAGAGGCTATAGCCTGGCTTCTGAGACCAGTAGCAGTGCATGTTACCCAAAAGTAGCGGTGGGACCAATGGATTTGCGACTACAGGTTTCCCAAAGCCCAGAAAGATCTCTGCCGGAGGCAGGTCTTCGCCGTACGCAGCCACAATCGCAGCACTCAAAGACTCCGCTTGCGCAGCAATCGCTGACCTCAAAACCATTGACCAGATGGATTCAACGTTCTTGATGGCTACGCACCAAAGAGTATGAGGTCTTGCTTTGTCATTACGCCCACAAAGATCGGAATCTCAGATCAAGCAACTCAGGAACTGAGGGTTCGGAAATCAAACGAAGATTCCAGCCGCGCCTATCGACCTCTTCAAGCATCTGCGGACTGGAAAGACCCCATTTGATCCGATCAACCAGATCGTTCGCCATATGACCCAGACTCCCGAAACTGGTCAGGCGTAGCAAGAATTGTGATGATGTTCTTCGACCCGTGTTCGAAAATGATCTCACACGAATTCATCATCCGGGCATGCGCCCATCGAGCGTATTCATCGCCACGAAGCGAAATGCCCGCACGGACAGCGCTGCGCCTGGTACCACTGGCAGCATAGACTACCGTTTCTGGTACAAGTAAGCGTAATTCGGCGGTTGGACAATCTAGAAATCCCTCAAAGCTGTGCATCCCGACCCACCCATAAGCGAAGACGTGGTTTGGCACATTCTATTCCCTGCCGGCTACTGGAGATCATGCGTATCGAAAATAGCACCCAATTGATAAGCGCGGTCTATTCGATAAGGCGAATAAAGCTCTTTGTTCTGCCACAGCCGGCGCGATGAGGGGCAAGGGAGATTACGTCCGTACTTCAAAGCGTTATCCCGTAGCCAAATTCTGCCACTTAGTATTGCACACTCAATTTCTTCAAACCCCAGGTACCGATGAGCGCGCAGGCCGATCAAAGCATAGGCCGTCTCGTTCGGGCACGGTTCTAGGCCGGTTCCCCACGCTCCATCAGTGCGTTGGGCGTCCAGAATAGCCTTGACTCCTGAACGAATAGACTCCGAACATTCGAATGATGACAGCGCCAACAAAACATGACTCGTTGTGTATATCCACGAAACATTCCATTTATCGCCCAGCCATCGCCCATCTCGCTGTTGGTGGTTGGAAAGATAATGCTGAAAAACTGACACGTCTTGATCCGCACTATGCATTGCGTGTGTAGATCTGGCTGTCAACGAAAGAGAGGACTGCAGTTCCCCTAAATAGGCAACAAAATGGTCGTTGCACATGAAATGGGACAATGGATTGCCCTCGATTGGTATGTTGAACTCGGACAATACGGCCAGGGAAGCAGCAGTGTCGTCACCGTCCGGAACAAAATGATCGTTGAAGCCGATTCCATTCGGTTTTACTGAACGCCCCAAATCATCAATTTGATTGCGCACCTGTTGGGATATTCCAGGATGCCGAATCGCCCCCCCCGCCACTAGTGCGTATAGTGAAAACGCCTGTTCGAAACGGTCAAGCGGCCAGACGGTCGGACAGACTCCAGGGATATCAACCGTCGTCGCCCTTGATGCCTTATGTAGATATTTTTCAGCCTGTAGGCGAAGCCGAGAATGTGACGAAGGAGAAGACGATGAACGCTGCAACCACATGGCGGTCGCAGCCGGACTACTACCTACACTGCCGTTAGCGTCAACCAAATCTCGACAAAGTTGATCACCCCACGCCTCCCATGAAAAGACCGACCGATTTTCGCGGCCAGGTTGTTCGTCAATGAGTCGCTTGAAGCGCTCCCGCGACAGTTGCATCAACGAGATATAGACTCCAGATATATCACCGAGACCGAACCGTCTTATGTCTTTAACAAGTGCTGGAATAATCAACTCCGCAGCAACAGGTATCTCCTCTGGAAGATGAATCCATTTATCACGTTGGGCACCTATGAAAGCCAAACCGGCCTTGACGGCTCGGCGCTCCAAAACCGTGGTTCCATGTTGGTGTAGAGACAATATCGCGGCCATCGTCGGCATATCCCGGGCATATGGAGCGATGGGATCGCCCCAGCCTCCGTCAGCCTGCTGCTGCGAAAGCAACCATTCCAAGGCTGGCTCAACACCCTCCGCTGGCGGATAGAAGCGCAGAACCTGCGCAGTATCGTAGACCGATGGACTGATGATCCCGCCATCCTTGCCCAAATCGCCGATCAACGTACGCAATTCCTGTAGAAGTACGTCCGTATACGAGCTGCTTGGCCGGTCTATTACGTTGGGGCTTATCCGGTCTATTACGTTGGGGCTTATCATGATGGACATCCCGTCATTTTGTCATCTTCAACTTTCGATTGCTCATGCTGCCAGTGCCGATGATCCATGAGCCGCACGTAGGCGGCGAACAATCTCGGGTAATATCACGGCAAGACACCGTCACAAGCAGGTCCTTAGCTGACTACTCCGTGGCAATGAAGGGCACGAATATCCGTTCATCCTGCGTCGCACCATCCTCGGGTGCACTTGCGCTCGCGTCTACAACGGACGCCTTTGCCGACGGAAAAGGCGCGGTCAATGTATCCCGAAGGAACCCTCGAACCAACTCCGGGTCAATCTGGGCCACAACATCTGCATTGTTGGGTGGTGCAGCAATGGCACCAAAGAGGAAGTCCGCCAACAAACCATTATCCGGATAGAATGGCTCGTCGTTGGCAAAAACGGCATTGGCAAGATTACTGAGCGTCTTATCGTCGTAATCCTGCGCAATCTGTTCTGTTGTGCCAATGGCAATATCAAATTCCAGCGAATCCCCTCCGGGGTCAACCGCCGGCACGAGTATGCTCTGTGCCATCAGACTCTGCCCCCCGACAAATGCAGACGCCTTGCTGTCGCCGAATATTGATACAACCGATGGAACGCTTTCCGCATGTCGTTGAACATCAGGAACCACCGCATAGGCCGCTGCAACTAGATCGGGCACACCGGGCGCAAAGCCATTACTAGCCTGAACGCCATAGTAGATCGGAAGCGGACCCCAGGCTAAATCGTATGGAGGAGGTAGCATTGGAGGTTGGTAGGGCGGACCGTAGACAGGGGCTGTGAGCCACTGTCCGACTGCATTCTGCGACGTTGCCAACGCTATGATCTCATCGTACCCAATCACATATTGAGCAAACGTATTCTGCGGGATGACCGTGATCTTCAACACCGGCATTTCGCCCGGCTTCTGTGGCCTGGCAAAATCAAAGACATACTGGGCCGCTTCCGGATCCTGCCAGAAATTGTACTCGGTAACAGGTGTCTTCCTGCCGACGATGGGCGACTCGTTTCCCATCGGTGGGGACTCGGTCCCGGTCATGTCGGCGCCGCCAAGCACGATCAAATGCAATCCCTCGGCCTGCTCGAACGTCTTTTGACACTTTTTTATCGCCTCGGCTACATTGGTCAACGGTCCGAGCGTTAGCAAGGTGGCGCCAGATAAGTTGGCATCTTTGCAATAGAAGTCTTTCGCCTTCTTAGAAGGTCCCTTCCCTTTTCCCTTCCCCTTATGGGACGCTGCGTCTATCTGCTGTTCCCTTGTGATTTGCGCCAACCACCAGAGCCCGTCCGGGCCATGAATCAACTTGCCGGTACTGCTGAGCTTGCGCTTCTCCGGCTTGTTTGCGCCCACGATAACTGGAATGTCGTCACTATCCAACCCATATTGGGCCAACAAGAGCTCAGCGTTATACGTTGCATTCTCCACCGTCGTCACACCAGCAACGGTGACGATTGCTTGAATTTCGACAGGAATCGGTGTTTCGGCAATGCCTTGTTCAAGTGACAGCAGCGCCGCAACCGCGACCGTATCATCAACGCCGAAGTCTGAATCGATGATTAAACTAGGGTTCGATGACGAGGTCTGAACATCGGCCGCAGTCACGTCGGCAGCCGGCGGATTATTGGCAATGAGTTCGTCAATCAGCCATCTGGGCAGTTCGTTGTTCGGCCTGAGGATGGGCCCAAACCCCTCCTCTGGCACATCGTTCTGCGCACCGGCAATCTGCGGAGAGGCGATTGTCAGCAAAACAAGCAGGAACAATAAGGCAGTCCGACGTGGTCGCAACAAGGACTCAGCCTTCAGGACAGCGCTCCGACATATCTGAGTCATATTCACACGAAAGTCTCCTTTTCTTTGGGGAACACCTGAGTCAACCACTTGCTTTCGCAAATCAAACATGTTCAAGGTAAAGATCCGGCCCAAGATCTCGCATCTGGGCGGATGGCCCAAAAACCTCAAGCAAGGATCAACCAAATCTGGCTTCCTCAAATGGATCTACATTGTGCATAACGTATGTAGAGTATCCTATACGACAAGCCGCCCAAAACTGAGAGAACCTAAACTACGATATCCCTCCGTCTTGCATACGAAATTGCGCGAAATCCCTAGGCGCGCTCCTGAACTTAAGCTTCCGTAAGGAAGTGACATCCTCGCCTGCCAATCCGTATGAACAAAACCGTACATTCACCACCTGTATCGCATCGTCAATTCTGATGACTAGCCCAGAGTCGCGTTAAGATTGGCCCAAGCATCCAGGAACCATTAGGCGCGGTTTAGAGCTGTCAGATGGAAGGAACTGCCTATTTGCTGCGATGTTGGAAAAACAGGGTGCAGTCGGCAGATCTTGGTCAATTGGTCATCGATTGCCGGGGGTAGCGGCCTTGGCCGCAGGATACCAAATGAAGGCTGGATTCGTGTGAGTAGGAGAGGTCCCAGCAACTCATCCATGGCATACTAAATACCACATTCACCGTTCAAATAGCGTTCAATCTCGGGGTCTCACCGGTTTCAACCGGGACATCAATCGTACCTAGTCAAGTACGCACACAGCGTCCGCTACTTATTTGACGGAGGAACGCCCTTTCAAGATACGCAATACATTCATCGCTCCGATGATTAAAGACCAAAGGCGCGATGGAATGCAGGCTCAGTCGCCATCCGCACCTCAACTCATTGGGCCATGTGATAGACAATATCCGCGTCAGAGAGGATACCCATGGGTATGACCAACTCGTTTTCGCGGCGGACGGCAACAACACGGTGAATATGCTTCTCGATCAGCAACTGCATCACATCATAGAGCGTGGCGTCGAGCTCTACCGTCACCACATCAGCGATCATGCAGGTTTCCACCTTCTGGGTCGCCCAGTCGGCCTGTTGATAGCAGGCTCGTACCAGATCAGAACGCGTGATGATGCCTCGCAATTGGCCTTTGTCGCCGACAACCACAAGGGAACTGATGTTGCGATCATCCATGAGCTTGGCGGCTTCCTTCAGAGTACCCCGTTCATGGCAAGAGTAGACGCCAAACCGCTTCGCCTTTAATACCGGTAGGTCCTTCACATCATCTCTCATGATAATCTCTCATGATATTGCGCTCTTGTGCACACGGAGCGCGAATCTCGAAATTTGCCGTCGATTCGCCCATTTTACATCAGGACTCACCTGGAGAGAAGAGATGGAGCAAAAGATTCCGCGCGATCGTGGCCAAGACCAAGAAAACCGACGTTGCAAACAAACAGGAGATTGTGGTAGCGTGGTGAATACTCAATCAGCCGCAAGCCCACTTGAGGTCCAGGCTACCCATGCAAGGAACCATTCTCGTTGTTGAAGACGATACCGCCATCCAGAATGTCGTGCGCACCTACCTGGAAAGCGCCGGTTTCACTGTCCACAGCGTAGATCGGGGCGACCAGGCTCTTGAGGCTGCGCGTCTCGTCAATCCAGACCTGGTCGTGCTCGACCTGATGCTGCCCGGCATGGACGGCATGGAAGTCACGGCACGGTTGCGTGAGGAGTCGGATGTCTACATCCTCATGTTGACCGCGCGCAGCGAGGAAGCGGATCGGGTCTCCGGTCTGCGCATCGGCGCCGATGACTACCTCACCAAACCGTTCAGCCCCAGAGAATTGGTCGCACGCATCGAGGCGATCCTGCGACGTAGCCGCGGCAACAGCGGAAGCGCGGCCAACGAGATCACTGTCGGTTCCCTGCGCGTCCTCCCGGATCGGATGGAAGCCTTTGTCGGCGATACCCAACTCGACCTGACAACCACTGAGTTCACGTTGCTGATGGAGTTGGCCTTGCACGCCGGACAGCGTGCTGACGCGAGATCAGATCATTGACCGTGTCTGGGGCAATGACTTCTACGGCACTGACCGCATCGTCGATGTCTACATCGGTCAGGTGCGTCGCAAGATCGAACAGGCCGGCGGTGACAATCTCATCCAGACCATGCGCGGCATCGGCTACAAACTGGTCGACGAGAGTCGTTGAGATGGCACGAAACGCGTGGCAGAGCTTGCGTTGGCGACTGGTCGGCACGCAGATGTTGGTGGTCTTTGTCGGTGTCGTCGTGCTGGCGATCTCCGCCCAGATAGCATTGCGCTCACTGCCGTCACAGATCGAAGCAACCCTCACCGCGCTCGTGCCCGGCGCAGAATCGCAGACCGTCGACCAGGCGACTGTCGCCATCACCCAGACACTACAGCAGGTCGTGTTGCAATCGTTGGCACTGGCCGCTGTCGCAGCAACCGTTGCAGGACTTCTTTCCAGCATCCTGCTCATGCGCGAGATCCTGCGCCCGTTGGACGACATCGTCGACAGCAGCAGGCGCATTGCCGATGGCCACTATGACGAACGGGTCGCCCTACCGGCCAGCGATGAACTGGCCGTGGTGGCAACCAACTTTAACGAGATGGCGGAATCGCTGGCCCAGGTGGAACAGCAGCGAGTCGAGATGATCGGCAACGTTGCCCATGAATTGCGCACACCATTAACCGGGCTACGCGGCTATCTAGAGGGCCTGCTTGACGGCATCTTTCCCGACAACGACGAGACCTTTGGCCACATGTATCAGGAGGTCCGTCGGCTACAACGGCTGATTGACGACCTTCAGGCGCTCTCGCGTGTCGAAGCCGGTCAGTTTGAGCTAACCATACAGGCATTTGATCTCAATAGCGTTGTCGATCGGGTGGCAAATCAATCCCGCCCACAGATCGACGCCGAACGCCAGACGCTGACCCTGCGAGTCAGCAATACACCCGTAACGGCCTTTGCCGACGCCGATCGCACAGCCCAGGTTATCGTCAATCTGCTGGCCAACGCTATCCGCTACACGCCCGAAGGCGGCGGCATCACGGTGACCACCTCGTCGGACGATCACTTTGCCCGGGTCTCCATCCAGGACACGGGTCAAGGCATCGCGCCGGAGGATCAGAAACACATCTTTGATCGATTTTATCGAGCAGACCCCTCGCGCAGTCGCACTGGCGGCAGCAAAGCAGGCGGCAGCGGCATCGGTCTGACCATCGCCCGCCATCTCGTCTGGGCCATGGGCGGCAGGATCTCAGTCGAGAGCGACGGCATCGATCGAGGCAGTACATTCACGATCTGGCTGCCGCTGGCCTAACCACAGGAGCCGACCAGTGACCCAACGCATTATCGATCTGAGTCTCACTTTCACCGCCAACATGCGCGGCGTTTCGTACGAGCCACACACCACAATCGACGACACCGGCTACAACACGACAAATCTGCACCTCTACAGCCACGCAGGTACACATATGGACGCGCCGTTGCATTTCGTGGACGGCGGCCGCACCATCGACCTGCTTGATCTAGCCAAGTGCATTGGACCGGCGCTCGTGGTCGATCTCTCGCACATCGAGCCCAACAGCATCATCACCGTCGAGGATCTGGCGCCGGCGGCAGAGAAGATCGGCCCCGGCACACGGCTGCTCTTGCGCACCGACTGGGACAGTCACGCCGATTTGGAGGATTACCGTAGCCACATGCCGCGAGTCTCAGCGGCCCTGGCCACCTGGCTTGTCGAGAAAGGCATCGTTCTGCTCGGCCTGGAGACGCCGTCGGTCGCCTCACTGCGTCCCGAAAATCGGGCGGAGTTAACCGCAGTGCACCGGATTCTCCTACAGGCCGAAGTCGTGATCGTCGAAAGCCTGGCCGATCTCCGCGATCTGAGCCAAGAGACCGTACACTTCACCGCACTCCCTCTCAAGATCCACGGCTGCGATGGCTCGCCGACACGGGCTGTGGCGATTGAAGAAGCTTAAAAGAGATCCGGACACGAATTCACACGAGTCTTCTCTCTGGGAGCGACGACACAATTCGTGATAATTCGTGTGAATTCGTGTCAAAAAAAGGGGTTTTGCAGTGGACTCATCTGTGGCAAAAAAGACGTGATCATCGTAGCAACCTCACCAAGGAGAAACCCATGCCCGATCTCAACACCCTGTTCCAGAGAGCAGTCGCCGAATCGAAAGAACTACCCTCACGCCCGGACAACGACACCTTGTTGCAGCTCTACTCGCTCTACAAGCAGGCGACAGCGGGCGACGTCTCCGGCAAGCGGCCCGGTCGGTTCTCTCCGGTTGACCGCGCCAAGTTCGACGCCTGGGCCAAGCAACAAGGTCTGTCGGCCGATGAGGCCATGCAGCAATATGTCGATCTCGTTGAAAGTTTGAAGACGGGCTGAGAGTTTGCAGACGAGGTGAGTGCCCATGACAACAGATGGAACCACGATTCGCGCAGCCAAAGCAAGTGACGTCCCTGCATTGCACCGATTACTTCAGCTGGCGTTCGCCCAATATCGTGGCAAACTCGACCCGCCGTCAGGCGCCTTTCGAGAGACCGAGGAGAAACTGTATTCATTGCTCCTAACCGAACATGCGGCCGTGGCGATCCACAACGGCCGGCGGGCCGGATGCGTCTTCTATGACATCGGCGACGAATTTGTCTATTTTCATCGCTTGGCCGTGCTCCCGAGTTTTCGCCGTCGCGGGATCGGCAGGCGGCTGATCGCCTATGTTGAGGAGCGGGCGCTGAGAATTGGTCGTGCTCACGTCCGCCTCTGCGTGCGCACAATGTTGCCGGAAACGCGCTTCTATTATGAACGCTCCGGGTACAGCGTGGTGGGCCTGCACGCGCACAAGGGGTACGATCTACCGACCTACTACGTCATGCAACGTGATCTGACGCGACCGCCGGACAACCAGACCAGCGGCGTCATCCGCAAGATCGAAGTTGTGCCCTATGATCCGATGTGGCCCTGCCTGTATGCCCAGGAAGCCGCCACGCTGACCGAGGCATTCGGCGATCAGTTGGCAGACATTCACCATATCGGCAGCACGGCCATTGTCGGCATTTATGCCAAGCCGATCATCGATATTCTGCCGGTCGTGCGCGATATCGAGCGGGTCAATCGGCTGAATCCGCTCTTGATCAGCCTGGGCTACGATCCGCGTGGCGAAAACGGCATTGCAGGCCGTCGCTATTTTCGGAAGGGCACGGATGCGGCGCACAGCCACCATGTCCATGTTTTTGAGGATGGCCACCCTGAAATCGATCGCCATGTCAATTTCTGCGCCTATCTCAACGCCTTTCCCGAGCAAGCCCAGCGCTATTCTTTGCTGAAGCAGAGTCTTGGCGCTCAGGTCGATCACAACATCGAAGCCTACCTCAACGGCAAGGGACCCCTCATTCGCGAACTGGATGAACAGGCCGGCGCATGGCGTCGGAGCACGAGATAAAATCCTTGGTTCGTCTTCGGATCTACGGTAGAATGGCCCAGGATGGTCGTCAAATGAACGATGGTCCACTACAAATCTGAGAAAAATTGCCGCCATTGCGGCAACCAAAAAGCATCAAGGAGATTTCATGAGCACACAGCAGTGGAACCAGCCGCCGGCCATGGCGATTGATACCGACAAGACCTACATCGCCAAGATTGAAACCGTCCGCGGCACCATTGTCCTGGACCTCTATCCGGAGCACGCCCCCAAGACGGTCAACAACTTCGTCTTTCTGGCCAACCAGGGCTTCTACGACGGCGTGACCTTCCATCGCGTGATTCCCAATTTCATGATCCAGGGCGGCGATCCGACCGGCAGCGGCAGCGGCGGCCCCGGCTACCGCTTTGAGGACGAACTGGTCGGCAACCCGCTGACACATGGCAGCAAGTGGATCTCCATGGCCAATGCCGGTCCCAACACCAACGGCAGCCAGTTCTTCATCACCCACGCGCCCCAGCCTCATCTGGACGGCAAGCACACCGTCTTCGGCGAAGTCACCTCGGGTGAAGATGTGGTCGACAAGGTCCGACAGGGTGACAAGATGATGAAGGTTGTCGTGGAAGAGAAGGTAGAATAGAGATTGGGGATTGGTGATCTGGGATCGGGGAATCGGACCGCTATGAACAACCAATCGCCCAATCCCCAATCCCTATCCCTAGTCCCCATCGCCCCATTTCCATCGCATGCGACATACAGCCGTCGGGCGCCTATATTCTGCGCATTCGGCTGCATGACGCCTGTGATGTTTCGTTTGGGCGCTTCAACCAGGGTTTTCCGGTCAGCCTCCCAGCTGGCGACTATGTCTACGTCGGCTCAGCCATGGGAAAGCGGGGATCGTCGACCCTGGCCAATCGCCTGCTGCGCCATGCCAGGCGGGCCGACACGACTCAACCGCACCCGATCTACGCCGATCTGGTCGCCTGCGTCTCTGACATCGGCTGGTCCTGTCCCCCCACTTCCACCACCCGTGGGAAGACCTTGCGCTGGCATATCGACTATCTGCTGGAACAACCTGAAGCCGAACTGTCCCAAATTTACATAATTTTTTGCCAAGACCGCATCGAATCAACAGTAGCCCGGCGCCTGCTGTCCGACCCGGCTACCGTCGTTGTTGCGTCAGGGCTTGGTGCGTCCGACGACCGAGGCAGCACACACCTGCTGCTCGTTGATGCCGGCGACGATTGGTGGCAGACATTGTTTGAACGGATCGGCAATTATCCAAGCTGAAACTTTTGCCTACAGACTCCGTATAGTTGAGTGGTTGAACCAGAGGAGATGGCGACATGAGCCAGAGTCAAGAGAGGACGCCAACCTACGAACGAGTCTACATGATCGTGCGCCGGATCCCGCCGGGCAAGGTGGCGACCTACGGCCAGATCGCCAGGTTATGTCGACAACTGCACCGCACGCATGGTCGGCTATGCCATGTCAGCGTTGTCCATCGAGGACGATGTACCCTGGCAACGGGTCATCAACGCTCAGGGCAAGATCAGTCCACGCGGCAATGACCTGAGCACGCTGCGCCAGCACGAACTGCTGGAGTCCGAGGGCGTCGCCTTCAATGCCAGCGGCCGGGTCGATTTCAAACGCGTACGCTGGGAAGGCCCGGATCTGGGCTGGCTGCTGGAAAATGGCTTCGACCCGGAGCCTTCGTGGACCGAGGATGAGATTAGCCACAGATGAACACGGATGGACACAGATGGGTCACAGATATTCTTGGGCTAGTGTTCTGTTGAGATGACAACATCAAAACCACTGAACCATCTGTGTCCCATCCGCGAGCATCAGTGTTCATCTGTGGCTGATCTCTTAAGCATTACCCGGAGGACAAATTGGACCTAAACATGACAATGGGACTGGAAACGATCATGGGCATTGCCCTGGGCATCGGGCTGAGCGCGGCGGTGGGATTTCGGCTGTTCGTGCCGTTTACGCTCATGAGCATCGCCGCGCTCACCGGCTACCTGGATCTGACATCCGGCTTCGAGTGGATCGGCACCTACCCGGCGCTGCTCATCTTCGCCACGGCCACCATCCTGGAGATCGTGGCCTACTACGTGCCCTGGCTGGACAACCTGCTTGATACAGTGGCAACACCCGCTGCTATCGTGGCCGGCGCCATTGTCACCGCATCCGTGGTCGGCGACATTTCGCCGTTGCTGCGCTGGACGCTGGCCGTGATCGCCGGTGGCGGCGTGGCCGGGGCCGTGCAGACCAGCACGACGCTCCTACGCGGCACGTCCAGCGTCACTACCGGCGGCATCGGCAACCCGGTGATCACCACGGCAGAGGTCGCCGGCTCGTTCTCACTCTCAGTCTTCACGCTGCTTCTGCCCTTGGTCGCGGCCACGGCCGTGTTGATCGCAATCGTCTGGCTCGGTCGCAAGCTACGTCGGCCTCGCGGCCAGAGCGACCTGGATGGACTAATGAATAGCTCATCAGCGATTCCCAACGAGAAATGAAGTCGAGTCAGTATTTCGGGGGACAGAAGTCCGGCTGTTAGTTAAAAGCCGGACTTTGGGGCGCCAGCCCCGCTTAATTGAGAAGCTACCACGTTCTTGCCAATATCAAGGAGTAAGCGTCACAGATGTCTTAAATCCGTCGGGTTTTACCGTCAGCACCGAACAATCGACGTGGCGCAAAACATCCTCGGCGGTATTGCCCATGATCAATCCCGCGACACCCGTTCGACAGACCGTCCCCATGACCAGCAGGTCGATTTTCTGGCTGCGTGCCAGCTTAGGGATTAGCTTGCCGGCCTCACCCTTCATCAGATGCACCTTGTGAGCCAGATCGCTCAGATCATACTGCTGAAGAAGCGCTTCGAGTTGGCATCCATGTTCTTCACGGACTTCGTGCAGGAACCGATTTATCTCGGTCTGAGACATATTGATGTCTTGCCAACGTAGAATCGACTCGTATTCATAGTTCCAGACATGAACAATGTGGAGTTCCGCTGAATATTGTTGCGCCAACGACGTGGACAGCTGCATGATTATGGTGTTGAGCGCACAGTGATCCGGGTGCGCTGGGTTGGGATCCACGGCAGCTAGAATGCGCCCAAGCTGTCCGGTCTGCGTCGGCTTGAGTACCCAAACCGGGCATGGGCATTTGCGCATCAGATGCATCGTGGTGCTGCCAAATAGCGCCTGGCGTAGTCCGTCATCGCCTTCTGCACCGATGATCACCAGATCGTGTCGAGCAGATAAGACTTGGCGAATGATTTCCAGGAAAGGTGTGCCATACAACACCTGCGCCTCGACCTGAACGCCGCTGTCACGCAACGACGCAGCCATGTCGACCAACTGACGCCGATGTTTCTCAACGATTTGTTCCTGAAACTGGGCAGATAGCTTTGAGGCCGCAAGTAGACGCACGGAGTGAGGTATCTCTTTGACCGCAGTGGCCACTGTTAGTTGAGCCTCATTCTGCAGACTCAACATGCTGGCTTGCTCGAGAACGACGCAATTGTCGTTGAGGCCGTCGACGATGACAAGGATATTTCGAAATCTACGCATATCCGCTCCTCCTGTAATAGCTTCGCACACGACGGCGTAGACAAATCTGGATCTTTGGGCTCTCAGGGGGTTGATACGAAATCGTAGGTCGGGTGTCCCTACCCGCCGAAGCCAGGCAGTACGGAAACCTGCCCTAACTACCGAGATCCTGTTGAACCACAAATATACAGTTGCAAGCCGCCTTCATCTCTGGCAAGAACTGTATGGATAGTAGCACCAACCTGAACTAGCGAAGATTCGCCTCAAAAACGACGGGGCGAAGTGACGAAAGAACGATCTCTCTCCGACAATCAAGAACCGGACGTTCTGCCGCGTTCGGTTACATGACTTGTTACGTTCGCTTTGTGATTAACCAGTATGTAGTTCCCAATGCAAAAACAACTGCAGCGGTACCAAAAATATATGGCGGCGTCACTTCATCGAAATCAAAAATAATAACTTTTCGAGCAATAGCCATAAGCGCAGTGGCAATAACCAAACGCACCGGTATCACATTGGTGCGAATATACATGGTTATGTTAATGAATATTTCTATGGCTATAAGCACCGCAAGGAAAGCGCCAAATGTTGCCAGGATGTCGTTGATTTGCAGCAGAAAGTATGGCGGTTGGGTGAGACGCTGGTACAAGACATAAATGACATCACCGATGCCCCAGACAATAACGAGAACCATGAGCACCGAGAGGACTTTTATCGCGACCCTTATGATCCAATGTAATACACGAATCGTTACATCTTCATGCTCCACAAACAGATCGTGTCCCGGTTCGTGTTCATGCGTCGAAGGCTTGTCCGTTTCCATGATGGTTTGGTTCATTCCTTCTCAATCAGCCCGTAGCCGATCACGGCAAGATAGAGCGGCCGGTCCCATGCATCCAGACCAATGGGGCCTACACGAACAGATTTTGGCTCTCATGTCATTGGCAATTTCTCATGAAGAATCGCAGCAGCACGGAGCTACTGGTAATCTCGTTCCCCTATCAACATATATGATTCGAAATGGGCCGTCTATGAGGAAAAATCTGAAATTGGTTCGGGAGAAACCTGAAATTGACCGGGGAAAGACCTGGTAGGCGAAGAGCAGTGATTGCGGTAAAAAACAACCACGCGGGGCCTCCCGCATGGTTGCTCAACAGCAAACTCAGCCTAGGCCGTTCCAAGAAAATGATCCCTCATTGACGGCCTAGAAGCCGCTGTGGAAGCGTCATCGACCGGGGGAATCAATTGCTTGCAGCGGCCCTACTCCAGTGTCACCAGTCCGATCCGGATGGCAAAGCGCACCAGGCCGGTGACATCGTGAATATCGAGGCGCTCCATCAGTTGAGCACGGTGACTTTCCGCGGTCTTGACGCTGATATGCAGAATCTGTGCAATCTCTTTCGTCGTGCGACCTTCAGCGATCAACTGAAGCACTTCCCGCTGGCGTGCAGTGAGTGCATCGAGCATGCCGCCTCCGCTCCCGACGAGTTGGATATAGTCTTGCAACACACGCTTCGAGATCGATGGGCTGAGATACATCTCGTCCTGCACAGCAGCCTGTACGGCCAACTGCAGTTCGGTGGTTGCTGCATCCTTCAACAGGTAACCGGAAGCGCCGGCACGCAGCGCCTGGATGACATATTCCTCAGTGGTATACATCGAGAGGATCACCACACGAACGCTGGGATAGTCGCGGGTAATAAGCGCTGTCGCCTCCAGGCCGTTTAGACTGGGCATCTTCACGTCCATCAGCACGACATCAGGCCGTAGCTGTTCGACCAGGCGCAGTACCTGACGGCCATCACCTGCTTCTGCCACGACCTCGCAATCGTCAAGCTTCTCCAAGAGCGAGCGAAAGCCCGCGCGGACCAGCGTGTGGTCGTCAGCGATCAAGATGCGAATCGGGTTCATTGTGACACGCCTCGCTCCTAATTGTCACCATCCGTCGGAAGCATCTCTTGCGGAAAGCAAGCACTTACGAACGTACCCTGGCCGGGTGACGACGAAATCGTCAGACAGCCGTTGACAATGCCCACCCGCTCTCGCATACCGAGAAGTCCGAAGCTTTCGCCGCGTGACGCACGCGCTTGGGCCGCAACAACGTCGAAGCCGATACCGTCATCACGGATCGTCAGGCATAGTTCGTTCTCGCACGTCAGTTGGACCCAGACTTCACGCGCCCGTGCATGCCGAACGACATTGGTGAGAGCCTCCTGGGCAACACGAAAGCATGTCGTCTCCAGCGTCGGGACCAGGCGCCTTCCTAGATCTTCAGCCTTGAAGTGCACCATAAAACCGGCCACGCGTGCCTGACGAGCAACATACCAGCGCAGTGCAGCGACCAATCCAAGGTCGTCAAGCAAAGATGGGCGAAGATCGAGCGAAAGGTTGCGCACTTGCTCCAGCGCGCGTTCGACAATTGCAACACTCTCGCTGAGATGGACATCGGTCTCGATGTTTTCAGAAAGGCGTTGAACCGCCTGCAAGTTCATCTTGACAATCGTGAGCGCCTGGCCAATTTCATCATGCAGTTCGCCGGCAATTGTGCGGCGTTCAGCTTCTTGCACCTCAATCAGCCGATGCGAGAGGCCCTGCAATCGCTCACGACTCTGCTGGACTTCTTCAAAGAGTCTGGCATGCTGCAGAGCAATCGCCAGCTGATCCGCGACCTGCCGTATGATATCAAGCTGGCTGGCAGAAAAAACCTCTGGATCAGTGCTGGCCAATACCAGTTCACCGATCAGCGCATCATGCGCCACAAGTGGCGCGACGACAAGCACCCGGAGACCAACCTTACGAAATGGTTCGAATGCCGGCGCAGACAAATCCGCGGTTTCCAGATCGATAACAGTTGCCGCTTGCTCCTGAGGCAGCACTGCCGACGCTGTCAGTGACGCCGCAACGGTCCAGTTGGTCGGAGGTATCTTGAATGTTTCATCTGAATCGCTGATCAACACGGCGGCAGATGTATCAAGACTCGCGACACTAGCAACATGGGTATATTGACACGGCACCAAGCGTCGGAGTCGATACAGGGTTGCCTCGGCAATCTCCGGGGGCGATCGGGCCACAAGAATCGCTCGGCTAATCTCATATAGTATGTGCAATTGATCGGCATACCACCGGAGCGTCTCATCGGCCTGGTGCTGCTCGGTGCTATCACGGGTTACTTTGACAAAGCCACACAGCAGACCCTCGTCATCGCGCACGGCAGTGACCACTACACTCGCCCAGAAGGGCGTTGCATCCTTGCGCAACTGCCATCCATCTTCGACGCAACGCCCGACGGCTGCCGCGGTGCACAGTTCGGTCTCCGGCTTGCCGTGTGCAATGTCCGCCGGCGCAAATAAACATGAAAAATGACGCCCAATGATCTCAGTAGCCTTGTAGCCGATGATACGTTCCGCGCCGGCGTTCCAGCTCATGACATGTCCGGTGAGATCAAGCATATAGATTGCGTAGTCTTGGACACTATCGATCAGGAGACGATTACGCTTCTCGGCCTGACGAAGCTCATCTTCGATGCCTTTCCGGTCGCTGACATCGCGGCAACATGATCGTATACGTCGTTTGCCTGCGGTCAACCAGCTTGATGATCGTTGCTTCTGCGGGAAACTCGCTGCCATCCTTTCGGCGACCAAAGACCTCGCAGTGCTGGCCCATCGCACGCGGCCGTGCCTCTTCTGCCGTGGCGCAAAAGTCACGCATATGACGCCGATGCATCTCGACAACGCTATGCGGAATGAGGATATCGAGCGGCTGACCAATCGCCTCATGTACAGGGTAGCCAAAAATCTGAGCAGCGCCCTGGTTAAACAGTACGATCCGCTGCGCTGCATCGACTGTGATAATTGCGTCGGTCGCCAAAGCGAGTATGCGTTCAAGCGGTAGCGTGTGCTGAGATTTATCTTCCATATGGCACCATTGTTTGCATACGGACCCGGGATTCTACCAAGTACCTCGTGCCATCAAAGATGCGTTACATCATGGTTATCCGACAAGTTTGTCCAACGCCACTATTGTAGCATTTTTTCCCCATCAATTGAACCCAACACCGTTTTGATCCATTACCCCCTTCATGTTACGCTAACGGCGCGAATTTTTCTGAGCTGCTAGCCGTTTGTCAGAATCTGTAGGAGCGCCATGACTATCCGCATTGAGGTTCGAGGCCAGCACCTGGCCGCAGCCCAGGGTTTTCTTCGCAACGCCGCAGCCCTTGGCCACCACGGAGTGGCGGACTGCCACATCACTTCCGTCTATTTTCTAGCAAAAGATCCCGGTGCAGAGTCGATTGAGAGACTCTGCACCTTTCTATTAGTGGATCCGGTCACGGAATCGTCCAGTTGGACAGATCTGTCCGTTGACGAACCGCCGACTTCGCCCGATGGCATACACATTGTTGAAGTAGCGCCACGCCCCGGCGTCACCGACATCACCGCACGCGAGCTGATGCGCGGCATGGAGGAGATCGGCCTGCCAGCCTGCGAGGTCACGACCGCCGTCACGCTACGAACTTGAGGGCGACCTGACCGAAGCGCAGGTGCGAATGCTGGCCGGCCAGTTGCTCTGCAACGAGACTATCCAACACTTCAGCCTTGGCCCCATGACGCCTCATTTCGACGCCGAGATCACCGCCAATGACATGGTGGAGAGCGTGGCACTCGACGGACTCGATGCCGACGCGCTGCTGACGCTCAGCCGAGAGCGCCTGCTCTCCCTCGATCTGGATGAGATGCGAGTCATCCAGCAATTCTATGCCGACCTGGGCCGTTCGCCCACCGACATCGAACTGGAGACCTTGGCACAGACCTGGTCAGAGCACTGCGTGCATAAGACATTCCGTGCCGAGATCGATTTCACGATTCAGAATGCCGGCGGCGAGGTCATTCACCAGGAGACAGTCGACGGCCTGCTCAACCAGTACATCCGCGCCGCCACCGAAATGGTCTATCCCGACTGGCTGCACTCGGCCTTTGTCGACGACGCCGGCATCATCGCCTTTGACGATACGCTGGACCTGGCCTTCAAGGTCGAGACCCACAACCATCCGTCGGCGCTGGAGCCCTTCGGCGGGGCCAATACCGGCATCGGCGGCGTGGTGCGCGACATCATCGGCGTCTCGGCACGGCCCATCGCCACCACCGACGTGCTCTGCTTCGGCCCCCAGGACTACCCGGTCGATCAGGTGCCGGACGGCGTGCTCCATCCGCGGCGCATTGCCGAGGGTGTCGTCGCAGGCGTGGGCGACTACGGCAACAAGCTGGGGCTGCCCACGGTCAACGGCGCGGTCATCTACGACGAGGGCTATCTGGGCAATCCGCTGGTCTTCT
>CAWKCP010000015.1:0-166422 GCA_963848115.1 uncultured Chloroflexia bacterium | reverse complement strand
GGAGAACCCCAGGATCACCAGGACGGCGATGGCCGGTCAAGTTAATGGTAGAACGACCTTGCGAGAGATCGTGAATTCAACGGCCCCATCAAGCCTGGCGGCCACCAATAGTTCGTTAAAAGATCGTCACGCCGACCGAGTTGGTCGTTCGGCAATCGTGTGGGGCCATGCACTAGGCGACGGGCCGATCAACTCGCAAGCCGCTCACTCGTCTGTCTGAAGGGAATTGCGCTGAACAGCGGACAATGCGGCTTCGCCACGCGGCACGCGAAAATAGAGTCCAAATATCAAGGCTGCCAGAAGGGCCAGCAAGGCGCCGGCCGCAAACAAGGTCGGGTAGCCGAAAGCGAGGATCACGTATCCGCCTCCAAATGCGACTGCGGCAACGCCAATCCCCAGCGCCATTGACATCGAACTGGCCATCGTTGTCCGCCAGGCTGGTGCAACCGACTCCTGACTGAAGAGGCTATAGGCCGGAACCGACAGTGAGGCGAGCGCCATCAGTGCGACAAACCCACTACCGACGGCCAGCCAATGAGCGATGACGATCAGCGGCATAAAGGCCAGCGCCATGCCGACCGTGGCCCAGATAATGGTGCGCACCTTGCCAAAGCGCATGATCGCAAAGGGTGCGAAGAGGGCTGCCATACCCAGCAGTTGACCGGATGCGAGCAGCACGCCGATCAGCGCAGTTGGGGTTCCCAGCGCAGTGTCCAGATAGACGTTGAAAAAGATTCGCATGGTCCACTCGCTGCCAAGGCGCAACAGCCAGACCAGCGAGATGATGCCGATCAGCATGACGGGCATTGAGGATCGTTTGGTCTCTCTTGCGCGTCCATTTGGCGATCCGGTTGGCTCGACCTGTCCGGTAGGCTCGACATGGACCTCTTGGGTCTGCAACATGGTCAGTGAGGCCAGAAAATCGAGCACGCCGGCCATAATCAGCGAGTACCGATAGGGTGCCGCCTCATCCAATGTCATGCCCAAGAGCAGCGCCAACAGCCCAGGCAGCAGACCGCCTACCAGATTTCCAACGAATCCGGCAACAGGGAAGAGTGCTGACTGGACGGAAAACGCGTAGTTGCGTTCCGCTGACGTTGTCGAACCCATGACGAAGGGGCTCAAGTTGACCACAATGAACGCACCAAATAGCCAGCTGATTCCATACGTCAATACGATCCAGCGCTGCGGCCAGGGTCCGGGCAGACCTTCACCCAGGGGCAACAATGTTAGGAATGCGGCAGAGAAGAAATAGCCGATGATCAGCACCCTACGGCTGCCGAACCGCCGACTGAGTTGGCCCACGGGTAGGCTGGCAACGGCCAATGCCAGCGGCCCGACTGCATTGGTGAGGCCGATGTAGGCCGGGCCATAGCCAAGTCGTAGAAGATAGAGATTCAACAGCAGAGCGTAGATGCCAAAAAAGACAAATCCGTGGAGCGCGTTTGATAGCATCAGCCGACGCAGATCATGGCTGAAGAGATGGATGGCAGCCAGGTAGCTTTTCAAAAATCCCTCGAATTATGGTCTACGAACTCTTCAAGTACCGATCCAAAAAGTCAACGATATCCGGCAGCATCTCAGCTTGGTTGTCCGGAGAAAAGACGTAGTAACACTCATTCGGATAGATCTTGTATTCATAGGTCTTATACTCCTGCTCCAGCGCGCGGGCGAACTTCTCGGAAGCATCGGAGCGAGGAAAGCGCCCTTCGCCATGCACGAGAAAAACGGGCGTTGAGGCCCCGGCCAGGCTATAGATCGGCGAACAGCGCTCGTACACATCTCGGTTCGTCTTGACGTCGCCGAACTCGTAACGCAGGAGTTGGCGGTGGCGCAGTTCCTGCTCATCTTCGAAGTCGAGCCAGTCGCCGTAGCCGGCATGGGGGATGGCCGCGCGGAAGACGCCGGGCGCAAAGCCGACCGCGCTCATGCTCATACAGCCGCCGTAGCTGGTGCCATGGATGGCGAACGCATCGTCATCCACATAGTCGAGCGTTTTCAGAAACTCAACGCCGGCCAACACGTCACGCAGATCGCCGTGACCCCAATCCCCGTTGTTGGCATCCTCGAACGCCTTTCCGTAGCCTGAACTGCCGCGCACATTGGGCAGCAGCACCACATACCCCTTGCGCACATAATACTGGACGTCTGGGGCGTACGTGTCCATCACCTGCATGGTGGGTCCGCCGTGAATGTGCAGCAGGCCAGGATAGCGTTCGCCCGCCTGCATGTTCGGCGGTGTATAGAGATAGGCAGAAATCTCCAGACCGTCAAAGCTACGGTAGGAGACCTTCTCGGGGACAACCAAATGGTCTGCAAGATCGACAGCTTTCGCAGAACTAGTCAGCTGACGAGTAACTCCGCTTTCGACATCCACCACCCATAGATCGGCCGGGCAGGTCGGCGTTTCCCATAGGAACGCGATTTCTCGACCATCAGGACTCCAGGCCGGCTTGGAGACGACGCCCATATCCGGCGCAACCAAGACACGGGGCTGATCATCGACCGGACCAATGACCATCAGGCGAGTCGATCCGTTCGCATTCGCCACGAAGGCCAGCGCGTCGCCTGCACGCGAAAGCGCGCCGTCGGTCTGGTCGCACGATTGGGCGTAGACCCGAGTCGGTTCGCCACCGCTCAGCGGAGCCCGCCAGTAGTTGATCCAACCGCTGCGATGCGACGGAAAGAGCACCGCGCTCGCGTCCAGCGTCAGCAGCGGATAGCCAAACTTACGGCCATAGTGATAGTCAAAGAAATCGGTGTCTTCAGCCGCAACATTGACGAATATCCCATCGGCGGTCATCACGACGATCTCGTGGTCGGTCCACGTCTCATTGAGGCGCACGTAGACGATGTGATCTCCGTCCGCGGCAAAAACCGGGTAGACCTCGTAGCGCTCGTCGTCGGTCAATCGTTGCATACGGCCATCCGCGACCGTGACGCTGTAGATGTCATAGCGGCCGTAGCGATTGGCAGAAAAGACGATGGATTGCCCGTCCGGTGACCAACTGTAGGCACTGATGTTGGCGTTGATGCGGGTCAACCGGCGAGCATCGCCGCCATCCAGCGGCTGCAAGATGATCTCAACCCGGCTCGATTGTTCACGGCCGTCTGTCGTCCCGCTGTCGCCGACATAGGCGATCCAACGGCCATCGGGCGAGACCGTAAGCAATGGCGAACTAAGAAATGGCAAGGTGCCCATATCGGTCACCAGATCGCGCTGCTCACCTGTTGTCGCATCGATCACGCGGACCACGGATTTTCCCACGCTAGTGGACTTGATGGCGATGCCGTTGCCATCCGGGAGCCAGATCGGCTGATCCGGTCCGGCTGTCGCTTGCCGGGCCAGTAGTTGGCGCAGAGTCGCGCCGTCCAAATACTCGTCACATCGTTGGCTTGGCATACGGTTTCTCCTGTCGAATGTCGGATCCTAAACCGAGAATCACTTTACCATAGAAGCGCCTGCGGTCAGGGTGAAGATTGCAGGAGGTTCGACCATGCATCTACCTGAATGCCGTGGCGTCGAAGTTGGTTATACTTTGGCTATGACGAAAAGGAATACTGCGAATCAAAATTCCATGTCCCTGATGGCCCATAGAGGGGCAGACCAGCAATTTCATTTTTGCATGCACGGCGCTATGGGACGAAGGAGAGGACCCACATGTCGAAGACGACATCTACGAGATTCGCATTCAAGGGCAGTTTTCCAGCCGACGATCACGTCATCTGGAACGCAGCCCATCACGCTTCTCAATGTATGGCTCATCATTGTTCTGATGGGTCCACTTCGGATCATGCGGCACTGTTGGCCTTTGAGCCGCCTTCGGGATCTGGGTCTGCCGCTTTTCCGTGATACGCCAAGTTCAGAAGGGCGCTATGTTCGCTGGCGTCTTTAGTTCGTTATCGCCGGCGGCTCATGCAGTGTCTTACCCCTTACACGTTTGTCATTCTGAGCGCCACGTATTTTGGAGCATGTCACTCTGGCAAAGGGCCAGCATGAAAGAATCTCGCTTTTCACCGAATCGTGATCACTGACTTCTGTCTTCACCTAACCGGTCACTCCTGGAACGTGCCTCGGTCAGGCAGTCCATGACAGAAATCCACGATTCCCGGTCTCCAGCGAATACTCAGCGCCCACTACGAGCAGACCGTCATCCTGGATCAACTGCTCCAGAATCTTTGAGCCGTGGCGCAAATGGCTGGCAGAGGCGCGGATGTTGGCGCGCACGGCGTGGTGGATCAACGCATCGCGGTCATGGCGCAGATCAGTCTCCATCAGCGTCTCCACCGAAGGGCGAATGCGGTCCACGATGGCCTGAAGATTGGGTGATCGATTCTCGGACACGCGCTCAAGTTCGGAGACGGTTGCCGAGACCGCACCGCAGTTGGAGTGGCCCAACACCACGACAAGCCGAGTGCCAAACTCGGCGGCTGCGAATTCGACGCTGCCGATCAGTGATGGCGCCACGATGTTGCCCGCAACCCGAATCACGAAGAGGTCGCCAAGGCCCTGATCAAAGATGATCTCGGCCGGAACCCGCGAATCTGAACAGCCAAGGATGATTGCAAATGGCGCCTGTCCGGCCACCAGTTCACTGCGACGTTCTTTGTCGGGGAGAACGCCCCGATCCCGATCGTCTGCCGCAAAGCGTCGATTGCCCTCTTGCAGCCGTGCAAGCGCCTCAAGTGCATCTATCATTGACTCGTCTCCCTAACTGAGTGCCGTATCGCTCCGGGAATGGACACTGTCCTGATTGCCATAGATCGTGCAGGTGCCATTTTAGCGAGTCATGGCAACCTAGACAAGAACCAAGAGCTAGTGTTGCACCAACGTTGTATGAGCTCGATCTCGCTGTCCCAGCGTGAATCGCGCCCGTTACGTAGCTGGCGTTTGACCACAGGATGAAGTACGTGCGGTCGAAGAAGTCAGGCTCCTGGGAGAAGCCCGACTTCCGGGTCTGTCGCAGGCCTAGTTGTTGCGGTAGGCCTAGTTGTTGCGGCAGCCCCAATTGTGACCGCCGCCGGTTGCGTGATTTGCACCAGAACAGTGCGATCCTTATTGCAAGCAATCACTAACATATGATATGCTAATCCTTGTCAATTAGCTCATCTGCAGCAACACGCCTTGGAGGGGCCCATGCCCAAGATCGTTGAGGATAGTACCGTCTATCATGCCGCAATGCAGGTGGTGATCAAGCACGGTTATTCGGGCGCAACCACCAAAGAGATCGCAGCGGCTGCCGAGATCAGCGAAGTGACGCTCTTCCGCAAGTACGACAGCAAGGCGCAACTCGTCAAGCGGGCAATCACAGCCATGGCAGAGGAAACAGACTTTGCCTCGGCCGCGCACTACACGGGCGATATACGAGCTGATCTGCTTAGGGTGGTCGATGCCTATCAAAGGGCCGTGGACACCCATGGTCAGTTCTTTTCCAGCATCGTGCTGGAAATGCAGCGAATTGACGAACTGGCCGAGACAATCAATGCGCCGGTCGCTATCTTTCACAGCATCGGTGCGTTGATGGCACGCTATCAGGCTGCGGGCGTGCTGCATCCGGAGGAGCCTCTGCATGCCGTGGCCGGACTGCTGGGCCCCCTTGTCTACTCCGCTTTGATACGTCCGGCCATTATGAATGACGATCCGGCCCCCCTCGACCTGCAGCGCCATGTCTCCTTTTACCTTGAAGGAAGACGCCCTTGAATTTCAGCACAGCGGTCTTACCGACGCTCATTCAGTCACTCGTCTTGGCCTCAGCCGGTCTGCTCTCGGTCGGCTCGATCACGATTGTCATCTTGCTGCTGCTCTCCGATCAGGGCCTGCGCAATGGTGCAGCCTACATGCTGGGATATGTGGGCGGCTACACGTTGATAGGGATATCCGTCACCTTAGTCGGCTACACCTTGGCGGAAAACGAGTCCGGAGAATCAGGCGGCGTATCGTCGTGGTTGCTGGTCCTCTTCGGCATATTGCTGCTTTACCTCGCACAACGCAATTGGCGGACACCTCGGTCGGAAACAAGTGAAAATCCACGCCTCTTCTCGATCATAGACAAGATCACGCCGCTCAAAGCATTTGCGTTCGGCGCACTTGTTACGGTGCTCAACTTCAAGAATTTGGCCATCTATCTGTCTGCCCTGGCCGTCTCCCTCTCCAGCGACCTGGCGCTGTCCGCAAAAATCGTTATCGCCATTCTTGTAACCCTTGTCTTTTGCGCTGCGGTAGTTGTGCCCGTTCTGATATACGTCCTGTTTCCAAAACAGGCTGATAGCGTGCTAAACCGAATAAAGCAAACGTTGGAAACGTATAGTCGCCCCATCGGCATTTGGATGCCGCTGATTTTCGGCCTCATATTTCTGATTCGAGGAGTCACAGAATTGCTATGACTGCAAACAATCCATTCACCCTCTCCTTCAACAGCATACGGGCTGCCGATCTGCCGCTGGTCGGCGGAAAAGGCGCCAATCTAGGCGAGTTGACCCACGCCGGCTTCTCCATTCCTCCCGGGTTCTGTGTTACAACCGTTGCGTTCGAGGAATTTATGGATGCATCGGAAAAGTCAGCTGATCTTTATGACCTGTTGGATACGGTGGGACCGAACGATGTGGAAAAAGCACGTGAGGTAGGACTCCGTGTACGCGAAACGCTGTTGAATGTACCAATGCCGTCGGCCATCGTCCAGGCGCTCGTAGAGGAGTGGCAGAGAGTAGGCACGGAGCACGCCTATGCAGTGCGCTCCAGCGCCACGGCCGAAGATCTGCCCGACGCCTCCTTTGCCGGCCAGCAGGACACCTATCTCAACATCCGCGGTGAAGCCGATCTACTAGTCGCCGTTCAGCGTTGTTGGGCCTCGCTCTTCACCGATCGAGCCATTCTGTATCGGATCAAGAACCACTTTCCCCACCGGGATGTGAAGCTTTCGGTTGTGGTGCAGCAGATGGTTTTGGCCGAAAAATCCGGCATTCTGTTCACGGCAGATCCGCTGACCGGTCATCGGCAAACAGTGGCGATCGATGCTAGTTTGGGCTTGGGCGAGGCCCTGGTGAGCGGGCTGGTTTCGCCGGACGCCTATCGTGTCGACAAACGGGATCACACGATTGTCGACCGCCAGATTGCCGACAAAGAGATCGCTATCTTCCCCAAGAAAGATGGCGGCACCCGCCAAGAAAGCCTAAGCAAAGAGCAACGCACACAGACTGTACTCTCCGATGATCAGATTCTGACGTTGGCTGACTTGGGTGCGCGGATTGAAGCGTACTACGGCGCGCCCCAGGATATTGAGTGGGCCATCGTGCCCGGCGAGATCTACCTGTTGCAGGCCCGCCCCATCACCTCACTCTACCCCATCGACGGATTGCAATCGCCGGATGACAGCTTGCACATCTATTTCAGCGCAGGGCATCAGCAGATGATGACCAATGCCATGTCGCCGCTGGGCCTGTCCACCATGCAGAACATCATTCCGATTGGTCGCACTTCCGATGGGCGCGAAAACACCCTCCTGCGCGCAGATGGCGGGCGACTCTTCGGCGACATTACCTCCCCATTACGTCATCCGATAGGACGCAAGGTTGTCACGGGCGTACTGTCTCAATTTGATGCACTGGCGCCGGAAGCCATTCAGCTTGCAATGAAGCGACCGGAGTTCCAGGGGCCCCATGGCATCTCGGTTTCATTCTCCCTCCTCAAGGGAATGATTCACACAGTCTATCGGGTTGTCGCGGCTCTGTTCTGGCAGGATCTGAATGGAACTGTGGACAGGGTCAACCAGATGATCGCCCAGCTCGTGGAGAACGTCGGCACAGAACTGGATGCGCTGCCGCCGGGCGAAGCCAAGGTCCATGCCGCGAGGGAAGCGCTACGATCCATGGCGCCACTTGTTCTCAACTGGGCGCCTCAATTTGCCGCCGGTGAAATTGCCCATCGTCTGCTTGTGCGACTGATGGGCGACAGGGTAGACCCGGCAGACTTGGAGGCCTACCGCCTGGGGCTTCCCGGCAATGTCGTGACCGAAATGAATATGGCGGTCGGTGATTTGGCGGATATCGCCCGTCGTTCGCCCCAACTGAGGTCTTCATTTGACGACCTGAGTATGGGCAGCTCGGCCTGGTTGGCTCAAGCATCTAGCCTCGAAGACAGCGGCCCCTTCTTCCAGGCGTGGAACACTTTTATGACCCAGTATGGAACACGCGGTTCTGCGGAGATCGACATCAAAACCCCTCGCTGGATAGAGGAGCCGCTGCCTCTGCTTCAAGTTGTTGCCGGCTATCTTCAGAAGGACGAGGGCAGCCACCGAGACCAACATCAACAATTGGTACAAGAGCAAGAAGCCGCCATGAACCGCATCCCGTCCGCGGCAAACCAAGGCATCTTGGGCGGATTGCGAGCCCGCCTGGCACGGCGTTTGATCTACGTTGTGCACGAAGGGAGTGTGCTGCGCGAGCATCACAAGTACATGGCGGTGCAAGTGATCTACCTTGCGAAAGTAGCGGTCAAAGAGACGGCGGTCTTCTTAGCCGACGCCCAGCGGCTCAGCCATGCAGACGACGTCTGGTATCTGTCATGGCCCGAATTGCTCGATCTCACCCGGGCCAATGATCTTGCCGTTGTCGAGCAGATTCCGGGCCGTCGCACCGACCTGGTTCGTTTCCAAGAAATGACCCCTCCGCTGATTATCACCAGTGATGGAGAGGCCCCAGCGGTCAGGTATTCAGTCGAAGACGCCCCGGAGGGAGCCTTGATCGGAAACCCGGTATCGGCAGGCATCGTCGAAGGGCCGGTTCGGGTAATTCGAGATCCGCAGACAGCAACGCTCAAGCCCGGCGAGATACTCGTGGCCCCCTTCACCGACCCCGGCTGGACGCCCCTCTTCATCAACGCAGGCGGACTCATCATGGAGGTCGGCGGCGTTATGAACCATGGTTCTGTCGTGGCGCGAGAGTATGGCATTCCCGCGGTTGTGGGTGTCCGCGAGGCAACCAAGACGTTGCAGACCGGTCGGCGAGTGCGCGTGGATGGCAACCGCGGCATTGTTGAAATACTGTAACCCAGTCGCCCATTATGACAAGTTAAGGTTCCAATGGCATCCGTAACTCTGCCCGCGTCATCTCGCCAGGCGATGACTCCAGCGCCAAAGAACCGCCGGCGATAGCCATCATCGTGCTGTGCAGCACAAGGCCATGGCCATCGCTTTCGCCCTGCTTGAAGCCGATACCGTTGTCCTGAACGGAGAGCCGGAATTCGCCATCCGTGACATGCGCTGAAATCGTCACATGCAGGGCGTCTCCCGGCGCGTCTGAGCGCGCATACTTGGCCGCATTGCGCACGAGCTCACGCGTAGCAAAGTAGATAGTCTCCGCTGCCAGCGGGGTCATCTGCGAAGTCGGTTCCTCAATTCCAGGCTCAATCTGCCACTTGACCTCATCGAATGCCTGGGCAAACTCGACATCCACCATCTTTTGCAGCGCCGCCATCAATCCCAGGCGCCTAATCTCAGGCGCAGTGGTCATCGGCAACTCACGTAGCAGCTCGGAGACCTCACGGTGCGCGTCACCAAGGCGCTGGATGGCGCTCTCGCTGGATTCGCCCGCAGCCAGCGAGAGCATAGCCGTGTGGATCAGGGGCAACACGTCGTCATGCAGGACGCGGCGGGTGCGCTGGTCCAGCAGTTGGGTGGTCGACATCCGCTTGCGCTGCAATTGCATGAGCCGCTGGGAGAGTTCGATGCTGGCCGATGTATCGATCAACCGTTCGCCGGTGGAACGGGCGATCTCCATCTCTTCCTGGGTGTAGAGGCTGTTGTCGACCCTTGGCCCTAAGAGAAGGGTACCGATAGAGCCACGCTCACTCCAGAGTGGGATTGCCCAGCTTGCCCCGCCATAGGATTTAGGATCGACTGCATGCATGAGCGCTCCGGCCGCAACGGCGCTACGGGACAGATCTCCCGTGACCGGAATCGCTCGTGCCGACGGATAGCTCTGCGGTTGCACAAATGCAGCGGTCGGACCGGTCGGGATGAGGTATGCGACCGCCGTGTTGAGCACACTGTCGCACAATGCGAAGAATGGATCAGTGGAACCGGAAAGATCGTCAGGGGTCGTGATCAGAGCATCATACCAGCGCTGACTGGCGACGAAGGGGCGCAGTTGGGCCATCATCTGTTCCCAATCCCGGTTCGAACGCCAACTGAGCAGAGCAAAAAATATTGTCATAAGCAGCGCAGTCAGCAAGACGGCGTAGACCGGCTCGAGCCCCACAACCAGCGCACCGCCCACAAGCACGCCATATCCGGCCGCCAGCATGATCGCGCGTCGCCACTGGCGCGCCAGGCCCTGCCGCGGCAACGGCTTGCCGGTGAAGACCTCGTAGGCCGTCATCGCCTGCCCGAGCAGTAGAGTAACCGCCCCGATGAGCAACGATATGACCAGATCAACTCTACCGATGGTGACATAGTCTTGTGCATAGAGTACGTAGTAGTCTCCTTGCTTCTTGTTGGCAATCGTCCACAGCACAACAGCTGCTACCAGAACGCAGACCAAGAGCAGCAAGAGCGATGCCGTTACAAGCCAGGGTCGAGCCCGACGCCGGGCGACTTCGCCCATCATGCGCTTGCTCAAAGCGGGCTGTCGCAGCGCATCCAACGACAGAAAGATACAGAGCAGGAGATAGAAGAGGTAGCCCAAAGCAACCATCGGGATGCCGAAGAGAGGCATTTTGATCCACTCAACGATCGGCCCGATGATCGGCGCCAGGAAAGCCAGCGGAGCGATGTAGGGAATGCCGATCAGAATCAGGCAGATGAAGCCAAAGATCAGGATCGCCGACGTCATCAGCAGGAGATAGCGTCGTTGCCGGTAGAAGTTGCTGGCCGTGTTGGACCAGTAGTCGGCGAACCAGAAGAGCACAACATACCAGAGGTAGGGAAGCGTCAAGACGGGCACCATCCCAATGGCCAGCCAGAGCGTATTGCTGCGATTGAGGGTGAGCGATTCACTCAGTAGAAGCGCCGAATGGCTGATGAAGAAGAGACTGCCCAGAACAAACCCGCCCGAGGCCAGCACAATGCCGAGATCACGTTCATCAGCATTGAGCCAGAGCGTCAGACCCAGCCACAACAAGAGAATGGTGTTGAAGAGCGATACGGCTATCAGCGCCCAGCCTAACAGATCTCCAGGGAGCATATCGGTGTTCTTCTTTCGGAAACCAGGCCTACCGGCATTCCTGACAAAACGCCGCAGCCTACACCACCCACTGCGACCACTCGTCCCGTTCATTCTGAACGGAAGGATTGCCCTGCTCATCCCAACTGATCAGTCGCCCGGCTCCGGCAATGATGGCGGCTCGGGTGCGCGCCACCTTTTCATCGGCTGCGGTGCGCTTCAGGTCCCACGCCACATAGATCTGACCGTTGACCCGACTGATGGTGCGCTTGTCCTTGAAGCCCAGCTGAGCGGCAATCTGCTCGTTGGTCAACCCCTGGGCCAACATACGCGCCACCGTCTGCTCGTTCGGCTCCAGTAGGGCCATCGGATCATTCTCGTCTTGCCGCTGCACCTCATGTACACGGTCGGCAATCTCAGGATCGATGAAACTGCGACCGGCGATAGCGTCCCGAATCAGGGGCGCAAGCATGGCCGGCAGCAGGTAGTTCGACTTTCGTACGTAGGCGAAGTGGGTGAGGATGCCGGAACGGCGGAAATCCCGATAGTAGTCATCATCGTCCTGGATCGAGTAGAAGACGACGGGCATGCGCGGGAACTCGCGTCGGATGGCAACCGCGGCCTCGATGCCGTTCAGCTTGTCGGCAAGTTGTACGTCCATCAGGATGACATCGACGTCTTCTGCAAGGCAGTAGGCAAGCGCGCTTTCGCCACTGTCACAAGCTTGGACGACACTCAGCGAGGCAAGCGCATCGAAACCGCCGGCCAACGCCGGTCGCAATCTGGGATTGTCTTCAACAAGCAAGAGTTTGTACGGCGAAGCAGCCATGGCTTTCCACGATCCCCCATCATCCATTCCCATCTTCCTACTCAAACTTCAGTGCTCACCATTGTGCGCATCTCGCCGAGTTCCGTCAAGCACTCAGGTGCGCGACATCCGGCATCTGAGACGTGGAATGGGGCGCCAGAACCTGATAGGCTAGTGCACGACGGCGTAAGTAGACCCATGGACCGTAGGTCACGCTATCAGCGTGACAAGCCTCGCCAATCAGACTGCTCCAAAGGTACCAAGAGTCGTCCGGCTGATAGCCGGACCTACGAACCGTGGGCTCATTTCCGCCGCGTTGTACTAGCGGCCAAGAGCAATGGCATGGCAGCCGCCAAGCTGTTATGGAGGAGAATCATGGATGTGAACGTAACCATCATTCTAGCATTAGTATCGTTCATCATGGGCATGGTATCAGGCATTTCGCTGGTGCGGCCAAAGAGCTCTCGGTGAAAAAAGAGAAACATATTCGGAACCAACCACATACCAACATTCGACGTCCCATACTCCTGGACGGTCGATCCAGTCCGCAAAGGAACAGACCATGAAGAAGATACTCGTAATTATAGTGCTAGCCCTACTGCTGACCGGCTGCACCAAGACTACACGCAACGTGAAGCTAACCGTGATCAATGATTCGACCTCGACCGTTACAAACATTAGCGCTGTTGGCGCCGATTTCTCCGTGTCGATCAAAACCCTTCAAGCCGGCGAGCAGACTACCGTGACCCACCTTCGACCAAGCGATGGGGCCGAATTCTCGCTTGACTATGACGCCGGCGGCAAACACTTCTCTGAACTGATAACAGACGATCCTTGGAACGGCTTCAAGGAGATCATCGTGACCATTGCACCCGATTTCAGTATGACCTACGGTCTCGTCACGAACTTCTAGGGATACAGTTCACATCAGCACCGTCTACAGACCAGAGGCTGCAGCCGAGGCCTGGGTCAGAAGCGCGTAGCGCACAGACAGCCGCTTGGCGTCAGGGCTGCATGTTAGGTTTCATTCGTTGCCGTTTTGTGGCCATTTTGTCACCAAATTTCGACTACGCTGGCTCAAACGGGAGACGGCATTGAGGGGACGCAAAGATTAGTCCAAGAGATAGCCCAACGTCTTCAGCCGCTTGCGGAAGCGCGTCAAGTGCGATGAGCGGACGAGGATCGTGCGCTCATCCACTGGTTGACACACCTTGGCCAGCGCCTTGTCCTGTTGCACCATCTCCATCATATCGGGCTGATTCAGTTGGATCAACACGGCAGTATCAACCTCCCTGAAGGCGCCTTGCTTCTGACGCAAACCGAACAGCCAGTCAAGGATCACCGGCGGCAGGTCGCCCTGGTGGCCATGGCGCAGAAAGTCGATGAGCGAATCAAGTTGCTGTCCGTCTTCCACAGCGGTCAACAGTTTTGCCTCGTCCAGCTGGTAGCGCTGCTCATCAATGGGGTCGGCCATGGATTCCAACTGCAAGCGCTCGACCGGCGTCAGCGATGCGGCAAGGTGCACCCGCCTGTCGGCATCAACTGTGAAGAGCGTCTTCTGCTTGGGCTGCGTCGGCACATACTCATCCGCTTGGCCCAGCAGGAACGCCCCCAATGGATTGATCCTGAAATGGGACAAGCCGTCATAGAGACTGACCGGCTCATCGATATTGAGGAAGGCGGTGTCCACCAACGAGTCGAATTCATCCTCCAAAAAGGCGATGTCCAGCGCACCGATGGTGCCCAAATATTCCCAGAGAATGGCGTTGATGTAGAGTCCGTTGGTGATGGCCCAGGAATTGCCGACGCCGTTCAGATCACCGTAGTAACGGGATCCAATGTACAGATGGCTGTATGCGGTCGTTTCCACCTCAAAATCGAAATCCCAGATGAGGATGGCCCGATAGAAATCACTGACGGCGATCCACTGATCCGTCGGACACCAGGAGAGTGCCTCGATCACCTTCTCGCGCCGTTGCTCTGGCGGAGTCAGTCGTGATCCCTTGGATTTGAGACCGCTCAGGTGGGTGATACGATGCAACTCATCAAACTTTCCGGCGGTCGCCCATTTTTCGAACGCGCTCAGCAGAATCTCGGGGTCTTGGGTCTGTAAATAGGTACGACCGGCTTTGGTCAGCTTGCCCGTGCGCGTGGCCAGCCCCGACTCCTGGGTGAAGACGTCCAGCCCAGTGGGGCGGATCGTTGTCCGCGCGGTCACCTTGTCCCCGCCTTCACGAAAATCACTATCCATCAGATTTGCCAGCACCTTACGAAGACCCGCGGCTGTCAGTCGCTTGTTCTTATCACTGAAGCGCAGCTGTTGCTGTTCCATCAACTGAAGATAGGTCAGCAGATCGGTACGACCGATGAGTTCCGTCTCCACGGCCGTCACGTCCTCAACATAGTCACCGAGGTCCAGGGTGACCGGCGTTTCCGTCGCACCTTCCAACTGAAAGCGCTCCGGCTCCAATACCAGGTCGGTCAGCAGCGGCATCAGATCATCCGGGATGCGGCCGTTAATCACGAATAGATCGAAGAGGATCGGTTGCTTGTAGTAGCGGCTGTACCAACTGTCTCCATCCTGTTTGGGGCGCGGGGGCAGGCTTCCGTACTGAGCCACAAATGCGGTGCTGTTGAACTCGCCCCCATTGTGGAAGGCCACGGAGATCGCACGTCTGCTGATCTCATCCATCTGCTGCCAGAGAAAACGCAGAGAGGGCTTGTTCAACAAGGCTTGACTGATGAAATTGATCCGAGCATCCTTGCGCGTAAGGTTACTCTTTCCGCCCAACAGATAGACATAGTCCTTCAGATCGTCGCTGCGCCACCCTTGCAGTGTATCCCCCAATTTCATATGGGTTCATCCTCGCTATCAACTGATTCATTCGTGGGTTCATCGGTGAAGACGCTGGCAATGGCCGCCTCTGAGACGGCATCGTACGCCGGTCCTAGCCACTGTTCGATATCCTCCAGGAAGGCAGGCAGTCCCAGCCGGGTCAGCGCCGGATAGGGAGCGGACGGCGCTTCGACCTCAACAGGAAAATGAACGCCATCCTTGCCGACCTCCCAAAATTCGCCGGCTGCGCTGGGCAACGACGGCGGCGTCTCATATTCCGGCACATCATAATCCGGTCCATCCTCTCTGAGCAGGCCACTGCCGTTTCGCTCGCTCAACGCTGCCAACAGATCGTCCTGGGATTGGCCACGCAGGCGAAAGAGCAAGAATGGGTCTTCGTCAAAGCGTTCGGCCAGTATGTAATGCGTTGCAGCCAGGTGTTTGCAGACCGAGGCCCAATCGGGACAGTTGCAATCTTGAGCAATCTCGTCCGCCGACGCTGGGAAGAGCGAAAGGTTGGCATCCGCAAACGCTTCCTCGATCTCCTGAGGCATTTCGCCGGCCAACAGTTGCGCCAAAAAGATAGGGCGAGCGGCCAAGGCGTCAATCACTTTGCGCCACTGGCCCCGGGTCATCGGCTTGACTTCGATGCTGACGGAATAGGGCCGGCTGCGCGAGCCCTGTACCTTGGCCGTCACCTTGCCGGGATCCTCTTTGAGGCTGAGCACCTGCCCTTTGCGCGCATAACGTCGGCCCCGGCTCAGCCGGCCTCGATCCATCAGCTGCTCCATGGCCTCGATCCAGCGGGTCGCCCACCAATTCTTCACAAACGCGCCGCGTTTGCTCTTGGCCTTGATGCCCTCGTCTGTCTTGATTGTCGGTTTTGCGTTGTAATACCAACTCATGAAAAGACTACTCCTTGCGCAGCTTCACCAGCTCGCGCAAATTGGCCGTACTCATCTCGGTCATCCAGTTCTCACCGGAACCAACGACGCTGTCGGCCAGCGCTTTCTTCTCTTCGAGCATCTGGTCGATGCGCTCTTCCAGCGTGCCCAGACAGACGAACTTGTGCACCAGCACGTTGCGCGTCTGGCCGATGCGGAAGGCACGATCGGTGGCCTGATCTTCCACCGCCGGATTCCACCAGCGGTCAAAGTGGAAGACATGGCTGGCGTTGGTCAGGTTCAACCCGGTCCCGCCCGCCTTCAACGATAGGATAAAGACCGACGGTCCATCATCGCTCTGGAAACGGGCGACCATCTCGGCTCGCTTTTTGGCGGGCACGCCGCCGTGCAAAAAGAGTGCCGCCACGCCAAAGCGTTCTTGGATATAGCGCTTGAGCAGACCGCCCATTTCGGTGAACTGGGTGAAGAGCAGCAAGCGATCACCTTCGGCCAACACTTCGTCGAGCAGGGCGTGAAAACGGACCAATTTGCCGCTGCGATTCTTGTCCTCGAACGGATTGTATGTCTCGCCCTGGTGCAGATATTGGACGGGATGGTTGCAGACCTGTTTTAGCTGCATCAGCATACTCAGCACCATCCCCTTGCGGGCGATGCCGTCCTCGTTCTGCGCTTCGATGGCTTCCAGCGCATCCTGTACGACCGCTTCGTAGAGGGTAGCCTGCTCCTCGCTGAGATGACAGTAGACCTTCACTTCCTGCTTGTTTGGCAGATCGGTGATGACGGTGGGGTCAGTCTTGACCCGACGCAGTATGAAGGGCTGGGTCAATTGCCGTAACCGCTGTACGGCGGCTTCATCGCCATTTTTCTCGATGGGCAGAACAAACTGTTTGCGGAACTTCTGCTGACCGCCCAGGAAGCCGGGGTTCAGAAAATGCATGATCGACCACAATTCAGAAAGGCGGTTCTCTACGGGCGTTCCGGTGAGGGCCATGCGGAAGTCGGCGGACAGGTCACGAATGACCCTGGCCTGTTGGGTATTGGCATTTTTGATATTCTGCGCCTCATCCAGCGCCACGGTCAGCCAGTTCACCTGGCGCATGGCATCGGCATCGCGACGCACCAGAGCGTAAGACGTCAAGACCATGTCCGCTCCCCGGGCAGCGGTCACGAACTCTTCTCTCCGCAGCCGATCACTGCCCTGATGGACCAGCGTGTTCAGATCGGGCGTGAACTTCTCGCTCTCCAGTTGCCAGTTGGTGACGACGGAGGTGGGGCAGACGAGCAGGACCGGCGCGGGCAGGCCGCCCAATTCATCCTTGATCTGCTGAATCAGGGTCAGTGTCTGTATGGTTTTGCCCAGCCCCATGTCATCGGCCAAAATGACGCCCATCCCCCATCGGCGAGCGAAGTGAAGCCACGAGTAGCCGTACTGCTGGTAAGGCCGCAACTCGGCCTGCAGCTTCGATGGCGGCGGCAGCAGTTCGAGGGTTTCGTCGCCGCGCAATTTATCCAGCCAACCGGTCAGCCAGTCGTCCATCTCCACGCCATCGACCGGCAATCCGTTGTGGTCCTCCTCGCCGCCAAGCCCCAGTTGCAACGCCTCGTGCAGAGACATCTCCCCGGCGAGGTCCTTCTGCTTCTCCCAAAATTGAATGGCCGCTTCGATCTGATCCGGATCGAGCTGCACCCACTGGCCGCGAATCTGCACCAGAGGAGACTTGAGCGCGACCAAGGCGTCAAACTCTTCGTGAGTGAGTGCAGTCTCGCCGATGGAGAGTTCCCAACGATAGGCGACCAGGTTATCCAAACTCAATGCGCCTGACGAGACAGATGCGTCTCCTGCCGTGGCAGACGTGCTGCCCAACTTCAGACGCACGCCCAACTGCGTGCCCGGCTTGTTCCACCAGGGCGGCGCCAGCAGACCAAAGCCGCTGCGTTCCAGATGGGGGGAGCAGTCGCGCAGAAAGTCGAATGCCTCCTGCGCGGTCAAGGTGACGCCTGTGGGGTTGCGCTTTTGCAGGCTGGCCTGGATCGGCGCAAAAAAACGACCGGCATAGCCAAGACCGGCCAGCAACTGCTCCTGGGGGCGCTCAAAACGACGCCCCAATGCATCCAGCACGGCGCTCCCGCTCTGCCATACTTCGGCCGCGGGGACGATCAGGCTGGCATCGTCCCGCGCCTGCAACAGATAGTGAAGCTGCCATTGTTCGCTTCCAGTCGTGGGTGCGGGCGCGGCAAGACGCAGTGCGACGCGCACCTGTTTGTCGCCGGCAATAGACAGTGTACGGGCCCAGGCTCGATAGCTGCCGTAAAGGTGCTGCAATTGGGCCGCGCTGCCGTCTATGGCGGGATCGGCAGCAAAGAGTGCACGAAGCCATCGATAGGCTGGGCCCTCATCGGCGGGCAGATGCGTTTTGCGCAGAGCGCCCCAAGCACGGGCCCCGGCATCGCTCATGTGGTTGAGGAAGTTGTCCAGCAGCGCTCGGGGCGGCACGGTTTCGTCGGGATTGGGTGCATCGGCGCGGGCAGCGGGCGGCATGGCCGCTGCCAATTGTCGGAGGCGACGAGCATCCGACTCGCTGTCGAGTATCGGCTGCCAGCGGGCCTCATAGCGCAGGTCACGCCCGTCCCGGATCTCGACCATGGTGGGGCGCAGTTTCTGCTGAGCCAGAATCTCCAAAACAAGATTAATCGCCTGTTGCCAATAGCGACTGCCGCTGCCAAGATGGATGCCATGTATCGGTCGATTGTTCAGCGCCGTCAGCAGATGGAACGCTTCGGACGGTTGCAGCCACAGACCTTCGACAATCCACTGCCGCAGTTCGGGCACATCCGAGTCCTCCTCCCAATCGTGCAGCAGATCAGACGAAGGAACGGGGCCAAACTTGTTCGTGGGCAGCCAAAGAGTAAGCGATTGACCGCGCGCCGTACGCTGATTCCAGTGCGTAGTCACTCGCAGCAACTTTTCCAAGTCAGATCGCGCTTGGAGAAAGGGGTGAAGCTGGGCGGCTTTTTTTCGCCGATCCCGTTTTGGTTGTGGCGCGATGGCTGTTTCCGCCCAGATGAACAGCCCGGCCTCATCGCCGGACGAGCGGGGCAGAAGCCAATGGGTGTGCAGAACTTGCATGATCTTTGATAGGCGATTGAAATTCTCGCAGCAAAACCTGCAATGATGATCGCCATTCCCCGACCGAGATTGTACCTGATTCGGTCAATGTCTGCACCTTGGCCCATCAACGGTTCATAGCCTATCGGGCCGAGCCTTGCCTGCGCCAAGGCTGAGCATGCCGACGGCTGCCGCGGACGCGGCCACGAAACCAAGCACACCCAGCGGCATTTGCAGCGTCTCGGCCGCCGTTGGCCCGCTTTGTCACGCCAGCTCCATCACCGCCCGAAGATTCGCTGCCTGTGGTACGATGGCCGCAGTAGACAATTGACGGTTCTTTGGGCCACACCCGTTAGCTTGGCATTCGGGGTCGGCAGCGAAGCGTCAGCCACTGAACCAAACATCAAGCAGAGGAAATGCCAACCATGAAGATCACCGATATCGAAGTCCTGCGTATGCAGGCCCATGCCGAGCCGAGCAACAACTGGCTCTTTGTCCGCATCCACACCGACGCCGGCATCACCGGCATCGGCGAAGGCAGCCTCCAGTACAAGGACGCGGCACTGGCCGCTGAGATCGAGAACTTCGGGACCTACCTCCGCGGCAAGGACCCGTTCGAGATCGAAAAACATTGGACATCGTTGCATCGCCGCGTGACCTGGACCGGCGGCGCCGTCACCATCAGCGCCATCAGCGCCATCGATCTGGCGCTCTGGGACATCAAGGGCAAGGCGCTGGGCGTGCCGGTCTACGAGTTGATCGGCGGCAAGGTGCGCGATCGGGTGCCGCTCTATGCCAACGGCTGGTTCGCCGGCGATGAGCCGAGCGCGCATGGTCCCCAAGAGGGGGCGGCTGGAGAACGGGAATGGTATGCGGCACGCGGCGGCAGAGGTTGTCGCCAAGGGCTATCGCTGTCTCAAGATCTATCCATTTCGAGGAAAGCAGGTCATCACGCCGGAGCGTTTGAAACGGGGAGTGGGCCTGGTGCGTGCGCTGCGCGAGACAGTGGGGTCGGACATCGAGATCGCCGTCGACATTCGCGCCCGTCTCAACGTCTGGAGCGCTCGTCGGGTCGCCCAACTGCTGGAGCCTTTCAACATTGCCTGGCTCGAGGAGCCGATCCTCTTCGACAACGCCGACGCCATGGGCGAGTTTGCCCGGTCAGTGAATGTACCCGTGGCTACCGGCGAACAGCTCTACACGCGCTGGGAGTTCCGTGCGCTGCTTGAACAGAATGCGGTCGGCATCATCCAGCCCGACATCTGTCACGCCGGCGGCTTCTCGGAGCTGCGCAAGATCGCGGCCATGGCCGAGACCTACTACGTGACGCTCTCGCCCCACAACTCCAACGGCCCCATCTCGACCGTGGCCAGCCTGCACCTGGACATGGCCATCAACAACTGCCACATGCAGGAACTCTTCCTCAACTCGCTGCCCTACTACCAGGAAGTGCTGACCAACCCGCTGGTGATAGAGAATGGCTATGGCGCACCGCCTGCAGGCCCCGGCTGGGGTACGGATCTAGACGACGAGATCCTGGCCCAGCACCCGCCGGCCGAGTTCATCCCGATTGCAGACGAGCCCTATTTGGATTTTTAGGGGTTGGGATTGGGGAGTGAGATGATGAAGCGTTCGCCGCGCCGGAACCTTAGGTTGATGCCTATGGGTGCACAACCCGACCTCCGGGAGGTGTCCGGCGAACCTCCGCCCTGATTACCATTCGTGGACACCTCCCGGAGGTCTAGCCCCACAATTCCTCAGTGAGCCCAATTTCGTTCTCGTTACCTAGTAGGCACGCCCACGTGCCGACCACCATAGCGCAGAGCCGCACGTGGGCGTGCTCACTCAACGCTACGGTCACGGTCTTGGACTACGCCGTCTCTCGCGCCGCCTCAAACAGGGCCGCCAGGTTCTCCGGCGCGATGTCCGGCAGGATGGCCTCGTGGCTGGGCGAGATGATCAGGCCCGTGGGGAAGAGCGTTCGCAGGAATCGCACGTTCTCCCTCACCTCGTCCGGCGTGCCGTTGACCAGCAGATTCTGATGATCGACGCCGCCACAGAACGAGACCTGACCGCTGAATTCATCGTGGAGGCTCTGTGCATCCATGCCTGCAGCCAACGCCTGTATCGGATGCACGGCGTCCACGCCCAGTTCGATCAGGTCCGGGATGATGGGGCGGATCGAGCCGCAGGAGTGGTAGATTACCTTGACGCCGTAGCTCTTGGCCTGGTCGATCAATTGCTTGGCGCCGCCCAGGGCAAACTTGCGCACGTGGTCCGGTGAGAGCATCAAGCTGGTCTGGCTGCCGTAGTCGTTGCCGATCAATACGGCGTCGACTTTCCCTTTTGTTGCTTCGAAGAAGATGCGGTTGGCTTCCAGGTAGAAGTCGACGATGCGTTCGGAGATGGCTTCAACCAATTCAGGCGAATCGTAGAACTTCATGAAGGCCGTCTGTAGGCCAAAAGCGGCGCAGACATCCTGGAAATGGGCGGACCAAAGCACGCCAAGTACGGCGCGGTCGCCGGCCGCGGCTTCGGCCGCGGCACGGCATGCCTCGGGATCGATGTGTTGGGCAGGGTCAGGCCAGGGGAACTCATCAACGCTGGCCGGATCCGTCTTGTCCTCGAAGAAGCCCGGTGCGTTGAGCGTACGATGTTCCCGATCGATCTTGCCGCGCTTGGCAAAATCCAGCGCCGCGTAGATGGCATCCGCAGTCGGCGAGTGGTAGGGGAACTCGACGGGCACAATGTCGTCGTCCAGGGCATCAGTCAGCCCAGCCAGTGAATCCACGCCAAAATAGTTGTACAGGCCAGGCAGTGCCTGGCTATCCGGAATGCCCATCCAGGTGCAGGGCCGGTCGACAGGGGTGCGTTCAATGGTCGCTAGAAAACGCTCACGATGGTTCATAGATTCCTCACTCTCAAAGTCCATCATTCATGGCCAAATCGCTTATCATAGACCCCCTCCATCAGCCAAGGCAAACCCCAGCCGGCACGATCGGCATCGGAGTTGCCCGCCGGGCCCGGCGACGCATCCAAAACCAGCGTGACCGTCTGCCCGCGATAGGCGTCCAGCGGCACAATGGCCTCCTGCCAATCACGATGCGCAGGATCGTCCGGCGTGAGATGGCGTGACCAGAGCAGTTCCCCCTCTCCCTGGCACTCTTCACCTTGGACCGACACGCTGAACGTGACGCCATCCCCGCCCCAATCCCAGGCATCCGGATCCAATGCAGGGCTGAGCCAGAGGAACGAGTTCTGCTTGGGCACGTCCAGCGGCAGGAAGATGCGCGCCGGTGCATGGGCGAAGAGTGTCGGCCGTGCGTCGCCGGTCTGGGGCATGGTGAAGACGACGGGCGCGACTCGCTCACAGCCTCCCCTGCCGATGCAGATAGGCGATGTCGGGTCGATGGTCGCTTGGGGCAAAAGGTCCATCAGGTCCATAAGTTGGTAGCGCTGATAGATCTCGCGTTCCTCGGACGTAGGACGGATCAGCGTCAGCCGGTGGTTGACACCGACCCACGCGCTGGTCACCACAGTCGCGAAGACAAGCGAGACCGTGATCAACGGTCCCATCCACTGGCGCTTCCTACCGGGGATCGTCATCAACTCAAGCCAGGCGTAGACACCCCAGAGCGTGATGCCGGGCCCGACGATGGCGTAGAGATCCCAGTCGCGCCAGCGAGGCAGATCGTTCTGAAAGCTGAAGTGGTAGAGCAGTAAGCCGGCAGACAGGGCAGTCAGGTAGAGCAGAACCCGATCTGTGCGCGTGCGCCGGTCGACCATCGCCCAGATGCCGGCCGCCAGCCAAAGTGGGAAGAGCGGAACCAGCAGCCAGAGATTGTTGACCGCCTGCCAAAGCTGCGCCGGAGCTATCGCCTGTTCAACCGTCCAAAACAGCTGGGCATCGCCGGCGTAGCCATTGCCCGCACTGGGCAATGGGACGCCCAAGACCACGAGCAGCAGCACGGTCAACGCTGGCACAGCCATGCCGGTCAGCAACAGCGTGCCGATCTGATGTTTCCATCGACGCCGGTCGAGGAGCAGAAACATTGCGGGCAATGTGAACACGGCTTGCGGATGCAGGCTGACTGCCGCCCCGCCGGCCAAGCCCACGGGCCAGAGCGGACTCTCTCCACGCAGGTAGCCGGCGGCCAAGGTGGTCGTCAGAAAGCAAACGGCCGTTACCATACTATAGTTTTCGATGTGCCCAAACCAGAGTTGACTACTGCCTGTGGCCAGCAGAGCAATAACGATCAACAGGGCATTCCATGGCGTTCGGCCCAGCAGCCGCCCAACGTAGAGGGCTGACCATAGATAAAGCGACCCGGCAAGGATACTGAGTAGCGCTATGGCCACTTCGGGCGGTTGGCCGAGCGTTGATGCACTATCTGCAGCCGTATGGGCCAGCAAGCTATCGAGCGGTTCTTTCCAGACATAGGGATCATTGCGCAGGCTCGTGGTGGCCAACAACTTCAGCTTGAGCAATGCGTCGCCATGATAGGTGCGTTCTCGCAGCAGCCAGAAGAAGAGGCCGCCGGCGACTACAACGGGCCAGATCGGCGCAGAAGCCAGTTGTGGCGACCACTGGCTCTCCAAGCGCTTGGGAGAAACCACGGCTACGATCGCAGATAGAACGATCAATGCCGCCAGCGCCAAGCGCAACAGAAGCGGCACGAAACTCAGAAAACTGAACGCCCAGAGACGACCGCCCGAAATGCCCCAGCCACCCTCCAATACCACGAAACCCGCCAACAACAGGGCCAATATCCCGAGTAGAAGAGTGGATGGTTTAACCCGTGCAATCATACGTCCTCACATCATTTGGGTCTTGGGCAACGGCTGCGTTAGAGTGTACAGGGTGTCGATAGCTTCGACAGAGCATGTTACACCAATTCGAGCACAGAACCTACTAACCTGAAGGTGTTTCAAGATCACGAAATGACATACGACCTGTCAGGATATCAGGAGGTCGCGATGGTATCCCGACTGGCCAAGCGAGGCTAGGCTTCAGCGGGCGGAATGGCAGTCCGCACGACAGAGCTCATGATTTCGCGATGCCTTCAGTATAGATCTGTTTGACCGGACGATATGGCATTCAAGCAAACTCAGTGTATTGAAGAAGATAGCCAGGCTGAACATCTGCCGGGGGACAGCCGCCAACGGGAAGACTTTCGTCTGCTCTTGGCGCTTTTCATCTTCTTTCGCTTGGGCGCGGTACTCTTTTTTCGGCCCGGCGGCTACATTCGGGACTACACCGATCTAATCATCTATCAACAACGAGCCAGTTGGCAGGAATACGGCTTGCTGCCCTTCAGAGACTACTGGTCCGAATACCCGCCCATCTTCCCCTGGCTGAGTCTGTTGATCGATCAGTTGGCCTCACAATTTCCTGCCTGGGAAGACGAACGACTCTGGTTTGCCGCCATTTTCGGCATCATAATGGTCGCGGCTGAGACGCTCACATTCATCTGCCTTTACCGGCTGGCTCGCCGAACCCAACCCGGATTCGCGCTCCGCGTCGCCTGGATGTATGCACTCCTCTTCCTGCCGGTCTACCTTCTTGGCGGCTGGTTCGACGGCCTGGCCGTCATGACCATCTTCCTGGCAATGGCCCTGCTGCTGCGTCAGCGCACACTGGCAACTTCACTGTTGTTCGGCTTCCTCATCGGCGTGGGCGGGCTGATCAAGATTGTGCCGCTGGCCACGTTGGGTGTGACGCCTCTCGCCTTTGCCTGTTGGCGCGAGCGAACTGCCGCGATCGCGACGGCCATTGCCACGTTTATGGGCGGCTATGCCCTGATGGCGGCCATCGGCCCCGAGATGACGAGCGCCTCGATCCGCTCTCTGCTCGAACGCTCGGGATGGAGCACGGTCTATGCCCTGATCAGCGGCTTCGACCGCTTGGGCAAGGTGGTGGGCGATCCCTTCGATGCGACCATCAGCGTCGCGCTCTATGCGCCGCGCATCCCCCATCTCTGGGTACTTGCCTTCTTTGGCGCGATTGGGCTAGGGCTACTTGTGGCCCAGTCTCGGCGCCGGAGGCCGCCGCAGTCGATGGACGTGCTCGTCCAGTTCGTCGGTTTAACCTATGCGATCTTGCTACTGGCCTATCCAGCTTGGAACCCCCAATATGCGCTCTACCTACTGCCCTTCGTCGTACTCATTCTGCCCAATGGACGCGGCCTCTTCTACGCCCTCTTCCTCAGCGCCATCGTCCTCTGGGAACACCCGATTCACTTCAACATGGTCGATGCCGGCTATTCGCCCCAGATCAAACTGCTGATCGATGCCGACTACCGACAGATGCTACAACCCATCGTGCTGACACGCACTTTGGTGCTGCTGGCGATTGCCGTCGAGTTTGGGTTGGAGCTCTTCAACGCACGTAGCCGCATGCGGCTGATACCGGTGGCATTGGCCGGGACCGCGCTTGCCATTGCGCTGGTGGTGCTGCCTCGCTATGCGCAGACCTACAAAGCAGCCAGACTGGCAAGCAGCGACGCTAGACCGCTCGCTTATTATGTCAACAGCTTGCCCGAAAACACGGTTGTCGTCTCTCAACGCGCAGATCTGAGCCGTGAGCTTCGCCCATACTTGCAGGATGATCGACAGATCGTCTCCGTGGGGGGACGTCCCGGCAGACTGGATCGATTGACCGGTCTTTTTGCCACACAGCCATTCGTCTACATCCAGACGGCCGAAGACGATCCGACACTCCTGGCCTATCTCGACGAGAACAACGTCTGCCCTGAGCGTTTTCGGTTCCAGATACAGGCAATCTGGTTCTGCAACGGACAAGCGCCGCCCCCTGTTGCCGACTTCGACGACCAGCTCTCACTGACAAGCGCCGGACTGCCGGATCGCCTAGATGATGACAATCGATTTACGCTCTTCTGGAAGACGGAAGATGGTATCGAAGGCGATTACACTGTTTTTCTGCACATCGTCGACGCTGACGGAAATCTCATCGGTCAGTGGGACCAGCCGCCGGGCGGACTCGACGCACCGACCAGCACTTGGACGCCACAGATGATCTACTTCGATGACTATCGAGTCCCAGCCGAAGCTGGCGGGACGCCGCCCTATCGACTGCAGGTCGGGCTCTACGATCCAGAAAGCGGGGAGCGGCTTTCTGTCGTCGACAGTTCAGTGCCCAATGGCGGCGACTATCTGGAACTCAAGACCTATGCCGACGTCAACGTAAGATGAGCTGCAGCTTCACCGGTCATGCTGCGAAAATGACGACATTCAAATTCCGGCCAGCACAGCGCGGCGGAAATGGGCCCACGGTTCGTAGGTCCGGCTATCAGCCGGACGACTCCTCGTACCTTTGGAGCACTCTGATTGGCGAGGCTTGTCACGCTGATAGCGTGACCTACGGCCCATGGGTCTACTTACGCCGTCGTGTACTAGCGGTTTGTCGGAGAGAACGCAGATAGACCACGGATTGGGCTGAAAAAATCCGGATAACGATCGAACGATCTGGTGGTGCGTCTTCATCACCTTCACCATTTTGCTGGTTCCGGCATTTTGTTCGTGCCCAACAACGGCGAATACCCAGCGCCTGAGGGCCTTTTTCGATATTCGCAGACCGTACTTTCCAGTCTGACACGAGTTTCAGTAGCACACGATTTGGGCAAAAGCAAGATTCTTCGTTGGTGTTTTGCCAGAGTACGAGTGGCTGCGTGAACCCGCTCAAAACAACAAATCGTGGACTACTGAGGACTCTAGTGCAAAAAGCCTTTTCTTGACACGAATGGTCACGAATTTACACGAACTGTGTCGTCGCCCCAGAGAGAAGATTCGTGATAATTCGTGTCAAGATCCCTTTTTGCAGTGGTCTCACTGAGTTTTGGATTAGCAGGCAAGCATGGCCAGTCAGTCGATCCGGCAAACAACCGATACGCGCGCAGACGCTTGGCCCTTGGCCTGGTGGGAATGGCTGCTGCTGATCGCCGGCCTGGCCACATTCTTCCTCCAGGTCTATCTGTCCGCCCCCCAGAAGTCCGCCATCTTTGATGAGCAGTATCACCTCGCCGCCGGCTACAGCTATCTGCGCGCCGGCGATTTTCGACTGGCCACCAACCATCCGCCCTTGATGGGCATGATCGCCGGGCTGTCGCTGCTGCCGGATAATGAGATCGCCCTACCCATGGATAGCGAGGCCTGGGAAACAGGCGACCGCTTCCGCTTCTCAGATCTCTTCCTCTGGGAGAGCAACGACAATGCCAGAGACCTCCTGAATAGGGCACGTGTCCCGATCATGCTCGTTGGTCTGCTGCTGCTCCTGGCGGTCTTTGCGATGTCCAGACAGTTCTTCGGCCCTGTTGGGAGTTGGCTGGTCTTTGTCCTTACCGTATTCGATCCAAATTTACTGGCTCACTCCCGCTTCGTCACCACCGATCTCGGCCTAACCTGCTTTCTATTCATCGCGATCTGGCAGTTATGGCGCTGGCTGGATCGCGGCAAATGGTACAGCCTGTTGCTGTCCGGCATCTTTGTAGGACTGGCCATGACGGCCAAATACACAGGGTTGCTCTTCTGGCCGGCCGCGCTGCTAATCGTACTGTTGTACCCCATCGGCACGGGCCCAGCCGAAGGACCCAGCACAGCGCAAGAACTTGGTCGCCGCCTGCTGGGTCTTGTGGGAATCGGTGTTGCCTCGCTGATAGTGATTTGGGCGGTCTACGGCTTCGATTTTGGCGACACGGACCTACCGCTGAGGCTTCCGCTTCCGGCGCCCTTCTACTGGCAGAATCTCTACAACACCTACTTCCGCATCGTCGGACTGGTCGGGGCCCGTCTGGATTTCTTCATGGGCGAGGCGTCGGCCGCAGGCTGGCCCGCCTATTTCCCGGTCGCTCTAGGCGTCAAGACGCCTTTGCCAACCCTGCTGTTGTCGCTCAGCGGGTTGGTCCTGCTGTTGATCCACGGCCTGTGGCGCCGACAGGTCATGTTCTGGGCGTTGCCGCTGGTCTTTCTGGTGCTCGGGCTGAGCGGTGTTCTGACCATTGGCTACCGCCACATGTTGCCGGCGATTCCATTTGTTCTGGTCTGGGCGGGAAACACGTCCATTTGGGTGCAAACGTTGAAGGAGCGCAAACGAACGATCGGATTGGCGACCCAGGCGTTGCTCGTGCTCTGGCTGGCGGTAAGCACACTCCGCTTCTTCCCAGATTACGAGAGCTTCTTCAACGAACTCGCCGGCAACTGGACCAACTGGAGCAACATCCTGGTCGACTCAAATCTGGACTGGGGCCAAGATTTGCCTGCCCTGCGCGAAGTGATGGATCAACAGGGCATCGAGCGCGTGAACCTTGCCTACTTCGGCAAGGCCGTCCCCGAACACTACGGCGTCTCCTATTCGCCGCTGCCAGGCTATCTGCGTTTTGTCGAGGGCATTGAACTAAGCGCCTACAACCCCCATTCGCCTGAGCCGGGCTGGTATGCCATCAGCGCCACCAGCCTGCGCCTCGGTCTGATGCAGCCGGAGAGCGTCGATCTCTATGCCTTCTTCCGGGACCGCCGGCCAGATGCACGTGCGGGATACTCAATCTATCTGTACAACGTTGAGTATCCGGACGCGGTGACAGTCGGTCGTGGTCAGATCAGCGGACAGGACGTGGCCTCCATCCCGGCCGAGGCCATGGGGATCAATGAGGACCATCGAGCGATGATCAAATGGACGCGCTCGCCGGAGACGACCGTCTATCCACTGGGTGAAGGTTATGCGCCGCCGACGGATGGATCATTCCATGCGGTCGATGCAAATCTCGATGACGTCTTCCATCTGATCGGCTACAGTGTGACGCCCATAGAGCCGGTGGTCGATACGATCATGGAGATCACGCTCTTTTGGAAGGTCGGCGAGAAACGGATGCCGATGCCCGCCCCAACTCGAGGACGCCCACTCTCGAGCTTCGTTCACCTGGTCAATGTCGGAACGACCGACAAAGTGGTCCAGTTTGACGGCTGGGAGACCGCCATGCGCGGGCTAGAGCCAGGCGACATCATCGCCCAGAAAACATGGCTGCCCCTGACCAACATCCAGGGCGGCGATTACGACGTGCTAGTCGGTCTCTATTCGCCCCAAGACTGGGCGCGCTTGCCCGTGACAACGAATGAAGGCGTCTCTGACCATGTCAAACTTGACAGTTGGACCCTGGAATCCGGGCAGCGATGAGTTTGCTACAAGCAAGATAAGTAGTCACAGATAGAACCTGATGAGTTTACCGCAAAGAGGTAAATTTGCCACAGATTTCCACAGATAAACAACTGATTTCCACAGATGAATCTTGAGCCACTCCTTTGCTATCAGACCTTATCTGTGGTTATCTGAATCCATCCGTGTTCATCTGTGGCTGATCTTTTGTTCTTGCAGTGGCGTCACCTGATTATCAGAGATGTCTTGCAGATGTCCGGAATAATCCCAATACTATCTGTGTCTCATCCGCTTTCCATCACTGGAAATCTGCGGCGAGGAAGGCGCTTCAGTCGGCTCACACCACAGTCACCGACCCTGTCGAAGCTCCTCAAGGATCTGCCAGCAGACCAACTGCATACGGGGCATATGAAACGGCCCCTTCCACAAATTGCCCTTGAGCGAGACGGAACGCCGCCCATCTCTGTGCAGGTAACCGAACCACTCCCCGTATTCCGGATCCGGAAAATGGGCGTAGGTCCACTCGTGAATCATCTGGTGTCGTCGTGCATACTGCTCATCACCGGTCATCTGATAGGCAAGCAGTGTTGCGATGATCGCTTCATTCTGTGGCCACCAAAATTTCATGTCGTGCCAGTACTCTTGAACGGGCAATCCCTTGACATCCCGAAAGTAGAGGATCCCGCCATACTCCGCATCCCACCCCTGGTCCCAACTCCGATCGAGGATCGTCTTGCCGATCGCCAGCAGGCGCGGATCATTGCCTCGCTGCTTGGCTTCCATCATGATGAACCAAGCAGCCTCGATGGCATGGCCGGGCGTGATCGTGCGTCCGTCGAAGTGGTCGATGAATTGACCGTCGGGACCAACCGTTTCCATCACAGCCTTGAAATCCGAGTTCATGAAGTCGTGATCGATCTCAGCAATACTGCGATCGATCCAGTCGTTGTAGACCGTCGGATCACTGACGGCATCGCGTAGAATCTGTGCGGTGACGATCATGATCATGGGGATTCCCAGCCCCTTTGTGGGCCGCGTGTTGGTAAACTTGGGCGGGATCAGGTCTGGCGTGGTCAAGTAGTGGACAACTAGATCGAAGAGATCGACGGCTTCCTGAAGCGCCTGTTCATCACCGGCCGCCTTTGCATAGGCGGCCAGCGCAATCGTTCCAAAGGTCTCAGTGAAGAGATAGCGACGCTTGCGGATCGGTCGCCCATCGCGGGTGACCTGAAAGAACATACGACCGTCGGCATCGAAGCCATGTTTGCGGATGAAGTCGATGCCGTGCCTGGCCAGCGCCAGCCACTCCTCACGCGGCTCCACCTCGCTATAGAGCGTAGCCAGCAGCCATGTGAACCGTCCATGCTGCCACATGCCCTTGTCGGTATCGATCACGGCGCCGTATCGATCAAGCGAGAAAAGGAAGCCGCCTTGTTGATGATCGATGGCATGATCGATCCAAAATGGCAGCGTATCCTGCAGCAATCCATCACGATAGATGCCGATCAACTCATCGATCCCGCCATGAGACTGCAGCAAGACCGGACTGCGTGGATCGTTGTACTTGTTCATTGAACTCCTCCCATAGATGTTCAGAAAAAGATTCGTCCTCGTCCTCGTTCTCGTTCTCGTCCTCGTTCTCGCTCAATAACCACGGATCATTATCCGAACGTCGATAGGTTCCCACAGTATAGAAGATCGCAGTAGATCAGCGCAATTGATGGCCAGATCCAGCAGTCCAGGCCTCCCGGTGGGCTATTGTCAGACAAAACCCTGATATCCTGTTTGACATGAACGAGAGCGTTGCCTATAATCCACAGTCAGTGATGTGGTCGTCGCCATGACGCTATCGTTGACCCACCATCGCCACAGAACTTTTCCTTTCTTTACCACGCTGTCAGATCCATCTGGAGGAACTACCATGAATCGAATCTATTTGAAGGCAGTCACATTGGTTGCCGTAGTCGCCTTTCTGATGACGGGCGCAATCCTGGTTCAAGCCGCACCGCTGAATCAAGAGGAAGGCAACGTTTTGGAAGTGATTCAGGCGAACGAGGATCTTTCCACATTGGTCGCGGCAATCGAAGCAGCCGGTCTTGGTGAGACACTGGCAGGCGAAGGTCCGTTCACGGTCTTCGCGCCGAACAACGCAGCCTTCGAGGCCATCGCAGCCGAAGACCTGGAAGCCTTATTGGCTGATACAGCAGGCTTGACCGATGTCCTGCTTCTCCACGTGGTTGGTGGTGAATTGATGGCTGCCGACCTGGGTGGGGAGGCCCCTGTGAGCGCGCTCGGTGACGCGCTGGAAGTCGTTGTCGACGGAGATAGCGTTACGATCAACGGCGCTTCAGTTGTCGAGGCTGACATTGCTGCCTCCAATGGCGTTGTGCATATCATTGATAGCGTCCTGGGTATTGAGGCAGTTGCGGATGCTGCCGTTGATGAGGCAGCATCGGATGAGGCAGTCGAAGAAACTACTGAGGAAGCCGCTGACGAAGAGGTAGTCACCGAAGAAGCCGCAGATGATGCAGGCGCAGATGATGCGGGCGCAGATGATGCGGGCGCAGATGATGCGGCCAGTGAAGAAGCCGCTCCCGCCCAAGACACTACGCCTGCCCAAATGGACCAGGTTGCAGAGGGCGAAGACGACGCCAATATCGCCGAGCGGTCCGGTCGTCCCCGCAGCCAGTACAAAAAGGTCTGGCATGGCGTCAATCATCCACGTACGATGAGATGTGACTAGGGAACCCTACCACGTCGGTTACTTCGCCGGCCATGCGGTCGGATGTACGAGATCCGACGCATGAAATCCAAGGCCGCCTGACGGCTGCTTGTCGAGATAGAAACCCAAAGGCCCAGCCTCTTCGTTTGGAACGAAGAGGCTGGGCCTTTGCTTCTGCACAGATGGTGCGGATACGCTACACTGCCGACATGCCACGACGATCCGTACGTGCCCGATATAGGCACCCATCTGCCGCCGTGACATAGAGCGTGCCTAGGTCGGCGTCGCCAAAGCAACAGTTGGTCGGATTGGCCGGCGTTGGATGCGTCTCCAGGACGCGGCCAGTAGGCGTCAGCACATAGATCATCGGGCCGGGCCCACTCTTTTCCCAACCGGCGCAGGCGATGATGTTGCCCTGCTCGTCAAGCCGCATTCCATCAATGCCCCGATGCGGATAGAAATCGTGCAGCACCTCGTAAGCGCCGACCAAGCCGTCTTCTAGTATCGGATAGGCGCGCAGCTCCCGGAGCTCGCCCTCACCGTATTTGCTTTGGGCAACGTAAAGCGTATCCATCTCGGGCGTGACAATGAGGCCGTTGGGACAGGTCGTATCGAAGGTAATCCGCTTGATTGAAAACCCGCCATCTGATGTGGGATCGAGACGGTAGACCGACTCGTGCTTCAGTTCCATATCATCGCGGACATCGCCGTAGCGCGGATCGGTAAACCAGACCCGACCCAGGGCATCAACGACGACGTCGTTTGGGCTGTTGAGCCTATGCTCACCAAATCGATCGGCCAATGTGGTCAAGCTGCCGTCCGATTCGTAGCGAACAACGCGGCGTCCTTTGTGTCGAACCTGAATCAGTCGCCCCTCCAGATCCAGCGTCTGCCCGTTGGCCTCCTCCGTGCTTTTTAAAAAGAGTGTTGTCTCGCCGCTTGAAGGATCGTAGCGAAGGGTACGGCTCGAAGGAATATCGGAAAAGAGCAGCGCTTCGCCGTTCCATACCGGCCCTTCGGTGAAGTTGAATGGACCCGCAACCCGTTCGAATGTCCAGGACATGGCGTTCTCCTATTTTGATTCGTGACTCAACTGCAAAAACTAAAATTTGCCACAGATTCACACAGATAAGGACTCGATTTTCACAGATGTCCTACAGATGTCCAGAGGTATCCCAGTACCCTCTGTGTCTTATCCTTTTTCATCTGTGTGAATCTGTGGCGAAGAAGGCTTTTTGCAGAAGACTCATTCGTGTAAATTCGTGTCAAGATCCCTTTTGCAGAGGATTCCTACATGGATAACTAGCTTTCTTCACCGGCCGTAACGGTCTTGAAAATCTGCAAACCGCGGGCCTGATAGTTTCTCAACGCCTGGGGGTGATCAAGCGAACACGTGTGGACCCAGACTCGCTCGGCCCCCATCTGCCATGCGGACTCGATTGCCCGAGTGAGCAGAACACCGCCGATCCCTTGCCCAATGAACTGGGGCAGAAGCCCAAAATAGGCGATCTCAACGCTGTCGTCCGGCTGCATTTCCAGCTCGAAGTAGCCGGCCGGCGTGCCGTGGAGGTAGGCCAGCCAGGTGGCCAGCTGCGGACGATCCACCCATGTCTTCCACTGATCATCCGACCAAACCAATCGATCTATCCAATCCCAATCTGCGCCAACCGCGCTGTAGAGAAAGCGATTCAGCGAAGGCAACGGGATCTGGGCTTGAACAATAGAGAGTCCTTCGACTGATCGCGTCGCAGGCGTAAGCCTTCCGGGGTCAGTCATCTCCAAATAGTAGATAATCGCTGGCGTACTCATGAATTCGCACTCTAGCATGGCTTCAATTTCTCATCAAGTTGCGCTATAGTGGCTGGAAGAGCTTGCGCCATACAGAAAGAACATGCTGACCAATGGATCAACCAAACAGATTCCTGTGGGCCGCTTCAGCCACGATGGCCCCAAGTCGAACGCCATCCGCGTCGGATAACCAACCTCGGGCGCGCTTGGCAGCGGGTCAATCTCTGCTGACGTCAGGAACCGCTAGATGTTAATGTTGATAGTCGCGGTCACCATCGTCCTTGTCTCGTCGGGCCTCTGTTCGGGCACTGAAGCGGCGCTCTTTTCGGCGCCGATAATCTCCGTTCGGCGCTTAGCCGACGAGAATCGACGCGGCGCAAAACCGCTGCTCCAGATCCGCGAAAAGATGAGTCGCCCCATTGCCACCGTCGTCATCCTCAACAACATCGCCAACATCGTGGGCAGCATCACCGTCGGCGGCATCGCGGCGACGGTCCTTGGCGATGCGTGGGTTGGCGTATTCTCCGCTGTTCTGACCTTTCTGGTAATCGTCTTCTCAGAAATCATCCCCAAGACATTGGGCGAACGGTACTGCATGCCCATTGCCTTGGCCACGGCACGGCCAGTTCAAATACTTACATTTCTGATGACACCGATTGTTTGGCTCATCGAACACTTGACGGCACCCATTACCAAAGGCCAGGTCATCCCCACCACCAATGAAGCCGAGATTCGCATGCTGGCGGCCATCGGCGGCAGAGAAGGGATTATCGAGCAGGACGAGTCGGAGATGATCCAGCGCGTCTTTCGGATGAACGACTTGACAGCCGGCGATCTGATGACGCCGCGGGTCGCGATGACCTCACTGGGCGAAAGCGAAACCCTTGGCCATGCCAAAGATGCAATTGTTCAGTCACCCCACAGCCGCATCGTCATCGTCGGTGACTCTCCGGATGACGTCAAAGGCATGGCATTCAAGAGCGAACTGTTGATCGCCCTAGTAGAAGGTCGGGAAAGTCAGGAGATGACCGATTTCGTGCATGAAACACAGTTCATTCCTCAATACGTGCGTGCCGACAGACTGCTCCTCACGTTCCAGGAATCGCGACGCCACCTGGCGATCGTGATTGACGAGTTTGGCGGCGTAGCCGGCGTCGTCTCCTTGGAAGACGTTTTGGAGACTCTCACCGGCGCCATCGTCGACGAGACCGACCACTTCGCCGATCTGCGAGCCACGGCACGCAAGCGCGGCAAGGCCACGCTAGGCAAGCAAAACTGATCTGAATGACAATTCGTGACCTGCTGAAATTGGGGCTTGACAATTCTCCAAAAACTAATATAATTAATCTTGAAGATTAACAATATTAGTTTTGAGAATTCAAGGAGAACCCAATGGCAATGCAACAGATGACCGCAGACAAACTGAACACGAAAGAGTCGAGTTCCATATCGACACAGGGATGGATGCTAAAGATCGAAAACGGGGCCATTGCCGCCGTTGCCCTCGCGCTCTACGCCGTAAACGACTACAGCTGGATCCTCTTTCTACTCCTCTTTCTGCTGCCGGATCTAGCCATGCTCGGCTATCTGCTTGGAAATCGAGTCGGCGCCATGGTGTACAATGCGGTGCACATCTATTCCACGCCGCTTGTGCTGGGTGCACTGGCTTGGCTACTGGCCTGGCCGTTGGGCATGCAGATCGCGTTGATCTGGATCTTTCACATTGCCGTGGATCGAGTGGTTGGTTACGGACTGAAGTATGAGAGCGGATTCAAGCAGACCCATCTGGATCGCGTCTAGACGAATATCAGTCAGTCCACTGCAAGAACTAAAATTTGCCACAGATTCACACAGATAAGGGCCTGATTTTCACAGATGTCTTGCGGATGTCCAGAGGTATCCCAGTACCATCTGTGTCTAATCCTTTTTCATCTGTGTGAATCTGTGCCGAAAAAGGCTTTTTGCAGTAGAGTCACTGAATATCGATTAATGAGGAAAGCCCGATCCCATGCCCTATCCAAGCCAAATCGACCCCGATCGCATAGTTGCTGTGGCCTGCGAGATCATTGAGGGAGAGGGCGTCGACGCCCTCTCCCTCGGGAAACTCGCAGAAGCCCTGGGCGTCAAAGCGCCCTCGCTTTATCGCTACTTCAAGAACAAGGCCGCGCTTCTGCAGGCCGTCAACCTGCGTACGCTGGAAGCGATGTTTGCAGCCTTTGATGAAGCACTGGCCGGCGCTCCTGCTACGCCATCAGCCCGTCTCAGAGCCGTCGCCCATGCATTCCGTCACTTCGCACATGAGCAACCGCGTCGCTATGTCCTTGCCATGACGGCCGAAGTCGCTTTGACGCGACCGGATGAAAATCTGCTCGTGGAGATGATTCTGCCCATTCAGGCTATCATGGCGGAAGTGACCGGCGATGCGGCATCGCTGAACGCGCTGCGCGGCTTTCTGGCCCTGATCCACGGTTACGCAATGCTTGAGGTGCACCAACAGCTTCAGCGCGGCGGCGATCTGGATGCGGCCTTCAACGATTCGTTGAATGCCTACATCGCCGGATGGCAAAAAGCATGATTAGGGGTTGCCATGGCCGACCGTTCCTGGCACAATGATGACGCCAACCGGCCTCTAAACTGACATTTCTGCGAGATCGATAGTTTCTGGCCACAAGGATTTAAGGATTTAGAGATTCAGGGATTGAGCGATTGCGGACTCTTCAGGAATCTCCCAATCTCAGGCCGAAGGCCAAGATCTCTCAATGCCAAAAGAGTTGATCTCGTCGTGGCTTCAGTTTAGAGTGAATCCAGGCCAACAACGCACCAGGCCTTAGAGAGGCCGCCATAAAGCGGGACCATCCAGCCATGAGAAACAAGGTTATTGTCAAAGGGTTTGACTCACTGCAATCATTGGGTGAATGGTACGACACTGAGGTTTTCCAGGACATTTCCGGCGAAGAACTTTACGCCCACGACCGGGTGCGCAATGTCTGGTATTGCTATCGCTGGACGTCGGGCCGGCGCGAGATCGTCTTTGTCAAGGAAGCAAACGAGGACCTACCGCTCTTCACTCAGGTCTATCCGCCCTACTGATCCGTTCCATTGCGCTTGGCCCACGCCTCATCACTTTCCAGCGTGATCACCCGAAACGACTCAGCATAGGTCATCTCCTTGCCCGAAGCAGCCGACGCAGCCCACTCACTTAACATCGGAGCGGGATCCCACTCTCGGATCTGGCTCTCGTGTTTGCGCAATGCCTCCAGCTTCAGATCCATGGTCTCGCTGATGTTGACGTACGTGTCGCCGTCGGCGCCAAAATTCATCACATAGACCTTGCGCACCTTATGAGCAGCCAGCCCCTCTTCAGCCAACTCCTCAAACAGGTTTGGCTGCCCTGCCGCCGGAAAGACGGCGTCCAATGCAGCGGCACCGGCTGCCCGATGATCGGGGTGGTTGATGTAGTTGCTGCCCGCGAAAACCACTGTCGGATCGCCACAGATGACAACCTCGGGTTGAAATCGGCGAATCTCGCGGACCAGCCGTTTGCGCAATGAGAGGGTGTTTTCAAGCATGCCGTCCGGTTCCCGCAAATAGACAACCTCCTCCACGCCGACAACCTTGGCCGCTGCGGTCTGCTCCGCTTCGCGAATCTCGGCCGCACGCGCCTTGGTCATCCCTGCATCTGCGATGCCGACATCGCCGCTCGTCAGCAACACATAGCAACCCTCTGCCCCGGCCTTCATCCAGCGGGCAATGGTTCCAGCGCAGCCAAACTCAATGTCGTCGGGATGGGCAAAGACGGCCATCACTTTTTTGGGGACGTAAAATGGTTCACTCATTGACAGAACTCCCTGAATCTCGAAATCGGATGAAGCCAGATCAGCGTGCATTGTACCCTAGAACCGCCATTCCCCAGAAGCCATTTCAATGCCGCTTTGACAATTGCCCGGCAACCGATGACAATGAAACGCATTGGATGCTTCAAGCTCTCAATCATCATTTTGCCCGATAGAATTGTGGGCTCTTGAGGAGGAAAACAGGATGACCCAGGAAGCCGTAGGCGAATCATTCACGGATTTTAAGAACTCATTCTCGTACGGATCGCGCGCCGATCACAACTTCAAATTTATGAAAGGTCTCTCTGACGACGAGGCGGCTCAATTTCTACAAGATCTGCTCCGGCAATTGACTGAGGCCATCGACGAGGGCGACGTGAGCCGTTTGGCCGATCTTGCGCTGGAGTACCAGTCTCTCAGCTACTCAGGCGCCTCTTCGTGGGAATATGATGACGGGCCATTTGTAGTGCCGACCAAGCCCATCTCAGAGATGCGTCTTGCGCTCATTACGTCCAGCGGCCACTTCGTCGATGGGGAGGACCCGGAACCGTTCGGCGCAAAAAACATGAGTCAGGAGGAGGCGTCAGAGCGCATCAACGACTTCCTGAAAGAAGAGCCGTCGCTCTCTGCGATTCCCTTCAACACAGCTGAAGCGAATCTCCGCGTTCGCCATGGCGGCTACGACATTCGCAGCGCTCAGGCTGATCCCAACGTTGCATTCCCGATCTCTCGCATGAAGGAACTGCTGGCAGACGGTCTCGTCGGCGACCTGATGGACAACGCCTATTCGTTCGTCGGCGCCTGTGCCCAGACGCGTCTCATGCGGCGCACCGGGCCTGAGTGGGTTGCCGAATGGCTGGCAAAGGGCATCGAGGGAGCCGTTCTGGTGCCGGTCTGACCGGTCTGCCACATGTCCGTGGGACATGTCGCCCGCCTGTTGGAAGAATCCGGCATTCCAACTGTGATCATCGCAGCGGCCCCGTTCAGAGATCGGCTGGAAGCCATGTCGCTGCCGCGCGTGCTGGTCACGCCCACCCTCTTGGGGCGGCCTGTTGGCCTACCCAACGATGTCGATGGTCAACGCGCGGTGCTCCTTGCGGCCCTCGATCTGCTGGCCAACGCTGAAGGCAACGGCACGATTGTGGATCTGTAGTTTGGCTGAGTGGCGTGACAGCTTCCCGATCAAGGCATTGACCGACCTTGCGACTAACGGTGAATTGGTACCGGTGCAAACTGAATGCGCGGCCCAGAGATTACGATGGGTGCACCGACCGGTTATCAATTCACCATTAACCGTTCACCATTAACCGTTCACCATTAACCGTTCGACCGATGAGTGCGATCATGAAGAGCCAAAGTGATTGGCCAGTCTCCATCGCTCACAGCATTTGGATCTGCACAGTCGTCCTGTCACTCTTCTACATCTGGTTTGCGGTGGCCAACCGCTACTCGATCTTCCTCTACACACACCTGGGAGCTGAGCCCTTTGACGCTGTCACCCGCAGTCGCTACTGGATGGCTGGGCTTGTAGCCTCAGGTGTCATTCTGGTCATGAATGTCGCGCTCAATTGGATTCTGGGACGGCTCAACAAGTCGGGCCATCTCACCCACCGGCCGCCACGATGGCAGCAGATCTGGCTAATCTGCGCAGTGCCGATTGCATTGGGCATTCTCGCCATCACCATGACCCAAAATTGGCCGACACTACCACTTGGCCTGGCGCTGACCACTGCCGGAGTGACATTGATCGGGCTAGCTCTAGCATTGCCAGCCGGTGCCCTTGCCGCCCAACATCCGGCCAAGCTCATTTGGCTGACGTTCTTCGGCTTCGCACTTATGCCGCTGTTGCTCGTCTTTCATGCTGTAGAGCTCCCAAGCCGGGGAATCCTCACAGAGAAAACCGCGCTGGCAATGACCATGTTGAGCCTGATAGCCTCCACCCTTGCTGTCGCCGGTCTGGGTTTCGCCTGCAAACGCCTTGGCAAGGCGAGGCTCAATCCGGTCAGCATTCTAGTCGCTGGATTGAATGTGAACTATCTGCTCCTGCCGCTGGTCCATCATCTCGTGGCCACGCCGCCGGCCCATCGATACATCACAACAGCCGGCAATTTCTTCGCCGCCTCGCCCACACTGCAGGTGACGACATGGCTGCTGGCCACCCTGGTGGTCGTTGGGCTGGACCGCTTCATCTTCCAGACATCTCTGCAACCGAAGGAAAACCAATGACTTCCGCATACGACTCTTTAGCATACGACTATGCAGCGGCCAATCAAGACCGCTTCCTCGAAGAACTCAAACATCTGATCCGCATTCCCAGTGTCAGCACCCAGCCGGAACACGCCGCCGACGTGCTGCGCGCCGCCGACTGGCTGGCCGCAGACATGCAGCGAATTGGCTTTGAGTCGGCCGAGATCATCAAGATGCCTGAGGGGCGCCATCCACTGGTACTGGGCGAATGGCATGGGGCCGGGTCGGATGCGCCGACGGTTCTGATTTACAGCCACTATGACGTGCAGCCGGCGGCCATGGAGGACGGCTGGGAGACGCCGCCTTTCCAAGTCGTTGAACGGGATGGCAGGCTCTATGGCCGCGGCTCCACCGACTCCAAGATCAATGTGATAACCCAGCTCAAGGCCATCGAGTCGCTGCTGGCCACCGGCGGCGCGCCAGTCAACCTGAAGCTGTTGCTGGAAGGCGAGGAGGAGTCCGGCTCAGAGAACATCAACGCCTTTGCCGAACAGTTCCCCGAGCGCATTCGCGCCGATGTCTGTGTCATATCCGACGGCGGCATTGTCGCCCCGGCTCAGCCGTCTCTAGTGCTTGGATTGCGCGGCATCGTCACCATGGAACTGTACGTGAATGGCCCGGTACGCGATCTGCATAGCGGTATCTATGGCGGCTCGGTGCACAATCCGGCCCAGGCCCTGTGCGAAATTCTCGCCCAATTACACGATGTGGATGGGCGAGTCACCGTGCCCGGCTTCTACAACGACGTGATTACGCCCAAGAACGAGGAACGCGCCCGTCTCGCCGATCTAGCCCCTTGGTTTGAGGCTGATTGGCAGCGCAGCGTGGCTGCGCCCCTGGCTTGGGGCGAACCCGATTATTTGTTACACGAGCGGGTTGGCATCCGCCCCACACTGGAAATCAACGGCATCAGCGGCGGCTATGCGGGAGACGGCTTCAAGACAGTCTTGCCCGCTAAGGCCATGGCCAAGCTCAGCGCCCGTCTGGTACCCAAACAGCAACCGGGCGCCATCTTCGAGATGATCCAAAACCATATCGCCCGCCTGACACCGCCCACAGTGACCAGCGAACTGATCCGGCTGGACGAGGGCGCGCCCGCAGAGCGCGCCGAGTTCGACACGCCAGCCATGCGCGCCGCAGCCGAGGCCTACGCATTTGCCTGGGGCAAGCCCGCCATTTTCGAGATGGCCGGCGGAAGTGTGCCCATCTCCACCACATTGGACAGTGCATCAGACCAATTGGTCAAGATGGGCTACGGCTACAAGGGCGGCCAAAACCACGGACCGAACGAGCACATCATCTTGGCCAACTTCCCCCGAGGCATCAAAGCTGCAATCCGATTCCTGGAGTTGATGGGCTAACCGAACCAGCGGTCGGTACAGAAACAGGGCCTCTATGAGCGACGTGTTCGTTGCCGAACAAAGAGGCCCTGCCGTTCAAGCCGACATCGATCTAGGCCGCGGCCATCGGAATGGCACCCATTTGCTGCATCATGCCAAGGACATCCATGCTGGCCCAAATTTCAGCAACTTTTCCATTGGCGACCCGATAAACCTCTATCCCCTTGACCTCCATCCGGTTCCCCGAAGCAGGAATCCCCATGAAATCGCCCAAGTGGGTTGAGTGAGCGGTCCAGATTTTCGTCACCTTGTCACCCTCGGCTACCCAACCCTCTGCAACAATCTGGATGTCGGGAAAGGCGGAGAAGTATGCCTGGCATAGCTGCTGAAATTCGTCGCGGCTTTTGTCCCCATCGGCGTCATGCATGACGAAATCAGCATCGAAGTACTTGTCGAAGGCGCCAATATTATGAGTGTTCCAGAAGTCCGCGGTTAGGGCCTTGAGGAACTCCGTATTTCTCTGTTGGATTGACATCGTTTTTCTCCTTGCTAGCCTACTTGATGGTTTGATTCCGGTACAACGACAACAGCATAACGCCTAGGTGGCTACACAAAGTCAACAGGATGGCTACGGCAAGATAGCGGCGAAAACCGACGCTCAAAGCGGTGGCTACGCGCCCCTCTCCAAAAATTGGAGAGGGACCGCCGGGACGCCTGAGGCATCCTGGTGTGGTGAGGTGAGGCAAACCCGCCCCCGGCGTGAAATGCGTCCACATCCGGTTCCCTCTTGACAAACCATTCATCCAACTCTAAAATTAATCATGTCATCATATGAATTTGTGAACTCTAGGGAGCTTTCTCAATGCGAAACGTGCGCCAAGTGCAACGGACCTACTACCTGATCCTCTCGCTCTTCTGGCTGGCCGTGGCCCTGCCTGCAGCCATCGGCGTGCTGATCGTCCAATCCCGCGGCATGACATTGGCGCAGATCGGCATCTTACTGGCCGCCTACTCGCTGACCATTGTGCTCCTGGAAGTGCCGACCGGCGGATTGGCAGACGCGGTCGGACGCAAGCAGGTCGCCATGCTGGCCTATGCTTGCACGGCGCTGGGCGCGCTGGCCTATCTCGTTGCCTTTAGCTTTGCTGCCTTTCTACTGGCCTTTATCTTCAACGGTATCGGTCGTGCGCTTTCCTCAGGCGCGCTGGACGCCTGGTTTGTCGATGCGCTACAAGCTGAAGATCCCGACATCGACTTGCAGCCGCCGCTGGCGCGGGCCGGTGTTTTCACGCTGGCGGCGCTCGGCATCGGCACGCTGATTGGCAGCGCCATGCCTTTGTTCTTCAACGAGTTGCCTCCCGAAGGCACAGCCGTGCTCACACCCTTCACGACGACACTGGTTGCGTCACTGGTTGTCTATCTGATTGCATTTGCCGTCACCCACTTTTTCGTCCACGAGGATCGAGATAGGGCAACGTCAAGCGACTGGCGGCAAGCCTTCCGTCAGGTGCCACAACTGGTTGCCGATGCCGTCGAGCTCAGCCGCCGCAACACCACCATCCGCCTCCTGCTGGCAGCGACGCTCTGCAGTGCAGCCGGCATCATCAGTCTGGAGCTGCTCTGGCAGCCCCACTTCGCCGACCTCTTTGGCGGCAGTGACGGCAAAAGCCTCTATTTTGGTATAATCATGGCGGGGAATTTCATCGCCGGCATGTTCGGCAATATGGCGGCGACTGCCATCAGCCGCTGGACGGGCCAACGCTATGCACTGGTTGCGGCCATATTCCAGGGAGTGCGCGGCCTTGCCCTGATCGCGCTGGCCATGCAGGTCTCAGTGCCAATGGCAGTGCTCTTCTTCTGGCTCGTCTATTTCAACATGGGTATCGTGGGCTCGCCCCATGCTACGTTGCTGAACCGAGGAGATACCATCCGAACAACGTTCGTCTGTACTCTCGATTGACTCGCTGGCGGCCTACGTCGGCACGACTATTGCCAGCATCGTTTTGGGGTGGATAGCTCAGCAGACGAGCATCAACAGCGCATGGATCATCGCCGGGCTGCTCGTAGGTAGCTCCATGCTCTTCTATCTACGCATCAACAGGCAACAGCAGAGGATCGTCCATGTCGACACCGCATCAGTTCTCGATACCGATTAGAAAACAGACAATGGCCGAGCAGGTGGCTCTCGCCATCAAGGAGTCGATCCTTGACGGCGACCTGACCGAAGGCGACGTGCTTCCCACCGAGCCTGCGCTCTGTGAGCAGTTCGGCGTCAGCCGCGCTGTGATCCGCGATGCCACGCGCATCCTAATGGCCCAGGGGCTAGTGGACGTCAAACAAGGGTCCGGTGTCTATGTCACTCCGGTGGCAAATCGCGCCTTTGGTGATGCCCTATTGCTCTCTCTACGCCGTTTGTCGGCCACAGCCTGGGACGTTGAAGAGTTCGAGCAGATATTGCTGCCGAATGTCGCCGCGCTGGCTGCAACATCTGCAACCGAAGATGACCTCGTTGTGATTCAGGAGCGGCTCAGCTTGTACCTTACCTATCACGAAGAGCATGCTCGCCAGTGGAGGAAGGTGCCAATCGATGAGGTGCCCCAACTCGAGTTGGACAGAATGGCCGAGCAGTACATGGCGCTCCTGCAGGCAATTTTCGACTCGACCCACAACAAGGTATTGATGTTGTTGGCCCGGCCGTTGAACCTCCTCCACGGAATGCGCTATTGGGAGGGAGCGGACATCACGACTGAGGGCATCATCGCCAACGAACGCAGGATTGTGGGCAACGTCGTTGACGCCATCATGGCGGGTGATGCCGATCGGGCACGTGATGCCGTGGAGGCCATCCAACAGCTGCCCGACGAAGCCGTTGTCGCCATGCGTGGCACCCCGGTCGGCGAGATGACTCGGATTGCACTAAGACCTGCTGTGGGTTCGTCCCCTGATCACGACTCATGAGCGTCGTTGTTTGGCCGCGGATGCACACAAGTGGACGCAGAAGAATGGCTCCTCCAGGTCCGTACACTGAATTCGGAAATATGTAAATGTCAAACAGATTCTATCTCAAATGGATCATCGCCAATTCTCTAGCCGAGATGATAGGGCTGGGAACATCGGCCCTGCTCTGGATTGCGGCCGACCGAAGGATGGAGGCCCAGATCGGCACAGTGGGCATGGTCGTGGCCGTGATTGTCGGCAGCACATTGTTCGAAGGTATGGCCGTCGGTTATGGTCAATGGTCTGTCTTGCGCGGGCCGCTGCCTCTGGTGCGTGCCCGGGCATGGATTGGAGCCACCATGTTGGGTGCGTTTGTCGCCTGGACGCTGGGTATGGCCCCCAGCACGCTCATGAACATGGGCGCGGCAAGCGGCTGACGCGACGCCGCCGGAGATCTCCGAGTGGATGGTCTTCCTGTTGGCGGCGCTGATGGGGTTGGTGCTGGGGCCGATTCTAGGCGCTCCCCAGTGGTGGGTGTTGCGTCGCTGGGTGGACCGGGCCATCTGGTGGATCCCAGCCAATGCCCTGGCCTGGGCCGGCGGTATGGTCGCCATCTTCGCCGGCATGAACTTCGTGCCGTTCGATGGACCAACATGGGCCACTGTGACCTCGGTTCTGTTGGTTCTGGCCGTCGCCGGCGCCATCGTAGGCGCGATCCACGGCCTGGTATTGGTGCGATTGATTGAGGGTGTGGGTGAGAAGGTGACATGGTGAAGCGCGGACGATCTATATGATCTTACCCACACCCCCTCACCTCGTCACTTTTTCACATAAACAGGAGCAGACCATGAACAAAACAGGATTCGGCGTCATCGGCGCCGGGCTCTTTGGCGAGAACCACGCGCTGGCCTACAGCAAGCTGCCGGACGTTGAGCTGGTGGCCATCTGCGACATCGATGAGGCACGCGCTCAGACCGTCGCGGCCAAGTATGGCGCCAGCGCCTACACCACGAATTACGAGGATCTCCTCCGCCGTCCGGACATCGCTGCGGTGAGCATCGCCACGCCCGATTTCGCCCACCGGGACATTGCGCTGGCTGCGGCACAGGCAGGCAAGCACATTCTCTGCGAGAAACCCTTGGCGCTAACCATCGAGGACTCGCAAGCCATCGTCGACACGGCCAAGGCCAATGGCGTCAAATTGATGGTTGACTTCCACAATCGCGTCAATCCGCCCTTTGTGGCTGTCAAGGAGAGTATCGAAGCCGGCGAGATAGGCGAACCGGCCTATGCGTACGTACGGCTGAGCAACACCACCTTTGTGCCCATGGAGATGCTCAGTTGGGCCGGCCGCTCGTCGGCGCTCTGGTTCCTGGCCAGCCATACGGTCGATCTGATGCGCTTTCTGCTGGACGACGAGGTCAGCCGGGTCTACGCTGTGCAGCGCGACGGCATCCTGCGCGCCAAAGGTATCGACACCAGCGACTTCCATGTCGCCATCGCCGAGTTCGCCAAAGGCGCGGTCGTCACCTTCGAGAACGCCTGGATCCTGCCGCGCAGCCAGCCGATGGTCTTCGATTTCAAGCTGGAACTGTTGGGCAGTGAGGGCGCCATGTATGCCAACCCATCCCATCATGGTGCGCTGGAGAAACACGTGAACTCGACCATGGCCTATAGCGATGTGCTCGGTGTGACGCCGACCGGCGACCATCGCGTTGGCGGCTTTGTCCTCGAGTCCATCGCTCGCTTCGTGGACGCCGTGCTTGAGGACAAGCCGGTCCTTGCCACTGGTGAAGACGGCGTGGCCGTCACGCGCGTGCTGCTGGCCATGGAAGAGTCGGCCAGGACGGGGCAGCCGGTCGATCTGTAGTCACAATGCAGTAGGGACAGGTCTGAGACCTGTCCCTACGACGAGGCAACACCCCTATCGAATTGAGGAGCATTTGAAGATGAAGGCAGTGATGAAAGTGGAACGCGGCGTCGGCCATGTCGAACTGCGCGACATCCCTGTGCCCGAACCCGGCAGGGGCGAAGTTCTGATTGAGGTGGAAGCCGCGGGCATCTGCGGCACCGACCTGCACATCTACCACGATGAGTTCAAGACCATTCCGCCGGTCGTTCTGGGCCACGAGGTCGCGGGGCGGGTTGTCGCCCTAGGTCCCACAGTATCGGGCGTTGAAGAAGGTGCACGGGTAACGACAGAGACCTACTTCTCGACCTGCGGCACCTGTCGATACTGCCGTGATGGCCGCACCAACCTCTGCCTGCAACGAAAATCGATTGGTTCGGCCGTCAATGGCGGCTTCACCCGGTATGTGGTCGTGCCTGCGGCGAACTTACATGCGCTGCCGGAGTCAGTTGACTTTGAGGCCGGCGCTTTGACCGAGCCGTTGGCCTGCGTGGTACACGGCGTGCTCAACATGCGCACCATCGTTGCCGGCGACCTGGCCGTCATCGCCGGCCCTGGGGCAATCGGTCTGTTGACACTGCAAGTGGTCAAAGCGTCGGGTGCAGCCGTAGTCATGCTGGGTACTGACGCCGACAGCCATCGCTTGGCGCTGGCCGCGGAGTTGGGCGCCGACTATACGCTCAATGTGCAACAGGCCGATCCGGCAGACCTTATCGCTGAGCTTAGCGAAGAGGGACTTGGCGCCGATGTGGTCTACGAGTGTTCCGGGGCAGGACCGGCCGCGCAACAGCTTCTGCCCTTAGTGCGTCGACGAGGTCGCTACGCCCAGATCGGTCTCTTCGGCAAGTCCATCGCCTGGGATCTGGACCAGGTCTGCTACAAGGAACTCACTGTCACCGGAAGCAACGCCAGCGTGCCCTCGTCTTGGAGCAAGGCGCTGTGTCTGATGGCCACCGGCGCTGTCGACACCAAGCCACTCATCACCCACCGCTTCCCGGTAACCGAGTGGTCGGAGGCCTTTGCCGTTTTCGAGAGCAAACAGGGCGTCAAGACGTTGTTGACACCAGCCGATTGAGTCGGCAGCAAGACGAACTGATCGATCGGCCCAAGCGAATCTGTCAAGAATCAGGAGAAACCCACCCATGAAACTGACAACCGTACGAATCGAGAAACCGGAGGAGATCAACTTCATCCTCGGCCAGAGTCATTTCATCAAGACGGTTGAGGATATGCATGAGGCTCTAGTGACTGCCGTGCCCGGCATCAAGTTCGGGCTTGCTTTCTGCGAAGCATCCGGCCCGGCCCTGATCCGCTGGAGCGGGACCGACGAGGCGATGCTTGAGTTGGCCAAACAGAATGCGCTTGCGCTGTCGACCGGCCACGCATTCATCCTCTTTTTGGGACCCGGTTTCTTTCCGGTCAATGTTCTCAAAGTGGTGCAGGCGGTGCCGGAGGTTGTGAATACCTTCTGCGCGACGGCTAATCCGACCGAGGTCATCGTGGCCGAGACCGAAGCCGGGCGAGGGATCCTCGGCGTGATCGACGGCATGCGCAGCCAGGGCATCGAGGGCGAAGCCGACATTGCAGAGCGCAAGAATCTGCTGCGGGCCATCGGATATAAACTCTAGAGGGGGTCGTTGGTCATCAGAAGTTGGCGCGCAGGAACCGGGACAGGTCTAAGACCTGTCTCTACGGTGAATCGCTCAATTCATCATGGACTTTCACATCGTCTCCGCCTCGTATTCCTCTTCAGGCACTCTGCCCGGCAATTCCTGATAGAGGTCATTGAGGGTCGCGGGCTCGCCCGTCTGCCGATAGAACTCGGCGGCCCACTGGGTGACTTCCCACCATGCGTCCATGGCTTCTTGCTCGTCCGGGATCTGTTTCACCCAATCCAGCAGGTCAGCATTGATCAAAAAGTCCGGCTTGGTCGCCATCGTTCCCTCCTCTCTCAGCTGAACGGCTTGTGCACGACCGTTCATACGGGCCAGTGGTGTCTCAGAAATGAAGCGTGAAACCAACGAGCGCCCCTTCACGGATCACGCTTCACGTTTCGCCCTGCTTCATGGCTCGGCATTGCGCGCCATCACAGCCTGCCACGCGACTCGGCGCAGGAGTTGAGCATCTTCTTGCGTCATCAACGGCTCTCCCTCAGCGTCGTGAGGCAGATAGGCTGACTGAGACGGATCGACGTTGATCAGTGCGGCCGTCAGTACCGCCGCGTTCAGGTAGGATCCATGGAGACCGGCAGCGTCGCTGCCCGATTCGTAGAGACGCAGATCAGGATTTTCCTGCATGGCCAGACGCCATGCAGGGCCAATCGGAACGACAGTCACATCAAGCTTCTTGCCGATCTCGCGCACCACGTCCGCCTGTGTATCGACCGTAACACGGGCATCGTATTTGGATCCCCAGAGCATGAGCAGAACCGTCTTGCCACCGACTTCGCGCACGACCCGATCCAGAGTTCGTGCACTTTCCAGATAGTCGTCAGGTGACAACACGCCAAGCATCAGGTTCTCCTGCAATATGACGTAGTCCCAACCGCCTTCTCGAATTTTTTCCAGCGTTTCTGCACGGCCCGCGTGCTCAGCCAATGTGCCTCAATATTTTGGAATGACAACGCTGTCCACCTCAACGACGCGTGGCGGCGCCATACCGGCGGCGATCTGCTCGAGTTGGGCGTCGGCGCATCCCGCGCAGAGGTTGCCGATATAGAGAACGCGAAGGGGCACATCTGCATCGGGCTGAGCAAGCGGTAACCCTAGTTCGCTGTCACTGGCCCATGCGGAAGCCTGGCAAGCAGTGAGACTCAGGCAGAGCAAGATCCAGATCACGGATTTGAATATCGTAACGACCCTGTTTTTCACTGTCCCACCCATCTCGCCCTCCTCTTCCACGTCCAAAATCACGAGCTGTGAAACGGATGCCGACGCCCCAGTTGGCTGTCCTCAATGGATCAATGGGCGCCCGCAGGCAGGTCACCCTCTGAAAGAGAATCGCCGTACTTAGTCTGCAGCTGCCGTCCCCACACAACCAGTCGTCGCCCAATCCAGACCAGCGTCACACAGCAAGGCCGTGGCAGATCCGTCCGAACGCCCAGAACATTTCGCTCGAATCGATGCCGATCGGCCTCTTCACGCAGCCGATCGTAGCCGAGCTCACGCACATAGATCTCTTTTCCGTCGACCAACATGAATGAACCTCCCTATTTAAACAAGAGATCCAAGGTCCGTCTAGCCTAGAAACTCGATCATCCTCATCCTACTCCGTCGGTGGCTACACAATGTCTACACGCGGGAAAGGCTGCTGATTACTCTGCCGTGGTCAGGGCAAAGGTCCATCCCAGGTTCAGGGCGACGCGTTCGACGCACCGTCCAAGACAAGCGCAAGGGGTAAGGGGAGATAGTGAGGGGAGATAGAGAGGGGGGAGGGGAGGCTGAGATTCTACTTCGACAGCCCGACGGCTCGAAGGAGATCGAGTGGGCCAAGCCTTCGGATTATCTCGACTTGATCGCAGTTGCGTGCCAGTAGGTGGCCGGCAAATCCCAACGCATTGACGGAGATGCCACTGACGCCTGCTTGACTGCGCGGCACGATCAACATCCACCTACGTGTTGCCAGCAGATTGTATGCACCCGTCTGATGTCCGCCATGGCGCACACCGCGCACATCGAAATTGATGTAGGACAACATCGACATGTAGGTCTCGAAAATCATGTCGACTGCACGAGCGTCGGTCTTGTGCTCGCCTTTGGACAGTCGCACAAAGGCATGGACAAACGGTAATGCCGGGACGGCAGTGACCCTGCCGATCGGTTCGTCCGGCAGCAATGTCTCGATCGGAATGCCCGGCCCGGTTGGGACCAAGGGAAATGGGGCATACTGAAGGTGCCTATGTGGCTGGCTGGCTCCGGCTTTAAGGCCGCCATTGTAGAACCCCAATCCGTCATATTCTGTCATGCACACCCACAACGCCTCGAAATCGGCGCGTGAAAGCCACTGTTCCTGATGCTCAAACGACCGGGTCACGATCAGTGTATGATCTTGGAGAACGGTGAATTTGTTGAGTAGGCAGACGTGGGTGGCGGAGAGATTTGCGACAAAAAGATCAGGATCGTAGGGAAGAAACGGGTTCCGCTTCGGGTAGACCACGCCGCTCGGGCCATCGAGTTGTTTCTGCGCAACCTGCTGCTGCAGCACGCGGACAACAAAGCGGATCCCTCCATCATCCACAAACTGAAGCGTCGTTGAGATCGGCTGCAACGCGCCGCAATGCAGCGTGTGCGCACTGCGTGCGGCAGCAGCCTTGCGCAGCGCACCACGCTCGAAAAAGGCGTCGGAACTAGCTGACACTTCTGTCATATCGAAAACTCGACGAGATGAAGCACGGACTCGGGCGAACAACGGTCGTGAAGGAATCTAAAAAAATCAGAAAAGCCGACCGACATCAATGTTGACAGACTCACAGGAGCAAAATGAAAAAGGTAGGAATATAGACAATTCATCGTCGAATCGCCTACAAACCTACCTCATCATAATCCAAGACTTGAACAAGCTCAATTCGTCAGGATCGGCTCAATGTAGGAGCCGGCGATAAAAATAGCACAATTTGCAAAGTAAATCTCCTCTCTGACGGTTCAAGCAATAGACCGAGAACTCCGAGACTACTGACGAATCTGCGCCGTCTGTGACGGTGCAGATTGCTACCGCACAATTCTTGTAAAACCCTGAGGCGGTCGTTGATTGTAAAAGACAAGATTACAATTATTCTTGCTCCCCTAATCCGGAGATCACAACAGAATGCAGAAACCGGCGAAAAGCGCCCATAATTCGGAAAATTCAGTGATCCACAGCGACCAGAAAGTGGTATAATTGAGGCAGATCGGGTGACAGTCCAGAGTGTTCTGTTCAGGCAAACTCGTTGACAGGTTCGCTGCCTGGCCCATCGGCACTACCGGGGAAATGGGTTCGAGCGGGAGGCAAGGGATAGGTTGGAGTGGCGCTCCGTAAATGCCTATTGTGTAGGTCAGAACACTCTTCACTGTTGGGGGTCGGCCAATATTGGCCGACCCCCCGCTGTTTCTTCTGCAAATCGATCCAGGATTCGACACACATCGGCCATGGGTTCGCAACCTCGTGTTGCAGGCCGGTTCTGACTTCTCTCAAATCGCTCCGTTGATTCTCAACGATTGCTTGATGAGCTACGCCGCGCGGCTCTCGTCTTCCCGAAAATATCCTAACCTTCGATGTCGCTTGGGCCCGCGAAGAGGTCAGGCTTTTTGCCCAAGCCTGACCTCTGAGTCTCACCGGTGCGCCGCGTCAATTAGCCGGCCGTATCATCTCCATGCCGGTCAGGCTTACGGCCCTGTCGTCTTCGCACCAGAACAACTGCGCCTGCAACTATCGCTGCTACGATCAGCAATGGAAGCCATTTAGGCAGCTGCGGCTTGAGCGGCTCGGGCAGGATCTCGGGGGCGACTTTGGCCTCGGTCCAATCAGCGGCAGCCTTGGCGCCGGTCGTCGTCACGCCGGTAAAATCAGCGCCCTCTACGTCGACGCCAACGAGCCTGCTGCCGCTGATATCCGCGCCGGTCAGGTCAACGTTCTCCAGATCGACGCCCATCAACTTCGCATTGCGCAGTGATGCGTCGCGGCAGGTTCGCCTCAGACAGATCAACCCCGGCAATGTGGGCGTTATCGAGAGACACGCCGGATAAATTCGAGCCCTGCAGATCGCAGCCACCCAGTTTGGCCCCGCTGAGATCGCTGCCGTGCAGGTCGCAGTTGCGCATGTCAATGCCCCCCAGCCTGATTCCTTTCAGACTGACGCCGCTCATATCAGCGTTGGACAGATCACGTTTATGGGCTATCTGTGCCTGGACGGCTTCCAACGTATCGAATCGCCGAAGCGCACCGTTACTTGACTGCTCATCGCTTGAGTTGTCGTTGTTCTTCCGGTCACCGTTCGTCTGCTCACTACTCATCTATCCAGCTCCTGTCTCAGTAACCTAACCACTGCGCGTTCGTGTTATCCGGCATATCACAACATCTCCCCATGACTATACGAAGGTGATTTCAAGCATGAACTGAGCGAATTCTACTTCGTCAACAACGATATGCCACCCTCTGGCACTGTGTCACAGCGACGACGGTGCTGCGATGACGGAACCGCCCGATGTGACGCCACCGGTCAGCTGGGCCTTGACCATCGCCCGCGGATTACATGCGGCACTGCCGCCGGAGATCGCGAGATCCAGAAGCCATATCTTCAACCCGTCTCAGCTCAGGTTATGGTTCAAGGAGTGAGCGGTTGCATCACAATCGGCATATACCATGACCTTACTAGATGTGACGTCGCTGTACAATTTCTGTCCCCGTCCATGGTCCCACGCCATCCACACAGTCGGCATCGCCGCTCCAACCGCTGAAGCGGAACCGGGTGCTGATGTGGCCGTAAGCATCGCCTCTGAGCCTTTAGGGAAGCAGCGTTGAGGTCGCCCCGCGTCGATACCGGCCGGATCGCTCGTCACCGTGCCAGCGCCTGTGCCTACAGCCGTTACCGACAGGCTTTGTATCCCACGCACATTGGCGAAACTGCAGGTGCGTCTCCGGCTGGTCAGGTCCGCTTGTCGTCGATCCCGATGGGCCACCGTTGTCGCAGACATAGGTAGTTGGTAATTGGCCAGTTCGTCTCCGTTCCTGCTTCTCGCCGATGCGACCGCCTCACCGGCGTTGACGGTTGCGCTGACGATTGCGCCATCACCTGCCTCAATGCCGACCGTGCCATTGGCGTTCATGATGAAGAGGCCGGCATCGCTAGATGGAACCAGGGCCTTGACCACCGTCAACGTGTGCGGATCGGCCGTGAGCAAGCCCTTGCCGGCAACCATGAAGGTGTAGGGATTCTCTCGCCATCATTGTTGCCGATGCTGATCATGTCGGTGAGACTGCCCGCCGCCTTTGGGTCGAAGGTCAGGCTGAAGGTCGTGGCTGTGCCGCACTCAGTATGGTCTTCGAAGGTTGGTCAACGCTGAAGTGAGTGTGGTGGCCAGCGATACTGCCGGCATACTACTCAGTACAGGTCGCCGTTCCCCATATTGCTGATGGTAAAGGTGTGATGCAGACTGCCGCTGCCAGTTCAACGCTGCCAAAGTCCGTGCCGTCGACATAGTAGGCGTTGTGTCACCAACGGGAATGGGCAATCCTTGGCCGGCGACCATCTTCGGGTCGTCATCAATGATTAGGCCGGTGGCTGTGGCTGCGCTGATCGTCGCGGCATGGTTGAACAGCAGCGAGGCACTGTTGCGCTCGTAGTTGGCGATAGCCAGTCGGGCCTGCCATCTCCATTCACATCCTCCATTGCCACAGAGGCCGGCGCACTGCCTATGTCCATCTCGAAGTCTGTCTTGGCGCAAAGCTGGCTGTTGTGGCCCCCGCTGTCGTGGTGTTGGCAGCAGCGAAACGCCGTCACTAATGTAGGCGACGGCCAGGTCGAGCTTGCCATCGCCAGTCACATCTCCCATAGTCACAGAGTCTGGTCTGCCGCCCGTGGCGAAGTCGCTCTTGGTCGAAAAGCTAGGCGTTGTGGCCCCTGGAGTCGTAGTGTTGAGCAGCAATGAGACTTTGTTGACGTTGATGCCATAGTTGGCGACGGCCAAATCGAGCCTGCCATCTCCATTGACATCCCCCATTGTCACAGAGGTTGGTGCGCTGCCAGTTCCCATCGCGAAGTCAGTCTTGGGAGCAAAGCTGAGCGTCGTGGAACCCACAGGCGTGTTATTGAGCAGCAAAGAGACGCTGTCGCTACCATAGTTGGCAACGGCCAGATCGAGCTTGCCATCCCCATTCACATCCCCCATCGTCGCAGATCTTGGACCGCTGCCTGTAGTGAAGTCTGTCTTGGGGGCACAGCTTGGCGTCATGGACCCCGGAGCCGTGGTGTTGAGCAGCAGGGAGACGTCTGTGCTGAGGCTAAAGGAATTAGCGACCGCGAGGTCGGGCCGGCCATCCCCATTCACATCGCCCATGACCACAGAAAATGGAAGAAAGCCCGTGGTGAAATCTGACTTGGCGGTGAAGGTGGGCGTAGCGGCCCCCGGAGTCGTGGTGTTGAGCAGCAGCGAGACTTTGTTGCTGCTAAAGTTGGCGACAGCCAGGTCGGGCCTGCCATCCCCATTCAAATCTCCCATCGCCACTGAGTTTGAACCGGCGCCCGTGGCAAAGTCGGTATTGACGGAAAAGCTCGGCGTCGTGGCGCCCGGGGCCGTGGTGTTGAGCAGCAACGAGACGCTGCCGCTCGTATAGTTGGCGACGGCAAGGTCGGGTCGCCCATCCCCGTTCACATCCCCCATCGTGACAGAGGATGGATTAGCGCCCGTGGCGAAGTCTCTCTTGGCGAAAAAGCTGGGCGGCGTGAACGCACAGTGTGGTGTTGAGCAGCAGAGAGAGCTATAGCTGTCTAAGTTGGCGACGGCTAGGTCGAGGTTGCCATCCCCATTCACATCCCCCATCACCACAGAGATGGAATCGTTGCCAGTAGTGAAGTCTCTCTTGGCAGCAAAGCTTGGCGCAGCGGCGCCCCGGTACCGTGGTGTTTAGCAGTAGAGAGACGCTGTCGCTATCGAAGTTGGAGACGGCTAGGTCGACCTTGCCATCTCCATTCATATCGCCCATCGTCACAGAAAATGGAACGTTGTCTGTGACGAAGTCACTCTTGCGGAAAAGCTGGGTATCGTGGCTCCCGGAGCAGTCGTGTGAGCAAAAGCGAGACTCTGTTGCCACTGTCTGGTGACAACTAGGTCAAGCCTGCCGTTCCCATTCACATCCCCCATCGTCACAATGTATGGCGCACTGCCCACGCCCAAGTGAAGTCTCTCTTAGAGGAAAAGCTAGGCGTAGCGCGCCCGTTACAGTGGTGTTGAGCAGCAGCGAGACGCTGTCGCTGGTGTAGTTGGCAACAGTCACATCGGGCTTGCCATCCCCGTTCACATCCCCCATCGCCACGAAAATGGACGATCACCCGTATCGAAGTCGAGTCTTGGGAGCAAAGCTGGGCGTTGGCTGCGCCCGATACGTAGTGTTGAGCAACAACGAGACGCTATCGCTGTCAGGTTGGCGACGGCCAGGTCGGGCTTGCCATCCCCATTCACATCCTCCATCGCCACAAAGCCTGGATCGGTGGCCGTGGCAAAGTCTGTTCTTGCGGCAAAGCTGGGCGTAGTGGCCCCCGGAACTGTGGTGTTAAGCAGCAGCAGAGACGCTATCGTCGACAAGATTAGCGACAGCCAAGTCAGGCCTGCCATCTCCATTCACATCCCCCACCGTCACAGAGAACGGATGTACCCGTGGGGAAGTCGACTTCGTGGCAAAGCTGGGCGTCGTCGCGCCCGGTACTGTGGTGTTGAGCAGCACAGAGACGCTGTCGCTGTAAGATTGACAACGGCCAGGTCGCGCCTTCCATCTCCATTCACATCCCCAATCGCCATAGAGCGTGGCTCAACGCCCGTAGCGAAGTCTCTCCTGGCGGCCAAAGAAACCGGCGGGCCATAAGAGTTGGTCACACCGGTCAAGTTCAAAGTTGAAAGAGCGATCACTCTGGCTCAGCGTATTTCCAATAACGGGTACGGAGACGGTGGTATCGAGTGCGCCAGAAGCAATGGTGACCATCCCCGACTGTGCCGTGTAGTCGACGCCGGCAATGGCGCTACCATCTACGGTTTCGTAGGTGACGACCACGGCTGAGTCTGTGTCGCCGTACGCGTCACCGTGAAGATCATGTTGCTGCTGCCGCTATCGCCTTCCACCAGCGAAGAATCTGTGATGCTTATCGACGCCAGTCCATAGGCCAGAGCCGTGGCGCGCCGCCTGGTAGTAGCTGCGTAAACAAGAGTCCCCCGGCAAGGAAGAGGCAGGCAAACGAACAAATGGTCGGACGCTTCTTGCACATTTTCTGCTCCTTGGCCTAACAGCGTGATCGTGAAGTTGACGTCCTGTCACTGACTGTGCCGGACCTGGAATCGTTACTAGTGAGCCCATACCTCCGCTGCAAGACTAACCGATAGCTGTCTACGTAAAGGCTACGGACAGAACGGCTACAGAAAGCTAATACTACCACCGCATTTGTCATTCCGACCGGAGGAGGAATCTAACTACTTCAGCGCAGAGTTGCCACCTCCCTCTGTCGTCAGCATGACGGACCGAACTGCGGTTGTAGACTAAGCTTTCCCAAAATAGTAACTAAACGGGAGTTGCAAAGCTCAAGCCATTCCAGCAAAGATTTCCTTGCAACGCATATTTCTCTCTGAATGCCTAAGCAAGATCTAGACGGAGATTAATCGAGCAGCCAATATGCCTCTGACGTTGCCTTCGATCGTTATCCGTGAGCAGTTGATGTAGACGTGGTCATGTATGAGAGTTGCAGACAAGGTGGAATCCAAACGCCATTTGTACGAAGCAACTGACCGTAGAGGATCGCAGGAGACCTGCCAGTCGCTATCGTTGTTCAGATAATGATCCGGAAATTGGCGAAACGAGTACGAGTAGAAATCTTTATCTGAGTATCTATAGAACGAGGAGATCAGACGAAACTATTAGTGGAGGGAAACATATTCTGGATAAACGATCACGCCATCTGCACTGAAAGCGACCAAGCGTCAAACAGAATAGATTTTGGCTCTTGGATTATCAGAGTACACCACCAATTAAATCGGCGGCTGCTCAGAAACCGCTTAAGCCGGTTTGCGTACCAGCGTCGGTTTCAACCGATGTCGACATAAACCCCAAGATCCGGTTGAGCCAAGATTTTTGTTTAACCACCCGCTCCGACCTTGCTATGCGAAGCGCGGTTCAAACATGGACCGGGCAAAGTCATACTGCCACACCTCGTGCATCGTTCGCAACGCTGCAATGCGTCCGATCTCATTACTTGACTTGGCGGCAGCCCCGTTTCCGCCAACACCAGCGGCCATCCCCGGAGCAATCGTATCAATATATGGATGCTCATAATCCGTGTAACTTACAACGCGGGGCCCCAAGTCGACCAAGTGAGGAAACGCGGCCGAGCCGATCAGGCCCAATCCACCAACAGCAACATCGCACACTTTTTCACGCCAATAGATGCTTCTGCAACTTGCCCATCGCGTTGCGCGGCAGTTCATCAACGAGCACGAACACCCTGGGCGTTTTGAAGCCCGCCAGTTGGCTGCGACAAAAGGCCGTGAGCGCCGCTTCATTCACTGCATCACCGCAGACCAAGTAGGCAACCGGCACTTCGCCCCACTCAGAATCGGGCCTTCCCACGACAGCTGCCTCAGCCACGCCGTCGAAGGTCTCCAGCACCTCTTCGATCTCGCGCGGATAGATGTTGAAACCGCCGCTGATGATCAGTTCGTGACTGCGGCCCAGCAGGGTGACGTAGCCGGTCGATGGGTCCTGTCGCGCCAGGTCGCCGGTGACAAACCAACGTTGGCCCAGGGCGTCGTGGACAAAGCTCTCCGCGGTCTTTTCCGGCGCATTCCAGTAGGCGCCGAAGACGTTACTGCCTCGCACCAGCAGCATGCCCTCCTCGCCGACGGGGACATCGGCCATTTCGCCATCAACGATGCGCATGGAGACGCCGGGCAATGGCGTACCCACGCTGCCGGGCAGACGCGGTCCTGCGTAGGGGTTGCTCAGGTTCATGCCGGTCTCGGTCATGCCATATCGCTCCAGGATCTGATGGCCGGTGAGTTGCGCAAAGGCCTGATGGGTCTCGGCGGCCAGCGGCGCACTGCCAGAGCAGAAGAGGCGCATGGAACGCATGTCAACTTGATCCAGCGAGGCCAGCTGATCCACCAGGCGCACGTAGATGGTGGGTACCGCAAAGAAGAGCGTCGGCTCGCCACTGGTCAGGTCGGCGACGATGCTTGCCGCGTCGAAGCGCGTGCGCAGCAAGACTGTAGCCCCTGCCGCCAACGCACAGTGCAGGCCGACGATCAGCCCATGCACATGAAAGAGCGGCAGGCAGAGCAACAGTCGATCATCCGGCTCCCACGCCCAGGCCGAGAGCAGTCCGGTCACGGTTGCCAACACATTGTTGTGGGTGATCATGGCGCCTTTGCTGCGCCCGGTCGTACCCGATGTGTAGATGATCAGAGCCAGGTCGTCGCCGAGGACAATGGATGGGGATCGCTTCTCGGAGGCCACAGACCACTGTTCTAAGTCCTCGACGTCTAGCACCGCCTCAAGACTTCTGGAATCCTCGGCGCTTTCACTGACGCCGGCCTCCTCAAGAATCGATTGCTGTGCCCTCTCGGTGATTAGCAGCCTGGGCGCGCAATCGGCCAGGATGTGCCCGATCTCCGTTCGTCGATAGCGCAGGTTGATGGGCACGACGACGGCGCCCAGACGAATAACGGCCAGGTAGGCAATGACAAATTCGACCCGGCTGTTGAGAAAGAAGGCCACCCGATCGCCCTTGCACAATCCCCAGATCCGGAGGCCCGCCCCCAGTTCGTCAGCTGCATCAAGAAGTTCTTCGTAGGTGATCGCTTGTTCGGCGCCGCCATCGATCTGCCACTGCAGGGCTACTTTTTTCGGCGTCCGTCGTAGCGGTATCGAGAAAAGATCATGTAAATTCATGAGTCTGCCGACACCTGCCATTTACAATTGAGAATTGGCCATTCACAATTCACCATTATCTTTCCTTCCCCGCCAGCACCTCTGCCAACACATCCATTCCCCGTTCAGCCAATCCCATATCAGCCTGAGATCCCATATGCCCGATACGAAACACCTTGCCGGCCAGCGGCCCATAGTTGCCGCCAACCACCATTCCATGCTCGCGCAGCGCTGCATCCAGAGCGGGCCACGTCCAACCGGCAGGCACATACGCCGCGGTCACTGTGGGTGAACAGACGGCTTCGCTGACCGGGAACAGTTCCACGTGCATATCGAGCAGCCGTTGACGACAGTAGACGGCCACGTCCGCGTGTCGTTGGTAGACGTTCTCCATCCCCTCATCCAGGAGCAGATCGATACTGACCTGCAGCCCGGCCATGGCCTGCCAGTTGTGGGTGTAGGGGAAGTAGCGATCGGCCACAGCCGTGCGCCACGGTTTGATGGCATCGTAGCCGGCATAGTCGGCATGCTCGATGGCATCCCATGCACGCGGACTGACGCTGATCATGGAGAGATCGGGCATCAGGCTGAGCACCTTCTGGCTACCGAGCAGTCCCAGGTCGATGTGGCAGACGTCCACCTCCACGGGGACACCGCCGCCGCTGGCGACGAAGTCGACGTAGAAGAGCGCATCCACCTCGCGACTGATGGCTCCCAATTCGGCCAGCGGATTGAGCGTGCCGCTGGGCGTCTCGCAGTGCACGGCAGTGATCATCTTGGGGCGAAAGCGCAACGCAGCTTCGCGCACCTGCTGCACATCGGCGATGTCATTGTCGCCAAAATCGAGGGTTTCGACCTCAGCGCCGACGCTGCGCGCCATGTCGCCGATGCCTGCGCCGAAGAGACCGGTCGACACGGCCAGCACGCGGTCGCCGGGCAGAAGGACGCTCTTGAGCGCACCCCAGAGCGCAATCATGCCTTCGCCGGTCTGGATTGATATGTCGTTCTCTGTGCCCAGAATCTGCCGCAATCCGGCTGCGCAGGAACCGTACAGGGCGAAAAATTCATCCTCCATGTCGGCGCTGCCGTAATCGATCTGGTAGGCAGATCGGACCGGCTCCGGGATTGAGACTGGGCCGGGGACGAACGGGATGGGATAGGTCAACATGGTCGATCTCCTCATGCGGAAATGGGCGGGTATTCTTGCTCGCAAGCGGGAATGAATTCCGCTGCTAACAGTGAGAAGCGCCCTCAGGCGCTTGTACTCATCGAGGCGACACTTGTCACGAAGTGTACTTCTCACTACAATGAGTTCATGCAATCCATTCTACCTGCCCTGGAATCAACCAACAAACTCTTTCTCTCTGGTCCTTTTGGCTCCGGCAAGAGCACGCTGGCCGTCGAGCGGGTGCGCTGGCTCATGCGCCAGGAGCGGGTACGCGGCGACGATATTCTGATCCTCGTGCCCCAGCGGACACTGGCCCAAACCTACTACACGGCTCTACGTTCAGCCGACCTCCCCCCTGGCGCCGGCCCCCAGGTAACGACGGTGGCGGGCCTCGCTCGCAATGCGGTCCAGCTCTACTGGCCGCTGCTGGCCGCCGATGGCGGCTTTCCAGATGACGGCAAGCCGGGGGGCATTCGCGAACCGACTTTCCTCAATCTGGAGACGAGCCAATATCACATGGGCCAGTTTGTGGATGCGGCCCTCGAACGAGGCGATTTTGACGGCGTGGTCGTTGAGCGAAATCGTATCATCAGTCAGGTGCTGGACAATCTCAACAAGGCCGCTCTGCACGGCTTCTCGATTGACGAAGCCTACCAACGGCTGGAGCTGGCCGTGCCGACAGGGGAGCAGCAGACGGCCCGGCTCAATGCCTTGCGAGCGGCGCGGCAGATCAGCAGCGAGTTCCGTACCCTCTGCCTGAGTGAAACGTTGATCGACTTTAGTTTGCAGATCGAACTCTTCAACGACCAGGTGCTTGTCCACCAATGGAGCCGCACCCACCTCTTCCGCAGTCGCCGCCACCTCGTCTTTGACAATCTGGAGGAGGACACGTACACGGCGCACGGTCTCGTCCATGCCTGGTTGCCCCATCTGGAGAGTGCGCTGCTGATCGCCGATGGCGATGCTGGGTACCGCTTCTTTTTGGGCGCAGACCCAGAGGGTACGGAAGAGTTGGCAAAGGCCTGCAATGAGCAGATCACGCTCAACCAGAGCCACGTTATGTCAAACAGTGTGACGGCGCTGGCTGACAGCGTTGACCGTGCCATGCGCGGACGGGCAGCGGTTGCGCGCGATGCCGCAATGGAGAGCGACACCACACCTGTTCGAGGGGCGGCTACCGCGGATGACGAAGTCGCAGAAGAAGCGCCCAGTGCGCTCGACGCCTTGACACTGCCCGATGTTGAATTTCGCTTCTATCCACAGATGATCAGTTGGGTAGTCGATGAGGTGAGGCGGTTGGTCCACGACGACGGTCTGCCACCCAGCGAGATCGCCATCCTGTCGCCCTTTGTCAGCGATGCGTTGCGCTTCAGTTTGCAGACGGCCCTGGCCGAATATGGGATCGCCTGCACCACCCACCGGCCGAGCCGCGCCCTGCAGGACGAGCCGTCGGCCCGCTGTTTGGTGACGCTGGCACTCTTAGCCCATCCCGAATGGGGGATCCGCCCTGCTTCCGATGACGTTACGCTGGCGCTGACATTGGCCATCACCGCACTGGACCCGGTGCGGGCCCACTTACTCAGTCAGATCGTCTATCCGCCACGGCGCAAGTTCGTCGAGTTGGGCCGGTTCGGCACGCTGGTGCCGGCCATGCAGGAGCGCATCACTTTCCGCATCGGCGAAGCCTATGACCGGCTGCAAAGTTGGCTGGTCAGCTACCGGGCGAGTGCGGACCCTGTCCCCCTTGATCAATTTTTCGCCCGCCTCTTCGGCGAGTTGTTGAGTCAGCCCGGCTATGGTTTTCACCAGGATCTGGATGCCGCACGCATCGCAAACCAACTGGTCGAATCGGCGCGCAACTTCCGCTGGTCCCTGGAAAACACGATCAGCATCGATGGTCTCGGAGGCAAGGCCGGCGAACTCTCCACGTCACAGGATGACCGACTCGATTGGCGTGTGAGACTTGGTCGCGAGTATGTACAGCTCTTCGAGAGCGGCGCGCTGGGGGCGCTCTACGTGCCCGGCTGGCGCATTGCCGAGGATGCCGTCTTTCTGGCCCCGGCCTACACCTTCCTCATGCGCAACCAACCGGTCGACGTCCAGTTCTGGCTGGACATCGGGGCCGGCGGCTGGTGGGAACGACTCTACCAGCCCCTCACCCATCCCTTCGTGCTCTCGCGCCGCTGGTCGCGCCATGAGCTGTGGAGCGACGCCCACGAGTATGATACGCGCCAGCAGACCATGCGGCGTCTATTGCTGGGCCTGGTGCGGCGCACGCGCAGCCGCATCTACGTGACCATGAGCGACTACAGCGAGAGCGGCTTCGAACAACGAGGGCCGCTGATGGCGTTGGTCAATCGGCTGTTGGCGCAAACAAAGTAGAGACGCGGAATTTTGCGTCTCTACAATCCCAAGTGTGTTGGCTATCTCTTTTGCCTACTGTCAGTAGACCTGCAACCCCCGCGCTTCCCGGCGTCCATCGCGCCACGCTTCAGCGCCGGCACTGTGACGGTGCTGCTCCTTCACACGCAGACCCGACTTTTCCGGGACTCTCGTGCTGGCATAGAAAGCATCCAGGCGAGCGGTCAATTCAGCGATCACGGGCGCCATGGCAGGATCGTCGACCAGGTTCTCCACTTCGTGCGGATCATCGACCAGATCGAATAGATCGTTGGGACCGTCAGGGTAGCGCAGCACCAACTTCCACTGAGGCGTGCGGATCATACGCAGATCACCGTACTCGCCGTAGATCGTCTCATCCCACTCCGGTCGCTCGCCCTGGAGCATGGCGCGATACGAGTGACCGGGATAGTTGCGTTCCTCATCGGGCACGATGCCGGCAATGTCGAGCAGGGTGGCGAAGCCGTCGTAGTGATCGACAGCCTGCTCGATCACCTGTCCGGCGGCAACGCCCGGACCACGCCAGATCAGCGGTATGCTCAGGGATATCTCGTACATATTGAGCGGGCGCGTGCTGTTGCCCTTGCCCCAGAAGCCATGGTGACCCTGGGCGCAGCCGTGATCCGACGTATAGACAATGATAGTGTTGTTCAACTGACCCAGCGCTTCGAGCTTGTCCAGAATGCGCCCGATGTTGTTGTCGATCTCGGTGACGGCGGCATAGTAGCCGATGTACCGATCTCGCAACAACTCAATCGGCGGGGAGTCGCCTGGACCGTCTTCATTCTTGACCCAGCGATGGGTGTCGTAGGCTGGGATGTCGTCAAAGGAAGCGTCCTGATAGCGTGACGTCACAGTGGGATCATGGTGCTGTTGGCCGTAGGGTGAATGGGTGGCGATGTAGCCGACGTTCAGAAAGAAGGGGCGATCGGTCGGCGCCTGATCGAGGAACTCGATGGCATGGTCGGTGATATGGGCCGATTTATTGCCTTCAAGTTCGACAAATTCGCCGTCATTGTCCACATAGACGTAGCGTTCATTGTGGGCTCCCTGCCAACGGGGAAGACCGAAATGATAGTCGGCGCCACGCGGCCTGAGATGGGACTGGCCCAGATGCCACTTGCCGCTCAATGCCACGCTGTAGCCGGCATCGTGCAGCAACTGAAGCAGCGTCATCTCATCCGCCAGCCAATCACGGTCGCCTACATCCAGTTCAGCTTCCTGCAGCCAGTCATGGATACCGACCTGGCAGGCGGTGCGGCCGGTCAGCAGGCAGGCGCGGGCAGGCGAACAGACCGGGGTTGGCGTGAAGGCATTGGCGAAGCGTGTGCCCTCGGACGCCAGCCGGTCGAGATTGGGCGTCTGCACTTCGCTGTTGCCGTAGCAACCGGTGGCCCAGGCGCCGTGATCGTCGGTGAGAAAAAGAAGGATATTGGGTTGTTGCGCGGCAAAATCGATGGACATGGCGTGCGAGCCTCTCATACAAAAGGGCGAAAAAACTTCGCGGTTGTCATTTTTCTTTCCCTAATATACTATATGTCCAAGCCCGCGGTGAACATTTTCATTTGACCCGATCGCCCCTGCTGGCAGTATTCTCCCCCTGCCACTTTGCAAGAGCGTTGACCAGATGATCCGGAGAGAGCGTACCCCATGAAAGCCATCATGGTGATGTTTGACAGCCTCAACCGCCACATGTTGCCGCCCTATGGATGTGAGTCGATCCAGGCGTACAACTTCGCTCGCCTGGCCGAACAGGCAGCTACGTTCGACAACTGCTACGTGGGCAGCATGCCCTGTATACCGGCACGTCGCGAGCTACACACCGGTCGCTACAATTTCCTCCATCGCAGTTGGGGACCGCTGGAGCCGTTCGACGACTCGATGCCCGAAATCCTCAAGGAGAACGGAATCTACGCCCACTTAGTCACCGATCATCTCCACTACTTCGAGGATGGCGGCGTCAACTATCACACTCGCTACAACAGTTGGGAATATCTGCGCGGCCAGCAGGGCGATCCATGGCTGGGTGTGGTCAAGGACCCGGAGATCCCACCCATGCTGCTGCCGATTCCGGAAGAGGCCCCGCGCTGGTTCAAGGGATTGCGCCGTCAGGATTGGGTCAATCGAACCCACATGCCCGATGAGCACCAACATCCTCAAGCCAAGACCTTTGCCCGCGGCCTTGAATTCATCCAGGAGAATCACGAGGCCGACGATCTGGTTTCTGCACATCGAGACCTTCGATCCCCACGAACCGTTCTTCAGCAGCGAACGCTTCAAAGACCTCTACCCTGATGACTACGACGGTCCCCACTTTGACTGGCCACCCTATCGACGCGTCGAGGAGACGCCGGAGGAGGTCGAGCATATGCGGAAGCTGTACGCAGCACTGCTCAGCATGTGCGATCACTATTTGGGCACGATTCTGGATGCCATGGATCGGTACAATCTGTGGGAAGACACAATGTTGATTGTCAACACCGACCATGGCTTCCTGCTCGGCGAACATGATTGGTGGGCCAAGGTTGTACAGCCATTCTACAATGAGGTCGCCCACATTCCGCTCTTCATCTGGGATCCGCGCAGCGGAATCCGCAATGAACGACGGGCATCGTTGGTGCAGATGATCGATCTTCCCGCCACCCTGCTCGACTACTTCGGTGTGGAGCAACCGCCGGACATGCAAGGCATCTCGCTCGATCAGACCATTCAAGCGGATGTGCCTGTGCGCAACGCTGCCCTGTTCGGCGTCCATGGCGGCCATGTCAACATCACCGATGGGCGCTACGTCTACATGCGTGCACCGGTTACGGTTGAAAACGAGCCGCTATACGAGTATACGCTGATGCCAAGCCACATGCGCACACCCTTCACACCGACTGAGCTAGCCCATATTGAGAGCGTGGGGCCGCTCGCGTTCAGCAAGAACTGTCAGATGATGAAGATCCGGTCTCGGCCGGCTCTGGGCAGTCGTGCCCAGGAGTTCGGCACCTTACTCTTTGACCTTGAGACCGATCCGGCTCAAGACAATCCAATCCAGGACATCGAACTCGAAGACCGACTACGCGAGGAGATGGTGGAACTAATGCGGGCAAATGATGCCCCCACGGAACAGTTTGCCCGCCTAGGCTTGGAGGTGATGTAGGAGGTGCACCATGCCGCTGTCCCTTGATTCTGACAGCCTGTATTGCGACCGTCTTGATTGATCTGGGCTTGTTCAAATGAGTTGTACTGGTTAACGGTTGGCAGCAGAAGACCCATAGGGACACGCCCAAACAGCCTCGACTTTTCTCGAACCTGCCGATCTATGTACCAACGACCATATCCACAGAGGAGATCCACATGAAACCATTGACACGACGAAACTTTCTGCAACTCACCGGTGTTACCGCAGCCGGCGCATTTCTGGCTGCCTGTGCACCTGCCGCACCCGCTGGTGAAGCCGGCGAAGCGGCCGCGCCCTCCGGCGAGCGACCAGAACTGGCGATTTCCATCGTCGACTATGTCGAGGCCACGCAACAGGTGCTGGAGGATGACATCTTCCCCAGCTTTGAAGGCGCCGACATCGTCCCCAACTACACGGCCTGGAATCGTTACAACGAAGAGATGACCACGGCCTTCGCCGGCGGCGTTACCCCCGATCTCTTCCAGGGCGGCGCAGTCTGGGCCCCACAAATGGCCAAGCGCGGCTGGTCACTGCCACTTGACGACCTGATTGCCGGCGCCGATGAATCATGGAACTGGGACGATTGGTTCCCGGCCCTGCAAGATGATGCAACGATCGAGGGCCAGGTTGTGGCAGTACCCTATCGCTTCGATATCCGCAGCTTCTGGTATCGCCAAGACCATATGGAAGAGGCCGGCTTTGACGCACCGCCGACCAACTGGGAAGAGTTGTCCGAGTGGGCCAACGCGTTGACTGTGCGAGATGGCGACACCATCACGCGTGAGGGTTTCCACTACTCCAGCCCCGGCGGCTGGCAGAACGATCTCCAGCCCTACATGTACTTCATGGAGATGGCCGGGGGACAATTCCTCAGCGACGATCTGAGCACCTGCACGCTGGACTCAGATGAATGCATTGAGGCCATGGAGTATATCCACAAGCTAATTGTCGTTGACAAGGTCCAGCCCTATCCAGGTTTTGAAGCCCAGGGCGATCTGGGGCCGATGGAGGCCGGTCTGGCTGCTTCTACCATGGCGTCTTCGGATCCGGAACGCAACGCACAGGCCTATGCACCGGATGAAGCGGAATTGCTGCACGTGACGCTGCCGCTGGAACACCATGTTCAGGCAACGCATGTCTGGGTGAACAAGTGGTTCATCTCCAGCATGACCAAAGAGGCCGACACGACTTGGGACCTACTTACGCACATGACCAGCGCAGAAAATCAAGAGAAGTACAGCGCGTCCGGACTCTACCAGCCGCCGCGCCAGTCGCTGCGCGACGCAGCGTTCATGTCCGACCGCATGAAGGTTCTCTTCGAGTCGACGGAGTACGCTCAACCGTATCCCAAGCACTGGCGCCTGATCGAGCTTTTCCGTCCGTTTGCGACAGAGCTTGAGCTCTGCCTCAGCGGCAATCAGTCGCCTGAAGACACCATGGTCAACACGTGTGCTGCGATCAACGAGATCCTGGCCGAAGACGCCTAGGCTGTAGGGACCGCCAGAAATTGGCGTTCGGCGTGAGATTGAGCGATTGAGAGATTGCGGTTGAACCGGCAGTCTCTCAATCGCGACGACCAACATCGGCTGAGACCGAAGCTTGATGCCGTGAACCGGTCGATGAGAGTCAGCAAGATCACGCGGCACAGGAAAGATATCGACGCTCTTCGCCTCACTCGCCTACGACGCCCGAAGGGAGACTTCGCCTCGGTCTTTCTGAACGGGGTGGAGAGAGAGGGCTGTGACGCCGATTGAGCCGCGGCAGGGTAGGTCGATATCGGCAACAATAGCGTCTGAGCAGTGCCCGTCTTCATTCGTGAACCTCTGAAAGATGGGTTTCACATTGCGGATCGCGATTCAAATCAGTGGTGTCAACCCTCTGATACACCAAAGTGCCTGAAATATCAGTAGAGAATAGGGCGCCTATGTCCACAACCGTTGCTCCATCCAATAAAATCCGCGGTGCGGAACCGGTTTCGCGCGGCAGAGCGAATCAGCCGAATGGTGAATAGCGACACGTTTGTCGCCTACACCTACCTGGCCATTCCGCTCTTTATCCTCTTTTTCATCAAGATCTACCCGGTCTTCTACAACTTCTACGTCAGCTTCACGAACTACGATCTCTTCAGCCCGATCAAGTTTGTGGGCATGGACAACTACGTCGACGTATTCACGCAGGAAGTCAACCTGAAGGCCATTCGCAACACGCTCTATTTCACGATCGGTGCGGTTCCCATTGGGACGGCTCTTGCCTTGATCGTTGCAGCCCTGCTCAATCAGCCGATTCGTGGGCGCATCACCTTTCGGGCCATCTACTACCTGCCGGTCGTCACGTCGGTCGTGGTGTCGGCGATGGTATGGCGCTGGATCTTCAACCCCCAGTTTGGTCTGCTCAACTATTTCCTGGGATTGGTCGGCATTCCGCCCCAGACCTGGTTGTCTAACCCGCGACTGGCGCTGCCGTCACTGATCTTGGTGACGATCTGGGGATCCATCGGCGGCAACATGATCATCTTCTTGGCTGCGCTGCAGGGCATTCCTGAGGAATTGCGCGAGGCAGCCGCCATCGACGGTGCAAAGGGCTGGCAAACCTTTCTCTACGTGGTTGTCCCTCTGCTGCGTCCGGTCATCCTCTTCGTTGTCGTCACCTTTTCCATCGCCATCTTCCGCAGCTTCGGCATCATCTTTCTCCTCACCCAGGGCGGTCCCCAGTTGACGACCAACACACTGGTCTGGGAAGTCTATCAGAACGCCTTCGGCTATCTGCGGTTGGGGCGAGCCGGAGCCCTGGCCATGGTCCTGCTGGCGATCATCTTCGTGATTACGTTCATTAACTTCCGACTGTTGCGTGAGGATGACTGACATGACTGCACAGACAACACCCGCTACCGGCACAACATCGACTGCTCAGCAACGCAGGCGTCGGCGACACATCCCCGTTGGGACCATCCTGACGTACGTGCTGCTTTTTCTCGGAGCAGTGACAATGATCATGCCCTACCTGTGGATGCTCTCGACCTCGTTCAAGGCGGACTCCGACATCTTCCACGTGATTCCGAAATGGATTCCCAACGAATGGGACTTCGGCAACTACCGGGACGCCTACAACGCGATCGACATGGGCCGACTCTATGTCAACACGGCTTTCGTCACCGCGGTAGATGTCACGGCACAGATTCTGCTCGGTTCAATGGCAGGCTATGTCTTTGCACGTCTGAACTTTCCCGGCAAAAACATCATCTTTTTCTCGTTGCTGGCCACCATGATGGTGCCGTTCGAGGTGTTGGTGTTGCCCATCTTCATTTTTGTGCGCGCATTTCCATTGGCCGGCGGCAACAATCTCTTGGGCCAGGGCGGTATCGGTCTCATCAATAGCTACGGCGGCATCATTTTCCCCAACCTGATCTCCGTCTTCGGCATCTTTATCTTCCGCCAGTTTTTCCTGGCCTTCCCACGCGAGATCGAAGAGGCAGCCATCATCGACGGCTGCTCAAAGTACCGCATCTTCTGGACGATCCTGGTCCCCAATTCTCGACCGGTCATGGGGACGATGGCGCTCTTCTCTTTCCTCTGGACCTGGAACGATTTCCTATGGCCCCTGATCGTCGTCAAGAACGATGCGCTCAATACGCTTCAGATCGGGCTCTCCTCGTTCAACCAGGAGACCGGCACTCGCTGGGCCGAGTTGATGGCCGGTTCCGTGATGGTGACGATCCCGGTGATTCTCATTTTCCTCTTTCTCCAGCGATTCCTGACCCAGGGTATTGTGACCTCCGGGTTGAAGGGATAGACCAGCGATACGATGGGACGCCGGAAAAATCAAACCACAAACAGGTAGGAGTACTTCATGAAAGCCGTCATGGTCATGTTCGACACGCTCAACCGCCATATGCTGCCGCCCTACGGCTGCGATTGGACCCACGCGCCAAACTTCAAACGCCTCAACGACCGCACGGTCTCGTTTGAAAACAGCTACGTGGCCAGCATGCCCTGCATCCCTGCCCGCCGCGAGCTGCACACCGGCCGCTACAACTTCCTCCATCGCAGTTGGGGCCCGCTTGAGCCGTACGACGACTCGATGCCGGAGATCCTCAAGAAGAACGGCGTCCACACCCACCTCACCACCGATCATCAACACTACTTCGAGGACGGCGGGGCCACCTACCACGCGCGCTACAGCACCTGGCAGTTCTTCCGCGGACAGGAAGGCGATTTCTGGCAGGGCGAGGTCAAGGATCCGGAGATCCCGCCGACGGTTGCCGGACGAGGAGACGTGCCGATTCCGGAGATGAATCAGTCCTGGCGTCAAGATCTGGATCAACCGCAAGCACCTGACCAGGGAAGAGGATCAGCCCCAGGCCAAGACCTTTGCCGAGGGACTGAAGTTCATGCGCACCAACAAGGACCAGGACCGCTGGTTCCTCCAAGTAGAGACATTCGATCCCCACGAGCCCTTCTTCACCCAGCAGCATTTCAAGGATCTCTATCCCCACGACTATGACGGTGACCATTTTGACTGGCCGCCCTATCGAGGCGTCGACGAGACCGATGAAGAGGTGCAGCACGTCCGCTACGAGTACGCAGCGCTGCTCAGCATGTGTGACAAATACCTGGGCAAGGTGATCGATCTCATGGATGAGTTGGAGATGTGGGACGACACCATGCTCATCGTCTGCACCGATCACGGCTTCCTGCTGGGCGAGCACGACTGCTGGGCAAAGATGGTGCAGCCCTTCTACAACGAGGTAGCCCATACACCGCTCTTCATCTGGGACCCACGCATTGGGCGCAAGGCGCAACGTGTCAATGGATCGGTCCAGATGATCGATCTGCCCGCCACGCTGCTGGAGTTCTTCGATGTCGAGCGTCCGGCCGACATGCAGGGTATCCCGCTCAAAGAGGCCATCGCCAACGACGACCCGGTGCGCGAGGCGGCCATCTTCGGCATGCACGGCGGCCATGTGAATATCACCGATGGACGCTATGTCCTCATGCTGGCTCCGGCTCGACCGACCAGCGATCCGCTCTACGAGTACACGCTCATGCCGACCCATATGCGCGCACGGTTTGCACCGGAGGAACTGCAGGAGATCGAGTTGGCTGAACCATTCGAGTTCACCAAGGGATGCCGCACCATGAAGATCAAAGCACGATCGATCATGGCCGGTCGCTTCAAGATGGAGACGTTGCTGTTCGATCTGGAGACCGATCCGCAGCAGGAAACGCCCATTCGAGATCCGGAGGTTGAGGACCGCCTAATTCAATTGATGGTCAAGCAAATGCTGGAGAACGACGTGCCCAAAGAACAGTTTGAGCGACTGGGCTTGGAGGAATACCTGGAAGCTTAGGCTGAAAGGTAGTTCCCAAACCAGTCCACGAGGAAACACAGGAAGGGCCAGGAAGATTCTGGAAATCTTCGTGGCCCTTCCTGTTTCTTCGTGGACCAGCTTATGGCCTATGCAAGACCGGCGTAGACCCGAGCCTGTTCGACGATCTGGGCAGACACAACATCTTCAACCGGCCAGCCGAAGATGTCGGCAATGGTCTCAGGCGACGTTTGCGTAAGCTCAGAGAACGTGCGCACGCCAGACACCTTGAGCCGGGCATCGAGCACCCCGTTGACACCATTGATGCGGGTGAAGTCATCCTCCACCACTGGTCCATCGTCGGGTGCAACATCTTCAACCTGTTCACCGACCGGCACGGGCTCAGCCACAATGTCCTCGGGTGGGGGCAATACAATTACGCCCATCTTGTCGGTTGAATCCGTGGCGGTTGAGTCCTTGGCCGACGAGCCGTCGCTCGCCGAACTTTCATCGGATTGCGCACTGTTACGTGCGCTGGAGACAGATTGGCGCAGGCGCCGGTTCGGGCGCCGGACCGTCAATCGCCGGAGGCGTTCCGCGGCCGTTGCGTCCATTGAGCCAGGGCACAATGACGCCGCCGACACCGAACGAACCGATCAGCAAGATGGCCACGAAGGCAATGAAGCGGAAGCAACTGCCCAGCGCAAAGAGCGGAACCAGGAAGGCCGCCATTGTCAACGCCCCCAGGATGACCAGCACGGCAGACGAGACGTCCAGGCTAAGCCAATTGCCCAACCGCCTGCCCACAATCGATGAGACCGCTGTCCAGCCGATTAGATTCAGGATTAGCAGCACAATGAAAGGCAACGGCGAGAAGATCGCCAGACAGAAGCTGACGACCAGCAAGGTCGTAAGCAGGCCGATGATCAGATCGGCGAAAAGGCCGACCACGAAGGTCAGCGCCGTCTGTTCACGTATCGCCCTTTCAACACTGGCAACATAGTCAGGTCGGCTGTATGTGATCAGCGCAGCCAGTGGAATGAAGACAAGCGTAATGACAAACCCGCCGATAATGCGCAGAAAGAAACGGCCAAACCGTTCCAAAATCCCCGGCCTCGAGGATCTGGGTAGTGACGACTGTCTCTGCATCAGGACCGAACGGTTCGACCAAGGGCGGTACAATTGAAGGCATCTTCAGGTTGAAGCTGGGCCCGCTAACCACGTTGCCGCCGACATAGGCATCCTTGTCGCGCTTGATGTCGCCACTCAGCACACTGATATCGCCTTCAACGCGTGCACTGTCATCGAGTTTGACATCACCGCTCCAAGAGGCGACATCACCACCGACCATCCCCTTGATCTCGATATCGCCACTGAAGGCAGAGACATCTCCGGTGACTTCGCCCTCTTCATCGATCTTGATGTCACCACTATAGACGACCAAGTTTCCCTCTATGCGGCCGCCGTCTTCGATCTTGGCATCACCGTCATAGAGTACGACATTTGAACGCAACACCTCGCCGTCGTCAACCTCAAGATCACCACTGAAGATCTGATTATCGCCGAACTGAGAAGCGCCCAATTCATCAAGCTTGGACGCGCCAGGAAGGAAGTCGCTTGCCTCCACAATCGCCAAGGAGCCGGGATCACTGAAGGCAGCAGAGAAGGACAGAACCGTCACGACGAGAGCGGCGGCAAACCAATTACGATTTTTTCGAACAGACCTCAGAAGACGAGACATTTCTCACCTTACCCTATCAAGAGCCAAAGTGACACGGCTGATGGCGTTGCTCTAAACATCAGATGAGTCGACTGCAAAAAGCCCTATTCGCCACAGATGACTCTACTGCAAAAAGCCTTTTCTTGACACGAATGGTCACGAATTTACACGAACTGTGTCGTCGCCCCAGAGAGAAGATCGGTGATAATTCGTGTAGATTCGTGTCAAGATCCCTTTTTGCAGCGGACTCACAGATTGACACAGATGGAAAAAAGATGAGACACAGATGGTACTGGGATTAGTCTGGACATCCGTAAGATATCTGTGAAAATCAGGTCCTTATCTGTGGCTATCTGTGGCTAATTTTCGCTTATGCAGTAGAGTCATCCGATAGATGCTGAAAGATTTTCAGACCGCGTACTGTGGCGCAGGAAATAGATCCACGAAGCCACCATTGCAGTTGAGACCAAAATGTAGATCATGGCCAAGCCGGCGGCCTGCTGTGTACCCACAACCGAACCAAAAGCCGAGCCTACTGCCGTCACCCAAGCACCAACGTTGGCTGAAACATAGGCCAAGCTGTGAACGGCCTGGGTGAGCCAGGCCGGCTGGCCGAAGAGCAAAAAGGCGCCCAACGAAGCCACACCGACCAGCACCGCAACCCAGAGCACAACCGCGATGCCGCCAAATGCCATGCCCCACCATAGTCTGCGTTGCCGCTCGTGATGAAGCAAGCGCATCTCAAAGTTGAACATGAAGTCGGCCGGCGGCTGAACCACAGGCGCAGCCTTCAACTCGATATCCAACATCTGCCAGTCCTGCCACTCATTGGCAAGCGCCGGATAGGTCGCCAGATACGAATCGAACTCGGCCTGTTCGTCGCTGTCGAGCAGATCGTCCAGCGCCATCGACATCAACAGGCTGAATTTTTCCTCCACCTTTGCAGATGGCGATGCGGATGACTGTGAAGCCATGTCTGTTTGTTGTGGAAAACTATCGTTGCGCATGTGAATCCTCTATGGCCCTACCTAGATGCCACCCAGAGCCAGCCGAAAAACAGGCGGTCCGCCATGGGATGTCGATTGGCTTGCGACCATCGCTTCCTGCCGTCGCGAACCGGGCGGCGGCGGCGTTGCAGCCTCATGCTGTCTGTAGAGTTCGGCCATCTGCTTGCGGGCTCGAAACAAGCGACTCTTCACAGCCGAAACCGACAGATCCATGGTTTCGGCGATCTCGTCATAGCTATACTCTTCCCAATAGCGCAAAATCAAGGGAGTCCGATAATCGGGGTCCATGCGATTCAGCAGTTGCTGAACTTCTGCGCTGTGTTCCATTGAGAGCGCAGAGCTTTCAGGCAGCGGCATATCGCCCTCTAAATTTTGCAACACCGGATTGTCATCAATGGACACGAACGTAGCCCGGCGCTTACGCAGCCGATCAATGCAATGATGATTGGCAATCGAAAAGACCCAGGTACTGAACTTGTGATTGGGATTGTACTGCTCCAATCGGGAATAGGCGCGCAGAAACGTCTCCTGTGCGGCATCCTCTGCTTCCGATGGGTCCCCTAACATGCGGTAGGTCAAATTGTAGACAGGCCGCAAGTAAGCTTCGACTAGATAACCAAAAGCGGCCTTATCGCCGTCCCTTGCCTGATCCAGCCAAATCTGCTCCTGATCGTTCATCGCATTCCCGCTTCTATGAAATGTGCGCTTGTTGTTGATAATCAGCTCGCCCTGCTGATGATACGATCCAGCAGCTGCGACATAGACTAATTGTACCCTCTGCGTCTTTCACTACGCAAGGCAATTCGAAAAGTTTCATGCGAATTTCTGAATCGGCTATCGTTTCGAGGGAAACTTGGCCCAATGTTTGTTGGGTATCTGAAATCTGGTTTATAATCCAAAGGTTAACGCGTTCTCGAACAAGATCAAATTAAGCTAGTGAGTATTTAGGGACCTCCCGACGATAATGGTCGGAAGCTTAACCGTTGACGAGCACAGGCTGCGAGTTCCTGTATGGTCACCAAGTAAGGATATTTCTCATGCGATTGACGTACCCGTTCACCGCCATCGTCGGCCAGGAGCGCATGAAACGTGCGCTATTATTGAATGCCATCAATCCCCAAATCGGCGGCGTGTTGATTCGCGGCGAGCGTGGCACCGCCAAGTCCACGGCTGCGCGTGCCCTGGCCGCCCTGTTGCCGGAGATCGAGGTCGTGCGCGGCAACATGTTCAACTGCGACCCGACACGCCCGGATCTTTTTGACGACTACACGCGCGAATTGATGGAGCAATCCGGACCACTCGAAAGCGAGACCCGGCCCACTCCCTTCGTCGACCTTCCCGTCAGCGCCACTGAAGACCGCGTCGTCGGTACGCTCGATATTGAAAAAGCAATTCAATTTGGTGAACGCCATTTCGAGCCGGGCATTCTGGCCGCGGCCAATCGCGGCGTACTCTACGTGGATGAGGTCAACCTGCTCGACGATCATGTCGTCGATCTGTTACTTGACAGTGCGGCCATGGGCGTCAACGTGGTTGAACGCGAGGGAATCAGCTTCCAGCATCCTGCACAATTCGTGCTGGTCGGTTCCATGAATCCTGAGGAAGGCGATCTGCGACCACAGCTGCTCGACCGATTCGCCCACGCAGTCGATGTTATCGGCTTGACCGAGGCCCAAGATCGGGTCGAGATCTTGCGCCGGCGCATCTTCTTCGAACAGGATCCCGATGGGTTTGCCGATGCCTACCTGCAGGACGAACAGGACATGGGCGAGCGTATCGTTGCCGCACGCCAGCGCTATCCCTTAGTCACGTACACGGACAAGGATCTTTACACCATCGCTGCGCTGACGGCCAGCTTCAAGGTCGACGGCCACCGTGCCGACATCGTCATTCTCAAGACCGCCCGAGCTCAGGCCGCCTACGACGGGCGTCTGAAGATCAGCGACCGTGATATTCTGTTGGCCGCCGAACTGGCGCTGCCCCACCGCATGAAGAAGCAGCCCTTCCAGGATCGGGTCATCAACCCCGATCAGTTGCAATCCACCTTGCAACAGGCGCGCGCCGAGGCTGAAGAAGCGTTGGATAGCGAAGAAGAAGCCAGCGAGGCGGAAGGGACAGCGGCTTCAGACGAAAAAAAAGTATAGAGGGTGATGACTCTGACCTCAGCGATGCCGGTGAGGTCGGCGAAGGCGGCGCGGCACAGCCCGACGCCTCGCCCCAGCAGAGTACATCACCCGGAGATGACAAGGGCGCACGCAAGCCCGTCCAGATCGGCGATAGCTTCGAGACCAAACGGCTTGACACGCCACTGGACAAAATGACACGCGAGCAGGCCGGCAAACGTTCCTATACGCGCACCGACCGCAAGCGTGGACGCTACATCAAATCGCGTCCGGCCGGCGACCACCCCGAGGACGTCGCCTTCGATGCCACGCTGCGCGCTGCCGCGCCCTACCAGCGCCAACGCCTAGAGGATGCGACCAATGACCTTGCGCTGCAACTGCGCAAGAGCGACTTGCAGCGCAAGGTACGCGTGCGCCGCACCGGCAACTTGATCCTATTCGCGGTCGATGCCAGTTGGTCGATGGCTGCCAGCGAGCGCATGGAAGCCACCAAAGGGGCCATTCTCAGTCTACTCATCGATGCCTACCAAAGGCGTGATCAGGTGGGACTTGTCGTTTTCCAACGCGATCGGGCACGCGTCGTCCTGCCGCCGACCAATAGTGTCGAGCTGGCCCAGAAGGCGCTGCAGGACATTCCCGTCGGCGGCAAGACGCCGCTGAGCAGCGGACTCTATGTCTCATGGCAGGTCATCGAAAATGCGCGACGCCGTGACACCGAGCTGCAGCCGTTGTTGATCCTGCTGACCGATGGCGCCGGCAACGTCAGCATGACCGGCATGCCCGCTCAGGAGGAGGCGCAGCGCATCGCTGACCTCTTCGCCAATTCGAATTCTCGCTCCATCGTCATCAACATGGAGCATGCAGCGTTTGACCGCGGCCTGGCCCAGAAGCTGGCCGACGCATTGGGCGGCGCCTGCTACAACCTGCCCGAACTACGCGCCGACACCCTGCTCTCGACGGTGAAGCGGGAGATTGGGACGTAGATTCGGTCACCGAATCAGCCATTCTTGAATGAAGGGGTGAGGGGGTGACAGGGTGACAAGGTGATGAAATTTGTTCACCTTGTCACCCTGTCACCCCCTCACCTTGTCACCTCTCGACCTAGTGGAGAACTGAACCCATGACCACAGCACCAGACACCACGCCTATCAAAGGCAGTTGGGAAGAGCGATTACAGGCCGCCCAGCAGATGGCGGCAAATCGCAATGACGCCTGCATTGAAATCTACGAGATGTTGGTGGCACGACTCACCAAAATGTCGCGGATGCAGCGGCAGGCCGCGAAAGGACGCTTGCAGAATATCTTGATGCAGTCTGCCGTCGATCTGCACTCCTACCTGACGATGCGCGAAAAGTACACAGAAGCGCTGAGGGTGCTAGATCAGATCATTCTGGAGATGCCTGACGGCGATGCCCAGCAGTGGAACATGCATGGCGCATCAGTTCTGTTGCAGGCAGGGCGTCCGGATGAAGCAGTGGCACGCGTGCGTGCCATGGCTGAGAAACCGGAGGCCGATCTGGAGCAATGGGGCGATCTGGCCATCCTGCAGATGCGCATTGAACGCTTGGACGATGCAGCGAAGACCGTTGGGCAGATGGAGGCCTGGATCGAGGAACGGTATGCAGACGAGAATTCGGAGGTCCGCCAACGAGATGAAGCCTACCTCGCAGGGCTGCGTACAACGCTTGCCATCGACAGCGGCAATTGGCAAGAAGGAATCGAATGGCTCAACAAGGCCATTGAACTGGATGAAGAGAACAAGAGCCGGATTCCGCTCACCTACATCCGCCTGATTCGGCAGGGCTTCTACGAGGAAGCAATCCCGCTCATCCAACGCGATGTGCAGGCCCCCGTACGCAGCGACTTCTGGCTTGGCTACGTCTACCACCATCTGGGCAACGAGGGCAGGGCCAAACGCGAGTGGACCAAGGCCACAGAGCGTGACATTTCCAAGCCTGAGAACCAGCACATCATGGAGCTAATTCTGTCGCGTTACTACCTGGGCGACCCGGAGGGCGAAGGGCTGAGCAGCGTATTGCAGATCTTGAGCGAGAAGGGCAGCCAGTACTGGGCCTTCTTCTTCCTGGCCGGGTTGGGCTGGGCCATGCGCGACAACGTGACCAACGCGCACTCCAATTTCGAAACGGCCATGTTGCAGCGCCGTTCGTCCGGCGAGGGACGGCGACTTCCGCCGGAGGCTTGGCAATACTGCCGGGATCTGCTGGATTCGGCGATGCAATCCTATTTGGTCATATATTTCGAAGTGGACGATGAGTGGCAAGCTGCCGCTGAAGGCGGCAGCGAGTCTGCCATGGTTGAGGAGGAAGACAGCTACTCCGTATTGGCGGCCGACGATGAGTAAACTCGTGACACCCGCGCCCATGGGCGAACTGCTTCCTCAACCCGGGGACGAATATTTTGTCTTCGCTCGGGAGTTGGCAAATGCCAGCGCAGCCATCATCCAACGCTACTTCCGGCAGGACTATCAGGTCGAGTTCAAGGAGGATGAGTCACCTGTGACCATTGCCGATCGCATGGCCGAAGAGGCCATGCGATCGATGATCATGGAGCACTATCCGGAACACGGCATCTTTGGTGAGGAGCATGGCCGCTTCCAGCCCGAGGCGCGGTATCAATGGGTGCTCGATCCCATCGACGGCACCAAGGCATTTGTCTCAGGGAGCTATCTTTTCGGCACGCTGATCGCCTTGTTGGAAGATAGTCAGCCGATTCTGGGCGTCATCCATCATCCGTTGCTGGACGACCACCTGATCGGCAATGGTCAAGGCGCATGGCTTAACGGACGTCAAGTTCATGTACGCCCGTGCCAAAGTCTTGACAGAGCAATTCTGCTCAATACGGATCACTGGAACGTCGCCAACCACCAGGACGACAAAGCCTTTGAGTCACTGAGCCGGCGCGTGCAGCGCTACAACAACTGGGGCGACTGCCACGGCTACTACCTGGTAGCCACCGGCGGCGCTGACATTATGACCGACCCGATTCTCAACGACTGGGACCTCATGGCTTTGATTCCGATCATAGAAGGAGCCGGCGGCCGAATCACCGATTGGCAAGGCGGTCCAGTTATCGGCGGCAATGGTGCAGTGGCCACAGGTGGAGAGGTGCATGATGAGGTGATTGCGTTGTTGAATCCGACAGGGTGACAGGGTGACAGGGTGACAGGGTGACAGGGTGACAGGAACGCATTCTACATCACCGCGTCACCCCCTCACCTTGTCACCCTATCTCTCTTGCGCGCATTTGGGGCAGTAGAGGGGATCATCCAACTCGAGAACGTGTTTGGTGCAGGCGGAAAAGGTAATGACAACCTGTTCGCGCAGGAACTTGCGCTGGACCTCAGCCTCAAGGCCAAGGTCTCGGCAGTTGCTTGTGATCAACGTTTCGGGGACGGGGCAGCTATCGCAGAGTTTGCGACGCCACGCTCGCTGATTGCTGGGGTTTGCTTCCAACAGGCGACACTCTTCAACATTCTTCCCGCGGAAATAGTCCCCGTAGAAATATCGACAGTTAACCGGGTTTCCCAATGACTCAATTCTCCCAATAGGACGGATCGTCTAGATCGGTAGAGCCAAGATCGCCGCCAATCAGAGAATCCGGGTCAAGCATCAGCCGGTTGGCCAATTCATCTCTGCGCGCCTCTTGCTCCGGCAATAGCCAGCCAAATTCAACCTCCAAGACGACCATATACTCGAGTTCAGCTTCGAGCATGTGATATTCTTCGTGCGAAAGCGGCGACCCACCTTGATCGGCATCATCAAGCCGCTCAAGATAGGAGGTGTATGCTGTACAAGTATCATCAACATCATAAAACGAATCTTCGGTAGCGCCGTCAGTCTCCAACAGATCCCAGAGCGTATCAGTCTGTGATGAATCGGCATCCCAGCCAAAGAGTGTCATGGCTGCGTCAGCGGCTGAAACATCCAGGTCCATCTCTGGCCCCCGCGTGTCATCGCCCGGCAAACTGCCCTCTTCAAGGGCAGCATATCCGTCATCGACCAACTGCAAATCACTCAATTCATGCAGCACGTAGTGCAGGTCGTCCGTTGGGGTTTCAGAGCGGAAGGCGCCACGTCCAATCAATTTCGCAGCAAGCTCCGCGGTGGGCATGACCGTCCGGATCTGCTTATCCTCTTTGACGACAGCTTCAGCAAGACGCGCAACGGCTATATTGCGTCTATGGATAGCTCTTCCATCACGCGACTCGTGGGGCTGCAAGCGATACAGATAGTGACCCGTCACTGCATCGACCACCTGTATGATGATGCTGTCCCCACGACCGCCGCCGACCTCCTCGATCCATTGACTGAATTCAGCCCCTAACGAAAGCGCCCACGTCTTCTGTTCGATATAGGCGGACGCGGTCAACGTTGGGCCACTGAGTAGCTCAATGGTCAGTGTGCGTGAAAGCGGGCGATAGACTTGGAAAAATTCAGGGAAGAATACTGCGTGTTCCAGCTCGTCCAACATCAGAAAGCCCTTGCGGGCTTCCCTCGCAGTGAGCGGGTGTCGGAACGTGTTTTCGGCCAACAGATTGGACAACCAACCATAGCTGCCCCGCGAGACCGACACCGCCTGGTACAGCCCACTCACAGCTTTATAGACTGCACTTCGTCCACCCGCGCCGACCATTCGCAACTGCTTGATCTCGTTAAGCAATTCATCCATCGTCAGTGGTTCAGAAGAACCACTGAGGACTTCCGCTACGCAGGCCGAGTAGCTTGGCTCTCTCTCAGCTTTTGACATGATGACGGCTAGGTCCTCCGCTCATCCGATTTCGTATGCGCAAATGCGCTACATTTCTATTATCGCACAGGTATGTTTCGGTGTCTATTAAGGGCAACTTTGCCCAAGGATAACCGATTCACAACAATTTCAGCAGTTCACGAATTCAAGCAAAACAAGATTCTTCACTGGATGTTTTCCAGAGCGAAGGGGGTCTGTAGTAAGATTTAGCGATTCGACTATATCTACAAACCCACGCATGAGGTATCTCCATGCTACACAGTCAGCGACCCAATAAGCCGTTTTCGCAGCACCGCACTCAACAGTACACAGTCGGCTTGCGCTGTCTACGCTGCGACACGATCTACGCCAACGACGAACTCGACTACGTTTGCCCGCATCACGCCAACATCGGCAGCGACATGGGATCGCTTGACGTCCTCTACGACTATGAGGCCATTGGACGATCGGTTGATCCTGTCGATCTGGTTGGCGACCCCGATCGCTCGATCGGACGCTGGACGCCGCTTCTGCCGATTTCTTCACGATCGAGTCTGCCTCCTTTGGCAGTCGGTGACACGCCGCTCACCCGCCCTGAACGATTGGGGGAGAGCCTGGGCATGTCCAACCTGTTTGTCAAAGACGACGGTCGTAACCCGAGTGGTTCCCTAAAAGATCGGGCCTCGGCCATCGCAGTGGCACGCGCTCAGGAAAAAGGCAGCAGGATCGTCGCCACTGCCAGCACCGGCAACGCGGCAGCCGCACTTGCGGGCCAGTGCGCCGCCGCAGGCCAGCCGAACGTGATCTTTGTGCCCAAAACCGCGCCCCAGGCCAAGATCGCCCAACTGCTCATCTACGGCAGCACCGTGCTGGCCGTCGACGGAAGCTATGACCAGGCATTCGATCTCTGCTTGGAAGCCTGTGAAGCGTTCGGCTGGTACAATCGCAACACCGGGTACAATCCGTACATGACTGAGGGGAAGAAGACGGTGGCGTATGAGATTGCGGAGGGTGTGGCGAGAAGCGGACTTCGAGAAGCTCAGTCACCGGGGCGAGGGACGTTGTTTGTGGCACCGGATGCGGTCTTTGTCTCCGTGGGCGATGGCTGCATCATTGGCGGCGTGCACAAGGGGTTCAGAGATCTGCTGGCCCTGGGTTGGATCGAACGCATGCCGCGCATCTACGGCGTGCAGTCGACGCGCAGCGCCGCCCTCTACAACGCCTGGCGATCGGGTCAGGAGATCCCGGAACCGTTCCCGGCCACCACCTGCGCCGACAGCATCAGCGTCGACTCGCCCCGCGACCCTTTCAAGGCGCTCAACGCTGTGCGCCAGACCGACGGGGCCTACGTTGCGGTCGAGGATGAAGCGATCCTTGCGGCCATGCAGCCCATGGCACGACTGGGCGCCGTCTTCGCCGAACCGGCCGGGGCGACAGCACTGGCCGGTCTGATTCGTGCACGGGAGGAGCGGATGATCGACGATGATGAAACCGTCGTGATTATCAACACCGGCAATGGATTGAAGGACGTGCCCGCTGCCATCGAGGTCACCGGCGGCACGACGGTCATTGATCCGACGTTGGATGCTGTGCGAAAGGCGCTGGGAAAGCGATGACTCTACTGAGAAAAGCTTGATTCACCACGAAGGCACGGAGGGGGCACGGAGGCCACAGAGGAAAAGCACAGCAAGATGCTCTTCATCTGCAAGATGCTATTCGCTTTGCGGCAGACTATCGATAGATCTGGAAGGGTCCTAGACCGTTCTCCACACAGCTAGATGCCTCAACAGGATTGACACCCAATTCCATGTGACATAGACTGACTTGACCAACTGTTTTGACATCATTTCGCCTCTGATTCGGATCCCGAATCTGAGCAGGGGCGCCAAGCTGCCTGGAGAATTTTCCATGTCTGAAAAGCCCATCGTATCGGGTCCGACTTACGCCGAAATGCGCAACCCGCTGCTTCTCTCTCAATCCATGCGTGATGCCGCCAACGCGGCACGCAGCGATGAACTCGACCCACTCAACCTCTTCAATATCAACTGGACCAAGACCGGCGACCAGGTTGACTCTATCGTGTTGCCCAAAGAGTTGACCGGCGTTCAGGCCAACATCATCTTGCTCAGCGGACGCAACTTCCCCAGCGGTAGCATGAAGGTCGGCCCGGCCTATGTGACCCTGGCCGAACATGAGGCACAGGATGGATTGCGCCCTGGCGACAAGACGGTCATCGGCCCCAGCACGGGCAACTTCGGCATCGGCACAGCCTACATTGGCATGCTCAAGCAGTACGGCACCATCGTCGTCATGCCGGACAACATGAGCCAGGAGCGCTACGAGCGCATCCGCGGTTACGAAGGTGCACTGGACCTCACACCCGGCACAGAGTCCGACGTGATCCTCACGCTGGAGCGCACCCACCGCGAATACGTCGCCAAGCCCGATGAGTACATGGTCCTGGCCCAGTTCGAGCTACTGCCCAACTATCGCTTCCACCGCCACGTGACCGGTGCAGCGGTCGTCGAAGCGGCACGAAATCTGGGCAACGGACGCGTAGCCGCCTTTGTCAGCGCACCGGGCAGCGCCGGGACTCTGGCCGCAGGCGATTATGTCAAATCAATTTGGCGCGAGAGCAAGATCGTTGCGCTGGAGCCGCGCGAGTGCCCCACCCTCTACGACGGCGGCCAAGGACAGCACCGCATCGAGGGAATCGGCGACAAGATGGTCACACTGATCCACAACGTCTTCAACACCGATCTGCTCATGTTGATCCACGATGAGGATACGGTGCGCGGTATGGAAGTGGTCCAGGCCGGCACGCAGGTGCTTGTCGACCGCTTGGGGGTGCCCGCAGACGCAGCGGCCTTCCTCCAGGGAAAGTTTGGCCCGAGCTGCATCTGCAACATCATCGGCGCTATCAAGACGGCCAAGCACCTGGGCCTGGGTCCGGACGACAACGTGGTCACCATCGCCACCGACTCGTATGACCGCTATCCGTCGGTCAGCGAGTTACTCTACGAGCGCAACGGCGGCAAGCCGAGTGATGACCAGTTGGAGACATGGGCCAAGAGCGTCTTCCTGGGCGCAAGCCTAGGCGAGATCGTCGACCTCAACCGAGGTCACCAACATCAGCGCCTCCAACAGATGAAGGAAGAGCTGTGGACCCGGTTCGGGTACGACGCCGCCTACATCCGCCGCATGGCCGGCCAAGAGTTCTGGGATGGCGAGTACGCCAAGATCCAGGAGATCGATCCGCTGATCGAGCAGACACGGGGTGCAGTGAGTTTGTAGAATAACGATCCACAAAGGGGCACGAAGAAGTCGACCGTCTGCAGGCCAACTCAGATGGCTCAACGTTGCCGTTTGTGCGGGTGAAGAAGTGCAGTGACTCTACTGCAAAAAGCCTTTTCTTGACACGAATGGTCACGAATTTACACGAATTATGTCGTCACCCCAGAGAGAAGATTCGTGATAATTCGTGTAAATTCGTGTCAAGATCCCTTTTTGCAGTGGACTCTTCAGTAGTTCACGAATTCAAGCACCACAAGATTCTTCGCTGGTTGTTTCCCAGAGCGAAGGGGTTTCATAAACCCGCTCAGAATGACAGATCGTGAGGCCCAGACGTTAGGCTTTTGGGCCTCACGTAAACCACGGATCGCCTCCCAGCGCGTTCGGTTCAAGGAAGGCGGAAACGGTTGTCTCGTGGACTGACACGCCCTAATCGCCAGGTAGTCGGAGGAAACCCGGCAAACCATGACCACAAAGAACTTCTGGCAAGGCAAAAGCATACGCCTACGAGCCATCGAACCGGAGGACGCGCCGGTCTTCTTCGCGTGGAATCTGGACACCCGAACCGCGCAGCTTGTCGATTTCATCCGACCGCCTCAGTCTATGACAGCCGTCAAGGAGTGGGCCCAGAAGCAGGCCATCAACCGCTCGAAAAATGACGACGTCGACCTCGTCATAGAGAATAGCGCCGGAGAACTCGTTGGCCTGATCGACACCCACAACATCGATCGCCGTGTCGGCGCTTTTCAGTACGGCGTGGCGGTGCGACCCGAGTTCAGACGGCGCGGCTATGCGGCGGAGGCGATCCAGATTCTGATCCGCTATATGTTCGACGAACTGGGCTACCAGAAGGTCAACGCAACCGTCTACTCCAACAACGAACCGTCGATCCGTCTTCACGAGCGTCTTGGCTTCGTGTTGGAAGGCACGATTCGGCGCAGAGTCCGCACCGGAGGTCGCCTCTACGATGAGCTCTACTTCGGCATGACCGACGACGAGTTCCGCAAACTCTACCCGAACAGATACAGTGCCTCGGTAAAGACAGACTCCAGTTAGGATTGGCAGAGGATCAGCATGATTGAATTACTAGATCTCATCACGCTCAAAGATGGCGAACAGGTAGAAGCAAGTGTCGTCAAAGGACCGGAACCGGATTGGGCCCCCCGCATTGGTCCGATGCTGCAACACAAAGGGGAACCGTGGAACTGGCAGGTTGCACAGGTCCTGGAACGTGACCTGGACCTGGAAGCCTACTTCTACATCCTGCACCGTGGCGACATGCCGTTTGCCAACATCATGACCATCGAGGCAGACGGTGTCGGCATCTTCGGCCACGTCTGGACGGAACCCGACGATCGCCGGAAAGGCGCCAGCTCGCGATTGATGGCGCTTCAGATGGAAGACTTTGCCCGACGGGGCGGCAGGGCGCTCTTTCTAGGTACCGAATACGACTCGGTGGCCTACAAAATGTATCAGCGCTTCGGCTTCGAGCGTGTCGAGCCGGAGAGCGGCTACATGACGTACTACAGCGGTTCTGAGCAGACGTTCAACGGCGAGATGTTCCGGGCATCACCGGTCGACGTCGAAGCGTTGGTGTGGCACCACTGGCCGATGATGCAGCCCCTCTTCATGGGCGGATGGCCGGGCGCCGTTCGCATGATTGCATTCGGGCTCAAGGGTCGGATGATCGCGGAGGAGGAGCCGCTGGTCATGATCCAGACCAACCAACAGCGGGAAATGAGAGGCGAGACGCCCAACACGTTTGCGCTGCGCAGTCGGGCCAGCCAAGCCGTTGTCGGCGTTGCGTCATTGAACTGGCATCCGCTCTGGCAGACAGGATACCTCCTCGACATCTACTGCCATCCCGATTTCTGGAACCGTGCCCCGGCTCTGATTGACGCGCTGGAGTTTGCCACCGGCGCGCCCGTCATGGTCTATGGAGATAGTACGTGTCCCCAGAAGATCGATCTACTGAAGCAACATGGCTTCACCCAGCAAGCCTCCTTGCCGCACTGGATCAATATCGACACGGCAAAGAGTGTCAAGGCCGATCTGATTGTGTTGACGAAGTGAGATAGGTGAAACAGGAGAGTCGAAAATGGCCGACAGTCGTCCGCTTGAGGGGAAGGTTGCCGTCGTCACTGGGGCCGGGCGTGGCATTGGCCGGGCCATTGCCGTAGCCTACGCAGCGGTCGGCGCATCGATCTGTTGCGCGGCGCGTACCCAAGCCGAGATCGACGAGAGCGTCGAGCTTTGCCGGGCCGAAGGCGGCAGCGCCGTCGCCGTCCAGACGGATGTCAAAGACTATGCCGCAGTTGAATCAATGATGGCAGCTACGAGGCAAGCCTTCGGCGGCATCGATATTGTGGTTATCAACGCAGGCATCAGCATCGACCGCCGCACCGTCGAAGAGAGCAATCCCGATGACTGGCAGACGACGTTGGACGTCAACCTGACCGGGGCCTACAACTGCGCCAAGAGTGCGATTCCGCACCTCAAGGCACGTGGCGGCGGCAAGATCATCGCGGTCGGTTCGGGCATGGGACACAAGGGGCGGGCCGGTTCAGCGGCCTACTGCTGTTCCAAGGCCGGGTTATGGATGTTGACGCGGACGCTGGCCCAGGAACTGTGGCCCTACAACATCAGCGTCAACGAGTTGATTCCAGGACCGGTGGTCACGGAGATGGCGGCGGACAGTCCTAAACGTGAAGGCAGCGTCTTCAACATCGAGAGTGAGTGGATCAAGGGGCCGGAAGCGGTGGCGCCGCTGGCCCTCTTCTTGGCCAGTCAGCCGGACGTGGGTCCTTCGGCACAGAGCTTCAGCCTGATGCGGCGGGACAATTGAAGGGCGCTGGAGTGTGTAGGTGCGGTTTGTAACCGCATGGTGAGTGACTGCACCCGTTCGATAATCCTCGACAGACTTGACCCACTATGCCGTTCTCTTTGAAGTTTTGCCACTCTAGCGCCGGCTCCAAATGAGATCGGCGACAGCCGCCGGCTGCAGATCCGTCGTTTCGATCACCTCGCCCAACTCGCCCCGTTTGGCCGCCACGCTCTGAATATCAATCAATTCTCTGTAGCGCTTTAAATACCATTCCAGACTTGAATTCGACTCACCCTCTCGCCCGCGGATCCGTGCCTGCATGGCGTCGTCGCTGGCCACAAGTCTGAACGTGCGCACTTCGCCGGCCAACCCTTCCAGAAGCGCACAGAGTTCCGCCAGGGACTCGGGCGTTTCGAAGACGTAGTTGATCACGATATCCTGATAGCCGCCCTCTTCGACATGAAATTGAATCAGATGTCGCAGCGTCCGATAGAGGTAGGCGATGCGCTCTTCGTCGTAGATTTCAAAGGGATGTACTGCCCCGATGAAGTCGCCGTCGAGCATCACCGAGCGTTCGAAGCGGCTGTTCAGTTCCCACGCCACCGTCGTCTTGCCGATGCCGCATGGGCCATTGATGATGACAATCATCTTTTTCGCTCCCTACTCGTCACGGCTCAGCACCCATTCGTCCTGCCAGGATTCAGGGATGGGTAGGCCCAGGTAGTAGAAAAATTTGATGAGTTGGCCATGGTGGTGCATCTCGTGTTTGATCATCTGCATCACAACTTCATAGCCGGGCTGACCGTTTGCCAGCGAGTCCTCGATGTCTGTCCGCTCTTCCTTCCCACTCCGCCAATAGGATCGTTGAGAGCGACGCCATTGTTGGTTCCTTCCGTCAGTTCGACTGGCTCGTTTCACGAGTGCAGCAGAGCGCTTGCTGCGCTCTTGATAGTATGATCCAGACATTGGGAAGTCGCCACGAACTCACTCAATGTGTCCGCTTGTTCAGTGGTGGACTGGCTTCCTACGGAAATCGCGTGCAGTCGCGCCAGTTCGGCTGACACCCGGTCACGTTTTTCGAGCAGATAGTTGAACTGGGCATCACAGGCTGGAATGGGTGGTGGATACGCATGGATCTCTGCCCTGATACGGTCTTTCTCGTTGCGAAGAGCCGCCTCGACTCTCTGCACTGCCGCGGCGAGTGTTTCTTGTTCTCTCTCCATGCCATCCCCTTGTGCAATAAACGCTGCCCGGTTCTGTCGCTGGCCGTTCGGTAGCGCCTCAACCTGCCGCAACATCATCTGCGTCGCGGTAGGTTGAGGCCAAATCATGGGAGCCGTTCAGCCGACCCCAGTCACTACGCCACAATGGGCGGCACATTACCCTGAATCATCTTGTTCAACTTCGGCAGATCAGACGTGAGGGCATCCTCCAGTTTCTCGATCTGCATGTCGATCTTGGCGAAATACTCCTCAGCCAACTCACCTGCTTGCACCGTCGGCCGGGCATCGGCGCTGGCGACCACGCTGATGACCGAACATAGCGCGGCATTGAGGCGCACACGCTGGTTGAGACCGAAAGTGTCCTTCTGCTCGCCCGGCAGGATCAGTTCGTCTTCGACCGCATCCAGCTTTCGGCCGAGCCCATCGATCAGGTCGAGGATCTCCGTCTGATCGGACAGACGTGTGCGCCAGCCCGCCAGTTGCTTGCGCACGCTGCGCAAACGAATGATCGCCCCGTGCGCTTCGGAGATCTTGTCATGGATGCGCTGCAACAGGGCCAGTTGCTCGGCCAGATCTGACCGGCTCACAGTCGAGCGTGGATCGTTTACGACTTCGAACGACTGGGTTTGAACCGTCTCGCCGACGGTCAGTTGCACCTGGTACATGCCGGGCAACACGAAGGGGCCGGCCAGACTCTTGACCGCAGTCTTGTCGCCGGGCACGGGCACGCTGCCGGCATGGCGCAGGTTCCAGAAGAAACGATTAGGACCTGGCTTGCAGCGGCATCCACGGACCCGGATTCGCCGCCTTCTGCTCATCGTTCCACTCTCGTAGCCGGCCGGCTTGGGTTCAAAGGTTCGCACGAGCGCGCCGTCGGCGTCCAGGATTGAGAGCGAGGCGGCCGACGCGTCGACGTCGCCGTCGAGGATGTAATTGATGGCAACGCCGCGTGGCGCTCCCTCGCCTACGTCCAGAAACGTGCGCTTGAGCTGGCCATCCTCGGTCTTCTCGCTGATGAAGGTGGCCGCCGTCGTCAGGCCGATGGCGTAGCCCTTGCCCTCGCTGGAGGTCCAGTCGGCAAAAATGTCGGGCAGAATGCGATAGGCCCGGCGCGGCTGGAAGAGCAAGACGCTCTTGGTATCCGGATTGTCCTTGAGTTGACGCAGCGGTGTCAGATCATCCATGATCCAGAAGGAACGGCCATGGGTGCCGATGACCAGGTCGCCCTCTTTGACCTTCATGTCGTAGACGGGCGTGACGGGGAAGTTACCCTCCCAGCGCATCCATCGATCGCCGTCGTCCAGCGACACATAGAGGCCGGTCTCACTGCCGGCATACAACAACCCCTCACGATCAGGATCGGCGCGTACCACGCGGATGAAGTCGCCTGCTGGAATGCCATTGACGATCTTCTGCCACGACTGGCCGTAATCTGTCGTCTTGTACACGTAGGGGGCCGGATCATCCAGTTTATAGCGGGTGGCCGCCAGGTAGAGGGTGGCGGGATCGTGGGGCGACGGCTCGACCGTACGAATATAGCTCCACTCCGGCAGATCGGACGGCGTCACATCGATCCAGTTTTCGCCGTTGTCTCGCGAGATGTAGACCAGACCGTCGTCCGAGCCGGACCAGAAGACGCCCGGCTCATGGGCTGATTCCCGGAATGTGTAGATGGTCGCGTAATGCTCCGCTCCGCTGGTGTCCTTGGTGATGGGACCGCCCGAGGCCTTCAGCTTGCTTTTGTCCGCACGCGTCAGGTCAGGGCTGATGGGCTGCCAGCTGTGGCCCTCGTCGGTTGAGCGGAAGACATGGTTGCCGCAGGTGTAGAGCACGCCTGCATCGTGGGGCGAAAAGAGGATCGGGTAGGTCCAGGGAAAGCGATACTTGAGTTGTCCGCGCCGTAACCGCTGTTGGCCTGGGGCCAGACGTTGACCAGCTGGATCTGCCCCGTGCTGTGGTCATAGCGCTGAAGCGCGCCTGCGCCGCCCGGCGAACTGCCTACCGCGCCCACGTAGACGATGTTCGGGTTGTCCGGGTGGACGGCGATGTAACCGCTCTCGCCGGTGCCCGCCGGATAGCAGTCACCCCAGGCGATGGCCCCGCCGATGGTGTCGCTGGGCACGCTGATGCTGGAATTGTCCTGTTGGGTGCCGTAGACGCGATAGGGGAACTGGTTGTCGGTCTCGACGGTGTAGAACTGGGCCGTCAACTGATTGTAGATGGTCGACCACGAGACGCCGCCGTTGAATGAGACGTTTGCCCCGCCGTCATTGCCCTGGACCATGCGCCGATTGTCCTTGGGGTCGATCCAGAGATCGTGGTTGTCGCCATGGGGCGTCGGAATCTCGACGAAATTCGAGCCGCCGTCGGTCGATTTCCACAGGCTGAGGTTGTTGACATAGACCGTCTCCTCGTCCAGCGGATCGGCGGTGACATGCATGTAGTACCAGGGTCGATAGCGCAGATCCTGGTTGTCGGTCAGGCAGGTCCAGGTTTCGCCAAAATCATCGGACCGGAAAGACCGGGCCTGGTATCTGACTCGACCAGCGCCCAGACACGTCCGGACCTGGCCGGCGAAACCGCCAGCCCGATCTTGCCCAAGATGCCGTCCTGGGGCAGGCCCCTGTTGCGTGTGATGTCGGTCCATGTATCGCCGCCGTCAATCGACTTCCAGATGCCGCTGTCGGGCCCGCCGCTGGAGAGTTCCCAGAAATTGCGGTGGGCCTGCCAGATGGAGGCATAGAGCACATCGGGATTGTGCGGGATCGAGTGCGATGTCGATGGCGCCTGCGCCCTCGTTCTTGTAGAGCACCTTGTCCCAGTTCCGGCCACCGTCACGCGATCGGATATACGCCGCGTTCTTCGTTGGGACCGAAGACGTGCCCCAGCGCGGCCACATAGACGATGTCGGGGTTCTTGGGATGGATGCGGATCTCGCCGATATAGCGGTGTCGGCCAGTCCAAGATGGGTCCACGTCTGGCCGCCGTCGATCGACCGGTATACGCCGTCACCATGGACGATGTCGGTGCGAATGGCCGTTTCGCCCATGCCTGCGTAGATGACATTGGGATCGGATTCCGAGACCGTCAGTGCCCCCACCGGCGACGAGTTGAAGTAGCCGTCGGAGATGTTGCGCCATGTGGTTCCGGCATCTTCAGTCTTCCAGACGCCGCCGGCCACCGCGCCAAAGTAGAAGACGGCCGGATTGTCAGGATCGCCGGCGACGGCAACGACACGCCCGCCACGCGGCGGTCCGATACAGCGGAAGGTCATGGATTGAAGCAACTCTTGCGTCAGTTTGGACATGGGATTCTCCTTAAAACACGGGATTGTTTGATGACAAGGCATGATGTGCTACACGCTTCATTGCACTCTCTCTGTCCAGCAAATTTGCGGCCAACACAGAGTACCTTCACACATCTTTGAGTTCATAACGATGCAGTCGCTTGATGGTTGCAGGCGCGGCCGAGGCGTTGCAGCTGATCAGTTCTACATGTGAAAGGCAGATCGACAAAGGCTGCCACTGCCGATTCAACTTTGCTACGGTTTCAATTAAGCCGGGGCCTGGTGATTGCGTGAAGCGGCAGAGTGTGATGTTGCCAAAGAAGACCTCATCTGAGAGATAGCGCTTGTCGTCCGCAAGACCGATCTCATGCAGCCCGGCATCAAGATCCTGCACCAATCCTCTAAGCGACTCGTCCGAATAGCCGACCAGCGAGATGCTATTGGGAAAGACGACCAACTCTTCGAAGGAGAACGAGAAGCGGCGGTGGCGAGGCAAAACAGCGGCAAAACAGGTGTGGACGTTGGCAATGTCCGCCTCGTCAAAAAACGGCGGATTTTGAGTCACCCGTATATTCTTGATGGTGATATGCATCGATTCGGGCGGATTGATAGTAGTGAAAGGGCTCGGCCCGAGCAAGCGTCTGCTGGATATTTGTCTGTAGGAAAGCGGCAGTCAGGGTCGGCACAAATAGTACGCTGGTCAGGCATCGCCCGCCGTCGGCAGCGTAGTCGGCCTGGATGGGCACCACGGAAGCCTTCGCACGTACGGCGCTTACGTCGGCTCGCACACTGTCGATCAACTGCTTCTGGCGATCTCGATATTTCTGGCTCAATGCACTTCTCCGGCGAGTTCGATTTCAATCGGGCTTTGACGCGGGCCAGCCTACATTGCAGGAAGTTGGAGGCCAAAGCAGATGATCCAGGTCACCGCGATGATGACTGCATATTTTCCGGCCTGACGAAGCAGCCGGTTCTCCGTTGCCGCCTGGCTCAAACCCTGCTCAAAATAGGTCACGATGGCCAGCACAAGACCGCCGAGCACCAGGTAGGCGAAACTGCTGATGGGCGACAATGTGGTAGAGCTCCAACCACCAGGGCGCACCCTACAGCGTTCTTTACTTGACAATAATGATTCTGACAAATCTCCTGGATACCAAACCAAAGGCAAGCCATGAACCCACAGAAGTATTCTCTCAATTTCGACTGTCCTGCAAAAGGACAACAGATAGAGGCAATATCGAATCCATAGCCTAAGGAAAAGCGATACCTCTGCACGATCTGTGACAAGAGTTTCAGTGTGACCAAGGGGACGATTTTCTATCGGCTGCGACGCACCCCAGAGCGTGCTCCAGGTGGTGATGCTGCTGGCATATGGTTGTCCGGTATAGGCCATCGTACGGCATTTGACTGGACGAACGGACGGTCAAGAGTTGGCATCAGCGAGCGGGTGAGCATTGTCAGCGTCCATGAACATCTGTAGAAGAGAGCGAGTTGGATCTGCAACAGGTGCAGGCGGACGAATCAAGCCAAACTGCAAGGCCAAGCGTCTGGATGGCGATGGCGATCATGGTCTCGACCCGACTCTGGCTAGGAGGCGTCATCAGCCCCCCTCCCCCCCCCTCCCCCCCCCCCCCTCCCTCCCCCCCTCCCCCCTCCTCCCTCCTCCCCTCTCCCTCCCCCCCCCTCCCCTCCCCCCCCCCCTTCTCCCTCCCCTCCCCCCCCCCCCTCTTCCTCCCCCCCTTCTCCCCTCCCCCCCCCTCCCCCCCCGAAGGTCGGCGAATTGATGATCCATGCGCCGACGCTCATCACCAAGCTGTGAATCTGGAAGGCAACCAAGACGACCATGGCCGAGATCACAAACCAGCAGAAGATGAGGACAAGTGTCGTCAGCGATTTCGAACCCACGTCGTGACTCAGCCTTTCCGGTGTGGCCAATGCATGAAAATGGTGATCCATGAAGGTGTCCACGGCGGGAAGCCCTTTTCGTCACAGATGACTCTACTGCAAAAAGCTTTTTCTTGACACGAATGGTCACGAATTATTTGGTCACCCCAGAGAAAACATTCGTGATAATTCGTGTAAATTCGTGCCAAGATTCCTTTTTGCAGTGGACTCACAGATTCACACAGATGGAAAAAGGACAGGACACAGATGACACCAGGAATCCGCACTCAATCATACGTCCTACGGCGCGGAAATCCAAGAAGCTACCAGGTCGTTCTGCTGTTCGCCATCGTCCGGTGGATGGTGTACGATGATCTGGATTGTCGACCCATCTGTTGGTTGACACCGCCATCCAGTCATGCGCGTAGCCGGAGCATTTCATGGCCGTTCCGAAGACCGAAATTTCGACGCCCTTTGTTCCCGAATCCGAAAGCAGCGATTTTGGTGACGCTCACACCGTCCAGTTCGGTTGGATACTGGCCATCTCGGCCAGTATATCCTACAGCGTAGCCACGCCAGTGGCCCGGGCTGCGATCCTGTCCGGTTTTGACCCCAACGCACTCTTGGTGGCGCGCATGGTGTTGGCGACTTCGCTCCTGCTGCTGACCATGTTGGTCATCAATCGTCGTCACATCGTGAGCGACAGACGATGCTTTCTGCTCTCGTTCGGGGCCGGTGCGCTCAACGGCTTCGGCATGATCTGCTATTTCCAGGGACTGACGCTCATCGAGTCATCGATGGCGGCGATGATCATCACCATGAGTCCGCTGGTCGTATTGACGCTGCTGGCCCTGCGTGGGGAGCGCTTTACCTATCGACACTTTGTGCGTCTAGGGCTGGCGCTTATCGGAGCATACTTGCTCATCGGACCGGGCGGCGAAGTGAATCTGATCGGCGTGGCCTTCGTGATGATCGCGATCTTGTCCTTCGCCTTGCAGCTTGTGCTGATCCAGTGGTATCTGCGGCCCTATCCGGCCCGGAGCGTCACTTTCTACCAGTTGATTGCGATGACGATTGCTGTGGTCGGGTGGTGGTGGTGGCAAGGTGCGGTCTGGGTAGCGCCCGGTCCGTGGGGATGGACGGCGGTGATTGTCTTGGCCGTCCTCAGCACCTACGCAGCACGCCTGCTGACATTCGAGGCTGTGAGCCGGATCGGCGGCGGCCAGATGTCGCTGCTTGCGCCGCTGGAAACGTTGCTTGCCGTATTATGGTCGATCCTCTTTCTCGGCGAACGCCTTTCGCCTCTGCAATGGATCGGCGGTACGCTGATCCTGATCAGCGCCATGTTGGCGATCAAACGTATCAACATTGGACGCTGGCGTCCGCGCTGGCGCGTGGCACCACGGACGTGAAGTGGTGAGGGGGTAACAGCATAGGCATCAAGCTAAGGATTATGTTAAATTCGTCGTCGGTTTGAACCGGTGTGCAGCAACGGCTGAAGCCGGCTGCTAACAGTGAAAAGCGCCCTCAGGCGCTAAACTTTCAGCCGCTGAGGCGGCTTCTCGCTGTTAGCGGCGGGATTCATCCCTGCCGAAACCGACGACGACGCAAGACATAACGCTTAGCTTGATGCGCATGGGGGGTGACAGGGACGCATTCTACATCACCTTGTCACCCCCTCACCCTATCACCACTACGCATTCGGCAACACTTCGGTCACCATCCCAAAGACGGCGATCAGCACCAGCAGAACGCCGGACGCCCGTGTCAGGGCCACATGATTACGCGTCATCCACTGGGTGAAGCGGCGTTGGAAGGGCTGGGCGACGAGCGGAAGCAGCACCAGTGGCCAACCGAAGCCGAGGCCGAAGAAGAGGAAGTAGGTCAAGCTGCTTGCCAACGCCTCGGAGCTATTGGCCCCCAACAAGAATGCGCTGATGACCAGCGGCCCGGCGCAGGGCAATGTCATCGGACCGAGCAGCAGTCCGTAGAGAAAGGCAGCCGCGTAGGGATTGCGCAGAATCGGAATCTGGGTGGTACCCAGGCGTGCGAACGGGTTTCGACCGCTGAGCATCAACAGACCCAGGACGAAGACAACGATGTAGATCGACGGCAGCAGGATCGGCAGGACGGCGCCGAAGGACTGCTGAAAGGTGTAGAGCAGCCAGCCGACGGCGAGCATCATGGTCAACACCCCGGCGAGCACCAGAAACCCAAGCCATTTCGTTGCCTTCTGGGTGCGCTCGTTGCCGGCGTTGCCCGCCAGAAAGGCGATCAGGCCGGGGTAGAGCGGCAGCATGCAGACGTTGGTCAGAATGGCCCCGTTGCCAAGCACAAAGGCCTGGAGCAACTCATTCATGTTTAGCCCCGTGCCGCTTCGATTTGGGCGGCAATATCGGCAGCCGGTTCGATGCCGGTGACCAAGTCCGTTGTCGAACCGTCCGGCCGAATGATGAAGTGCGGCGTTGCCGGCGGATTGCTGATGGTCTGGCCAAAGGCTCCGGCCAACTCACTCAACATCTCCGGCGTCATGACTGCGAACGTATAGTCAAAGCCTTCATTGTCAGCGTAGGAAGCCAGGGCATTGCCGTCAATATTGGTCTCGACGCTCAGCGCGATGAAGACGACATCCTCGCCAAATTGGGCGCTGGCCTCCTGCACGTTGGTCAACTGACGGCGGCAGTTGCCGCACCACGTAGCCATCGGCTCCACAAAGACGGTCTTGCCGTTGAAGTCAGCAAACGTGAAGGACTCGCCGCTACGCGCATCGATCAAGGCCAGCTGTTGCCAAGCAGGCAGATCGACAGCCATCGCTTCTTCCGCCATTGCTTCTTCTGGCATCTCTTCTGCAGCCGCTTCCGCCACGTCCATGTCGCCGGCCACTTCAGCTTCAGACGCGCCGTCACTCCCCACGGTCTCCGTCATGGCGTGGGACTCTGCCATGGCCGAATCGTCCATCGTCGCGGCCTCCGCCATCTCACCGCCGGCATCATCCTCCTCAGCCATAGCTTCTTCGGATTCGACCGAGGCTTCGCTGTCAGTCGCGCTCGCTTCCATTTGAGTTGACTCGGCGGCAGGCGCAGGGCTGCCGCACGCTGCCAATATGAACAGGCTTAGCAACGCGGCAGTAAAAATGATTCGGTTGCTTGAGCGGAACGGTCGAACGATTTGAGCAAACATGAATGATCCTATCCTTTCGGGTCTAGGTTTGTGTTGACAATCGGCACGGTCGGACAATCTGTACCGTACAATCAGGATAGAATCTGTAGGTTGGAGAACGGTGAAAGAGCTATTACGGAAATCTTACGCCGCTTCTTATCAAGCGCATTGACTGCTGATCCACGAAGGGTCACAAAGGAACACGAAGATTGGCTTTCTTCGTGTTCCTTTGTGACCCTTCGTGGATCATGATTTTTGTAAAAACGCCGTGATCGTGTCGGAGCTGCCCTAGTCGTCCACTTGGTCGTCCTCTTCGCCTTCGAGCTTGCGCTTGAGATCGGCGGCGGTGGCCTGGATCGTGTAGTTCATGATCATCCACATGCCTTTCCAAGTCTCCGGGTCGAGGAATTCTTTAGGCGAGGTCCCTTCCAGATTGCCTTTGAGATCCGACAGCAATGCCATGCCGGGCAGATCCGCCAAGCGAGTATAGACACTTTCGATGGCGGACATCGACTGAGCCTGGACAGTATAGTTGAGGACATACCACAGCCCCTTCCACGTATCCGGATCAACGAGATCGCCGGGTGAGGTGCCTTCCAGATTCCTGCGTAGTTCAGACAAGATCTCGAACTGCATGTCGGGCGTGAATCGCTCAAGGTTGCTCTTCACGAGCGCGACCAATCCGTCAGGAGTGAAGACAGGCGGCACATACGATGGAATGCTTGCCTGAATCTCGACCGCCAGCGCGTTCAGTTCCGCGGCCAGTATCTCAAAACTGGCCTGGGCCCGAGACTCTCTGAAGGGGCCTCCAATCGGCGGCCTTATATCAATAGACGGTTCTTCTCGAATGGAACTCTCCTGATGGAGCTCGGTTTCGTGGAAATCCAGCGCCGAAGCTGATTCTTTCATGAAATCCTCAGCCAATGATTGATGGACGCCGCAATAGTCGGAACCATGCATCACGTGATTTTTGCATCGGGCTCCAGCCCTGGTTATGGCAGCGCACTGCTTGCGATCCTCGTTCATAGCGTTTCCTCTTCATGCATGTTGAACTGGCAGCCTATCGAATGTGGACGTCGGAAACAATCGGCGATCGATATATCGTCATCAGTCAGAGTGAACAGACCAGATGCAGGCCCGTGCCATGGCAAGCGGGGAGAATCCGCGCTTTTCCAAGATCGGACGGCTCATTGGGCTTGCGTCGACGGTGAGAAAGCGGAACCCACGAGAGCTCGCCTCCTGGGCCCGTTTTGCCAGCAAGGCTGAGTAGAGTCCTTGCCCACGAAATTGGGGCAAAGTCGATCCACCCCAAAGACTGGCGAACGAAGTTCCATGATGAAAATAGATCCAGGCAGCGCTTGCCGGCTCGTCATCGACAAAGGCGACGTAGACGCTCAACAGTCTGGGCAAAATCGACCACATCGCGCTGAAGACGTTGAAGTAGTCCCGAGTAGTCCCGATCCCAGACGAGTTCCTCAACTTCGGTCACGGCAATGAGATCAGCAGGGTTATCGAGCAGACGGATATCAGCCTCGTCTGCCACGAAGAAAGAAGACGGAGCTGTCTCCAGATCAATGACCATGACGGTTTCCGGCTCTTCGATCTCGAAGCCTTTGGCCGCCAGTCGCTCACCCAGATCGGCAGGCTGGTCGTAGTCGTAGAGCTTCCACTCGACATCCGTACCAATCGCCTCGAAGTAGGCTATCTCAGCATCAATTACGGCGTCTGCAGTCTGTTCATCGAGCGACGAATGCAGCACAAACGCCTGATCGCCGGCGAAGCTGATGTGGCGCACGACATGATCAGATTCCTCGCGCTCAGCGTCGTGGTAGACGATCTCTTGTCGTTGCTCCAAATCGAATAGAGCTAGCAGTTGCTCGTGGTTCATGATCTGCTCGACATTGGTTCGACTCGTGCAAACAAACACTTGAGATAAGCGCCCTCGCGGTATCCGATGGGGTGATCGAGCGCATGCCCGAAGACCTCAACGTCACAGAGCCGCCTATACGACGCGCGGGCGGTATCGTGGATCAGGCCAAAAAAAGGCTCGGCCTCTATACGGCTTGAACAGGACGCCATCACCAGCGTACCATGAGGTCGAACCAGGGCCAAGCCCAGTTGAGCCAGTCTTGCGTAGGCCCGCATTGCGCCCTCGACCTCAGATGCTCGCTTTGCAAACGAGGGCGGATCAATGATGACCAGATCGAACTGCCGCTGTCGGGCGGCCATCTCCATCATTGCGACGAAGGCATCAGCGACCAGATATCTCATGCCTGGCCGCGGCTATCGCAGCCACGTCACTGTTGAGGGCAAAGATCTCCTCGGCCGCGCGCAGGGCAGGCTCACTGGAGTCCAGGCTGACGACCGTGTGCGCTCCACCACGGGCGGCATAGAGGGAGAATCCGCCGCTATAGGCGAAGACGTTGAGCACGGATTTCCCTGCCGCTCGTTCTTCCACTCGACGGCGGTTATCCCGCTGATCCAGGAAGAATCCGGTCTTCTGGCCATGCAGGACGTCGGCCTCAAAAACGAGTCCGTTTTCCAAAAAGCGAATGGGCCTGCTGACCGGCATACCGGCCAAGACCAGTCCGTCACTCAGTTCCCAGCCGGAATCAAGTGCGGCCTCGGCCTGTCGACCCAGACGAAGGACAACCCGTTCCGGCTCGATCTCGTGCTGGAGTCCGGCCATCACATCGTTGAGATGCGGGATCCAGGCAGCCGAATAGAGTTTCATCACGCAGGTCTGCGCATATCGGTCGATGACCAGGCCGGGCAGGCCATCGTTTTCGCCATGGACGAGCCGGTATCCATTGGTCGCGCTTGCAAGCAACGGTTTGCGCAATGCCGCAGCGGCAGTCAGCTTCTCGCGAAAAAACTGTTCGTCGATCGTCCTTGGCTTGCCTTGATGCAGCACACGCACCCGAATCGGCGAAGCGGGATCGTAGAGGCCGATAGCGAGAAAGCGCCTCTTGCGATCGAAGATTACGGCAAGGTCACCGGCTTGCCCCTCATGGCTCTGGCTGCTGATCCCGCTCTCGAAGAGCCACGGGTGGCCCTGTTTCAGGTTGCGTTCAGCCGCGCTGTGCACATGGACGGCGATGCGCTTGTCGCTCGCACGCGGAAGTTGATCAGACCTCATCGCGTGCTCGATCCTGATCCATGTATCGTCGAATCGCACGGTAGGAAAAGCGATAGTGATAGGTCAACTGCTCGTCTGAATAGCGGTGCTCAGGTGCGTACGGACAGGCCAGACGGGCCAGGCAACGGTCGATACAGGGCGATGCCGGCTGCGCCCGGAAGTCGACACAGGTCAAGACGTCAAATTGATCAGGATAGCCGGTGGCCTGGCTGGGACAGGCGCTGATGCAATCCCGTGTCGAGCAGGTGATGCAGGGAGATTCATCGAATTCTAGACGAATCACCTGCAGTTCCACATCGATGAGAAAGGCGGCTCGGTAGGCAAACCAGAGGCCGAATTCCCGGCTGATGCCGGTGCCCACTGGCGAAGGATGGCTCCATCCCGCCATGTTTCCAAGGCGTCGCAGATCCAACGGCAGCGAGCTGGGAAAGAGCATCTGCCATGGCGCATCGGGCAGATAGTCGGCAACGAAGGTAGTCGCCAGCCGGGCGCTGTAGCGATCAATGGGATGTTCCCCGGTCACGTCCGACGCAGCATACGCTTCCCAGAAGCGTCGTCCCCCATGGCCCAGCAACACCAGTCGACGATAGGCGCTCACATCGATCCCGTGCTCGGCCAACCGATCGCCCAGCTCCGAGGGCAGATCGTCAACTGGCAGAATGGCTGCCAGATTGAGTCCGTTGTCGGCCAGGAAATCGAGGCCGTCGTCCACTGGTTGCTTCATGGTTTCCCGTAGTACCTTTCGGCCATGCCCGACAAAAATCGCAGACTCTGGGTTACGAAGGTCGGCCCATCCGGGCAGACATTGTGGAACATGCCGCGCCGGAAAGCGAAGTCGCCGATGCCGCTGTTGTAGGTCTCCAACGTCATATACCCGTCGAATTCAGTCTCGGCCAATGCTTGGAAGATGTCATCCCAGGGAATGATGCCGCCGCCGGGCGCGCCGCGATCGTTCTCGCAGGCGTGGACGCACCAGAGGCGTGGGGCGACAGTCCGGACGGCCTCGCCATAGTCACGGATCTCCGTGACCACGTGGTACGTATCGAAGAGCACCGACAGATTCTCATGATCGGCCAGATCGATCAAAGCCATCATCTGCTCAGGCGTGTTGACCATGTGAGTGCGAAAGTGGCTCATGGGTTCCAACGCGATGAAAACATCGCGTTGGGCTGCGTAGTCGGCCAAGGCGTGTAGCCCGTCTGCCGTCCAACGATATTCGGCGGTGGGAGGAAGGCGTCGCTGCACCACACCCGGGTGGGCATAGAGCGCACCGGCGTAGGCGACCGCGCCCAACTCGCCTGCCAGATCGACCTGGCGTTTGTGCCAAGCGAGCCCTTTGGCGCGATCCGCCGGATCGTCGGCGGAGAGGTCGCACTCCATCGGCCATGCTCCACCGGGGCCAATCGCCAGATCCACCCCGACGGCTTCGGCCCTGGCCCGGGTCAGCGCCGGGTTGAAGATCACGTCATCGCCAACGGAAAGCTCAAACATGCCCAAGCCCAGTTCTTTGGCCTCGTCGAGCAGATGTATTTGGTCGTCCTGCCATCGTTCAGTGAAAAGATAGCAATGGGCGCCATATTTCATGTTGCCGGTTGTCCCTTTTCTGAAGGCATGAGTGGGTGAGAGGGTGACAACGTGAGATGTGATTTTTCACCCTGTCACCCCCTCACCTTGTCAGTTCCGTCTAGGCGGCCGCCACAACCACAGCTTCCTTGTCCGCAGATCCCCCACTACCGGTCCACTCGCGCCAGGCCAGCGTCCAGACAGCCGAGAAGTAGGCCGTGATGGCGCCGTTGATCAGGAGTAGCAACGGCCATAGGAGGCAGCAGACGGCCATCACCGCGGTCGGCAAGAACAACACGATGGCCAATGCGATGGCAAAGCCAAAACGAATGAGCAGCAGAATCAATGCAGGGCCGAGGTTAGCGCTGACCACCTGCCAGCCGCGTCTGTACGAAGCAAAGACACCGGTGTCGTCAAGCATGCACGCACGCATGGCGAAGATTCGCATCACGTCAAACAAAATCCACAGCGGCGTCAGTAGGCAGAACAGACACATGAGCGCAACGACGAAGCTAGTGCCGAGCACGGCGAAAACACTCTCTGCCGACAGTGCCGAGAAACCGACGGTGAAGGCAAGAATGAGCGCTGACATGCCGACAAAGAGCAGCATAGGCAGCAGCGGCAACAGGCTGATCCCGATCAAGCGCCAACCCTTGGCCCAGCCTGCGGCCCATGCTTGCCCAAAGGTTGTCGCGTCCTCTTCGTCCTCTTCAGCGTTGACAACGCCCGCAATCAGACCGCCCTGCGCTACGGCGCCAATTGACCACAGCACGAGCCCGATCACAATCGCAAAGACGACCAGTCCGATGATCAACACGACCGACAGTCCAAAAAGCCAGTCCAGGTTATCGACGAAGGGGGCAATCGCCTCAAAGCCTTCTTCCAGCGAATCAGGCGGCGCCGTCAGGACTGCATCACCTGAGCCAGTTCCTGAGTTCCCTCCGGAGGAGCCGCCGGAACCGTAGGTACCCGACCCATTGAATGCAGCAAGCACACCCAAGATGAACAGATACTTGTGAGCGATCAGTATATCCAACGCACGACGAAATATCTTCGCGTAATCCATTGTGCAGCTCCTTTCATTTGATGGTCAAACATCAGTGCTTCTGTTGCAGCAAAGTCATTTTCACCACAGACGCACGGAGGGCCACAAAGAAAAGGGGCTGAAATCAATTCTCTCCGTGATCTCCGTACCGACTCTGTGCCTTCGTGGCGAGCTTTTTCCACCCGGCGCGCAACCCGCTAGCCGCCGGTTACGGCCCTGCGCATGCCCTCACCCATGTGGGGCAAGACCTGATCCTGGATCAGGTTCTGGATCTGTTTGATATGGTTGGCGTCGTGATAGGGCCACTCGTAGACCAGATCGCGCACGCTCAATTCGCCCAGACGGGCATAGGCCCCGCTACGGGCCAGCTCGTCGGGCGTCAGCCGTGCCACCCAGTCGCAGATGCCGATGCGTTGCTCTGCCAGCACATCCAGCAGATCGGCCACATTGCGTTCGCTGTCCTTACGCGACGCAACCAGACCATGGATGTCCATGCCACCCAACGTCGGATACTCCTGCGCGATCATGGTCTTGCACCGGCCCCAGAACGCGTCCAGGTCGGTCTCGATCAGATGGCCGATCACCTCGTTGACACACCATTCCTCCGCCGCAGGCCGCCAACGAAGCACGGATGGGTCAAGCGGCAGCAGTTGAGCCCGCAGCAGTTCCGGCGTCGATCGTAGGACCGATGCGACCTGATTCATATCGCTAAATGCGTTAATTGACATCGAATTCTGACCTCTCTATAAGAAAGTGACAAGGTGAGGGGGTGACAGAATTTCCGGGCAACAACCTGCTTTTTCACCCTGTCACCTTTCCTCCAAGCGTCCAAACGTCCGCAACTTCAGCAACTGCCCCAGCGTAAGCACGCCGCTCCACTGACGCTCCGCCTCGACCCACGCATCGGGATAGGCATCGCCCCATGTCCAGGTAGGCCGCCACGAACCGTCGGCAGTCTGGTTTTCGATGACGTAGTCCAGGTTGTAGCCGATGGTTTCCCGGAAGCGTGCCGCAAGCGGTGAATCTGGCCCATTGACCACATCAAGCGGACGCAAGCCATAACTGGACCAGGTCGAAGGCTCAGTCGAAACTAGCCCGATCGCAATCTGTTCTAGCCGTTCCTGCAATTCAGTGAATACCGCTTCGGGCAGGCCGGGCGCTGCCGCCAGCCGCCGGTAGCAGAGATATTCATGCATCTCGATTTTTTCGCCATTATCCTCCAGCCAGGCCAGTGCATCCTGTAAGAGCATGGTACGCTGATCCTGGGTACTGGTCAACGGATGTTCAAAAAGGTATCCGATTACCTCGGCTCTCGGGTTTGCCATCTGGTCAACATAGTTTCCCACGCGCCCTTCCGGATTCCACCAGGGGGCATGGGGTGCATTGTCGACTGTTGCCGGAATGAAGGGCCAGTAGCGAAACTCGGCATCATACGTGTCGGCGAGATAGCGCATGGCTCCGCGCACGATTGGATGCTGCTCTCGCACATGCAACAAGCGCATGGTCTGGAGCGCCACCGTCGTGCCCAGCACCGAAGAGTCCGGCGTCTGCAAGTCCGGCTCGATGCCGTGGCCAAAACCACCGTCATCGTTCTGGAAGTGCCCCAGTTCAGCCAACACGGCCTCGGCCGAGCCTTGCCCGAAATGGTAGGCGTAGAGCGAGCGTTCAAGCGGACGTCCCTCTGTTTCGATGAAGGTGCGTGCTCGATCCTGAGCTTCCAGCGAAAGTAGGCGAACCGGCCATTCGGGTCCCACATAGGTAAACCGAAGGACCTCCTCACCATCGACAACGGTCGTTTCCTCAAACATGGCGGCAGGTCGAACCCACAGGGAGAAGTCGTCGTAGAGCGTGCGATAGACGACCATCTCTTCTTCGCTCTCGCTATGGCGTGCCACGCCAAGAACCTCGTACTCCTTGCCCTTGAAATGACGGTAGTGGCCGGGCTTTATGATGGTCATGATTACCTCCGCAAGCTGCTGGTTGATGCTTGATGCTTGCTGCGTGAAAGAGAGCGAGTACTGCGTACTGCGTAAGGCTGGTTTGGAGGCGGCAATTCCGCCGCTCAGCGCCTTACGTATTACGAAGTACGCAGCACGCAGTAGCCCAAAGCACGCCGCACCCTACCTCATATACTCATCTGCAATCTGCACTGCGATCACCCGCCCACGTGCAGTTTCTTGTCCGCCGGCCAGCACACCAACGTCAACACTCACCTTGCGCCCCTTGACCTCGACGACGCTACCGCGTAGTTCCAGCGGACCAAGCGGCGTCGGTTTGAGATAGTCGACATGGAGCGAGGCAGTGACGAAGCGATAGGCCGGCTTGCTGTCCATGGAGCGGCCTTCGTCTCGAAATTTGGCAGCCGCGGCGGTGCCGGTGCCGTGACAGTCGACCAGCGAGGCGATCAGCCCGCCATAGACATAGCCCGGCACAGCCATGTGAAACGGTTGGGGTTCAAAATGGCAGACAGATTCGTCGCCGTCCCAGCGACTTTCGATGTGGAGGCCATGCTCATTGAGCGTGCCACAGCCATAGCAATGGCTCAGATTTTCGGGATAGTAGGCTTGAAACGGTTGCTCGGTCATTTGTGAGATCTTTCGCAGTTAATCAATCCGCCATCAACATTTCGATGAAGAATGGCCCCGGCTCGGTGAGCCCTCGCTCCATCGCTTTCGCCAGATCCTCAGCCCGATCCACGCTCACCGACGGGATGCCCATCCCCTCTGCAATGGATGCCCAGCCGATGGCCGGGTTGGCGAGGTCAGTGAGCGAACGGGTCATGGGGCCCGGATCCTTGATGCCGGATCGGGCCACCTCGCCCTGCAAGATCTTGTAGCGTTGATTGGCGCAGAGCAGCGTGGTGACGTTGAGTCCCTCGCGTGCCTGAGTCCACAATCCTTGCACCGTGTACATGCCACTGCCGTCAGCCTGAAAGCCGATGACCGGCCGGTCCGGGCAGGCAACTGCCGCCCCGACCGCCGTGGGGATGCCTTGACCAATGGCCCCGCCGGTGATGCCCAACTGGGTGTGGGGCGGAAGGCTGCCGGCGTAGTTCTGGTAGGCGCCGCCGGCAGTGATGCTCTCGTTGACGACAATCGCGTGCTCGGGCTGCATGGCCGCTAATGTGGCGCCAACTGTCTCCGCCGTCAGCAAGCCGTTGGGCACACCGGGACGTTCAAGCCGGCCATTGCCGGGCGCGACCGACGGCGGTGCGTCGAGCGCATCAGCCAGCGCAGCCAGCACCGCAACTGCATCTTGATTATTAGCGCCGATGGAGACGAGCCCCTGATCGTCTCTGACAAAGTAGCTCGGTTCTCCGGGCCAGCCAAAGAAGGCGACTGGCCGGCGAGCATCAACTGCGACGAAGGCATCGTATTTCCCAAGTTCGGCTAGGGCATCTTTGGGCAGGTAGGGAACACGCGGCACGATAGGCAGACCGACACCCCGATCTGAGCGGCCGGCGAAGCTCTCGGCAAACAGATCGCAACCACACACAGCCTGGATGCGCTCGACCTGCGCCAGCCCGTCGGCCAGTAACGTTCGCCCACCCAACAGCAAGGCCACGCGTTTCCCACTCGAAAGTAGGCCGACAGCAGCTTCGATCCCCGCAGCTTCAACATCTGCGTATACGTGGCGTGGTCCCTTCACCGGACCACCGGCTGCTGACGCCCGCTGGTAGTCATCGGGGAATATCAGGGTAGCGATCTGCCCCTTCATGGCAGCAGCAATGGCATCGGCCATATCTTGGCCGGCAGCATCCGGTCCGCCGATCTTGCATTGCCAACCGGACACCGTCCCGGCCAGCGACTTGATGTCCATGTTGAGGGGTGCATCGGCGTCCAGGTGCCAGGAGGCGTGATCGCCGATGATATTGACGAGCGGTGTCCGTGCCCGTCGGGCGTTGTGCAAATTGGCCACACCGTTGGCAAAGCCGGGCCCCAGATGGACCAATGTCAACGCAGGCTTGCCCGCCATGCGGGCATAGCCGTCGGCCGCACCCGTGCAGATGCCTTCAAAGAGGCAGAGCACGCCGCGCATGCCTGGCACTTCATCCATGGCGTTGACGACCGCCATTTCAGTTGTGCCGGGGTTGGCGAAACAGACATCGACTCCAGCGGCAACAGCCGTCTCCAGCAGATATTTTGCGCCGTTCATTCAAATTCCTTCTCTGTTCAATTTCTGTATCTGTATGCGGCGAGCACACGGGCAATATATCGATCAAGATTCGGTCGCCCGCTCCATCAATAGACATCCAGATCTCTCCCCAAGACAACCGCTCCGTCATACGTTTCTCGGATTTCTTCGAGCAGTTCGTCGTCACTCACGCCCCAGTGAAGCGGGTGAACCAGCACCAACAGCTCGGGCCGGACCTGGTTGGCGATAGCAGCCAACTCTGCCGTCGATGTATGCACGCTGCTGTGATAGGCCTGCCATTCACGCGGTCGACCGGCGAACCCGGCGATCGAATAGACTTCGTGGACTAGCACGTCGCTTCCAGCGTACAGATCGGGCAGATACTCGGTCGGCCGGGTGTCGCCTGAGACGACAATGGTGCGATCGTCTGTGGCGAAGCGGAAGCCGTACGCAGGCCATGTGCCATGGCTGACCCGGAAAGCCGAAACAGCCACGTTGTCATCCCGATAGATCTCGGCCGACCGGCCTGCATCGACCGAAAACTCGTGCACATCCACATTGAATCCGGTAGGGTTGGCCGGCTCCAGCCCGTTTAGACGCTCGTGAATGTCGGCTGCATAGGCTTGGAGCAGATGGTCGGTCATTGCCCGCGTTCCGGTCGGTCCATAGACTTGCAGTGCGTCTTCCCTTCCCAGCGTCCATGGCGTCAGGATCAGATCGGCATAGCCCGCCGTGTGATCCGAGTGCAGATGGGTGAGAAACGCATATTTCAAATTTGATGGTGCCAATGCGTCGATGCCCGCTGCACACGCCGCCTGCGCCCGCCGAACAACGCCCGGTCCGAAGTCAACGATGTACGTTCTTCCGCCTGCGATGACGGCCAGCGAACTGCCCGCACGGTCCGGTTCGGCATTGGGCGTGCCGGTTCCCAGCAGGACGAGTCTCGTGGAATCATTTCTCATCAGGCGAGTTCTTTCTTGTCCTGGACTGACCACTCCACAACTCGGCCAGGCGCACACAGAACTCTGTCGAAATGACCATATCCTGCACGCTGATCCACTCCTTGGGTCCATGCAGATCGTGCATGCCGGTGAACAGATTCGGCGTCAGCACGCCCAATTCGGTCAAGCGCGAGCCGTCGGTGCCGCCACGAATCGGCTCCGAGAAGGGCTCAATGCCCATCTGCCTGCACGCTTCGTTCGCCAGATCGACCGGACGCATGTCGTCTTCAAGCCAATAGCGCATGTTACGGTATTGGGGCGAGATGGTGCAGGTGATGGTGGCACGCGGCTCGGTGGCGGCCACGGCCTCAGCCACCTGACAGACCAGGGCGCCGTGGGCCTTCAACCCATCGAGCTCAAAATCTCGCAGGATGAAGTGGAGCTCGGCTTCGGCCGCGCTGCCGCTCATCTTGTAGACGTGGATGAAGCCCTCACGGCCGTCGGTTGTCTCGGGCGTGCGTACAGCCTTGGGCAGCGTATCGACAATCTTGGCGGCCAGGTGAATGGCATTGACCAGCTGATCCTTAGCTGTGCCGGTGTGGATGGAGACGCCGCTGATCTTGACCTCGGCCTTGTCGGCCGAGAAGGTCTCGTAGACCACCTCGCCCACATCGCCGCCGTCCAGCGTGTAGGCAAAGTCTACGTCCAGATCGGCAGGCAGGTCCGGATGGACGCCGCGCCCGATCTCTTCGTCCGGCGTGAAGCAGATGCGGATTTCGCCGTGGGGAATGTCCGGATTGGCGATCAAGTGCTCGGCCATGGTCAAGACGATAGCGACGCCCGCCTTGTCATCGGCCCCCAGCAGCGTCGTGCCGCTGGCCGTAATGATGTCCTCGCCGGCCTTGCCGTCTAGCGCAGGGATGGTCTCTGCCGAGAGCATCTGGTTGGGATCGTCGGGCAGAACAATGGGCAAGCCGTCCCAATTGCGATGCACAATCGGCTTGACATTGGCCCCGCTGAAGGCAGGCGCGGTGTCGACATGGCCGAGGAAGGCAACGGCTGGAATGTTGTCGCCTTCGGTGCTGGCCGGCACGGTGGCGATCACAGCGCCGTAGCCGGTCAGCCTGATATCCTGAGCGCCGATCTCGTTTAGCTCATCGACCAGCGGCTTGAGCAGATCGTACTGTTTGGCTGTGCTGGGCGTTGTGGGAGAGGTTTCGTCGCTTTCGGTGTCGATCCGGACGTAGCGAAGAAGGCGATCTTCAAGTTTCTGGGCAAATTGTGCGTTCATGGATCCTCGTCTGTGTTGGCAGTGGATATGGCTGCGGCTCGGTCGACTCACCGATCCGTTGCATTGCTTCATGGTACTGCAAATGGCGTCGACTGTCTAAGTGGCAAAGAGTGGCTTGCCTTGGGCAACTTCCGTGTGCGGCTCGGCCAGACGGATTGTCAATCCGTCCTACATGACAGGCCACCGTCTCCTGTAAGGAGGGATGCCATTCCCCCCAGCCAAGCCCAGCCGAGCAGCTCAAAGCGATAGTCGATCAAGACGCCCGCAATCAGCCTCGTCAATATTTGGAAGGGCCTCTTTTCACCGGTATGATTGGTGATAGAATTGGACTTCGACACCACCCGCAGGGGAACCCATCCATGAGCAGTGAGCGCAGGGAAAATCTGGACTTTATCCGTACCCAGATCGAGAAGGATCTGGCCCAAGGCACCTATGGAAAGCGGGTGGCGACTCGCTTCCCGCCCGAACCAAACGGCTGGCTCCACCTGGGCCACGCCAAGTCAATCTGTCTGAACTTCGGCGCGGCGGCCGAGTATGGCGGCCAGTGCCATTTGCGCTTCGATGACACCAATCCCGAGACCGAGGACATGCGATTTGTCGAGTCCATCATGGCCGACATCCGCTGGCTCGGCTTCGACTGGGGCGATAATCTGTTCTATGCGTCTGACTATTTTGACCAGCTCTATGACTGGGCCGTTCAGCTAATCGTGGACGGCAAAGCCTACGTTGATGATCTGACCGAGGATAAAATCCGTGAATATCGTGGCACCGTGACGGAACCGGGCAAGGAAAGTCCCTACCGCAACCGAACGCCTGACGAAAACCTGGACCTCTTTGAGCGCATGAAGAATGGGGAATTCCCCAATGGGGCCAGAGTATTGCGCGCCAAGATCGATATGGCCCACCCGAACATGAAGATGCGCGACCCGCTCATGTATCGCATTCGCCATGCCGAACACTACCGGACAGGCGACGCCTGGTGCATCTACCCGTTCTACGACTGGGCCCATGGCCAGTCGGACGCCATCGAGGGCATCACGCACTCGATCTGCACACTCGAATTTGTCAACAACCGCGAGCTGTATGACTGGTATCTAGCGAGCGTGGGCATCGATCCGCCGCCCCACCAATATGAGTTTGCCAAGCTGATCTTCGACTATACGGTCATGAGCAAGCGGCGGCTGATTCAGTTGGTTGACGAGGGCTATGTCAGCGGCTGGGATGACCCGCGCATGCCCACGCTGGCCGGCGTGCGGCGCCGAGGTTACACGCCCGAAGCCATCCGCGCGCTGGTCGACAGTGTCGGTGTGGCCAAGGTGGAAAGCCGCATTGAGTTCGAACTGTTGGAACATTTTGTGCGCGACGATCTCAACCATCGCGCGCCGCGCGTGCTGGCCGTGTTGGACCCGCTCAAGGTGGTGATCACCAACTATCCGCAAGGTGAAACTGAGTGGTTAAACGCCTCCTACTGGCCCTACGATGTGCCCAAAGAGGGCAGCCGGCCAGTTCCCTTCGCCCGCGAGGTCTATATTGAACGCGACGACTTCATGGAGACGCCGAGCCGGGGCTTCCGTCGGCTAACGCCCGGTGGCGAAGTACGGCTGCGCCACGCATACATCATCAAGTGCGAGGAAGTCGTCAAAGATGAGGCCGGCGAGATCGTCGAATTGCACTGCACCTACGATCCTGACACGCGCAGCGGCGGCAGCGCACAGCGCAGCGTCAAAGGGACCATCCAATGGGTCTCGACGGCGGATGCCATCAACGCTGAAATCCGCCTCTACGAGCGGCTCTACACCAAAGCGAATCCCCAGGATGTCGAGGAAGGCGAGACCTTCAAAGATTATATTAATCCTGACTCGATAGAGGTCGTCTCGGAGGCAAAGATCGAACCGAGCCTGGGCGGTGCCGCGCCGGGAGAGCGCTTCCAGTTCGAACGCCACGGATACTTCATCGTCGACGCTGTCGATTCGCAGCCCAACGCACTGGTCTTCAACCGCATTGTCGCGTTGCGAGACTCGTGGAAGCCACCGGGATCGAAAGAGAAATCAGGCGAACAACCAGCGTTACCACGCGTGGTCGACGAGCCAATTGTGGTCGGTTCGGTCTCCGAAGAGCGCCAGGCCATCCGCGACGCCAATCCGGCGCTGGCCGCACGCTATCTGCGCTACCAGAACGAACTTGGCTTGGCCGAAGGTGATGCAGACATGTTGACTGCGGACATGGCAATTGCCGACTACTACGAGGCGGCGCTGGCGGACCATGGAAGCCCCAAGTCGGTGGCCAACTGGATCATCAACGAAGTCATTCCGATGGCCGGCGACGAGTCGCTGGACGGCCTACGTTTCTCAGCCGCCCAGTTGGGCGAGCTGGTCGCCCTGGTCGATGACAAAGTCATCTCCAGCGGCATCGGCTCGGACGTACTGGCAGAGATGGCTGCCGGCGGAGCCTCGCCTGCTGCCATCGTTGAGGAGAAAGGCTTGCGTCAGATCTCCGACGCGGACACGCTTTCGCCCATCGTCGATCAGGTGATGGCAGACAACGGTGACAAAGTCGATGAATATCGAGCCGGCAAGACCGGTCTGCTCGGCTTCTTCACCGGCCAGGTCATGCGCGCCACCGGCGGCAAAGCCAATGCAAAGTTGGTGCAGGGGTTGTTGGTGGAGAAGTTGGGATAGCGGGCTGATCCCAACCTACCATACGCCGTCAACGATAGGTCTTTGGATCGACCAATCGCCGCATGGTATACTGCCGATACTGATCCATGGACGCGGGCGTGGCCCGCGTCCGATCTTTGTAGTCGACCGGAAGGAGTCCGACCGTTGCTACGACGACTGTTTGGCAAAGAAGAAGAAAAGACTGAAGACGAAGTCAAGCTCGAAGAGAGTTTGCAGAAGACGCGTTCAGGTATTTTTGGCCGCATCGGGACCATCTTCCAAGAGAACGAGATCTCCGAAGAGCTTTGGGAAGAGTTGGAAGAGACGCTGATCATGGGCGACCTGGGTATGGATGTAACCATGGACCTGGTCGAGGCCACACGCAGACGAGTCGAACGCGAGGGCATCAAATCGACCAAGGACGCCTACCTCGTGCTCAAAGAGGAGATGGTACGCTTACTGGAGTCTGACGAGCCGTTGCATATCGACGAAAGCCGCCTTTTAACGGTCGTCTTTTTAGTGGGCGTCAATGGCTCCGGCAAGACGACCACCATCGGCAAGATGGCCTACTGGTATAGACAGCGTGGCCGCAAGGTCATTCTGGCCGCAGCCGATACGTTCCGGGCCGCGGCTATCGATCAGTTGAAGGTGTGGGGCGAACGTTCAGGCGTTGAGGTGATTGCACAGGCGCCCAACTCGGACCCGGGCGCGGTTGTGTTTGACTCGATTCGCGCCAGCCAGGAGAGCCGGGCGGCCGATCTGCTGCTGGTCGATACAGCAGGCCGTTTGCAGACCAAGTTCAATCTGATGCAGGAACTGGAGAAGATCCGGCGCGTGGCCGCCAAACAGGTCCACCGAGCACCCCATGAGGTGCTGCTTGTGTTGGATGCATCGACCGGCCAGAACGCAATCTCCCAGGCCGCGGCCTTCAGAGAGTCGTCCGGCGTGACCGGCATCGTCCTCACCAAGCTGGACGGTACCAGCAAGGGCGGCGCTGTACTCAGCATCAAGAAGCAACTGGGCGTCCCCGTCCGCTTCGTCGGCACCGGAGAGAAGCTAGACGATTTTGCGCTCTTCGATCCGGTGGCGTTTGTTGAGGGGTTGTTGGGAGATTAAGGGATTGGGGATTAGGGATTGGGGAATGGGGAATCGGACGGAGGGTCAAGCCCCCATTCCCTAATCCCCAATCCCCAGTCACCTATCACCATTCACAAACGGAGCAACATCATGACAGAACTCGAATCGCGCCTCGCTCAGCTTGTTGAGCGGGTTGACGCGATCAGGGGGCGGCTTTGACGTCCCACTGAAGACAGAACGGGTAGACGAGCTAGAGGCGGAAATCGGCGAAACCGGTTTCTGGGATGACCAACAGCTTGCCCAGAAAAAGATGCAGGAGCTTAGCGCGCTGCGCGATATTGTTGATGTATGGGATGGTCTGTATCGTCGCGCATATGATGCAGTGGAACTATGCGAGATGGTCGAAGACGATCCGGACATGCTGGCCGAATTGGAGCAGGAGGCAACTGCGCTGGAAGAAGAGTTCGGGCGGCGTGAGTTCGCCTTGGCTTTGAACGGGCCCCACGACCGGGGAGCGGCTATTTTCAGCATCCACGCCGGGGCCGGCGGCACCGAGGCCCAGGATTGGGCGCAGATGTTGCTGCGCATGTACCTGCGTTGGGCCGAAAAGCGCGGCTTCAAGACCATCATCACCGACATGAGCGAAGGTGAAGAGGCCGGGATCAAGAGTGTCACGGTCGAAGTCGATGGCCCCTTTGCCTACGGCTATCTCAAGGCCGAAAAAGGCACCCACCGGTTGGTACGTCTCAGCCCTTATGACTCCAACAGTCGCCGCCACACTAGTTTCGCCAAAGTGGAAATCGTTCCGGTGCTCGACGATGAGATCGAGATCGAGATCGATCCCAATGATATCGAGATTGAGGTCTACCTGAGTGGCGGCGCCGGCGGCCAGAGCGTACAGAAGAACGCCACAGCCGTACGCATCCGACATCTGCCTTCCGGCTTGGTCGTCACCTGTCAGAACGAACGCAGCCAGACCCAGAACAAGGCGCTGGCCATGCGCGTGCTGCGCGGCAGGCTCTACGATATGGAGCAGGAACGGCTTGCCGAGGAGAAGGCGCGGCTCAAAGGGATCAATGTCCAGGCTGATTTCGGTTCGCAGATCCGTAATTATGTGTTGCACCCCTACCAGATGGTCAAGGATCTGCGCACGGAGGTCGAGACCGGCAACACCGCCGCCGTCCTCGACGGCGACATCGACATGTTCATCGAGGCGTGGCTCAAGCAGCAGGTGGGCGAGGACGACTAGACCCAGATCGGTTAGAGGCCAACGATTCGGAACGACCAGCATCGCCTGTCATTCCGACCGGAGGGAGGAATCTCGACGTGGCCGACTTTGAGATTCCTCCCTCCGGTCGGAATGGCAAATGGTGGCCCATTCGACACCGGGAGACTTGCAAGCTGCCCCGTTCATTCAAACATCAGTTATGACCCCAACTGTAGCCAAAAATTGTCGAACGAGGGTGGCTGTGCTACTATCGAATGACAGTTACATACTGAAGCCCGAGCGGTGATTGCACTCGGGATCTGGAGGGGTCGCATAGTCTGGCCGAGTGCGTGCGTCTCGAAAACGCATAGGGTTTACGCCCTCGAGGGTTCAAATCCCTCCCCCTCCGCCTCCAGAGAAGTCCCGGCATCAGTGCCGGGACTTTTTGTTGCCTCTGAAATCGTAGGGGCGGGGCTTCCCCCCGTCGCCTCACCCTGCTTCGCCTTCTCAACGGAGGCTACGCGTCCTTCTCCAAAAATTGGAGAAGGACCGCCGGGCGCTTGCGGCGTCCCGGCAGGGTGAGGCAACTCCGCTCCCAACTTGAGACGCATCCGTCCTTGGCTTCGAAATTGACAAAGGACGACCTTGACGCCTACCATGTCCCTATTGTGACGACTCATCTGCGCCGGCAACCTCTAAACGCCTCTCTGACGCTTGCCATGCTCATTGCGCTGGCATGGGCCATGGCGCTGCTGTCTCTGGAACAGATTGTCCTCATTGTCGGGACAGCCGCCGCCGGTGCACTCCTCATACGCCGGCCATGGTTGGTCTGGCTTGGCCTGGCGGCCGCTCTGCCTATGGCCGGAGCCATCAAAATCGGGCCGCTGAGCGCCACCGATCTTCTGGTGGGTCTTGCGATTGCACTTTGGTATGCTGACGGCGTCCGCCGTCGACACCTCGCCATTCGTTGGTCTACTGGGCTCTCCCTCGCCGCACTCTACATTCTCTCGCTACTTCTCTCCACGCTAAACGCCACGGAGTTGGTGGAAGCCGCCAAGGAAGTGGTAAAATGGGTTGAATTTGCCGCGGTCGTGCTGCTGATCCCAAGCATGGTTCCGCGGGTACGGATCCAATGGTTGGCAGCGGCGTTGCTGATCGGTGGCATGGGTCAGGCTTTGCTTGGACTCTATCAATTCGTCAACCGTATCGGTCCGGAATGGTTCATCATTCTCGGCGGTTACATGCGAGCCAGCGGTAGTTTCTTGCAGCCCGATCCGTATGCCGGCTATCTTGGCCTCTGCTTGCCTGTGGCCGTCAGCCTGACGCTCTGGAGTTGGGGGAACATCTTTGGCCGGAGCGAGCGTTTCGAAACAGGCGCCGGCGACAACAGTCGGTGGAACTGGGTCCAGGCCAGGAACTGGTGGCCAAGAGTTACACTGGCGATATTCTACTCGAACGCTGCACTTTTGATCGGCGCGGGTCTGCTGGCGAGTTGGAGCCGGGGTGGATGGATCGGGGCGCTTGCCGGCGTTGGCGTTGTGGTCGTCTTTCGCAGCCGACGGACGTTTGCGCTTGCAGTTGCGGTGGCTGTGGTCATCCTGGCGGCCGTGCTGCTGGGCAGCTTTTCGACAATCACATTGCCGGCGCCCATCGCAGAGCGTGTTACAGATCTGCCCGCCTATGTCGGCCTGGGAAATGTGCTGGACCAGCCTGTGACCGACGAAAATTTCTCGGTGGTGGAACGGGTAGCGCACTGGGTAGCTGCGTTGCGCATGTGGGAACAGGCCCCCTGGTTCGGCATAGGCCCAGGAAATTACGAAGCGGTCTATCCCGCCGTTCGCCTGCCGAAGTGGGAAGAGGCCCTCGGGCACGCCCACAACATCTATTTGAATGTCCTGGGCGAGACCGGAATGGTGGGCTTCGCGGCCTACCTGTTGCTCTGGATCGGGCTGACGATCAGGGTGATCGATCAAATACGCCGCGCAGCACCTGGTTCATGGACTGGGGCGCTGGCATTGGGTGTCCTGGGCGTGATCATCCACTTGAGCGTGCATAATTTTTTCGACAATCTGTTCGTCCAGGGTATGTACGTTCAGTTGGCTCTCTGGATCGGATGTCTGAGAACAATGGAAACCAAGACCCGGAACCGGTAGGGTGTTTTTCGAAAAACGATAATCCACGATGATTCACGAAGAAAAATAGATTTAGCGCCCTTCGTGGAATTTCGTGTTTCTTTGCAGAAGTGCTTCGGACCGGCAAGCCGAGTATTGAATGTCAAGCAGGAGTTGTTTTTTGAGTATTTCACAAGTACGAACCATGGCCGACAGCAACCAGAAAGAGATCAGACGATTTCTCAAGTTCGCTACGGTCGGCGCAGCGGGATCGGTCACAGATTTTGCTGTTCTGAATATTCTGATTCAAGTCTTCGGCTTTCCGCTGGCGCTTGCCAATCTGTTCAGCTTCACAGCCGCAGTCATCCAAAATTTCATTTTGAATCGGATGTGGACCTTCCCGGAAAGTCGCGGGCGAAAGGCGCGCAATCAACTGCTGCAGTTCACCATCGTAAGCATCGTCGGCCTCGCCATCAACCAGGCAGTCTTCTTGGGCATCAATGCTCTGCTCCTTCCCTACTGGAACGAGTGGATCGCCGATCCGGAGCTGGCCTACACGATCAGCTACAACTTCGCCAAGCTCTTTGCCATCGGCGTTGTGCTCTTCTGGAATTTCTTCGTCAATCGTTTCTGGACCTATCGCGGGTTATAGCGCAAGTCGTCCATGACAGCGATAGCGATTGACTACACGCCCGCCATCCGCCAAAGCGCGGGGATCGGTCGCATCATTCGTGGCCAGGTACAGGCGTTGATCGATCTGAACCCCGGCCATGACCTACGCCTTTTTGTGGTCGGCAGGGTCAGCGATGCGGATCGAGCCGCAGCGCCGCTTCCCCTCCACACAACCCCAATTGACGAACGCAATATGGTGCGGCTGTGGCACCGGCTCAACATGCCGGCGCCGCCTGTTGAGTGGTTCACCGGCGGCCCGCTGGACCTCTTCCACGCCACCGATTTTGTGATGGCGCCCAACCGCGCCCGGCGTAAGGTGCTGACCGTCCACGATCTGGCCTTTCACTTCTATCCCGATGCGGCCATGCCCAGCCTGCATCGCTATCTAAATGTGGTGGTGCCGCGCAGCGTGGCGCGTGCAGACCATATCCTGGCGGATAGTCAAAACACGGCCATCGATCTGCATGAACAGTGGCAAGTTCCCATGGGGCGGCTCACGGTTGTCCAGGGCGCGGTTGACCACGACCACTTTCGACCGATCGAAGAGTCGGCGAAACTCTCCGCAGTACGTGCCCGCTACGGGATTGGCGACCGCCCTTTCATCCTTGGCCTTAGCACATTGGAACCGCGCAAGAATTTCGAACGCCTGATCCAGGCATTTGGCCAGGCCCGAAACGATGCAGGAATTGAGCATCGATTGGTGATAGGCGGCAAGAAAGGCTGGCTGTACGACGCGATCTTCGCACAGGTCCAACGACTCCATCTCGAAGAACATGTGCTCTTCCCCGGCTTCGTAGCCGAGGAAGACCTGCCCTCACTCTATTCGGCGGCCCAATTTTTTGCCTTCCCTTCACTATACGAAGGATTCGGTTTGCCCATCATCGAAGCGCTGGCCTGTGGGACACCCGTGCTGAGCGCCGACAATTCCTGCTTGCCCGAGGCCGGCGGTCCCGGCGCCCTCTATGTCAATGCCGAGGATCTCAACAGCATTGCCGATGGTCTTGTCCGGATGGCGACGGATAGTGAGCTCCGGTCACAGCTACGTGCCGCCGGCATTGTCCACGCGGCCGGTTTCACGTGGCAGCGTAGCGCCGGCCAATTGTTGGATGCCTATGCTGCAGTGCTATCCTAGAATGCATCGACAACAGACGAATAAGCGCAGATTGGAAGAATCGATGACGCAGGAAGCAATGCCGGCCAAAAGCGCCGACGAGTCAGAAGCGACACTCACCCTCTATATGCAGCCGGAGCACTCAAACAGCCTGGGAAACATCCACGGCGGATGGATACTCAAGCTGTGTGACGAGTGTGGCGGCATCATCGCCAGCCGCCATGCCCGACGCCCGGCCGTCACTGTGACCGTTGATAGCGTCACCTTTCACAAGCCTGTGATGGTCGGTCGCCTGGTCTCGGTCCATGGGCACATCACGTGGGTCGGACGCACAAGTATCGAGGTGCAGCTGCGTGTCGAAGCTGAGAACCTGATGACCGGCGAGGTCACCCACACCAACAGCGCCTACTTCGTCTATGTCGCCCTGGATGATGACCGCCGACCGACGGCCGTCCCATCCCTGTTGCTGGATACAGACAAGGCGCGGGAAGATTTTGCGGCAGGCGAAAAACGGCAGGCGGCGAGGTTGGCGCGGCGTTAGGGCGTGGTCCTGAAACATCGGTCGGAACGGAATGCGAGCGCCAAATGCGCACTCCACAGGCAGTTTCATTAGGAAAGGGTGATTACGCGTGCGATCACTGTTTGATCGGATCGACGAATCCTATAAATGGCTGCTACCGATCGGCGCGTTGCTGGCGCTAATCGGCTACTTCGGTCCGTGGATCGGCAATCCGGTCGCGGGCCTTGTCGTCACCGGGTTGGACATGGGCGAGTACGTCAAGTTTCTGCCGTCGACACTCAATGGCAGTATCCAGGTCTGGCGAGAAGGGTTCTATCTGCCGCTGGTTGCAGTCAGCTTGGCCCTGAGCCTGCAAGCCTTCCGAACTGAACTTCACTATGGCTGGGCCGCTCGTGCGCTACTAATTGCCGTGGCGATCATCGCATCGCTCAATCTGTTGCCTCCCGCATGGACGCCACAGCGGATGCTGACGCAAGAGTTTCGCCTGCAGCTCTCCGCTATCGTTTTCCTGCTGGCGGCAGTCGCCTTCAGCCCATTTCTGGCGATGCTGCCGCAAAAGGCAAGCGGCGCCGCCATGACAATCATGGCGCTAGCAGCCGGCGCGGTTCCTGTTATGGGATTCCTGAGGGTCTTACCCGACATCAGCCTGGTCTACAACCGACCGCAGAGTGTCGGCTGGGGCATCTATGTGATGCTTCTGGGGCTGATGATCCTGGCTGTGCTCGGCGTGACACCATGGTTTGTGGGTCAGAGATCGGCGGCAATTGAAGAAGTCTGACGGTAGCTTCTCAGTGTTTTGACGCGTAGAAGTCAGGCTTATGGCATAAGCCTGACTTCTTGAAGTACATACCCCGCATCAGTGAGAGAGTTGGGTAGACTCTCAAAAAAAGCCGGTGCGCTGTGCGCTTTAGCGTACTGCCCATATCAGCCACCGGTTTGAACCGGTGGCGGGCCGTGCCGAAGACTCAGCCTGATTCGCATGGGTAAGGAAACCCGCCCTATGCATTGACATCAACCACACGATATCCGGAAGAGCCGATGTTAGGCTTTTCCAAAATAGTAACCATACGGGAGTCGGCAAAGCCTCAAGCCATTCCAGGCAAAGATTTCCTTGCAACGGTTATTTATTTCTCTGGAATGGCCTTAGTTATTGACCGGCTGCTCACCCTCGGCTTGGCCGGCTTCCGCTTGCTCACCCTCTGTCGGGGCGTCAACCGGCTGCGGCTCGACCGACGTTCGCACTTCGGCGGGGACATTGTCTACGGCGGCGCCGATTGGGATTGGCCGACAGTTGGCCGCATCCTGCCGGTAGGCGTCTGCCATTGCAGGCGCGTCCCAGATGCCGTCGACCACGCGCTGGACGCGCGCTTGATCGGCAATGCGTAATACGGAAGCGCCTTGCGCCGTTGTGTAGCTCTGGAGATCAGCCAGCGAGATGCCCGCGGCACGCACATTTCCCGCATCGACCGACAGGGCCAGCTGAGCGTAGTCGATCAGCTCGAGCAGCGAGAGGTCGGTAGAGAAGGTCTCCTGAAAGGCCGAATAGAGTTCGGGAGCACGGAGAATTAGATTCGTGTTTGATGCCTGATCTCGCAGCGCCCAGAGGAATTGTCGTTGCCGTTTGGAACGACCGATGTCACTCTCTCGCAGACGCAGGCGCACGAAGAAATAGGCCGTTTCACCGTCCATCCAGACATCGCCGGCAGGCAAGGTGAAGTACTCCCACGAATTGGTCGTCAGGTTGAAGATCGGCTCATAGAAGGGGCAATCGAGGTGGATAGTGACGCCGCCGATGGCGTCCACAACCGACTTGAAGCCGTTCATCTCCATCCGTACCCAGTGATCTGTGGAAATGCCAAAGGTGTTGCCGAGGATCTGCGAGACCAGCGCCGGACCGCCGCCCTCAATGGGCAGTATCTTTTCACCGATATAGTCGGCCGTGTTGATACGAGACCAACCGTAGCCGGGAATCTCGACATAGAGGTCACGCGGAATACTTAACACGGCCACGCGGCTGTTCGCTCGATCAATCCCGACGACCATGATTGTATCGGTCCGCCAACTGCCGCCGCTGCCAACTCGATCGGTGCCGAGCACCAAAAAGTTTTCAGTTTCGCTCCAGGCAAAAGAGGGACCCGGCGCAGTCCAAACAAATGGAGCAGCCACCCCTTGAACCGTGACCCAGCCGGCGCCGGCAGGCTTCGGTACAAATTCCGGCAAGACCGGAGGCTGATAACCATTCGTGTCCACGGGCGGAACAGGATGCATAGCGACAGTCGCATCTGGTCTGGACAACGGGCTGATGGGCGCGGACAAGCCTTCCGGCGCCTTGTGCAGCACGTACCCTCCATCCGCCAATCCCGGGGCCGCAATACCACTCGATTTCGAAGACGACTGACAGCCTGTCAACAATACTGCAACAAAAAGCAACCACAGCAAGATCTTCGGTTGACCCATTATTTTCCACTCCAAGACAAACATGCTTCGTGCGTGCCGGCAGCCATTCTGCGCCTGCCGAGCCATCATTCAAATTAGGGTAGAGCCTGCTAGCGACAATCCTCGGGCGTATTGCCGTCGACGAAAGGAGGGTTGTCAAAAACAAGGTGCACGTTCTCACTGATCAATTCCCAGTCGGGCAGAAAGACGGACATGCCCATTGCCCAGCCCTCTTCCAGCATATCGGGCGGGGCAAGAACCATGCCGTGCAGATCCTCAGGATCGAGCCCGAGGGCAAGGCGTGCGAACTGAAGCGTCGTCACCAGGCCGATGTCTGTGTCGACGGAGCCGGAGAACGCCGTATAGAGCGCCGGGATACGAGTCAAAAGGTTTTCGTCCAGGATCTGGTTGCGCACGGCCCAAACGAAGCGCTGTTGCCGCCGGGCGCGGCTGAGATCGCCGCCGGTCAATTGGCGATCGCGCACATAGATCAAGGCCTGACTGCCGGTCAAGCGATGGAGACCGGGCTCCAACACCAGCCAACCACCTTCTTCCTCGATGAAGCCCTGGAACGCACAATCGATGTCAACGGGCACACCGCCCAAGGCGTCTACGACCTCGCGGAAAGAATCGAAGCTGAAGCGCAAATAGTGATGGATGGGGATCCCCATGTTCTGTTCGATGATGCCGGAAAGCAAGGCCGGACCGCCGCCGTCGGGATCGTCCAGTTCGCCCAGATAGTCGACAACATTCACGCGATCGGGTTGGTGATTGGGGATCTCTTCAATAAAGACATCACGGGGGATGGAAATGACGCCGGCACGCCCGTTCTCTCGGTCCAGGGCGACGATCATCAAAACGTCGGTGCGCCAGTTCGGGGTGTCGGGGCGTCGATCGCTGCCGAGAAGAAGAATGTTGGTTGTCTGATCAAGGGGGTTTACATCTGCGACAGCAGGCTGCTCGATCCCGGTTTCGGCGCTGAAGGCGCTTGGCGACACGGCGGCCTGTTCTTTAGGTGTTTTGATCGCCGTACCTTCGGTCTCCTCGACGTCCGCACCGGTCCCGTCCTCGCCGGTAACATCCTCGGCGTCTTCTTCCACAACAACATCTGTATCCGGCTGCGCCACCGTCTCAGACAGGGCCCCGCCATCTGATGTGGTGGACCCATCACCAGTGCCATCACTGGTGACATCGCTTGTGATCGTAGTCGCGGACGATTCGTCGCCAGTGCAACCGCCCAGGACAGCCAACAAGAGCGCAGCAGAGATCAGCAGACGAAGCCAATTTGTTCGGTTCAAGGATAATGACGCTGAGTTCATAGGTTCAGATAAGTTCGCCACAGCAACGGATAGTTTACGCTACTTCCGCTTGGCCGACAAAGTCGCGAAGTGCATACGGCTGACCGTATAGTACCACGAATGTCCTTGCCAAAATTCATCCAGATTGGCCTGACCGCGCTGCTCATAACAGAGCGCCTGATGTACCATCTCCAGCTTATCTGCATCCTTGACAAGCCGTGCCTCAGGCGTTGATGCGGCATCGTACTCCTGCCACAGTGCGAGATGACTGTCCCCACCCGGCAAGGATGACAGCAACGAGGTCATGGCCTCTTCCTCGGCTGCATGTTTGGCACCTGAGCCGATCAGAGCGCTGCTGCGCTTTGGCAGGTCGGTCAGTAGGCTCTCTGCCAGGTCGTGCAGCAGGGCCAGGCGCAGCGTGCGCTCAACGGAAAGCGGCCCGGCCAGGCCTTCGGCTGCCCAGGCTTCGTTGACGAAATCGGCCAGCAGAAGCGATAGAAAAGCGACCCCATACGAGTGATCAGCAACCGATTCGGCTGGGGCAACGCCGGCCAACAGCCAGCCCATGCGTGGCAGTCGTTTCAGATCGTTGGCCCGATCGAGCAGGAGTGCCAGCGAACCGTTCTGGACGCTTGCGAGATCTTCAGGCATCGGCTACTGCTCCTGCCCGCCACCGAGCGCACGCCACAGCAGCGTCAAAGCCGAATTGCCTAGACGAATGCTTGTTGCGCGCTCACGGCCTCCATAGTTGATGTGCACGGCTTCTTCACCATCCGGCCCGGCCAGCACGATCAACGTTTCGCCTTCTCCGCTGCCCCAAACACCTTCGTCATCACCGCTGGTGCCGATGAGAGCCAGGCCATACGAAGCGCCGGTCGCGCCACGCAAGGACTGAGCCAACTCGATCCCGCGAGTTTCATCGAACGGCGGCTGAAGGGTGACCCCCTGCTCTCGGACGACTGCAGGGGCCTGGTCGAGATCTTCAGCGGTCCATGCTGCGATTATCGGAGAAATATCCGGCAATGCTCCAGAAAGTCGCTGGTTCAAGCTGCCCTGGGTATTGGTCTCGAAGAGGGCAACGGTTGTCTTTCGTTCCGCCAACAGGCGTGCGACAACCTGGGGGAAGGGTTCATCGGGCGTCGCGCTGTAGATGTAGCGTCCAATGCGGGAGCGCACCTCCGCCTCAATCTCGTCAAGCAGCGTTTCTACGGCTTCATCACTCTCTGCCTGAGCCGTTACGCGCACGTCGGCCTGCCCCAGGTGAGCGGCCAGGCCGACGGTCGGATTCGAGCGTTCCATGAGGTCGCCCAGCTCATGATCGATGGTACTTTCGCCGATGCCGATGGTGCGCAGGACACGTCGTCGTATAATGCCCTGATTGCCGTTGCGGCCGCGCAGGTAGGGCAGCACAGTATCCTGCATCATGCGCTTCATTTCACTAGGCACGCCCGGCATGGCGATCACTGTGCCGGCCCCGCTCTCGACGATGAAGCCGGGCGCGGTGCCGACCGGGTTTTCCACCAATGTGGCGCCGGCCGGAATGTAGGCCTGTTGCCGGTTATTATCAGTCATCTGAGCGCCGAAACGGGCGAAGCGCGCCTTGAGCGTTTCCAGCGCGCCCTCATGAAGCTCCAGCGGACAGCCGGTCGCGTCGGCGATGGCATCACGTGTAATGTCATCCTTGGTCGGGCCAAGACCGCCGGTGACCAGCAAGACACTGCCGCGTGAAAGTCCAAGCGCAATCACGCCGCGGACGCGGGCCCGATTATCACCGACTGTGGTCTTGTAATAGAGGCTGATCCCTGATTCGCGCAACTGTTGCGCGATCCACGCCGCGTTGGTGTCGACAATCTCGCCCAACAGGATCTCGGTTCCGGTGGTTACGATCTCCGCAGAGAGCGCGGGTCTATGTTCGGCCATTGACTTCAATCTCTCCATCGCCTAAAGCATCAACGAGATCTGACCACGCAACGATTTGATGCGATCGGCCAGATCGTCCTGCCCATTCTGGCGCAGGTCAGCCTCAAGGCTGGAGATCGAGTTGACAAACTCCGGCGTGAGCAGATCGCGATTCTCCTTGAGCAGCGCACGCGCCGCCGCGGGGTCCGGTGCCGTCATCAGTTCATTGACCAGTCGCAACTCAGGCGGCAGGTTGTCCTGCATCACTTTGAGTGCGAGTTGGTATACCTCGCGCAGGCGTTTAGCCGCGCCGGTAGCGCCGCTCTGCTCGGCATGCTGAATGTTGCCGGCCAGCAGACCCAGGAAGCCCTCATCAATGAACTGCGAAAGCTCGTTGAGCTTGGCAGCAACGTCCGTTGCCTGGAGAACCTCCTGTAGCACGGCCTGGGCCTGTTGCGTGTCCGGTTGCCGGTTCTGCCGCTGCTCTCGCTGAATTTCCTGCATCTCCAGAACGAGTTCTCTCAGCATTTCCAACTTCTCGCGTTCCTCGTCACTCTCGCCGGCGTCGATACGCTGGGAGAGGCCCATCAGAAATTCGTAGTCTATCAGCGGGCCCACGGCCATGATCAGCGTCGGCACGACCTGTTCGCCGTCATCATCGTCCCAGGCCGTCAAGAAGACGTCAAGTAGCTCCTCACGCGTGGTCTCCTGGCTGATGCCGGAGAGAATCCCGCGGATCTTGTCCTCGCGTGCGCGGACTTCGGCCCCGGCCTCAGTATTATCCAACAGCGCCTCACGCAGGGCCAATAAGGGATTAGGCTGACCATCTTCGTCGGTTGCACCGGACATGACAATGATGCGATCAAGCATGGCAAAGATGTCGGCGTCGATCAACGACTTATCGCGCTCAATGGCAATCTCCAACGCCTTGGGATCATTGGCAAGAGCGGCCAAGCGCTGCAACAGCGCCGACTGTTCACGCTGGCGACGCAACATCTCGGGCGTCACGCCCTCAAAGCCCCACAACACCTCGGTGAAACGCTGCCAGTCGAAAAATTGCTTGGCCTGCAGCATGTAGCCCTTGCGTGACTCTGAGGGCAGCTTGCGCATGAGCGTCTGGGTCAGATCGCCGATGATGCGCTGCGACTGCATATCGTCCATGCCGCTGGCCTGGGGCACAAAGACGCCGAGAAATGCGTTCTCAGGATCGTGAACCATCAACGGCGCGGATAGAGGGCCGCCTGAATTGCAGTTGGGACAGGCAGCAACGTTGATCTGGCCGCTGAGCAGCGGCATACGCAGCTCAGGATTCTCACCGAAATCAATGATGGTGAAGACCGGAACTTGAAAGGGCGTACCGCAATTCGGGCATTGTACCTGCGCTCCGGATGGCGGAAAGGCGAATTCAGGTTGTTGTCCTGCGGAAGGCGCTTGCCGTTGAGAAGGAGCCGCCGGCGCCTCAGCTTGAGGCGCTTCAGGGGCCAGTGATTCCCCGCCAGGAACCGTCGTCTCTTCCTGCGGGGGAATCACATCGCTGGATTCCCGCTTGGGGCTAGAGAAGCCCTTGGCAATCTCGATTCGTCCGCCGCCTTCCGGCTGCTCTTTGTCTTGTCCTGGGAGTAGAATGCCGCTCATATTGACTCTTCTTTCTGAAGAACCGGCCAACCAATTTCACTATGCAGGCTGGTCCGGCTATCGATTTTCTGGTTTGTATCAACCGTACCATTGTACCCCAGGCCGCGCATTCTCCCCAAAGAAATGGCCGTCCCCTGGTCCACCCAATTGGGCAGAGATTCGGGCGCTTCGTGCTACGCACCGTCTTGAAGATGTGCACAATACGCGTCAGTCGTGAGCCGTTTGCAGCGGATGGCATGGCAAGGCGACAACTGGACATGCTGGTCCGATACAAGAATCGGTTGACACAACTTGGCCCACAGTTCTATAATTCAGCACCATCAAATGTTTATGTCGAGGAACCAAGGAGGAAACATGGCGCCCAACACTGAAATCAAGACGTGTGTAGACCGCGGCCGAGTAAGACCATCCCGTGATGGGCGGATTGCGCCGGCAATGGCCCCGGCTATGCCGACCCCTGTGCCCAGCCAGACCGTACTCCTGTTTGCCAAAAAGTGGCCGAATGACTCGACCTTGCGTGTGCATTTCATGGATGGAGACCCGCAGGTCCAGGCGAAAGTGGAGGACATTGCATATACCTGGTCTGAGCTATCAAACATCCGCCTGAAATTCGTCGATGATCCGTCTGCCGAAATTCGAATTTCGTTCCGGCAACCCGGCTCTTGGTCATATATCGGCACGGACGCACGCTCAATCCCCAAGTCGCAACCGACGATGAACTTCGGGTGGCTGACGCCTAATTCGTCCGATTCAGAGTACGAGCGGGTCGTGCTGCATGAGTTTGGCCACGCACTAGGCCTGATCCACGAGCATCAAAACCCGGAGGGCGAAATCCCATGGAACAAAGAAGCTGTCTACGAATACTATGGCGGGCCGCCCAACAACTGGACCAAGGAACAGGTCGACATCAATCTCTTTCAGAAGTATTCAAAGGACGAGGTTCGCGGCACAGAGTTTGACAGCGAATCGATCATGCTCTACCCGATTCCCAATGAATTCACCAATGGCGATTTTGAAGTCGGATGGAACCGTCAGCTCTCGGAGACCGACAGGGAATTTATCAGCGACATCTATCCAAAACCGGCCCACGAGATCCTCATCGACGCGCCGGCACGGCAAGGGACCATTGGTGAGCACGGCGAGATCGACACCTACACCATCAATGTATTCCGGCCCGGACGATATGTCATCGAAACCAATGGACGCACGGATCTGGTGATGGCCCTCTACGGCCCTGAAGACGACGCTATCTTCATCGCCGAAGACGATGACAGCGGCCGTCGCCTCAATCCCCGCATTGGGGCTGACCTAGATTGGGGACGCTACACCATCCGGCTGCGCCACTTCAACACAAAACGGACTGGCGACTACACGATTCAGGTGAGAGCGGACGCTGCATCTACATCCCAGGAAACGCCGATCGAAGGATGAATATGAACCGGGACAGAGGAGCACGACGCAGTCTGTTCGCGATTGCCACCCTGCTCATTGTGGTTGCCCTGATGGGTGCATGTGCGGGCGGGTCATCGAGCACCGCAGGCGGCGAAGCCATTGACATTGAGCTACTGCCTGACGGGCCGGGCCGCGGGTTTGCCGAAGTGGTGGTGCTCACATCGGACAAGCGCGGGCCGAAAGTCGGAGAGGCGGCCCCAGCCTTCCGTATGCAACTGGTCGATGGCCGCTATGTTGACATCGCGGATCTCCAAGGCCGTCCGGTCATGATCAACTTTTGGGCGACCTGGTGTCCGCCCTGTCGCCGCGAAATGCCGGACATCATTGCCGCATCGGAATCCAATCCTGATCTGGTCGTACTTGCCGTCAACGTCCAGGAAGAGTTAAAAACTGTCGGTCCTTTCGTCAGTGATTTCGAAATTTCGATGCCGGTGATACGCGACACAGATGGAGAACTGCGCCAAACCTATGGCGTTTCGGGAATGCCGACCTCTGTCTTTATTGATCGAGACGGCAACGTATCTGCGGTCTGGTCCGGCCTGATTGATGCCAGGACCCTCAATGATCTACTCAATGAGATCCTCTAGCGCTCATGACAGACTACGCCAATGACAGCCAGCAATGTCCAGAGACGATATCGTTTACAGCCCGATGATCTGGCGGGCAAACGTATCGAAGCAACAATCACAAACGTCACCGTAGAAGGACTGGAGTCGCTGGCTCCGGTCCTTCATTTTGACAGCGTTGCCAAGCCGATGGTACTGACGCCCGGCGATGCCGATGATCTTGCCTACATCACCCGTAGTGCCGTGATGGAAGAATGGATCGGTCAGACCATCTCCATCGCACCGGTCGAGAGGGACGACGGCGTGCGCCTTGCGATCTTCCCGACGACGCTACGCACGATCTCAGAACCAATTGCGAGACCGCCACACATTGAGTCGAGGCTTCGACAATGGAGATCGGTCCTCTATGCGCTACTCGTGTTGCTGATCCTCCTTTTCGTCTTTCTATTTGAGAATGCAAACGATGGCATGACGTGGCTCCAATCGCTGCTGCCGGCAAATTGACGCGGCTACCGAACGTTTCTATAATCCGAGTTGAGTTCGTTCAGTTCATATCCCGACAGGTGAGTTCGTGTCCAACAGCGATGAATTTGACCTTATCGACGAAAAGCCCGAGCCGCCCAGGAATCAGAGCAGGTTACTCATCGGTCTCATGGCAACACTGGGTCTATTGCTCTTCGGCTTCGCCGTTGGGCTGGCGGTCATGCGCGTCATGCCTCGTTTGAGCGCCGATGCAACGGCTACACCCATCCAGATCAACGAAACACCGCCGGCCGTCGGCGCCCTGTTGGCGACGCGCACACCCAGTGGTGACGATGGGGGTGAGTCGATCGAGTTGGAAGGGGTCGAAGAGGCGCTTCTTGAGGCGATTGCCGAAGAGATTAGCAAGACAGAAGTCCCGCCCACACCGGTCGTACCGACGTCAACGCCGCGGCCGTTGCCCACGTTCTCGCCGACCCCAACGCCTTCCAACACGCCGCGCCTCAGTACCGACGCCTGCGCACTGCCGGTCGATTCCAACTTTCCCTATCTGACCAGTCGCAACCAGCTGGGCTGTGCCATCACACCGCCGGGCCGCATCGTCTGGGCGGCATGGGAGCCCTTTGAGCGTGGCTCCATGCTCTGGCGCAGCGACACGGACCAGGCCTACCTCTTCACCAACGACGGTCGATGGGCCCCAATCGACGATCGATGGGACGGCAAGCCGCTTCGATCCCGAGGAGAAGCGCCCCCAGGCTTGCTGGAACCGCAGCGCGGATTCGGCTATGTCTGGGGCGAGAGCGATGAGATTTTTGCAGAATTGGGCTGGGCTACGGATCAGGAAAAGGGCATCTGCATCCATGTGCAGGATTTCGAATATGGATTCGTCGTCCTCAGCAGCGACGCGCCCGGTTGTACCGATGAGAATCTCTATAACCAGGCAACCTCGTCTTCATGGAACACACTGTTGCTGGAGGCGCCCAATGGCAATCGTACAGATGCTGCGACCAATGACCAGATTGCTTTCCCCTCGCAGCCGACGCCCCTACCAAGCCCCACACTGCGCCCGACGCCCACGCTCGATCCGGCACAGTTGAACGCGCGGCCGGCCCGCAACGGATCAGCCTTTGCACCGCTGGCTGGCAGCCTCCCACTCTTTGACGGCAATTTCAGCGAGTGGCCCGATGGCGGCTGGCAACCGCTCAACGCGATTGTCTTCGATACCGGCGGCTACAGCGGAAACGCCGATCTGAGCGCTGTCTATCAGATGGCCTGGGCGGAGGAGGGATTGATTCTGGCTGTTCGGGTCATTGACGATCAGTCCAGCGTCGGGCCTGAGGGCACCGACATGTGGCAGGGGGACGGTCTAGAAATACAGTTTGATCAGCAGCTGGCTGCAGACTATCCTGAGAACACGGCGAATGATGACGACTATCAGATCGGTCTTAGTTTCAGCCCTGATTTCTCGTCGATACGCGCCTACCGGTGGCTACCCTTTGCGCGAGAGGCATCATTGAATCTCACTGGCGCTGTCCGCCCACTTGGGCAGGGATCCTCGACAAACGGCTACAATCTGGAAGTAATGATCCCTTGGAGCACCCTGGGGTTGGACAGACGGCGCCCGGGCATCGGCAGTCGATTCGGCTTCAATCTCAGCGTCAACGACAATGATTCAGCCGTTCCGGCTCAGCAGACAGTCCTCTCGCTGTCGCCTGCACGCACAACCCACGACGACCCCACTGAATGGGCGACGCTGATCCTCACGCCCTAGCAGTGAACCTAATGTGTTCCTTCGTGGATCAGTATCCTATCGGCTATTTCCCAGCTTCCACCCGACGCCGATGCCTGAAAAGGCCACCGCTGAAATCAGCCAGAATACGGTCTGGTAGGCCGAAACCATTGACCCAGTGTTGGTGAGCGACTGCTGCAGCAACACGCCGCCCAACGCCGCCCCCAGCAACATACCGCCAAACCGAATCATGCTGTAGATGCCGGCCGCCGCTCCATTCTGGTCCATGGGCACGTCGCGCAGCGAGGCCCGATGCAGGGCAGCCAGTGAGAGTCCGGCGGACAGACCGTGGGCCACGAGGCCCACACCGACCATCATCAAGGGAGCATCGGCCGCCAAGAGGGCGAAATAGGCCATACACGCGGATTGTCCCGTCATGCCGATCATCACGGGACGCCGGCTGCCCCAGCGGTCAGCAAGCTGTCCCCCTTTGCGCATCGTCATCAGCAGGGCGGCTGCGTTGAGCATCAAGAGCGTGCCGGTCGTCGCCGCCGATAGGTCATGGACATCGGCCAGGTAGAGGGGCATCAGGAATGAGATGCCACTCATGGTGAACATGCGGATGCCGGCGCCGATGGAGGCCCAGCGTAAACTGGCGATGCCGAAGAGTTCAAGTTCAAGAAAAGGATCTGCACGTCGCTTTTCGCGCCAGATTAGCGCAAAAAAGCTGAGGACAGAGACGACCAGCAGCCGCCAGTCCTGCAACGAGTCAACGCCGGTAATGGGGCGGCTTGAGATGTAGAAGACGAAGAATGAGACGGCTGAGACGAGAAACAGGACCCCTAGCCAGTCAAATGTGCGCAGAAACCCGAAATTGGCGGTTCGCAGCGAGGGGACGAAACGCCAGACAATCACCAGTGCGACGATGCCCATCAGCAATGAGGGGAGAAAGATGGTACGCCACCCCATGTAGTCGATCATCAACCCAGCCAACACAGGGCCAAAAATGCCGGCAACCGGCCCAATCGAATTCCAGGTACCGAGCGCCCGACCACGATCCTCACTGGGGAAGCGCTCGTAGATAATCGCCATGCTGAGCGGCGCGATGCCGGCCAGGCCGGCCCCCTGAATCGCACGCCCAAGCACCAACGCGGCCAGGTTGGTGGAGGTCATGGTCAAGAGCGTTCCCGCCAGAAAGATGGTCGTACCAGCCAGAATGAGATTGCGTTTGCCCAGACTGTCGCCTAGTCGGCCGTAGAGCGGCATGAAGATCATGAACGGCAGCGTGTAGGCTGTAACCAGCCAAGCAGCCATGTCGGCTTCGATGCCAAACTGGGTGCGCAGGGCGGGCAGGGCGACGCCAAAGGTCGCCCCGCTGAAGATCATGGCCAAGCTAGGGACCATGAGCACGTAGAGGAGATGTTGATTGCTGAGCGAAACGCCTGAAGCCTTGTCCGCGCCGTCCTCTTTGATCAGCTGATCGGCTGCAAGTTCGTTCTGCTTCAAGGTCTGTTGGAGCTTCATTATCCCTGTACTGCAAACATCTGATCACGTTCGGGACCGACCGAGACGTAGGCCACCCGGATACCGGCCAGTTCGCTCAGCCGGTTGATGTACGCCTGCGCCGCCAGCGGCAGGTCATTCCAACTGCGGCACTGCTCTGTTGATGTACTCCAACCCGACCATTCTTCATAGACAGGCGTCACTTGGTAGAGCAGCGGCGTATCGGGCATCGAATCCTTGATCACGGAGCCGTCGGGCATACGGTAGCCGATGCAGATCTTGAGTGTTTCGAAGTGGTCAAGAATATCGAGTTTGGTGATGGCCAGCCCCGTCATACCGTTGAGCCAGGCGGCATAGTTGATGGCGACGCCGTCGAACCAGCCACAGCGGCGCGGGCGGCCCGTCGTCGCCCCAAACTCACCGCCGACCTTGCGCAGCTTATCACCGTCAGCGTCGAAGAGCTCAGTCGGAAAGGGACCATCACCCACTGCCGTGCTGTAAGCCTTGACCACGCCCACGACCTTGTCGATGGCGCCGGTGGGCAGGCCGGCGCCGGAGGTGGCAAAGGCAGCCGTCGGATTGCTGCTTGTGACGTACGGATAGATGCCCCAGTCCAGATCGCGCATGACACCGAGCTGACCTTCCAGCAGAATATCACGCTTGTTTTCAATGGCACTGCGGGTCATCGGGACCGTATCGACGATTCGATGGGCCAGCTTCTCCTTGTAGTCCATGAGGCGAGCGTACAATTCCTGGCCGTCAACCGGCTCGCCGCCCAGGATCTCGATCTTGCGGTTGACCGTACGCAGCGCGTTGTCCAGCCGAGACTCAAGCCAGTCCGGCTGCAACAGATCGCCCAGCCGCAGGCCCGAGCGAGCAGCCTTATCGGCATAGGCAGGGCCTATGCCGCGCTTGGTTGTGCCAATCGTGTCTTTGCCGCGGGCGATCTCTTCGAGTTCATCCAGTGTGCGGTGATAGGGCATGACCATCTGGGCGCGGGTACTGATCCAGAGATTGTCCAAGGTGACGCCGGCTTCCTCAAGGCTGGCCATTTCCTCCATCAATGCCTGCGGATTGACCACGCAGCCGGAGCCGATGATGTTCTGGGTTTCGGGATTGAAGATGCCGCTGGGAATCAGGTGCAACGCGTGCTTACCATACTCATTGATCACAGTGTGGCCGGCATTGTCTCCGCCCTGAAAGCGAATGACCACATCAGCATTCTGCGCCAGATAGTCGATGATGCGACCCTTGCCTTCATCGCCCCACTGGGCGCCAACGATTGCGGTAACGGTCATGTCAACCTTCCATTTCTATTTTGAGATCAAAGTGAGAATTTGTCACAGATGGACACTGATAGTGAACTGATTTTCACAGAACTTTTGAAACGATCGGCCTTACCTGGCAGATTCTCCACCATCAATGGCCAACACCGCACCGGTGATGAAGCTCGCCTCACTGCTACACAGAAAGGCAGCCGCAGCGGCAATGTCGGCCGGATCACCCATCTGTTGCAACGGAATCAGCGGAACCTGCGACTCAAAGAAGTCGATGGGCATATCAGAAAAGGCTTCGGTCATGATCAGTCCGGGGCGAATCACATTGGAACGGATCCCCTTCTCCGCCACTTCCAGCGCCAGCTTACGACTGAAGCCCTCCAGTCCCGCCTTGCTGGCCACGTAGGCCGTGTCATCAAAGATGCCTGAACTCACGCCGATGCTGGTGATATGCAGGATGCAACCGCGACTAGCGGCCAGATAGGGAAGTGAGTGGGAAACCATCTCAAACGCGGCCGTGAGATTGACCGCGATCACCTGTTGCCAGGCGTCGGAAGACATCTCATCGATGCCCAGGCCAACGGCAGTTGCTGCGTTGTTGATCAGGATATCGAGCCGGCCGTAGCGATTGATCACAATGCGCACTGCCTGCTCGGCCTCAACGCTGATGTCGCCGGGAACGGCAATCACATCGTAGCCGAGTTCCATCATATCCGATACTTTGCGCGTCAGAAGCTGCACGCGCCGGGCGTTGATTGCCACGGAGGCGCCCTCAGCGGCAAAACGCTCGGCAATCGCCGCGCCGATACCGGTGCTGGCGCCCGTGATCAGTGCAACCTTACCCGCGAAGCGATTCTGATCAATCGTGGTCACAATCGTAGGCTCCCGTGGATGCAAACTGGATGCAGAGCAGAATCCGAGCAAGGAAAAGCCCTGCTCCTACACGCTATTTTCGGCCGACTTGGATCTGGTAATTGGGCGCTTCTTTCGTGATGACGACACTGTGTGGATGGCTCTCATGATAGCTTGCTGCACTGATGCGCACGAAGCGGGCCTTCTCCCAGAGATCGGGGATGCTTTTGGCCCCGACATAGCCCATACCGCTGCGCAGGCCGCCCATCAGTTGGAAGACAAAATCACGCAGGAAGCCCTTGTATGGGACCTGCCCCTCAATTCCCTCGGGCACGGTCTTGCCGCCGATGTCAGGCGTGGCTCCTCTAGCGGTCTGTGCCGTCTGATAGCGGTCACCCGCCCGTCCCTTCATGGCGCCCAGGCTGCCCATGCCCCTGTATTCCTTGAACGAGCGTCCTTCGCGAATTACAATGTCACCGGGCGATTCATGCAGGCCTGCCAAAAGGCTGCCCAGCATGACGGCTGACGCCCCTGCGGCCATGGCCTTTGTGATGTCGCCGCTATAGCGAATACCGCCGTCACCGATGATCGGTACGCCGAGGCGTCGGCCCATCTCTGCGCACTCTGCAATGGCGGTCAACTGGGGCATGCCCGCGCCGCTGACGATACGGGTCGTACAGATCGATCCGGCGCCCACACCGACCTTGATCACGCTGGCGCCTGCTTCAACCAGCATACGCACACCATCAGGCGTAACCACGTTACCGGCCAAGATCGGCATCTCGGGGTAGCTTGCCCGAAGCCGCTTCACCGTCTCCAGTACGCCACGGCTGTGACCGTGTGCAGTGTCGATGGCCAATGCGTCGATACCGGCATCGACCAACACGCTGGCTCGCTCCATGGCATCGTCACCAACACCGATCGCACCTGCCACCAGCAAGCGGCCGCGTTCATCCTTGGCCGCCTCAGGAAAGTCTTGACGCTTCAGAATGTCTTTGTATGTGATCAGCCCCTTGAGCATGCCGGCCGCATCGACCAGCGGGAGCTTCTCGATGCGGTAACGATGGAGCGTTTCCTTGGCCTCCTCCAGCGTTGTGCCGAGCGTGGCTGTGACCAGTCCTTCGTGGGTCATATAGTCAGACACGGGCCTGCTGTAATCGATAGCGAAGCGGACATCACGGTTGGTCAGTATCCCGACCAATCGTCCACCTTCATCGGTGATGGGCACGCCGCTAATGTGATAGCGACTCATCAATGCCTCTGCGTCGCTGAGCGTCGCGTCGGGGGTCAGCGTGATGGGGTCGACAATCATGCCGCTCTCACTGCGTTTGACCTTATCGACCTCTTCGGCCTGATCTACGATGGAGAGATTGCGGTGCAACACACCCAGCCCGCCCTGGCGAGCGAGGGCGATGGCCAACTCAGACTCGCTGACGGTATCCATGGCTGCACTGAGCACCGGAATCTTCAACTGCAAGCGTTCATGCAGGTTCAGTCTGATATCAATTTCAGATGGCAGCTTCTCCGTATAGCCCGGAGCCAGCAATACGTCGTCAAAGGTCAGGGCCTCGCGGCTAAATCTCGAAGTCACATCCGTCTCAATGCCTTGACCGTTGGTCAGTTGGTGCAGTTTAGCCGAGGAAGCCATCGTCATGGTTTTTCCCTCCGTGGGATGGTATTGCTGCTTTCGAACAGACCAGCAGCTTTCATTCTGTCAACGGGTGAGTCCACTGCACAAAGGAATCTTGACACGAATTTACACGAATTATCACGAATCTTCTCTCTGGGGCGACGACACAATTCAAGTACTTCACGATTTGTCATTCTGAGCGGGTCAATCAGACCCTTCCACTCTGGCAAGATGCCAGCGAAGAATCTCGCTTTTCTTGAAATCGTGAACTACTTAATTCGTGTAAATTCGTGACCATTCGTGTCTAGAAACGGCTTTTTGCAGTAGAGTCACGGGTGAATTCGGCAGCGATTCAGGCCTGTGCTTCATCATCGCCGAACAGATCGCCCAGTTCCTCTTCCCAGAGATCGTCAAGGGGCATAAACGGTCGCTCCTCGAACTCCTGCCGGACCTGGTCCAAGTAGGCGCGTACGTTTGTGTCCGGCATCGACTGAATCAGTTCGTTGATCTTCTCCTCAATCGAACTGTCCAGATCTTCGGTCAGCCGCTCAAGCTCAGATAGGTCAAGCCCCATGGAAAACATGTGATTGATTCGCCGCATCAACTCGAACCATGCCCGGAAGTCATTCTCGAGCCGGATGCCCTGGATCGAGCCATCCGGCTGGGAGAAATCGGGGGGAGCAAAATCATAGGCCGGCACAAACGAGTAGAGCGCGAGGAATTCCACATTCTCGCGCTCGGCTCGATCGAGCAAGTAGGAGGCGATTGTCGCACCGCCTTCATAGTCAGAGAAGCGCACCGAGTACCCTTCAAGTTCGGTCTTCATGCGCGGCAGGCTATAGACACACGACACATTGCGATCCAAATTGAAGGGCATGGCTCCATAGACACCGCCCACAGCAACGACCCGCTTGACGCCGAGTTCTACGACCGTATCAAAGAAGGCCTCGGCGTAGCGCTCAACATTCATGTGGGGCTCGGTACCGAGAAAGATTACCAGACCCTTGTTCTCATCACCTGTATAGTAGAATTCGTTGACGTTGGCAACCAGGTCTTGCCGGTACCCTTCCTTCAACTGAATCTCCGGGCGCAAAAAGTGGTGCGTACCCGGCAGTTGGAACAGATAGAAGTCATCCGGCGCAATCTCGCCAATCTTGCGCGCATCAGTCTGGCCAATCAGAAATTCAGGCAACCCGGATGAAATCGATCCTGCATCTGCCCACTGATGCCAGCCAGCCACCATATAGATTTCTTTGGCCATCGGTTTCTCGGTCAACCGGATACGTTCATCCATAAATATTCACTCCTGAATCCTAGAGACTATCTACTATGCCACCTAACTATAGCGGAATGCGGGCTGCTGTCAAAAAGGTCTATGAACTTGGGCGTAATCGAAATGAGCTGAAACCTGTAGGGACAAGGTTTTCCTAGCCCCAAAGGGCTAGCCGCTACGTCTTCGAAATGTGAAACAGCTTCGGTCAACCACGCATTTGAAGGGAGTGCCTTGTCCCTGCGGGTTGTGGAGGCATGGTATACTCCGTCGACAATCGGCCGAATTGGGCATCACATAGATAGAAATCCCAGGGAATGACATGACTGTAACCATCAACGCAACTCGACCCCGACTGCGCGAACTCGGGCCAGGGCCCGGCACCCTGGAAACCGGCCCACTGAACGCCATCGAAGACGTTCCCGGTGTTGGAACGGGCCACTTTACGTTGATCGAAGGGGCTGATATCCGCACAGGTGCAACCGCCATTCTGCCCCACCGCGGAAATATTTATCAGGAGAAAGTGCCTGCCGGTATCGTTGTGGGCAACGGCTATGGGAAACTCATGGGCAGCACCCAGATTGTCGAACTGGGCGAAATCGAGTCGCCGATAGTTCTGACAAACACGATGTCAGTGCCGCGTGCGGCTGATGCGATTTTGGACTGGGTGTTGGCGCAGCCGGGCAATGAACAGGTCTACTCAGTCAACATGGTGGTCGGCGAGACCAACGACCGCAAGCTCAACAACATTCGTCGCCGTGCGCTCACGCCGGAGATGATCGGCCAGGCCATTGCATCCGCAAGCGTCGCTTTGGCAAATGGCAAAGCCGTCAAGGGTCAGACCCTGGCCGAGGGAGCAATCGGTGCGGGGACCGGCACCGTTGCCTTCGGCTGGAAAGGCGGCATCGGCACCAGTTCGCGTCGTCTGCCGGACATCTCGGGCGACCACACCATCGGCGTCCTCGTACAGTCCAACTTCGGCGGCGTGCTCCAGGTCCTAGGCGCGCCGGTCGGCCGGGAGTTGGGCCAATATTACGGCAAGGGAACGCTCGATCAAGGAGACGCCGACGGCTCGATCATGATTGTGGTGGCCACCGATTTTCCGCTCTCATCACGCAACTTGACGCGGTTGGCACAACGTGCGCTGGCCGGCCTGGCTCGAACCGGCTCATCAATGAGCAACGGCTCCGGTGACTACGTGATTGCCTTTTCGACCGCCAAATCGGTTCGTCGCACGCCAGAACGGCGAAGAGAGATTTCGGCAATCCCAGATCTGCCCAACGAACTGATGTCGGGTGCATTCCAGGCCGTGATCGAAGCGACGGAAGAAGCGATTTTGAATTCATTATTGCGCGCCGAAACCATGACCGGGAACGGAAAGACCGTCGAAGCGCTGCCTCTTGACGCAACCATCGAAGTGCTGAAACGATACGGACAGATCAGGTAAGTTTCCAAGATGTCTATGCGGCCATTCGGCCGATGGACTGCGGGTGAGGAATCTCGGGTTCGCCAAGGAGAGATTCCTCGTCGCTTCGCTCTGTCGGAATGACAGTTGCGACCAAATCAGTAACTACTGAAGAGTCCACTGCAAAAAGGGATCTTGACACGAATTTACACGAATTATCACGAACCTTCTCTCTGGGGCGACGACACAGTTCGTGTAAATTCGTGACCATTCGTGTCAAGAAAAGGCTTTTTGCAGTAGAGGCGTCATGGTCTGCGCCCACCCGATAATTGATGAAAATGCGGCTATTTTCAGAGCAGTCACTGAATTTGGCGTGATTGACTGTATCGTTCCCGGATGTTCGGGATCAGATAGTCGCTGAAGGCGCGCTCGGCGTCGTAGGCCGGCGACCATCCCCAGTCTAGGCGGGCAGCGCTGTCATCCAGATCCGCCGGCCAGCTGTCGATGATTTCCTGGCGCGCCGGATCGGGTACAAACGAGATTGATGCATCCGGATAGGCATCCAGTACCCGCTCACGGAATTGTTCGGCCGACAGGCTGAAGCTGGTGATGTTGTAGACTCGGCGGGTCAGGTTTTCTTGAGGCGCTCTGGACAGGTTCAGCAGTGCGCTAACCGCATCGGGCATGGCCATGAAGGGGATACGCGCGTCCTCGCGCACAAAACAGGCATAGGGTTCGCCCTTGGCTGCTGCGTGCAGCATCTCGGGGCCATAGTCGCTGGTGCCGCCGGAGGGCATGGTGAAGGCGCTGACAAGGCCGGGAAAGCGGACGCAGCGAAAATCGATGGTCGTCGGCTCTTCAGTAGCCAGTTGCCGATAGTGCTTGCTGAAGTAGTTGCCCAGCATCTCGCAATAGACTTTGTTGCAACCATACATCGTCCGCGGCTGATTCCACTCAAACTCCCGTACCCGCTGATAAATCCGCTTGCTCTCCGGGTCCGGCATGCCAAAGATGGCGATGGAACTGGGAAAGATGAACTGCACCGGTTGACGACGCCACTCTGACTGCTCGGCGGCCAGCTTCAGCAATGTTAGCGTGCCGTCGACATTGACCCGGTGGGCCATCTCCGGCGCAAACTCGCTGCGGGTCGAAAGCAGCGCAGCCAGGTGATAGACCACGTCGATCTCATATTCACTGACGATACGCGTCAACTCGTTGGCATTGAGCAGATCGGCCTCGATATGGGTGGTCAGATGGCGAATATCCTCAGGCAGCGGATGCAGATCCAGGGTCAGCAGGCGGTTTGCCCCATCGCCGCCGAGTTGCTTCACCAGCGCATGACCCACCTCGCCGCTGGCGCCGGTGATGAAGATGACTTTTTTTCGCATTGTTCCTCCAGGAAAAGAAGAACAAAGATCAATGCAGCATCGTGAGCATTCTATTTGGAACGTAGACGTCGCCACAGATCCTCTGATCCTTGTTCTTTGTTCTTTGCGCTTGGCTCTTTCTCAGATGACGCCCAACTCACGTCCGACTCGCCCAAAAATCTCCAGTGCCGAGGAGAGGTCTTCGGACGTGTGGGCGGCCGAGTTCATGACGCGGATGCGTGCTTTGCCCATGGGGACCGTCGGGAAACCGATGGCCATGGCGAACAGGCCCTCCTCGAAGAGGCGCCGGCTGAAGGCCTGTGCCAGCGGCGCATCGCCCAACATGACCGGCACGATGGGTGTCTGTGAATGGCCGATATCAAAGCCCAGGTCGCGCATTCCTTGCTTGAAGCGATCCGCATTGGCCCAGAGACGATCAACCAGTTCGGTGGACGATTCAAGAATATTGACCGATTCGATACAGGCGGCCACGTCCGGAACGGTCATGGCACTGGAGAAGAGGAAGGGGCGCCCCCGCTGTCGCAACCAGTCGATGACTGTGCGGTTTCCGGCCACGAGTCCGCCGACCACGCCAAAGGCCTTGCTCAACGTGCCGACCTCAACGTGGACGCGCCCGTGCAGCCCGAAATGATCAACGATGCCTCGGCCGCCCCGTCCCATCACACCTTCGCCGTGGGCATCATCGACCATGAGCACAATGTTGTGCTCCTCGGCGACGGCGCAGATCTTGTCGAGCGGTGCGATGTCACCGTCCATACTGAAGACGCCGTCCGTGACGATCAGCCGCCGCCCCTCCTCAGTCGTCTCGGCGATCATGCGACGCAGGTCATCGACGTCACTGTGGGCATAACGCACAACTTTCGCCCCGGAGAGCCGACAGCCGTCGATGATCGAGGCATGGTTCAACTCATCGGAAAAAATGGTGTCGCCCTTGCCGACAAGCGCAGGGATCGTCGCTATATTGGCGGAGAAACCGCTCTGAAAGGTGATGCACGCCTCCGCACCCTTGAAGCCGGCTAGTCTGCGTTCCAGCTCAAGGTGCAGCGTCATGGTCCCTGCGATCGTGCGTACAGCGCCCGGGCCGACGCCATAGCGGTCGATGGCATCCTTGGCCGCCGTGCGCAGACGCGCATCGTTGGCCAAGCCGAGATAGTTGTTGGCGCAGAAATTTAGCAGGCGGTGCCCATCGATGGTTACCCAACCATCCATTGGCGAGTCAACGGTACGGATATTGGCGAGGAGCCCAGCTTCGTCCAGGCGGGCCAGTTCTTCTTCGATCCAGTACAGCGCAGGGTTATTGCGGGGAAAAGAAAGCTGGGAAGCGTCTTGGTTTTGCATAGGGTCTCCTTACTGCTCGATGGTGATCAATCAAGTGATCATTCTTGACCGTTGTTCCACGGTGAACTGATCTGAATCGTACATCGCACAGGTCTGAGCGTCAATGTTACGCGTCACCTTCCAACTTGACCCGCACGATGTTATACTGTAACAAAGTTGGACAAGAACTCGATAGCGTGAAAGATACGAAGTCTAGAAGTTAATGTGATGGAGAATCGCAATAGATGGCAAATCCGGATTCATTCAAGCCCAATGTTGGCGTAAACCACAAGATTGACGACGATGATCGCAGCCGCAGAACCGTCGAACGCGACAAGAGCGGCCTGGTCTCAACCACCCCACCGCCTGAGCGCGCCATCGTCGTCGGTGTCGAACTGTCAGGCCAGCCCGGACTGCTGCCGCTGGAAGATTCGCTGGACGAGCTTGCGCTACTGGCAGATACAGCGGGCGTCGAAGTCGTCGGCTCGATCTCGCAAAGGCTCAACAAGGCGAACCCGGCCACCTTGATGGGATCCGGCAAGCTCGAAGAGTTGAAGATGGCGGCCCTGGACATGGAAGCCGAGGTCGTCATTTTTGATGACGAACTGTCGCCACGCCAGCAGCGTGAACTGGAGAAATATCTGGGTGACGAGATCAAGGTCATCGACCGGACGGCGCTGATTCTAGACATTTTCGCACGCCATGCGCGCACCAGCGAGGGAACCGTCCAAGTTGAACTCGCTCAGTACGAATATCGCCTGCCGCGCCTTACGCGTGCCTGGACCCACTTGGCGCGCCAAGCCGGCGGCCGGGCCGGCGGCGCGAGTGGCGGCGTCGGCGTGCGCGGCCCGGGTGAGACCCAGCTTGAGGTCGACCGCAGAGAGATCAACCGGCGCATTTCTTTCCTGAAAAGCCAACTTCAGGATATCCAGAAGCACCGCAATCAGTATCGACGCCAACGCCGCAATGCCGCCGTCTCCGTCATCGCCTTGGTCGGATACACCAATGCGGGCAAAAGCACGCTGCTCAACGCACTTACAGGCGCAGATGCTGAGGCCGGGGTGCTGGCCGAAGACCAGCTCTTCGCGACCTTGGATCCCACGACAAGACGTGTTGAACTGACCAGCGGGCGCAACTGTCTTTTCACCGATACCGTGGGTTTCATCCAGAAGTTGCCTACGGCGCTGGTCGCATCCTTCCGCGCCACGCTGGAAGAAGTGACGGAAGCCGATCTGCTGGTCCATGTCGTCGATGGATCTCATCTCAACATGGATGAACAGGTGGCCGCTGTCGAGGAAGTGTTGGAAGAGTTGGGCGCAGGCGATAAACCAGTTATTACGGCACTGAACAAAATCGATCTGATCGACCGTGATGATTCGGATGCCATGCACGCAATCCAAGCGGCGCTTGCCGACTACCCCAATGCCGTCGCCATCAGCGCCAAGACCGGCGAAGGCATTGATCAGCTCATCGACACTGTCGATGAAGTACTGCGGCAACACATGATCGGCATCGATGTCCTCATCCCGTACGCCGAAGGCGGTTTGGTCGCGATGATCCACAATCACGGCGTCGTGGACGAGGAGGAACACCTGGCTCACGGCACGCACATCTCGGGTCGCGTTCCAACGACCCTTGCCGGACGCTATACCGAATACAGCACAGAATTACTTGACATGCCATGATGATTCGCTCCCGTCTTGCCATTAGGCCCAGGCAGGAGCAGTTCTGGTATGCACGATCCTCTGACTGTGATGTATTGTGACTGTAATGTATTGTGACTGTGATGTATATTGGCGTCGTAGTTACTCACAGATGTAAGATACGTGTGATAAACTTGCCTGAGCCTCCAATCTCTGACGTGTCAGTTCGGCTTGCGACAGACACAATACGGCAGGTGGCTTCACAGGTCAGTTGCTTCACAGGTCAAATGTGTACGCTCTTCAATCATTCAACATTGTCATCCATACGCTATGACTAGGCAATGTCGCCCCCTGAAGGCCAACCCTAGAGAATCAAGCGTCAACTAATAACCTACCCAACCTGAAGGAGAACCGTCAATGAGCACTAACACCTTCACAATCACCGACAATCGAACGGGAAAGTCCTACGACGTTCCGGTTGACTACAGCACCATCAACGCGATGGAGCTACGCCAGATCAAGGTCGATCCCGAAGAGTTCGGCACGATGACCTACGACCCAGGGTACAGCAATACGGCAGCCTGCAAGAGTGAAATTACCTATATCGACGGCGACAAAGGCATTCTGCGCTATCGTGGCTACCCTATCGAACAATTGGCCGAGCAGTCGAACTTCCTCGAAGTGGCCTACCTGCTCATCTACGGCGAGTTGCCGGACAAAGAGACGGCAAAGGCCTGGGAATACGACGTTTGTCACCACACCTACGTGCATGAGAATCTGGTCGGACTCCTTCGATCGTTCCGCTATGACGCCCACCCCATGGGCATGATGATCAGTGCGCTGGCCTTTATGTCAACAATGCATCCGGATGCACACGATGTCGAGAACGAGGCGGTCCGCAACAAACAGATCCTGCGCATGTTGGGCAAACTGCCGACGATTGCCGCTATCGGCTATCGTCACCGCATCGGTCGCCCCATGAACTACCCCAACAGCGATCTGGGCTATACAGCCAATTTTCTCTACATGCTCGACTACATGGGTCAGAGCGAGTATGATGTCAATCCAATTTTGGCCAAGGCGTTGGACATTCTCCTGATCTTGCATGCGGACCACGAGCAGAATTGCTCGACATCAGTCATGCGTGCCATTGGCTCATCGCACGCGGACCCGTATAGCGCCATGGCCGGCGCAGCTGCTGCGCTCTTTGGGCCTCGACATGGCGGCGCAAACGAAGCCGTCATTCGCATGTTGAATGAGATCGGCGATGTGAAGCGGGTACCGGAATACATGGATCGCGTGAAGAAACGTGAGTTCCGACTGATGGGCTTCGGCCATCGGGTCTACAAGAACTATGATCCGCGCGCGAAGATCATCAAGGAGATCGCACATGAGGTCTTCGAGGTGACCGGCAGCAACCCGCTCATCGACATTGCCGTTGCCCTGGAGGAGATCGCCCTCAATGATGACTTCTTCCTGAGCCGCAACCTCTATCCCAACGTCGACTTCTACAGCGGCATTATCTATCAGGCCATGGGTTTCCCGCCGGACATGTTCACTGTCCTCTTCACGCTTGGTCGTGCCCCCGGTTGGCTGGCGCAGTGGAGCGAGCTGATCAAGGATCCGGAGCAACGAATCGCCCGCCCGCGTCAGATCTACCTCGGGGCGGATGAGCGAGATTATGTGCCTCTGAGCGAGCGCTAGTTTCCAAGCACGGGTATTTGGCTCGGAGACACTTCTTCTCAAAGCCAATTTGATAAAAGAAGGAGGGGGCTTCCCAGCTGGGAAGCCCCCTCCTTCTTTTATCATAGCACCTGAGACCGGGGTGACGCCGGTCCGGTTGCAAAAAAAAATCGAGAACAAAACGGGTACCGGTAGGGGCGCCCCTTGTGGTCGCCCCTTGTAATCGCCCTTACTGCGGTTAGACCAAATACTGCGCCAAGAACTGCTGGGCCAGGGCCAACCCGCGCATGGCCAGTTCCGGGGTATCACTCCAGACCGGATCCTCGTGTTCCAGGCTCAACACCTCGTCATAGCCGACTTGATAGAGCGTATCCACATAGCGAGCCCAGTCCACATGCCCGTAGCCGGGCAGACGATAGCGCCACCACTCTGCCGGCGTTGTCGACTCCAATTGACGACCGTAGATACCGAAGGCGTTGCGCCCGGCGGCCAAGATCTCAGTGTCCTTGGCGTGCGCGTGATAGATCCTGTCTGCGAAGTCCCAGATCGGCTGGATGTAGTCGATGCCGAGCCAGTAGAAATGAGAGGGGTCGTAGCACAGGCCCAGTGCAGGTGACGGCACTGCCGTGAACATCGCATTCCACAGCTCCGGCGTGATAGCCAGCATCGTGCCGTTGCGCGGCCAATTCTCAAAGGCCAAGCGGACACCCTTGGCCTCGCCGTGGGCGGCGATCGGACTGTAGACATCGGCAAAAATGGCGATGTTTTCGTCGGCACTGAGACTCGTGTCACGGCCAATCAAATGGGTGATCACCCCGATCTGCTGCGCCGCCGCCCAGTCGATGACCGCCTTGACCTCGCCGATGATGGCTTCCTGGCGCGCCGCATCTTTGCTCAGATCGGGTGGGACGACTGCGCTTGTGGCAAAGGTAACTTTGCCTTGCTCGCGAACAAATTCGGTTGCGCTATCGTCATTCGGCGGAACGTCGAATGCCTCGTAGCCAAGCGCTATCGCGCCGGCAACGAAGTCGTTGTAGGCCATCTGACGCAGACCGCGATTGCTCTGAAAACAGCCCAGTATCATGGTTCTCTGCTCCTCAAAAAGGTGGGAAGGGATCTGTTTCTACTCACATCGGGCGACCACTGGGATCGTGCCCAGCATTGCTCCTACTCCATCGTGCCTAATTAATATCGCCGTGGCCCTGCCAGAAACGCTCAACCTGGCGATGCAATTGGGGAAATTTTCCGAGCGTCGGATCAGCGGCAAAGAGCTTCTGACCGGCCTCCCGGGCGCGTAGCAGGGTCTCCATATCGCCCAGCGAGGCGATGCGCATGGCCGGCAGGCCGCTCTGTCGCGTGCCCAGGAAATCTCCGGGGCCGCGCAACTCGAGATCCTTTTCCGCCAGAACGAAGCCGTCGTCACTCTCCTGCAGCGCCAGGAGACGTTCTTGGGAATCTCCGCTGTCAGCACTGCTGACGAGCGCACAGTAGCTCTTGTGTGACCCGCGGCCGACACGCCCCCTGAACTGATGCAACTGGGCAAGCCCAAAGCGTTCCGCATCCTCAATGATGATCAGCGACGCATTGGGGATATCGATCCCCACCTCGATCACGCTGGTACTCACCAGCACATCAAACTCGCCGGCAGCGAACGCACGCATGACCTGGTCCTTCTCCGCTCCCGTCATGCGACCGTGCAATAGCCCAAGGCGCAAGGTGGGTAGAATCTCTGAGGTCAGGCGTTCAAAGGCTTCGACTGCTGAACCGACATCCAGTTTCTCACTCTCCTCCACCAACGGATAGACAATGAATGCCTGACGTCCCTCGGCGGCCTCGCGCCGCAGAAAGCGATAGAGTCGTTCGCGGGCGCTGGGCAGGAAGAGTTTGGTCTGAATCGGGATGCGCCCAGGCGGCATCTCATCAATGATGCTGAGGTCGAGATCGCCGTAGACCGTCAGCGCCAGACTGCGTGGAATGGGCGTAGCGCTCATGACCAGCAGATGGGGCTGGTTGTGCGCCTTGCTGCGCAGTGCACCCCGCTGCTCCACGCCAAAGCGATGCTGCTCATCGACGATGACGAAGCCAAGATTGGCGAATTCGACCGTCTCCTGGATGATGGCCGTCGTTCCCACCACGATGTCGATGTCGCCGCTACGTAGACCTTCGATCACAGTTTCGCGCTCAGCGCCGACCACACGACCTGTGAGCAGCGCAACCCTGATGGGCAAACCATCCGCCCTGGTCATCTCAGCCAGTGAATCGCTGAGACTGCGATGGTGCTGCTCGGCCAGAATCTGGGTCGGCGCAAGCATGGCCGACTGCACGCCGTTGGCCGCAGCCACAACCATCGCGGCCGCAGCCACGGCTGTCTTGCCGCTGCCGACATCCCCCTGCACCAATCGGGTCATCGGCACGCTGCGACCCATATCACGCACGATTTCGTCGAGCACCCGTGTCTGTGCGCCGGTCATCTGAAACGGCAGCGAGTCCGCGAATCGTTCCACATGCTGTCCATCGTCCACAAGCGGCGTCGCAACGGAATCCTTGAGCTCACTCCGGCGCTGAAGAACGCCCAGTTGAAGGTAGAACAGTTCTTCAAAGGCCAGGCGATTTAGAGCGGCCTGCAACGATTCGGCATCATCCGGAAAGTGGGCCTGGTGCAGGGCGGTAGCCAGATCGGGGAGATCGTAGTCTGCGCGGATCGATGCAGGCAAGGGATCCGAGAGGAAACGATCATAGCCGTCCAACACCTGTCTGATGCGATCGCGCAACCAGTTGTTGGAAATGCCCTCGGTCAGTGAGTAGATCGACGTCAGCCGGCCGGTGGCCACCATCTCGCTATCGATATCCTCAAAGACCGGGTTATCCAGCGTGAGTTGGCCGAGATAGAGACCGACTTTGCCGCTGAAGCGCATGGTCTTGCCGATGGTCAATTGCTTGACGACCCACTTGTTCCACCAGGTGGCGTGCAGCGTACCGGTGCCATCGGCCAAGATTCCCTGGACCATCTGACGGCCACGGCTGATTTTGCGCTCACGGATTTCCCACAAATTGGCAATAACCGTGACCTCTTCGCCCGGTTTCAGGTCGGAAATCGTGCGTAGCTTGCTGTAATCTTCATATCGGGTCGGGAGGTGCCAGATTAGATCGGCCACTTCATGGATGCCAAGTCTCGCCAACTGCTCGACACGGGCGGGACCGACGCCCGACAGAATGCTGGGCGCGGCTTGAAGGTCATGCGGACTCACATTTGGCGTATTCGCCTGTTGACGCTTTGTCCGTTCGCGCGCCACGTTGGTGGCTTGCGCGGGGGCCACCGTCGCGGGCGGACTATCGCCGCGCCGATCATTGGTAGTATGCCCTTCTGGTTCGCCGCCACCTGACGGGCGCTCGACCGGTGTCGCATCAGCCGTTGATGACTGATTTTCGGAAGACTGTTGATCATCATGCCTATCAAGGCGTGATGGTTCTTCTGACGGTTGAGACTTCGGTGACGGCTCGGGAACGGGAACCTTGCCGTCGAGCAGGTCGAGCATAGATCCTGCGATCGCGGGACGACTCTCCGGCGTGCCGGCATCGTACTGGGACATCAGATCGAGCACAGCGTCGACGAGCGCATCGCTGTCGGTCGCATCACCGGAAGGGTCAGTTGCGGCATGCTCGGCGCGGGCGTCATCGGCCCATCGATCCCCCATGGCGCGAATTCCGCCAATCACACCACGGTTACGCCATCCCTGTTTTTCCTCCAGATCGAGCACACGGCGCAACCGGTCGAACGCGGGAGTTTGCACGATTAGTAGCTCCCTTCATAGACCATGACGCCCATCATTTTCGGTCCCAGATAGGTCGCGAGGCTCGGCACATAGGCAACTTCATTTATCGTCATGTCGGGCAAAACGTCGCCCAATCGTTCAAGGAGCATCTCATAGGGCTCCTGGTAGGCATGCTGCATGATACCGAGTGCTTCGATGGTGGCAAATTCGGCAACGAACTCGACCAGCTTCTCGACCACTTCCTCATGCGTTTGAACCTTTTCCAGCGGGATCAATCGGCCCTCCTCCATCATCAGCATGGGCTTGATGCCAAGCATGGTGCCAAGCAAACTCTGGGACGGATTCAGTCCGGCACTGCGTTCGAGGTAGCTGAGGCTCTCGGCAAAGGCAGTGAAATAGAGGTGGGGCACTGCCCCGTTGACGATGCGTGCGATCTCGTTCACCGACTCACCGGCAAGAGCGGCTTTGGCGGCCTCTTCAACCAGGAGGCCCATGCCAAATGAGGTGCTCAGGCTGTCGATCACACGGATCGTGTATCGCCCTTTGAGCATCTCGGCCGCACGTCGCGCCTGTTGCCACATAGGGCTCAGATGGCTACTCATGTGAATCGATACGATCTGCTCGGCCTCTTTGCCGGGCTTCTGATAGACATCCAGGATCGTGTTGATGTCCGCAGCCTGAATCAACGGCTGACCACGCTCACCGTTGATCTGCGCATCCTGAAAGCGAGTGAAGAGCTTGTCAGCACTGAAATCTGCGGTCTCTTCAACCATGACGCCACCGACCTTGATCCGATGCGGAATGACATCGATGGGATACTTCTCCAGGACTTCAGGCGAAAGGAAGGCATTGCTATCTGTGACAATTCGTACTGTTTCCATTGTTCAAATACCCTGATAATGCGAAAGCGGATAATGCGAAAGCGGATGATGCGAAAACGGTTGCCGGCTTGCCATTGGGGGCCGTGGGCCGAGAATCGCAGTTCAGGCTTTCCCAAAATAGGTACTATACGGGAGTTGGTAAAGCCTCGAGCCATTCCAGGCAAAGATTTCCTTGCAACGGTTATTTATCTCTCTGGAATGGCCTTACTCGTGAGTCCGCTACAAACAGCCGTTTCTTGACACGAATGAGTCTACTGCAGAAAGGGATCCTGACACGATACACATTATCACGAATTATCACGAACTGTGGTGTCGCCCAGAGAAAAATTTCGTGACCATTCGTGTCAGAATCCCTTTGGCAGCGGACTCACTCGTCTCTTCGCGCCCGTCTTCTTGCTTAGCGGTCTTCTACTCCGCGGATAGGATGTAAAAATAGTGAGGTTGGCCGCCATAGGCCACCTCTATATCCAATTCAGGATAAACGCCGCGCACTTGTTCTACCAAATTTTCGGCCGCGCCTTCGGCAACGAAGTCGCCGTGGTAGAGCGTTACGATTTCAGTCTCGTCATCGACCATCAACGCCAGCAATTCGAGGACAGCGTCGGCAAGTGACTGAGTGCTCAAAACCAGACGACCATTGTGCAGACCGATGATGTCGCCAACCTCAACCGTCAAGCCATCAAAGTCACCGCTGCGCACTGCCTGCGTCACCTCACCGGTCTGGATATGGGCCATCTCAGTCGCCATGGCGCCGGCAAGCAATTCAACGTCTTCCGCCCCCGGATCAAATGCGAGCAGCGCCGCAACCCCCTGCGGGAGCGTCTTGCTTGCGACCACTTGGACCTCACGCTCCGCGTCCGCTTGCATAGCCAGCTTCGCCGCCTGCTCTGCCGCCATCACGATGTTGCCGTTGTTAGGCAACAGGATCACGCGCCGACTGGGCAATGCATCGATGGCCTCGACAATCTGGGCCGTGCTGGGATTCATCGTCTGGCCGCCACCGACAATGGCGTGGACACCCAAATCGTGAAAGATGGCGGTAAACCCATCTCCGGGCGACACTGCAATCAGCCCGATCTCGTCAGAGTCCGGCAGGTCGCGTCCAAAAGAAGGGCCTTTGGCAGGAGAATTCCCTGCTGCACCGTCGACGCCGATATGGGCCGCAGCAGCCATGTCATCCATGTTCTCAACGACCACATCCGTGACAAAGCCCAGCTTGACGCCATAGCTCAACGCTTCACCGGGATCGAAGACATGCACGTGCACCTTGACCAGCCTGTCGTCTCCTTCGACTAACGGACAATCGCCCATTGCGGAGATATCGGTGAGGATCTCGCCCACACTCTTGGATGGTTGTTCGACCAGGAACTGAACGTCGAATCCCCACTCCACCGGCGGCAGCGCCCGCTCTCCCTTGTGGATGGCATGATCGGCAGCCGCCTCGGCCATATCGCCCAGGTGTTCGTCGCCATTGTCGATGGAGAGCTGTCCGGTCAACGCCCTATACATCCCATCGAAGAAGAAGTAGAGTCCCTTGCCTCCTGAATCGACCACGCCGGCCTTCTTGAGAATCGGCAACAGGTCAGGCGTCCGTTCCACGCTCACATTCGCAGCCTCGACAATGGCCTCCAACATCTCCCGAATGTCGTTGGTTTCCGCCAGCGCGGCATCAGCGCCCACATGCACATCGCGAGAGACGGTGAGAATGGTCCCCTCCACCGGCGTAGGCACTGCAGCATAGGCAGCCTCGCTCCCCTGGCCCAATGCAGAGGCCAGGTCATGGGGTGTCATGCGCTCTTTACCGGACAAGCTCTGAGCCACGCCGTGGAGCAGTTGCCCCAAGATCACACCGGAGTTGCCGCGCGAGCCATGGTGGGCGCCACTTGCAGCCGCCGCTACCACACCTCCAACGGTGTCGCTGCCATCATCGACGATCGACGCCCATGCGGCCTTGAGCGTGAGCAGCATGTTGGTGCCGGTATCCCCGTCCGGGACGGGAAAGACGTTCATACGATTGACCAGCTCATGGTTGTGGGCCAGCCAGTCGTAGGCGCCGCGAAAAAGCCGGCGGACATCGGTCCCGTCCAGGAAAGTGACAGGCTCGCCTACCGGGTACTTTTCGACAAGCAGGTGATGTTGGTTCTGTTCGTTCATTGCCATGGTATTGGTCTAAGTGGTTGGGTCTTGACAGTTCGGCTTATTGGTAATGAGAATAGCCGGCCCACTGGCACTTCATCGGGTAGTGGATTCGTCGGAGCCATCATCCGCCGATGCTCAGCAGAGAGGGATACCTGCCTACAGTCCCGCATGATCCGGCTAGGGATTGGCCACCATTGAGTTCACGGATTTCGTTGTTTAGTCGAATCACCGAGCGCGATGGGCGGCCACAACGGTCGCGCCCTACATTTCCACGGCTTGACGAAGCTGGCCGCAGCCGGCGCTGATCTCGATGCCGCGACGGAGTCGGACGGTAGCCGGGACGCCATTGTCGTTGAGAATTCGGACAAACTCTGCCGTATCCTCGTCGCTGGTCGGCTGATAGGGGCTGTCGGGAATCGGATTGAGCGGAATGACATTGACGTGACAGTGGATGGGCCGCAGCTTTTTCGCCAGTTCCAAGGCAAGATCCGGCCCATCATTGATATCCCGCATGAGCGCGTATTCAATCGTGACTCGCCGGTTGGTGTGCCAGATGTAGCGTTTCACCGCTGCCAGCACCTCGTCCACCGGATAACGACTGTTGATGGGCACCAGCTTGGCGCGCAATTCATCGTTGGGTGCATGCAGACTGACGGCCAGGCCGATCTGCAAACCCTCATCCGTCATGCGGTCTATCATGGGCGCCAGCCCGACCGTGCTCAGCGTGATATGGCGCGCCCCCAGGCCGAAAGCGTCATTGTCGACCAGTCTGCGCAAGGCTGTCCAAACATTGCGATAGTTGTGCATGGGTTCGCCCATGCCCATGAGCACGATATTCGTGACGCTGGCCGGGCGCTCGATAGACGCCTGTGGCTCAGCTTGGGGATCGGCCAGATAGCGTGCGAAAAAGAGCACCTGGGCGACGATCTCCCCGGCGGTGAGATTGCGTGCCAGCCCGCCGAGGGCTGTGGCGCAGAAGGTACAGCCCATGGCACAGCCCACCTGTGAGCTGATGCAAAGCGTACGACGTTTGTCGTAGAGCATGAGCACCGTCTCAATGGTCTGGCCATCGGCCAAGCGGAAGAGCACCTTGTGGGTTTCGCCGTCCTCCGACACCGCCCTGGTCACCGGCGTCAGCGGGTCAACATAGGCACGTTCAGCCAGTTCGGCGCGCAAGGTCTTGGGCAGATTGGTCATGCTCTCGAAATCGCCCGCGAAGCGCTTGTAGATCCAGTCCCAGATCTGCCTGGACCGATAGGCCGGCTGGCCCAAATCGCCCACAAACGCGGCCAACTCGTCACTCGTCAGCTCGAGCAATCCGGACTTGGCGTCCAACGTATTCAATTCAGTTTCCGGTGGAAGTAGAGGCAAGTTTGTCATGCCTCCATGATAGCGCAGTTGATCGCGCGTGGTCAAAAAGAAATTGGGGGAATGGGATTCGGGAATAGGGATTGGGGATTGGGGAGCAGGTGGAACACTTGCCACCCACCTGATCCCCGATCCCCGATCACCGATCCCCAATCCCAGCTTCGCTAGGAATCGCCGGCTTCAAAAAGGCGCTGCAATGCCGGCAAGTCATCGACAACGATGGCCGGCGGCGGGTCGGCCTGGGCGTAACCATCGGCGGTGGTGACGCCGGTGAGCACGCCGGCCGTCACCAACCCCAAGGGGATGGCCCCGGCGATGTCGGTCTCGTAGCGGTCGCCGACCATGAGCGTCTCGCCGGGCGCAGCGCCCAATCGTTGCATGGCGATCTCAAACATGACGGCGTTGGGCTTGCCGACGATCTCGGGCGCAACGTCGCTGGCCGCTTCGAGCAGCGCCAGGATGCTGCCGGTGCCCGGCACCTGACCGCGTTCGCTGGGGAATGACTTATCCGGGTTGGTGCCGATGAAGCGGGCGCCGTTGCGAATGGCCAATGTCGTGTCGGCCAATTCAGGGAAGGTCAGGTTGAAGTGCGCCCCGACAACGGCGTAATCGGCCTCAAATGGGTCATCGGTGAAGACAAAGCCTTCTTCGCGTAAGGCAATCTCCAGACCTTCCATGCCAAACATCAGCACCTTGCCCGGTATGGCCCCATCGCCATTGCGAACGTCCTCTGCCAAATAGGCGGCGGCAACCTGTGCAGCGCCGAGAACTTGATCCGGTCGCGCGGTCACATTCATCGCCGCCAGCTTCTCGACAAACTGCTCCGACGTCTTGCTGGCGTTGTTGGTGACGCAGAGCCACCGGCGACCGGTAGCGTCCAGATAGTCGAGAAAGTCCTGAACACCGGGCAGCGGCGAATCGCCGACGTAGAGTACTCCATCCATATCGAGCAGGACGGCGCGGACGGCTGAGAGATCGGGAGCTAGGGATTGGGGATCGGGGATTAGGCGATCGGTTTGGGTCATAGTAGTTCCGAGTTTTCCAGTGGTTGGTTCGGCCTCTGTTCGGATGGCTGAGTTTTTCGAGAACTGTGTCTCTGGTACGCGGCGGGCCGTACCGAAACCTTAGCTTGATGTGCGTGGGGCTTGCCCCTGCCCGCAGCGGACGACCGCAAGGGTCGCTCCCTACGTGTTGCCGGATAAAATTACGGACCGCACCTACGAAATGTAGGTCATTCCGAGAGGAGTGAGACAGCTCGTGATCGGCGGCGTCAAAACTCCCGTCCTCCGGTCGCAATGCCAGATGCGCTTGTCGAATTGAGCGTCAGGCATCGACAATCGACTGCTCGTCCGAGTCAACAAAGTCTGACTCCTCAACATCCGACTCTACATCGACGGCCGCAGTGGCCACGGCCCAGGAGACCAGGAACCAGAAACCGCCGCCGATGAGCAAGGCCATGGCGATGCTGGCGGGGTTCGCAGGCACAGTGCCCCGAAAGATACCGACGATGACTAGAAGAATGCCAGCCAGGCCGAAACCAAGGCCGATCTTGACGGGCAACGAAATTTTGTTGAGCATAGCCACAATTCCATGAATGATATTTTCACTGTTGACTTCATCGTTGATTTCATCGGCCATTGTACGCTTGAGCGCCCGCTGTGTAAAGGATCAACGACTTGAATGTCAGGCGTTTCCAAAGAAACAATGATCCACGAAGGCGCACAAAGAAACACGAATAGGACCTGCCTTTGTGTGATTTCGTGTCCCTTCGTGGATATCTATTTTCCGGCATTGGCCTCTGAGGACACAGATAGTATTCAGTTTAGCTGCCTTCGGCGCTGCACAGGTCATGAATATTCAGCTGTAGACGACGGCGCCCTTGCCAGATGTTGACCTCCAGCGAGAAGGCGGCATCGATTCGGCAATCACGATTCAGATGGCGGGCGCGCTCGCCCTGGTTGAAGGCGATACCGTCGAGCACGCGGCCGCCTTCAGCCTCATCAATGATCAGTTTCAGATGCTTGCCTTTGCCGACCGTGCGCGCTTCACGCACACGAAGATTGCGCCCGAGCAAGAGCGGCGTCGGGTTGCCCTGGCCCATCGGTTCGAGCCTGGAGAATTGCTCGGCCAGCGCCCAGTCAAGTTGATCAAATTCGACCTGGGCGTCAATCGCAAGCGCCGGTCGCAGATCATCATAGGCCTGCAGATCGCGTTCAGCAACGACGCGTAGCGCTTCGGCCAGCTCCGGCAATCGCGACGTCTCCACCGTAAAGCCCGCGGCTCGACTGTGGCCGCCGTGGCGCACAAGCAGGTCGCTGACCTCGTCGAGCGCTATGCTTATGTCAAATTCTGGGATACTGCGAGCGCTGCCGCGTGAATGCCCGTCAGATTGCTCCACCACCACCGCGGGCCGATAGAAGCGTTCGCTTAGCTTGCCGGCGACCAGCCCGACAATGCCCGGCTGAAAATGCTCGCTGGCGATGACGACCAGCGCCGGATCATCGTCGGGTTGCGCAGCCAACTGCTCTTCCGCCTCGATCAACGCTGCATCCGTGAGGCGCCGCCGCTTCCGGTTCAATGTCTCCAAGCGGGCGGCATAGTCGTAGGCCTCGACCGGATCGGTCGTACGCAGCATCTCATAGGCCAGCATGCTCTCGCCAAGGCGACCGGCAGCGTTGATGCGCGGCCCCAATCCAAAGGCGATGGATGTAGAATCGATCGCCCCGGGGCGCAGTTCAGCGACCTCAAAGAGCGACTGGAGTCCTGGCCGTTGAGTCTCGTTGAGTTGCGCCAGTCCCCGCCTGACCAGCGAGCGGTTCTGGCCATGCAACGGCATCATGTCGGCCACCGTGCCGATGGCGACCAGGTCAAGCAGCTGCTGCTCGGCCAGGAACACTTCGTCCGGTGAGACGGGGCTCCAGTCATGGCGAGATGTGGCGCGTAGCACGGCCTGGGCCAGCCGATAGGCCACACCTACGCCGGCCAGGTAGCCGAAACCACTGGTGCAATCTTTTCGCTGGGGGTTGATCACAGCCAGCGCCGGGGGCAGCACTGGGCCTACGGAGTGATGATCGGTCACGACGACATCCAGGCCCAGTTCAACGGCCGTCTCGACCTCATGGACGCTGCGAATGCCGCAGTCGACCGTCACAAGCAGTCCGGCGCGATCGGCGATGCGCTCGATGGCTCCAATGTTGAGCCCGTAGCCTTCATCGACGCGATCGGGGATGTACGGTCCAACTCTCGCTCCACACAGCTGAAGAGCAGTTACGAGCAGGGCGGTTGATGTGACGCCGTCCGCGTCGAAGTCGCCGTAGACGCAGATGGTCTCGCCCGATTCAATCGCTTGCAGTATTCGAGTGACTGCGGGTACCATGTCGATCAGACGGTAGGGGTTTTCGACCACGGCGTCATCGGCACGTAGAAAGGCAATGGCATCAGAAGCGGAGTGCAGGCCTCGATTGTAGAGTACCTGGGCCAGCAGCGGGTGCTCCGGCACACTTTCGAGAAATGTGGGCGGTGCGGCCTCGTAAAGGTTCCATCGCTTGGTCGGGGACAAGGACATTGGGCATTTTTCCTGGGTGGTTCGCTGCGAGGCGAAACTTACAGATACCATAGAGATAACATCGAGAGAGATAACATCGAGATTTTGTGTCGCTCAATCATCAAGAACGAATGTCTCCACGGCAAAGAGCCTTTTCTTGACACGAATGGTCACGAATTTTCGCGAATTCTGTTGTCATCCCAGAGAGAAGATTCGTGATAATTCTTGTGAATTCGTGTCTGGATCCCTTTTTGCCATGGACACACGAGTAGATTATAGACGAGGGCCGCATTCCGATCCAAAAGGGTGCAAGTGCGAGGTCTCAGGGTCAGCAGAGAGCGCGTGATGAATCGCCTGTCAACCGACAGTGACTATCTCCAATATCAGTACGGCTCGACCGAAAAGCTGAAGATCCGTCAAGAGGCCCATCGGCTTTACAGCGAACGCAGCGACGGATTCATGCCGTGGGTCCTCGACATCCTCGAGCCTCGGCCGGGTGACACGCTGGCCGACATCGGGTGTGGGCCGGGAGCCTACTTCAGTGCGATTGCCCAACGCAGCGCAGGAGCCGGCCTGCGTGTGCTCGGCATCGACATGTCACCGGCAATGCTGGCCGAAGCCAAGCAACGCGGCGCTGCGTCCGGCATTGATCTCGAAACGATCCGAGCCGACGTCCAGTGGCTGCCGCTTGCCGATGACTGTTGCCGGCGCGTCATGGCCAACCACATCCTCTATCACGTGCCGGATCAGATGGCGGCGCTCACCGAAATGGCTCGCATCCTGTCGCCGGGTGGACGGATCGTGCTCGTCACGAATGACGCAGGCGCAGGCCGTGTGCTGGAAGATGCACACGACGCCGCAGCACTCGCGCTGGGGCTGACTTGCCCGCCCGGTCTCGACGAACGGTTCAGTCTGGATCACCTCGATCTAGTGCAGTCGGTCTTCCCAAACGCCCGCGTCGTCGTTCGCGAAGATGCATTTCTCTTTCCAGACAGCGACTCGGCGCTGCGCTACTACGCCACAGGCATGATTGACCGGGTCGAGCCTTTGCCCGCAGACGGCAGTCACCGGGCCAAACTGTTGCCGCTGGTCCAAGCTCAACTGGACGCCGTCATTGCCGAACGAGGCGAGTTACGCGTACCCAAGAACAGCGGCTGCTTCGTGGCCGACCTGGGTTGATTGGTCGCAAATTATGTCATCAACACTTGACCGCCTGCGACGCCTGCATGGACTACGCACGCAGCGCACAGGCTCAGAACCGAAAACGCCGGATGGCGACCTATCGGAGTATCGGGCCAACCATGGGTCTGCTCCGGCAGACCTGTTGCCCGGTGAGGTTGTGGAAAACAGCGCAGGTACATGCTACCTGGTGACCGAACGCTTCTCGTTGCAGGAGCCGCGCGGTGCACAGCCACTCGGGGCATTGCTCCAGCAAGACCCTGCTGCGATCGGCACGTTCCACCCCGATTTCGGCATCCCACGGCAGGCGGATTTCCTCAATGCAGCGTTCATAGATACCGAGACAACGGGACTAGGCAGCGGCGCAGGCGTCTACGCCTTCATGGTCGGGGTCGGGACCTTTGAGCCGGCTGTTGAGCGAGGGGAAATCGCCGCAGAGCCAGACTTCGTCGTGCGTCAGTTTTTTATGCGCAATCCCGCCGAGGAAGGGGCCATGCTTCTGGCGCTGGCCGACCTGCTCAGCCGCCACGACATGAGTGTCACATTCAACGGCCGCACCTTTGACCTGCCGTTGTTGCGCACACGGTATCGCCAGAACTACTGGGCGCTCTCCATAGACTATGACGCCATCAGCATGCTCGAACCAGAGCGAGCCCACCTTGATCTGTTGCACCCGGCCCGACGTCTCTGGCGTCGACGGCTCCAGAGTTGCAGGCTGATCAATCTGGAAGAGAATATCCTGGGCCTTCATCGTACGGACGACGACGTGCCGGGCCACCTGATTCCCCAGGTCTACATCGATTTCACACGCACCCGCAACGCCCGGGAGATCAACAACGTCTTCTACCACAACCGTGAAGACATTGTCAGCATGGTCCCCTTGGCCGAACAGTTGGCTCGTGTGCTGTCCGCAACACCAGACGAGTTGGACGAGGCTGACTTAGTGGGCGCTGACTGGTCTTCACTAGGCCAGAGTTATGAGCAGCGAGGGGACTTGACTGCTGCAGAGCGCGCCTACGTACGGGCGCTTGAGCTGATCGCGGAAGACAAGCCGCTTGCCGAGGCCTTTCAACGTCTGGGCCAATTGCAGAAACGACAAGATCGGTGGGACGAGGCCACAGACACATGGCAACGCTGGATCACCACAGTCGCCGACAACGATCCGCACCCTTATGTCGAGTTGGCCAAATATTGTGAATGGCGATCCAAGGATCTCGAGCAGGCAGAGATGTGGACCGGCTGGGCGTTGCATAATTTGCGTAGCGCAGCCGCATGGCAACGCTCAACAGCGTTAATCGAGCAGTTGGAACACCGCCTGACCCGGATCCAGCGCAAGCGAGCTTCCTCCCCGCAAGCTCGTCCTGGAGAATAGCAATTCAGTAGAAAAGGGATTCAGACACGAATTCACACGAATTATCACGAATCATCTCTTTGGGAGCGACGACACCATTCGTGAGAATTCGTGTGAATTCGTGTCAAGAAAAGGCTATTTGCAGTGGACTCAAGGATAAGACGAAGAAAATGGTCTTTTCACACGTCAGGAACAGTACCAGCACACGGTTGGGATACAACAACAACCGGATGGTATACTCTTGCATATTTCCGTAAACAATGGCGAAAAACGACCACGCATCGTTGATCGACGGTCTGATCCCTCTTGACTGACTGCGAGCCGTTGTGCCAAATCAAACGATCAAAAATCCGGAGGATCCCATGGCCTACATTTTCCCCAGCGCAGAGTGGACCGAGCAGTTCAATGACGCTATCAATAGCAGCGACGCCTATGCCAGTGCAGCCAAGAATTGGGAAGGCGACATCATTCTTGTGATCGACGGCGAGGGGGGCATCTATCTCGACCTGTGGCACGGCAAGTGTCGTCAGGCGGAATATCTCGCCGATCCGGACAGCAAAGACGCCGAGTTCAAGATTTCGGCTCCGATGGCGAAGTGGCAGAATGTGCTGGCGAAAAAACTCGATCCCGTCCAAGGATTGGTCACACGCCAGCTTAAGTTGGACGGCAATTTGGTCAAGATCATGAAGAGCGTCAAGGCCGCGCAGGAACTGGTACGCTGCGCCACCACAGTCGACACGGAGTATGCATAGCCTATGTGGTATTTCAGATCACCCGAAATTGTCTTCGGCGAGCACGCGTTGGATGAATTCGACCATATGTCGCCGAACCGGGTGCTCATCGTCACCGATCCGACACTGGTTCGGCTCGGCTTGGCTGAACGCGTTGTCTCGCGGCTGCCAGACGCGGTTGTGGCAACCTTCGCCGAAGTGGAGCCGGAGCCAAGCCTCGACACGGTACGCAAAGGGGCAGCGTTTGCGACCGACTTCCAGCCCGACCTGATTGTGGCCATTGGCGGCGGCAGCGTCATGGACGCAGGCAAAGCCATCACAATGCTCTACGAGCATCCGGAGATCGATCTGGAAGGCATCACTCCGTGGCTGCCGCTGGATCCCTTCAAAGCTCGCTTCGTGGTCGTGCCCTCCACCAGCGGGACCGGCGCCGAAGCGACCATGGGTGCAGTTATCACTGACACCGAAACTCGTCGAAAAGTGGTGCCCATGCATCCGCTCTTGTTGCCCTCGCTAGCGGTCGTGGACCCATCTATGACTCAGTTTTTGCCTCCGCAGATCACGGCAGATACCGGCATGGACGTACTGACCCATGCCGTCGACGCCTATAGCTCAACGTATGGAAATGCGTTCGCCGATGGACTAAGTTTGAAAGCAACCGAGATCGTCTTCAAGCATCTGCCGCATGCTGTGGCCAAAGGCGCTGAAGATATGCAAGCTCGCGAGAAGATGGCCGATGCCGCCACGATTGCCGGCCTTGCCATCAATTCGGCAAACATCAACCTTTCCCATTCGCTAGGGCACGCCGTAGGCGCCTACTTCAAGTTGCCTCACGGCCGCATCGTCGGCCTCATGCTGCCGTATGCCGTTGAATATATGCTCAACGGCAATGCCGGGACGCGCTTCGTCGACCTCGCACGGATAGCGAAGTTGACGGACAGCGAGGATGAGCAAGAAGGCGGGCGCGCGCTCGTTGCCGGAATCCGTGCCTTGGCCAAGGAGATCGGCCAGCCGCTCAGCATTGCCGAACTGGGTATCGACAGGCAAGAATTTACGGATGCCATCGAGACTCTAGACGAATACGCGCTGTCGGACACGTCGATCGTTTGCTGCCCGCGCTCGGTCGAGATGGAAGATCTGCCGAAGCTATTCATGTATGCGTATGAAGGCAAGTCTATCGATTTTTAGAAATGGTGGCCGGTACTTGTCACACCAGATGGGAGTGCGATGCGCATGCCAGTTTTTGAATCAGACCAGCAACTCTACACGATCATGAACGATGTTTTTTTGGAAGTTTCTTCCCGCCCAGAGAACATCGAACCCTTCGTGCGCAGCAATCTGGTGATTCGCATCCGCTTCGACGATCCGAAGGCCGAAATTCTGGTCGATGGCCGACAGCCGCCCATGGAGGTCTTCTATGGAGAACGGCCCGGCCAATCGAACCTGGAGGTGAGCATGTCCGGCGATCTGCTCCACGATATCTGGATGGGCAATGAGAGCACCAGCGGTGCATTCTTTGGCGGACGCATCAAGACCAAAGGCAGTCTATTGAAATTGATGAAATTGGTTGACCTCTTTCGTGAATGCGAAGCGGTCTATCCGTCGGTTGCCGCCAAACATGCACTGGTCTAGATGCCCCCACCAGGAACCGGATGCCTGCTCTGTAGGACGGATACTCGTTCCCTGTGGCCGAGCGCTGCGTAGCCTTGCCGGCGCGTAGGTTTCCGCCTGGGATTTCCTCCCCAGGCTGGGCGGAATACCATTCCGCCCTTCAGATTCGGGTCGTCTCCATCCACCTTTTGCAGAAAGCCCCATGCGGCCCGAAAACTGACAGAACAAATTGTACCCATTTTTCGTCTTCTTTGACACCCACTAGAACAAACGTTATAATCCACGCTGCTTGGTTGACCATGCCGATGGTTGCGTTAACGGTTGCGTCAATAGCAGCCTATAGGTCAGCGGAAGCCGAGCAACCGCCATTCATCGCCAGAGCGAACCCAAATGACTGTTGTTGAAGAAATCAAAGAACGCGTCGACCTGATCGAACTGGTCTCGCGCTATACGCCGCTCAAGAAGGCCGGCTCCACCTATAAGGGCAATTGCCCGTTCCACACGGAACGGACGCCGAGCTTTGTTGTCTATCCCGACTCAGGCCACTGGCATTGCTTTGGCGCCTGCGGCACCGGCGGCGATGCGTTCAGCTTCTTGATGAAGAAGGAGAACCTTGATTTCCGCGAGGCCCTTGAGATGTTGGCCCAGGAAGTCGGCGTAGAGTTGGATCAGAACAGAGATGATCCTCAGCGACGACAGCGGGCGCTACTCCTTGAGATCAACCAGGCAGCGTCGGACTATTTTCACGGCCTGCTGATGAACCATCAAGGGGCGCAGGTTGCACGAACGTACCTTGAGCGTCGGCAGATCGACGAGAAAACGACGGAACAATTCCAACTCGGCTATGCGTTGGACGCATGGAGCGGGCTGCTGGACCACCTAAGTGGCCGCGGCTATCGTGTCGAAGACCAGTTTGCCGCCGGGGTACTCAAGCACAATGAACAGCGCAACAGCTACTACGACGCGTTCCGCGGGCGATTGATCATCCCGATTCGAAATCGGCAGGGCCGGGTGATCTGGCTTTGGCGGGCGCGTTCTTGGAGACGGCGTGCCCAAGTATCTCAATACGTCTGAAACGCCGCTCTTCCACAAGTCAAGCGTCGTCTACGGGCTGGATCTGGCCCATCGCAGCATCGCTGACCAGGACAAGGCGATCATTGTCGAAGGCTACATGGATGTCATCGCCGCCCACCAGTTTGGCTATCAAAATGTGGTTGCCTGCATGGGCACGGCGGTCACCGAAGAACAGCTACACGCGCTTGAACGATTCACGAACAACTATGTACTGGCGTTGGATGCAGACGCGGCCGGCCAACAGGCCACCCTACGAGCACTGAGTCAAGCGCGACAAGCGCTGGCCCGAGTCCAGAAACCGAGGGTGACGCCCAGTGGCCGAATGCAGATGGAAGAACGCCTGGCGGCCAACCTATTCATCACATCCATGCCGCCCGGACGTGATCCGGATGACGTGATTCGAAAGGACCCGAACGAATGGGCGCAGTTCGTCGAAAATGCGCATCCGCTGGTAGACTTCTACTTCCGGGTCGTTTCGAGTCAAGTCGATCTTGACACGGCACAGGGCAAAGCAGAGGCCGTTTCGCAGTTGGTATCGCTCATTGCTGAGTTGGGCGATGAGATTGAACAGCAGCATTATATTCAGGAACTCAGCCGCCTGGTCAAAGTGGACGAACGCACCATCTCGGATCGTGTTCAGGCGGCGGCAAAAGCCATCCGGGTCACCGGACGGCCACTCTCACCGGCGACAGGTCGCCAAAGAACATCCGGCACTCCATCAGGAAGTCCCAAGGTTGATATCAATGCAGAGCCGCCGCCTTTTCCAGGCGGGCCTGCAGAAGAGACGCAAGACCCGGGATCCTATGCAGAATTCGGGCCAGAAATCGAGTTCAACCAGAGTGAAGTGCCAGGACATAGAAAACCGTCCGATTTTGTCGGCGGCAGTCTGCACGAGGAACATCTCCTGGCCATTGTATTGCAGGATCCCGATCTGCTGATCTGGCTCGCCGGCGCTACGGATAAGTTAGAGATCGAACCGCTGTCGACGCCAGACCTTCAGAGTGTGGAAAACCAGGCGATTTTACTGCATTTGAAACGATTTATCAGTTCCGATGAACCATGGGATCCGGAAACTTTCCAGGATGAGTTAAGCGAACACGTTCACGGACGCTTTGCAGAGTTAGTGGCGTACGGCGCAAAGTTGCCGACAAGTGCAACTGATGCCCTGCGCGAAGATATGGCGAAAACATTGGTGCGCATTCGACTTCAGCGGCTCCAAGCACAGACAACCAATATTCGCTACTTGCTGGACGAGGCGCAGCAGCGTGGCGATTTCGAATCCGTGCGTAATTTTGGAGCCAATATCGATCAATTTGTGAGAGAACGCTCGCATCTCGAGCAGAAGCAACCACGGATCGGCGAGATTCTCTTCGACCGTGGCGGAAAGCACCGGAACGGAGTCACGGTACGGTAAGATCGATAGAGGGGACCAGTGAGTCTACGAAAATTCCTTCGCGGGAAAAGGAGATAAATGGCTAGGCGACGCCGAACCAGTAGCACGCAATCAACGACGGGAACCGAAACGCAACGACGCGGTGCGACGGTCAGCGAACTGGACGAATATATCCACTTGGGTGAAGACCAGGATAAAGAAGAAGATCTGTTCGATGATGTTCCCGAAGATGATGATAGCGAAGACGATGCCGCGTCGATCCCAAAAATCGAGCGCGACACAAAACTAGAGCAAGAGATCGAAGAAGAAAAATTCGTCCCGATCGAGAAGCTGATTGAGGATGTTCCCGAACTGGGCGACAGCGTAGACCCGGTGCGGCTGTTCCTGCGCGATATCGGTCGTCACCCGCTTCTGACCGGAGAGCAAGAACTCTACTACGCCGAACTGATCGCCAAAGGCGTGGTAGCCCAGCAGAAACTGGACGCAATGGCCGAGTCCGGCGAAGAAGTCGATCTGGACGAACAGGACGAACTGCAGCTGATCGCGATACGCGGAAAGGATGCCCATAACATCCTGGCGCAATGCAATTTGCGCCTGGTCGTTAGTGTGGCAAAACGCTACATCGGGCGCGGCCTGAACTTCCTGGATCTGATCCAAGAAGGCAACATCGGCCTCTTGCGTGCCGTCGACAAATTCGACCACACACTGGGTTACAAGTTCAGCACCTATGCCACATGGTGGATCCGGCAGGCCATCAGCCGGGCCATCGCCGACCAAGCACGCACCATCCGCATTCCCGTGCACATGGTCGAGACGATCAATCGCCAACGCCGCATCCAGCGTCAGCTCCAGCAGGACCTGGGTCGAGAGCCATTGGCGGAGGAACTGGCCATGGCCATGGAATTCCTGGAGCCGGGAGACGTGAGCGTCGTCAAGCAGAGCATGACGACCGGGATGTCGCTGGAGACGGATGTCGAACGACGCCTGGAACGGGCCGCGGCCAAGGTGCGCAAGATTCAGCGATTGAGTCGTGAGCCCATCAGCCTGGACACGCCGGTGGGCAATGAGGACAACAGCTACTTGGGCGACTTCATCGAGGATGACAGTCTACCAGGTCCGGTGGATGCAGCCAGCCGCCGTCTGCTGAAAGAGCAGATGGTGGAAATCCTGGAGGCACTCAACGAACGCGAGCGAAAAGTATTGATCATGCGCTTTGGCCTTGAGGATGGGGTCACGCGTACGCTGGAGGACGTCGGTAAGGAGTTCAACGTCACCAGAGAGCGCGTGCGCCAGATCGAAGCAAAGGCGCTGCGCAAACTGCGACATCCGCTTCGCAGCCGAAAGTTGCGGGATTATTTGACGTAGAGACGTTGCGTGCTGCTTGCTACGTGCTGCTTGAGGTTTCCGTTGCGATCCTGATTCTCCGCGGTGAAACGCTTGCGAATCACACGAATGGATGCTCACGCAATCCTCACGCAGCAAGCAGCAAGCAGCAAAAATAACGCTTCTCGAACTTTGACACATTCGGCCAGAAATCGTATACTGTCCTGGTGTTAATCAATGGTCCTCGGTAGCTCAATCGGCAGAGCATGCGGCTGTTAACCGCAGGGTTGCTAGTTCGAGTCTAGCCCGGGGAGCCACATCTAACAAGTTTAACGGAGCCGCTACCTCTGGTAGAGAGGTAGCGGCTCTAACGTTTTTAGGGCCGAAAAACATTATCAACGGAAGGCCTTAACCAAGGATAGAGCGTGCGGTTGGGGAGATGCTGCGGCTGCAGCCGCACGATCGTATTCAACCGCCCAAAACCGTTGACGAAAGCCGTTACCTCAGGAAAGGAGGTAGCGGCTTTCGCCATTTTAGGGGCCGAAAACATTATCGCCGAGATTATCAACCGTACCTACGTACAGAGGGGCGGATAAACCCCCCGTTTCGTACCCAGACTGGAGGTCAAAATGTTACCCTGGGAAGATGCACTTGAGGGCTATTGGCTGGCAAAACGACAGAACTTAAGCAACAACACCGTCATCGAATACGATCGCACATTCCGGCGCTTCGGCGAATGGGTCGGCCAAGTCGACGTTGACGAGATCACCACCACCAACGTGCGCGCATTTCTGCTGCACCTCAAAGAAGAGTGCGGGCTAGCGCCCAAGACCGTCGCCAATTCATGGGTGGGTCTCAGTTCTCTGTGGAGCTGGTTGCACATCGAGTTTGGCGTCACCCATATCCTCAAAAAGGTAGATCGACCGAAATTTCAGCGCAAGTCGCCGGAACCCTTCACCGAGAACGAAGTCAAGCGCCTCCTCATGGCCTGCCATGCCATGAAGGCATACGACCCGATCAATGATTGCTACGTCGAAGGCCTGCGACCTTCCGCGGCCAGAGACTACGCCATCATGGTCGTGCTGGTGGCCACCGGCATCCGCGCCAGCGAACTCTGCGATCTCAACGTCGCTGACTACGACAAGAAGCGCGGCAAGATCACCATCCACCATGGCAAAGGCGACAAGATGCGCATTCTCTTACGTGGGCACCACCGCCATGCAGCGTATGTGGCGCTATCTGCTGGTGCGTGGCAAGAAGCTGGCCCCGAGTGAACCGCTCTTCCTGGGCAAGTTCGGCGACCGCATGACGCCCAGTTCGCTGCGGCAGATGGTCAAACGAGCCGGCCGCCGGGCCGATGTCGAGAAAGCGCACCCGCACCGGTTTCGACACACGTTCGCCATCAACTTCCTGCGCAACGGCGGATCCGTGCTGGAACTCAAGGAGATGTTGGGCCATGAAAAGTTGGAGACCGTGTTGATCTACGCCCGCCTGGCCGAGGTCGATCTGGAGATGGCGCAGCGGCGGTCGAACGTCGCCGACACGTGGAATCTATAGGGCAAGCACGTCAACCCAACGTCGCTCCCGGCCAGCAGATACGATGCTGGCCGGGGCGTGACGCCAATCAGGCCATCAATGGTATAGCCGCGATGTCAAGCCCGACGACAGTTCCCACCAATCAACGATCAGCTATTGTCTGTCACGGCCTGTAATAACTCCCAATATTCACCGTCTCTCACCGACTTCAGAATTGCGCAAAACCTTCACGGTCTGTCACCGCCTCCCACGAATGCCGGATATCTCCCATGTCGCCGTCTCCTGAATTGCCAAATGTCACGGCCTCAGTTCACGACCTGTCACATTGTCGCCAATATCTGTCACGGTCTGTCAGAATTGCGCAAAATCCGTCACGGCCCGCCATGGTCTCCCATAACTCACCAAGGCCTATCACATTGGGTGGGTGTTTGCTTGGCCCGGCAGGCCGGCGCTGTCGCGGCTGCAGAGCGAATCTCGAACCAGCGGACGAAGTTGTCATGCCGGATCCAGTGGCGAGGGGATAGGGACAATTCTCACCAGTCGACAAGCAGTTCTTGTTCATTCCAGCCTGATATTGTCCACTTATGATTGCTTTTGCATTCCGGCTGTTTACAATGGCAACGCTCGAAAGCAGGCTGTCTTCGCCTCCCGCAACGGCTATAATTGTGGGAATTCTGGGCGTTGCGAGCGCCATTTTTGGCATGTCAAGCCCATGGGGCTTCCGAGCGCTATAGTGATCACGACGTGACCACTTCGTGATCATTTCCGGGTATTTTTTGGCCTATCACACGTTGCTGTCACCAGCCGTCGCACCATCTCACTCAAGCCAGAACGTGTGAATTTTTTCCCGATATTGACATTGTCAAAAAGCATGGTACTGTTGAGTCCTACAGTGAATTGGGCCAAGTCGATACGGTAAGTTTATCCGCGCTTTATCTGCCTCTCTCCTCATTCATTCCAAACCTTTGTTCAAATGCATTTCGGTCGCGCTCTTCCTCAACAGTCAGTACTACGCGTACGCCACGATATTGACTGTTAAAAGGAAATTGACACTGAAAAGGGATCGGACGATTTTGAGACCGGTTTCCCTCTGAAACGGGCGCAGCTGGCCGAAACGATGACAAAGGCCAAAATTTCCTTAATTGCAGTGAAAAGGTTTAGTTACCATGGTACTTTATGTTATGCAGTGGAACGTCCATCCAGATAAGACGGATGCCTATATGGAATGGTCTAAAGGGGCAATCGCACGTACCGTGTCAGCGCCGGGGGTAGTCGAATTCCGGGCGTATCGACCGGCCACCGGAACGTCACAAGCCGTGATTACATATGAGTTTGCCAACATGGCAGCTTGGGAAACTTGGCAGGCACATCAAGACGTGCAGGATGTGGTAACGGAACTACGAACGCTTGCTAACAATGTAAGTTCAGAACTATGGGGCCCGTCACCGGTTGTTCCCGACCCGATTCGACCAGGGGCATAGGCTCGAACACGATAACTAAAAACCAGGAGGTATGGTTGTTTCCTCCGCGGATATCTCTATGCCTCTTGGTAACTTTGTTGTCGTTATCCCTACAAGAAGCAGTCTAACGTAAGTTCTGCACAATCAGAACCGGATTCACGAAAGACTGCGAAATTTGAGCATAACAAACCGTACGCAAAAACAACCCTTGGAGTTCAAAGATGGACAAATCGATCTCACCTGGACTGCGCACAACATTTCTGTTCCACGCCATAGTGGCTCTAATACTCGGGCTAGCCTATCTGCTCATTCCGGATATGATAGGCAGCCTCTTAAACTGGGACATGAGCGATTCGGCCTACCGCACGTTGGGGGCCGCAATGACCGCTATCGGCGTTTCGTCCTGGCTCTCCTATCGGGCAAGCCTCTGGAGCGAGGTCAGGATTGTGGTGCAGTTCGAAATCGTATGGACG
>CAWKCP010000014.1:0-263831 GCA_963848115.1 uncultured Chloroflexia bacterium | reverse complement strand
CAGCATTGCGAAAGACATCCCACTGACCGGCCAGAATGGCATCGACAGTGTATAGGCCGGTGACGTGGGGCGGTGCGGTCATGCCCACGTCCAATCGCCCAGGTCCCGCTGCCCAGCCGAGTTCAGCATAAAAAATGTAGAGAGCCAGCAAGGCCAGCCAGAAAACAGGCACACTGACGCCAAAGAGCGATATGATACGCGTGAAATGATCGATCCAACTGTTGCGCATGAGCGCAGATGTCAGACCAAGAATCAGACCGATGGTCGCGCCAAATAGAATCGCGGCTGTCGCCAGTTCGATGGTAGCAGGCAGAAAGGCACGCAGATCTTCAACCACGGCACGGCGACTTTTGATAGATCGACCCAAGTCGCCCCGTAGCAGGTTCTTCAAATAGATCGCGTACTGCTCGGTCAGTGGCTTATCCAGCCCCCATTCAGCCCGGAACGCTGCCACGATCTCCGGATCTGACATGGCCTTCTGACCCAGATTGGCCGTGACCGGATCAGCAGGAACCGCGTGGGAAATCAAGAACGCGATCAGTGTCACGCCAAAAAGAAGCGGGATGGTGAGGATGAGCCTGCGTAGGATGTACTGGTAGATGGGCATGGGCTGTGTTGGTGATAGGGGGAAAAGGGATTGGTGATTAGGGATCGGTGATAGGGAAGCTTCGGACGTGAGGGAGTGATCCCCCAATCCCTAGTCCCCAATCACCAATCCCCAACCTTCTATTTGCTCAACAACGCCACGTCTACCCGCCACTGCGGATTGTAGACGAAGCCTTCGAGCGCACTGTTCAGGCCGATCTGGATGCCGGGCTGAAGGATCGGCGCATAGGGGCCCTGCTCCATCAGGTAGTCCTGCATCTCGCCGAACATGGCGGCACGCACCTCGTCGTCCGTCTCGACCTTGAGCGCGTCGCGCAGGGCCAGGATGTCGGCGTCGGCATTATCATCCATCCAGCGCACACGTTCGCCAACCACGCCCTCGGGCAGGAATTCGACGTAGTCGAGCGAATCACGGTAGTCGGGCAGCCAGAGCCAGAGGCCAAAGGGCTCGGTTCCCTGACGGTAGGCTTCCAGCGCAACCTGGACTTCAGCCGGGGCCAAGGTGGCATTAAAGCCGGCCTCGTTCAGATCTGCCTGCACCTTCTGGGCAAAGGTGCCGAAGTTGACGCCGGCAAAGGTGAAGTCAGGATAGGCAATCTCGATGTCCAGTCCGTCGGGATAACCGGCCTCGGCCAACAATTCCTTGGACCTTTCGATGTCGCGGGCGATGCCGGAATTGGCCTCGTAGGCGCCCATGAAGCCGATCGGCAACATGGAGGCCGGCGTAGCGGCCTGGCCACCGGAGAGCAGGCGAATGCCCTCGTAGTCCAGGGCATAGCGCACGGCTGCCTGAACCATCGGATCGCTCATGGGACCGCCAACTTCGGGATCCTGGTTGCCCTTGAGGAAGATGAGCGTGTCGCTCAGACCTTCATAGATGGTGACATTCGGGTTGTCTGCCAGAGAAGGCAGCTGATCCGAGCTGAGATCGAAGGCAATGTCGATATCGCCGGCCTCAAGCTGGATCTTTTGGGTGGCGGCCTCCGGGCTGTTGCTGAAGATGACCCGCTCGATGGCAGGCGCTTCGCCCCAGTAGTTCTCATTGCGGACCAACACGGTCTCGACGGCCGGTTCCCAGCTCTCAAGGATGTAGGGGCCGCTGCCGGCTGAGTTCTGGTTCAGCCACTCTTCGGCCGTATCGGCGGTGGCGGCATCTTCACCGGATGCGCCGCCATTGGCCTCAACCTCGGTCTGATTGACGACGCTAAAAGCATCGTAGATCAGCTTGGCCAAGATGGCCGGGTCGGGCTGAGTCAGCGTGAGGACGACGGTCTGGTCGTCGAGCGCTTCAACCGAGGCGATGGTCTCGGCCAGGAACGACGGATTGCCGGCAATGTTCTTGACGCGGTCAAAGGAGAAGACCACATCGCCGGCGGTCACCGGATCGCCGTTGCTGAAGACCGCACGGTCGTCCAACGTGAAGGTGTAGACGGTGCCGTCTTCGGAGATTTCCCAGCTTGTGGCCAGGGAGGGGATGATCTGGTCGACCGAGTCCGGCGGGAAGCTGACCAGGGTCTGGTAGGTGGCCTTGTGGACGATGCCGGGCAGGGTTTCAAATGAACGGGCCGGATCCAGGGAGGCTGTGTCTTCGGCAATGGCGAACGACCAGCGTGTCGGACGCCTCGCCGTCTGTCGGCTCGGCTCGCCGCATCAGCGGTCTCAGGCGCGGGCGCCTCGGCAGCCGATTCACCGGCAGGTGCGCTTGCGGGCGCACAGCCGGCGAGCATGATGGCAAACACGGCGATCAGGCTTGCCAGCAGAATGAAGGTCTTGCGATTTTGCATAAGGAGTACTCCTTCAAGCATGGTTGGTGGATAGGTTGCGAAGAAAATCATCGATTGGTTTTCACAAGAGCGAACTCTACTATGGATCGGCGGATGGTGCAACCATTTCGCTATCTGGACGCGTTGCAGGGAAAATGGTCAATTGTGGATTGACAACGTTCAATTGTCATTGGAGGGGCAGCGACCTTCTGTCCTACGACATAATGGTGACACTCACGATATGCGGGTTTACGGATCGCGTCAGGCAGCACTTTACTACAATTCGCACATTCTGTTATGCAGTTCCTCAGATCTCATCCTCTCACAATAGGAGGCCTCAATGCTAACGCTCTCCTCTCGCCAACGCGTCGACAATGCCATCCACCGCAGACCGACCGACTGCGTGGCGGCAATGCCCTACATGTACGACATTGCCGCGGTGACGGCCGGCGTGCCGCTGCTCGATTTCTATACCGATCCCGAGGCCATGGTGCGCGCCCAAATGGCCCTCCACGAAGCCGTCGGTCAGGATGTGATCGCCATCGGCTCGGACAACTTCTACATCGCCGAGGGCTTCGGCTGCGAGACGACTCGCGAAGAGGGCGAGGTGCCGGCGCTGCTTGTGCCGCCCTGTGAGACGTTGGCCCAAGTCTACGATTTGGAAGTGCCCGATCCGGAAACTGGCGGACGTATGCCGGTCATGCTGGAGGCAATTCGACTGACCCGCAAAGCCGTCGGCGACCAGGTCGCAGTGAGGTCGCCGGGGACCGGACCGTTTGCGCTGGCCTCTTACTTCATCGGGACACAGAATTGGCTTGTGGAAGTTGCCAATGGTCGAGGCCGGTCTGGAAGGGGCCAACGAAGCCGCCATGCACCATGCGTTGGACCTGGCTTCGGACGCGCTGATCCGCTTTGGCATCGCCTGCTGGGACGCTGGGGCGGACATCCTCCACTGCGGCGATTCGCTCGCCTCCTGCGATGTCATCTCGCCAAAGACATTCGAGCGCTTCTCCTATCCCTATCTGAAGAAAGTCTTCGCGGCCTGGGCTGCCCACGGCGTCGATAGCAAGCTCTTGCACATCTGCGGAAACAGCACCAACGTCCTCGATCTCTACGCCGATACCGGCGCCGACCTGATCGAGATCGACCATGCAGTCGACCTACGTGTGGCCAAAGAGCGCATCGGCGACCGGGTGGCCATTGTCGGCAACGTGCACACGGTCACCGAATTGCTTCAGGGCACACCCGAGATCGTGCGTGACTCGGCTCAGCGCTGCATAGAACAGGCTGGAGCCGGTGGTGGTTTCTTGCTGGGATCCGGCTGCATTGTGCCCCGTTACACACCGCTGGAAAACGTGAAGGCCATGGTTGAGGTGGCGCATAGTCAACGGTATCCATTGGGGGAGTAGGGGTGGGGAGTGGGGAATCGGAGATTGGGGATTGGGAGATAGAGTGGGATAACAGGCGTGACTGTCACCCTCACCCTCACCCACTTGCGCCCCGCGACTCAATGTACTCCAGCGACTGATGCCGGAAGTAGGTGTTGTACAGTTCGGCATAATTGCCGCCCGCGACCACCAACTGGTCGTGACTGCCCTCTTCAATGATCTTGCCCGCTTCCAGCACCAAAATTCGGTCGGCAGCCTTGACGGTCGAAAGCCGGTGCGCGATGACGATCGACGTCCGGTTCTTGAGGATAAGATCGAGCGCGGTCTGGATCTGGGACTCGGTGAACGGATCGACACTGGCTGTGGCCTCATCAAGAATAAAGATCGCGGGGTCCTGGGCCAACATTCGTGAGAGAACGACAAGCTGGCGCTGGCCCATGCTCAGCCGGCTGCCGCGTTCACCCACGTCGGTCTGGAGGCCCTCGGGCAGTGTCTCCATCCAGTCGCCGTGGCCGATCTGCCTGGCGATATTCTCGACCTCAGCATCGGTCATATCCTGATTTGCGTAGCGGATGTTGTCGGCCACGCTGCCGTCAAAGAGAAAGGGCGTTTGGCTCACGATACCTAGCTGTTCTCGATAGCCATGCAGGTCGAAGGTGCGTATGTCAATGTCGTCAATTAGCAACTCGCCTGCCTGGAACTCGTAGAATCGAGTCACCAGCTTGGCAATACTCGATTTACCGGCGCCGGTGTGGCCGACCAGGGCAACGCTCTCTCCTGCGTGAATGTGCAGATCAAAATCGTCCAGCACCTGCTCTTTTTCGCTGTAGCGAAAGTCGACCTGCTCGAACTTGATGTCGCCGCGGAGAGGCGGCACCGGCAGGGTTTGTCGCTGGATGACCACGGGCTCGGCATCGATGAGGGCAAAGACTCGCTCGGTGGCGCTGAGCGCACTTTGAAACTGGCTCCAGAACGCGGCCAGGTTGATCATGGGAAACCAGAACTGTCCCACGCTGTTCATGAAGAGAAACCAGGCGCCTGCGGTGATAGTGGCTGTATAGACGCTCATTCCGCCAACATAGAGCAGAATCGCCGTACCCAACCCGCTGAAAAATTGCAGAGTGGGAAAGAGATTGGCCAACACGAAACCCCGTTTGACGTGGATGTCATAGCTCAGATTGTTGACAGCGAGAAATTCATCGAAGATGCCCTGCTCACGGCGGAAATTCTTGGCTACGCTGATGCCGGTTACCGCTTCCTGGATGCTGACATTCACCTCGGCAACCGCCTGCTGGCTGCGCCGGGTGACACGGCGAGCAATCCTTTGAAAGGCGATGGCAATCACAAAGGCGATTGGGGCCACCAGCATGAGCACAAAGGTCAAACGAGCGTTGATACGAAAGAGGTAGACGACCAGGATAATGACAAGCAGTATCTGCGTGAAAAGTTCGGTGACCAGCACGGAGACACGTCCAAACTCATCGGTATCCGAAGTGATGCGACTCACGATTCGGCCGGACTGAAGGCGGTCGAAAAAACTCATGTCATGGTTCATGACCGCTTCGAACGCATCCGTGCGCATAGAGAGGATCACGTCGCCGATGAGCTTGGACGTCTGTAGGCGGCGCACCCAGTTGACCAACCATGTCAATACGCCAATGGCCAGCACGGACCATACCAGCGCTGAAGCGATGGCGGCAGAACCGATTTCTGGCTCGGCCATCAGTTCCACGCCGCGCGAGACCAAAATGGGCACAGCTGCGCCCATCAGCGCCAACAGTGAAACCATAGAGATGATCAGCAGAAGCCGCGGCCACCACGGCCGAAAGTAAGCGGCAATGCGCGTGACCAACTCACGGTTGGAGTAGTCACGATCGTAACTCTCATTGGTCAGGCCGGCACGCAGTATGCCCATAGTAATCCAACTTGTGATCGGTGGTTCAGCAGGGTTCCATTGGGTAGGGCGGGGTCTTGCCCGACGAGCTTGCCCGCCAAGACTCCGCGGAAAAGGAAACCCGCCCTACGATGTGCTGTCAACCACATGAATTCGGAAAACGTCTCTTTGTTTCTGGCCCTGCCAACAGTTATCTGAGAATCACAACGTCTTGGGTTCTTCATCCGCTGATACGGGCTCTGCAGATCTCCGTTCGCCGTTGCTCTCCTTGGCGAGACTCAAGATGATACAGCCTGGCTCAGGCTCAATCGCATTGTCATCGGCGGAGACGGTCGCAACACCGTCGCGTATTGTCATCAGCAGCAGGAAATCGTCACTATACTGAGCTCGATAATCCTCAAATGTAAACTGTTCGGTCAGTGTCGTGCGTCTCATGGTGGCGCCATGCTCAAGAAGTTCAGCGAGTCGTTCGTAGGTCGCAGACGTATCAAAGAGGATGCGCCCCAGTTGGAATCGACTCGGCTGATCGTCGGTTCGTATCGAGTTTTTGGGCTGCAACTGGTAGACCTCAGACGAACTGAACTCATCCTCCATATGTTTGCACGCCAGAGAATTGGCTTCATCATTGCGGGTGAGCGCCAGGAAACGGCCGATTCCGGTCAAGTTGAGACTCTCTTCAGTTGCCTCCGACAGCACGTTGCCGTGGAATGCCTCCAATCCCAGGAGCCGTGCCTTGACCACATTTTCGTAGTTGGTATCCACCAACCGCACCACATATCCGGCATCCTGCAACGCGGTAGCCAATTCGTGTGCAAAGTTGAAGCCGCCCATCAGCAGGAAGCCCTGAGGATCTGCCTCGCTTACGCCCAGCCACTTGGCGAAAGGTTTGGCCGTTCCGCCCTGCAAGAGCACCGTTCCCACGATAATCAGAAAGACCAGCGGGCCCAAAATCTCTGCACCTTCGTAACCGACCTCATGTAGTTCAAAAGCGAATAGCGAAGAGACCGCAGCGGCAACGATACCCCGTGGCGCAATCCAGGAGAGGAAGACCCGTTCATTGCGCGTCAGTGGACTTCCCAGTGCGCTCAATTGTAGACCGATCGGACGCAGGATGAACATGACGACAAGAAGAACAGCTACTGCGCGCCAGTCGAGCATAGCCAGCAGTTCAGGGGTGATATTGGCCGCCAAGATGATAAACAGCGTCGATATCAACAGTATCGTGAGACGCTCCTTGAAGTACCAGATCTCGCGCAGTTGCTTGAGATCCGTGTTGGCAAGGAAGATGCCCATCACCGTCACTGCCAAAAGGCCTGATTCGGCAGCAAAGCTATTGGACAGGGTGAAGATGCCGGTGACGGTGACCAGAATGGCGAAGTCACGCAGGTAATCCGGAATCAGATAACGGTCCAGCAGTTTATAGATCACATAGCCACTGGAAATGCCGAACGCTACGCCGATCACCATGATTTGGATAAATGCAAAGATGGTATGTTCGACACCAGCCGCATCGATCACAATGAAGTCGAAGACAAGAACCGCAAGCAATGCGCCCAGCGGATCAATTAGAATACCCTCCCACTTGAGCACAGAGGTGATGCCGGCAGTGGGCCGCACATTGCGCACCAGTGGTGCGATAACAGTCGGTCCGGTCACGACGATCAGCGCACCGAAGAGAAAACTGAGTGCCCAGGGCAATCCCATGAAGTAGTGCGCTGCGGCCGCACCGCCAAACCAGGAGACAAATGCTCCCACCACAAGCAAGTTGCGCACAACTGCAGCAACATTGCGCACCTCACGGAAATTCAGTGTCAGCGAGCCCTCAAATAGAATGACGGCAACGGACAATGAGATAATTGGGAAGTATAATTCACCCAATTGCTCTTGTGGGTGAAGCAGTCCCAAGCCAAGGGGTCCGGCTATCAGCCCAGCCGCGATCAGCGGCAAAATGGCGGGGATTCTCACTCGCCACGCCAACCATTGACAGGCGAAACCGGCGGCAAGCACGCCCGACATGATGAACATGACCGTATTGTCCAAGATTGGTCTCCAATCCGTTCGCTAGTAATTTAGAGGTATATCGTAACATGAAAAAACAAGTGCTCTCAATTCGCAATCCGATAATGCTGATGGCGACTGCCGTACTGATATCTTCTTGGCTAAGTGGATGCGCAGGAGAACGCACACAGCCGCCTGCCCTTGTGCCACCGGAGCCGACGATCGATGAGCGCGCAAATGCAACAGTGTCCCCAACGGACACGCCACCGGATACCGAAACCGACAGCTTTCAGGATGCCGTAACCTTCAATCCCGACCAAACAGAAATCGACCTAAAGATTGTGGCATCAGGCCTCGAAAAACCGCTCTTCCTAACCCATGCAGGCGACGGCTCAGGCCGAATTTTCGTGGTTGAACAGCCGGGTACGATCCGCATCATTGAGGACCGAGAACTGCTTCCCACGCCCTTCCTGGATATCTCAGGGCGCGTCAACGATAGCAGTAATGAGCAGGGGCTGCTCGGACTCGCCTTCGCGCCCAATTTCAGAGAGACCGGCTTCTTCTTTGTGAACTATACTGATGCAGGTGGGGACACGGTCATCGCCCGATTCCAGGTTACGGCAGAAGATGCAAATCTGGCGGAGGCCGATAGCGAAAAGGTGATTCTCAAAATCGATCAGCCGGCCGGCAACCACAACGGTGGCATGCTTGCTTTCGGTCCTGACGGTTACCTTTATATTGGGACAGGTGACGGCGGTGCTGCCAACGACCGCTTCGGAAACGGCCAGAATCCACAATCGCTGCTGGGCAAGATGCTACGCATCGATGTGCTTACCGATTCGGCAGAGCCCTATACCATTCCCGCCGACAACCCGTGGGTGGCGACGGACTGGGCAGGGCAGGACGTACTGGACGAGGTGTGGGCAGTGGGACTGCGTAACCCATGGCGCTACAGTTTCGACCGGGCCACAGGCGATCTCTGGATCGGCGATGTCGGTCAAAACCAGTATGAGGAAGTGAACTACGTTCCGGCAGGCACGCGTCCGCCACTCAATTTTGGATGGCCACTCATGGAAGCCACACACTGCTTCGGCAGTGCCGACTGCGACGAGACCGGCCTTTGGATGCCCGTGGCCGAGACCGATCATCAAGGCAACTGTTCCCTGACCGGCGGGTACGTCTATCGGGGCGAGGCCCATCCCGAACTGACCGGTGTCTACCTCTTCGGCGACTACTGTAGCGGCAAGATTTGGGCATCCCTGCCCGATGCCGATGTCGTTCAGTCTGACGCGCTGGCTGCACAGAACACAGAGGGTCTGGTCAGCGCATGGCGCTCCGTTGATGTTCTGGACACAGACCTATCAATCAACTCGTTTGGTGAAGACGAAGCCGGAGAACTCTATGTGATCGATCATCGAGGCGCCATCTCACAGATCGTCATTCCAGGTTCTGCCGGCGACTAAGAAGCAGGCCACACGCCCAACACCCCTATCCATCAAACTCACTCTCCTGTTCGCCGCCGATCAACTGGAAGTCCCGTTCACGCCGGCTCTGAGACCAGGGGTGTTGGGCGCCCGTCGGAGCCTGAGCCGCACCCGGATCAGCCAGCGCCTGATGGGGATACATCCCAGGGGACGCCAGCACAATGACCGGCGCTTGTGGACCATAGCCCATCTGCCCCACGGGATGTTGACCGCGCTCGTTATTCTCCTTCTCCGACTCACGGCGACGATTGCTGGCCAGCACCAGCAGCGCAGTCGGGAGGCCGGCAAGCACGCCAAAGACCACGCCGATGGCGAGCCCAAGAGCGTCGCTACTGATTGACTCGCTAATGCGCCATCCGACGAACGCGATAAACATGACGACTACCAATAGAACGATGCGTTTCATAGGTTTCCTTCTTTCACTGAACTGCAAGTGAGTCCACTGCACACAGTCTTCTTTTGACACGAATGGTCAGGAGTCTGCACGAATTGTGTGTTCGTCCCAGAAAAAAATTCGTGTGAATTCGTGTCCAGATCCCTTTCTGCAGGTGAGTCACGAGTTATCCTGAACTGAACTCATATCAGGACGAAAACGACAGTTTTGCAGGCGTGCACGACATTCCGTAGGTCACGCTACCCGCGTGATCACTATCACCAATCGGACAGATTCAGGAATTGCTTGGGGCTTGTCCATCCGGTAACCGGATCAACCAGAACCGCAGATCTCAAGCTGACACATGTCTGACAGCGGGACAGCCTCGAAATCGAGTCGGACAAGGCGTGTTCGCAATGCACAGGTCCTTGCATTCAGGGTGCTGGACCACCTAGACCACACCGGCTACATTGGCAGCATACCGGGTTCGCTCAACCACAGTTCGCTTACCATATTTTCCAGCTCTTCGCTGTCCAACCAAGCCGCCTGAAAGCGGATCGCTTCGCCGCGGGCGATTAGCAGGAAATCGCCCTTTCCGACCAACTTGTCCGCCCCACTGTCCGTGATGCCGGTGGCGTAGCGCGCCTCGTCACGGCTGGCCACAGCGCCGACCAGACGCACCGGGAAGTTGGCTTTCATTGAACTGCCGATCAGTGCCGCAGAAGGCTTCTGGGTGCAGGCAATGAGATGGATCCCTGCCTCTCTGCCGCGCTGCGAGAGGCGCGTAATTGCCTGTTCGACCGGCTTACCGCCGGTCTGAATGAGGTCGGCTAATTCATCAATGGCGACGATGAGCACTGGACGGCTGACATGAGCGCGATCACGGGATTCCATCTCGTCGATTATCATCCGTAGTTTGGCCTCCGCGTCATCAGGTCGGCTGGCCAGCTGTCCCCAGACGTTGGGCAGAGCGGACAGGGCAGAGAAGCCGCGCTCCTTGGGGTCAATTAGGACGAGACGAAGATCCTCGGCACGATTGTTTGCCGCCAATGAAGCCAACACTGTGCGCGCCAGGGCCGTCTTTCCGCTGCCCGTTGTCCCGGCAATCAGTACGTGAGTCACGTCGGTAGACGTGATGCGCAGGAGCAGCGGTATGCCTGTTCCATCCATGCCGAGTACGGCTGTAAATGGCGGAACCGTTCCAACCTGTGCTATCAGCGGCTGAAGGCGTATCTTCGCTGCAGTATGCCTTGCCATCTCGATGTGGATCTCGCCGGCGTCCCGCCGTATTCGCACCTCGCGACAGCCGAGCGCCATTGCGATCTCCTCACTCAGCGCCGACACTTTGCGCACTTTGGTGCCCAGTGCGGTCTCCACGTGAAAGCGCACAAGTTTGGGCGTCACGAGCCCTCCGTTGACACGCCCGACAACATTGTGCTGCTCGAGGACATCCTCGATGTGATCGGCCATCAGCTCAAGCGTTCTTCTGTCCATCGACATGTTGTGTCTCTTGTCTTCTTTTCCATATTCAGACGATTTCGAGCCGGTGCCTGCCGTGGAATCAGTGGTGATCTACATTATAAGAACAAATGTTCTAAATTGTCAAGAGCCAGTTACCGACTGTTGCGGCTTTGTGTCTCGCCCTTCATTGAGCAGTGTATAGGCCCTCAATACATGCTTTGGCCCACTGATTGTTCGTGGTAGAGCAGGTCCGCTGCCGATAGGTTTGTATCTCGATATCTGTGCCAAACATGGTTGTTCGGACGGTGCGTGCACATCCGACGACATCCCAAGGGCGCAGATGCCCGCTTCATAGTCCCCGTGTCATGCGAGCTACACTGTGGAGGTCACAGCCGCCATGGTAGGCGTGCAAGCCGATCTCAACGAGTCGCCTTTGCCCGAAAGGAAAGAGAACCATGCTCCGACACATATATTCCATGATCATCGCGTTCCTAGCCATTCTCTTGGCACTGCTGCCTGCGACTACATTTGGGATGACCACACGAGATACTCAACAACTGGGATGGCGGCAAGACCGGTCGCTATGTTAATGCCAAAGCAGCCTACGACCAGTATCAGGGTTCGCACAATCCCATACCACGTGCCGCCGAAGAAAACTGCTACGATTTCTCAATCGGCCAGACGGACTTCTATGTCTTGGACACGCGTTCTTTCCGGAACGACAGCGCTGCCGCCGACAACGCGGCCAAGACTATGCTGGGCACTGCACAGAAGGAGGACCTGCTGAAGTGGTTGTCCTCGGCGGAAGAACGCTTCAAGTTCCTTTTCTCAACTGTTCCCTGGCACGATTGTTCCACCACCGGCAATCACCTCTGGCAAGGCTGCAAAACCGAGCGCAACGAGATCTACAACTAGATTGGCGACAACTGCATTGGGGGCGTGATCTTACTATCCGGCGACCAGCATTGGGCAGGTGCGTTCGCCACTGCCCTGGCTGCGGACTGTACCCTCTTGGAGTTCAGCCCCACCCCACTAGGGGTCGGCAGTCGGGCGAAACCAGCCAGCAACGCCCCTCAAATATTGTTCAAATACGATGATTCAAGGGTCTATGGTTTCTTCAGCGTGGATACCACCGTCCAACCGGCTACGCTCAGCTTCGATATATACAGCGATGGCAACACATCGCTGTATCGTCTCGACACAACGGACGCCGCGATCAGCCAGACATGCAGTACACAGACGGTTTATCTTCCGTTTGTGAGCAGGTAGTCTGTGTGGCGAGCAATCGAGAAGTGCGCGTCGCACAGTTTCAGTGACTCTACTGCAAAAAGGATGCAGACACGAATTCACACGAATTCGCACGATCTTTTCTCTGGGGCAACGGCTGGGTTCGTGTAAATTCGTGGCAATTCGTGTCCAAGAATGACTTCTTGCAGTGGAGTCTTCAGTGGTTCACGATTTCATTACAATTGTCATTTCGGCCATGCAACTGTCTGTCCTGAGCCTGTCGAAGGATGAAATCTCGACTCCCCTTCGGTCATGGCGCTTTGCGCCCACTACGTGAGCGGAATGACAAATCGTGAACTGCTGAATTTGATCAAGAACCGATCCATGATCGGCCTTTCGAGTGAAGAACGTCATGACGTTCTTCACTGTGTTGTAGCGGGTTGGATTTGAGATGCTGGGTTGCTGAAGCGCGACCTGAGGCCTGCGTACGTGGGTGAAAGACACCCCATCCATGGCGCAGGTAATACAGATGCTATTGGCCGAAGGGTATGCTACATACAGTGGTTAGGTGGATCGGACAGGATTCGAACCTGTAACCAAGAAGTTATGAGCCTCCTGCTCTGCCATTGAGCTACCGATCCAAACGGTGAATACAAGTCGAAGAGAGCGGGTAGCGGGAATCGAACCCGCGTGACAAGCTTGGAAGGCTAGTGCTTTACCATTAAGCTATACCCGCAAAGGAATGATCAATTGACCATTAAAACCTGGTCGGGGAGAGAGGATTTGAACCTCCGACCCCAGCGTCCCAAACGCTGTGCGCTGCCAAGCTGCGCTACTCCCCGATGGCGACTTTATTGCAAAGGTGCTTTAAAGTCTACCGAAGGGTATTCTACTACCAAGCCCATCATCAAGTCAAAGATCACGCCTAGACCATCAACATCTGCTCCAACTGCTCGGCTACCTGCGCATTGACGGGTGAATCGCCTCTGGCAAGGCGGATCTGATTGACAACCCGACGCACGAGACTGGGGTTCAGTTGCGCCAGCTTGCCTGTCATGTCGAACCAGAGCTCGACCAATTCCTGATTCTCATTGGTGGCAGCTTGCACCGCAATCTCCGCAGGCGACGAAGCGCCCGTGCTCGGGTTGCCCATACTCAGGCCCAGCTCACGCCAGGCGTTGACCCAGAAGTAGGAGAGCATCGGATTGATCAATCCACGCATTCGACTCCAGAGCGGATCATCCTCGTGTACCAGGGAAAAGAAGGCCAGGTAGTAGGAGCGAGAGCCGGCATAGTCCCGATGGATCTGAGAAAGCTCACCCGCCTTGACCGACGAGTAGGAGGCAATGTACCAGCGCAGATCTTCCAAGGTTGCATTCGGTTCCCCTGACTCCACGGCATCCCATTGCAGACGGCAGGCGCAGAGATAGCTGCGCGCTGATGCTGCAAAGTCCTGGGAACGTTGCAACATTGCGGTCTTGGCCAATGAACGAGCCTTTTCCAGCGTCCGGGGCAGATTATCCGGCAACTGCAACTGCTCGATATCGCGCACGATTGGTTGGAAGAGCGGGTCATCCCGGAACGGGACTTCGCTATGACCCGGCAGGCTATATTGCTCATCGCGCTGGATGATCAGCCCTCGCTCGACCAGATCTGCGAGCAGGCTCTCGATATAGTCGACTTGCTCCGTGTCATTGAGCAAAATCGCAGCCAGTTCAGCCTCATCAACACTCAAGCCGGCGTTCACCACGGCATAGACAAACCCGGATTCAGAACGATGGATGAAGGCTGCCTCGCTGTCGATCTCCTCTGTCAACCAGACCGGGACATGAACGGAGGCAATGGCTCCACGATAGTCAAAGGCGCGCTGCCGGAAACCCATCTGCCAGATCTGGCGCAGAGTCGTCTTGCTGCGGATCAGATCCTGCGCTTCGTAGAGTTGTGTCAACTCCTCTAGCAGTTCATCGGTGGTTCGTTCGCCGGGACGAGCTGTTAGTTCCCGATAGATATCCCGCAACACATCTCGACGTGTCGCAAAATCGACCGACGTCATCTTGAGCCGACTGAAGATCTGTTTGTACTGAAGCCTCAAAGAAGGCTTGAGGATTGCTGAGGCCTGGTAGCGGTACTCCTCATCCGGGTCAAAGCCGGCATCGCCTACAGCTTCATGGGGAACGAACTCGGGCCCAAACTGGGACGCTGCATCCTTTGGCGCCACGAAAAGTTGGGCATCTCTTGTGAGGAGGGAGAGTGATTCCGCGTTGTTCTCCAGCCACACCCGAAACAACGCATAACCGTAGTTTGCCTCATTGAAAGCTGAATCGAGCAGTAACATGGTTTTTTTCAATTCAGCCGCCGCAATCGGCAATTCGCCCCGTTGAACGTGGATGCGCAGAGCCTTGTCCAACAGATTTCGTGCGGCCTCAAGGCCCATGCCATGGGCCTCACTAGGGTCCGCATGGTCTTCGAGAATCGCCTCCAGGTAGACAAACTCATCACATGCTCTCACCAGCAACGGATGTGTCACATCGCGCGGGCCAATGCCCAACGTATAGCGACCATATTCACGCAGCTTGGTGACAAGCGGACCGAAGTCGCTGTCACCCGAGACAATGACAAAGGTGCCGATTTGCTCTCGATTGATGGCCGTCTCAAGCGCATCGAGCGCCATGCGGATGTCGGCACGGTTTTTACCGGCGCGCACACTGTAGATCTGTATCAGGTCGACCGAGTTGTTCATCAAATCTTCGCGATAGCGGGAGAAACGACTCCAGTCGCCATAGACACGCTTGATGGCAACTGGACCGCGGCTCTGAAGATGCTCGAGGATCGGTGTCAATTCAAAGTCCAGAAATTCCTGTTCAGCCCATAGGGCCACATTTTCAAAATCAACAAAGACGGCAATTTGGTTACCCATTAAGAGTCTCCCATTTTTTTGACCGACAGATCGGTCGCTTTTAGCAATTTCCTGTAGTGTATCACAACGGCGAACGATGAACAGTAGGGACCGCTGACATTTCATTTTCGAACGAAAACATGGCCCAAACGCAAACGTTTTGCTAATGCAAAGGAGACGCCATACTTATGAATCTGGGTTAGAATGGTTTCAGGTACAAAAATTAACCATGACATGAATGTCGAACGATAAATGTTAAACGAGGGCGAGAATAACAGCTTGCCGAACGATTGACAAGAACATGTCAGATTCGACGTAGACTGACCACGCTTGTTTGCAGTCATGTTTTGCAATCATCCGCTTTTCAGTCGAAATTCCTTGGAGGACAAGAATACAAATGGGTAAGATAATTGGTATTGACCTGGGGACGACCAACAGTGTTGTTGCAGTGATGGAAGCCGGCGATCCGACCGTGATCGCCAATGCCGAAGGCAATCGCACGACGCCCTCAGTGGTTGCATTTGATAAGAGCGGTCAACGCCTGGTCGGCGTAACTGCAAAACGCCAGGCCGTCGTCAACCCGGAAAACACTGTCTATTCGGCCAAGCGCCTGATGGGTCGCCGATTTGATGACGTCGAGACCAAACGCACGCAAGAGATGGTTTCGTACGCCATCGTTGAAGGCCCCAACCACGATGCCCGCATCCAGGTGCCGGTCAAGAACAAGAGCTATACGCCGCAAGAGATCAGCGCCATGGTACTGGGCAAGCTTAAACGAGATGCCGAGTCCTACTTGGGCGAAGAGGTGAAACAGGCCGTTATCACAGTGCCTGCCTACTTCAACGACAGCCAGCGACAGGCGACCAAGGATGCCGGCCAGATTGCAGGCCTCGAAGTCCTTCGCATTATCAACGAGCCGACCGCTGCTGCTGTGGCCTACGGCCTCGACAAGAAGACCGATGAGACCATCCTCGTCTTTGACCTGGGTGGCGGCACATTCGACGTGTCGGTCCTTGAAGTCGGCGACGGCGTCATCGAGGTGAAATCGACCCACGGCGACACCCATCTGGGTGGCGACGACTGGGACGAGCGCATCGTGCATTGGCTGATGGACGAATTCAAGAAGGATCAGGGCATCGATCTGAAGCAAGACCGCCAGGCTGTCCAGCGTCTGCGCGAGGCGGCAGAAAAGGCCAAGATCGAACTCTCCTCCACACCGGAGACCGAGATCAACCTGCCCTTCATCACCGCAGACAGCAGCGGTCCCAAGCATTTGCAGCTCACGCTCACCCGGAGTAAGTTCGAGCAGTTGACCGCAGATCTGGTTGAGCGCTGCAAAGGACCTTTCCAGAGCGCGCTCAAAGACGCCAACGTGTCTACCGGTGATTTGGATGAAGTCGTGCTGGTTGGCGGTTCCATTCGAATGCCGATGATTCAGGACATGGTACGGGATCTGACCGGCAAGGAGCCTCATCGGGGTGTGAACCCGGACGAGGTTGTGGCGCTAGGCGCGACGCTGCAGGCCGGCGTGTTGGGCGGCGAGGTCAGCGACCTGCTGCTGCTGGATGTGACGCCTCTAAGTCTGGGACTGGAAACGCTGGGCGGTGTGATGACTATCTTGATTCCACGCAACACCACGATTCCGACCAAGAAGACGGAAGTCTTCAGCACTGCGGCCGACAACCAGACCGCTGTAGACATCAACGTACTGCAGGGCGAGCGCTCGATGGCGCTCCAGAACAAGACGCTGGGCAACTTCCGCCTAGATGGCATTCCGCCAGCACCGCGTGGCGTGCCGCAGGTCGAGGTCACCTTTGACATCGACGCCAATGGCATTCTGCATGTCGTGGCCAAGGACAAGGCCACCGGCAAGGAGCAGAGCGTCAAGATCACGGCCTCCACCAACCTATCTTCGGATGAGGTGGATCGACTGGTCCAGGATGCCAAGAGCCACGAGGCCGATGATAAGCGCCAGCGTGAGCTGGTTGAGGCCCGCAACAATGCCGACAACCTGCTCTACGGAACTGAGAAAGCGCTGACCGATTTGGGCGACAAAGTGCCCGCCGATGACCGTGGCCGCATTGAGCAGCTCATCGAGGATCTCAAAGCCGTCAAGGATGGCGATGACATCGAGCAAATCAAGAGCTTGATGGAGCAACTGCAGCAAGCCAGCCACGCGCTGACCCAGCAGATGTATCAGCAGGCCGGCGGCGAAGGCGAGTTCGACCCGAATGCAGCCGGTTTCGACGGCGCTCCCGGCCAAGGCGGCCCTGGTGACGATGGTCAGGCCGATGGCGAAGATGATGTCGTCGAAGGCGAGTACCGCCAGGTCTAAGGACCGCATAGTGTGCAAGACTAAGAGATAGACGGATGGAACGGGCGGGGCTGAAACCTCGCCCGTTCTGATAGACAAGCAATCATCTTTGTTCGCATAATCGGCGACCTAAAGGAGTACACCGGGAATCGATTACTGTAGTCGATCAGGGTGAATGAGAGGATATCGAACTTTTGATGGCGAATTTCTACGACCCGTACGGCAGGCGCCCACAACGTCCGGCCAATCGCGGCAACATGGGCCAGTCGGTTACTATGGCCGACTACCAAAAACTCGTCCAGGCGTATCAGGAGCTCCAGAGGCAGGCCCAAGAGCTACAGAAGCGCCACCAGGCAACAGCGCAACAGTTGGAAGCCCAGTCTGCTGAACTAAAAAATATTACGACAGAACTGCAAGTGAAGGATGAGGCGTTCAAACGCCAGAGCACTGACTTCAAAGAGATGGAAAGCGAATTGGTCTGGGCCAAAGCGGCTGTTAAACAGCTGCAGGAAGAACTTGATGCGGCTGGCGAGAAAAGCGAGGAAGAGCAGGCCGAGGAAGCAGCGTGGCAGGACAAATACACCCGCCTGCAGGCCGAATTTGAGAACTTTCGCCGGCGTGGCGAACAGCGAACCGAGCAGCGGATAGCAGAAGCTAGGTATCAGATCCTGCTCGACATGCTGCCGCTGGCCGATCATCTCGACCTGGCCATGAACCACACGGACACGCTCCAGGATGGGGCAGCCCGCGACTTTGTGGCCAGCATCGAAGCGACGCGGCGTGCCTTCCTCGACACACTGAAACGATATGGCGTGCAACGCATCGACCCGTCTGGTGCACCATTTGACCCGGTCTTCCACGAAGCCATCGGCCAAATGCCTGATGAGAAGACGCCGCCAGACCATGTGTCACAGGTGGTTCAGGCAGGATATCGTGAAGGCGAACGGGTGATTCGACCCGCTCGCGTCCTTGTGAGTAGCGGGAATCCGGAATCGCAGGCCGCTGGGGTTGAGAATTCCCCGGAGAGGTGACCATGGAAATTAGAGACTATTATGAAACACTAGGCGTCCCTCGAGATGCCGACGATAAACAGATCAAGAAGGCATTTCGCAAACTCGCGCAACAGTATCACCCCGACAAAAACCCTGGCGACGTTTCCGCAGAACAGAAATTCAAGGAGATCAACGAAGCATACACGGTACTGTCCGATTCGGATAAGCGCAGTAAATACGATCGATTCGGCGCCCAATGGGAACAGTACGGACAGGCACATAACGGATACGGCCAGCCTGGCGGAAGAGGCGGGCAGTCCATGACCCAGGAGGAACTGGACCAGATATTACGCCAGATGGGACTTGGCGGGGCCTATGGTTCCCGTGGGGGATCGTCCCGACATAGTACGGGCGGCGGCGGCTTCTCCTCATTCTTCGACACGCTCTTTGGCGGCGCCGGAGGTCCAGGCATGGGCAGCTACGATCCGTATGGCAGAAGCGCGGGCTATGGCCAAGCGACTGCCGCCCGGGCGCCCGCACCGGTCGATGTTCCAGTGTCAATCACGCTGGAGGAAGCATTCCGCGGCACGTCTCGAATGTTGGAAGGCACCGACGGCAAACGCTTTGAGGTGACCATCCCCAAGGGCGTCAAGACCGGATCCAAAGTACGCATGCGCGGCGGAGCGGGCGGCCAGGGTGACCTGCTGCTCAACATCACCGTCCAGCCCGATGCTCGATTCAAGCGTGACGGCGATAACCTGCGCGTCAAGACGCCGGTCGACATCTACACGGCGGTACTTGGCGGCGAGACAGAGGTACCGACCATAGAGCGCCCGGTCGTGTTGACCGTGCCGCCCGGCACACAGAGCGGCAAGGTCTTTCGGCTGCGGGGATCGGGCATGCCCAATCTGAAGAACCCGGATCAACGGGGCGATCTGCTGGCAGAGGCAGAGATCAGCGTGCCCACGTCGCTGAATGAGAAGGAGAAGGAGTTGTTCGAAGAGTTACGCTCCATCCGACAATAACCAAGGCCCACAAAAAGAGCGCCCGAGTCGACGACTCGGGCGCTCTTTTTGTGGGCCCTAGATCCGGCGTTCTTCGTTTCGCCTATGATATAATGCTCGGCAGTGCAAAAAACGCATCTCGAAACGGAACCGAAAGCCAATTATGAACCGTGGTATTCTCTTTGGAGTCGCTGCCTACACCATCTGGGGGCTGCTGCCAATCTATTGGAAGTTGCTCAAACAGGTCCCGGCACTGGAAATCATGAGCCAGCGAGTCGTCTGGCTTCTGGTCATCCTCGTGGGCATCCGATCGGTGCGAAAACAGTGGGGATGGCTGGCGCAACTCGGCGACCGACGCATCATCCTCACATCGCTTGCTGCGGCGGCACTGCTGGCCCTGAACTGGTTTGTCTACATCTGGGGGGTCAACGCCGGTTTCATTCTGGAGACTAGCCTGGGCTACTTCATCAACCCGCTCGTCAATGTGGTACTGGGCGTCGTGTTACTTGGAGAGCGAATCCGGACCGGACAATGGCTGGCAGTCGGGATTGCCGCAGCAGGCGTCCTCTACCTGACGGTCAGCTACGGCTCGCTGCCCTGGATCGCCTTAACGCTTGCTTTTTCGTTTGGATTCTATGGCCTGCTGAAAAAACGAAGCAGCCTTGGCTCCGTCGAGAGCTTGACGTTGGAGGCGACACTGATGGCCCCGGTGGCGCTGATTTTTCTGGTCTTCCTTGCGGTCAACGGAGAAGGAGCCTTCGGCCACACAGATCTCTCTACCCATCTACTGCTCATCGGTACGGGAATCATTACGGCTGTGCCTCTACTCTGTTTTGGCGCTGCGGCCAAACTCATTCCGCTTTCAGTACTCGGCTTCCTCCAGTATCTGGCGCCGACTATCCAATTCATGCTGGGCGCCTTCATCTACAACGAGACATTCACCCAGACGAGTCTCATCGGCTTCAGCATGATCTGGTTGGCACTGATTGTCTTCTCCTTCGAAGGCGCGCACGCCTACCGCAAAAGTCCGGCGATCCGTCCGGCCTGATCACTACAGTCAACCCAATCGAAAATGCTTCGCCGACGTCGGCGAAGCATTTTCGATTGGGTTGACAGATCGACCGGACTTCCATACAATGCCCACACCCGGAACAAGTGTTCCACACGACCATTCGGCGACAATACTCACAGGAGAAAATAGCATGAACGGTACAGAGCAGATCAACGCAGACCTTACGCGCAACTACAACGTTCTCTTGGCCCAGCTAAAGGGTCTGACCCATGAGGACTCACTGCTACAGGTGCCCTTCCGCGGCAACTGTCTGAACTGGGTATTGGGACATATCTTGACCTACCGCGCCACCATGTTAGCGATCATAGGCGCTGAGCCGTTCGAGGGCGCTGAGGCCTACGAGCGCTATGGTCATGGCTCCGAGCCCGTCACGTCTGACGGTCCAGACGTGATCAACCTGGACACGATGCGGGCCGATTTAGCCCTGACCCAGGAGCGCTTGAGCGCCGGTCTACCAGCTATGGCAGAGGCCGATCTGGCCCATCAGCCCGAGGGTGAAGAGCGCACCGTGATCGAGCGGCTTGGCTTTCTATCCTGGCACGATGGCTACCACACCGGTCAGACCGAGTACCTTCGCCAGCTGGCCGGAACAGACGATAAGGTTATCTAGACCGCACGGTTATTGAAATTTCTGTTTTCTTTGGAAGCGCCTAGCGACATGTCCGTCCGAAAGCCAACAGGATGCCGATCGCGCTGAAGGGGTCATTTTGTACGAAAACAGATGGATTTTCACTGGTTGCTACCGGGTCAGCATAACCGAATCTTGACGAGAATTCGAATCACTTTCGCCTCTCCAGGATCTGAACAGGCGTTGGTTCATATGTGGTTCTTTGGACTGGCTACAAAGAGAACAGACCGTCCAAAGTCAGACAGAAGTCACCGAAGGACTGCCAACGCCGACCGAGTTGGATGCGCTGTGGCCTGTACAATATTTCGCTTTTGTCTGGTTCTCCGTATAATGCTACTCATTGCCTAAAGAGTCAGCCTGTGCGGCGTCGGCAGTGCGATTCGCATCGATGCGTCCATCCCACAGTCTCGTATGTGCACCTTTCCCGACCTTATGTCAACCATCGACCTGAATTTCAATCCTCCGTTCGAACCGGGAGCGTACCATGAATAGAAAACTACTGATCACACTGCTCGCCATAATTGTCTTGGTGCTTGCCGCATGCGGCGGTTCAAACGAGACGCCGGAACCGACAGAGCCGGCCACCACAGAAGAGCAAGCCACAGCAGTACCAGTCGAAGAAGCCGCCGCGCAAGAACCAGCGGAAGAGGCGACTGAGGCGCCCACAGAAGAGGCGGTTGAAGAAGTCGCAGCCGAGCCGGTCGATACGCCGATTATCCGTGTAGGCATCAACGCTGAATTTGAACCCTTTGTCTATGTCGATGAAAACGGCAACCTATCCGGTTTCGATATCGATATCATGAATGCACTTTCAGCTGCTGCCGGGTTTGAGATGGCCTATGTCACCACGTCATTTGAAGAGATCTTTAATGGCTTGGAAAACGGCGACTTCGATGCAGCGATTAGCGCCATCACCATCACCGATGGGCGCAAGGAGCGCGTCGACTTCACAGATCCGTACTTCGAACCGGGCATGGCGCCGGTCTCCTATTTCAGTTCAGGGCAGGGCGTCGCCGTGCTGACCGACAACACGACCATCATGGGCGCCGACGATCTCACAGCCGATGTGACAGTCGGTGTGAAGAAGGGAACGACCGGCGCTGAGTTTGTCGCCGATCAGACGGAGGCCAAAGTGTCGGCCTATGACGAAGCGATTCCTGCCTTGCAGGCGCTAGTCAATGGTGAGGTGACGGCTGTCGTGCTCGACATGCCGGTGATCATCGATTTCATCAAGGGCAACCCGGGCGCAGCCATCAAGTTGGTCGGCGGACCGGTCACCGACGAGCAATACGGGATCGCCGTGAGCAAAGACCGGCCTCTCGTGCTCGAAGGACTCAATCTGGCCCTTGAACAGATTCAGGAATCCGGCGTCTACGATCAAGTATTCCAGAAATGGTTTGGCACTCCGTAGCGGGAAAAGCCAAACTGACATTTCGAAAAGCCGACCTTCTACGGAACCGCCACCTTGTCAGGGTGGCGGTTTTTGCTTGCTAAGTTGTCGGCTTAGGGTTATGATCAAATTGACCAGATGTTGCACAGCGACGGCAAATGCAGGGTCATTCTTGACATGCTGAGCCGCCATCATAGAAACGCACCAAAGAGAATGCGAGCCGCACTATGAGATTCAACCCATTGATCCTCGGTCTCCTTTTCGTGGTCGGCTTGAGCTTGGTTGCCTGTGCACCGTTACAAATCCCGTATGCCGGCGCACCCGGTCTCGGCGACACATTTTACCCGTTGATGGGCAACGGCGGCTACGATGTACAGCACTATACACTCGATCTCGACGTGGATGTGCCTAGCAACATCATCACTGCCACGGCGACAATTCTAGCGGAGGCAACCCATCCGCTCTCCAGCTTCAACCTGGACCTCGCCGGCTTGACCGTCGAATCCGTCACCGTTGACGGAGACGAGACCCTGTTCAGTCGTATCGAGTCCGAGTTGACGATCACGCCGACAAACTCACTGGCGGACGGCCAACTGTTTACCACGACCATCGTATACGGCGGAGAGCCGCAGCCAATCATTGACCCCGGCGCCAGCTACTCTGAAGTCGGGTGGCTGACCCAGATCGACGGCACGTTTGTGGCCAGCGAACCGTCAGGGGCCATGGGCTGGTATCCGGTCAACAACCACCCACGGGACAAGGCCTCATATACGTTTCGCGTTAGCGTCGCCCCGAACTACATAGTCGCCGCCAATGGCATGTTGACGAACGTAAGTGAAGATAAGGGCCGCATAACCTATACCTGGGAAACAGCCGACAACACAGCCAGCTACTTGACAACAATCCACATTGGCGACTACGAAATTGAAGTGAGTGAAAGCCCTGACGGCGTTCCGATTCGCAACTATTTCCCCAAGGGAACGCCCCGATCAATCCAGGCCAAGTTCGAGAAGACCGGCGAAATGATCGATTTTCTTGCTGAGTTGATCGCTCCCTACCCCTTCGAGGTCTACGGTGTTGCATTACTAAACCAGGATGTGCGTTGGGCGCTGGAAACCCAGACCCTCTCAACGTTCGGTGCATCCGGCGCCGGCGAGACCACGGTGATACATGAGTTGGCGCACCAGTGGTTCGGCAACAGCGTCAGCCCGGGCGACTGGCAGGATATCTGGTTGAATGAAGGATTTGCGACCTACCTTTCCGACTTGTGGATCGAGGATCAAGAAGGACAAGAAGTCTTTGTTGAACACATGCGTGACATGTATGACTATCTTGAAGAGATGGGAGCCAAGCCGCCCGGGTCCATTCCGAACGAAGAGATGTTCAGCCGCACGGTCTATGTGCGCGGCGCCTGGACGTTGCATGCGCTGCGTCTAGAGATCGGGGATGAGACGTTCTTCGAACTGCTGCGTACCTATTATCAACGCTTCGCGAACAGCGACGTAACGACGGACGAATTCATCGCGCTGGCCAATGAGGTCAGCGGGCGAGATGTCAGCCCGTTGATCAACGCGTGGCTTTTCGATGAGAAAATGCCGCCCGTGCCCGAATAGGGATTGGCGGATGGAAATCTGTAAGGGTGTAGGTGTACTGCATGGCTAGAGTGCTATCGCTGTTCCTTGGGATCTGTATTGGCAGTGCTGTTGGTGACAGGCGAAGCCGGCTTTGGCTATCGATCAGCGATGGCAGATGGTGGAGAAGTCGGAACCTTTGAACCGGCAGACTGTATGTTCGATCCATTGATTCCAGGCATGCGCGATGAGACCATCCGCTGCGGCTATTTGACCGTTCCTGAGCAGCGCAGGGGCGAAGACGATGACGGACGCACCATCCGTCTGGCCGTTGCCATTCTTGAAAGTGCCGGCGACAATCCCCGTCCGGACCCGCTCTTCATCGCGCAGGGCGGTCCCGGCGGCTCTACCATCGACACCTACGCCAATCTGCTCGTCGATCATCCGCTGCGACAGGCGCGCGATCTTGTGCTCTTTGATCAGCGCGGAACGCTCTATTCCGAGCCGAATCTACTCTGTCCTGAGTCATTTGACGCCACAGCCGAGCTACTGGCAGCCGATGAAGAGAGCGAAGATGAGTTGAGCCGCCGGATCGAGGCTGCGTGCCGCCAGCGGTTGATAGACGAAAACATCAACCTGGCAGCCTACAACAGCCTGGAAAACGCCGCCGACATCGAGGATCTGCGTATCGCCTTAGGCTATGACGCCATCAACTTCTACGGCGTCTCCTATGGCACGCTGCTCGGCCTTCATTTCATGCGTGACTTTCCTGACAACATTCGCAGCGTGATTTTGGATGGCGTGGTTGCGCCTCAGACTAACTTCATCGCCCGGGTAGCGCAGAGCGAGGAGCGCGTCTTCAGCGAGTTCTTCGCCGCCTGCCGGAACGATGTCGATTGCGCCAAGCTCTATCCTGACCTGGAAGACCGATTCTTCGCTCTGGTTGAGCAGTTAAACGAAAAACCGGCGACGATCACGCTGACCGATCCGGAAACGGGTGAGCGGACTCGAACCACTCTGTGGGGCGATGATGTCGTAGACTTTCTATTCCAGATGTTCTACGTCAGCGGCAGCGTGGGCGCCTTGCCTGCGGCAATCGCTGATGTCGAGCGGGGTGACTATCGCTATCTCGAGACCATGTTCTCCGTCTTCCTCTTCGATCGCACCATGAGCGAAGGGATGTACAACTCGGTTATCTGCGCGGAGGAAGCCGGTTTCACGGCGGCCGATGCGCTGGTTGACGGCGTTCGCCCCGCCTTTGCGGAGAGTATTGTCGACGAACTTGAGGATGTGCTGGACGGCTGCGCGCAGTGGGATGTTCCCGCCCTCCCCGCCGAGGCCAACGAGCCTGTAGAGAGCGACATTCCGACGTTGTTGCTCTCCGGTCTCTTTGACCCCATCACGCCGCCGCAATTTGCAGAGATGGCGCAGGAAACGTTACCCAACAGCCACAATTTCGTGCTGCCGACCGGTGGTCATGGGGTCGCCTTCGCCGTCGATGACTGCATTGACAGCATCGTGGATGACTTCTTGGACGACCCGTTGACTGAACCATCATCAGCCTGCCTGGACCTGGGTGGAGCCGCTCGAGTTTGCGGCCGACAACACCAAGACAGTCCCAATCCTTGGCTTTCTCAACAGCCTCAGCAGCAATGCCTGGAGACATGTCGGCATCGCCGGACTTCTGCTGGCGGGTGTGCTCTCCGCGTTTGTGGTCTGGCCGTTGGGCTGGTTCCTGCGTGCCGTGCGCGGCGTTCAAGTGGAACGTAGCGAAAGCGAGCTCCGATGGCGTTGGGGCGGACGATTCCTGATCGTGCTCTTCGGCGGCATGGCTTTGATGTTTGTCTTCGGATTCATTCTGATCACGATCGGTGTTGTCCTCTTCGACACGAATCTGATGATGTTGTCGGCCATGCCGCGTACGGTCATGCCGCTCTTCTTGCTGCCGTTCGGGCTGGCATTCACGACGGTCGGGTTGACGATTGTCGCCTTCCAACAATGGCGCAAGGCCTACGGTTCGCTCTGGGACCGGCTCTACTACTCTTTCCTGCTCGTGTGTGCCGTAGGCTATGTTTACATTCTCTACTCGGACGGCATGTTTGGCGTCATCGTATAGGCGAATAGGCGACTATGCCACAGGCTTTCATCCCCGGTCTGCAATTGAGCGAAGCATTTTACCGTGATGTGGTGCGCCCGATATTGGATGGCGACTTTCCAGGGCTAGCCCATGCAGCGGCGCTGATCGGCCCTGGATCCGAAGTGCTCGGATACGACGATCCCACTTCGTCCGACCACGACTGGGGACCGCGGGTCATGCTCTTCATCAACGAGCGTGGTGCTACTCATATGGGTGCGAGTAGAGATGACCGTCGTTCGATTGCTGATGCCGTGCACCTGACCCTGTCCGAGAAGCTGCCCCCGGTGTTTCGTGGCCATTCAACCAACTTCACCGAGCCTGATCCCCTGGACAACGGAACGCGCCAGACGGCGCCGGTTCCATCCGGTTCGCCCATTAGTCATCGGGTCACCATACAGACCATAAGAGAGTTCACGACAACGTATCTGGGGATCGATCTAGGTGGTGAGTTGGAACTGCGCATAGAGCCTGCTGATTGGTTGACATTACCGGAACAACGACTGCTTTCGGTCACATCGGGCGCGGTCTTTCATGATGGTATCGGGCTGGCCCGGTTGCGTACCAGGCTTGCGTACTACCCCCACGACATCTGGCTCTACCTGCTGGGTTGTGGCTGGACGCGCATCGGTCAAGAAGAGCACCTCATGGGCCGGGCCGGGTCATCGGCTGATGAGATCGGCTCAACCCTGATCGGCGCACGACTGGTGCGTGGCATCATGCGGCTCTGTTTTCTCATGCACAGAACCTATGCGCCCTATCCCAAGTGGTTCGGGCGTGCCTTCCAAGAACTGCCCTGTGCGCCGGATTTCCTGCCTCACCTTGAAGGCGCGCTAAGGGCCACAGACTGGGAATCGCGCCAGCAACACCTGGTCCTTGCCTACGAAGCATTGGCTCGCCTTCACAACTCACTGGGGTTGACCCAGCCAATGCCCGAAGACGTGGCGAACTTTTTTGGGCGACCCTTTCAAGTTATGGCCATCCACGGCTTTGCCGATGCCCTGTTTGGCCGAATAACCGACCCACAGGTCAGGCGAATTGCAGCGCGGTCGCCTATCGGCGGGATCGACCAGTTCAGCGACAGCACAGATCTACTGTCCGATCAATCGTGGAGACCGTTGCTGCGTCAGCTTTATCTGTGAACCATCACTTTTTTATCTGTGCAAATCTGTGACGAAAAAGGCTCTATGCAGTGGACTCATAGATGACTCTACTGCATAGAGCCTTTTCTTGACACGAATGGTCACGAATTTACACGAACTGTGTCGTCGCCCCAGAGAGAAGATTCGTGATAATTCGTGTAAATTCGTGTCAAGATCCCTTTTTGCATTGGACTCAGAGATGATTACCGAATGCTTTGGGCCAGACGACCGCCTACCGCCCGCAAATCGTACTGTAGGCGCAGACTATGCCGGGGGTTCTTGATGTATACTGTTAGCCTGCACGCATCAAACAGTTTGCGAGCACAGTCTTTCTTCGGCATAATGAGCAGCGACCCGTAGCGGGTCAATCCAAGAAGCAACGGCACGGATTCACTAGGTATTGTGCGAAATCGGAAACCGATTGCTTTTATGATTACCAATCAATTGATGAGGTAACAGATGGCATTTGACTTAGGTACCTTCCTATTGAATGCGTTGATTATGGCGTTCGGCGTGTCGGCGATCTTGAATGGTCAGAGACTCTACTGGATCTTCGTCGGGATCGGCGGCGCGGTATTGGGCCTGCTTCTGATAGACTTGCTGATTCCAAATCAGCCCGAGTGGGTGGCTATTCTGACGACGCTCATTTTTGGGCTGCTCAGCATCCTCCTTGCTCGGGCGAACAAACCAATTGCCATACGGGCCGCGGCCTTCGTCTTGGGCGGATTCATACTCAAGTTTCTACTGACCGATGCCGGCCTGACAACTTCCGATATAACCCGCGAGTTGATTGTCATATTGACCGGCGGCCTGATCTGGCGTCGGGTTGGAGATCTACTATGGGACGCGGGCGATGATCGTGATCTCATCCTTATGTGGGGCGGCACTGGTGACCTTTCCGATTGAAGCAAGCGTCGCCTTTCAGGCTGCGCTCTTCTCGGGTCTAGCCGCCGTTGGCATGTTGCTCCAGTCACGGGAATGGATCGACACGGATGATGGCCCCGATGCATCCGGCACAACAGAGCTCGAGACAGCGGTTGCCGAATCATAGGACGGCACAGAAGCCACAGCAGGTTCTCTGTGCATCATTTATCGTCACTCTTGCCTGATTTCATCTTCCATGCCACCTCAACAGCCTAAACTCAACGCCAGTATTCACCCATCTTCAACGAGCCATTCTATCCACAAGGAGAGTTTCACCTATGCAAAGCTCGATCAAGTATCTACTCACGCTAATATTGGGCGGTCTCATCGTCGGCTCCATCCTGGTTGCGAACGGAGTATCTGCCCAGAACGACGGAGCAGATGAATTTGAAACAGACGCTCCCATGGTCGTCGATGCGACCCTATCCATCGACAGCATTTTCCAGTATCAGGGTCAGTTGTTGGACAGAAGCGGTACGCCAATCAATGGTGTCCTACCCATCACCTTCCGCCTCTATGACGTAGCGGCAGGCGGAGCGGCATTGTGGGGCCAGGTAAAACAAGTAACTGTCTCAGACGGATGGTTTACAGCTCCATTGGGTGACGACGGCGCTACGATCTCTGATACGATTCTCGATGGCCGCAACCTCTGGTTGGGTGTGCAGGTGGGTGGTGATGCAGAGACCACTCCTCGCCAGCCAATCCGACCAGCCATGTTTGCAGTTAATTCTAAAATGCTCAACGGCAAGGCTGCTGACAACTATCTTGAAGCACGGCGTGGCCCCATCGCCTACGGCCACGTCAAGGCTGACGGCGGGCGGGAAAGCGGCTGGCATTTTACGAGCGCAACATATACAAATAATAGATACGAGATCCCATTGGAGGTAGACGGTGTACCGCTCAACTATGACACCAATTCCTTCACGACCGTGGTGACCGCTCTAGAAGGAAGTAATTGCCCGGGTGGAACGGTTGCCACCACCAATGCCAGCAATGGCAAGCTCGTCGTCTACCTTCACCCGTTAAGCAACCCATCCAGTTTCAGGCAGTGCGCCTTCAACTTCATTACGATTCAGAACAAATAGCGCTTCACTCAAAATTTGAAGAAAAGAGGAAGGCGTATTATGAAACAACCAAGACGAAAACGACTGCTTTACACGCTGGCGACATTACTCTTCGTCACAGTGATCCTGCTATCGGCGACAGGTGCAGCCCTGGCACAAGTTTCCCAAAATTATGATCTGGTCTGCTGGGGTACGATTGCGAATGGCGGGGGATTGCGCACATCCGGACAGTATATTCTGTTGGACTCGTTTGGGCAGCAATTTGCCGAACAATCCAGTAGCTCATCCTATATCGTGCGATCGGGCTACGTCCAAGAGAGCCTGGTTGGCGGGTCCAATCCGGTTGTACCACCGGTAAACGGCAACACGCTCTACCTGCCGGTGATCGCACGTGCGGCCAATCTGGTCGGCGTTTGCTCCTGGTAGGGCCAAGGCAGAACGAGAGTGGCAACCCAAAGATTACAGGTTCCGCCCGGTCGATTTCGAAACCGACCGGGCGGAACTTTTGCATCTTGAACAATCATAGGGGGCACAATTCAACGAGTTTCATCATCAGGCTCACGGATTCCTCGGCCGAACCATGTATTCCCATCAGGAGGCCGACGCAGGTTATAATGGGCCTAGCGGTGGATATCCAACCGCATGTCAGTACTTCACGATTTGTCAGTCTGAGCGATGGATAAATCTTCTTTGCGCAAATATCTTATCTGGATGGCGGTGGGTATGGCGGTCTGCGCCGTACTCTATGTGCTCTATCAGAACGTGAAGTTGACGGGTCCGGAAGAGTTTTCCATCGCCACAGGACGATCCGGCGGCGCCTACAACCAGTATGCACTGGAGTATGCTCGACTGTTGGAAGAGGCAGAAGGTGTACAACTCGACATTGTCGAGACGGCTGGCTCGGTCGAAACGTTGGACAAACTGATCGCACGCCAGGTACCTGTCGGCTTTGTGCAGAGCGGCACCATCGGCGAGCGTGACACCACAGGCCTCTATTCACTGGGAAGCATCTTCTACGAACCAATCCTTATTTTCTATCGCCCCGATCAGTTTGATGGGCTATTGCAATACCTTCATGATCTGGAGGGACGGAGTGTCGGGATCGGCGAGGTAGGCAGCGGAACGAACCTCATGGCGCGTCTGATGCTTGCCAACAACGAACTCGACGATACCAACACCGATTTTCTGGAGGTCCCGAGCAACGATACCTATGCTGCGCTAGCTGCAGGCGAAGTGGACGCTGCTTTTTTCGTCATGTCACCCGCAGCAGATATCGTAGTTGAGATGCTGAAAGATCCATCCTTGGAACTGATGAATCTCCGACGGGCCGGCGCCTATGAGGCTCGCTACCCCTACTTAACCGAATTCATCATTTCAGAGGGCGTCGTCGATCTGCGCAACAACATTCCCCACGAAGACAAGACGATTGTGGCGACGACCGCGATGCTGGTGGCCAATGAGCAACTACATGTCGACTCTGCACGGCAGTTGCTGGCGGCCGGTCTTGAGTTGCACGAAGCCGGAGACTATTTCGCCGAGGAGGGTGAATTCCCATCCGCAGAGAATAGCGAACTGCCCATTCCCAACAACATTCAACAATTTATTGAGCTTGGACCTTCAGACCTGGAAGAGTACCTGCCGGTCTCATTGGCTTCGATTCTACAGCGGCTGATTTTTGTTGTATTGCCAATTGTCATTCTACTCTATCCATTGCTGCGCAGTACGCCAGGCGCCTATAGCTTTGCCAATAGGTATCGGGTCTACCGCTGGTATCAGCAGATGCGACGCATCGAGATCCATCTGGAGGAATCCACTGTGGAAGAATTGGACGAATATCTCGTAGACTTGAGAGAAATGGAACTACGTTTGACAGATCGTCTCCGTGTCCCGCTCTTCTACCAGCGCGATTTCTACAATCTGCGCCTTCATCTCCGATTGGTAATTGAGCGGTGCGAACGGCATCGCGAGGAGCTTCTTGAATCGGGTGGCGGATCCATAGCAGAGATCGGCTCGAGCGAGGCTTCCGCCGACATCCTAAGTCCCACCCCAGTACCTTCAGACACAGCGAATGCCGCCGGCGGAAAGAATGAGAAATCTCAAACAGATGACGTTGACGAAGGTCTCGGCGTCGCTCTGACCGACTCGGGCTCTGAAACCGATACAGATCTCGATGCCGAAATAGGTCCCGAAGGGAAGACCTAGCCAGGGCAACAGCGGTGGTCGTAGAGCAAATAGAACGCATTCTCTCAAAAATTAGGAGATTCAATGTCAACACTAACTCAAACAACGGCCTGGCGTGATCTTGAGGGTCACTTTGCGGAGATGACGTCCGTCGAAATGCGCACACTCTTTTCCGAAGACCCGGATCGTTTCGACCGGTTCTCGCTTCGCTTTGAGGATATTCTCTTCGACTATTCAAAGAACCGCATCAGCCAAAAGACCCTAAACCTGCTGCTGGGCCTGGCTGAATCGTCCGGTCTACGCAGCAAGATCGATACCATGTTCGACGGCAAGAAGATCAACAACACTGAGAACAGGGCCGTGCTGCACATTGCCCTGCGCAATCGCTCCAATCGCCCAATCATCGTAGACGGCGTTGACGTTATGCCGGAGGTGAATCGGGTGCAAGAGCAGATGCGAGTCTTCAGCAGCAAGGTGCGCTCAGGCGAATGGCGCGGCTATACGGACAGAGCCATCACCGATATCGTCAACATCGGCATAGGCGGCTCGGACCTGGGGCCGAAGATGGTGACGACGGCGTTGACGCCCTACGGCAAGCCTGGGCTGAATGTTCACTTCGTCTCCAACGTCGACGGCACCGACATCGCCGAAACGCTTAAGAAGGTCGATCCGGAAACGACGCTCTTCCTGGTGGCCTCAAAGACCTTCACCACCCAGGAGACCATGACCAACGCGCACACTGCTCGTCGCTGGTTCCTGGACGCGTCCAGCGACGAGGCTGCCATTGCCAAGCACTTCGCTGCCCTCTCCACCAACGCAGTGGGCGTGGCCGAATTCGGCATCGATCCGGCCAACATGTTTGAATTTTGGGATTGGGTGGGCGGACGCTATTCGCTCTGGTCGGCCATCGGTCTTTCCATCGCCATCTACATCGGCTATGACCACTTTGTGGAACTACTCACCGGCGCCCACGAGGTCGATGAATACTTCCGAACTGCGCCGTTCGAAAACAACATCCCGGTCGTGATGGCGCTGCTGGGGATCTGGTACAACAACTTCTTTGATGCCGAGACCAATGCCATCCTGCCCTACGATCAATATCTCGAACACTTCGCCAGCTACTTCCAGCAGGGCGACATGGAGAGCAACGGCAAGCGCGTGACCCGTGGCGGCGCTCCGGTGGACTACAGCACCGGCCCCATCATCTGGGGACAGCCGGGCACCAACGGCCAGCATGCCTTCTACCAGCTCATTCATCAAGGCACCAAGCTGATTCCCTGTGACTTCCTGGCTCCGGCCCAGAGCCAGAATCCCATTGGTGAGCATCACCGGATTCTGCTGTCCAACTACTTCGCTCAGACCGAGGCCCTAATGCAAGGCAAGACGTCTGACGAGGTGCGCGTCGAGTTGGACGCTCAGGGAGTCGCCGGTGACGAACTGGAGTTGCTTGTAGCAGCCAAGACCTTCCCCGGCAACCGGCCGACCAACTCTTTCCTCTTCAAGAGATTGACACCCATGACCCTGGGATCGCTGATCGCCCTCTATGAGCACAAGATCTTTGTGCAGGGCGTGATCTGGGACATCAACTCCTATGACCAGATGGGCGTCGAACTGGGCAAGGTTCTGGCCAAGGCGATCCTGCCTGAGCTATCCGACGACGACGAGATCACCAGCCACGATTCATCGACCAACAACCTGATCAACTACTACAAGCATCTGCGTACATAGTAGATGACCAATTCTGCAACACCCGTCAGTTCATATGAAAGGCCCGGTTTCTTCATGAAGAAACCGGGCCTTTTCTGTTCGTAGCTATCGAACGGTTCCGCTCGATCAGCGGCTTCCGCATCCTAACTGTTTACGGTCGTTCCATCCCTGAGACATCGACCCCCAGGTCTGCCAGGCTGTCCTGCAAAACCTGAATGATATAGTAAGGATTGTGGGTGAAGGTGCCGGGATCCTTAGCTACATACTGATAGTTGTAGGCCGCTCGAAGCAAGCGCGGCGTCCACGAGCTGAACCGGCCCTCCTCCTCGTCGAAGAAGTAAGGATAGCTATGTGCATCGTAAACGATGCCGGTCCCAACCTCGTCGGCAGCATATGCCTGCATGGCTTCGTAGAGCATCTCGTGCAGCGCCCCGATCTCGCCAAGCACGCCCTCTTCGTCATCGCCGTCGCCGTCGTAGTCGGCGAAGTTGTAGCGAATGTCAGCGACGTCCCCGGAATCTTCCATCTCTTCGTGACACTCGATGCAAGATTCAGTGTCCACCTCAAGTTCATGTGCGCCGTGACAATCGGTACAGCTGTTGACGTTGGCGTGATCGAAGTAGCCGGCATACTCCTGGCCGTCATACTCGTACGCACCCTTTGCCTCGCTTCCAAAGCGAGTGGCGCCAGCAGCGTAATAATGCACGTTGAGGAAGCTGAGGTCATCGGCTACGTCATCGTCTGCCTTGTCGCCGATACGGGCGTTGACGCTCACCGTAGACTGGCGTCCCTGGTGGCAGTTCATGCACAGATTATCGTTGGCATCTTCAGCCGAGACAACCAAGCCGCTGGGGAACTCGACCTCTTCCACCTCATACAGGGTGAACTCGACCAGGTCGTTGTGGCAGGTGCTGCATTCGAGGCCGTTGGGCAACGGCTGCGAAATGTTGACACCCTCATCCAGATACATGGGCAAGCCGCCAGGCGTATGGCACTTGGCACAGGAGCCGGGCACGGCGCCTTCCTCATCCCAATGGCGGAAGGCCTCTTCGGAACCGGCGAAGTGGCCGGCGTCGATGCGGTGGGCCATGGATAGGTCGACCGGCTCGGCGATGGCTTCGTTCAGATCCACGATGGAGTCGTGCATCAACTGAACGATGTACTTGCCGCCGTGGGCATAGGCGCCCGGATCCTTGTGGGCTGTCTGATAGTTGTAGGCAGCCTTGAGCAGGCGTGGCGTCCAGGCGTTGTAGCGATCGCCCTCATCATCACCAATTTCGCCGTCGCCGTTGGCGTCAATGAAGAAGTAGGGATACCCGTCGCCATAACCAATCGGCGTGCCGGAGACCTCATTGGCATACGCTTGAATGGCCGGCAGCAGCAGCTCGCTCAGGCCCTCCAACTCGTAGTATATGCCCTCTTCAATATCGCCGTCGCCGTCGTAGTCGACCAGCGAACCTTGCATGCGGACATCGTGGAGATCTTCGACCTCGGCAACGTCCTCATGACAGGTGGTGCAAGATTCGATGTCGAGTTCCAGCGTGTGTGGGCTGTGGCAATCGTTACAGGTATTAAAACCCTCTACATGGGCAAAGTTTCCGTCATAGGTGTCGAAGTCATATTCATAGCCACCCTTGGCAAGCGTACCGTACTTGGTCGCTGCAGCCGCGTAGTAGTGAATATTCTTGAAACCCAACTCTTCACTGACGGTGTCAACGCTTTCAAGGGCAAGTTCATCGATGGCGGCGTTGACGCTCACGCCTGACTCACGGCCCTGATGACATTCCATACAACGCGCCTCTTCGCCCAATCCGGTCAACTCAAGCCCGGAAGGCATGACAACGCTAGTTTTGTGCATGGTGGCATCGTTGTGGCAAGTGACGCAGGTAACAACCTCAGCCGGATCGACCGGCACGGGGCTGTTGACTACGCCGAATTCACTGCCGTCGACGCCATGGAAATCCAGGTAGCCGCTGGAACTGTGGCATTTGGCGCAGTTCTCGGGTACTTCAGCAGGATCATCTTCATCCCAATGGCGGAAGGCCTCGGCCTCGCTATCGGCATGTCCTGATCCCATCCAATCAAGCAGGAACGGTATTTCGATCTCTGCTTCCTCTGCATCCTGGGCATAGACTGCATCTGCACCAAGACCCAACATAAGCATACAAACAAGTGCGACGAACAAGCCTGAGACCAGTAATCTTCGTCTCATAATTCTCTCCTTCGGGAAGGTTGTTTTCGGGCACAATATTGTGCCCCGTAGCCGGCAACCTAGTTTACTGTACAATCGTAGGTAATTATTGTCAGGCATTCTTCCTTTCTGTAGTGAGATAGAACGTCTGCTGCGAACAAATTGGTCTACCTGTGTTCTGAAATTCTAATGCGGCTCTAATGTTCTGCTAATCATATCAGATCGTGATGAATATTACAATCCGCAATTTCTCCGTTATTTCAATGACAGTATCCCCAGTCCAGCCGAAGCAGCGGCCATTGAATTACGAGCGGTTACTGGAGTTCGGCAGTTGGCACTGCCGGCACGAAAACTTCAATGTCCTGACGCGGCACGGTCGTGATGGCCGTCGTCTCGATGGTCAAGAAGAGATAGGCGCCCAACAACATCAACGTCGTGAGAACGATTGCGATCGGCCAGTAGACCAGGTTTCTGCGCCGTACGACGTTTTGCGGCGGCCGGACCACCTTCACACCCTGTTCAATTTCTGCAAGTTCCAGTTGATGCTCTTCTTCCATCTCATGCCGAGAAATGTATCCGGTGAACATGCTCTTGTTGAAGTGCTTGAGATGGACGTTGTACAGATGCCAGGAGAGGATCGAGAGCGTCGCCAGCAACGCCTCGGCGCTGTGCGCTGCCTTGGAGGCCGGGATGATCTGACCAGGGAGATAATGGGTCACCAGAACCGGATTCCATAGTGCAAACCCGGTGATTATCATGATCGCGGTTCCCCAGATCACGGCCCAATACTCAACCTTTTCGCCAAACGTATAGCGACCCATTTTCGGCGCCTCGGGCGTCAATCCAAGATTGTAGGTGACCGTATGCCCGGTGTCTTTGGCGTCCTTTGGGCTGGGCAGCATGGTCAACGGCAAACGCAGGACAAAGACCTTGTAGCTCACCCGACCCAAGTGATAGATGGTCTCAAAAACCAAGATCGCCGCAGCCACGTGATGGATAATGCGTGTCGTCTCGATCCCGCCCATCAATTGAATCATCCCACTACCAAGAAACGAATCGGCATAGCGTTGGGGAAGACCGGTGATCACCAGCGTCGTAAAGCTCAGGATGAGTAGCCCATGTTCGATCCGTGACCAGGTGTTAAATCGCCAATATTTGGAAGGTTTATTGTTGTTCGCCATGATCCCCCTCTTCCTTGCGCGCACGTCGCTTGCGGGTCGTGCGATAGATGTCGCTTCCGATCAACAGCGTGAAGAACCCAATCGTGATCGGGATGACGATGGCGTAGAACAGATCTACTAGGTAGACCAACGTATTGTGCTGCCAAGATGGCTCGAAATGGCTCGTCCATGCATCCGGGAAATTGGCATCCGCGTCCGGATGGCACTGTTGGCACGTGACAAGCAAGTTCTGGCGGATCACCTGAGAATTTTCGTCGCTGGCCGGTAGGATGTTGTGCACACCATGACAATCGTAACAGACTGCCTTGTTGGTCTCCTGATCCGGTGACTGTTTCTCAAAAAGTTCTACAGTCGTGCCGTGGAAGTCTGCCACGTAGGTATCGAACACATCGGTAGAGATGCCATATTTGCCCATCATCTCCTCGTCCGCATGGCATTCAGCGCACATCTCCGGCGATTGAAGTCGGAACTGAGCGGTTGTCGGATCCTCGATGTGGTGGACGCCGTGGCAGTCGGTGCAGACCGGCACGTCAGGATTTTCCTCGCCCAACAGCGCCGCGCCGTGGACGCTGTGTGCATACTGCTCGTTGATGGTCGAGTGGCATTGGGAGCAGGTCTGGGAGACGCGCTCGCGTGGCTCTGCCGGCATCTGAATATCGTGGTTGCCGTGGCAGTCGAAACAGGTCGCAGCATCGGCTAAGCCGGACGCATAGGCCTCGGCATGGACGCCGTCACGCTCAGCTTCATAGATGTCGATGTGGCAGTCCCGACACATGCCCTCGTTTTCGAAGTGGTAGCTGCGCAGACCGGTTAATGTCTTGGTCGGGTGGGGGAACTCGTACTGCTCCGTGTCACTGTGACAGTCGGTGCAGAGCAATTGGCTGTACTCATACTCTTCGGTCAGGTGGAAGCCATGCACCGAGTTCTCCAACGTCTCCAGATCGACATTGAGCGGCAACGTGTCGCCCGAAAGCATGGTGATCTCGCTGGTCAACAGCGTATGACAGTTCTTACACTGGGCATCGGCCGGATAGACATGAGTATCGGTATGGCAAGTCTGGCAGGTCTGATTCGGACCCAAATTCGCGACCAGTTCCGCATGGGTCTCTGCCACACGCTCATCCTCGTAGGTCTCATGACAGCTTTGGCACGTGCCGACGGGATCAGCCAACATGGCATCCACCGGCTGGGCTTCATGGCCGCCGTGGCAGTCGCTGCAGGTGGGCAGGCCTTCCTTGTCCTCGGCCATCAGGTGGCCGGGGTTGTGAAGCTCAATCGGCTCATGGCAGCGCTGACAGTTCTGCGAAACGTCGGCGGAAAATTCCTGGAGCGTTTCGGCGGGATTGGGCTCATGGGGAAAGCGATAGCGCTGGGCGCCGCGATGGCAGTCGGTGCAGTAGACTGTCCTCAGCGCTGTGCATACCGTGGACGGACTGATCGAGCGCCACAAGATCTACACCCAGCGGCATTTCTTCACCGCTAGGCAACGTCATCACGTCCGATCTGTCACCATGACAGCCAATACAGGCGCTGTCCGGCGGGGGTTGAGCAGCCAGCGCATCCAGCCGGCTGCGAGAGTCCGAGTATTCCGAAAAATCCGATGGCAAACAATACTGCCAACGTTGTTAGGAGTCGCACACCTAAAATTCGGGCGCGCCTTTGTTGATCCATTGTTCGATCCATTCTAGTTCACGAGGAGCGAGGCTATTGGGATGCCCCGCTTTCTGTAGTTCGACGAGAAGGCTCTCGTCAGCATTGCCGGGAATGATCGCAGGTCCGAAATTTCCTCCAGCCATCAGTCCTTCATAGGTGTCGAGATAGAGGCCGGCTGTGCCGCCATGGCAGGCAACGCAACGCGCCTCGAGGATGGGGCCTACGAGGTCATTCCAGGTTAAATCCGATTCGGGATAGGTGGGCAACTGAGCGTCAAGCACATTAGTCAGCTCAACAATACTCGGCGCATTGAAGCCGGCATAGGTCCACTCCGTCGCATGACATGAGCTGTTAGCGCAGAAGCTTGTATCACTGGTTCCGCCGGGATCGCTGACAGTATGACAACCCTCGCATGTGTCGTCGTACTCAAAGCGATGAATGGAGATCCAGTTGGTGTCGATGTGTGATTCCGGCTCAAAGGCATCCTGCAGCGTCAGAGTGGGCGAAGAGCCATCTTCCGGACTCTTGATAGGAATCGAGTGGCAGAGATTACATTCGATTCGAATGCTCTCGCCTTCCGGCGAAAGGTGTTTGCCGTCATGGCAGCGGAAGCAGCCGGCAGATTCGCTGTGACCCCGGTTGTCGGGATGGGCCCCCCAACTCGGTTCCATGGTCTCGTACACCATCTTCTGGTAGAGATTTAGAACCTCATCAACGGCAGCGTTGACCCTCTCCTGGTTCGCTGCATAGTAATCGGGATACTCCACCTCATAGTAGCCGTTAAGGCCGAGAATCGCCCGCTGCGCCTCGTCCATATTGGGATAGTCACGTTCGAAGACAGCAAGCGCGTTCTGCTTGAAATAGGGAACTTCCGGCGAGATGGCGCCGCTTGCCATGGAGTTATCGATGGCCTTGGCCGGCGTTGGGAATTGATGCGAAATGCGGTTATGGCAATTGGTGCAATCCATGGTCTTGATCTTGTCAGCATTCTGTTCCACGAAGTCTGCCGGCAGATCGGCGTCGACGTCGACAAATTCTTGGGTTTCTCCGGTTCTGGCATCCAAGACGCGTACCCAGGGAATCTCCTGCTCCAGATGGGGGTCGTCGGTGGCGATGTATTCGATATCGTTCTCGATATGCCAGTGAATGCCCTTGCCTCTTCCCTCGCGGTCGGTGCCGCCGCCGGTCTTGAAGGACATGTACTGGAGCGTTTCCTCGTTGTTGCGTTCGGCATCGTAGTGCCTGAACTCAGTCAACGAGTCGTCCGAGAATTTCTCAGGATTGTGGCATTTTTCGCAGACTTCAGAGGCCGGTCGGAACGATTTGGTGTAGACGGGCAGATGGTAGCCGGCGCCTGCATACTTGAGTACGTGGGTAATCTCTTTTGACTTTCGTGTCAATTTGGGTGGCGATTGTGGCACGACCAATATGGCATTCGACGCACTTGACATTAGCGTGAGGAGACTCCAGGAATGAGATATACTCGGCCGGCATGGTGTGGCAGGCAGTTCCACAGAACGCATTGCTGTTCGTATATTCCCAGCCGGCGCCCGTTATCAAGAATACCGTTATGCCCATGAACAGAAAGAACGCATAAGGCATAATGCGAACCCACAGGGGTGACGTCCGTGCAGGAGAAAAAAACCGACCTATGCGTTCAAACATACTTGCTTCTCCTGGAGCGCACAATGCGCACCACTAAAAAGATCAATATCCCCAGCCCAACCAGTCCCAAAATGGCGAAGAAGCCATAACGAAGCCAAAGCCCTGGCGTTGCTTCCTGTACATCTACAGGCTGCCCGACGGATGGCAATGGCGTTGGAGTAGGCGCTGCGGTTGGGGTCGGTCCGGGACCAAAGAAAGACTTGTTACCCTCTTGTTGTGCCACTGAATAGTCAATGATCTCGATTGCCCATTCCGGACTCTCGCCAAGATCTGCGTGACAGAGGTTGCATGAGTTCGGCATTGCTTCCACCCCACCATGATCGATGCTGCCTTGTGGGTTGGGCTGCAAGAAAGTGTGGCTATGGATATCGTAGTCTACGGCGCTGGTGACCATCTTGGGCATATGACAGTCAGTGCAGGTGAAGTCATGCTCGGCACTGGCCGCTTCATGGTAGGGCATATGTGTGATCAAGGCGCGTTTGTCGCCGTGACATTCGACGCAGAGGTCATTCACCGGCGCTTTGAGCTGCGCCCTGCCAACGCCACCGCCGTGGACGGCATGGCATGACGCGCAACTGGTCGAATCGTCGGCTTCCATACTGTTGCCCATCGTCCAGATCCAGGTACTGCTGGTTGTGCAGTTTGGCGCTGCCATCGGGCCAGGAATCGGCTGGATCGGTGGTGAAGGTAAAATGATCGGTCAGTTGATCGCCGGGGCGGAAGGTAGCAGGGTAGGCAAATCCATCTGGCGACGTGCCGCGGCTGTGGCAAGCGCCACAAACTTGATCGTCGATTGCGGCAAACGGTTTGACGTTTTCGGGATCGGCAACATGGTCTTCAGCCGGTCCATGGCAGCTTTCGCAGCCAATACCGAATTCGGTGAACTCCCAGCTATCGGTGTCCAGGCCGGTGATGTGACAGCTGCCGCACGATTCGCGCCAGTCCGTCTCGTTCCACGTGTCGGGATGATAACTCGCCCACTCTTCGGTCTGCGAATGCCATTCGGCCGGCAACACGTAGAAGCCACCCTCGGTCCCTGTGATCTGGCCGGTCGAGGTGATGTCGGCAGTTGAAGTCACATCCGCCGTGCGAGACACAGTGGATGTTGAAGTGACACTAGATGTCGAGACGATGCCGGTCGTCACCGTGATAAAACGCTGCATCCACTCGCCACCGATGGTGTAGGCAACGTCGGCCAGTTCGATGGTGCGGTGCGGGTCATCCATTGTAAAGTCGGCAACGATGGCATCGGGATTGACCTCGTGCATCCTGAATGGTCCCTGCATGAAGCGTGTCGCGCCAGCTCAAGTAGACATCCTCGTGACAGCCAAGGCAGCGTCGGCTGCCGCTAAAGCCAACAGCACCTTCGCCGAAGCCGACACGATTGTCGAAAAAGTACTCCGCCCAGCCAACCGCCTCGTCGGTATGACAGGTCATACACCGATCCGGCATCACATCGACCATCCCCTCAAACGGCTCGACCGCGTGGGCGGTATGGCAGTCCACACAGGTCGGCGCGTCCGGACCGGCCTCCAGATCCCCATGGAACGGGTTGTGCGCGTAATGGCACGATTCGCAGGTCTCAGACGCGGCCAAGGTGTAGGCGCGGCGGTCAGTGGCTGTGGTCGGTTCGTGGGGAAAGCGGTAGTCGGTGTCGTTGGTGTGGCAATCGGAACAGGAAACATCACTCTGTGACGAGAGAGTATGTGACGCTGAGCCATGTGCCGACCGATCCAGTAGATCGAGTGGCACCAACAGTGGCAACGTCTCGCCGGAAGGCAGCGTGAGTTCCCGCTGATTGTCGCCATGGCAGCCGCGGCAAGCCAGATCCGGTGGCGACTGCGCATGGCCGTCGCCGCCGGTTACCAGACTGAACACGAAGATCAGGCCCAGAAGAACCAGCCAGCGGAAAACCAACGCCTTTCCGATCTTACTAATCCTCTTCATTTGCACTGCCGGCCAGATCTCGATCATGGAAGCCGATGGCGATTTCCTGCAACTCTTCATCCGCTCAAATTGTCGGCGCGGCCATCTTCGTCGATGACAATTGCGACAGGCGAAGTCCAGGGCAAGATACGGCTGCGAGAAAGCGCCGTCCTCGTCAAACTGGGAGGTAGCATGCGGGTTGATCGCCATCAGATGGGTGCGCAGGTCGCCGCTGAATTGCTCAGGATCGCCCAATGCGCTCTTGGTGACACGCGGCATGTGGCAATCCACACATTTGGCATGGCGTGCGGTCAGTGATCTTCTGGTAGATCTTGTTCTCGAAGTGGCAGTTTTCACAATCGGTCTTGATGCCCAAGCCACCCGAGGCATATTTGACCGTCTCATGCGGGTTATGGCAATCGATGCAGCGCATGACGCGCTTCTTGGATTCGAAGAGTTCCTCATACTGCTCATGGTGTTTGATAAAGCCGCCGCTGGCATCGATCTCGGTCACTTCGCCACGGATGTGGCATTGGCCGCAAAGTTCCGAATCCCGGTCGATGGTGGCAGGAACCTGATACGGATCGTTGACATGGTTGCTGCCCGGACCGTGGCATTCCTCACAGCCGATGCCGTCCTCAGCCCAGGTGCCGATTAGGCCCGGCAACCCATCTTGGTTGCCTTCGGGAATGTAGCCGGTGGTGTGGCAACTGCCACAATCATAGGGCTTCTCTTCACCGGCATGATAGGGTACCCAGATCATCGCCCATTTTCAGCGTCTTGTTCTCCAAGTTGTACTGGGTGGCGGCATTCTCGTCGCCGGTGATAATGTAGCCTTCCTGGTCGATAAAGCGGGCCTTCCAACCGTAGCCGCCGATGACGTATAGGATGTCATCCCACGTGTACCCCTCTGGCGGATCCGGCACCTCGGAGAAGGGATATTCAGGCGGCTGGCCGTCAACGACCTTGTTGAGCTTAAAGGGGTGGCCGGTCTCCCGATAGGTCGCGTAGAGATCTTCGTGGCATTCCTGACAGTTTTCTGAGCCGACGTAGGTTGCGGGCGCCCAATTCAGCGCCGTCTTCACCATCAGAACCAGAAGGTCCTGCGACTCCTTGAGATCCCGGAGGGCCCGCCTCACCCTGTGGGCCCGGTGCGCCCGCAGGCCCCATCGGGCCCGGCTCCGTTTCCTGCAGCTGGCAGCCGCCGCCAATGACCGCTACCATCAGTAGAACAGCCAGCAAAGCTACCGTACGTCGCATGTTACCCTCCAAAAAAGAGACCCTAAAGGCTTTGATTGTGAAAAAAACAACATAAGTCAGCATCAAAATAAAAAGCAGTATCTCACTCTCGGGCAGGTGCCTAGGATAGCGCTAGCAAACTTGTGATTTGTGGCGGGAGAATGTGTGGCATTGATTACATTTCTTGTGTATGATATCCTACCATCGGAATGAAAGCAAGTCCGTTTCGTTCTCGATACCAAACCCCTAACAACAGCAGACAGCCCGAATACTCGATCAACTGTTGGCCGTTTCGTTCCTACTGGAGGTGACCCATGGCGAAGCTTCAATGTCCCCATTGCCAGAGTGAAGAGATCGACCGAGAGGATCGGCTGGTGGCATCTGATAGATCGACATCGGTGGGGCGATGGCGTTTGAAGTATGGCCTTGCCAGCGCCATTGGGGTAGGGCTGTTCGGGCTACTCTGTTTGCTTGCAAGCTGGCTCTGGCTCGAGCCGCCGGCGAATGAAGCGGCCTTCATCATTGCGGTCCTGGCCTTCATTTTTGCCGCATTCGTCCTCGGCACAACGCTCGCCTTCTCACGTTGGACTGATGTGACTCAATATCATTGCCGTGCCTGCGATCTGACCTGGATCGAAGAGGTTGAGTCGGAATAGACTCGACACCCTTCGAAGGTGACCGTGGCGATCTCTCCGCCGGTTTCCACTGGGAAGACGGCGTATGGACGGTCGAAATCGGGCGCAAGCTTGAGATCGGTTCTGAATTTTACGTTCAGTACGACGACCTGAGCAAGCCCTACTTCTTCGGTGTTGCGGTCTTTGACAACGCCCAGGTGCGTTACGCCTATCAGTACAAGTCAGAGCAGTTGGTCTTCGAACCGTAGCCCCCGTATACGGTATTGAGGCAAAAATGAAAAGAGGGGCAAACCAATTTGGTTGCCCTTCTTTTTGTATCCGATAGTGCAGATTACTCGAAATAGACGTCATCTTCCTCTAGCGCCTGGCGTAGATCGGCATAGGGTAGGGCTCGAATGTCACATCGCTTGGCGGCAGAAAGAGCAGCAGCCGTGCCCGCAGCCTGGCCCATGCCCATGCAGGAGACCGTGTTGCGCGTCGACATGTGGGCATTGTGGTCGGCCGTGATCATCATGCCGGTGGCAAAGAGGTTGTCGATGCCGGCCACGCAGAGCGCCCGGTAGGGAATGCCGTAGGTGCCGCCGTCCTTGATCTGGAAGCGCGGCGCCATGTCGTGGAATCCGTAGGTGAAGACGTCGTCCTCGAAGTGTCGCCCCTCCAGCACGTCCTCGCGGGTGATGTCGTAGTCGCAGGTGATGAGCCGGCCACGGCGAGATTGATGACCGGGCTAGAGCGGGCGATGAATGCCTTCTCGCAGCCGGGTACGTAGTAGCGGAAGAGTTCGATGGCCGCAGCCTGGCGACGGCGCAGTTCTAACTCGGCCTCGGCCGCGCCATCACGATTCGTGGGGCTCACCTTCATCTTGAAGTTGAGCTTGATGAACATGAAGTAGTCGTCATGCACGGTGGTGATCACCGTGGCCATGCCGATGCGCCGGGCCTCGTGCCATGAACTCAGCCGGCAGCTTCTCGCTGATGCCCATAAGGCGTACGATCTGTTTCTCCTGGCCGTCTCGCCAACCCTCGGCATATTCCTTGACCGCGTCATTTTCCTTGAGGAACTCGTAGTACTTCTCCACATCCACGCCGCCGACGCCGATGCTGTTGGCCACCGGGTAGTCGTTGGGCTCGGAGAAATCGGCCCCGGCATGGGCGCAGAGGTCGCCAAGCCCGGTGCAATCCACGAATGAGTGGGCGAAGATGGCCTCACGGCCCGAGCGGCTCTCGGCGATGACGCCGGCGATGCGCGAGCCGTCCATGATGGCGCCGGCCAGCAGTGTGTTGACGCAGACGGTCACACCTGCTTCCACCAGCATCTCAAAGGTGACAAGCTTGTAGATCTCGGTATCGATGGCCGTGCAGATCGAGTCGTAGTCGTACCCCTCAAGCATCTCAGCGTGGCCCGACGTGCCGCCGGCCTCGGCCAGCCGATCCACGATCTCCTGAGGAATCCCCTTGACTACCTGGCGCTTTTCCACGCCGGGGAAGGCCTTCCAGAGATTGTAGTAGCTGTGCAGCGCGGTGCCGCCTTCAACCACCGTGCCGCCGGGATAGCCCTTGGCCTCGATGAGCACCGTATTGGCCCCCCGCCGCGCCGCAGCCAGCGCGGCCACGACGCCGCCCGTGCCGCCGCCGGCTATGACGACGTCGAACGTACGCGCGGGCAATGCTTTGCTCGGTTCTTGATACGTGTTCATGCGTGTTTCCCTTCAGCGTATTCTATAATTGTAATTCTGTGACTGCTCTGTAAATAGCGTCATTTTCATCAATTGTCGAATGGGCACAGGCCATGAGGCCTCCACCGCAAAGCGAAGAGGGCCGTCGCAAGCGGGCGCAGAGGAAAAAAGCTATTTCTCTGCGAATCCGGGCATGAATGTCAGAGATTGTTCTCCGCCCAATGGTTGAACCAACTCATGTGCCAATCGATGAAATGGTCGTTGGCCCAATGTTCGCCCTCGCTCGCAGTGGTATAGCGAAGCACATGTCCCATGAGGAAAATGTGGCGAACTGGTGGCCCTAGTTGCACGGCGGCAATCTCATGATCCGTCAACGTGCGAACGACGGAGTAGCCGCTCGTGAAGATATCAAGCTGACGCTGGCGTCTGCCCTCCGCCTCGAGGGTAATGTCCATCCGATCGTCCGAGGCGAGAAATGTACCGATGTCCAGCGCACGCCAGCCACAGCCGGAACTATCGAAGTCGAAAAGCGTAGGTCTGTCGTTCAGATCATAGCAGACATCGCCACCGTGCAGATCGCCATGGCAGATGCCGTATTCGGGCTTCGACCTGGGAAGCAATTGGGATAGCTTTGCCTTGCACGCTTCAGCGATATCGCGGATCAGACTAAAATCCGCTTCACGGCGTGCCATGAGGGAAGCGATCACAGGCAGATTGTCATCCACCAGGTAGCGCATGTCCAGGTGGCTTCTTTGATAAGGTGCGTCCATCTTGTCAGCGCACAGGTGCATATGCCCCACCATTTCGCCCAGTGCTCGAATCCGATTGGGATTCCGGCTGTCACCGGCGGCGCCGTGGGCAGCCTCGAACAGGACTGAATAACGGACGCCTTCCAACGCATCAAGTCGAATGACATATTGCCCATCTGGCCGTATGACCGGCTTTGCGACCGAAATACCGTTGGCGGCAAGATGGTTCAGCAGCCTCACTTCTTCGAACACATCCATTCTTGAACGGCGAGCATGTTTGTAGACCTTCAGATAGTACGTCCGGTCGCCGGCTTCAACCTTGTAGGTGTCACAGATGCCTTTCCTGAAAAAGCGACACACAATTTGTCCAGGAAGATCATATTCTGTCAATACGCTCTCAGCCAGTGCTTCGGCGGAAAGCGTTGAGTCCTGCACGGGAAACAACTGTCGGTTCATGATCAGATTTCTCCGTGCGATTGTCGGCGTGTGGTGTGCATGGGTCAATACCGGTGGTTTGCGCTTAGAATCCAACGAAATGATGATCCACGAAGAAAGCTGACATTTGTGTAAATTCGTGACCCTTCGTGGATAAATATCTTCCTATTTTGCGCTTACGAAAAACTTGCACCGTTGATTGCCGTACAATACTTCGTCGAAATCCCAGCAAGAAGTGGAGGTAGAGGACATGAAACCAGCCTCGGTTGGTCGTTGGTGTCCGCCTCACACGACTTGCGCGCAGAAGAGGACGGCCAGATACGGTCGTTCAATGCTTCCGCCCCTCTCGTCTATGCGCGCGTGAATTGCGGTGAATAGCTCACTTCGTGTCGTTTCAGACAGACTGATATGGTCAGAGTAGGTATTCAGGAGATCGATGTAACCGTCTGCCGAGTAGACTTCCATCCATGGGTATTGCCGAACCTCGACTGGGCCGAAGCAGCCGGAGTCATTGATGAACCCGCTGATTTGAGCACGCTTCTTCTCCACTGTACGTATCGCGCCGCGATCGGCGATTTCAGGCGCGTGGCGCAGATAGATCTCGTCCAGGTCATGGCGCATCGGCGCGTCCTCAGCAGGGTAAGTATTCCAGAAGAGGGCCAGATGCCCTCCCAGTTTCAGCGCAGCCGCCGACTTGGCATAGGCGATCTCGATCGGTATCCAGTGGAATGCTTGTGCTGAGAAGACGAGGTCAAATGAGTCCCGCTCGATCTGCCAATCCTCGAAAGAAGTCTGCTTGATCTCCACGTGCGGGTAGGCGCGACAATTGTGGGCCGCCAGCGCTGCCAAGTTCTTTCCGAGTTCAAGGCATTGCATGGCATAGCCACGCTCAGCAAATGGCAGAGTGGCCTTGCCCGTTCCGCAGCCGATCTCCAACAACCTGCCGCCATCGGCAATGCGCGAGAGCAGGATGATATCGTCGAAAAGCTGCTCCGGATATCCAGGGCGCGCCTCATCATAGAGCTCGGCTACCCGGTCGAACGTGGTTTTACGGTCGATGTCGAAAGTCATAAAACGGCCCGAATGAGCGGAATACCTAATATTACAACCGCACCTAGCGATTTGAACCCGTTTCGGCGCCTGAGGCAGGCCGATTGCCAGGCAGTCTACCAGAGGCGACGTGTGGCCAAAATCCGACGTCTGGCCCAAGTGCGGTCGTAGTACTAAGTGATCGTCCGGAAATAAGTTCGTAGTGACGGCTTGAGCCGTCCAGACCGCTAAAGCGGTTACTACGAACGAAACCGCCGAGTTGTTTATGGACGCTCACTAAAGTACACGACGGCGAGAATAGGCCTATTGGCGGCCGCGTCATGCTGACTAAAAGAATCGTCAACGCGTATCTCTGACGTCGGATGTCCAATGGTGTGGCTCGCGGGTAATACCGGCCAAAGCCACCGTTTCTCCTGCATATTGACCGTGACATTCCAGGCGCTCAAAGAGGATCTCGTCCAGATTGCGCAGGTAGGCGCGTATGTGCTCGAATGCACCCTCCAGACTGTCCGACAGCAGCCCGTCGTTGAGGTTGATCAGCCACTTGCCCTTGAGCGTCCTCTTGCGATTGTCGATGGTCCGATTGACCCGCTCCCGGGGCATCAAGGCCAGGTCAACAACCGAAAAGAAGCAGTATCGAGAGCGGGCGCTGTCACGCACTAACACGCCGCAGCGCGGCGCGTGGCCAATGCACTTGCGCACCGTCAGATCATCCAGGATGAACAGATCGACCTCGGGAACTGTCGTCGGCCAATGGAAGGCATTGTAGGGTTTGCGTTTTTCCTTGACCTCAAGCTGGAAAATGGGATCGCCCTGGCTGGAGATGGTGAAATCGAGATCCTTGAACGATCTCGTGTTGTCAGAGAAGTCGGCTTGCTGTCTTTTTAGATAGTCTCGAACTTCCTGTTGAAGAGAGAGCATGGTCGCCCTACGACGGTCAAAAGAGGTGGATTGGCAATCGACAGTGAAAATTGTAGCGTTCGCAATGAGACCTGTCAATCGCCCACGTTGCGACGAACCATCATGTCGGATGTACAATAGACCGTACTTCATCAGACCACGCCCATTGGAAGGACCACAATGAACTATCAGACACTGTTCGACTATTTCACCCAACACCAAGACGAGATGCTCGAAACCATCGCACTGCTGGTCACCACCGAGACGCCCAGCGACGACAAGCCGCGGCTCGATGCCTTTGCCGAGTTGCTGGGCAGCCGGCTCAGCGCAGCCGGGGCGGAGGTCGAGATCCTGCCCGTTGAGACCCAGGGCAATCACCTGCGCGCTCGCTTCAGCCAAGGTGACCATGGCGCCGACGTCAAGCCGGCGCTGATTCTCTGCCACTACGACACGGTCTGGCCGGTCGGCTCGTTGGAGACCCATCCATTCCGCATCGAAGAGGACGGCAAGGGCTATGGCCCTGGCATCTTCGACATGCAGTCAAGCCTCATGCTCTCCGAATTTGCTTTGCGCGCCGTCGGTGACCTGGCCCTTCAATTGCCCCGTCCCGTCACCATTCTGATGACGTCGGATGAGGAAGTGGGTAGCCCCACCTCACGCGCGCTGATTGAAGAAGAGGCACGACGCTCCGAGTATGCACTGGTGATGGAATCACCCCTGCCCGGCGGCGTAATCAAGACGGCGCGCAAGGGCGGCGGCAGCTTCGGCCTGGAGATCACCGGCCGCGCCGCCCACGCCGGCGTCGAACCGGAAGCGGGCATCAGCGCTGTCCATGAGTTGGCCCACCAGATCCTCGCCATTCAAGCCTTAACCGACTGGGAGAAGGGCACCACAGTCAACGTCAATGTGGTCCAGGGCGGTACCAAGTCCAATGTGATTCCGGCCAAGGCAGTCGCCAGCGTCGACATGCGCGCTTGGACCCAAGACGAGGTAGATCGGGTCGTGGCGGCCATGTATGGTCTGCAACCGGTGCTTCCCGGTGCAACGATCGAGGTGGCAGGCGGGGCCAACCGCCCGCCTCTGGAACGCGCAGTCACCGCTGCGATCTTCGAACGTGTGCGTGAGTTGGGTAGGGAGATGGGCATCGAGCTCGAAGAAGGCAGCACGGGCGGCGGCAGCGACGCCAGCTTCACTGGAGCGTTGGGCGTGCCCACGCTGGACGGTCTGGGTATCCCCGGCCACGGCGCCCACGCCGATCATGAACACATCGAGGTCGACCAGATGGTGTCGCGTGCAGCGTTGCTGGTTGCGATGTTGATGGCGTTATAGATCGGCAGTTTGGCTCAACGGTTCTTTTTTATCCACGAAGAGCACGAAGGGACACGAAATACGGGGATAATTTTTCTCCCGTCGTGTTTCTTCGTGCTCTTTGTGTTCCTTCGTGGATCAAGAAAATAGGCACTACGTCTACTGACTGACATCCCCGGCATAGACATCCGGTCGTCGATGCTTGAGATTGGGCAGTCCGGCCCGGATCTTGTCTTGGGCGGCGTAGTCGACGTCGGCCACCACAACACACTCACGCTCAGGCGCCCGTGCCAATACCGTACCCCACGGATCGACGATCATGGTGTTGCCGTAGCAGGTCTTGTTACCGGCATGGACGCCGATCTGTGCCGGAGAGACCATGTAGACCTGATTCTCGATGGCACGTGCGCGAATCAATGCCTCCCAGTGATCCTTACCTGTGTAGAGCGTGAAGGCCGATGGCTGAAAGATCACACGGGAGCCGGCCAGCGTCAGCGCCCGGTAGACCTCGGGGAAGCGAATGTCATAGCAGATGGTCAGCCCGAACTGGCCATGCTCACTTTCGAAGGCCACCATCTCTGTGCCAGCATCGTAGCGAGACGACTCGTTGTCTGACACAGTGTCCGTGATGTCGATGTCGAAGAGGTGGATCTTGCGATAGGTGGCGATCAGATCGCCGGACGGATCGTAGACCAGCGAGATATTCCAGGCTTTGTCGCTGTCAGGAACCTGCACCGGCATGCTGCCGCCATGAAGTGTGATGCCATGCTGCATCGCCTTGCTTTGGAGGAACCGGCTGGTTTGTCCGCCCATGGGTTCGCGTCCCGCGCGAATCTCGTCTGATGTCCCGTAGATGTTGAACATCTCCGGCAGCGCCACCACGTCCGCCCCCTGAGCGACCGCCTCATCAATCAGACGTTCGGCTGTGGCCAGGTTGGCGTCCTTATCCCCCTGCGAGTTCATCTGAACCGCGCCAATACGAAATGTCATATAATACTCCTTGTTACTCCTCATCACCCTCTATCACGCGCAACAACGCCTGCACGAGCGTCCGATGTTCTGCCTGGTGCATGCGATTTTCCAACGTCTCCAGCGCGTCGCTGGGATAGATCGGGACTGTCGTACTCTCCAACACCGGCCCTGCATCGACCTGCTCGTCAGGGACGAGATGCACCATCAGTCCCGTCTCCTTAATCTCGCCCCGCTGGTAGGCTTCGTATGCACGCTCGATGGCATGGGCGCCGGGGAACATGCCCGGCCGGGCCGGATGCAGATTGATGACCCGGTAGGAGAACTTGTCCAGGAATGCCGAGCTGAGGATGAGCATCCAACCGGCGAGCACCACCCAATCGGGTCGATACTCCACGACGATCTGAGCCAGATCGTCGTCATATTCACGCCGACTGCGTCCGGCCTCTCGATAGGGCGTCAACGAATGAACGCGCGTGGGAATGCCCGCCTTCTCTGCCCTCTGTAGGCCTTGGGCATCCTCTCGATTCGATACCACGACCACGATTTCAGCAGGCAATACCCGATAGCCGATGGCGTCAATCAGGGCCTGCAAGTTTGAACCATTGCCGGAGATGAGCACGGCGATCTTGGCGGTCATAGATGGGTTCCTTGTTGGGTGCTACCGAAAACGGTTTTTGTTCAACCAGGTATTCTTCACCGCAGAGCCACGGGCAAGGCACGGAGGGCCAGAGTGAAAGAAGAGCATTAGACTGCTTTTCATCTGCATTGGCCAAATGCCTACTCCGTGGTCAGCTTGACCTGTCGCTCTTGGCCATCACGTGCTTGGAGATCGCCGATGACAACAGCTTCCGGCACGGCTGTCATGACCTTATCGGCGCTGGCTGCCGACACAATGCCGACCATCCCGACGCCCATATTGAAGACCCGGTAGGCCTCCCGGTCATCCATGCCGCTCCACTCAAGCAAATTTTTGAAAACCGGAGGCGTGGGCCAACTGCTTACATCGATTCGGCGACCAGATTCTCCGGCAAGACGCGAGGGATATTGTCCACAAAGCCGCCGCCGGTGATATGGGCTAGCCCTTTGATGTCAACTACCAGCCTCGACCATCCGCTCAATTTCAGTCACGTAGCAACGATGAGGCGCCAGCAAGGCATCGGCCAGCGTCTGTCCGTCATCGAGGGTCAGGTTCAGATCCCGGTCGGCAACGAGGCTGCGGATGAGCGAATAGCCATTGGTGTGGGGTCCGGAACTGGGCAGCCCGATGAGCAGATCGCCTGCCCGCATGGCATCTTGTCGCGGCCAGAGCGCGTCACGATCCACCAGGCCGACGACAGTGCCGGCCAGGTCGAAAGACCCCTCGGTGTAGACGCCAGGCATCTCGGCTGTCTCGCCGCCGAGCAACGCGCAGCCGGCAGCCTGGCAGGCCTCGGCCACGCCGGTCACGACCGCGGCCACGGCCTCGGGCACGAGCTTGCTGGTGGCGATGTAGTCGAGGAAGAAGAGCGGCCGCGCGTTCTGCACCAGAATGTCGTTGACGCAGTGGTTGACAATGTCATGGCCAATACCCTGCCAGCGTCCGAGTTCGGCGGCCAGTTTGACCTTGGTGCCTACGCCATCAGTCGAGGCAACCAGCACCGGTCTAGAGGGCAGGTTTTCCAGTGCGTAGAGACCGCCGAAACTGCCGATATCGGCCAGTACGCCCGCTGTATACGACGCATGCACGGCGTCCTTCATCATGTCAACGGCGCTCTGTGCGGCATCGATATCGACGCCGGCTTGCTTGTACGAATCGGAACTGGACATGTACCTCTCTTCGGTATGATCGATTGTTGGCGACGGGCGGTCAACGCGGATGGGCGGCCACAAGGGCAGGCCCTACCCGTTGGGTCTGTCCATTGTAGATCATTATGATGGCGCAACCAATCCCCGAAGGTCAGAACATTTTCTTGCGTGGGCACGTTTTGGGAGAACGGGGATCTTGCCCAATTGGTTCGGGCGCCTTTGCCCGACCACAGGGTCCATGAAGTGTCCGCAGACAGCGCAAAGGAGTGGACAGCATGTCATATCTAGACAAAGTTCGCGATCTCGGCGGCGATCCGGAGCAACTTGAGACTACCTATTATCAAGTCATCGAGATGGGCGATGAGGAAGCCTTCGCCGCTGCCGTCGACGACGCCTACAGTGAAAAGCCGGACAATCTGCTCTACGCCGCCTGGCACTATCGTCTCGCCTATTCCCTGGCTGATCGGCTCGACGAATGGCGCATCGCCTGGGCGTGGGCCATACCGCTGGCCATCGTCAACGGTTTGCTGCTCTGGTGGCTCTCTGACGATGCCCGGTTCAGCGTTCAGATCACCGGGGCAGGCGATTTCCAGGCCTACAACTCGGTCCCCCAGATCCTACTGCTCTGGGCGCCAATCAGCGCGCTCTCTGTCCTGACCTATCTGTGCGTGGCCGGCCGTCGCCGCTGGACGCACCTGACTGGCGTCGTTGCGGTCCTGGCATTTGTGGCAGCCTATGTGCTCCTGTTCTACGCTCGCACGGGACCGGCCATCTTCCAGGAACAGTATCTATTTCTGATGGCCTTTCACCTGCCGCTAGCGGCGTGGTCCGCAGTCGGGATCTACCTGCTGTTCGGTCTGCCCGATGCCGACGAACGATTTGCCTTCCTGCTCAAATCGCTGGAAGTGGCCGTGCTGGCCGGGCTATTCGTCATTGCGGGTATGGCCTTCGTCGGGATATCCGTGGCGCTCTTCGACGCGCTGGGCGTGCAGATGTCCGACCTGGTCATGCGCCTCTTGCTCGCCGGGGGCGGCGGCCTGATCCCGATGCTGGCAACGGCCATCACCTATAACCCGGGCGTAGCGCCGTCCCGGCAAGCCTTTGGCTCCGGCCTGAGCCGCCTCATCGCGCTGCTCATGCGTTTGATGCTGCCATTGACCCTGACGCTGCTGGTCGTCTATCTCGGCTTCATCCCGATGAATTTTCGGGCGCCCTTCGAGAACCGGGACGTGCTGGTTGCCTACAACGCCATGCTCTTCGGCGTGATGGCGCTGCTGCTTGGCGCGTCGCCCACCCGTGACCGCGACGCTATGGGCAAGAGCGGTATCTGGCTCCGGCGTGGCATCATCGCTCTGGCGGTGGTTGCCGTCCTTGTCAGCCTCTACGCGCTCTCAGCCATCCTCTACCGCGCCTGGCAAGATCGCCTGACGCCCAACCGCCTGACCTTCATCGGCTGGAACGTCGTCAACATGGTTGTCCTGTTGTTGATTCTGTGGAAGCAGATCTCGAAGCGGGTAAAGTCCTGGTTGTCTGCCCTGCACAGCGCCTTCGCCACCGGTGCGCTGCTCTACGTCGGCTGGACACTGGTCGTGATTCTGGCCGTGCCCTGGCTCTTCGGCATCAGCCAAGGCGACATCGCTGAGTTGCCCATCCCGGTTCAGTCCATTGTCTACGAGCGCGCAGACCCCATTCTGCTCAAGTGCCCCACCAGCCCGCACATCTATCTACTGGACGGCGGCGAGAAACGCTGGGTCCAGGACATTCCGACCTTTGAAGCGCAAGGCTACGTTTGGGGGGACGTCTCCATGATCCAATGCGATGATCTGCGCAGCATTCCCGACGGCCCGCCGATCCCGCCCGATGCCGGTGAACCGCCGCAGCCGTAGGTCATTCCGAGTGAATCGTTTCGCCAGTGTCGCTGACACTGGCGAAACGATTCACTCGACGATCCCCTACCCCAACACCCACGGACTCTCCATCTTGCCATCCTCATCAAAAGCCAGCGGCACCTCGGCGGCAATGGTCAGCCGCGGGTGGGCTTCGATGGTGGCGCGCAGGCTGGGGCTGGCATAGAAGCGATCCAGGGTCAGTGTGTCGCGGATGAAGACCATGGCGGCCTCGTCCTGGGGCACGGCGCAGCAGCGCAGCGAGACGTTGAGCGCCTGCCGGTCGTTGGGCATCGTAAGGGGCAGCGCAGCCCGGTACATCCCGAAGATGCCCGAGGTGACGGCGTTCATGTAGGTGGCCTGCCAGTCGATCTTCTCGGCCACGCGTGCCGTGGTCACGTTGGCCAGACCCAAGCCCGAGGCATTGCCGTGGGTCTCCTCGGTGAAGTCGAGCACCGTGATCACGGCCACGTCGACCTTGCCGAAGGCCTCGGGCTGGCGCGGGATCATCAAGCGCGAGACGATGTTGGTGTCCATGCCCGTGCCGCTGATGTTCTTGCCCAGGTCGCGCACGACCAGCACATCGACGGCGTCAAAGGGCAGCCCGGCCAGCAGATCCTTGGCCTCCTGCAACAGATCCGCCTCCGGTTGCAGGCCGACCTGCTTGTCGGTCAGGACCACGATCTTGGCGGTGTCGTCGTAGGCATTCTCGATCGGGCAGATGGCCCCCGCAAAGTTGCTGTGGGTCTCGTAGACGCGTGCGGCGGGTGCTAGATATTTCTGGAAGTTGGCTCCGCCGCCGGAATGCATCTGCGCTGCGCCGAATTGCTTACCCAGGCCGATGACGCACATCTTGGACGGCCCGCTCTCCAAGTGCGAGCGGAAGTCGGTATGGGGCTTGATGCGACTGACCAGAATGGCATGATCGGCGGCCATCGAGTCCTTGCCCTGGTAGAGCGGCGGCCCATCCTCGATGCGGCCGATCTGCTCAACCTCCATGGTGGCGCGCACCTCCGCGCCCACGCTCTCCTCGGTCACGCCCAAGAAGGCCAGCATCTCCTTCTGGCCGTCGGCAGTCGCCCCACCGTGGCTGCCCATGGCCGGTACGACGTAGGGTTTCATGCCTGCCGCACGCAGCCCATCCACCGTCGCCTTGACGATGGCCGGCAGATTGGCAATGCCCCGGCTGCCTGCGCCCACGGCCACCGTGTCGCCGGGATTCATGACATCAAGAATGCCGCTTTCATTCAGCGCCTTCTTGGTCGCTGCAGGCAATGTCGTCCACCTTGGGCGCATCAAAACGTTGCTCCACTTCGAGTAGCGTGGACGGTAGATTGGCGGGGAAGTCGAGTTGAGAGATTTGGTCGAGTAGGTTCATGGGAGCTCCTCTTGATTGCTGCGTGCTACTTGCTGCGTGATCGGGTTTTGCGGCTGGAAGCTGTCATGTCGACATATGAAACTGGTTCTTCGCGGATGTTACGTTTGTCTGATCGGATAGCATGGTTAGGAGCAGGCGGATGATTCGGGTCAGGTTGTCACAACGATGTTCGACGACTGCTGTACCCAAGGATGTGCCGGGCCGCAAATACCAGGTGCGTGCCTCTCGGGCTGAACCCAGTGCGTATTCGTAGAACCGAGCACGGTCCTTCCCTGAGTTCTTGCCGTAGCCTTCGGCAATGTTGGCCGCCGACAGAGCCGATGCACGGTAGAGTTGATCGGATAAGAGCTGTCCGCATGTCGCGTTCAACTTGCTCACATCCGGCCAGCTGATGTCGACGGCAAAATGCAGCCGATAGACCTGCAACCGCCAAAGCGGATCGCCGGTCAGATATTCTGGAACGGAGAATGCCAACCCGGATAGATCAGCCTCAATCATGCTGCTTCGCTTTGCTGCTAATACTTGCTGCTTGCTGCGTGCTGCTTGAGATCGTCCGCACGGAGTTGACTCGATCTCGGCTTCCTGAGTCTTCCAAAATTCCATCGTCAAACTCGGACTTGCCAACTTCACGCAGCACGCAGCACGCAGCACTTAACCCTTCACTCTCTCCACAATCTCCCGCAACAACCCCTCAAAATTCTCCTGCGCGACCTCGAACGCCTCGTTGCTGATCACCAGCGGCGCGCCAAAGACGACGATCTCCGCGCCCATGTCCAGGGTATCGATGGCCTGCTCGATGCTGAGACCGCCTACGGCCTGGACCGGGATGTCGACCGCGGCCAGGATGTCGGCCAGGTCGTCGAGCGGACTGAGGCCGGGGATCATGTTGCGCTCGTCAAAGCCGGTGTGGACGATGATGTAGTCGACGCCCAGATCCTGGGCCTCTTTGGCTCGGCCGGGCTTGTCCGGGCAGAGCATGACGTCGGCCATGACCTTGCCGCCGTACTGCTTGGCCATCTTGACCTGCTCGATGATGGACGCATCGTGGGCCACGCCCATGACCACGACCATATCGGCCCCGGCCTTGAACATCATCTCGGCCTCCAGGCCGGCCCCGTCCATGGTCTTGAGATCGGCCACGATGGGCACATCGGGAAACTCGGCACGCATGGCCTCGACACAGCGCAGCCCCTCGGCCAGAATGAGCGGCGTGCCCGCCTCCAGCCAGTCCACGCCGGCACGCACCGCGGCCCGCGCCAACTCCATGGCCTCGTCGATAGACGTCACGTCAATTGATACTTGGATGATCGGTTTCATGTGGGTTCCTTTTGTTGTAGGTGAATTGGGATTGGCGATCAGGGATTGGGAAATTGGGCGCTGCGTGCTACGTGCTGCTTGCTGCGTGACAATTGGCATGAACAACAGACGAATGCCATTGGGAACTGGTTGATCAGCCAAAACGATTCCAATGATCAAATCCGGATGCATCCGAAGACCGCACGCAGCAAGCAGCACGCAGCACGATCCCTACCCCCAACCACCAAAACCGACTTCACATTTTCCCCCTCCTCCATCTTGGAGAAGGCTTCTTCCCATTGGTCCAGCGCATAGACGCCGCCGATGACTGCGTCCATGTTGAGCTTGCCGTCGGCCATGAGGCGCAGGACGCGTTCCCAGGTGGCGTAGGTGTGGCTGAAGCTGCCCTGCAGCGTGACCGCCTTTTGCACCAACGGATCCAGGCTGAAGTCCAGCGGCTGGGGCCCCCAGCCGATCTTGGTGATGCGACCGCCGGCGCGCACCATCTCCATGGACTGTTGCAGCGCTTTGGAGACGCCGGTGCAGTCCACCACCAGATCGGCCCCGAAGCCGTCGCCCAAGTCGCGAATCAGCTCCATGGGATCCTGGCGTTGGATGTTGATCGGCATAGTCCGCGCCCAGTTCAGCAGCGACCTCCAGCCGCCGCTCGTCGATGTCTGTGCCCAGCACAATGACGGGGCCGGCCCCGCGCAGCTTGGCCACCTGCAAGGCCATGATGCCGATGGGACCAGGCCCTTGGATGACTGTCATGTCGCCCGGCTTGATCTCGGTCTTTTCCACCAGTGCGTTCATGGCTACGCAGACCGGTTCGGTGAGGGCGGCATGCTCAAAGGGCACGTGCTCGGGGATGCGATGCAAGATCTGCGGCCGTGCAGCCACATACTCGGTCATGGAGCCGCCGATGAGCGCGCCGTAGCCCAGCCGATGCGGGCAAAGGTTGTACTCGCCGCTGAGGCAGTAGGTGCACTGGCCGCAGACTGTGGCCGCGGTCTCACAGGCCACTCGGTCGCCGATCTTGAAGCCGTTCACATTGGCCCCGACATCGGCTACCACAGCCGAGAACTCATGGCCCAACACCAGTGGTAGATTGATCTTCCAGCTCTGATGCTCGCGCCACATGTGCACATCACTGCCGCAGACGCCCACGGCCTGCACCTTCAACAATACCTGATCCGGCGACATCACCGGCTCACGCCACCTCTCGGACTTCAACGGCCCGATCTTCGTATGCGTATTTGACGACGGCTTGCATGGGATAGATCCTTGGCTAATATTGGATGATTTGTTGTGCTGCGTGCTGCTTGCTGCGTGATTTTTTTTAGACCTATGCTCAACGCGATCGGGAACTGGTTGATTGAACTAACTGATCCCAATCGCGAATCCGGATACTATCCGGAAACCTCACGCAGCAAGAAGCACGCAGCAGATTCCCGCTCAGTATACCTTCCATCAAAAATACTTGTCCCTCATCACCTTCAAAAAGTCCACCGACTCCTTCATCTCGCCCATGCCGTTCATGCCGTCTTCGATGCTGACCCAGCCGTCGTAGCCGGCGTCGGCCAGGAGGGAGAAGATGGTGTCGTAGTCGTTGAGGCCCTGGCCGGTGATGCCGTGCTGGAGCATGTCAGGGTAGCCGATCATGCCGTCGGCCTGAAGGACGTCGTCCAGGGTGGCGCCTTCGGTCAGGTAGCGGTCGCTGGCGTGGACGCTGACGACACGGTCAATGACTGCACGCAGCAGAGCGATGGGATCGTCGCCGGCCACGATGGCGTTGGAGGGATCGTACTGGACGCCGAAGTAGTCGCGTTCGGGGATGGCGTCAAGCACCTTGAGGAAGACATCCATGCGCTGGGCGAACTCGGGGTAGAGCCAGTGTCCGTCCTTGTAGTGATTCTCCAGGCCCAAGATGATGTCATGCTCACGCGCCACCGGCAGCAACTGCTCGATGCACTCCTTGACCCAGGCCACGCCCTGTTCGACGCTGACCTCAGGATAGCGCTGGCCGGTGAGCACCCGGCAGATGGCCTTGGGCCCGCCCATGCGTCGGGTGACCGCGATCATCTCAGCCTCGTGGTCGACGGCCTGTTTGCGGGCATCGGCGTCCGGATTGGTGAAATCAGGCGAGCAGCACATCATGGGCATAGCGTAGCCGGCCCCGTGGATGGCATCGGCCACTGAATCGACATAGTCGTCGTCAAGCTGCCAGAGGAAGCCTTCGTACATCTCAAGCCCTTCAGCGCCTAGCGGTTCGGCCATCTTGATCCAATCAAAGACGCTCATGGTGCGGTCATAGGAGATGGCATCAAGGTAGCACTTGGGAAATGCGGAAATTTTCATCGTTGCTCTGGTCCCTGGTGATCTTTCATTGTGGTTGCGATCATCTCTATTCTGCACCTGAACGACCCGATTGGCAAGCATTTCAAAAATACATGCTACGACCGGATTTCCGACCGGATTTCCGACCGGGGCAATCGCTCCTTGGCACGGCAAATCAGTCTCCGGATCTGTGCAAGCAACCAGAAGAATGCCGACACAAAGATAAACCTGACAAAGGCGGACAGTTGGAATGATATCTTTAAACAGATCGCGCCTCCAATCAAAAAGAAGGAACGCCAAACCTGGCGTTCCTTCTTGAGAAAGTCAGAACAGAAATCTACTGGGTCGGGAAATTGACCGTCAACGACACGCCCATCTGGCTCAACAGCGGCAGCACCTGTTGCAGCGGACCCTTGATGGCGCTCAACGCTTTGCCCGCACCTTCGGACAAGTTGCCGCCCAAATCGATCAGATCAAACAGCTCTTGGTTGTCATCAAACTTGATGAAGGGCATAATCTCGCCATTGACCTTGATCAGAATGCCGCCGGGCGTGACACTCAAACCAATACTTTCAATCCCCATATCGGTGATGTTCTCAACCTGATCCGGCTCCAGGTTGGCAGCGGCCAATTGGCCCTGAATCATGCCCATCATCAGCGGGTTGATGCCGGCCAACTCGAACGTGCCATCCTCAGCATAGTTGAGCTCCAACGCCAGTGTAGCCCCGGCATTGGCAATCGCCTGCAAGTCAGTGGCAGCCAACGAATCAACAGATTGATCGCTATGGGTCATGGGTATTTCAGATTTGCCGGCAGCGACAGGGAAGCGCAAGGCAAAGTTCATGCCCAACTGAGGCAGGAGCGGCAGTAAATTGCCCGCATCGCCAATATCCTGGCCTGTGGCCTCAAGCACACTTACCAATGAAGTCAACACATCGGCATCCCAAACCAGGGCTGGGGCAGCTTTGCTGTTGATGTAGATCAACATGCCATTGGGCTGGTTGGAGAGCTGTACATGCTGAACATCGGCCTCCATCAGCCGCGCAACCGTCTCCGGATCCATTGATAGACTGGATAGATCCTGGCCGAGCGATTCACCCAATTGCGCCGCAGGAATACCGGCAATCGTGGCGTCACCCTGTTCATCAAAATCGATGTAGATCATCGGGATGTCGACAACCAGTTCATCTGCCGGAGCTGGAGCCGGGGCGGCATCACCGATACGCGGGCCACAGCCCGCCAGAAGCAGCATGGAGACCAGAAGCAGAACTGTCAGTACCCAATACGCTTTGTGCTGGTAACTGTTACGTATGTGTCGCACTGTTCTTTTCCTCTTTTTGAATGAATTCGATTGGCTGGTTGGCGAAAGTAGGATCAATAGCGTGATCAATGGGCTGAAATGCTGAAGATACACCCATTTTATAGCACACCCTTAGGCCACGGTCAATCAAGATTATTGATGTCCTGACAACGCGTCGACTGATGACGTAGCGATCTCAAGAAGAATAAGGCCGTTCATGGCTGCCTCGTTGGAGTCACCGCACATCTCCATCGTGGGCTTTAACCGGACACAGACTTGAGGTCGTTCGGGGCGGCCAAAGAGCTTGCATCGGTTGTCACTCGTCAGCTGGACACAGCGAACACCGGCCGGTTTGCCATTCGGCATGCCGGGGATCGCCGAGGAGATCGACGGCGCAATGCAACAGGCTCCGCAGCCCAAACGGCAGTCCATAGGCGGTTTCAGATCTTTGGTCCTTCTGTGTGCTCTTCATGGATCGGCGTAGATCGGCGTAAATCAAACTCGTTTTCCAGACCCAGTACCAGAAGACGGCAACGAGTCGGAGTCCGGTATCCGGCGGCAAAATACACGAACGCCGGCCGACGACAGCTTGCTGGGCAACTACTTCGGTAGTGTATCACATTTGGTCGCGGCCGGGTTAAAATCCGCCGCTGACAGCGAGCAGCGCCCTCAGGCGCTTGATCTTAGGCCATTTCAGATGATAAGGATATACCGTCGCAAGGAAATCTTTGCCTGGAATGGCTTGAGGCTTTGTCAACTCCCGTATCGTTGCTCTTTTGAAAAGCCTTTGCCAAAAGAGTTTTTGCCATACAAAGACCGCCAAACCTATACTGTCGGCATGAGCAATCCGCCAACCCATTTGCACGTGCATTCTCACTACAGCCTACTGTCGGCCACGCCCTCGATCCAATCGCTAGTCGACCGCGCCGTGGCCGATGGGTTGACCCATCTGGCTCTCACAGACACCAGTTCACTCTATGGAGCAGTCCAGTTTTCCAATGCTTGCCAGGCAGCCGGCATCCAACCCATTATCGGCATGTCGACCCGCGTTCAATCGCTTGACGCTGAGGAGATGTTCGAACCGGGTGGCATGTTGGTGCTGTTGGCCACGGGCCAAGCCGGCTATCGCTCACTCTGCCGACTCTCTTCACAGTTGCAGGCGAACCCGGATCGCGAAGAAAAGATGGTACGAGGGCTCGACTGGTCGGCACTGAAGGAGAACACAGACGGAATCATCTGTCTGTCGGGAGGACGCCAGGGTTGGATCGAACGCTGCCTGCGTGCCGGAGATACCATGGGCGCTGCCCGGTATGCTGGTCAGCTCGGCGGCATTTTCGGCAGCCGGGCCTACCTCTCGCTCGAACTACATGGCGAGAAGGACCACTCGACAGCCCGTGCAATCACGACGCTGGGTGATCGCTTTGGACTGCGGACGGTCGCTGTGCAACCGGTCTACACGATGCTGCCGTCAGACCGCACACAATTGCGACTGCTGCGCGCCATCGACCGCAATTGTCCGCTGATCGATCTGCCGGCCGACGCCATGCCGGATGCAGGCGATGAAGCCACGGACCTGCATTGGCTCGCGCCAACCGACCTCGCCCAACGTTTCGCCGGATTCCCGGATGCGCTGGCCGCGGTCAACGACATCTCTCAACTATGCCAACCGGCCTTGCCTGACAGCAATCCTACCTGGCCCAGGCCGGCTTTGCCCTCCGACCTGCCTGTAGACACACCGGTGGAAGAGGCGTTGTCCATCCTTGCAGCTGCCGGTCTCGCAGATCGATACGCGCGTAGAGACGCAAGATCTTGCGTCTCTACGGATGTGACGGACCGATTAGCACCGCGAACTGGCGGTCATCAACGAACATGGATTTGCGCCCCTCTTCCTGGTCGTGGCCGATGTCGTACGTCATGCACGCGAGCAAGGAATCCCGGTCAGCACCCGTGGCAGCGTGGCCAATTCGCTGGTCGCCTACTGCACCGGCATCACCACCGTCGATCCCATCGAGCACGATCTGCTCTTCGAACGTTTCTTGAATCCGGCGCGCAGCACGCCGCCCGACATCGATCTGGATTTTTGCAGCCGGCGCAGAGACGAGGTGCTCAACTATGTGCGCGAGACCTACGGCGCTGACCATGTCGCCCTGGTCGCAACCATCAGCACCATGCGCCCCAAGTCCGCTGTGCGCGAGACGGGCAAGGCCTTCGGCCTCGACAATGCCGCAATCTCACGCTTGACACGCCTGCTGCCCGGCGGCTGGCATCCAGACCCGCGGCGGCGAGATCGGCGCAAGCTGCCCGACATCCTGAAACAGGTCGATGATCCGACGGATCGGCAGGTGTTGAGCGACGCCTACGCCATCGTCGGCACGCCCCATCATCTGAGCATTCACCCCGGCGGCGTGGTCATCACGCCCGGGCGTCTCACGGACCACTTGCCGTTGCAGTGGACGGCCAAGGGATTCCTCATCACCCAGTTTGATCACAACGATGTAGAGCAGATCGGCCTGCCCAAGATCGACCTGCTGGGCATCCGCGCCCTGACGGTGCTGGCCGATGCCACTGCTTTGGTGCGCAAACACCACGACGCCGGTTTCACGCTTGATCAGATCGATGAAGGCGATCCTGAGACGGAACAGATGCTGCGTCAGGGCGATACCGTGGGCGTCTTCCAATGTGAGTCGACGGGGGCCAGGCGGACGCTGCGCCAGCTCAAGGTGCGCAGCGTTCGTGACCTGGCTGTGGCCAACGCCTTTTTCAAGCCGGGTCCGGCCACGGGCGGCATGGCCCAGGCCTTCATTCGCCGCTATCGAGGAGAAGAGCCGGTCCACTATCTGCATCCGACCTTGACGCCGATTCTGAATCCGACAAAGGGCGTGCTGCTCTTCCAGGAACAGATCCTGCGTGTGGCCAGAGAGATTGCCGGCTTGAGTTGGGAAGAGGCCGACCATCTGCGCCGGGGCATGAGCAAGTTCCAGACTGCTGAGATGAAGGCCATGCGCGAGCGTTTTGTGGCCGGTTGTTTACGGCCAGAGCCGGACGGCCCCGGCTTTTCACCGACCCAGGCAACGACCCTTTGGGCGCAGGTCGAGGCCTTCGCCGGCTACGGATTCAACCAGGGGCATGCCACGGCCTATGCCGATGTGAGCTATCGATCGGCCTACATCAAGGCTCATTGGCCGGCCGAGTTCCTTGCGGCACGTCTGGTGGATCGGGGCGGCTTTCATCACCAGGCGATCTACATTGCTGAGGCCATACGGCTGGGCATCCGGGTGCGACCGCCTCACATCAATCAGAGCGGGCGCAAATTCACATTGACACGCCATGAAGGCATACCTGTGTTGTGGATGGGGCTGGGACAAGTCCGAGACCTGCGCCGCACGTCGGTTGCCCAGATCATGGCGCAGCGAGCAGGGCGGCCTTTCGCAGATCTGGCCGATCTGTTGCGCCGTGTGCCACTCCAGACCAAGGAGGTCCGGCACCTCATTCAAGGTGGTGCGCTCGACGGGCTGGGCGACAGCCGTGCCGCCATGCTCGCAGAATCGGTTGAGTTGTGGCGTGCCGGGGGCGCGCAGCAGATGGCTTTCAGCTTCACCGCTGAGCAGCCGCCGCCGGAAACTGTCGAGGACCGCCTCCGATGGGAGAGCCATCTCCTGGGCCAGCCGCTCACTGATCACCCGCTGGATGTTGCTGCTGCGCATGTTCCTCCCGCTGGGTACCAGGTTGTCCCGCTGCAAAATGGTGCAGACAGTGCGGGCAAGCACTGCGTGGTGCGCGCTGTTCGTCTGCCCGGCTGGACCGGTGGGAAGGGATTTTTCGTAGGGGATCGTCAGACATATGCGGTGGCCATCGCCGCCAAAGGGCTTGCCTCGCCCACCCCCTGGCAACCGCTGGCCCTCCGCGGCCGCTGGCGTGTAGACGAATGGGGCGGGAGTTGGCTACAGGTGGATGGGATTGAGGTGTTGGAACAGCAGGAAGGTGATTAGGTTCTGTGTAGGTGCGGTTTGTAACCGCACAATTCTCATGACGTTCAGAGGTAGCCATTGATCGTGCGGTTGCAAACCGCACCTACGCCATCCCCATGTTATTTCGTAAAATCCCAATATCCCGGAATCTGAAATGTCAATAGAACCCGGTCAAGCCAGAAAGCTCCAGGCGACCTCATTGCCCGATCTCAAACTGGCCGACAATGATCGAATCACCGGCGGATGTGTCGTCTACTGAGACAGGCAGCCGCTCCAGCGTCGTGAAATCGTAGAAGCCAATGACGGCCGAGTACTCACCACTTGGCAGGTCCTCCGGGAGGAGGAGACGAACGGTCTCATGGACCGGCACCAGTGGGTTCCACGCACTTGTGGGCAGAAAACCATCCAACGGCGGGCTGTCAGCCTGGGCAACGAGTTGTCCACCAGCATCGAGGATGTGGACGAAACGCGTATAGTCGCCGGCGATGGCTTCGTCAGCCTGCCAGGTCAAGTCAATGGACACCGAATGCCCATCGGCGGATCGATTCTGCGCCAACGTGGCGTTCGTCAGTTCGATTGAGTCGCCGAATCGCGCAAGCGTTTCCGACGTCGCCTGCCCTGCATCGGAAGCGCCAACCACCAGATAGCCGACTGTCACCGGAGCGCCCAGGTCATCTGTGGTGCTGGAGTCGTAGAAGCGGACATCGATCCGATAGTAGCCCGGTGGCGTATCGTCAGGAAGCGTAAATATATGGCCATCAGGCCAAACATCGCCCTGCGTCCATTGTGAAGTACTCGATCCAAACGGCCAACCGTCGGCACGCAACAGCTCCTGCCCGTCCGCACCGACGACGCGTATCTGCCGGTTGTAGTTTGCATCCATCGAGCGCAAACTCTGCAAATAGAAGGTCAACAGGAACTCTTCACCCGGCGGCAACACGCGATCAGGGATCGACGCGCCGCCAAGTTGAATGGCATCCCCCCATTGCGCCAGGGGAGAAAGCCAGAGGATACTCTCGTCCGGCAGATTGACGGGCATGTATGCCTCGCCCTCTGCGTACGCAATCAGCGCGACTTCTTCATCGGCATCGTCGTCTTCCACCCCGGTCAGAATGGCTCGAGGCGGATCTGACTCAATCAGCGTCGACAGTTCCTCTGATCCCACGATGTGAAATCGCCCACGATCCAGTTCCGACACCAGCGGAGAGACGCGCCATGCGAAGGGTCCGGTGGCAAACTCCGGATAGATGGACGCACCGCCCTCTAGCGCGTAGAGCGGAGCCAGCGTCAACACTTTGCCTGCAGCACCGCCCTCCACACCGGGGGCCGACAGCAGATTCTTCGACAAATCGGCCATAACGGTGCACCTTGGTCGGAAGCCACTCATCGGGCTGGGTCAACAGCGCCAACCCGGGTGCGTAGACAGGAATTGCCACCAGCACTGCGGCCAGACCGCCCAGAGAATAGGCGTAGATGCCCCCGGCACGTAGCGACGACGGCCATGCTGAGAAGGCATCTATCAGGGCGAGCAACGCAAGCGGAAAGAGCGGATAGAAATATTGGGGCTGAGAGGGTGTTGCGCCAAACGCCCCGATCAGCGCGAAGAGCATCAACAACAGCACGAACCCCAATCTCAGGCGCAGCGCAGTGTCCCGCTCCGGCTTGCCATGGCCCGCGGTTGTATCACTGGCCGTTGGCCGGCGGCGAACAAGTTTGTGCAAGGGCCATAGGCCAACAGCCAGCGCCACCAGTGTGATCAGGCTTGTCGGCTCCTCTACCAACAACGTGCCGAAGTAGACGAATTTCTCGACGAGCAGTTGATAACTCGGCGCCAAGCCGGTTCCGGCATCTAGGGCGGCATCGGAAGAAGCAATCTGTTGGAAGAAACGGGTGTTCAATCCCACATAGTCGAGATTGCCGAAGAGGAAGGCTTGAGGCGCACGAAAAAACGACGCCAGTACGGGAGCCAGCCCTAACAACAGGCCTGCAGAAAAGAGGCTTGTATCCGTCACTCGTCCTCGAATCGACCGCGCCGGCGCAAGCCAGATCAGCAACAAGAATGGGGCAACAGTCAGAGCAAAGGATAAGCGCGTGGCCGTCGCCAGCCCCATGAGCAGGCCGCTCAGCACGAACCAGACGACGTTGCGCCGTTGCGCACACGCTTCCCCATGCACGATGACTGCCAGCAACATCAGAAAGAGCGGAAGGTCATGGTTCCAGGCGCGCCCGCTTGTGTAGGTGAAGAGCGGGAGCGCCGCCATCCACAGCGCGGCAAGGGCCGAAAAGCGCCAGCGCGACCAAGAGACATCCGTGTTTGCACGCCGCCAGGCAAAGGCGAAGACCAGGACCACAGAGAGCCAACCGAAGAAGACCGAAAGCAAGCGGCTGCTCAGCAGGAGGGAATCGAAGAAGATGTAGAGCAATGCATAGACGTAGATCTGAAGCGGCACATGAAAGAATGCGAAGTCACGATACGGGGTCAGGCCGTCGCGGGCGATGAGCGCGGCGCCGGCGACGAACTGATGCTCGTCGTGGTTCAGCTCGCGTCCCATATTCAGGCCGAGAAGAAGCAGGAAGAGCAGTGCCAATAGCAGCACTGTTGCTCCGCGCATCTTCCACACAGACGGATGCATCAAACGTTCCTCCATACCACAGTTTTCTGATGCGTTTGCCGGGCCATCACAATGGAGCGCATCACTGATGCATGCGCCAGCCGCCGCCCACATAGAGCAACTGACCCGTCATCCAACGCGCCTGCTCAGAGGCCAGGAAGACCATGACGTCCGCCACATCCTCGGGCGTGCCCAGGCGACCGAGCGGCGTGCCTTCGTTGATCATCGTCTCAGATTCTGGTGTGATATAGCCGGTCTGAATAGGACCAGGGGCGAGAATGTTGACGGTGATGCCATATTTCCCCAATTCGGCGGCAGCGGAACGGCTATAGGATTCGATGGCATGTTTGGAGGCCGCATAGCTGACGTTGGCTGTGTGGGCATGCGCAGCGTCGGTGCTGGTGTTGATGATGCGTCCCCAGGTCGCGTTGCGAGCCAGATAGCGTTTGACGTATTCGGCAATCATCAAGACCACGCCACGCGTGTTGACGGTGAAGTGAAGGTCGATCACATCGGCAGACGGCAGCGAGATGCCGGGTTCTTTTTCGCTGGTCAATGACGGGTCAAAGGTCTCTAGTATACAGACCGTGTGGTTGTTGATCAGCACATCGACCGGGCCGAGCGCGGCCTCACAAGCGTCTAAGAGCCGGGGCACGTTGGCAATGTCGCCCAGATCGGCTTCCATTCCCACTGCCTTTCCACCGGCAGAGCGGATCTCCTGGATCAATCCATCCGCGGTCTGGTGCTGATAGGCGCGGTAGAGTTTGTCTCCACCGACCGCCTCAGCTCTCGCAGCGGCTAGCTCCTCTTCTGAATAAGGGGTTGGTTCTCGAAAATACGAGAGGAAGACCTTGGCCCCCTGAACGGCAAATGCGCGTGCAGTGGCAGCGCCAATACCGTGGTTGGCCCCGGTGATCAGGACTGTCTTGTCGGTCAGTTGTGGGTCGATCATGGTTGTCCTCCCTGGAAACCTAGCGACGTCACGCACGGTCAGCGACTATCACTGACTCTCCGACGAAGAGTTCAGAGAGCGGGCACAGCGAAACCCGCCTTGAGGAGCGCGGAAGAGCGGATCATCGCCTTTATGCCCCGAATGGCGATAGGTCGTCATGCGATAGTTCCAGCCTTCTCGATAGCATCCGCCTCGTGTCACGTGCCAATAGGATTCTTCCGGCCCCGGCGGATCGTAATATGGCGAACGCTGGTAATAGCCGTCTTCCCAAAGATCGTTCACCCATTCCTTGACGTTGCCGGCCATATCAAATAGGCCATAGGGACTCACGTTGCCGGCCAGAGAACCGACCTGACGCGTCTGCTCAGGCAGACCGCAATCCCCTGAGGCCCGCAGGTAATTGAGGAGATCACAGGTGGGCGCTTCATCCCCCCAGGGCCAGGAGCGCATATCAACACCTCTAGCGGCCTTCTCCCACTCGGCTTCGGTCGGCAGACGCATCCCCTGCCAGGCGCAGTAGTCTTGGGCATTCTGCCATGACACATAGACGACCGGATAATAGTTGAACTTTTCGTCAGAGAAATATCTAGATCTTCCCTCTCCGTCTGCACTCGCGAGACGTGGGCGATCACAGTACCCTTCGACCACGCAGGTTCGATACTGGATATTGGTCACCTCGTACTTACTCATCTCGAAACTATCCAGATAGACTGGATGCATGGGCATCTCATGCAAATTGCACGGCCACGCCGATATCCCTGGATAGCAGCCCATTTGGAACTCACCGGCCGGGATGACTCTCGTGCTGTAGATATCAGGCGGATCCGGCACGGGCGGCATGGTGGTAAAGGACCAGGTTGGCCCGGACACCATCTGACCGGAAGCGGTTGTCGCGACAACCCGCCAGTAGTACGTCGCACCAAATGCCATCGTCGCCGTATCGAGAAAGCCGGCAGTTAGATTGCTGGCGATCAGCGAAGTCGGGTTGGGGTTTTCAATGTCCATATAGACGTGAAAGCGATAGTCGCCTGGGTTGTCGACTTCGAGCTCCCAGGCAAGGAAGATGGTCGGGCTCTGGTCGATTGCGTTTTGGGATGGATGGGGGTTCTTGAGCTTGCTCGACTCATGAATAAAGGGCAGGAAATACGCATTGATCGCGGTGTCGTCAGAAGCGGCGGATGAGTGTGGCTGTGATGAGGTCGAGTCGATGGCCGGATCCGGTTCGTATGAGGCGGCATCGATTGGAAGCGAACGATAAGAAGAAACGAACAAAAGAACAGAGACTACGGCCACGATTTTCCCAAGGGTACGAGCGGCGGCAATTGCCAATGCTCGGTCCTGTATGCCATAATTGCAGCTTATTGATCTACCCGATATAGAAGACATTGTTCACCTATTTTCGATTGTCTAGCCCTCGCCGATGTGGTATCGACACGGGATAACGATTGGTCGGACGCAGTGAAATTCTATCATAGGTTTGCGAGTAGAGAACACATTGAACCCGACTATGCATAGCCGAAAGACTGACGTTGCAAACGTACTCGGTATCACGATTGCCACACTGCTCGTACTTCGGCCCTTTTGGTCCTCCGGCATGCCGAATGCCAACGATTTTCTGATGAGTGTGCACCGAGTCTTCGAATTGAAAACAGCATGGGAACTAGGTATCTTTTTCCCTAGATTCGGCACGAATCTCACATTCGGTTATGGCGCCCCCCTCTTTCAGTTCTATCCTCCGCTAGCCAGCTATCTGGCCTTGATCTTCCACTGGTCGGGCCTCGGCTATGTCGATGCCTTGAAAGCCGTCTTGACGTTTAGCATGCTGTCCGGAAGCATCGGCGTATACTTTTATGCGCGTTTCCTGTTGCGCGATAGATGGGTTGCACTGACGAGCAGTTTGCTCTATCTGCTTACCCCCTACTTGTTGACCATTGTCTATGAACGCGGGGCCGTTGCCGAATCGATGACCTGGGCGTTATTGCCCTGGTTTTTCCTGTCAGCCCACCGCTGCTATAAGACTCAGCGACGAAGAGACGCAGCCGTTCTCGCAGCCGTCGTCGCCTTGATGATATTGGGCCATAATGCGACTGCACTATTTGTTGTACCGGCAGTCGCCCTCTTCATGTTCTTGCTCGCGCTCTTCGATCGCAACTGGCGACCGCTATTCATTGTCGCTGGGGCATTCCTGCTCGGAGCCGGAATCAGCGCATTTTATTGGATGCCTGCAATTGGAGAACTTCGCTATACCAACACCAGCGATATCATGCTCAATGCGGGCACGGATGTCCGCAATAACGTTGTGTCGTTGACGAATCTGATTCAGACCACGCTCGCACATCAGTTCGTCGGCCCCCAACGTTTCCGCTATTCGCTCTGGCCCTTTGTGCTCGGTCTCTGCGTATTTATCCCATTGGTCATCCGACGGGAAAAAGTGCCGGCCATCACCTGGCTCTTCGGCGCGGCATGGGGCCTCATCCTCGTCCTGCAAACGAATTTCGCTTTGACTTTCTGGACCGACGTGCCGTTTGTGGATTTCATTCAATTTCCGTGGCGGCTGTACGGGTTCGCATCCTTTAGCATCGTCATGCTCGTGGGAACAGCATTCATGGCAACCAGGCCATCAAGCCGCACAGGGCTCTGGGTCTGGGCTGCAACGATGGGGGCCGTGGTCGCGATTGCATGGTATGCAGGGACCACCAATGCATCGCCCGAAAAACTGTCATTGTGGGCGCAGATGGATGAGGGCGAGATCTCCAAGCAGCAAATGTGGGAGCGGGGGGTTTCCGACTACCCTTTGTTTGATGATTATTCACTCACGACCCAGCAACTGCGTACGGCGCATCTGGCGTTATCGCGCCCGGCAGAGGAAGCAAGTATTCTGCCGCCGACCAACACGCCCAGCATCAACGTGGTCTCAGAACACCCCATGCGCTATTTGCTCAATGTGCATGCCCCGGAGCCATGGACCTTGAGGCTCCATCGTCTCTATTTCCCCGGATGGCAGATCTACCAGGACGGCGCGCCGGTTGCGACCAGGGCCGACGGCATCGCGGGCCTGGTGACGGCGGAGTTGCCGGCCGGCGACTATCGTGTGGTGGCCAAGTTTGGTGATTCCCCCCTTCGCGCCCTCGCCACGCTTCTTTCTGTCTTGTCGCTGGCAGTCTGGATCACACTGCTTGTCCGCCCCGACTACGGCTGGAGCGATCTGCTGATCATCGCGATTCTTGCTGTCGGCATCGGCCTTTCGGTGCGCCTTCTGTCAGATTTCGGCAAACAATCCTATCAGCCGACTGCCTTTGAGACCCGTTTCGAAGGCGATGTCACACTCTACGGCTATTACCTTCCATCTGCGCCGCTCTGTGCCGGCGACCAGGTTCCCTTGCGGCTCTATCGGTTCGTAGGCAGCACGCCCGCGGTCGATCTCAAGTACTTCATCCACATCAATAACCCGGAAGAGGATCGCTTTGTCGCCCAATACGACAGCATACCCTTCGACGGCTACAGCCCCATGACGCGCTGGGAATCGGGTGAATTGGTGCCCGACGAAAAGATGCTTGCGCTCCCCGCCGATATCGATCCAGGCGTCTACCAGGTTCTCGTCGGCCTGTACGATCCGGTAACTGTACAGAATCAGATTGTGTTGGATGCACCCGACGTGTTGCCTGGGGAGCGGCTCCCCTTGACTGAACTGGAGATCGTCGCTTGTCCCGAGTAGTCCATTCCAGACGGCTGTGGATTGAGCTGCTATTGGTGGCGTTGCTCACCGCCGTTGCACTCTTCATTCGCACCTATCAACTGCAAACATTCCCCCCGGGCCTGTATATTGATGAAGCGGCCTATGCTCTGGACGCGCTCTCCGTACTTGACGGCAATTTCGCGGTCTTCTTCCCACGCAACAATGGCCGAGAACCCCTCTTCATCTACGTGCTGGCGCTCGTCTTCTCCCAGCTCGGTTCGACCGCCTATACGGTCCGTCTGACGGCAGCCATCTGTGGATCGCTCACAGTTGCGACGTCCTACTGGATGGTGCGCGAGATGTTCCAGTTCGGCGGCTACTTCAGGTCGGCGCGCTGGTATGCCGCCTGGACTGCACTCTTTCTGGCATTTTCGTACTGGCACATCAGCTTGAGCCGGCTTGGGTTCCGGGCAATCACATTGCCGCTCGTCACGACCGTGGCATTTGCGCTCATGTGGCACACTTGGCGACGGCTGCGCGATGGGACCGGCCTGCCATGGATCTGGGCGATTGCCACCGGCGCCGCGTTGGGACTCACCGTCTACACCTACACAGCCGGACGCATGGCCCCGTTCCTGTTTTTGGCAATCGGTATGATCACGCTGATCTTTGCACATCACCTGGGCATGGAGCGTGGGCGCGTCATCAAGGTCACGTTTTTGATCGGGACGTCCATGTTGATGGCCATGGCGCCGCTGCTCATCTACTTCGTCACGCACCCGGCTGCATTCAGCGAACATGCGGCGATGGTGTCGGTCTTCAGCAGAGAATTCACAGACGACGGCCCCATAATGGCCATCCTAAAGAACAGCGCAAAGATGGCGCTCTTCTTCATAACGGAACCGGACAAGAATCCGCGACACAATCCTGCTCAGGTCCCCGCCTTCGACCCGCTGTTGGCACTCTGGCTGGCGGCCGGCATCGGCATCGCAGTCGTCCAGTTGCGCAAGCTGCCCTCTTTGTTTAGTCTGCTCTGGTTGCTCTGTTTTCTTGTACCCGCGCTGCTCTCGGCGGAAGGGATGCCCCATTCATTGCGCGCCATCGGCCTGTTGCCCATCGTCTACGTGCTGCCCTTGATCGCAATGGGTTGGACGACAACGAAAACGCCGCCTCGCTTCGGCTCGGCGATGAGGTGGCTGCCGTTGCCCTTCCTCCTGCTCTCAGGCATCCTCGGTGTCAACAGCTACTACGACGTAGTCGATGAGCCTGACCGGTTCGCAGCGCCCTTCTTCGTCAAATTCTGGGAGCTATCCCTCTCGCTAAAGGACAATCCCGACGATATCGTCTGGGTACTACCCTTGCCGCCGGGTGAAGATCTCACCGATCATCGTCTGTACACGACAGAATTCGGGCTACGCGACCCCAATGTTCTGGTGACGATTCCACTGGATGAAGCGACGCTGCCCACAGATTTGGCGCAGCTGACGCAGGGCAAGCGCGTCGTCAATGTGTTGCGCACCTATGGTGAGGATGGGCTAACCTTCTACGACACCCGATTCATGGATCCGAAAGGACGCCTTGATCTATACCTGCGCCGCAATACTGATGCGCAAATCACACAAGGAGAGTGGACGGGGATCCCCTACACATCCTATCCCCTGATAGAGTCACCTGACTTCGAATTGCCGGGTACGGGAGAACCAACGGATATCCTCTTTGGCGACCTCGTACGCCTGACTGAGGCTAACATCGGGGTCACCGCTGCGAGCGGGCCCAAGACCGACGATTCAGGAGAGAATACGGGTCCAGGGGATGGCGGCTTGGTCCCGACGGTGTCCCATATCGCCAATGACCAGTCTGCTTGGGTCGTGTTGAGCTGGCAAGCCGAAGAGGAGATCGAGGGCTATCTGAAGACGAGTCTGGTTTTGCGCAGCCAGACTGGGGAGTTCGCCGGTCAGATTGACGGTTTCCTGACAGGGGAGCGCTTCCCCAGAGACCCGATCTGGAACGCAGGCGACGCTGCCAGAACCTACCACATCATCGAACCGTTGCCGGCGCTGCCCCCAGGCCGATACACCCTCTCACTCACAGTGTACGATGATGAATCGGGCCGGACCTATCAGGCCCGGATGCCTGATGGGACAACCGCGGCAACTGTGCGGTTGGCGAGCATCGAAATTGCGCCACCCCTAACGCCGGGTTCGGAGAGCAGACCGCAGATTCCTCTGACGGATGCCTTTCTAGCCGACGACCTAGAGATCGTCGGCATAGACCTACCAAACTCGTTGGTCTCGCCGGGGGACACAGTACCGGTCACGCTTCATTTCCGTGCAAGTGAAGCACCCCAGGAAGACTACATCGTTGCGGTCGAACTGCGCGACGAGGACGGCAACCTGCTCCAGCGAGTTGAAGCGCCGCCCGGCGGAGATGGCTTTCCCACCGCCCAATGGCGAGCGGGCGAAGTCATACGGAGTCAGTACGAGCTTCCCCTGGAAGCAGATGCGGCATCCGGTGAATATACGCTCTCCGCCGCGCTAGCCGGAACAGAACCGGAGACGCCAACAGCCGTGGTTCTTGCCCCTGTCAGCGTGAGCAACCGACCCCGCCTGCTTGATGCCCCGCCCATCACCCATGAGATGGATGTCTCGTTCGGATCGGCAATTCAGCTGGTGGGCGTGGATGCACAGGACGCGATATCTGTTCGACCGGGCGACGTCGTCACAGCGACGCTGGTCTGGCAACCGACAGCAAGCGGCACCAACGGAGCGCTGACCCGCTCCGCCCAGCTACTCAATCCAGATGGGCAGTTGGTCGCGCAGGAGGACACGACCCCCTGCGGCGGTTCATGCCCGGCCACATCTTGGCTGCCTGAAGAGTATTTGCTCGACGACATTGCGGTCAGCTTGCCGGACGATCTGGCCCCTGGCACATACACGCTCATTGTCGGATTCTACGATCCGACAACGCAGAGCCGCCTGGCAGCAACGGATCAGAACGGAGTAGCGCTCCCCAACAATATGGCCGCTCTTCCGTTCACCGTGATCGTGGAAGAATGATCGCAAGAAACAGTGGAGTCCGCTGCAAAAAGGTATTCAGACACGAATGACTCTACTGCAAAAAGGTCTGATTCACCACGAAGGCACAGAGGAGGGCACAGAGACCACAGAGGAAAGACGGAGAAAAATGCTCTTCATCTGCGTTTATCTGTGTCCATCTGTGACTCCACTGCAAAAAGGGTGTCAAAATTGTTTTTATGACGGCAAATTGAAAACTGTCGACGAATTGCATGAATGCCGCCTTGCATCTGTGTCATCTTCCTAGATTTTGACGATATCAAATGCGAAGTGGGACGATTTCACGATTTTCTGGCCGGTTCTGATGCAGACCTTTTTGCAGTGGAGTCATCTGTGGCTAATTCTCTGTTCTTGCAGTGGAGTCACGAATGGACACGAGTTTCCTCTCTGGAACGACCACACGATTCGTGCAAATTCGTGGCCATTCGTGTCAGGAATAGAGCTTTTTCAATTAGGTTACGGTGGATTTACATCCTAAAACCGGCCTTAGGCTTTTCCAAAATTGTAACTATACGGGAGTTGGCAAAGCCTCAAGCCATTCCAGGCAAAGATCTCCTTGCAACGTATATTTATTTCTCTGGAATGGCCTTAGTAATAAAGTAAAAGAGCTGATGTTCGATTTTGTTCCATTTGCTCGTACCAGGTGGTAGATGGCAAACGGAAATGGGAAACTGAAGTTCGTCCACGAGCTTTTGCAGTTCAACTTTCCAGAGGCGGACTCGATAGCCATTGCTGCCTCCTGCATCTGCAATCACAAGCAAGCTGGTCGGCTCGGGATAAAGGGTTTGCCCAAGTTCTTGATACCAGGTGCGGATGGTAGCAACCGCAAATTCAGCAGTGTCATGGCTAATGCCCACACTGACCCAGGCTTCGTTTTCGGCCAAATCATAGACGCCATAAGGAATCGCTTTACCATTCTCCTTATCTGGAAAATCGTGCGATTTGACACACTCGGGATCGCCATAGGGACGCAGTTCACGACCGCCATTTTTGTACTGGCCCACCAGTTCCTTTTTCTTGGTATCAACCGAGATAGCCGGATCGCCCGCTTCAAGTTGACAGCGAACGGTCTCATTGACATGTTCAAACTGCCCATTTCTATCTGGATGTTGCGCACCTTCGAGTTTCTTTTTGTTGCCTTGCAAACTATACCCAAGTTTCTTGAGGAGTTTTGCCAGACTATGTTTGCTTACACTGTATCCTTTTTCCTGCAGCGCCTCAACCAGATTTTCAACAACAACTTCAACCGGCAGCGTGATCAAACCGTCCTCGTGTCTCTGGCCTTCACCATCGACTGCGGCCGGACGCAGGAATGTTTCAGGCTCGTACCAGCCCACGGCCAAGGGATAGCTTCCGGCAGCAAGATCATCCGGGATGGTAACAGATACGGGATCGACCAGATACTCATTGGCAATCCATGACGTGGACGGGCAGGTTCCATCACAGGGCACGGTGTCCTGTTGCGCCACCAGCGCACCCTCAACGCCCAGCAGATGAACGAACCGAGTGAGCGGCGTCTGCGATGCATCGATCACCTGCCAGATCAGATCGAATGTAGCGACCTGGCCTGGTTCGAGGATCAACTCCGACGGTCCGTCGACACCGATCAGACGCACCGTCTGATCGAACTGGGCATCAACCGGTTGCATATGTGCCGGCTCCTCAAAGAGACGCGCATGCCCCTGTACCTCAACAACCCCAAGTTGGATCGGCGCGATCGCAAGCCCCGACGTCCCGCCGGGCTCAGAACCATCCGCCAGCGTGAGTGTATAGAGGCCGGTCTCTGCGTCGGGCGGAACCGGCAGACTTTTCCAATCCCTCACCACTTCTTCGGCTCGCCACGATCCAGTCGGGAAACTCGATCCACCGACCGTGGCCTGCGTCTCAGCAACCGATAGGCCATCGGCGTCAGAGAGAGTCAACGTAATACGACGGTCTTCTGACGGCGTCCCCTGCGCCTTCCAATAAAGCGTGACCGGGACCTGTTCGCCCGGAGCGACCGATGTTCGAGACAGATCATAGCCGGCCAGCAACACATCCGGGCCGACCGTAAACTGCGCATCAGGAAGATGTTCCGGCTCAACAACTTGCGGGCGCACGGCCGGATCGACTTCAATCGACCCCAGACGGAGTTCCTTGTTCAGGAGCGCCCCATCCCGGTCTACAACCGGATAGGCGCGCTGTGATTCGTCCTCATAGACGCGGAGGGAAAGGTCGTAGCGTCCCGGCGAGACACCGGCCCAGAGCGGCAAGATGTGATAACTCTTCGTCTGCTCACCGGCCGCCCAGATCCGCTCGACCGGATAGCGGTCGTCGACCAACAGATCATCGACCTGGCCAGCCAGATTGCCGGCATCATCTCGAATTACCAGGCTGGCCTTCAGATCGACATCGATAGGCGCAAGCGCCTCCCAGTCCAGAACGACCCAGAGTTTTTCACCCGCGGCGACGCGATCTGTAGAAAGAGATGGGTTGGCAAGATCGGGCTCAGCAGACGCCGATGGTGCAGCAGGATCAACGGCCGTGTGGCCAATATCATAGCCGTTCAGGGACACCTGCCCGGCAAACGAAACATCAGCCTGCGTGAACTCATTGTGGACCGCGTAGTCGGCCTGTTCCGGCAATTCGTACAGCGTGAACGGGATGCCACTCTCATTCTCCTCGGCGTCGAACTCTGCGATGGAGCGGCCGTACTTATCCAGGAGGAATCCAAGCAAATTCTTGGGATCCCCCATGATATAGGCTGCACTCGTGATCTCAGTCATCTCCTGAGAGCGCACAAGATAGGCGAACCGTTTCTCCTTTGTGATGTCAGCAACCGATGACGAGATCGTCTCATCGTCAAGCCAGGCGAAGCCGGCGTCAGCCGGTCCCTGATGCATGAACTCCAAGGGATAGAAGGTGTTGTCGGACCAGTGGTAGTTCGGTGACAAGGGCCAGATCCAAACACCATCGGTGTCGCCGACTGCCGACATATCGATCGTCTGAAAATCAGATAGAAAGGCCCCGCGAAAGCGGTCGAGATCTTGAAATGCGCCGAAATAGCTCTGCACGCCGATGGCGGCGCTGATGAGCAGAAATGGCAGGGGCATCCAAACGGTTGCCTGCTTGAAACGCTGCGAAACAAACTGCCCGCCGGACATCATCCCGATCACGGCGAGAAGATAGGCCGGGACCACCATGCCGATTGCCCGCAGCGAGTGAGGAACCCCTTCAGCCGTGACTACGGCAGGGAGGGCAAAGAGCAGCAAACCAGAAAGGGCGAAAAAGTACGGCAGCGTTCGAATACGCATCGCAGCGATGATGATGCCAGCCAACAGCCACAGGGCCATCAGCAGATCAAAAACCGGTCGTTGTGCGGGATTATGGCGCAAATTCGGGTCGCCTTGATCGACAAACATCCTGGCCGTATCGATGATACTGACAGCCAGCGCTCGTCCGGGGAAATCGCCGGCGAAGTAGGGATTGAAGACGGAGACATCTGCAGCCCGGCCATAAAACTGTTCAGGATTGAGCAAAAAGTAGCCGCCGAGCGGAACAAAGACCCATAGCGCAACACCCGTGATCACGGCGAAGGAGGCTGTCAGCCGACCCAGGCCCACAGAGTGCCTTACCTGAATCGAACCAATCAGAAATGTGAGGGCGAGCCAGATCGGCGCCAACCTGGCGGCAGTATAGGTGTAGAGACAAAGTCCGGTGAAAACGCCGCAAAGAATCAGGCTCAGCCATGGGATTGCGCGGCCTTCGGCCAATCGATGCCAGGCCCGCCAGAACAAGGCCAATGCCAATGACGCAATAAGCGGGAGGAGAATGGCGCGAAAGCCAAGCCGACTCAAGCTGATGTGCCAATAGGAGAAGGCAACAAACAGGGCCGTCCAAAGGCCAAGCCAGCGTGACGGCAACCGGTCCGTACGAAACGCTTCGCGGACCATCCAATAGACGGCGGGAACGGTCAGAGCCCCGATGACGGCAGGGACCACGCGCAGCGCGTACGGCGTTGCACCCAGCATGCCAATCGCCAAGGCCTGGAGATAGATGAGAACTGGCTCACGTCCGGTGTTGCGTTCGAAGAAGACCGAAAAGTGTCCTCCCACGACCTCGAGCGCATCCACGCCGTTTGCGGCCTCATCCACATAGAGACCGGGCGGAAACGCCTCAAGTCGATAGAGGCGCAGGGCGAACGCCACACCCAGCAAGAGTACGACGATCAAAAATTCGATGGTTTTTTCTTTGCGAGAATCACTCATTGCTGGTTCTATCGAGGCGGCTGTATCCAACCTATTCAGCACTCACTACGGCTACATCTGGAGGATCTTCAGCATCCCTGTGGTAAACTTAAGCAGCGATGAATCGTCACTTTCTGTCGCCCTTTTTGGAGAGTCTACTATACCTCAACGAGTCTCCAACCCGAGAATTCGATAGCTTATCCAGGAATACGGCGCGCATCGTGCACGAATCGCAAGCACGGATCAGCAAGCTCGTGATCACACCCAAGTAAATCGGAGTACGGTTCAAATGATCAAGATCTGGTTCACAAAGGATTTCCGTAGCGTCCGAGTCGTCAGCCTTGTTCTCATCTATCTCATTTTCCAACTCGTTCTACCAACAGAAATCATGCATGCGAAAACCAACCACCGCATGGCCGATGACCCAAGCCAAGAGGAAAATACTCTCTACTTTCCCAGCCTGTCCTACGACAACTATCGCGACTACACGACGCCATCCACACCCTATCCACCAGACGGCGCCACCGACGTGAGTATCAACACGTTCTTTCGCTGGAACAACAATCCACGCACGCTGCCGGACGATTCTTCCCCATACGATTTCGAAGTCTACCTCGCACCGGGAGAGACTGCGTCGAAACAGCCGATTGTTCGGGTGAGTCGAAATGCACTCGATACCGGCACGTTGATACCTGACACCTTGTATACGTGGCGAATCGTTTCCATCGATCCCGAAGGCCGGCGGTCGCCGGGTCCCGAATGGCGCTTTCGGACGCTCTCCGTGGCACGGGACCCCTCTGAAATCGCCGATTTGAATGCCATGGTCCCGGTCCCTGCCGGTGAATTCATCATGGGATGTGATAGAAATAATCCCCATGATGAATCCAATTCCCCCTGTGAAGACGGCACAGGGGTTGCTTCCAAACCCCTACATACGGTCTACCTTGATGCCTTTGAAATCGATAAATACGAAGTTTCGAACGCCAGCTACAAAGCATGTGTGGACGCAGGCGTTTGCGATCGGCCACGCGAAGAACCGGTGGAAGAGCGCCTGGAACGGTACGGCGAAGAAAAATATGGACGGTATCCGGTCGTCTATGTTTCTCGGCAAGACGCGCTGGATTACTGCGGCTGGCAGGGCAAACGATTGCCGACCGAAGCTGAATGGGAAAAGGCTGCGAGAGGGTCAATTGATACGCGAGCATGGCCCTGGGGCAACGAACAGTTCTCGTGCGACCGCATGCACATCGGGCGTGATAGCGAGTGCAGCGATTGGGTTGATGTCGTGCCTATCGGGATGTTCCCCAATGGCATGAGCCCGTATGGAGCGCTGGATGTCTCGGGGAACGCTGCAGAATGGGTCAATGACAAATTTGATCGAACCTATTACAGTTGGTCGCCCTATGCCAATCCACGGGGTTCGGACGTATCACGCGTCTTCACAGACTCCCTGGACGTGACAAACGACGATTGGGGCTGGCCAACTTATGTGCTACGCGGTGGTGATTTTTGGGGACGCTTCTATTACCACCACGTCTACTATCGCTATTTTGGTCACTGGGGCGAGGCGCCCCATTTCGATGACATTCCCCTCTTTCGCAATCGGCGCACCGGCTTTCGATGCGCACGGTCGATTGCAGAATAATCGGCAATTGAGTAATGACCGGCTTCGGCCTGCTGTGACAGCGCCTAGTACAGCGCAGCGGAATTGATCCCACGGTTCGTAGGTCCGGCTATCAGCCGGACGACATTGACAACCTCTGGATCTGTCTGATGATTCAGCGTTGTCACGCTGGTAGCGTGACCTACCGATTCATGGGGCTTTTTCCGCCGCCGTGTGATAGTACCAATTGTCCGGACAAGGATCGTGTATCGTAGGGGCGGGACTTGCCCTCGCCCGCAGACCACAGCGGACGACCGCAAGGGTCACCCCTACGAAATCATGGTTCATGAATGGGCAAACGGCACGATCAACGTTTTGGCAAGGGTCTGGCCCAAAAATGGCCGTGATTCGAGCGAAAAGGTACAAATCTGTTTGAACATCTCTTTCCGTCGTTCCTATCTGACGCGTGGAATCTACCTGCTCTATCTTCGTGATGTTGGCGATCTGGCTGCGCTGGCGCTACATCATGAATGTGGGTCTCCACGTAGACGAGTTCAGCACGCTCTGGGGCAGCCGCCAGGTCATGGACTCGGGTCTACCCCTCATGCCCAGTGGCGTGCTCTACACCCGCGGCCTCTTCTCAACCTACTTGATAGCGGCGGTCGGTAAGTTGTTTGGCCTCACCTACGTGGTCGGCCGCATGCCGAGTCTGGTCTTTGGCGTGCTGGCCGTACTCGCGACCTTCTTTTTGGGTCAGCGCAGTTGGAATGCGCGCGTCGGCTTGCTGGCTGCTGCCCTGCTGGCGCTCTTGCCGGAGGCAATCGAAGCATCCGGTCGGGCGCGCTTCTATGCACCGCTTTCCTTATGGTCGCTGCTGGCCGTCGGCATTCTCTTTTTGACGGTCCGCTACCCGCTGAAGTCCGAAGAAGACCACGCCCTTCGCTATTCCAGTCACATCCTCTTTGGCCTCTTTTTCGCGGCCTCGCTCTTCTCGCAAGAAGCAACCATCTTGCTCTATCCGGCCTTGGTGCTATGCATGATCGGGTGGCGCGGCTACCGCTATCTGCTGAAGCTGCCGGTGCTGGCGGGCCAGGGCATCGCCTTCGCCGCCATCGGCCTGCGACTGGCCATCGAACAGATCGGCCAGCCGGGCCAGTTGGAGAGCATTCAATCCGGCGCTCCCTATCTGGCGCTCTCGCTCGACATTCCCGCGGCATGGCAGGCGTTTGACCAACTCTTTGTGTCGCCTTTGAGACTGCCTTGGACGATCGCGGCGCTGATTGCGCTGACAGTCGCCCTGGTTGGCGTTGGACGCAACCGATGGCGCATCGCCGGACTCGCCCCCTTTCATCAAGCGACGATCTGGTACTCAGCCCAGTTCCTCTTTGTCCTTGGGGTGCTGCTCACCGTGGTCGGCGAAGACTGGCGTCACCCCCGCTACATCCTGTTCATCCAGCAATTCTGGCTGCTCGTCGGCGCAGCGGGCACGCTCTGGGTCGTCGACCGGCTGCTGACCGGCTCCATGGGCCGTTGGATTGCCACAATCGCCGTCACGGGGATAGCCGTATTCTTCATGTGGTCCGACGCCGTTGACATGAGTGAACGAGAGATGTTGGGCTATGAACAGGGCTTTGCCTATGTGGCGGACCAGCGTGCGCCGGGCGATTTGATCATGACACCGCAGGCAGCAGGCTGCGCGCTTGTGCTGGGTGCGCCATGTGACTACTACATGCGCCAGGAGGGATACGAACCGTTTGTCATCAAACGCGACGGCGAACTGATCGACCGCTGGTCAGGTGCGCCGCTGCTGCAATCGACGGAACAGCTTCGGGCTGCGATTCAATCGAGTGAGCGTGTGTGGATGGTGATCGACGGCGACCGCCTGGCAACCACATTTACACCACAGTTCACGGCGATGATCGAGGAGCAGTTCCAACCGATCTATCAGACCGGAAAGACGTCTGTGCTGCTGGCAGAGGAATGGCAGGAGATTCCTGAATACGTCGTCGCTGAAGAATTCAAATCGGGGGAAATAGACGCTGGCGAGTCCAACGCAGCGTTGGCCTGGCCGGATCTTGCCCTCGTTGGCTGGGAACGGAGCGAGCCTGTCCCAGGCGAGCCGCTGGCCGTGCGTCTGTACTGGCAGCAGCTGGGTGAACTCGATGAAGACCTTCATACGTCGTTGCAGCTGATTGCCCAGGATGGGACCAACCTGGCACAGACCGACGGGCCAATCGATCAGGGGACTCTCTCGCTGGGCGACATTGAAGATCAACCGTTTCCCGAGTTCAAGCAACTGGCTGTGCCTGAGCTTCTCCCTGGCCTCTATCGCCTGGACGTTGTCGCCTATGACATCGATGACAGAGATCCGATCGGGCCGCCGATATCCGTGGGCTGGTTCAACATTGGTGACACTGAATCACTGCCGGTGGAGCCGCAGGATGCAACATGGGCCGAGGGTCTCGTGCTGAACGGGCGCAGTTCTCTGCCGGAGATACTCATCCCCGGTGACGTTCTCGGGCTAGACCTTGCTTGGGTAACAAAGAGCCCGCTTGACCGAAATTTCACCGCTTTTCTGCACGTCACCGGTCCTGATGGCACCGTCGTCGCCCAACGTGATCAGGCACCGCTCAGCGGCTTCTTCCCAACTTCTCGATGGCCCACAGACGAGCCGGTAACAGATCGATACGATATTCAAGTTCCCCTTGCCTTGGAACCAGGCGCCTACCGTCTGCTCGTCGGCTGGTACGATGGAGAGACAGGGGAGCGCCTGCATACGGTCGATGGCGAGGACGCAATCGAACTGGGCAACTGGCAAGTAAAATGAGATCGCAAAACGATCCTATTGAACGCTCATTTTAGCTCAGATGGCCCGCCAACGTCCCAAAATCAAAGTCGAGATAGGGCATATTCTGCTCGATCCGTTCGGTGCGACCGGCCATGAAACGAGCGCACCACGAATCGTCCAGATTCTCCACATCGAAACTGCGATGGATGATGGCGTAGAGATCGATCTCGCGTTGCTTCAGAAACCAGGGAATCTCAGCCAGCCAGCGCGGATCCAGTTGATTTTCTTGGCGATAGCCGCGCAGAAAATGGGTCAAGAACTTCTCTGCGAATGCCTGTTCATTCGGCTTCCCCATCACGTTGTAGAAGAGCACAATGGCGATATCGTTGGCGTACCACTGGTAGTGGCAGTCATCAAAGTCGAAGAACGTGATCATGCCACACTCGTCAACGAACATATTGCCGGGATGGGCATCGAAATGGATAAGCCCGTAGGCATCCTCTGTCTTAGGGAGCTGCTCCAAGTGATCGAGCACATCCTGGAATCGTCTCGCCGCCTCTTCCTCGCCGGCGGGCAAATGTTGCATTTCACCGATCATGATCGGGTCGTCCCACTGGGGCCGGAAAGCAATGGGATCGGTCGGCAGGTAGTTCCGGCTAAGTGCGTGCATTCGGCCCAGTGCGCGACCATACGTCTCATAGAGAACCGGCGACCAGTCAGCCTCTCTCGGCGGCCTGCCTTTGGCCTTTACAAAGGCAGTGGCTAGAAATTGATCGCCGTGACCATCGTCAATGGCCTCGACCAATCGACCCTGCTCGGAATAGACCGCCCGAGAAACTGAAGCGCCGCCGTCCGCCAAGAAGTTGATCCAGTCGACCTCGCCATGGATCAGTGCCTCGCTGCGGCGCTTGCTGTGGCCAATGCGCAGAATGTAGTCGCCGCCTTGACGATCTTGGTCGCACCGAAATTCGTAGATGAAACTCTCAAACCCATCCAACGCCGTCACACTTCCGTTATCCGGGCCGCCTTCAGCGACACCAAACCTCGCCAGCGCCCTATTCAGGATACTATCGTTGTATCGTTGACGAATTCTTGTTTCCATTATTGTTCCTCTTAATCTGGTTCAACCCATCTAGCTGAGGACTGGTGATTGTTTTACTTATGGATTTGGCTGTTTAGTGCGCACGCCTTTCGTGCGCACGGGTCTACGCTAATGACACGTCAATCGCTATATGTGATTCGCACGCGGGCGTGCAAACTAAACATTGGTAGGCTATTCAAATCACCGAGTTGTTTGATGTAGCATAGGTGCGATTTGCAGCCGCACGATCAATGACGACCTCTGATTCTCATGAGAATTGTGCGGTTACAAACCGCACCTAGAATGAGGGCGCTAAATTGTCAATCTTCAAAATCCCGGCGCTAACAGCGAGAGCCGATGCACTAGACCTCCCGGAGGTCTGGTTGTGCGCTCTACAATTGTTCAGAGAGCCGGAGCTATGCCCGCCGGGACTTTCTATCCAAACGTCAATGGTGACTGAGTCACCGGCATAAGGTTGTCAATGAACTCCAGCTTCTCAACCTCGGCGGCAGACAGGTCGCGCCACTCCTGCATGGAGGGCAGCGCTGCGATTGAAGCCACAAACGCCTTTGCCGGCTCAGGCAACGGGATATCGTACGCGATAAAGCGCATGGCCACCGGCGCGTACAAAATGTCGGCGATACACATGGGGCCAAAGAGCCACGGGCCTTGATCACCATAGCGGTTGCGGCATCCGCTCCAGATGTCGAAAACGCGAGCGATCTGGTTCTGCGCTGCGTCGGAGAAAGCCGCAAGTGGAATCAGCCGGCTTGAGCGAATATTCTGAGGCAATTCATCGCGCAAGGCCAGGAACCCGGAGTGCATCTCGGCGGCAATCGACAGGGCTTCGGCCCGCCCCGCCGGATGCTCGGGCCAGCCCAGCGCACCGGGAACCTGCTCGCGCAAATATTCCATGATTGCCAAGCTGTCCCAGACGGTGATGACATTCTCTGTGCTGACATTGTCTGAGCCGCCATGATCCAGTAATACCGGAACACGTCGTGTCGGCGAATATTGGCCGATTCTCTCCTGCCAATCGCCCGTAAAGAGAGCAATGCGAATGAGTTCGAAGTCGATCCCGCTCTCGCGAAGGTAGAGCCATGCCCGCAGAGACCAGGACGAGTAGTTATGGTTGCCGATAATGAGGGTGTATGTCATGCAGTGTGCCCTTTTTGGGATGAGCCGGGGAATTTTTCGGATGTGACTGCCGGACCCGTCATCTGGCTGCCGGTTTCAAGTATAGAGATGCGCTGACAGAATCGCAAGGGGGTGATCTAGCATGCGACGCTGCGGCCCGCTCATGATATAATCTCCAACATGTCGAGCAGAGATTTAATCACCCGATCCCAAGCGTTTACCTGGATCGGGCTTCTTCTTGTAATCGGGATCGCTGCGGTCTTACGTCTCTGGCGTATTGATGCCGTCCCGCCCGGCTTCCACTTCGATGAATCATTCGAAGGCTTGGAGGCCTGGCGAATTCTAACCGATCCTTCCTATCGCCCCATCTTCCTGACCGGCAACTTTGGCGTGCCGCCGCTCAACGCCTATGCCAATGCACTCACCTTCGGTTTCTTTGACGCTTTGGGCAGCGAGGCCGGGCCCACGGCCATGCGCACGACTGCCGCAATCTTCGGCGTCCTGGGCGTCGTGGCGGTCTATCTCCTGGCTACCGAGCTTCGGCGATTGGACATGTGGCCGGTCAGCAGCCTCTCTGCAACATTTCCGCTGCTGGCAGCGGCCATGCTGGCCGTCATGCGCTGGCACATTCACTTCAGCCGCATGGGGATCGAACCGATCATCGTGCCCCTGATCTGGGCCGCCTCGACATGGCTGCTGCTGCGTGGCTGGCGAACCGGCCACAGACTCTGGTTCATCGCCTGCGGCGTCGTCCTGGCCGCGGGCATGTACACCTACCAGGCGGCGTGGTTTGTGCCGGTGTTGATGGTGCCGGTGGCTGGGGTACTGATACTCGATCGAAGAACAAAGAACAAAGATCGGGCGGCAGCGACTTCAACGCGCACAGCGAGCCCTGATCTTCGATCTTCGATCTTCGATCTTTTCCTAACCGCGGCGACGGCCATCCTCCTCATCCTGCCGCTTTGCTGGTTCTTCGCGCAAAACCTTGACCTGCTGTTGCTGCGGCCAACCCAGCTTGTCATTGTCGGTGAGACAGGCAGCCCGGCGGACAACTCGATCTGGCAGAGCATCTGGGCAACCGGCAAGATGTTCGGTCCCTTCGGCAGCCCAGGCGATCTGGATCCGCGGCGCAATCTGCCCGGCGAACCGGCGCTGAACCTGTGGCTGGCCATTCCCTTCTACCTTGGGCTAGGGCTGGCGCTGTGGCGCATTCGACGGCCAGCCTTTTCCATTCCCATCATCGGCCTGATCGGTATGCTTCTGCCGGGCGTCTTCAGCGAATATGCGCCCCACTTCCATCGCGTGCTGGGCGCGTCGGCCCCGGTGGCCGTTCTCGGCGGTTTCGGACTGGATGCCGTCTGGTCATGGAGCACGCTGCGTCGCCGGCATTTGCATTGGCTCGCCGTGCTTCTGCTCGTACTCGGCGGATTCATCTCCGTCCAGACCTATTTTACGCGCTGGTCTTCTCTGCCCGATCTCTACTATGCCTTCGACGCCGGTTTTTGGGAGATGAGCCAGTGGATCGCGGAACAGCCGGACGATGCCGTGCTCTATATGACGCCGCGGGGTGGTGAACATCCGACCCTCGCCTTTGCCTGGCGCAAGCCCGGCGACATCCCACCCCATAGCTTTGACGGACGACACATCTTCCCGCTGACAGCCGGTGTCAATGACTCTGACGAGCACTACCTGGTCGTCGAGCATGAAGATTTCCGCACGCGATTACTGCTGCCCGAGGTTTTCCCCGATGCCAACGTGACCCGCGAGTTCACCGATCGCCAGGGCAATGTCTACGCTCGTGTCTACACACGTCCAGCCCAATCCACCCCCTTGCGACCGCCGCAGGTCGCTCTCAACCGACCCATTGGCGACGGCATTGGGTTGGCCGGCTACGATCTGCTGCCTGAGTCAGCCCATCCTGACGAGACGATCTATCTCCAGTTGCATTGGACCACAGATTCGCAGCCATCCGGGGATCGGACCGTCTACACCCATGTGGTCAACACGGAAAATGGTTCGGTGCTGGCCGGACGGGACAGCAGACCGGGCAACAGCAGTCTGATTACAACGGATTGGGAAGCGGGCTGGCGCGTGCTTGACGAATATCAGATCCAATTGCCTGCCGATCTGCCGACCGGCGCCTATGGACTGAGAATTGGTCTGTACCAAGCCGATGGAAGCACCCTGCCTGTTGATGGCGCGGGCATCGATCTGGGAACATTTGCAGTTGAATAAGAAAAGCACGACTCCTGACAAAAGTGATTCTGTAGGCAATCTGCTCCCGCTGCTCTTTCGATCCGAGCAGAGCTACGGCTGGAGCATCGGCATGCGGCGCGTCACGCGTGCGCTGTTGACCGGTCCAGCGCTTCCATTTGGGCCGCTGATCGATCTCGGCTGCGGCGGCGGTGCAATGACGGCTGAACTGGCGCACCAGCTTCCAGATCGTCAGATTTACGGACTCGACCTGCATCCGGCCGCCATTCAACAGACAGCAGCGACGCGTACAGGCAACTCCATCCAGGCCGACATAAACCGAGTTCCGCTTGCTGACGGTAGTGTTGCGCTGCTGCTGGCCCTCGACTCGCTTGACCAAGCTGGTGTCGATCCCGCACAATCATTGGGCGAATGCCGCCGTGTGTTGAAGCGCAACGGTCTACTGATCGTGCGTGTCAGCGTCCACGCATGGCTGGAGGGCCCACACGATGTCGCTTTCAACACGGGCAGACGACAGCGAAAGTCCGACCTGATTGCGCTGCTGCAAGCGCAGGGGTTGCGGCCGATGCGTAGCACCTACGCCAACGCGCTGTTGATGCCGCCCGTGGCGGGAATCAGGCTCTTGCAACGCCACGGACTGCTGCCCATGTTTGAGATGATGGTCGGGCAGACGATGGTCAGGCAGACAACGCTCGATAAGCTGATGGCCGGCGTGCTGACGGCCGAAGCTCGATGGTTACGCAGACGCAACCTTCCTTTGGGTCTCAGCCTCTATGTGCTCGCCCGAAAGTAGCGACGTGACCAAAAGTTGGGCTTCTGGGAAAAGCCCAACTTCTCATGCTCATGGAACAAGGCACTTCCTATGTCCAAACTTGATTCTGAATCAGCGGATAGGCCACTCGTCTGCACAGTCCTGCCCACCTTCAACGAACGGGACAACATTCGTACGCTGATCGAGGGCGTGCTCGACAGCGCCGTGACGCCCCATATCGTACTCGTGGTCGATGACGACTCGCCCGACGGCACATGGCAGGTTGTCGAAGAGGTAGCGGCGGAACGAAACCAGCCGGGCGACGAGGTCATTCACCTTGTGCGACGAACGACCGAATCCGGGTTGACTTCGGCCATCCAACGGGGCATCGATGAGGCGATCTGGACACACGGCGCAGACATCGTCACATGGATGGACTGCGACCTCTCCATGCCGCCTGAGGACGTGCCAAAGTTGGTCTCCGCCATCGTGAATGTAGATGTTGAGGCGAATGGCAGCAGGTCGGTCGACATGGCTGTCGATGTAGCGGTCGGCTCGCGCTGGATACCCGGCGGTGCGGACATAGCCCATGGGTTCGTGGCCCGATCGCTCAGCCGCGTCATCAACACCTATGCCATGGCCCTGCTCGGCAATGATGTCCACGACTACACCAGCGGCTTCATCGCGGCGCGCGCCGAGGTGCTGGAGACCATTCGCCTGCGCGGCGATTATGGCGAATACTGTATAGACTTACTGGGAAGGGCCAACCGATTGGGATACAATGTGGTGGAGGTCCCCTACGTCTGTGTGCCGCGCACTGCCGGCGACAGCAAGACCGGGGCCAATCTGGTCGATTATTTGGTCAAAGGCAGAAAATATGTGAGCGCCGCCTGGCAGGTATATCGAGAAGATGGGTCGTAGAGAATGAGTTGTGAAATGGTCAATTGACAACGTTCAATGGTCAATTGACAACTGATCTGAAGGACAAGAAGCATGCTGAAACCTGCAACCTTGCGGCTAGAAGATATGGGCGAGTTGGCCGAGATCATCCCGGCCGCAGATCCTGAAGTCCGTGTCCGCTACAAGCCGATTCCCAGCTTTGATGACTACCAACGCCGCGACATCATCCCAGTCTGTGAGCCGACCTTGACCGGCAACGAGATGAAATACGTCCAGCAGGCCGTCGAGACCAACTGGATCTCCTCCGCCGGTAGCTTCATCCGTGAATTCGAGGCCAACTTCGCCGAGGTCTGCCAAACCAAGTACGGCATTGCCTGTGCAAACGGCACTGTGGCCATGCATCTGGCCATGGCGACGCTTGGCCTGGAACCGGGCGATGAGGTGATCATCCCGACCTTCACCATGATTGCCACGGCCAATGCGGTCACCTACTGCGGGGCCAAGCCGGTATTGGTCGATCAAGAGCCGACCTACTGGCAGATGGACATCGACCAGATCGCCGAGAAGATCACGCCGCGCACCAAGGCCATTGTGCCGGTGCACATCTATGGTCATCCTGTCGACATGGATCCGCTCATGGAGTTGGCCGACAAGCACGGCATCACGGTCATTGAAGACGCGGCCGAGGCCCACGGAGCCGAGTACAAGGGGCGACGCACTGGGGGTCTGGGCCATGCAGCGGGTTTCAGCTTCTACGGCAACAAGATCATTACGACCGGCGAGGGCGGCATTGTCACCACCAATAATCGCGAGTTGGCCCAGTTGGCATGGAACCTGCGCGATCATGCCTTCAGCAATGAGCGCCACTTCTGGCATAAGTTTGTCGGCTTCAACTACCGCATGACCAACCTGCAAGCGGCTGTAGGACTGGCCCAGGTAGAGCAACTGGATCGGTTCACTGATGCCCGTCGTAACAATGCGGCCAGCTACACTCAGCGCTTGGCTTCTGTTCCCGGCATCACGACGCCGCCTGAGGCGCCCTGGGCCAAGAATGTATTCTGGATGTACGGCATATTGGTCAACGCCGAGGAATATGGCATGAACCGCGACGAACTACGTGGCGTGTTGGCCAACAACGGCATCGAGACCCGCACCTTCTTCATCCCCATGCACTGCCAGCCCATCTATTGGGAGCAGTTCAAGGGCGAGCGCTATCCGGTGGCCGAGCAGTTCTGTCGCGACGGCTTCTATCTGCCCTCGGCGTCGTCGCTGACATTGGGCGAGATCGAGTACGTCGCTGAGGTCATCCGCGAGGCGTGCCCAAACTTGAACTGACGAATCGTCAACCTGAAGAAACAAAAGTCGGGCTTCTGGCAGAAGCCCGACTTTTGTTCGTGCAGTTTAGTGTCGATCTGATCTCGATCTTAACCAAAGGCACGACGAGAGCATATTCAATTGAGAGATCTTGGCCTTCGGCCTGAGATCGGGATGGTTCCAAGTCCGCAATCGCTCCATCCCTCAATCTCTTAATCCCTGAATCCTTGTGGTCAGAAACGATCGATCGCGTAGAAGTCTCAGTTTAGCCAACCGCTTCCAGCGCGTGCCGCAGCGCTTCATATTCCTCTCGGCAATCTCGACAACGCTCGGCATGCTCCTGCACAAGCGGCATGAGCGCGGCGACATCCTCGCCGGCAAGATCCAGCTCCACAAAGCGATCCATCTGCGCGAAGAACTCGTCGCAATCGAGCTCATCCGGCTCCACGCTCATCGCCATGGTGATGACCATTTTGGCGTCCAGCGCCGAGCGTTCGGACGATGCCATGCCCGAATCGGTTGCGAGCGTTTCCAGCTCCGGCAACGGCGAGTCGTCACCAGAGCCAATGCCAAACCATGCTTGAAACCGTCTATACCAGCCTTGCATAATGCCTACTCTCGAACTGTCGTGATGGATTAGGCTTTTCCAAAAGTGGTAACTATACGAGACTTGGCAAAGCCTCAAGCCATTCCAGGCAAAGATTCCTTGCTACGTATATTTATCTCTCTGGAATGGCCTTAGGCTTTTCCAAAATAGTAACTATACGGGAGTTGGCAAAGCCTCAAGCCATTCCAGGCAGAGATTTCCTTGCAACGTATATTTATTTCTCTGGAATGGCCTTAGTCAAAACTTGCCAGAATCTCTTCACTCGAATAACCCGATGCCAGCAGTTCCTGCTTGAGCCGGCTGCGGGCGTCGTGCATCAGCTTATAGAGTGCGTTGCGGTTGCTGCCCATTCGAACGGCGACCTCCTCCATGGGTACACCCTCGACCATAACGGCCATCATGGCCGTACGCTGGCGCTCGGTCAATCGGGTGGCGATGGTCTGCTGTACCACTTCGAGCAACGCATCACGCACCGCCTGGGTCTCGGGATCCGGTGCTTCGTCGGCCAGCAACAGGGGCGTGAAGTCGCCCGTGGCATCACCATCCTCGCCCTCAACCATACGCTCCAACGACCAATCCTGCCAGCGCTTGCGGCGTAGCTCGGTGTAGGCAACGCGCACGGCGATCTTCTGCGCCCATGTGGTGAAGCGGCTCTCTCCCCGGAACGAGTCAAGCCCGTTGAGGATTTTCAGCAATGCGTCCTGGGCAAAATCCTCCAGATCGGCTTCGGTGACGTTTCCGCCACGCAGTAGAGCATTGCTCAATCCACGGACTAGAAGCGCTCTCAAGTCATCTAGTGCCGGATCAGAATCTGCACTTGTCAGCGCGGCAATCCACTCGTCGTTTGTCCGCTGGCTCATTTGGCATCGTCCTGTTCAAGGTTGGGGAACTGTGTGCGGACGATTGTACCACGCTCGCTCTACTGCTGAACGAAGCAAACTTACATTGGCAACCTAATCTGAAAGTACGACGAGATCATATCTTTTGGAACTGGTAGATTTTGGCCTTCGGCCCGAGATTGGGAGATTCCTGAATCTCTCAGTCCCTGAAAATCGGCGGCCAGAAACTATCGATCTGGTAAAATGTCCGTTTTGATCAACGATGCACCCAATCACGAGCCTACTATCGAGGCAAGCTGTTCATCAATAAAGGCCTGGGTCACCGGCCCATAGAAGACGGTCTCCACGTCGCCGTTGGGATCGATGAAGATGGACGCCGGTTGACCGCGGACTTCATAGAGCGTTGCCACGTCGCCCTCTTCATCCAGCACGACGGGAAACGTCACGCCAAATTCGTTGACAAAGGCTTGAATATCGTCTTGGTTGCCTTCACGCTGGGTCAGATTGACGCCAAGCACGACCACCCCCTCATCCTGTCCAGCCAGATGCGTTTCCTGTAGATGGGGCATTTCCAGGCGACAGGGTCCACACCAGGATGCCCAGAAGTTGACAATGACCGGCCTCCCGTGAAAATCACTCAACGAGACAGGCTCGCCGCTGTCCAGAGAGACCAGCGTGAAATCCGGGGCTGGATGGCCGGCCACCGGTGCAGGCGGTAGCGGGTTGGTCACAGTTTCGATGTCTGATTCGATGGTTGAGGACATTGACGTCTGGCTCTCTGTTCTGCCGCCGACGACGCTCCACAGAATCGCTGTCACGCCAGCCATCAGAAGGCCGACGATCAGCACCGTCCAGAATGTTCGATTGAGTTTGCGATCTGGTGTCCATGGTTCTGTCCTATTTCCGCACTTCATTTCGTTGCCCTTGGGCCAGGGGTTCTGTCCGCCACTTCCCAGGGCTGCCACGATGGAGATTGAGGGGTTTTCCTGGTGCGGTCGGCCCTCGACCATCCGACCCTGATTCATCCGATCATGGTTCATCCGCCATCAGGAAAACCCACTGTCATATGGACGACATGTTGGCTACGGATCTTACGTGCGTGCGGTAGGACTGGACCAAAACGCTTGGCGTGCGCTGTTGAACAGAGAGGCGGCGTTACATGAGATCGATTCTATATCGACTGGAGACGCTCATAACAGAAAACGAGCCGTCGGTCAAGCCGACGGCTCGTTTTGTACCCATCACTCATGACTGCGCAACGAGGGAAAACAAGGAATGTCACCTATGTGGACGTTGATTTGCTACGGACGCTGAACTCCCCGGGTGTTGAGCATGATGGAATAGAGCGAAGTGGTGGCAACGATGAAGAGGCGATCCTTGTCTGGTCCGCCAAAGGTGCAGTTGGCTACAACTTCGGGCACAAGGATTTTGCCCAGCAGCTCGGCGTCAGCGCTGAACACGTGGATGCCGTCGGCTGCGCTCGTAAAAAGGTGACCGTTCATGTCGATGCGAAAACCGTCGGACAACCCCGGAGTGATCTCAGCAAAGAGACGTCCATTGGTCAGAAACGGCCTTGATGTCGCATCCTGCAAAACATCAAAGGCACGGATATGATGGGGACCGCCCTCCGTGTGCGAACCACCCGTGTCCGAGATGTAGAGCACTCGTTCATCGGGCGAGAACGCCAGCCCGTTGGGCTTGTCGAAATCTTCAACGACAACGATAAGTTCGCCTGTTTCAGGATCGAGGCGATAGACATAGTTGGCTCCGATCTCACTCTCAGCCTGGTACCCCTCGACGTTGCTGAGGATACCGTAGGGCGGATCGGTGAACCAGATGGTTCCATCAGACTTGACCACCAGATCGTTGGGCGAATTAAGCTTCTTTCCTTGATAGTTGTCCACCAGGACAACGATGCTGCCGTCAGGCTCCGTGCGCGTGACTCGCCGGCCGCCATGTTCGCAACTAACCAGCCGACCCTGCAAGTCCCGATAATGGCCGTTGGTGAAGTTGGCCGGTTCCCTGAAAACAGACATGCCATCCTGCTCTGACCAGCGCAACATGCGGTTGTTGGGAATGTCGCTCCACAACAGGCAATCGTCTTCCTCAAAATAGACGGGTCCTTCAGCCCAGACGGTACCGGTACACAGCTTCTCCAACACCGAATCAGGTCGCAGCAGCACCCGAAATCGATCATCGTATATCTCAAACCCTCGCTCAGTCATACTGTTTTCGTCTCCCAAGATGTGTCACTGAACTCAAACCGATCTCGACTGTAGCCTTGAACACACCGGACTGTCAAACAGGTTCGGGCATGTCCATATCCAACCTGCAATATACACGTAGGGACAGGGCATCATCAAGCAGCCAACGCAGCCATTGACAATCAACACGCTGCGGGCTACACTCGGAAATGGTGAAGAATCAGCTCAACAGGATCTCAGGTGGTAGGGTGGGTAAGGAAACCCATAGGCATCAAGCTAAGCGTTACGTCTCACGTTGCCGTCGATTTCGGCAGGGATGAATCCCGCCGCTACCATCGAAAAGCGCCCTCAGGCGCTTGAGCTCAGCCGCTTAGGCGGCTTTTCGCTCTTAGCAGCCGGCTTCAGCCGTTGCTGCACGCCGGTTTGAACAGGCGATGGGTTTAACATAACCCTTAACTTGATGCGCATGGGTAAGGAAACCCGCCCTACCACCTGAGATCCGGGAGAACCAAAAAATCATGCCGGTGAGGAGTGCAGGCTCCGTCTTCACAATCCGACATCCGGACGTCCGGCTTTTTCAGAAGCCGAACGTCATTCTATCGGCACTCACTACCATACAGAAAATTAGTTCGAAAGGAGGGATGATTTGAAAATGGTTGTCACTCATGTAAGCTTCGATTCCAACCAAAGAAAAGGAGCAAAGCATGAGCGACAACCTAAGACGATATCGTGCCATCGACGCGGCGTTGATGCAACTTCATCCGGTCGAGCCAACTGGGCGTCTGCGACAGTCAATAGAGGTACTGGCCATGTTCATCAACGGCATTGTGGCCAGCAAAAGCACAAGTACACGAGAAGTGGCCAAAAAGGCACCCGGCAAGGCCAAGGTCACCAGTCAGGAAATACGGCTGAGCCGTTGGTACAAGAACAAGCAGGTCAGCTACGAATGGCATATGCTTCCATTTATCGAGGACTTGCTGGCGCACCTGTCGAGTCAGACCTTGGTCATTGCGATTGACGGCAGCGAAGTGGGCCGCAATTGCGTGACCTTGATGGTCAGTTTGATCTACCAGAAACGAGCGATTCCACTGCTCTGGATGGTCAGAACCGGCAACAAAGGACACTTTGCCGCCGAAATGCACGTTGAATTGCTCAACGAACTGCAGGCTCTGCTACCGGACGATGCCTCTGTGGTTCTGTTGGGCGATGGTGAGTTCGACAGCATCGAATTGCAGACCTTTGTCGCCACCGTCGGCTGGGAATATGTCTGTCGAACGGCCAAGAATACCCAGGTCTATCACGACGGTGCCTGGATGAGCCTGGATGATTGTGAGCCTTGGCCCGATAGTTGCAGCGCACTGCATGATGTCCTGTTCACCCGACAAGCGTACGGTCCTGTGATGGTCATTCTCTGGTGGGACCGAGAATGCAAGGAGCCTATCTACCTGGTGACCAACCTGCCGCTCATGGAAGAAGCCTGTCGTTTTTATCGCAAACGCATGCGAATCGAGACTTTCTTTTCCGACCAGAAAAGTCGTGGCTTTCAGCTTCACAAAAGCCACATCAGCGATCCTCGGCGATTGCATCGGCTCATGATTGCTGCTTGCCTGGCCTACATCTGGATCATCTACCTGGGCGTCATCGCACTTGAAGACGGTTGGAAGAACCAGATTCATCGCACTGATCGATGCGATCTCAGCCTTTTTCAGCTCGGATCGGACTTGCTTGAGTACTTCTTGAATCAAGATCTGACTGTTCTGGTTGAATTCAGATTGCCTGTCTGTTCACCTTCCTGAAATGTGTATGGTAGTGAGCTATCGGCATACTTTCACCCAACTTTCCCAGATATGATAGCGAAATCGCGAGGAGAAAACGATGACCGTAGCCAACCTCATGTACATTGGCGCCTACACCCGGAGTGAGCCCCATGTGCAGGGTGCTGCCCAAGGCATATACACCTATCAGATCGATGGTGAAACTGGCGCGCTCACCTATGTTGAAACCACGCCTGGACTAGAGAATCCAACCTTTCTGACCGTCGACCCGACAGAGCGATATCTCTATGCCGTGAGCGAGGTAGGGGAATACGAGGGCAGTCCCTCCGGCTCAGTGGCAGCGTACGCCATAGACGACGAGGGCGGGCTGACGCTACTGAATCAGCAGGCGAGCCATGGCATCGCCCCCTGCCACCTCTGTGTCGGTCCTGATGGCGGATACCTGTTCCTCACCAACTACGGTTCCGGCGTGGTTTCAATGTTTCCCCTGGCTGAAGACGGCAGTCTGAAGCCGGTGAGTTGCGTCATCCAACTCGAAGGATCCGGCATCAACCCACAGCGCCAGAAAGGGCCACACGCCCATTCGATCAACATCAACCCGACCGGACGCTTCGCCGTTGTCGCCGATCTAGGCACTGATAGAGTCATGATCTATGCCATCGATGGCAAGAATGGACAGTTGACGCCGGCTGCGCAACCGTGGGTAGACGTAGAGCCCGGCTCCGGCCCCCGCCATTTTGCCTTCCATCCTGATCGCAAACATGCATACCTGATTCAAGAGATGGGTTCCATGGTCACGCTCTTTGATTATGATGAGGCAAGTGGCGGCCTGACGGTAAAGCAGACCATCTCCACGTTACCGGACGACTACGAAGGTGACAGTACCTGCGCCGATATCCACATCCACCCATCGGGTCGATTTCTCTATGGCTCCAATCGGGGCCATGACAGCATAGCCATCTTCACGATCAACGCAGAGAACGGCAGACTGACAGCCGTCGGACACGAGTCCACACGGGGGAAGACGCCGCGCAATTTTGTTCTCGACGCGGCAGGTCGCTATCTGTATGCAGCCAATCAAGACACACACAATGTCGAGACATTTTCCATCGATCCGACAACGGGCTTGCTCACCCACTGTCACAGCGCCGAAGCGCAATCGCCGGTCTGCCTGCATATCATTGGGCAGGGCTGATTGCAGCAGATCAAACAGTCGAGCGTGCCATACGTTGCTAGACAGAGAGCCCCAGGCCGAAACGGCCTGGGGCTCTCTGTCTAGCAACGTCTTCTTCGTACATCTATCTCGTACATCCACAAGGAGGCTAGTTCATGTGGGCGTGAATACTTCGGCTGCGCTCAGCACAAGTTCCACGACAGAAATCCAGTACCTCTACCACTGGTAGGAACTGTATAGGGATTCCCGGCGGGAATCCCTAGTCGGCAGATCCCCCTGGCAGGTCCGGCAAGTTGGGTCGTTTCCCGGTCGACTCGGCGTGCCGTGCGACCAAATCCTTCAGTTGGACAATCGCATCTTCAGTTGCCTCATCCAGCACCGCCTGGGCCGACTCTTCGTCAAATGACCAGGCAAGCCGCGTCCAATAGCTATTGTAGATGATCCCCAGCCAGGTCACGTACTGGAGGTTTTCCTCAACAGCCTGGGTCGGCCGTGTCAAGAAGTAGGTCAGAAAGGCCCCGATGCTCAGCCCGCCAAAGAGCACAGCCGGCACGGCTGCATCGCGGAAGAGCGCCAGTAATACAGAAGTGACAAAAAAGCCGATCCCAACGCCAAACAGAATCCAATTCATGATCACTGTGGAATTGTGGGAGCGCATGAAGGCGTCCAGAATTCGCTGAAAGATCTGATCATTATTCTCATAGCCGGCTTTGATATGGTCGACCCATGCCTCGTAAAGTTCCTTATGCTCTCTGCTGTAGTTCTCAGGCACAGAGGGCAAAGGGGTCTGTGCCACCAAGGGCGTCTGCGCGTTTACAGACGCAGCTGCCGGCTGATCCGTAGTCTGGAGGGCCGATGATGCGTGTGCAGCCGATCCCATGTCACCCTGTTCATTGTTTGCTGTTCTGCTGTCCATCAAGGTCATCTCCATTTTGCCGAACTGGAACAACATCGGTTCTTAGCCGATCGATGATACCGTTCCATATTAACATAAACTTGACCCGTCTGCGACCCCCAACTTGTTGGACCTGCTTCCGCGCTCGGTATGGGTGAACAAACCCAAAATTTGCTATGCGAAATTTATACCGAATGCAGCCATCATCTAGTTTTGTCTCCCGCTGACAATCTCGTCCAGCTCTCGCGGCGCACTCATGAGCCCACCGCAAAAAGCCCCTTTCGCCACAGATTTCGCCAGATGGAAAAAGAATAAGACACCAACGGTCACGAATTTACACGAATTGCGTCGTCGCCGCAGAGAGAAGATTCGTGATCATTCGTGTAAACTCGTGTCAAGATCCCGTTTTTCAGTGGACTCATTTTCGGCTAATTTTCGTTTATGCAGTAGATGCACCCATATTCCAGGATCATTTGGGTAAGGTCCTTCTCTTGCACTATACTCTAGTCAGTCTATTGAATCGATCCAGCCAACAAAGGCAAGGGGTAATTTCAATTGCGTGTTCTGGTCACAGGCATTGCCGGGTTTGCAGGAAGCTTTCTGGCTGATTTTCTACTTCGCCAGCCGGGCCTAGAGATACACGGCGTCATCCATCGCCATGATTTCCGCATTCAGCATCTGCGCGAACAGCTCAAACTACATCGTGGAGACCTACGCAATGCTCTTTGGGTGAACGAACTAATCGACGAGGTCCGCCCGGAGTATACGTTCCATCTGGCAGCATGGAGTGATGTAGGCGGTAGCTGGCAACAACCGTGGACAACCTACGAACTTAACATTCACTGTCAGCTCAATCTGCTGGAAGCATTGGTGCGTAGAGCACCTCGAAGCAAGGTATTGGTTGTCACGTCCAATGAGGTCTATGGCCTACTCCAGCCGGAAGATATCCCGGTGAACGAACAGGCGCCTTTTCGGCCCAATAGCCCGTATGGCGTCAGCAAGGTCGCTCAGGATATGATGGCCCTCCAATATTGGAATAGCCATGGCCTGGAGACCGTGCGAATGCGCAGCTTCAATCATATTGGACCCGGCCAGTCCGATGATTTCGTGGCCAGCGCCTTCGCCCGTCAGATTGCTGAAATCGAAGCCGGCCAGCACGAACCGATCGTGCGTGTTGGCAATCTTGAAGCCATCCGAGATTTCACCGACGTACGTGATGTCGTACGCGCCTACTGGCTGACTTTGGAACGGGCGGGCGGCGGAGACGTTTTCAATGTAGGCAGTGGGAATGGTCATTCGGTCCAGCAGATACTGGACACACTTCTGTCTCTAACGCCCGTTGACGTAACCGTCGAACTCGATTCCGAGCGCCTGCGGCCCAGTGATGTACCGGTAAGCGAGTGTGACAGTACAAAGCTGATGCAGGCTACCGGTTGGCAGCCGCAGATCGATCTGCGCCATTCGCTTGCCGACCTGCTTGACGGCTGGCGACGGCAGCTCACCAAGCCGCAATCGACTCAACAATAGACTGCTAAACTCAGATCTGAATGAAAACGACGGTTTGGCAGATCGGCTCGATGTTCATGTTTTGCAAGGAGAAAAGAAACGATGCCAACAGCATTGATCACAGGTGTGACCGGCCAGGACGGCAGCTATCTGGCAGATTTGCTGCTTGAAAAAGGATACGATGTGGTCGGTATGGTGCGACGTACCAGCACACTGAATTTTGACCGAATCAGCCACATTCAAGACCAGATTGAGATCGTGCAGGGCGATCTGCTCGATCAGATGAGTCTGATTGGCATCCTCCAGGAACACAAGCCCGACGAAGTCTACAACCTGGCGGCCCAAAGCTTTGTGCCCACCAGCTTCACCCAGCCCGTCCTGACCGGCGAATTCACAGCCCTGGGCGTCACGCGCGATTCTCGATGCCATCCGCTTCGTCGATCCGTCCATTCGATTCTATCAGGCCAGCAGCAGCGAGATGTTCGGCAAGGTCCAGGAAGTTCCCCAACGCGAGTCGACACCACTCTACCCGCGCAGTCCCTACGGCGTCGCCAAGGTGTATGGCCATTGGATCACCATCAACTATCGTGAGAGCTACAATATGTTCGCTTGTTCGGGAATTCTCTTCAACCACGAGAGCCCGCGCCGTGGCCTGGAATTTGTCACCCACAAGATCACCCATGCTGCGGCCAAGATCAAGCTGGGGCTGGCCGATGAGCTGAGGTTGGGCAACCTGGAAGCCCGCCGCGACTGGGGCTATGCAGCCGACTACGTCCATGCCATGTGGCTCATGCTTCAGCAGGACGAACCGGATGACTATGTAGTTGCCTCCGGCGAGACCCACAGCGTCAAAGAGTTTGTCGAGGAGGCCTTTGGCTATCTTGATCTGGACTGGGAGAAGTACGTGATCCAGGATCCTCGCTTCTATCGACCTGCCGAGGTCGATCTACTGGTCGGTGATCCGAGCAAGGCCGGGGCCAAGTTGGGCTGGGAACCGACCGTGGACCTGCCGCAGTTGGTCCGCCTGATGGTCGATGCTGACCTGGCTGCGCTCAAGTACGCCATGGAGAACCCCGAACTGACGCCCGGTCATCAGAAAGCGCTACTTCGTTGAGTTGATGGCCAAACATGCCGCAGATTGAGGTAGGTGACCAGCAGATCTTCTATCGAAGCCACGGTGCAGCCGGGCCCGAGCGTGATCTGAATTCGCTAGTTCTGGTACACGGGGCGGGCGGAACGTTAATGAACTGGCCGCCGGGCATCCGTCGGCTGCCCGAGACGCCGGTCTACGCGCTCGATCTGCCCGGCCACGGCAAGTCGACCGGGCCAGGCCTACAGTCGATTCCTGCGTACCTGGATGCGCTGCTGGGATTTGCGGATGCGCTCGGCCTGTCCCGATTCATGCTCGCCGGCCATTCGATGGGCAGCGCCATTGCCATGGAGATGGCCTTGCAGCATCCAGATCGGCTGTCAGGCATCGTCCTGATCGGCGCCGGCGCTCGACTCAGCGTCAAGCCGTCGATACTGACAGAGTTACGTGATCAGTACGATATAACATGTGTCTGGCTGGTCAAGCAACTGTTTGGTCCGGAAGCGGACCGGCGCTTGCCTATCGGCTATCTTCGTTATCTTTCTCTGCTGGATCCGGAGTTACTCTACGGCGATTTTCTCGCCTGCGACGCCTTCGACCGAACCGAGCAGGTCAGCTCGATCCGCACTCCGACTTTGATACTCTGTGGCGCAGATGACAGGATGACGCCGCCGGCCGCGGGCCGGTTTCTCCATGAACAGATCGCCGGCAGTCAACTCGAATTGATCGACAGTGCCGGCCACATGGTCATGCTGGAAAAGCCGGAGATCGTCGCGGCAACGGTTGCCGGTTTCCTTGGAAGATCATAACTACCAAAACAGTCATTCCACCCAACAGAAAGAAGACCCATGGCCGAACGGCTTCGAATCTTTGTCAGTGCAACCAACGATCTGGAAGCGGAACGGGCCATCATCGGCCGCGCCATGGCCAGCCTGCCGGTACAGATCGGCGCGGAAATACGGCGAACGCCGGCCGTCGGCGCCAAATATGATGACATCTACGAACTCATCGCCATCGTGGACCGCTTCTACTTTCTCATGGGCCAGGATATTACAGCGCCTGCCGGCGCAGAGTGGCACCTTGCCTGGGAGCTGGAGCGCTCTATCCTTCCGCTTCGTCATGGCCGGCGCTTGACCCCTGCGGCTCAGGCATTTATGTCATCATCCGCGCCGTACCGCTGGCAGCAATTTCGCAACGCGGCAGACCTGTCGCGTATCATCTCGCTGGATCTGGTGCGCATCCTCGACCATCCGACCAATCGCTACGGGCTGACCGTCTCCGAACAGCAGTTGGTCAGAATGCACGGCAAGCGTATCCGGGCGACAGCCGCTGCCGTTCACAATGATGCCCATGGCGACCAACCCACTGCGCTTGATCCGGGTGGAGCTGAGGGAGGTGGCGTGCTTCTGGATATTGGACACGAGGAGCCGGCCGACGGCGTAGCCTTGGGCGAAGATGAGTTAGACTAGGTCCAACACAGAGACACGGCCATCCATGAAGAGCACGGAGGCACACAAAAGGCAACTTCAGTAGTTCACGATTTGGTGAAAAGCGAGATTCTTCGCTGGCCCTTTGCTAGAGTGAAGTGCTCGAAAATACTCGCTCAGAATGACAAATCGTGAACTGCTGAACTTTGGTTCGTGTGCCTCCGTGGATCATTTTCCTGAACGACCGCCTACATAGCCTTACCCCAAGGCGGTTCGATAAACGTCTCCGGTTCCACGCCCAGTGCGTCGGCGATGCGAGTGATGTAGTTGAAGTAGGCGATGACCTGGGTGGCATCATGGATGGCTCTGTCATTAAAGCCGTGCTCGCGCAAGTGGTCAAGATCCGCAGGAACCATATCGCCCTGAAAATCGGTCAGCTTGACCGCATATTCACAGAGAGCCACATCGGCGGGAGAGAGAGCCGCCTGACGCCAATCGCTGGCAATGGCATGCACGAATTGGTCGGCAGCTTCGGCATTATCGAACTGGTCGTTGACCTCAGCACGGAGGTCGTAGGCGTGTGACTGCGTTCAATAGTAACAGTCGTTTTCGACGGCGACAACCGTAGCCAACATCTCACGCTGGGCACGGCTCAGCGGCGAACGTCCATGCATGATGGCACTGTACTGGTCCATGCTTGTCCTCAGCACCCGCGGATTGAGACTCATGATATGCACGATATGCCAGAGTCGACCGGCTCGCTGAATGGCTTTATCGAACTCCTTCTTGAGCATCCCGGCCGCATCCTCGACCGAGATCTGTTCTATCCATGGCATGGTCTTTCCTTCTCCTTTGTCACTCAGGCGTCACATAGGCGGCTGTGAGGCCTCCGTCAACCATGAACTCGGTTCCGGTCACATAGGAGGATTCATCGGAGGCCAGATAGAGTGCAGCCTGGGCCATCTCTTTTGCCTCACCGAACCGGCCCATAGGAACATGAACCAGCCGCCGTTGACGCTTTTCCTCCGTGTTGAGGAAGCTCATCAGCAGTTCGGTGCGCAGCGGGCCCGGGCAGAGCGCGTTGACGCGGATGTTTTCCCGGGCATGGACCACGGCCAACTCACGTGTCATGGAAAGAACCCCGCCTTTGGACGTCGTGTAGGCTATCTGCGGGGTGGCTGCGCCCATTAGCGCTACGAACGAGGCCGTGTTGATGATGGATCCGCCGCCGGCACGGCGAAGCGCCGGAATTCCATACTTGCAGCCCAGCCAGACGCCTTTGAGGTTGATGGCCATGGTCAGATCCCAGATATCTTCCTCTGTGTTGACCGCATCATCATCCTGGCTGTGCATGATCCCGGCGTTGTTGAAGAGGATATCCAGCTTGCCAAAGACCTCTTCGGCATGGCGTATCATGCCTTGGCAGTCGGCAGTCCTGGAGACGTCAGCGTTGAAGTAGGTGGCGTTGACGCCGCCCTCCCGAACCATCCTAGCTGTCTCCTGAGCAGTCTCCAAGTTGATGTCAACGGCGACGATCTCGGCTCCCTCTTCGGCGAAAAGCTGGCAGGTCTCACGACCGATGCCACTGCCGGCCCCTGTGATCAGAGCAGTCTTGCCCTTCAAGCGATCCATCTTTCTCCCCTTTCAATACACGCTGTTTTGGCTAGGCCTTAGCTCTTGACGGCATGCTTCCACAAACGCGTCAAAGAGCCGTTGCTGCACCGGATCATCGGCGGCGGTCAGCTCGGGATGCCACTGAACGGTGACAAGCCAGGGATGCCCCACCATCTCAGCGGCCTCAATGGTGCCGTCGTTCGCCCGGGCCGCCACACTCAGCCCCTCGCCGATCCGGCGAATGGCCTGATGATGCCAGGAGGCTGAATCGATCCGGCGTTCCTGTAGGATAATAGCCAGTCGGGAGGAAGGGTCGATGTCAATCGCATGGGATGCTGGTTCCCGCGGCGGCAGGCGATGCAAAATCGACTCCCCCACCTCGTCCGGCAGATGCTCAATCAGCGTACCGCCCATGGCCACATTGATAACCTGAGCCCCGCGACAGATACCCAGCGTAGGCATCTGCTGGCTGACCACATACCGCGCCAACGCCAACTCGGTCAGATCGCGCTCCTGGTCGAGCATATAGATCGTCTCGTGCCCATTGCTGTTGTAGTGCTTCGGATCAAGATCACCGCCGCCTGCCAATATCAAACCGTCAAGTTGGGCGAGTAGCGAGTCCAATGCACGCTCACCCGGCGGCAGAAGCACCGGGATGCCACCGGCGCGCCGCACAGCGTCCACATATTCACTCGGTAACGAAAACTTGTTGTCAGCATCTCGCCCATAGGTCGTAATGCCGATGATGGGGAGAACGGTGTTGTTTGTGGTCATGGCGCCGGAGGGGATTAGGGAATGGGGATTGGTGAATGGGAGATACCGATGACAAAGACTTTTTGCATTGCAGCTATTGTTTACACAATCAATTTCCCAATGCCCAATCCCCAATCCCCCCCGAACTCTACCCTCTAAATCCTTTCAAAGTATCGCTTTCTTTCCCAGTCGGTTACGGCATGGTCGAATGCCGCTTGTTCGGTACGGAAGAAGTGAGTGTAGTGATCGACAACATCATTGCCGAAGGTATTGCGGGCAAAGTGACTCTGCTCAAAGAGGTCCGTTGCGTCACGCAGTGTTCGAGGAACATGGGGCAGTTCTTCAGCGGCGTAAACATCACCCTCGAAGACGTCAGGTGGTTCAATGCGATTGGCGATTCCGTCTAGACCCGATGCCAGTGAGGCGGCATAAACAAGGTAGGGATTGCAGTCGGCGCCCGGCACGCGTGACTCAATGCGCAGGCTGGGACCGCGGCCGACGACGCGGAAACCGGCCGTGCGATTGTCGTAGCTCCAGGCGATACGCGTCGGCGCCCAAGAGCCGGGCTGATAGCGCTTATAGGAATTTACTGTGGGTGCGTAGAAGACCATCAACTCGGGTAGATGCACCAGCCATCCGCCAAGAAACCAACGGAACTCATCAGTGCAGTGAACGGGGCCAAATCTACCGCCACCGGCAAAGGCGTTCTGTCCATCCGCCCAAAGACTGAGGTGAACATGACAACTTGACCCGGCCTGATCGGCATGGGGCTTGGCCATAAAGGTCACGCTGATACCCATTTGGTCAGCGACTTCCTTCAAACATTGCTTGTAGACCACGTGCCGATCAGCCATGGTCAGAATATCGGCATAGCGGACGTTGAGTTCATGCTGCCCCAATCCCCACTCGCCTTTGGAATTCTCCACCGGTACGCCGGACCGATTTAGATGACGGCGGACCGCGCCGTTGAAGGCTTCCTCTCGGCTGCCCTGTAGCGCATGATAATCCTCAATGTACCAGCCGGCCGATTCCAGCCCGGCATAACCTTTGGCCGCCGCATCACGGTATGAATCGTTGAAGATGAAATACTCCAACTCAGACGCAGCCTGGGCCGAAAACCCAAGCTGGCCAGCCCTATCGATCTGACGGCGCAGCAAGGAGCGCGGCGCTACCGCAACCGGCTGATGATGGGAGCCATCGCCATCCTCGTTCTCGGTCTCAGTCTCGATATCGCAGAGCACCATTGCCGTTCGATCCAGCCAGTTTGCTACGCGCAATGTGTCTATGTCCGGTACGAGGTGGACGTCTCCATAACCACGTTCCCAGTTGGCAAAACGATAGCCGGGAACCGGCTCCATCTCCATATCGACCGTCAACAGGTAGTCACAGCCGTGGGTCCCGCCGGTGACGGCATCATCGACGAAAAATCCGGCGTCAAAACGCTTGCCCATCAAACGACCGTAGAGATCGGTGAAGACAACCAGCACGGTATCAACTGTGCCTTCCTCAACAGACCGGGTCAGTTCGTCCAGTGTCAACATACCGGTTGGCTTAGTCATATGCACCCATTCTTGGACTAACTCAAAATGGCATCAGATAATTTCACCAGACATTGGCCGAAATTATGTCTGTCTGAGATCTTCGATAGTCGCCGGGCCGACGAATTGACCGTTCAGCGTTCAAGCCGGCAAACCGAGGACACCCCCTATTGGTTGCCCGCTGCGGTGGAAGGTAGGCTGCGCCCATGTCTCGGGACCGGCGGACCACATAGACAAGAACGGGCCATTGACTCGTCGTTCAGACGTTAGCATAGCCGGATCTGCGTGTCAAACAGATTTGCTAGTATATTTTGGCGTCGCGGTTTTTGACGTGCAACCCGGTTATGATATAATCTTCAATTGTGCGTGATGACTTGCAGGTTTTTGATTGGTTGTAATATCGACTTACAAAATACGCAAATCTTCGCGTGATCAGGGTTGATTGCTTGTGTGCCGACGTAGCTCAATTCGGCAGAGCACCTGTCTTGTAAACAGGCGGTTATCGGTTCAAGTCCGATCGTCGGCTCTGACCGACAAATACAGGCAGTCGGTACGGCAAGTGTGTGAAAAGCACTGTAGATCGACAGTTTGGGCGGGTGCCCGAGTGGACAAAGGGATCTGACTGTAAATCAGACGGCTATCGCCTACGGTGGTTCGAATCCGCCCCCGCCCACTCAATCCCATACGGGATTTGAGCCCACATAGCTCAGCAGGTAGAGCACATTCTTGGTAAGAATGAGGTCATCGGTTCAAGTCCGATTGTGGGCTCCTCGGTTGCATATTCTTTGTAGCCGGAAATCCGGATAGCGTATTTAGCGGCCGCTCTTTGTGAGCGGCTCTAAAAATTCGCTAAGAATAATTGCTTGTAAAGGCAGAGTCCGGTACTGACAGAAACGCAATCGGACTTCATTCGTCATAAAAATGGAGGCATTGGGATATGTCCAAGCAGGAATTTCAGCGGACAAAACCGCACGTGAATGTAGGCACCATTGGTCATATTGACCATGGAAAGACAACGCTGACGGCTGCCATCACCAAGGTGTTGGGGCTGAAGGGTTGGGCCGATTTTTCACGCTTTGACCAGATCGACAATGCGCCGGAAGAGAAGCAGCGTGGTATCACGATTGCGATTTCGCATGTGGAGTATGAGACAGAGGATCGTCACTACGCCCATGTAGACTGCCCCGGCCATGCCGACTACATCAAGAACATGATCACCGGTGCGGCGCAGATGGACGGCGCCATTCTGGTGGTGGCGGCGCCCGACGGCCCCATGCCGCAGACGCGTGAGCACATTCTCCTGGCCCGCCAGGTGGAAGTGCCGGCCATGGTCGTCTACCTGAACAAATGTGACATGATGGACGACGAAGAGCTTCTGGAATTGGTCGAGATGGAGCTTCGTGAGCTGCTGGACAGCTACAAGTTCCCCGGCGACGACATTCCGATCGTGCGTGGTAGCGCTCTGGTTGCGTTGGAGTGCGAGAGCACGGATCCGGATGCGCCTGAGTATGAGAGCATTTGGGAGCTGATGCGAGCGGTGGATGAGTACATCCCGACTCCGGTGCGCGCCACCGACCAGCCCTTCCTGATGCCGATTGAAGATGTGTTCAGCATCAAGGGCCGTGGCACGGTCGTGACCGGCCGTATCGACCGTGGCGTTATCCACCCGATGGAAGAGGTTGAGATTGTGGGCTTGGCCCCGACACGCAAGACCACGGTGACGGGCGTCGAGATGTTCCGCAAGCTGCTGCCCGAAGGCCAGGCCGGCGACAACGTCGGTTGTCTGCTGCGTGGCATCTCGCGTGAAGAGATCGAGCGTGGCCAGGTGTTGGCCAAGATCGGCAGCATCACGCCGCACACCAAGTTCAAGGCCGAGGTCTACGTCTTGAAGAAGGAAGAGGGTGGGCGCCATACCCCGTTCTTCAAGGGCTATCGTCCCCAGTTCTACATTCGCACCATGGACATCACCGGCGCCATCTTCCTGCCCGAGGGCGTAGAGATGGTCATGCCCGGCGACAATGTGAACATGGATGTCGAGTTGATTTCGCCTGTTGCCTTGGAAAACGGTAGTCACTTCGCCATTCGCGAAGGTGGCCGTACCGTCGGCGCCGGTGTCATCACCGAGATCATTGAGTAGGAAAGCGGTGAAGAGGGAATGGTGAATGGGGATGAGGGGCTGTCTGACCCAATCCCTAATCACGATTCCCCTTTCCCCGAACCACATAGGCGAGTAGCTCAATTGGTAGAGCAGCGGTCTCCAAAACCGCAGGTTGTGGGTTCAAGTCCTGCCTCGCCTGCCTGACTTGACCACCGGTGAATAGAGCCGGTGGTCGTTTTCCGAGTAAGAGCAGAGGACTAGGGGTAAAACAGCCCTAGTGCCGATTGACTGCCGTGTCAGTATCCGTCTGTGGCGCCAGCGCCTGTTTGGCGCCCCTGAAGAACCTGTGAGAAATCAGATGACCCGTTCGACAACTACCAAGTCCGACAACGCCATTGTGCGTTATTTCAAGGACACGCGTGCAGAAATTGCCAAGGTTACGTGGCCGACACGCCAGGAAGGCCTACGTCTTTCCTGGATAGTCCTAATTGTCACTGTCATTTCTGCCATTGCGCTTTTTGGGGTCGACTCGCTGTTTGCCTCGATCATCGGTTATATCATTCGCATAACGTAGACGCGCTCTGGACCAGAGAACTACGCCACATTGCATGTCGTTCTTCAGCTGAGATCGCCTCTCAATTGAAGTAGGTCGATTTGTAATGCCGATGTAGCAAACAGGGATGAACATCACGTGTTCACCCGGTTTTCTGATTAAGGTGTCGTTGGCGGTGCCGAAGGGAGAGACATGAGCAACGAACGCACAGAACTAACACCAGAAGAAGAGCTGGCTGCGTTGGATGCTGAAATCGAGGCTCAGCTCGATGCAGAGGCCCAACAGAGCGAACCTCAAGCCGAGTGGTTTGTGATTCACAGCTACTCAGGCATGGAAAATAAAGTGAAGAAGAACATCGAGCATCGAGCCGAATCGATGGGCATGACGGATCACATTCTTGAGGTGGTCGTTCCGACAGAGACTGAAATCGAGATTCGAAGCGGTGTTCGCAAAGAGATTGAGCGCCGAGTTTTTCCCGGCTACATCTTGGTCAACATGATAATGGACGAAGATAGCTGGTACGTTGTCCGCAATTCACCCGGTGTAACCGGGTTCGTTGGCATGGGAAACAAACCGACCCCGCTGCGCGAAGAAGAAGTCGACAAAATCATGCAGCGCATTGAGTCTGATGAGCCACGTCTCAAGGTGAGCTTCCAACTTGGCGAACAGGTACGGATCACGGGTGGCCCATTTGCCGAATTCAGCGGCATCGTAGAAGAGATCTATCCCGACAAAGGCAAGGCCAAAGTATTGGTAAGTTTCTTCAACCGGGAGACCCCTGTTGAAGTAGATTTTCTCCAGTTGGAACGCAACATCTAGGTGTGCGTCCAGTCGGATTATTGAACACGTCAGAATTTCTGACATCGTTTGTGTCCTGTCGTCGACGAGGAAGGTTGAATCGACTTCCATCATCGGCGACGCGTGACATAACCTTCGAAAAGACTGGCATTTGGGAGCTTGAAGACGGTCGCCAGCTGTCAAGCAAGCGTTCACCAGAGTCAGACAGGAGCAGACAAATGGCAAAAAAACTGAAAGCAATGGTAAAACTGCAGATCCCTGCCGGCAAGGCCAATCCGGCGCCGCCCGTTGGTACGGCGCTGGGTCCCCATGGCGTTAACATCATGGGGTTCTGCAAGGAATACAATGCCCGTACGCAAACGCAGATGGGGCAGGTGATTCCTGTTGAGATCTCCATCTTCATGGACGGATCCTTCACGTTCATCACCAAGACTCCACCAGCCAGCGATCTGATCAAGAAAGCGGCCAAGGTGGACAAAGGAAGTGGCGAGCCGAACGAAACGAAAGTTGGTTCAATTTCCCAGCAGCAGCTTCGAGAGATTGCCGAAATCAAGATCAAGGATCTGACCGGTGTTCCTCTGGAAAGCGCCATGCTTATGGTCGCAGGCACGGCCCGCAGCATGGGTATCACCGTAACCGACTAGTTTTTATAGGCGTGAATCCCACAACACAAATCCAGCAACTCTACCATTGGTAGGAACTGTATAAGGATTTCCGTAAGGTTCACTAAATAACAGTGGGAGGGAACGATCCCGTTAGGACCACGGAGGACAAAATTATGCCAAAACATAGCAAGAGATTTTCAGAAGTTGCAGGCAGAGTCGACGGCACGACAGAGTACAGCTTGGAAGATGCCGTTCGATTGGTCAAGGAGACGGCAACCGCCAAGTTTGACGAGACCATCGAAGTCCATCTGCGTATGGGCGTCGATCCGCGACATGCTGACCAGCAGGTTCGTGGCGTGGTGACGCTCCCGGCCGGCACCGGCCGGGAGGTACGCATTCTGGTCTTTGCCAATCCTGAAGGCCAAGCCATCGCAGAAGAAGCAGGGGCCGATCATGTCGGCAGCGAGGGGCTTGCTGAGCAGATCAAAAAAGGTTGGCTCGACTTCGATCTGGTTCTGGCGACGCCGGACATGATGCGCATTGTCGGCCAGTTGGGCCGTGTTCTCGGTCCGCGTGGCCTTATGCCCAGCCCAAAGGCAGGCACCATTGTCCAGGCTGACGATCTGCCCCGTGTAATTCAAGAGGCCCGACTTGGCCGAATTGAGTTCCGTGTCGACAAGACGGCCAACATCCATGTCCCTGTCGGGAAGGCGAGCTTCTCCGAAGAGGATCTACTCAAGAACGTCAGCTCGTTCTTAGAAGCCATCATGGCCGCTAAACCGTCCAGCGTCAAGAATGTCTACCTACAGCGTGCAACGATTACGAGCACGATGGGTCCGGGTATCAAGATGGACCTCAATGAAGCCGTCGCGGCAAGGTCCGGGGAATAGAGTCAGGTCTCAAGCCATCCCGTCGCCTACTAATTTTGAAAGATGGTTCGGTGAACGTATAATGGCTTGGTTATAAGTGAATAATTCGGATACTGTCCATAGTGCTGTAGACAACAGGTGGTCGTAAGACCCTAAATGCATGCTGACATTAGAAAATGATCAGCCGGCCTGTCGAGGTCAAGGTAACAGATTCCGGTATCATGGCAAGCACCAAGGGTTGTTAGCTGCTATGATCTGGTTTGTCTTACTTACGTCCTCATGCAGCCCGCATGAGGACGTTTCTGTTTGATCCTCTAGGAAAGGAGGAAAGTCGTTTGGCAATCACTCGTGAGAAGAAAGAGCAACTTGTTGCTCAATACAAAGAAGCCATTGACAATGCTTCGGCAATCGTCTTCACGGACTTTCGTGGCGTTTCTGTTGCGCAGATCCAATCTCTGCGTACGAAGCTACAGGAGTCCGGCACCCAGTATATGGTCGTGAAGAACACGTTGCTTGGCATTGCTCTGGCAGACAGCGGGTATCCCAAACCGGATGAGTTGTTGTCCGGACCCAATGGCGTTGCCTTTTTGGGCGAAGACATTGGACAAGGTGTAACCGCGATTGAAGATCGGATCAAGGCTGAAAAGATCCTCGAGATCACCGGCGCGCTGCTTGAGCAGTCCGTGCTGGATGCCACTGGCGCTGAAGCGTTGTCCGATCTGCCGACCAAGGAGCAGACACTCTCCATGGTTCTGGGTGCCATCAGTGCGCCTTCAAGCAGCTTGGTACGCATGATCAGCGCCCCGGGTTCAAGTCTAGTCAGGGTGCTCAACGCCCACGTCGAGAAGCAGCAGCAAGAAGCCGCTTAGTAACCAAATGGCGTGTAGAAGAACTTGATAGCAGTCGTAGATATCTGCTCAAGTCTACACGGATGAACGAATAGTTTTTGAAGCCTATTTCAAGGAGAATCGATTACAATGGCTGATTTACAGGCAATCAAGGAACAGTTGGACAGTTTGACGCTGCTTGAGGCGGCTGAGTTGGTGAAGACGTTGGAAGAGGCCTGGGGCGTCAGCGCTGCTGCCCCGGTTGCAGCAGTGGCCATGGCCGCCGGCGGTGGTGAGGTCGAAGCTACTGAAGAGCAGACCGAATTCGACGTCGTCCTCACGGACTTCGGCGCCAAGAAGATCAACGTCATCAAGAGCGTTCGCGCCCTGACCAACTTGGGCCTGAAGGAAGCGAAAGAGTTGGTCGAGAGCGCTCCGGCCCCTGTCATGCAGGGTGTCAGCAAGGAAGCTGCTGACGACGCCAAGGAGAAGCTTGAGGCCGAAGGTGCAGTTGTAGAGCTCAAGTAAGCAGTCCGAGATATTTGTCGGATAGCGAAAAACGGGTCTGTGACACTCACAATTTCGATTGTGAGTGTCACAGACCCGTTTTGATTACTGCATCCACTTCAGTCAACGGCTCAATAGTTTTAAGGCGTCGGCAGCACAATTGTGACGGCCTCTTCGGGCGTTAGTCGGCCAGACAGTACATCCTGTTGTGCCGTCTGCATACGACGCAGCAGTTCGGCAAAGGGCCGCCCATTTGGAATAGCGTACGTGTTATCTTCAAGCAACGAAACAATAAAGCTGTAGTATGGTTGGTTCACATTCCACGTTGCTGCCGCCGCAGGTGCTGTCGGCAGTAGGTGCGCAAACTGTGACCACTGCCCGTGAACATCCGGCTCAAGTAAAATCTGAACCAGTTCAAGCACCTTCGCTCGCTGGGCCGGATCGGTTGCAAGAATCACAAAGGCCCAGGTACGCGAAACCGAGATCGGTGTTCCTTTCTCCGTAGGAGCATGCGCATACAGAATGCCGTCAGTCGATTCACTCTGGCCTAATAGATAACCTGCGGTCGTATCAGCAAGATCAGTGCTGTTCGCATCCATAGACGACCAGACAGCCTCCATTGTGGCCAAATTGGCGACCCCTGCCGGGATGACCCCATTGGCGACACCGGCAGCGTAGAACTCAAACAGGCGCCTCAACGAATCGTCATCAATGGACAGTTCGCCGCCAATCGACTCTCCGCCAACACCAATATATTGCAGTAGCAACGACATAGCGCCATCGGCTCCCGTGGCTGGAAACAAGTAGCGCCGCTCATCCCCGTTCAAGTCCGCCCAACTGGCCGGTATCGTCTCTTCTGACGATCCATAGGATGCAGCGTGGATGATATCTGACGCGTAGGGAATCCCATATAATTCTTCCCCAATCTCAACCGCTGAGTATGCAAACGGATAGAAGCGCCCTGGCGACAGGGCAACAGTGTCTGTAAGAGGCTGCACCATACCGAGTTCGACAAGTCGCCAAAGATCCTGCGTATCCAGAAAGACGACGTCCGGCAGCACAGCGGGGGCAACCCGCTGTGCGCTACGCAGATAGTTGAGTATGCCTGACTCACCCGATTCAGCTTTGGTCAGAACCTCGACCTTGATATCAGCGTTTGCCTGCTCAAATTGCGTGATCGCACTATTGAGGACCTGTCCGGATGGCGTATCGTCCGATGGCATCCAATATTCCGGAGCCCAAATCACCACTTGACGGTTCTCCTTTTCGACGCCGGTCGTTTGAACTTCTGATACTGCTGGCGTTGCAAGCGCCTCACTGTCAATGGATGCACTTGGCATTGACGTCTCAGTATTGCCCGCGTCGACGTTTCGACAGCCCGCTAGAAAGAGACAGATGAATACAGCCGATAACCCCCGGGTCAAAATACCCATTGTCTTATACTGTTTGCGGTCGATGGCGAAGCATTGCATTGACAGAGTATTCCTAGATCTGAAAAACAATCGCTGTTGACAGTTTCAAATTATAGCATAGCCGTCATACAGCTCCTCATACAAGCGATTTCAGCAGAATGATTTGTCGGCGATCAACCCCTATGTTACAATCACGCTCGCCATGTCAGACACCGAAAGCACAATATCTGTAGAGAATTCGTGGCCAATCTATGGTCATCAATGGGCTGTTCAACTCCTGCAGCGAGCCGCGAAAAATGCTGGAGAACTTGGCGTTGGAAACAGATCGACCCTGAGCCACGCATACTTACTTGTCGGACCAGCCCACATCGGCAAGACGGCATTGGCCAAGATATTTGGGCAGTCGGTGCTCTGCGAGGAAACAGGCATTGCCCCCTGCGGGGTATGTCGCTCCTGCCGCTTAATGAAGCGGGGCAGCCACCCAGATTTCCGTCTCATCCAACCGATGGACAAGAATGGTCAAGTCGACAGGATCAATGGTACGCTGAAGGTGGAACAAGCAGCGGAGTTAATCCGTGAAGTGACCCTACGGCCAATCGAAAGCCAGTTCCGTTTCTTTCTGATCCAGGACATTCACGCAGCGAACGATAGCTTTGCCAACAAGATACTCAAGACCCTGGAGGAGCCGCCCGAGCACGTGATTCTTTGCCTGACAGCAGAGGATCGATCCCTCCTGCTTCCAACAATCGTGAGCCGATGCCAAGTATTGCCGCTTCGCCCACTAGGACAAGAGAGCGTACGAGAGGGATTGATCGAGCAATGGCAGGTGCCGATAGAAGAGGCGGAAGTATTGGCCAGAATCTCCAATGGCCGCCTAGGATGGGTCGTTGAAAACCTGGACAAAGGTCGCCTTCTTAACAAGCGGCAGGAAGAATTGGAACAACTCTGGACATTGGTAAGAGCGGATCGGGTCGATCGGCTGGCATTTGCCGAGACACTATCCAGCAATCGTAACAACCTGAGCATCTTCGGCCTGCTGGAACTGTGGACCACATGGTGGAGAGATGTTCTGTTGGCACAATCCGGATGTATCGATTCATGTAGCAACATCGACCAACTCGAGGAACTCAACGTCCAGGCTCAGTCCATTCCAGAATCAATTGTGCGAAAATATCTACAGACGTTGCAAGAATTGGATACCTACCTTCACCACACGGTGAATGTACGCCTGGCGCTCGACGTCCTCCTGTTGAGATTGCCAAAAGTAGCAGTGAACTGAAGCAAAAGCGCAACGAGAACATGAATATAGCTGTCTGCACCGCCAATATGACGGATTTCATAGAACATGGACGGTACAGACTAGGAGAATAGATAATGCCGACAGTAGTTGGTGTACAGTTTCAGCCAGTCAACAAAGTTTACCACTTCGACCCAATCGGTCTTCTGGATTTGGCCGCTAGAGATTATGTGATCGTCGATACGAGCAGCGGACAAGAAGTGGCCCAAGTCATCCAGCCACCTCATACCATTACACAGGATGAGGTAGTCGGAGACATTAAAACGGTCCTTCGGCGAGCCAATGCCTGGGACATGATTCAAAAGGATCAATGGAAGCACAAAGAGCAAGAGGCGCTGGCGATCTGTCGTTCAAAAGCCCAAGAACATAATCTACAAGTAAAAGTAGTTCGCTGCGATTACAATTTCACCGGTGGACGGCTGCTCGTCTACTTCTCATCTGAATCCAGAGTTGATTTCCGTGCACTGGTACGGGAATTGGCTAGAATATTTCGGACTCGCATCGAAATGCGTCAGATTGGGGTTCGAGACGAAGCCAAACTACTCGATGGCGTAGGCAAATGTGGGCGTCAGCTCTGCTGCACAAGTTGGCTAAGAGAGTTTACACCGGTCAGCATTCGAATGGCCAAAAACCAACAACTCCCGCTGAACCCGGATGAGATAAGCGGTGTTTGTGGACGGCTGCTCTGTTGTCTCTCCTATGAGAACACACTCTACCGAGAGCAAAACAAGAAGATGCCCAAACTCGGTTCCGAAGTTGTGACGCCACAGGGCGCCGGCCGTGTCCGCCACGTTCATCCGCTCAAGGAAAGTGTGACGGTCAAGCTAGGGAATCAAGTGCTGGCCGAATTTGCATTGGACGAATTAGTAACGACCAAAGGCCAGAGCGGAGCCGGTTGTAACACATGTGGCGGTTGCACGACCAAGCGACGCGCCAGTGCCGCAGAAGACAATGCCAAAATGCGCGAGAACCGGGACAACAGTCCCAAGAAAACCAAGAGCGATGAGGACAAGAAAGCGTCCTCTGGAACGGGTCGAAAACGTCGGCGCTCACGAAATCGAAAACCACGCAAGGACAATTAAGTTTGGGCCGATTAACAAAAGCAGGGCGTCGTGACCGCAATGCGATCACGACGCCCTGCTTTTGGCTTATTCATCCAGATTTGATGCGTTAAGGTGCAGATCTGAACCCGTCGTTTCAGTGGATCACGGTAGCCCTCTGAAGGTGCAGACTACTCGACAATCGCATCTTCCAAGCTATTGACACCATTGCTCTGATTGACCGGCATCGTCAAGAGAAGCGAGGATCTCTTGTAGACAGCAAATCGAATTGCAGTTCGCTCATTGCCGTCAATCATCACTTCAGTGAAGCTGGGCACAATTGCCAGATCCATACTGTCTTGTTCCAGATAGCCACGGGCTATGGCAACGGCTTTCACCGCTTGATTGACTGCGCTGGCGCCAATCGCCTGTACCTCTGCATACCCGTGTTCACGCATTACACCGGCAATGGCACCGGCAACCGCTGTCGACCGAGAATGTGCTGATACTCTAATGAGTTCTGCCATGGCAGCTTGTCCCCTCAAGTCAAAATCCCACATGTCCTCACCAATTTGGAAAGTTGCGAGAGCGTAGAAACGGCAAGATCAATCGACAAGCGCAAGCCAATTGAAAATCTCCCAAGAAGTCGATACAAACCATTGGGTATGTGTCGTGTTCTTCGTTCTCAACGGAAAAATCTGTCGCACTTAACAAGCAAGACGCAATTCTTGGAGAATAGATACGATCAGTTTCAAAAGTAGCCAGAAACGACAGAAAGGGCCGATTCGCAATTGCGAATCGGCCCTTTTTCAGGATCCTACTCAATGGTTTGGATGCAGCAGCAACAGCTACTTAGCGTAGTCAACTGAGCGGGTCTCTCGGACAACCGTAACTCGAATTTGGCCTGGGTATTGCAGGTTATCCTCAATCTTCTTGGCGATGCTCTTACTCAATTCAATAGAGGCCATATCATCAATGGTCTCTGGACGCACAATCACACGAATCTCGCGACCGGCTTGAATGGCGAAGGTTTGGCTAACGCCATCAAAGCTATTGCCAATGTCTTCAAGTTCAGTTACCCGCTTGATATAGGTTTCCAGGCTTTCCCGTCGGGCGCCGGGCCGTGCGCCACTAATGGCATCGGCAGCAGCCACGATCACTGCCTCAACTGAAAGCGGCTCTATCTCACCGTGATGGCTGGCAATGCAGTTGACCACAGGATCGCTTACGCCGTAGCGCTTGGCAATCTCAGCGCCGACAATGGCGTGGGGGCCATCAATCTCATGGCTGACGGCCTTACCGAGATCGTGCAACAGTCCGCCCAGCCGCGCCAATTTGACGTTGGCATGGAGTTCCGCCGCCATAATCGCAGCGATATGCGCCGTTTCCTTGGCGTGATCAAGTTGGTTCTGGCCATAGCTGGTTCGAAACTTGAGGCGGCCCAGGAGGCGGCGAATCTCGCGGTGTAGTCCCTGTGTATTGGTCTCTATCATCGCCTGTTCGCCGGCCTCTTCAATCACCTGATCGATCTCTTTGGTGGCCTTCTCAACCTCTTTTTCAATCCGTGCTGGATGGATGCGGCCATCGGCTACGAGCTTGGTCAGTGCCATACGAGCGACCTCGCGTCGGATAGGATCATAGCTGCTGATGATGATGGCCTCAGGCGTGTCATCCACCACCAGGTCGACGCCCACCGCCTGCTCGATAGCTCGAATATTGCGTCCTTGGCGTCCGATGATCCGCCCCTTCATTTCGTCGGATGGAAGCGCTACGCTACTCACAGCGTACTCAGAGACATGGTCGCTGGCAATACGTTCAATGGCCAGCGCAATCACCTCTCGAGCCCGTCGGTCGGCTTCCTCGACAGCCTCAGCTTCAATCTCACGAACCGTGCGCGCCATTTCGTTTCGAGCCGTGGCCTCAACACGCGTCAGCAGAACTTCGCGGGCTTCATCGGTGGTCATCTGCGCCACACGCTGAAGCTCCTCTGTCCATTTGCTCTCTACTTCATTAAGCTCATTTTCTCGCTTGTCCAGATTGCTGGTCCGCTGATTCAGATTCCGATCTCGATTCTCAATCTGCTCCAGCCGCTTGTCAGCAGCGTCAAGTCGAGTCTGCAGTCGCTCTTCGATTCGTACGACTTCTTGCCGACGTCGATCTTGCTCTGCGTCCATCTCATTGCGGCGCTTCACCTCTTCTTCTTTGGCGGCTAGCTCCATCTGCTTGACTTTGGTCTCAGCGGTCGCAATAATGTGAGCCGCTTGCTCCTCAGCCCCCATCCTCATCTCGTTCTGGCGTTGCTTTTCCGATTCCTTGCCGGCGGTGCGACCTTTGCTATAGGCCACAAAACCAGCAATCCCTGCGAAAATCAAACCAAACAGGATGATCAGAATGATCGCCAGAGATATACTCATTTGTGTCATGTCAGGCCCTCATGGGATTGTTGATATGTCGTTGCGCGCTATTCATTCAGCATGTTCAAACCTGGAAAACAAGTGTTATAAAAACCAAAAGGCGCCGTAGACCATGCTACAGCGCCAGACAAGCAAAGTTGAATAAGACCAACCTTGTCACTGAATCCACCCAGTTCTTCAGGAATCAGTGATTATTGATCCATCGGCCCTTCTCACCCAATCAGTGGTTATCATAGGTAACCATCATCATCGATAGATAGGGCGGACAAATCGTCTGAGACTCAACAACAACGACTATGCAGTAGTCAACGTTTTGAAAAGTATCACTTCAGGCATAAATATTGACATCAGCACCATCGCTATCCGGTGCAGCAAACGGTGTCTGTCTTGCGGGCAATCCGGCTCGTTCACGCACCAGACCATCAATGACGCTGGCCAGAGCTACATTTTCCCGCAGCGAGAGCTTGCTCATCTCACGACCTTGTCCAATCAGGTCATCATCGTATCGATAGTAGGAGCCACGTTTGTCGATGATCTCATATTCCACACCAAGATCAAGAAGATCGCCAAAGGTGCTGACACCTTCATCGTACATGATATCAAATTCGGCTATCTTAAACGGTGGCGCAACCTTGTTCTTTTTCACCGTTACCCTGGTACGGTTGCCTACAACACTGCCACCCATCTTTATTGCCTGAATCCGACGAATATCAAGACGAACACTTGTGTAGAATTTGAGCGCCATACCACCTGTGGTCGTTTCCGGATTTCCAAACATCACGCCGATCTTCTGTCGTAGCTGATTCGTGAATATAAGACATGTACCGCTCGACTTGACGACGGCCGTCAGTTTGCGCAAAGCTTGGCTCATGAGGCGTGCCTGTAGCCCCAAGTGACTATCCCCCATCTCGCCTTCGATTTCGGCCCGTGGCACCAGCGCAGCAACGCTATCAACGACGAGCACAGAGATCGCGCCCGAACGGAGTAAGGCCTCGGCAATCTCCAGAGCCTGTTCACCCGTATCAGGTTGGCTCACATAGAGACCATTGACCTCAACGCCAATCTTTTCGGCATATCTGGGATCCAGCGCATGCTCAACATCGACAAAGGCACAGATTCCGCCGACCCTTTGAGCTTCGGCTATTACGTGCAGACAGAGTGTTGTCTTCCCGGAACTTTCCGGCCCATAGATCTCAACGATTCGGCCTTTCGGAAGGCCGCCAATGCCTAGAGCAATGTCCAAACTGAGGCTGCCCGTCGGAATGGATTCAACCTCAAGGCGAGTCGCATCGCCCAACTTCATCACGACACCGTCTCCAAATCGTTTGTCCAATCCGGATAAGGTCGTCTCCAAGGCCCTTTGGCGGCCATCAGTAACCATGCCGTGCTCCAAAAACAGGACAAGCCTCAGAGGCAACCAATCCACCCCAAAGGCTAACGAACCGCCAAGAACCAGCACATAACCGCAAGAAATAGATCGTTTTATTCTGCATATTCATGTTGCTGTAACATGTGGCTACAGTGTACTTGACTTGTCACAATATTGCAAAAGTAGATCAAAATATCAGGGCTTCTCCATCACCACCAGTTTGACCCTTCGAGTGACAGAGAAGCCCTCTGTAGGCGCCTATTTTTTTGAAGCTGTTCAAGACTTAACCAGTATCATTTTGCGAGGAGTCAACTTGCTCCGACTCAGCCAATATAGGGCGTATAGATCCTCTCACGCAGTTGAGCAACAGCCTGATGCAGCACATCATCAGTCTCCAATCGCTGCGTCACTTGTTCGACGCCGTAGCGAACGGTCGTATGATCTCGCCCTCCCAGAATATCACCGATGGCCGGCAGAGATAGACAGTTTTCTACCCGAAGCAGATACATGGCAACTTGCCGTGCACTGGCAATCAATTTCGTGCGTCGCCGCCCAACAAGGTCACCTTCTGTCAATCCGTAGAATTCTGCGACGATACGAATGAGTGTGCTAGGCGTACATGGCGTACGACTGGGCGCCAGATTATCCAATACAGTCATGGCCAGCGACATGTCCAAAGTCGTTCGGGAAAGCTGTGCATACATATGCAGTTGATTCAGTGCACCCTCCAGCTCCCGAATGTTGCTGTCCACCCGTTCAGCGACGAGCATTAGCACCTCCTGAGGAACAGGAACGCCCAGTTTCTTGGCTTTAGTCTGCAAAATCGCTACTCGAGTTTCAAAATCGGGCTGAGCAATGTCCGCCTGTAGACCGCCTTCAAACCGGCTGCGCAAGCGCTCTTCCAAGGTGGCCAATGCTTTGGGCGGACGATCGCTACTCAGTACTACCTGTGCTCCGGCGGACTGCAGGTGATTGAACGTATGAAAGAACTCTTCCTGGGTGCTCTCCTTGCCGCCGATGAACTGAATGTCGTCGATCAGAAGAATATCGACCCGGCGATACTTATTGCGAAACTCTTCCGTGCTCTGGCCTCGAATGGAACTAATCAGGTCGTTGGTGAACTGTTCAGAAGAACAGTAGAGCGTATGGAACCCGTTCTGGTGGGCGAGATTTCCTATTGCATGCAATAGATGAGTCTTTCCCAACCCCACCCCGCCATACAGAAAGAGTGGGTTGTACTGTTCACCAGGATGATTCGCCACGGCCAACGCAGCAGCATGGGGCATACGATTATGATTGCCGACCACAAATGAATCAAACGTATGATGAGTATTCAAACTCTTTGAGAGGTCTTCTCCGAGCGGCATCACATCCGACACTCGTCTTGTCGTAGATGGTCGTCCCGGAACCCGATTACCATTCTCCTGGACGTGTGGCAAGTCCAGCACAGTTTCTGTCGGCTCAGGATCGGCTTCAAACCGGTCAGGCTCACCATTTTGAACGCTCTCTTCGTCCGACTTTTCGTCGAGATATGCAGTGTCATACAAGGGCATCTGCGCGTATTCGTCAACATCCTGATGAGACGATGTACTGACAGAGAAGACGATCTGCACCTCGCGCTTGACGATACTTCGCAATGTCCGTTTGATCGTCGATCGAAGTCGATTATCTAGCCAATCACGGGCATAGGCATTGGGCAAGCCAACAACGAACTCACCATCCTCATATGCCACTAGCTTTGCATCGCGTATCCAGGTATCATAGCTGGATGCCTGCAATCGCAATGCCAACTCGATGAGTGTTGCCTGCCAGGCAGCCTCCGGATCAAATCGGTCCTGTCGTTCACCAAACGGCTCTGCCTCCGGTTGAGAATGTTGCCGATCGGATTGACTAGGAACAGGATCCCATAACGACGGTTTCGGCTGAACGTGGCCATCGTTGCTCGAATTGTCAACCGTAGTTCTGTCTTCAACCGGTTCATCGGTATCGACCTGGTAGGCTCGACGTGACCGATCGTTCTCTCTTTTGATTCTACGATCCGCGGCCTCTAAATTCTGCTTTTCTCCTCCTCTAGCTACATCTTGATCCTGTTCGGAATGTCGATTCTGTCTCTTTGGACGATAATTACTCAACGAATTTCGATGTGTTGCGTGCGACGACGCATTCGAATACCGCTTCAAATGTGCCCTCCATTTCGCCTTGGTACGATGGGCGCCAAGTCATTTGACCTGACGCGGGGGTGCGATGAATGTTTGAATGAATGCTCAGACCGCGAGCATAATTCCCGATAATCAGAATTCCCATGATAAAAACTGCCTGCTTGGAGACGATACCAGCACCCAAGAGGCTCATTTCAGAATCATATTGAATTGCTATTAGGCCCTCCAGGACGCTTGGTCCTGAGCGGCCAGGGGCTGTACACTGAATGGTACGAATGCGCTGATTTTCTGCCACACTGCTGTCGGGCGACAGCAGTCATGTCAATTGAGATAGGGAATATCCTCAGTAAATCCGTGTTAGATATTGTAACAGACAGCACACCAATAAGCCAACGTTCAAATGAACCTTTTTCCTGTCAATTCACCCAGTTATTGTCAATTTACAGGCGCTGAACATTTGTGCTACGCAAGATATAGACTGACGGAGCCAAAGGTACACCAAATACCAAATCAGCCGGGTTTTCGAAAATCCAGATCTTTAAGGTTGGAATTGGAGATGCAAAACTGACCTCGATCGTCTGCTAAAATTGTCAACAGTCGGACTTGCGACGTTCTCACCGGTAGCCGAGACTTATCACTAGAGTTATCCACAATATGGTTGAAATCCGATAGGCGAGTTTCGCGATCCGACAATATTTCTTGCAAAACCGATGATCAATTCTTGTGTTTCAGCATATCCTCACAAAATACTCTGATCGGCGGATCTTATGTTCTTTAACTACAGCGTGCACATAGCCGACAATCGGTGGAGTCAACATAATTTCGTTCGCGGTTGGTGGAAGATCTACGCAGATGATCCGCGCTGGACGCCGCCGTCATACCCTCGGTTCAGGCGAGCCGTTCGTCCCGGAGAATTCGAGTATATGGATCGCGCCAATCCGATCGCAGTCCATTTGGATGCGCTACGTCGCACGCAAGACCATATGACGGTTACAGGCGGCAACACTTTGGGCGCGTCCGGATCCATCTTCGAGATGCCGGTCGCGGCCACAATGCTTCTGATGGATCCCCGGCAGACCGATCGCACGGCCTATCTCGCCGGATTCAGGTTTGTCAATAACGACGATGTACTTGACCGTTTTCTGTTCACGATTATGGAAGAGGTCCGGCGCATGGGTTGCCGCCGCCTGGTCGGCCCAGTTGACTTCACGCCCAATCTAGGCGCCGGAGCACTGCGCGATCATTTTGACAAGACGCCGCCTATCGGCACGCCTTATAATCCGCCCTATGTAGCAGAGTTGATGGATACAGCCATGCGACCGCTGGGGCAGAGCCGCCTCTATCGGTACACACTCGCCGAAACTACCGCGCTACGGCGCCACGATGGCCCGGCAGTGCTCTCACTCGTTCAACCAGAGAGACTGGCCAATGACCTGTTCCCGATTTTTCGCAGTGGAGTCGGCGGGCTCCATGGTCTGCCCGCTCCAGATCAACCCGAGGCAAGGTTCCTGCTGACGTGGATCACGTCTTGGCCGGCCGAAGCCTGGCTGGCGACTGTCAATGAAGAAGCGGTCGGCTTTGTCATCTTACAACCGGATCTATCCGATCGAATACGGCGCGCCAAGGGGGGGCGCAACCCGCTTTGGCGTGAATGGTTGCACTGGCGGCAGCGGACGCCGGTCGAGGCCGCCAGAATCGTCCATCTCGGCGTGGTTGACCAATGGCGGGGAGAGGGGATCGGACGTCAACTCTGGCAACAGGCGCTCGATGTGAGCCACGAAAGAGGCTGGCGAGAACTCGCCGTCGGACCTGTCGCAGACGAAAGCGATGCAGCAGCCTTCCTGCTGCATATGGGTGCGACTCGCCGTCAGCACTACACGACATACTACCTGGATATTTGAAGCGAACTCACTGATAGTTCACCGCATAGTCAGTTGGCACAATGCTGACCCACGTTTTCCCAAGCTTGAGCGGCACCTCCTCCCCGCTGTCCAAGTAGAAGCGAGGCATGTCGCCACGACTTTCGCTGCGCCACGTACCGGGATAGGCCTTGCCGTCACGGAAAACAACCGATCGTCCTGACCCAAAAAGATTCAGACGGATACTGGTGCTGCCCAACGTATCCTCAACGATGTCGGTCGGCTGGTGGGGCACATATTGTACAACCACGTTTTCGACAGCAATCTGAGCGCCGGTATTGCCGTCCAGATGGGGTGCGTCGCCCATGGATCGACGATAGGCGCCGAGACCTGCATCGTAGGCAAATGCGGCCTGACTGCCGGTGGCCGACGGATAAGGAATGGCAATGCTTGATGCCGGCGCACCACCTCCAAGTGGATCACCAAAGCTGAAACCGCGCAACCGGGCCGGCTCTTCAACGCCCCAATCGGCCAGCCAGCGTCGAAGTTTATCAACGCTTGTGCGAAGTCGCGTGCGATAGTCGCGTCCCAAGCTGACAGTATAGCGAGTATTCGATGCATCATCGAGATCCACATCCAAGTACGGAAAGGGCGCTTGATGCTTCAATATGTATCGCACCCCATCACTGGCTCCTGAGCACGCCAGCCCCGCGTTAAAAAGAGCGCCAAGATAATAGTTGATCAGGCGCGCGCTTCGCACAGGCCCTATCTGGTCAGCCGATTCGCCCAGAAACACGCCGCTGAAGCGTGTGATGCCATACCCTTCCATAATGTATTCGTACATGACATCGGCCTGGCTTGTGCCATACTGAGGTCGGGCTGCATAGTCATTGTTGATACAGACGATGATGGGTCGCAAGCCCTGACGCCCGGCGGACAGCGGAAGGCCGGTCAACGGATTGATACCGCCGCTTGCGCCAAAGCCGCCATCACCAGGCAGGCCCGGCGCGGCAGCCGGAGCCGCTGCCGCTTGTGCACCGCCAACGGCTTGCGGCGCCTCCGGGGTCGGCGGGCTTGCCGCCACGGCCAGATCGGCAATGGCGGCATCGGGAGCGATCGTCACATATTGGGCGCTAACCCAGGCTGAAGTCTGTTCGTCGGCTGAGGCACAGCAGATCTGCAACCAATCGCTTGATTCGTTGCGGCCTATCACGTCCAGAACTTGTCCCTTGCGTGCCTGGCCTATCGTTGGAAATCGAGTGTTTGGCCCCCCACGCAGGTTAATCAGATCGGCGTTCACCAATCCTTGGTTCGAAGCCAGTTCAGACTGCGCATCGAGGCTATCAAGTGATTCCTCGGTCTGGGCGGTAGGCTGGTCCACTTCCAAATACCGGGCGTCAACCCACTGCTGTAACTCAGATCCAGCCAGGTCCTCCGCTATTCCATCCCCTTCTTCTCCGATCTCCCCCTCTTCGTCAACCGAGCAACAGACGCGCAGCCACTCGCCATCGCCTGAACGTTCAAGGATCTGCAATCGCGTACCACCGTCCAGCGTACCAACCACGCCGGCACTTGTCGCCGGCGCGCTGCGCATGTTGACCAGAGCAGCCAACACGCGCCCGATGGGTATGGGCGTCGGCTCAGGCGTATTGGTTGGCACAAGAATCAATCCGTTGTCTACATTCGAAGCGGCAGTTGCATCTGCAGTTGTCTCAGACGTGGGGCGGATAATCAATTCGTCGGTTGGTTTCAGGCTGGATTCAACGGGAAGGGTGGCCTTCGCTTCATTCGCGGGTAGGCTGGTCTTTGGTGGGACCGTCGCTGCCAACAATGTTGCCAGCGGATCGTCCGTTGACAGCGAATCAGTTGGCTGAGAGGCTTCGGCACGTTCTGCCGTGGACTCGGGCGACGGTTGGTCAGCGTCATCTCGATTGCAGGCTCCCAAAAATAGTGCGAATAAGAGCACAAGGACAACCGTTGATGCGGTTCGAATGCTGGCACGATAAAACAGCCAGTCAACTGACAAGTGCAAAGACATGTACACGACGATCCTTCCTACGATTCCCTTTGATTTCTGGTGACTGCTGATTTCAGGAGACTTTGGGAGAATTATTGCCTTGGTTTCGCCCTGGGCGTCGAACAGATGCCGGCGCCGATCAATTTCAGACCGGCTGGTGCCACAACGCCCCCATCATATCCAGGCCGGGAAAAGACGTCAAAGCGGGCGCGTCTTGATCTGGAAATAGTCTCGCCAAAGCGCCGGGGATCGTCCAGAAATCCTTGGCCAGACAACTGACTGCCGGACCGTCCCCGGCACTTTCTAAGCAGCAGAGTTGATTGACAGGACCTATCTGCTACAATAGGGACTGAATCAGGATTGTCCGAAGAAGCACCCGCTGCCAAGCCGTCGGATCTGCCTTTGGGCAAAAGCGCGGAGCGAGGTCTGAGTGATGAACGTGCACATCCATCCAGCTGTCGTCCACTTTCCTATTGCGTTGCTGATCTTCGGCAGCGTGGCAGGCTTGCTCTATCTATACTGGCGCGCCTATGGTTCGTTGCGACCCCTAACATGGTGGCCACTTCTGGTCGGATGGGTTGCCGCACTGGCGGCCGTGTTGACTGGTCTATTCGACCAGCGAAATCTCCCCCCCGATGCCCCCTTTCAGAGCACGCTCAACTGGCACATTGGCACGGGGTTATCGCTTGTTGTCATCTATGGCTGGCTACTCTATCGTCGCTGGATCTTCAACTCGGCCAAAGCCCGTCAGCAGCGAAGGCGCGCCGGCAACGATTATGTCGACCTGCTTGATGACCCGACATCACGGTGGTGGATCACTGGGTTGTTGATTGTGGGCGCGTCGCTGATCGTCGCCAGTGGGTGGAATGGCGGCCAATTGGTCTATGTCTGGGGTGTCAATGTCGGGATGTAGAAAGTAGTTTAGTGCACACGCCCACGTGCGAACGGGTCGAAGAGACCCACAGACGATTGAGCTAGACCCGTGCGCACAAAGGAAGTGCACACTAAACACCGATGTCCGTAAGCTAAATACTCGCCCATCCTAAGAGAGCACTAGACAGTATGATCCCTGCTACTGGAGTCCTCGTCCGCCTGATCCAACTCAGCTAGTGCAGCCCTGGCAATTGCCAATTCTTGTTCCAGTCCCTTGATCTTCTCAGCCAATATTCGACGCTTTTCCTCTGGAGAGAGGGATTGAACAGCCGTCTCTTGGAGACCCATCGGAAAATCCATGGCGAGACTCGCCGGTGCGGTCATTTGGCCATCTTTTCGAATCGCCATCACGTGGTAGCCCCAGACGATGGCTGCGATGGCGCTGTGGGCAATATCCCCGGCTGTCTGTACCGACAGGATATCGGCCATTGGATCGCCAAGCAAGCCAGAGAAAGATGCGATAGACCACCTGGATGAGATAATAAAGAATGAAGAGCGCACTAACCAACGCGATTCCATAGAGATAGACCCGTCGTGGTCCCGAACTACGCTCATCCGCGCCCGGTTCATCATCCCGACCGGCCACAGACTGTACGGCACGCCAATGATAGGACCAGACCGGCGTGCCCACAGCCAGCAGACTGAGTCCAGTTGCCAGCGGCACAACCCAAATGCTATGTCTATCGCCTATCCCCTGGGGTCCAAAGAGCCAGTCGAGGAGTGCAGTGGTCGTCTCTGCGGCGCCGTACCAGACGATGCCTAGCGCAACCAGCGCCAGCAGGTAGTAGTAGACCCTGCGGACCATGACACTCTCGGCGCTCTCTCCTACCGCCTCAATCTCGCCTCTGAGAATGCGCCACTGCCACCACCACATCACTGCACCGACAGACCTAACTGCCAGCGGTGTCGATAAATCGTTCAACAAACTTATCAACGACCCCGAGCCTTCCCCCAACAGAATCAGCAGCAACTCGCGCAGCAACAACGTAGCCGGCACCAAGGTGACCAGCGCACTGATCACGACACTGGCATAGAGATAGACTCGGCGTAACCCTGTCTTGCCCTCTATAGGATCGGCAGCGATGATCGATTGCCAACGCAGCCAAGTGACTCGCATCAGCAGCACGCCAATCAGCAGCATGGCAACGCCATCGCTCAACTGATTACGCCTCAACTGGTCGCCGATGCTAGACCCCACTTGCTCAATCAACGCATCGAACAACACCTCCAAGATAAGCGCTCCGCCGGCAATCACCATCACGAGACCCACCAGGCCGACGATGGTCTGGTACAGATCGCCGCCACATGCCGGCAATGCCGGCCTCGGCGCCATAATCGCCGTCGCTCACCAGAACGTTGTGGAAGTAGATCTGCAACGCTCCGGCCGCAACAGCCATCAAAAGCAGATGCAGCCAGTCGCTGGGCCAGATGCGAACCTCAGAGAGTGCTCCACCGAAAGCCACAAATGCCACATCGCGCAGCAACTCAATAGACACTATAGAGTGCATATCCTGCACAAACGGCAGACGCCACATAGAGTGTGAACTTGCGCAGCGCCGCCTGTCTCTCATACCGGCGAATCGAGCCGACGCTGAACATATCCCCAATGGATAAGAATATCGGCGTCGCCACCACGAGTACCCCGGCATTGAGGGCAATGGCGTTGCGTACCCACATGTCGCTATTCACAGTGATGCCGCCGCCAAGCCAAACGTCGCAAAGACATCCAACAACTGATCAAAAGCTATCAATCCCGCAATCAGACTTACCAAAATGACCAGGTAGAAGTATAGTCGACGGACCATCGTCAATCGTGATGACTCGGGACCTGCTATACTGCGGTCAATTGTGGTCATTGGCGTTCATCTCCATGCAGATGGTCTCAGTAGCCGACATCGCTTCGTCGGGCGGGTTTCCTTGCTAGCTGAGCCATAGCGGCCAAGTTCGGTGGCTTTACAAACCCCGCCCTACGAAATGGCATCCCGTTGGACCACCGTCGTTTTGACTATGCGTACAGTCTAGTAGAAAAACTCCGGCGTATTCAGCTTCCAAGTGCCGTCTTCGAGGATCACCTCTACTGTACTTTGGTTACTCCAAGTCGAACCGGTTCCGAACGGACCTGAACTGCGGTAGGTATCCAGTACAAATGTGACCAAGGCCTGGTCCGGGTTCTGATCGTCAATCTCGACTGAGAGGATACGGAGACGCCGCGAAGTACCGTCGCTATCATAATTGCGGGTTCCGCTCAACGGGCTATAGTCGTAGTCGGGACCTTCCTCGTCGAGAATACGTGCCGAGTACTGCTCGCGTGCTGTAAACAGATCGCCCTTTTGGAGCGCAACAAACGCGTTGTGTACCGGCGTACCGGGTTCGTTTTCCGTGAGATAACTTTCAACCGTGGCCCCGTCATCATCTGTCAGATTGACGGTAACAACGGCAGCGACGAGCAGCAACAGCACAACGCCAATGATAACTGCAGTGAACTTATCGATTTTCACGCTGATTGCTCCTTGGTTCCGCGGGTGAATTCTTACCACAGAGGTATAGAGAATGCACATAGGATCACCGAGTAAGGCCATTCCAGAGAAATGAATAACCGTTGCAAGGAAATCTTTGCCTGGAATGGCTTGAGGCTTTGCCAACGCCCGTATAGTTACTATTTTGGAAAAGCCTAAGAGCAGAATGCCTTCCTCTGCAGCTCTGTACAATAGCATCATCTATATTGTAGACGAGGGGAGATGCCGGCTAAGTTCCACGAATGTTGTTCCAACGACCAAGCCGCCTGAACGGCCGTACGTGGAAATGCCGCGGAGCCGGCTTCAGTCTGCAGAGCCTGGAGTGAACTCCAACAATTCAAACACAGGACCGGAACTTCCTTCACGGTACTTGACCAGCGGGATATGGCGGTTCAACACCAATCCAGGCTTCCGACTGCCTGCTGTCACCATCAAGTTCTACATGCCAAGCGTCAAACGTGCCCGCCGGCGCCTCGACCTCACTACGGCCGACTACCTTCAATGTCACCCGATCCTGCCGATCGGCGACCGGCAGATAGCTGTTGAATGGGTCGCGTACCCTTCGGCCGAGGGGAAGCATACGCGCCAACTGCAGAATGGTGCGCTGATCGCGGGCGTCGCTGGGAATGTTTGCACGCTCGAGGAGTCGTGTTGTTGTCGACTGTGGTCAAGTCGCATGTCAACCTGGCCCTGATTGTATTGGGTGAAGACCATCTCGTTGCCCTCATCCCGGGTGCGAATGAGCGTCGAGGCCCTCGGCCTTAGCCCCGCACTGGTCGCCTCAACAACCACGAGTTCCGTATCGCCAGGCGTGACGATCTCACGTCGGATGGTCCAGTCTTCCGGGTTCGACATATCGTCCACCCGGAATCATGTCGAAACGAACGGTGCCGAGGCACATCATCTCCGTTTTCGGAGATCCGGTATAGGGCAAACTTCATCAGCCACCCACGGCGGTTCATTGTACGAAAATGGCTGTACATCCGGCCGGCCGCCGCAGCCTGCCATGAAAATCGACAGCATCAGCGACAGAGCAGCGCATCAGCCTGGCCGACCGCAGGTAGGCGGGGCATGAGGTTGGTATGTCTTCCCGACACGGTGGACCCACCGGTCAAAGAAGTCAGACTTTTTCCACAAGCCTGACTTCTGGGCCACAGCAATTGTGCATCTGCTTCTCCCATTGGACCTACTGATGGGTCTCCATCCACTCGATGGCGGCAGCGGCTAATGACGCCGACCGATCGGCAATGCATCTTCGTCCATCTTAAAGTCTGCACGGTGCAGCAGGAAGTAGTCATCGCCCCAATCCGGGCTATGTACGCCAATGCGCAAGAAACAACCCGGCGCAGCCTGAGCCATGTAGCTGAAGTCTTCCGCACCCATCACCTTGACGCCTTCGAGCACTTTGTCCTCGCCCAAGAGCTCCTGGGTCGCCGCGAGCATGGTTGCCGTTGCCTCAGGCGAGTTGACGGTCGACTGGATAGCCGGGATAGATGGTCAGATCAAACGTGCCGCCGAATGCCTCGACAACACCGCAGACGTTGCGCAGTTCCTCCTGAAGCAGAACACGCGCCTCGGGCGAGAAGGTGCGAATGGTTCCGGTCAACTCAACAGAATCCGGGATCACGTTGCTCACTGTACCGCCATGGACGGTGCCGATGGTGATGACGCCCGGATCCAGCGGATCCAGACGGCGGCTGACAATCTGCTGTACGCTGGTGATGAAGATACCGGCCAACGCAATCGGATCGATGGCCCCCTGGGGACGGGCAGCGTGACCGCCGGACCCGTGAATGACCACAGTAAATCGATCAGCCGCCGCCAACATCGGCCCCGGCAGTGTGGCCACATAGCCGGCATCGTTGGTGGGATCGACATGCAGCCCAAAGACAGCATCGAGCCCATCCAGCGCGCCCTCTTCGACCATGCGCATTGCGCCTGATTTTCCCTCTTCATCCTGCGCCTCTTCACTGGGCTGGAAGAGGAGACGCACGTTCCCAGGCAATCGACCCTGGTCTGCCAGCCCTTTGAGAATGGTGGCGGCGCCCAGCAGCATGGCCGTGTGAGAATCGTGGCCGCAGGCGTGCATGATGCCTGGCCGCGTGCTATCGAATTCGCTACCATTGATCTCTTCAATGGGCAAGGCATCCATGTCCGCACGCAGGCCGACAGTCGGTCCATCGCCCCCGCGAATGAACCCGACAACGCCAGTCTTGGCGACTTCGGTTTCTGTCTCAATCTCCAGATCACCCAGCGCAGCGTTGACAAATGCGCCAGTCCGGTGCTCATCAAACGTGAGCTCCGGATAGCGATGGATGGTACGACGCCAGGTACGAATCTGTTCATGGATCTGATTGGCACGGTCCAGCAATTCTTGCTTGGAGACCTTTTCTGACATAGCCTCGGGCATGATCTAGCTCACCTTTCAGTTGAGAATAGCAATGCGAGCAATTGAGCCGCATGATGGAAATCGAATGGTAGGGCGGTCGATTCTGAAATCTCTACCGCATAACCAGGACCCACACAATAACCAAAACCGGCGCACGTGATGGCGCCGGCTCAGTCATTCATCTCGATTAGTTCAGCGAGTGACGCCGTTTTCACCGCCGGCCCAAGTGCCATTGGGCGTATCCAGCAGAATCAATGCCGGGCCGCTGCCAGGTATCTGGCTCCCACGCGAGGCCATCGCTCGACCGCCAGAGAAACTGGTCATCGCTCAACAGCCAACCGTCCGACGTGGACGTCAAGGCGTCGATGCGTTCGGGCGCATCAACGACCAGATCAAATGTGCGACCGCCATCTGTCGAACGCCACAGACCTGCATCTTCCGTGCCGGCCAGCACCATGTCGATTCTCATGAAAATCGGGCGACACAGCAATGACCTGCACCACCGAATCAACGCCCTCGAGCACGGCGCCAGCCTAGCCCGCCATTGGGCGATCGGTAGACGCCAGTCTCACTGCCGGCAAAGACGACCTCCCAGCGAGGCCAACTTGAATGCCGGAGCGACAGGCGCCCAGGCAATCGCCAACAGTGCATAGTCCTGCAAGCCGAAGTTGCAGACCGACCAACTCTGACCGCGATTGTGGGTACGCAACATGCCACCTTCAACGCTGCCCGCCACCATCACGCCGCTTCTTGAAACGGTCGGATCGGCGGCAATAGCCATGACCGGTCCAGACACGCCGTCCATCCAGGAGGCCTGCCAGTAGGAACCCTCATCGGGCGAGAAGGCAACGCCGTGGGGCGATCCGCCGACCAGTAATTGGTCGTCAGCAGCGGCACAACAGGCAAGTTCGCTCTGCGGCTGTGGCACGGGCTCAAGTTCGAATCCGTCACTTCGTTTATCTTCAACCGAAAAAGAGGCCTTCCGGCCCTGCAGCCCAGAGTCTGTTGTCATTATAGCTAAGTGAAAGGATGATAGGCATATGAATTTCTGTCACCAAAATTTAGTTATGTTGTAAGCACTTGCTCAGGATTTTTGTGGTACACAATGGTGTCGGTAGAGAGAACCATCATGGCTCCACTGACCGCGGTCTTCAGCACCAATGCAACAACGTCGGTCACGTCCAGGACACCGGACTCGAAGGCATCGACCGTTTCGCCGGTCAAGGCATCATAGGTGGCAGGTGCGCCCGCCTCCTCGATGCTGGTTCCGAATCACTGACGGCGAATCAGTGCCTGTGTTAACCACAATCTGCTCCAAGGGCTTGGAGAGCGCATCGGCCAGAAGATTGATGCCGATGATCGTGTCCTCAGTATGGTCGCCGCTGCGAGCTGCATCGCGCAGCACCTGCGCACAATGGACGAATGCAGCGCCTCCGCCGGCAACAACGCCATTGCGTTGGGCAGCAGAGAGCACCTTAAACGCTCGTTCGGCCTGGCTCTCGCGATGGGCACGCTCGGTACGGGTCAATGCGCCGATCTTCAGCTCGCCGACACCGCCCGACAAAGTCGAGAGTCGCTTGATCACCTTAGGGCGATCTTCATCGTCCATGGGCAGAGTGTTGAGATAGGCCCGGAGGTTGGTCACCTCCTCTTGGATGGCAGGACGCATTAGCGTCGATGCGGCAGAACAACCAGCGCCTTGCTGCTGAACTCGACACGCATGGCATCGCCGAGATCGTCCGGCTGGATTCTGTCCAGCCTTCCGGCGCCGTCGCCACCCAGCAATGTAGCGCCGGTCATCAATGCCAGATCGCTCTTGGCAAAACGCAGCTCATCGCCAACTGAAGAGAGTTTGACAGCCAGAATATCCAGCTTCTTCTTTTCCTTGGCCTCCTGGTTGTTGGTGACCAGTAGGCTAAGCGCTTCGCCGCTCACATTTTTGGCGATGATCGACCAGCGTTTTGCTGCCTCTGGCAATAGCCGCTTCCAACAACGGAATCACCTGGTCGGTTCGGCTGAGCGTCTCATCCACCAATGCAATTGACGGTGCGGCCAACACGGCGGACTCTTGCGTGGTATCGGTATAGAAGTACATGCTGCTGATTTCAGACTTGTAATGTGCGCCGGCGATATAACGACGTTCTAAGTAGGGAGCGACATACTTTTCGATGATGATATGGGCATCCAGCGCCGAGGAGATAGCTCATTTCGCCCAGAATCGCAGAGAGGGCATCGTCGTTGGTGATAGTACGCGCAACTGCCGCCAGTTCGTCCTCGCTCTGCACTGGACGACTCTGGGCCTGCAAGGCTTCAAGCGCCAACTCAGAGGCATGACTGAGGCCACGAGACAACTGCATGGCGTTTACGCCGCTGGCCAACAAACGGGTCCCCTCGTTGAAGATAGCCCTGGTCAGCACGGCCGTTGTAGCGCCGCCATCGCCGGCCCGCTGACCGATACGCCAAATGATGTTTCGCATGGCCATGGCGCCTACATCAAGCTTGGGATCGCCCAGGCTGATAATGCGCCGCACAGCCACTGATGAGTCGCTTAGAAACTCATATTTACTGGATCGTTCGCTCTCACTGACAACGAAACCGCCGGTCGGTCCCAGGGTGGGCGCCAGCAGATCGGCGATTATGTTCAAGCCCGCGCGCAAAATGCTTCTGTGAAGTCGGTTGACCGATTACTTGGGGTCGATTCATAGTTTAACTGCTTATTTGATGTGCTTAGCTGGTGTGTCGAGATGGAATCGTGGCTAGTGTACGCGATTTCCCTCTTGCAAACAAATTTCCGACAACTCCAATTAGATTATTCTTCGCAAACAAAAACCGGAGAAATCGAACTATCGTAAACTTCGATTTCTCCGGTCTGTGGGCTACCGAGGAACGTGCGGATTAACCAAGCGACATCACTAGGCTGATGCGGTCTCGTTCTCGGCTTGATCGGATGCGCTCACCAAACTGGTATCCTGATACTTCTTGCCTTCTTCAATCAGCATGACCGGTATGCCGTTGCGAATGGGATACTTGTATCCATTGCGCGGATTCAGCAAGAATTTGCCGTCGTCCACCAATTCAAGCGGACCCTTGTCCTCCGGGCAGACCAGAATCTTGAGCAACTCTTCGCTGACCTCGCCGCCCAGCGGCGCCTCGTCCAGAGACTGTACCGGCTCCGATGGCAATACGCCACTTCCAGAGCCCAAGCCACTTTCCGACGGCGCCAGCAATGTCTTCACCACATATGCGACGCCGGCGACCACCGCCGCAAACACAATAAACCGGAATAGCTTTTTCATCGCCTTGCTCCATATGGTTAATCGATATTCGAAATTTGCCTACGTGTCACCAATAGTAGCACAAAACCGATGTGAAGAACAATGGTAGCGATAAACTGGTTCTACAAATCTGTCGGCGGCACGGAGTTGAGTCTCCGCAAACAGAAGACCGATTGACTGTGCCTTTGCTGGTGCTTAATCATGCCCGACTAACTAGTACCAATGCGTCCCGCATCGGTACTTTCAGCCCGGCCAATCTGCCGTCCGCTACTGTGTGGTCTCCCTGATTCCAGACACCGGTGAAGGTGCGTCCCTCCAGGGCGTGGTTTTTCAGGGGCAGATCGACAACCGCCGCGGAGTCGTTGATGTTGAAGGCCACGACGGCGTATTCATTCCCGAGCTGCCGTTGAAAAACGAACAGGCCGCCGGCAGCATACAGAATTTCAAACTTGCCTGTGCGCAAGGATGGATACCTATGACGCATGCGTATCGCTCGCCGATGGAAATCAAGCAGTTCAAGATCCCACTCGCTCTCCTCATGCCACGGAAAGGCTCCTCTACAGTCCGGGTCATTGGCCCCGATCATACCGACCTCATCACCGTAGTAGATGCACGGTGCGCCGGGCATGGTCATTTGAAAGAGAGTGCAGAGTCGCAGCGCGCGCTTGTCGCCGCCTACAGTCCAGAGGGTACGCGCGGTGTCGTGGCTGTCCATCAGATTCAACTGAGCCGTCACAACCTCCCAATCATAGAGCGTCAACATCCGTTCAACCATATGCGCAAACTGGGTGGTAGAGAGTTTCGAGAGTGCGAATCCCCCTGGTTCATAGTCGGTACGCAGCGTCTCACGTCCAAAGTAACCGAGTGCCGCACGATTGAACACATAGTTCATCACAGCGTCAAAGCGATCGCCCTGTAGCCAGTCCTCGGCCTCATGCCAGATCTCGCCGACAATGTAGGCATCGGGATTGGCCTCTTTGACCACATGCCGAAAGTCTTGCCAGAAAGGCACATCGTCGATCTCCTCGGGGACATCCAACCGCCAGCCGTCGGCCCCGAAATCGATCCAATGCTTGGCAACCGCGAGCAGGTAGTCGCGCACGCCTTGATTCTTGATGTTGAACTTGGGCAGGGCCGGTATGTCCCACCACGCAGCATAGTTGTGCGGATTTTCCTCATCGTGAACGTACGGTCGCAATGGCCAGATCCTGAACCAGAAACCAGTCAAGGTAAGGCGAGTTTCCGCCCTCCTCGAGAATATGGTGGAAGGCCCAGAAGCCGCGGCTGGCGTGGTTGAAGACGCCGTCGATAACGATGCGCATGTCGCGGGCATGGGCGGCATCAAGCAGCGACCGAAAGGCAGCATCGCCGCCGAGCAACGGATCGACTGTCATAAAGTCGTAGGTGTGGTAGCGATGGTTGGAGGCCGACGTGAAGATGGGGTTCAGATAGATGGCTGTGATGCCGAGTTCCTGGAGATAATCCAGCTTCTCAACAATGCCGTAGAGATCGCCCCCTTGGTATCCTTGTTCAGCAGGTGGTGTTCCCCACGGCTTGAACTCAATCCCTCTCGAATGTTCAATAACATTGCTACGCGCAAACCGGTCCGGAAAAATCTGATAGAACAGAGCGTCTTTGACCCAATCGGGCGTCTTGACCGACATTGCCTTCACCTCAATCATAAAATAAGAATGAATTGTGCATGAATTCGACCACCAACAATGATTCCACAAAACCCAGACAATTCACGGATTGTGGCATACAGTCAACTGCGTGTCAATTGTAGTCAGATTGGCCCACGTGATGATCACCTTGTTCCTTTCCCGAAATGGTTTACAATAGAAGGGTCCACAGATGCTCTTCAGATATCCGGCGTATTGCCTGCATTATCTGTGTCCCATCCTGCTTTCATCTGTGGTTATCTGTGGCGAAAAAGACTTTTCGCAGTGAAGTCACAACTGCACCGAGAAAACTAGCAAAGGAGAGAGTCGTGGGCGATCCACGGATTGAAAAACTGGCGGATGTACTCGTCAACTATAGCGCCGAGATTCAGCCGGGCGATTGGGTACTTGTTGGCGGGCATGTGCTCGCCTTGCCGCTCCTCGAAGAGGTCGTAAGACAGGTGGTGCGCGCCGGCGGACATCCGACAGTGCAACTGGATGCTGACGGCATCGCCGCAGCCGAGTTGGAGGAAGCCGTCGAAGAGCAACTCTCCTTTGTCTCGCCGAGTAGTCGGCTGATGGCCGACAAATTGGATGCGCGCATTGTGGTACGTGCGGCCTCCAACACGCGCAACCTCAGCCATATCGATCCCAAGAAACAGCAGATTCGACAGAACGCCCAGCGTGAACTGCGCCAGACACTGATGGCGCGCACCGCAGCAGGCGAACATCGCTGGACGCTGGCCCAGTTTCCCTGCCCGGCCTATGCCCAGGAAGCGGACATGAGCCTGAGCGAATTCGAGGATTTCGTCTATGCCGCCACCTACGCCGATCAGCCCGATCCCGTGGCATGCTGGCAGAGGGTCCACGACGAACAACAACGTCTGGTCGACTGGTTGGCTGGCAAAGAGGCGGTAGAGGTGCGCGGCCCCAATGTAGAGATGACGCTCTCCATCGCCGGACGCACGTTCATCAACAGCGACGGCAAGCGTAACATGCCCAGCGGCGAGATCTTCACCGGCCCGGTCGAGGAGTCAGTCAACGGCTGGGTTCGCTTCACCTATCCGGCCATTCGTCAGGGCCGCGAGGTGAGCGGTGTCGAGTTCGAATTCAGAGAGGGCAAAGTCGTCAACGCCCGCGCTGAGAAGAACGAGGACTATCTGCTGTCGCAGCTGGACAGCGACGCAGGTTCCCGCTATCTAGGCGAGTTCGCGGTCGGCACCAACTATCAGATCCAGCGCTTCACCAAGAGTATTCTCTTTGACGAAAAGATCGGCGGCACCATGCACATGGCGGTCGGCGCCGGCTATCCCGAGACCGGCAGCAAGAACCAGTCCAGCGTCCACTGGGACTTCATCTGCGACATGCGGGAGGAGAGCGAAATTGTGGTGGATGGGGATTTGTTTTATAAGGATGGAGAATTTCAGGTTTGAGATTGCTGCGTACTGCGTAAGGTCTCCGTGAAGCGTCTATTGACGGAGCTAGGATCTGCTCATGGACAGCCATGTTAAGCAGTAGCGACACTTACGCAGTACGAAATACGCAGTACTTACGGAGGAACCAAGCCCCATGAACATACGCGAAATCATGAGTAGCCCGGCCATCACGGTCGGCCCGTCGACATCGGTCCAGGAGATCGCGCGCATCATGCGTGAACAGAAGGTCAGCGGCCTACCCGTCGTTGACGATTCAGGTGCGCTGCTGGGCGCCGTCACCGAGCTCGATCTGATTGCCCGTAACGCGCCGCTGGAGGAACCGCGCTACATCGCCATTCTCTCCGGCTATATCCCCACCAGCCTGGACAAATACCGCACCTACAAGGAGCGGCTGCGCCAGGCGTTGGCGTCCACGGCGCTCGAATTGATGGACGACGACCAGGAGGTCGCCACGGTGACGCCAGACACATCCACCGACGAGGCGCTGCGCCTCATGCTGGATGCAGAGAACTTCATGTTGCCGGTCATCGAAGGGGGCAAGGTCGTCGGCGTGGTCTCACGGACCGATGTGGTGCGGCTGATCGAGCGGCTGGAGTCACAGGACCACAGTCCCGAAGACTAAGAGCTGACAAGGTGACAGGGTGAATAATGGTTAATGGTAAATTGTTGATGCTCAATTGTTAATGGCGAGTTCATTCACCGTTGAATATTAACCGTTCACTATTAGCCGTTGAGCCCTTCTCACCTTGTTTTGCCACCGTTATGTGGCGAAGAGCACGTCCCCATCTTCCTCGCGGTTGATGTTCGGGCCGGCGAAGAGGGCATTTTCGCGAGCATCTTCCACATCACGGCCTGACTCAAACCATTCCATCCACCGTGTCGGCGCGTCGATGCTCTCGCCGCCGTGCTCGGTAATGCGTCGGCGTACGCGCAGCATCACCGGCGTGTTGACGCTGGCGCCGCTGACGATGACCTGGCCCTTGCTCAGGCTGGGCAGTTCGCGCAGCAGATCGCGGCCCACGCTCTCGACCGATTCGGCGATACGGTTCTGGTCAATGGGGTTGGTGATGCGCATGATACACTGGGTCATGCACTGGCTGAGCACATCGCTATCCAGTTTGCCTGGCCGTTGGCTGATCAGGCCGATGCTGACCCCGAACTTGCGTCCCTCACTCAAGATCGTCTTGAGCACGTTCGAGCTTACCGCCTCGGCATTGGCCGGGGCGTAGTTGTGGGCTTCCTCCAACAGACAAAAGACGGGAAATGGCACATAGTCCTTGTCGCCGCGGGTTGCTTTGCCCTTGTCTGAGTCAATGCGCGCCTGATAGACCCGACGCAACAGTGTGGCAGCGATGACTTGCTGCTCGCGCTGGTCGACTTCATTGAGTTGGATAACGGTGCACTGGCCGGGGGCGAAAAGTTCGGAAAGCTCAAGATTCTCGAAGTCGTTGAAGATGCGGCTGTTTTTGAACGTGCTGCCCAACCGCCAGATCAGACCGCCGGTCGTCGGATCATCCTCGAAGGCATCCGCATCCTCTCCAGACGGCTGATCACCCACCGCTCGCACGGCCTGCATCAGCTGCTCGAGCGTATACTTGCCACCTTTGTTGCTCCGTTGTGCATAGTTGAACGCACGTGTCAGCTGATACTGCATCTTTTCCGACAGGTTGGGCAACAGATAGCGCAGATCAGGCAAGGTCAGGCTATCGACGCTCACGCGCAGTTGGTCAGGACGCCGGATGCTCACTTTGGGCCGGTAGTTTCCCTGGCTGAATTCAGGCAGATTCTGCATCTGCTGCAACGTGTTATACTCGCCGTGGGGATCGATGATGAGCACCGAGGCGCGGTTGTGGGGCATCATCAGTTCTTCGAGCAGCACGCCGGCCAGATAGCTCTTCCCGCTACCGGTGCTGGCGATGATGGCCAGATGGGTGCTGGTGAAGCCGCGCACATCCAGCGCAACGGGCACGGCGTCCGGCTCCCGGCTGAGTAGACTACCCAGATGTGCGCTACCTACGTCACCCTTGACGCGCTTGCTGAGCACCTGGGCCAACGATTCATCATCGGCAATGTAGATAGGCGATCCGCCCACCGGCGGCACACGTGGATTGATAAAATCACCCAGGGCTTCGCTGTGATAGCCCAGCACAGAGACGGTCAATTCAAACAGTTCGTTAGCGCTCTCATAGCCCAGTAGCGAAGCAATCTGAGCCGGCGGAACCCCTGGATCGGCCATGAAGCTGTCCGGGAAGACACGCACGGCCCGCCGCTCGGTAATGCGCCCCAGGATACTGCGCTCCTTGCCGTCAACATGGGCGACATAGTGGACAAACTCGCCGTATTTGGCTCGCCGATCGGGATCGGGCGCGATCATGGTGAACTCGTTGGGCGTCTCGCCCGGGCCCTTGACTGTGCCAATACATTGATTCTGGTTCATGATCTCGCCTCTAACACTAATGCAGGAACATCATTATCCACGAAGGAGTCCGCTGCAAAAAGCTTTCTTCGCCACAGACGACTCTACTGCAAAACGTAGATTTGCCACAGATTTCCACAGATAAACAACTGATTTTCACAGATGAACTTTGAGCCACTCCTTTGCTATCCGACCTTATCTGTGGTTATCTGAAGCCATCAGTGTTCATCTGTGGCTGATCTTTTGTGCTTGCAGTGGACTCATCTGTGGCTATCTGTGGCCAATTTGCGTGCCCCATCCCCTACCCAGCAGGACGAACTACGGCCTTCCAGGCCAGGTTGTTGCGTACGACAGCCAACTGCGGCCCCTGTTCCGGAAAGAGCATTGTCAGCCGATCTACGATATTGAGCATCAGCGGCGGCAGCAACGGATCGCCGGATTGCATCAGCATCGGCATATAGCGCAATGCCAGACGCCCATCCGGGCCGGTATGGAACCCGTGTACGGTCTGATCATCTAGCCTCGTCACAGGTGCGTTGACTGTTGCGGCCAACGCGGGTATACCCTGTTGAGCAGACCCCTGTTCATCCAGCCAACCAACAGCCAAGATGCCAACCAGTGTTGCCGTTTCCGAAAGATAGTCGGGAGAGAACACCTCCAGATCGGTGCGTTCACTCAGACGCGGTCCCAGGTTCCCATAATCCGGATTGACCAAGAGCGTGTTGTAGACGACGCCGATCAAAGCCGGGACCGCCTGTCCTTCGCTCCCGGCTAGCTTGATGGCCACGAAGGTGCCATAGGCGTAATCGGCAGGCTCCGGCAACGGCTTAAACTCGCCCGACGCGTAGATCTGACAAACATAGTCAGTATGTGCATTTGACTTGACGATCTTTCCGATGGTGTTGGTCATAATTGGCTCATAATGCGTCTATATGTGAGTTCACTGTAAAAAGTCCTTTTCGCCACAGATTCACACAGATAGGAAAAGGATAGGACACAGGTATCGACAGATGTTTGCTTTGACCGAACCCATAACTGCGATTACGCTATGTGACAAGCTGCACTCGTGCCGACCGAGACATAGTCTATGAAACCAGAAAATCTGTTCGGATGCAAATCATTATCCGTGTCCCATCTATTTTCATCTGTGCAAACCTGTGGCAAAAAAGGACTACACTAGCAAAGTCATCGACTATGCAGGAAGGACGATCATGGACCAGAAACAGTCTTCAATGATATCACCGTCTGCCGGCGATAAACCTGCACCGGACCAATGGTCGCTTGACCTTGAGGGGATGCCGGACTTCAACAGAGCGATGGAGCGCATCTACGCCTGGTACGAAGGCGAGATCATCGACCGGCCACCCGTACGCTTTGTCGCTCACAACGCCGCCTTTGATGTGGAGACCGGCCATTCGGGGATGACGCAGGAGCAATTACGTGCGCAATGGTTCGATGAGGAGTATCAGGTTGAGACCTACCTGAGATCGATTGAAGGTAAGCGCTTCCATGGGGAGACCTTTCCGGTCTTTTCCCCCAACCTGGGGCCCAACGTCTATGCTGCGTTTTACGGCGTAGAAATGCTCTACGATGAGGTCACCTCGTGGATGGAGCCTGCCATTCTGGATTGGGACGGTATGGTCAAGCTCCAATTCAGCAAGGAGAATGTCTACTTCCGCAAGATCGAGGACCTGACCCGCTGTGCGCTTGAACAGTGCGAAGGCAAGTTTATGGTCGGCTACACCGATCTCCATCCCGGCGTCGACTGCGCCTTGGCCTGGCGTGGCTCCGGCGAGCTCTGCATGGACATGGTGCTGGAGCCGGACCGCGTCAAGGAGCTGTTCCAGTTGGCCGTCAACGACTTCGAGATCATCTTCGACCACTTTGACGCCATGCTCAAAGCCCGACGCCAGCTCTCGGTCAGTTGGATGGGCGTGCCCTCATTTCAGAAACTGCACCTGCCCAGCGGTGACTTCACTGCGCTGATCTCGCCTAGCTACTTCAACGAGTTCTGCCTGCCAATTTTGCAGCGCGAAATGGCCCATGTCGACCACAACGTCTATCACGTAGACGGACCGGGCGTCGCCAATCATCTCGACATCATCCTTGCTCAGCCGGAAGTCACCGCCATTCAGTGGGTTCAGGGCGTAGCTGAGGATCGCCCCATCATGCAGTGGACACCGCTGATCAAAAAGGTCCAAAATGCCGACGTTTCGATCATCGTCGACCTCCAGCCCCACGAGTTGGAGCCTTTCATGGATGAGATCGAACCCGAAGGCATCTTCATCTGGGTATCCGTCGATGAGGAAGAGGACCAATTGGCCGTGATGAAAAGGTTGGAGAAATGGACGTCGCTAGGCAAATAAGGCAATGGGGATGTAGGGCGGAAAACCGAATTTGATAGATCAACACGTATCGTAGGGGCAGGGCTTGTCCCTGCCCGGACTGACATCCCCGAGATTGGGCAGGGACAAGCCCTGCCCCTACGATACGATATGGGGTATTTCCAGACGAAACGCCTACCGCCCGCCCATCCCCGACAGCGTAATCCCGCGCACGAACCAATTCTGGCCGATCACATAGATGATCAATACCGGCAACAACGCGATAACCGACCCGGCCATCAGCAGATTCCAGGCCGTGCTGTATTGTCCCTGGAACGAGGCAAGGCCAATTGGGATGGTGCGCATCTCCTCCGACGCGGTTACCACTAGGGGCCAGAGAAAGTCATTCCATGACGCCTGAAATGTGAAAATGGCCAAGGCGGCCAAGACCGGACCGCTCAGCGGCAAGATAATCTGACGCCAGATGCGAAAACTGGTCGCGCCGTCCATGCGTGCCGCTTCATCAAAGTCCAAAGGAATGCCGCGGTAGTATTGCCGCAACAGGAAGGTGCTGAAGACGCTAAAGACCGAGGGGATGATGAGCGCCAAATAGGTGTTGTACCAGCCCAGTTGTCTGATGATCAAGAAATTGGGGATCATGGTCACCAGAAAGGGGATCATGAGTGTCGCCAGATAGACGATGAAGATTGCCTCACGTCCCCGAAACCGAAGCCGGGCGAAGGCGAAGGCCGCCATCGAAGAGATGGTCAACTGCAGCAGAGTCGAAGATGTGGCAACGATGGCGCTGTTCAGGTAGTAGCGACCAAAGGGCACCACGCGAAAGGTCTCAAAGTAATTATCCAGTGAGATTTGGTCAAGTGGAAATGAGCGGGACAGAAAGGCCTCATTTGGGAAGAGCGATACGACCAACATCACGCCAAAGGGGGCCAGCATGATGAAGCTCCCCAGCACCAGCACAACTTGCAAGGCGATATGTGCCGGAAGGCTCAGCCGCGACCGCTTCTGAACGTCTACCGACATGATGCTGCCTTGATGATATTTGCTCGATTTTTCAGCCACAGATGAACACTGATTAGCACTGATGGGTCACTGATGAAGCGATGGATCCCTTCAACGGTAGATTCTACTGTTTTGGAAATCTGTGACCCATCCGCGTTTATCTGTGTCCATCTGTGGCTAAAAAAGGCCTGCAAACCGCTACTCAGTCTCATAGTAGACCCACCGATCTTGCATGCGGTTCTGAATCAGCGTGAAAATAAAAATAAAGAGAAAAAGAAACCAGGCGATGGCCGCAGCCTTGCCCATGCGCCCAAATTCAAAGGCGTTCTGGTAGATGTATTGGACCACCGTCAACGACGAGTTGGCCGGACCGCCGCGTGTCATCACGAAGGGCTCGGTGAAGAGCTGGAAGGCGCCGATCATCTGTAGAATGAGCAGGAAAAAGGTGGTGGGGCTAACCATGGGCATCGTGACGCTACGGAAGCGTTGCCGGGCGTTGGCGCCGTCTGTCTCGGCCGCGTCGTAGAGTTCCTGGGGCACGCCCTGCAACGCGGCCAGGTAGATCACCATGGTGAAGCCGACATTCTTCCAGAGCGTCAGCATCACCACCGCCCACTTGGAATATTTGGTGCTGTTGAGCCAGTTGGGCGGCGTGATCGGCAGCCCAGTCAGATTGGCGAACCAATAGGTCAGGTCGGCCAGGGGGCCATTGTTGCTGAGCAACAGCCGGAAGACGATGGCCCCGGCGACGATCACCGTCACCACCGGCATGAAGTAGATCAATCGAAAAATAGACTTGCCCCGGATGGCTTGGTTGAGGGCCAGCGCCAGCACCATGCCAAAGGCGAGTTGCAGCGGTACGATGGTCACGATGAAGAAGAGCGTATTGCGAGCCGCCTTCCAGAAGACCGGATCGCGCCAGACCGCCTGATAGTTCTTAAGCCCCACAAAGCCCTTGAGTCCGGTCAATCCCCAATCTGCAAAGCTCAAACCCAGCGACATGACCACGGCCAGGAGGACAAAGATGCCAAAGCCAATAAAACTAGGCAACAGAAAAAGATACCCCTCCCATTGCTGGTCAGGTCGCCAGCGGAAGGGGTGTCGGGAGGATGTTGTTTGTTGGGTAGTTGTTGTCATGAGTAGGGGATTGGGGATCAGTGATTGGTGACTGGGGATTCGGCTCCTTGACGAAAGCCAAACCCCCAATCCCTAGTCACCAATCACCAACCTCTATTTCGGATATCCGTTGTCGGTCAGGAAGGCGTTGACCTGCTCGCAGAGGCCGGGCAATAACTCAGCGGGAGTAGCTTCGCCAGCCCAGATATTTTCCAATGCCGGTCCGATTATCGAATTGCGAATCTCGCCATCTTCGGGAATGAAAAACACGTTCCCAGTTTTGGCATTTTCGCCTTCGGTAATAAACGCTTGTCGATTTGCTGGAGGTTGATCTTGACCCAGGAAGGCATCCGATCTAGCGGTCGACATAAGCGCTGGGAAGATCTCGCCAGCTTCGGTGTAGAGACGCTGGCCGCCGTCAGTGCTCTGCAGCCAACTTAGAAAGGTCCAGGCCTCATCTTTGTTGTCACTCAGCGCGCTCATAACCCATGCTGCCCCTGCAGCGCTGGCGGCTCGCTGACCGTCTGCGGGGATAGGCCAGGGCGCTACATCGTAGTTCATCCCTGCCCCATTGAACTGTGATATACGGCTGGCATTCTGAATGATCATGGCCGCTTGGCCAGACTGGAACACAGCATTGTCGCCGCCAGCCTGGCTCAGTTCGGCCGACCGCATGGCAACACCATCATCGAGGAGACCAGCGAAGAATTCGAGCGCTTCAATGGCCTCAGGTTGATCAAGCATACAGATTGAAGGGTTGTCGACATCATCTAGAATCGCGCCACCATTCTGCACAATCCAACGTCCGTATTTGCCTCCCTCAATTGCCAGCCCGTAACGCTGCGTCCGTCCATTGTCATCTACAACTGTCAACACTTCCGCCGCGGCCGCCAGATCGTCCCAGGTCCAATCATCGGTCGGATAATCGATGCCTACCTCGTCAAAGATATCCTTGTTGTAATAGAGAACTTCCAGACCGACATCTCGCGGGAATCCATACTGAACACCATCCAGCATCGCAAACTTGAGCAACGACGGCCAGTAATCGTCCACATCGTAGCCAGAATTTTCGATGTAGGCATCCAACGGTTCCAACACGCCCTCGGCCGCGTAGGAGCCTATGGGCGACAGGAAGAGCACATCGGGAACAATCGAAGAATCGCCGCTAGCCCAAAGCGCCGCTAATTTTGTGAAATAGTCACCCCACGGCTCGTGGAAGAAGTCAATCTGGATTTCAGGATGCTCTGCCATAAAGGCCTCAGCTACTCTTTCATGCGAGGCCTTCTCTTCGGGGCTGCCCCAGAATCCCCATGTAATCGTAACGGGGCCTGCCGGAGCCTCGCCGCCTTCGGCAGCCGGTGCGCCGGCCGGCGCTACACAGGCGCCAAAGACCATCACCAACGCCAATAGCGCAAAGAGCATGACGCCAATTCGTCTGTTTACCATTTCGTACCTCCTAGTGAAGCATGTCGGTTCATCAACCACGAGTCTTGGTTATCGTGGACAAGCCATCGTCGGCGGCAGGTGACCACATCGGACGGCTATACAAACTATAGCACCTGCATGGTCTCATCGCAAGTGTTGCTTCCGATTTCGACTCACCATTTTTCATTTCCCATAACCTACAAATTTCGAGATAATACTCGCACATGATATAGATTCTTGCAGGCTCCTCAGGGCCTTGTCGGAACAGGCGCCCCAGGATTTCAGTAATTCACGATTTGGTGAAAGGCGAGATTCTTCGCTGGCCCTTTGCCAAAGTGGCGTGCTCGAAAATACCCGCTCAGAATGACAAATCGTGAACGACTGAATTTCGGTTGATCCATAACGTACCCAAGTCAACTCAACGGAAAGGCGTCGCTAGTGCACATTCCGCCTAGAAAATCTTTTCCCTTTCTGCTCGTCGCCACCTTATCTTCCATCGCCCTACTGTTCACCGCATGTCAGGCGCCTCTCTTCCCGCCTCTACCGGAGGCAACTGCAGATTCCCAATCAGCCTCAGAAGGTGTTGTATCCGCCGCAAGCAGCGAGGACCAAGTTTCTCCCGATAGCAGATCTGCCATCTCCGCGGCGGACGAATCAACGGACGCAGGCGCCGATGTAAAGATCGAAAGCGTCGACGCTCCCCAAGATAGGCCTACAGCCACGATTTTGGTCTCGTCGCTGCGTCTACGCTCTGGGCCTGGTATCGAATACGACGTGCTGGACGCGGCCTTGGCCGGAGAAGCATTCAGCATCACAGGCCAGGCATTCGATTGCAGTTGGTTGAATGGAAGCCACCCGATACTGGGAACAGTCTGGTTTTCGGGCGCAGCCCAATACACAGCTCTCAACGTTGGCTGCGATCAGGTGCCTCCGGCTGAGGTTCCTGCCCGTCCCGCACAACCAACTGCAGCGCAGCTTGAGGTTGAAGCCGAGAACGTGCCGACCCAGCCTCTACAGCCCCAACCAAGAGCCGTGGCGCCAGCCGCCGTCGAGTCGGGGCCATCGGCTCAGAAGCAGACGTCTGCACAGGGATGCTATCTGTTCCAAGGGTACGCCGGGCCGGCACTAACCATCGAGATCTCGGCCATTGACCGTGATTGGAGCACTACGGTGAATTTCTCCGGAGACAGCAGCCAGCGTTACTGTTTAACACCGGGACCCTATACCGTCACCATCGTTAGCCCGGCAATCTGGAAAGGCATGGGGACCAGTTTCGATGTAGAGCCGGGCATACACAATCTTTCAGTGACAGACCTACTCCGTTAGCTGTCTCGCCGAATGGAGCACTTCATGAAGTTTCAGCAGGAACTCAAGCAGTATTTCGCCGACCTGGAACAGCAAGACCAATTCTCCGGCGTGGTGCGCATCACCCAAGGCGCCACCGAGCTCTATGCCGCCGCCTTCGGCTACGCAAGCCGCCCGTGGCGAATCCGCAATTCGCTACAGATGCGCTTCGACACAGCGTCGATCACCAAGCTCTTTACTTCCATCGCCACGTTACAACTGATTGACCGGAAACTGATCTCGTTCGACACCCGCGTTATCGATTTTCTGGGCCTTGAAGGCACGGTCATCTCACCCGATGTCACCGTCTATCATTTGCTGACCCACACCTCCGGCATCGGTGACGACGCTGAAGAGGAGGCCGGTGAAGACTACGAAGATCTCTGGAAGAGCAAGCCCAACTACTCGGTGACCGAGACCATTGACTTCCTGCCCCAGTTCATCCACAAGCCATCCAACTTCGCACCGGGCCAAGGCTGCCGCTACTGCAATTGCAGTTTTGTCCTGCTGGGTCTCGTGATCGAGAAACTCACTGGAATGACTTATCGAGACTACGTGCGCCGCCACATCTTCGCCCCGGCCGGAATGGTCGATAGCGACTTCCTGCGCATGGATCGTGTACACGAAAACGTAGCCGAGGGCGCCGACCCAATCCGGGATGAAACAGGCAGAATCATCGATTGGAAGAAGAACATCTACTCCTATCCGCCCATCGGATCGCCCGATGCCGGCGCGCTGGTCACCGCGGCCGACCTGGATCGCTTTCTACGTTCTGTTCAATCCGGCAATCTGCTCTCGCCCGAACTGACCGAGGCCTTCCTCACGCCCCAGGTCCATTACCGCGACAAGGATGGCTGGACCATGAAGTACGGCTATGGCCTCTGGTTCTACGTCGAGGAAAATCGTGAGGGCGGGGGCGATCATGTCGTCTGTTATCAGAAGGAAGGCATCAACGCAGGCGTCTCCGGCATGATCCGCTACTTTCCCGACCAGGACATCAGCGCGGTCATCCTCTCCAACATGGAAGACGGCGCCTGGTCGCCCATCTGGAAGATCCACGAACTCATTGTCAATGAAGAGAATCGTCAATGAAAGTACAGGAGCATCAATGTGGAACTGACGACCAAAGAGGACTGGCAGGAAGCGGAAGCACGCATGAATGCGTGGTGGGCCGGCGAGATCATCGACCGACCGGTGATCCAGGTGCGCTCGCCCAAAGCGGGTGTCGACAAACGCGAGTGGGAGGCCATCGGGAAGATGGGCGATCTGCCTCCTGAACAGAAGGACGCCTGGTACACCGACGTCGATCAGGTGGTGGAGCGCGGCGAACGAACCGTCAACGCAACCTTCTGGGGCGGCGAGGCCTTTCCGCTGGTCTTCCCGGTGGCCATTCAGATGGTCGCCATCCCGGCAGCCTACCTGGGCTGCCCCTACCACATCGACCACAGCAGCCATTCAGGCTGGGCCGAACCCATCATCGATGACTGGGCTACGCGCAATCCCATCAGATTCAATCCAAACAACGAATGGTGGAAACTGTCGAAGACGTTGCTCGACGCAGCGGCCCAACGTGCCGAGGGACGCTACTACGTGGGCATGCCCGATCTCAACGCGCCGGGCGAACTGGTGGCATTGATGCGTGACACCCAGCGATTCCTCTTTGACTTCATGGACGATCCCGCGCCCATTAAGCCGGCCATTGATGAGGCGACCGAGGCCTGGTGGCGCTACTGGCAGGCCGCCAATGGCGTGGTCCACCAGTGGATCGACGGCTACCTCTACTGGATGGGCATCTGGTCCGACAGCCCATCGGTCGACTTGCAGTGCGACTTCAATGTCATGATCTCGCCCCGGATGTTCGACGACTACTTCTTGCCAGGCCTGGAGCAACAGACGCGCTGGATCGAGCGCACCATCTTCCACCTGGACGGTCCCGAGGCCATCCGCCATCTCGACTCGCTGCTCTCGCTGCCGCGTCTTAACGGCATCCAGTGGGTGCCCGGCGACGGCAAACCGCCCATGAGCCAATGGGTGCCGTTGCTACGCCGCATTCAGGCGCACGGTCGCCTGGTTGTGGCTCTATGCGAGCCATGGGAGGTGGAGATTTTGGTCAATGAGTTGGAGCCGGAGGGGTTGCTGTTGCAGACGACGTGCGATACGGAAGAGGAGGCGCGGGCGTTGCTGAAGCAGGTGCCGAGATGGATGGCGAAGAAGCAGTGGTTTGTAGGATAAGACTGTTTGATACAGACAGGCGGAGATGTCCCACGACCCTTCCTTGGGCGACGAAACAGTATCTGGGTCTTTCTGTAGGAGAAAAAACGGGGAGACGTGAATAGCGCAATTCGGAGACAAATGGACATCTGACTCAACAGGATACAGATGCGAAATCTATGCAGGATCGGCTGCTAGCATCTGCATAATGCGAGCGTGAACTGATTCCAACACGGTGTCTCGCATATACACACTCGCCTCCAGGATTTCCACACCAATTAATTCGTTCTTGCCATTTAACTCAACAGTGATGGTTGGACTCAGTTCCAGGCTCCGCACTTCGGGTTCATCCGCAATGGATAGGTGCAGAACATCTTGCTTCTCGAAGTAGATCATTCGCGGTTTATTCATATTTGAACCTTTCGGTCTGTAGGCGGAAACGGATCTGCTGACGCGTGATGGCGTGAACCGTCACCGGCGTGATGACGTCACCTTCTGCTCCATAGGCAACCGTGACCAACTGTGCATTATGTCGCCCTATTGCGATTATACGGCCCGTCTCAGTATCAAGATATCGCTCCCCAGAATACATCACTATGTGTTCAAGTTGTGGAAGCTCATATCCTCTCAATTGTGCGCGGTACTTCAGATATTCTGTCCAAACAATCATCTGTATCCTTCTCGGGGGCGAAGTGTAGATGCCTAGATGATTCGTAAAATTCCTGAATGCTCTTCGCTCCAGAAGAGCTTCCACCCTAATTCTACCGGAACCGACGTTCGAAAACAAGGCAGATTCAAGCAAAGCCGCACCTAACCTAACCGATGGCAACGGCCTTCCTGCATCATTTCCGATCCAGAAACCGCGCCAACCGCTCCATGGCCGGCTCCAGAACAGACAGATCCGACGCGCAGCAGACGCGCACCGATCCCTCGCCGCCGTTGCCGAAGGCCGAACCAGGGGCCACCGCCACCTTCTCCGTCTTGAGCAGATCCACGGCAAAGTCGTACGAGTTTTCTACGCCTTCGATGCGCGGAAAAAGATAGAACGCACCCTCGGGCTTGGACACGCTCACGCCCGGCATGGACGCGAGCGCCTCATAGCAGAAGTTCATTCGCTCGCCGAACAACTCGACCATGGCGGCCAGATCGTCCTCACCCTGGGCCAGCGCGGCCTCGCCTGCTCGTTGGACCATGGAGGGCGCGTTGGAGATGACAAACTCGTTGAGCTGGCCGGCCTTGTGGGCCAGATCGCGGCGGGCCACGGCCCAGCCCAGCCGCCAGCCGGTCATACGGTAGGCCTTGGAGAAGGACTGGATCACGATGACGGCGTCATCGCGCGTGCAGAGGCGCAGAATCGACGGCGCCACCGGCCCCTGATAGTAGAGCCGCTCGTAGACCTCGTCGGCCAGCAGCCAGAGATTGTGACGGCGGGCAAAGTCGAGCAATGCCTGCTGCTCGTCCAGCGTGGCCACCCAGCCCAGCGGATTGGAAGGCGACGTGTAGATCAGCAGCCGCGTACGCGGCGAAACCGCTGCCTCCAGCGCGTCAAAGTCGACGACAAATCGTTCCGGCGTCGCAATCATGGGGATCTCAATCGGCGTGCCGCCGTAGAGCGAGACAACGGCCGTGCCGTTAGGCCAGTTGGGCGTGAGAATCAGCGCCTCGTCGCCCGGCCCCACTGCGCAGCGGACGACCACATTCAGCGCCTGGCTACCTGAAGCCGTGACCACGATCTCGCCGGTCGGGTCCAGCTCAACGCCGTGCAGTTCAGCGGCCTTGACCGCAAGGGCCGTGCGCAACGAGGTCAACCCGGCGTTGGGGCTGTAAAAGGTGTAGCCGTCCTGCACGGCCTGAGCCAGCGCCTCGCCGACATAGCCCGGCGTTGGCATGTCCGATTCGCCGAAGTGCAGCGCCTTGACATCATCCATGGCGAAGGCGATATTGGCCAGTTCACGGATGGCCGAGGGTTGGATGACATCAAGACTGGCAGAGAGGCTGGGTGAGAGGGTTGGGGTCATGGGTTCCACAACTACTCCACCCTATCAATCTTCGCGCCCACCGCCCTCAACTTCTTGTCAATGTCATTGTACCCACGATCGATCTGTTGCACATTGCCAATCGTCGTCACGCCATCGGCGGCCAGCGCGGCTAGGACCAAGGCCATGCCAGCGCGGATGTCCGGGCTGGTCACCGGCTGGCCGACCAACTGCCTGGGGCCGACGACCACGGCACGATGCGGATCGCAGAGGATGATCTGTGCGCCCATGGTGATGAGCTTGTCGACAAAGTAGAGCCTGCTCTCATACATCTTCTCATGCACGATGACGGTGCCCTTGGCCTGGGTCGCAGTCACCAGTGCGATACTCATAAGATCAGGCGGGAAGGCGGGCCAGGGCGCGTCATCGATCTTGGGCACGGCCCCGCCGAAGTCAGGCCGGATGTTGAGATCCTGATCGGCCTCGACCACCAGCGTGTAGCCGCTATCGTGTCCGGCGTCGGCGTCGTGTTCAACGTGCATGCGCACGCCCAGCCGATCCACAAAGACCATCTCCATCATGCGCAGGTGCTCGGGCATGACGCCCTCAATGCGCAGCTCGCCCGGCGTGATGGCGCCCAGGCCGATGTAGCTGCCCACCTCGATGAAGTCAGGACTGATGCAGATCTCGCCCCCGCGCAGTTTGTGCTGACCGTGGATCATCAGTGTATTGCTGCCGATACCCTCAATGCGACAGCCCATCTGGGTCAACAGACGGCAGACGTCCTGAACGTGGGGTTCGCTGGCTGCGTTGCGAATGACAGTCGTGCCGTAGCCCAGCGATGCGGCCATGATGGCGTTCTCGGTGGCCGTGACCGACGCTTCATCCAGCAAGATGTCCGCGCCGTGAAGTCCCTTGTCTGCCTTCAGTTCAAACTTGCCATTGTGAGCCAGATTCGCACCCAGCGCGCCAAAGACTTGCAAGTGGGTGTCGATGCGCCGCCGACCGATGTCGTCGCCGCCGGCCGTGCTGTCGACGACAAAATGACCATGACGGGCAAGCATGGGGCCCATCAGGGTCAGTGAACCGCGAATTTGGCTGAAAAGCATCGGGTCGGGGCTGACGCTGTTCAAGTTACGTGCACAGAGTCGCACAGTGCCATTGACCATCTCGGTCTCGACACCCAGTTGTTCCAGAATCACCAACATCGTACGGACGTCACCGATGTCGGGCACGTTATGGAGAATGACCGGTTCGTCGGTCAGCACGCAGGCAGCCAACAGGGGCAGTGCTGCGTTCTTGTTCCCAATGGGCTTGATGCTCCCGATGAGCGGATGGCCGCCCTCAATCACAAAAGAGGTCATGATCGATTCCTATTTCTTGTTGATGGCTCTGTCCGGCCATGCTGGAAGTCGCACCAGAAAAAGGCCCGGTCCTGTCTTGGGGTGGCAGAGCAAGCTTATCTATTTGTGGATAGTCTATGTTGACTGAAAAACGCTGCGCTGTCGAACTGCCGTTCCAGTCAAAGCAGACCCATGTCAGACCAAAGTCGGCCAACCATGCTACAAGGCCGCGTGCATGCCGACGTTGGCGTCATTTGACGACTCTTGCACAGATTGTAGCCCAGGGCAAGGCTGGGGGTCAATTCAAAGGGGAATGCCTGTCCCTATGTTCTTCGACTGTTCTTCGACGCTATCCATCGGCCCACTGAACGGCGAACACGTGTTCCAAAAACCAGTGGTAAAACTTAGCAGTATGACCCATCCTGTGCTATAATTCGTTTGTTTGCGACGAGTAAATCGACGGACTGCCGAGGCTGCAAAAGAGCACGACGAAAGAGCATTGCGACTCGGCATTTGGCCTTTGAAGAATCATCATCCAGGATCGGACATTTCCTTGGGTATCATCGACAGCCTATCTGCCGGATTTCGGCTTCTGGCACGACGACTTGACCTGCTACTCATACCGATCCTGCTCGATCTCTGGTTCTGGTTCATGCCGCCGCTGAGCATTGCTTCGCTCCTAGAGCGGCTCGCCGGCTTCTATGCCAACGCGACAAACGTTGAGGGATTTCCACCTGAATTGGTGGAAATGAGTGGCGAGGTCTCATCAAGCATCACGATGCTCGGAGAGAATTCAAACCTGTGGACGTTACTGGCCAATACCTGGTTGATGCACGTGCCCAGTATGATGGCCACAGTCGGCCCCATGCCGGACGCCGCGGCAATCAGTATCGACAGTTTTGCTTCTGCATCAGGGTTGGCGATCGTGCTGAGCTTGGCCGGCATATTCATCGGCACATTCTACTTGGAGCTTTTGGTTCAATTCTTGCCGATTGGCAACGGCCATAAGGCGCAAACATGGCGTGAATTCGTCGGCAATGTGTTTCGTCACTGTGTACGTATTTGGGGCTTTGTGTTTGTGGTCGGCATTGGAATGTTCCTGGCCTATATTCCGCTGAGCTTTGGCGTCGGAATCCTGGCATTGCTCAGTCCGCCGGTCAGTTCTGTCCTGGTCATTCTATTGGGCGGGGCCACTTTTGTGGTCTTTTTCTTTCTCTTTTTTGTGGTACCGGCCATCGTGATGGACGATCTGACGATTTTCGGAGCCATCAAGCAGAGTTTCAGGTTGGTTCGCTCCAATTTTGTGGTGACACTGGGCTTCGTCTTTCTGACCAGCTTCATCGCGATTGGATTCAGTCTGATTCTGTTGCCGCTGGCTGAGGCGGTTCCATTTGGCACAACAGCCGCCATCGTGATCAACAGTTTTCTCGGCACAGGATTGGCAGTAGCGCTTTTTGTCTTCTACCGAACTCGTATCCTGCGAATGGTGGAAGAGAACACACTAATGAATGGCCGGCCCCAGCCTTAGGCCAGTGCAGGAAAACAATGATCCACAAAGGGACACGAAATCACACGGCAATTGGCATTCTTCGTCTTCCTTTGCGCCCCTTCGTGATTTTTTGTTGCTTTGGAAATGCCTTAGTTTGGCCGTTGTAGTTCGAAACGTATGCGTCAAGAGCCAAAAAGTTCGAGTCGTTGGACAACATCGATCTTTGCTCTTTCGTTTTAGATAATTCCGGAGGTTTCTGTGGCAAAAGAAAAAAATAACGACGTTGTATACAACGCGGATCAGATCCAGGTGTTGGAAGGCCTTGAGGCCGTTCGCCGTCGCCCCGGCATGTACATCGGCGGCACCGACACCAAAGCCCTGCACCACATGGTCTACGAGGTGGTTGACAACGCCATCGATGAAGCCATGCAGGGCCGCTGCGATACGATCCGCATCACCATACACAAAGACAATAGCGTCTCTGTTGAGGACAATGGCGCCGGCATCCCGGTAGACATCCAGAAGCAGACCGGTCTACCGGCTGTAACCGTTGTCATGACCAAGCTGCACGCCGGCGGCAAGTTCGGCGGCGGCGGCTACAAGGTGTCAGGCGGCCTTCACGGCGTCGGCGTCAGCGCGGTCAATGCACTGAGCGAATGGATGGAGACCAAGGTCAAGCGCAACGGCAAGCTCTATGTCCAGCGCTTCGAACGAGGCGTACCGGTCACGGAGGTCGAGGTCAAGGGCAAATCCGACAAGAACAACACGGGCACCATCCAAACCTTCATGCGCGACGACACCATCTTCCAGGTGCTGGAATATGACTGGAACACATTGGTCACCCGTCTGCGCGAGATGGCCTTCCTGACCCGTGGCGTCGATATCACATTGGTCGATGAGCGGCCGGAAGAGACCCACGAGATCAGTTTCTACTTCGAAGGCGGCGTCAAGACCTTTGTGCGCTATCTCAACAAGAACCGCACCAAGATCCATGATCCCATCTATGTGAATCTGGAGGTTGAGACAACTCAGGTGGAGGCGGCCATCCAGTATACCGATGGTTTCAGCGATTCGCTCTACGCCTTTGCCAACACAATCAACACACCCGACGGCGGCACCCATCTCACCGGGCTGCGCGCTGCGGTGACACGCCAGATCAATGACTATGCACGCAAACAGGGATTCCTCAAGGATAACGACGCTAACTTCAGCGGCGAGGATACACGCCAGGGTTTGACCGCGATTGTCAGCGTCAAGGTCATTGAACCCCAGTTCGAGGGACAGAACAAACTGAAGCTGCTCAACAACGAGGTTCGCTACCATGTCGAGTCTGCCGTGGCCGAGGCCATGGGCCAGTGGATGGAAGAGAATCCACGCGATGCCCGGCAGATCATCGAGAAATGTCGCACCTCCTATCGGGCGCGCGAGGCGGCCCGCAAGGCCCGCGACCTGGTCATCCGCAAGAGTGCACTGGAGAGCCTGACACTACCCGGCAAGCTGGCCGACTGCTCCAGCCGAAAGCCGGAAGAGTGCGAGATCTATATCGTTGAGGGCGACAGCGCCGGCGGCACGGCCAAGATGGGCCGGGATCGCCGTTTCCAGGCCATCCTGCCCCTGCGCGGCAAGATTCTAAACATCGAGAAGACCAGCCTGGACAAAGCATTGGCCAATAAGGAAGTACAGGCGCTGATCACGGCGCTGGGCACCAACATCGGCGAGAACTTCTCGCTGGAAGGGCTGCGCTACCATCGCATCATCTTGATGACCGATGCCGATGTGGACGGTGCGCACATTCGCACGCTCCTACTGACGCTCTTCTTCCGCTACATGGAGCCGCTGGTCAACAGTGGACATCTCTACATCGCACAGCCGCCGCTCTACCGGGTGACGGCGACGCGCCAGGTCAACGGGCGTAACCGACGCTCCACCGACTACGTCTACGATGATCGTTCTCTGGAAGCCATGCGTGTGGAACTGGGCAGCGAGAATATCCGCATTGACCAGCGCTACAAGGGGCTGGGCGAGATGAACGATGACCAACTCTGGGAGACGACCATGAACCCGGAGAACCGCACCGTGCTTCAGGTCAGCATCGATGATGCGGCCGAAGCCGATCGCACCTTCGACATGCTCATGGGCAGCAGCGTTCCTCCTCGCCGCCGCTTCATCCAAACCCACGCCGACCAGGCCAAGTTGGATATTTAGAAAAGTCGCTACCCATTCCCGTGCGAAATGCCAATGGCATTTCGCACGGGAATGGGTAGCATATCCGGATGAGAAATCGAGAAGGCGAGCAGTGGAAGCCATTGCTCGCCTTCTCGATTTCTCATCCGACACCGCCTTGCATTCCCCCTCACAATGAGTTTTACTTATGTAGTCGATCGAAAACTTTGTGCACCTTCCTGTTTTCTTATCACACCAACCATCCACGAAAGGAACCAAAGAATGCGCAGAACTATCACTCTGTTTCTAGCCCTTGGGCTGCTGCTGATCCTGTTGGCCGGCTGTACTGGCGGCGATGCTCCGGCAGAGAGCGGCGGCGATGCTGCGGCTGATACCCCTGCAGCGACCGATCTCTCCCTGAACCTGAGCACCGCGTCCGAGCCAGTGACGCTGGACCCGAACCTGGCGTCGGACTATTACTCGATCATACCCATTGAGCAGATGTTTTTGGGCCTGACCAATATCAACAACGAGACGTCTGAAATCGAGCCGGAATTGGCGACCAGCTGGGAATCGTCGGAAGACGGCCTGACCTGGACCTTCAATCTGCGCGACGATGTGATGTGGAGCGATGGCAACCCCGTGACGGCCAACGACGTCGAATACAGTGTCAAGCGCGCCATCATGCCCGAAACGGCATCGCCCTACGCCTACGTGCTCTACATCATCGAGAATGCGGCCGCGATCAACCAGACTGCTATCCCCACCGACACCTACGACATCGACACCCTGGGCGTCACCGCGATTGACGACTACACCGTTCAGTTCACTCTCGAATCGCCTGCTGCGTACTTCGAATCGATCAGCAGCCTGTGGACATTGCGACCGGTACCGAGCTGGGCCATTGAGGAGTACGGCGACGCCTGGACCGAACCGGAAAACATTGTCACCAACGGTCCCTACAAGATTACCGACTGGTCGCTGGGCGAGTCACTCTCGTTCGTCAAGAACCCGGACTATTTCGATGCGGACAATGTCCAAATCGAAGAGATCACGGTCGACATTATCACCGACCAATTCACTGAAGTCGCTCTCTACGAGTCCGGTGAGTTGGACGTCGCCGGAGAAAATGCAGGTTCCTTCTCCATCGAGGAGTTGTTGCGCATCCAGGAGGATCCGGTCCTGAGCCAGGAACTGAACATCGGCCCGCGTGCCTCGACCACCTACGTCGGCTTCACGATGGACAAACCGCCCTTTGACGATGTGCTTGTGCGCAAGGCCTTCTCGGCCGCCATCGACCGTGAGACAATGGTCAAGGACGTGGTCGGTTCCGGCGTGCCTGCCACCCAGTTTGCCCCTCCCGGCATCTTTGGTGCGCCCGATCCCGAGGTTGGTCTAGCCACCGATATCGAACAGGCCCAGGCCTGGCTGGCTGAAGCCGGCTATCCCGACGGCGAAGGCTTCCCCACCGTCACCTACCGCTACTTCTCCGCTTCGCTGGAAGAGGCGCTGGCACAGGCATTGCAGGCCATGTGGGCGGAGAACCTGAACGTCAACGTCGAATTGGAGTCCTCGGAATGGCCGGTCTTCTACGCCTCCATCAGCCCAGACATCCCGGTCGAAGAGATGCCAGAGATGTGGCGACTGGGTTGGGGCGCCGACTACCCGGACGAGAACAACTGGGTCTACGAGGTCTTCCACTGCACCGACAGCAGCAACTACGCCCGTGCCGAGTGCACCGAGGCCGATGAGATGGCAGCCCAGGCCGCCGTCGAGACCGACCCGGACGTGCGCAAGGATCTGTACGCCCAGGTCGAGCAGCTGATGTTCGGCGAAGAGCTGCGCGCAGCCCCCTACTACCACCGCGGCTACACCATTCTGACCAAACCGTATCTCAAGCGTGCCTACCCCACGTTCGCCCCTGTGAACTGGGACACATGGCGGATTGAGGAATAAGGACTTGGGGATTGGGGACTAGGGATTGGGGATCGGGGATCGGGGATTAGGGATTGGGAGACGCTGGCGTAGCGCCAATAACTCCCAATCCCCAATCCTTAATCCCCAATCCCTAGTCCCCGATCCCCAATCCTCGATCCCCAAGCCATGATCCAAGTCATCATCCGACGTCTCATCTGGTTCATCCCGGTCTTCTTTGTCGTGACCGGCATCACCTTTGTCACCATGCATGCGCTGCCCGGCGGCCCGTTCGACTCAGACAAGACGCCGCCGGCTTTGATCGCGCAGATGGAGGCGACCTTCGGCCTCAGCAGACCGATCCACGAACAGTACTTTGTCTGGCTGAGCAACGTTGTCCGTCTGCGCTTCGGCCCCTCGCTGGTGGCACGCGGCAAACCGGTCGAGAGCTTTCTGTTGCCTGCACTGGGCGTCTCCATGCAGTTGGGCGCCATGGCGCTGATCTTCGCGCTCAGCATTGGTCTGCCGGCCGGCATCGTGGCCGCCATCAAACGGGGCGCCTGGCAGGATCGCTCGACCATGTTCGTGGCCATCCTCGGCGTCTCCATACCCGCCATCGTGCTCGGCCCCATGCTCTATTGGCTCTTCAGCCTGCAACTGGGCTGGCTGCCGGTGGCCAAATGGGGCAGCCTGAGCGATGGTCTCTGGTCCTATCTCAGCCACGCCATCCTGCCGGCTATCACGCTGGGCGCGGGGCTGTCGGCCATCATCGCCCGGCTGACACGCGCCAGTCTGCTGCAAGTTCTGGGCGACGACTACGTACGCACTGCCCGAGCCAAAGGATTGCCTCGCCGCATCGTCACGGTGCGCCATGCGTTGCGCAATTCGCTGATTCCGGTCGTGACCTACATGGGTCCGCTGGCGGCCGCCGTCCTAACTGGTTCGCTGATTGTGGAGCAGATCTTCGCCATCCCCGGCATGGGGCGCTTCTTTGTCACCAGCATTAGCAGCCGAGACTATCCCATGGTCATGGCCGTGGTCGTCATCTATGCGCTGATCATCGTGATTGTCAACCTAATCGTCGACGTTCTCTACGTCCTCATCGATCCGAGGATCGGCCATGTCAACTAGCACTGCGGAAAGCACGGGCCTGTCGCTGGCCCCACGAAAGTCGCGTACGATGATGCAGGACACCTTTGCATTCTTGGTTCGAGATCCGCTCGTGCTGATCTGCATCGCCTATCTGATTCTATTGCTGGTCGTCGCACTCTTTCCAGATTACTTTGCCCCACTTCCGTATGCAGAGACCAGCTTTCCGGACAAACTGGCGCCGCCCGGCGCGGTCGCCACTTCGGAAAAAATGGACGGGCATGTCTACATCCTGGGCGCAGATCGCCTGGGACGGGACATCCTCAGCCGCATCATCTACGGCACGCGTGTGTCGATGGCCGTGGCGCTGGTCGGCGCCGGTGTCAGTTTTATCATCGGCGTGATCTACGGCATGTTCGCCGGCTATAGCTCGTCCAAAGTCGACAATATCATGATGCGCTTCGTCGACATCGTCTACGCCTATCCGGCCCTCATCTTGATCATCTTGCTTCAGGTCTACCTGACCGCGTTGGGCACCCAGGACATCGAGCAGGCGAACTTTCTACAACGCATCGTCATCACGCTGGACAATAACACCGGTGGTCTATTCTTCCTCTTCATCGCCATCGGCGCCGTCAGTTGGCTGAATATGGCGCGTCTGACACGGGGTCAGGTTCTCCACTACCGCCAGCAAGAATTCGTCCAGGCCGCCCAGATCGTCGGCGTCAGGCACAGGGCCATCATGTCACGCCACCTGCTGCCCAACGTGATCGGGGCCTGTATCGTGGCCGAGACGCTGGCCATTCCCTCCTACATCTACACCGAGGCCTTCTTGAGTTTCATCGGCCTGGGCGTCCAGCCGCCGGTACCCAGTTGGGGCAGTATGATTTCCGACGGCTACGGCGCGCTGCGTTCGGCCCCGCACATCATCTTCTTCCCGGCCCTGGCGCTGTCGTTGACCATGTTGACTTTCAATTTCCTGGGCGACGCCATCCGTGATGCCATGGATCCCAAGTTGCGCGGGCAGTAAAAAAAACTTTACCACCGAGGCACGATGGGGGCACGGAGTGCACGGAGAAAAGCCCCAGGAATTTTATCGTTCCAGTCATCCTGAGTAGCTGACGAAGCGGGGCTTCGCAAAGACGGAAAGAAACAGGTCTCGCATAGCCAGCGACTGTCATCCCTTCGGCTGCGCTCAGGACAAGTCTGAACGTGTGACCGCGTCGACAGATCGAGCTTGCTGACAGACCAGCGAAGAACCTGGTTGAAGTAGTCGGATAGGCGCAGGCTGAGCAAGGCCCGTCACCAGCACTGACGTTCACCGAGGCAACAAGGATCGAAGACATGAGCGAAGGCCAAACAACGGATCACCTTCTGGCGTGGTGTGCCTCGATCATCGGGCCTTTTGAGATTGTCTCCGGCAAGCAGCGCCCAGACGGGCGGTCATCGATCTCACGCTTGCAGACATCGGACGGGCATTGCTATCTCAAGGTCCACGAGCAGCTGGATGTCTGGGAGCGTGAGGTCCACGGCTATGAACAGTGGGCGCCGGTGTTTGGAAACTCTGCGCCGCGCTTGCTCGGTGTCCGCGAGTGCGATCCGCTAGCCTTGCTCATCGAAGAACTGCCCGGACAAGTACTGGAAAAACTAGAGTTGTCCACTGAACAAGAAGGGACGGCCTGGCACATGGCCGGGCAAATGCTGGTTCGGCTGCACGATCTCGCTGGCGGTCAATACTTTGGGCCGTGCCGGCGCGACGGCTCACCACAGGGTCCGGCAATCAGCAATGCCGTTGAGTATGTACGTTTTGAGCTCGAACGCGAGATTGGCAAGGCCGTTGATGCCGGCTACCTCAACAATGAAGAGCTGGCCATCGTGACGGCTGCAACTCAGTCGTCACACGTCTTTGCAGGCGAACAACCTGTTGCCTGCCATCGAGACTACTGCCCGTATAACTGGATCATCTCCGGGACCGGCATCTGGCGCGGTGTCATCGACTTCGAGTTCGCCCACTGGGATGTGCGCGTCGCCGATTTCAGTCGCTATCCCGATTGGGAATGGAAGGAGCGACCGGATCTGCTGGAAGCGTTTTTCGAAGGTTATGGCCGGGTGTTGACGCCACGCGAAGAGGAACAACAACTGGTTGCCTACGCTCAGTACGCGCTCAGCGCCATCACCTGGGGGATGGAGGCTTCCTACTTCGGTTTTGTTGAGGAAGGGCGGGCAGCGCTGAAACGATTGGCTGCGATGACCGGATAGGAAAGCGTCAACATGAAGACTTTGCGCTCGACTTTCATTGAGTTCTATCAGGCATGGTCCACCGAACGCCCGGCGCGCCTGGCCGCGGCCTTGGCCTACTACGGCATGTTCGCCTTTGCGCCCATCATCTACGTGGTGATCAAGGTCGCCGGACTCTTTCTCAATGAAGCCCTATTGGCTCAGGAGTTTTATGCGCTGGTGGTCCAACTTCTGGGCGTGGAGATGGCCGATTTCGTGCAAGATCTGGTCTTTGGCGCGTCAATGCGTGGTTCGGGCGCCACGCCCCTCTCAACAATCATCAGCATAGGTGTCCTGCTCTGGGCCGCCACCGGTCTCTTCAACCATCTGCGACATGCTCTCAATACCATTTGGCATGCAGACGGCGAGACTCGAACGGGCCTCAGCGGCTTTTTCATCGGACGACTGCTCTCGTTTTTGCTCGTGATCGGCCTGGGCGTTCTCCTGGTGGTCGCCGTCTTTGCCAGCGTGGCCGTTTCAGCACTCCGCTCTCTACTCGGCCTGGGTACGGAATATCAAATCGCCGGCATCCTGATCCCGCTTGCAATGATCTACGTGACAACCGCCGTGATCTACAAGATTCTCCCGGACGTGTCCATCGGCTGGCGCTACATCTGGATCGGCTCGGCTATGACGACAGCACTGGTAAGCATCGGCGGCATTGCGATCCTGATCTATCTGCGCCTTGGCAGTGTGGGATCGGCCTTTGAAGCAGCCGGCTCGCTGGCAGTCCTGCTCGTCGGCATCTATTACGTCGCCCAAATCTTCCTGGCTGGTGCACTGCTAACGCGAATTCTTGCGTCTACGTCTGCCAAAGGTGCTGTGTAGAGACGCAAGATTTTCCGTCTCGGCAAGCTGCGAAAACCCCTCATGCCGATCGAAAAGAGGCGCACCTTGGCGGTACGCCTCTTCCATTTTCGTCATTCTATTCAGCCGGCAGGTCACTGCTAGGTCGGAATCTTCAGGACCGTCGCCAATTCAGCCAAAGCGGCTTTCTCCGCATCATTGACGCGCACACCGCCCATGCCCAAAAAGTCACCCTCTTTGGCGGCCTGTGCGGACGCTACGGCGGTGTCATAGTACAGTTGCTTGATCTGGGCGGCCTCGTCAGGCTCGGCCCTCTGATCGAGCAATGCGGCGGCAGCCTTGATCTCTTCCATGGCCTGACTCTTCACCGTCTCGATGTCAGCCTTCTCGAACTTAGGCTGCGCCTGTTTGAGTGTATCTTTATTTTGGTACTCGTGCACGAGTTCAGCGTAGAGGCCATCACTGGCCGAGCCCTGCGATGCCGCAGAGATGGTTTTGGCGACCGCCATCGATTCTTTGACCATATCACCAATGGCCGGGCTAGCCATCGAGATCACCATACCCGTAATCATGGGCGCTTGCAGCAGCTGCTGCCATTCCTCGGCTGTGAAATCGGCTTTGCTTGTCATCAGAATCCCCTATTCAAAGATCCACGGATCATTGTTGCGGCCCCAATCGATCATCTCTTCACCGAACCAAAGCGTGGTCTCAAAGGCGGCAGTCTCCGGGCCGTCGCTGGCGTGGACCAGATTGCGGCCGATCTCCAGACCGAAGTCAGAGCGGATTGTGCCGGGCTCGGCCTCTGCCGGATTAGTGGCGCCGACGGTCTTACGTACGACGTTGATGGCATTGGTGCCCTCGACGACCATGGCCACCACCGGCGAGCTGGTGATGTATTCGATCAGGCTGCCGTAAAAGGGTCGCTCTTTGTGCACGGCATAGTGTTCTTGGGCCAGCTCATCGCTGACATGGATCATCTTCATGGCCACGATCTTCAGGCCCCGTCGCTCAAAGCGCGAGATGATCTCGCCGATCAGGCCACGTTGTACAGAATCCGGTTTCAAAATAATAAATGTACGTTCCACGATCTGTTTCTCCTAGTTTTTCGGTTTGCATTTTTTGCACAGATGACTCCACTGCAAAAAGGTGAATTTGCCACAGATGGCCACAGATATACAACTGATGACTCTACTGCAAAAAGCCTCTTCTTGACACGAATGGCCACGAATTTACACGAATTATGTGGTCACCCCAGAGAGAACATTCATGAAAATTCGTATCAAGATCTCTTTTTGCAGTGGGCTCACAGATTTTCTGGACATCTCATTCCATTGAGCACTATGGTTTCTGACGCCCTGTGAAACGAAACAGCTCTAGAAAACCTAACCTCAATTGTGTGTTTGGCTCTGGTCAATCTCCTAACGCTCATTTTCGATCAGGATTGCCTCTTGCGCCGAAACCCTGATCGACACTGGCCCCTTGGCCAACAGGCGCTCTACCGACTTTTCAGACGAAGGGGCGTTTTCTAGGTGCAGCCACTGGCGGGCAAATTCGCCGTCGGGGTCCATCGATAGAATCGGGTCATGGGCCAGCGCATGATCATCCTCATCTCCTGCCGCCGCAATGACTACCCAGGCCAGTACCAAATGACGATGCTGCTTGACGAGATAGAGTGCAATCTGGTAGGCATCATCTCGTGATCCCATCCGCCATAGCGCCACCATCAGACCGACCAGAAAATCAATACGCCGTGGATCGGCTTCTATCAGAGCCCGATATTCGCTGGCCGCATGTCGCCAGCGAAAGCCATGTCGATAAATTGTGGCCAAACACCCTTGATTGAGCACCAACTCAGCGTTACTCTCCAGATTCGTCCGGCTCAACCCGCTGCGCACATCAGGATCGAACGGCGCCACTTCAAATGCGCGTTGCCAGATGGCATGGGATTTTGCCCGTTGGCCGCGTTCTTCAACACCACGTGCTACTGCGCGCCACGCCAGAGCATTGTTTGGATCAGCCTGGAGCAACCGGCGTCCCCATTCTTCGCCTTCGTCCCACTGCTTGAGCTGCCACGCGGCCCGCAACAACCACTGGTAAGTGTCCAAATGGCGAGGCATCCGTCTCAACACCACCTGCGCCAGAGCGGTGATGTTAGTGGGACGGCCACTGCGCAACGCTTGCCTCATCGCACGGCGGCAGCTGGCCAACTCAACGATCTCGGTTGCATCCGGCTCAAAGCCGGCCAATCGGCCTATCGACATGGTGCTTTCATTCACAGCAGGTCAGTATCCAGAAAAATGGAAGTCGTGTCAAAATCGGTTGGTCTCAATCCGTCAAACAGTTCAAAGCCGCAGAAAAGCCTTTGCCACAGATGAGTCTACTGCAAAAAGGTCTGATTCACCACGAAGGCACAGAGAAGGGCACAGAGACCACAGAGGAAAGACGGAGAAAAATGCACTTCATCTGCGTTTATCTGTGTCCATCTGTGGCTAATTTTCTGTTCTTGCAGTAGAGTCACAGATTCACACTGACGGAATGAGGGTAGGAGACCGATCGCTCCTCGCAGGCTGTCGGCGAGACCAGAAGGATAGAAACCCACACCTTATGGCAAAAAATAGTGTGGCGGATCCGCAATGTTGTGCAGCCTGACAAGGCGACTGAGCAGATCTATCACATCACGCTCTGGCCCAAAGCGGGGCACGCCGAACGGATCGCTTGGCCCTTGCTCGCTGCCGGTCAATTCACGTAGTGTCGTCAAAACCGAGTGGGCTAACACATCGAGATGATAGCCCCCCTCCAGGACGGCGACCAATCGCCCTCCACATACTTCATCAGCCAATTCAAGCAGTTCATGGACGAGGACGCCGTAGCCGGCAATCGTCAAATGCATGCTCGCAAGCGGATCGAGCCAGTGCGCGTCGTAACCGGCAGAGAGTAATATCAGGCCGGGCCGGAACTGCCGCGCCAGCGGAGCCAACACGGAACGAAAAGCAGCCAGGTAGCCTGCATCGCCGACATGAGGCGGCATGGGCACATTGACAGTACTTCCTCTGGAGATCTCCGTACCCACTTCGTTGGCCTCGCCGGTTCCCGGATAGTAGGGAAACTGGTGTGCGCTGAAAAAAAGCACAGAGGGATCGTCGTAGAAAATATCTTGCGTCCCGTTGCCGTGATGCACATCAAAATCAACGATCAACACCCTGTCAATGCCATGCACATCCTGGGCCCAACGTGCAGCAATCGATGCGTTGGCCAGCAGGCAAAAGCCCATTCCCGTGTCCGGTTTCGCATGGTGGCCGGGCGGGCGAACCAGCGCAAATCCATTGTCGGCCTGCCCCCAGAGTACAGCATCCACCACGCTCAACAGACCGCCGGCGGCCAGCAACGCAGCCTGGTATGAATCATCGTTGACGTAGGTATCTGCATCCAGACGGCCTACATTGGCCGCCGATTGTAGACGCCGGATATAGCGTGGCGTATGCACACGCAGGATCGCATCCATTGAGACTGGCCTGCTGTCGACCCGCAGCATGGTGTCAAGGATGCCGTCGGCCTCCAACAGAGACCATGTCTGTTGCAGTCGCCGATAGTTCTCAGGATGGCCGTCGAGGGTGTGGCGCAGGTTAAATGGGTCGTAGACATAGGCTGTTTTGCGCATGGGCGGTAGAACTCTATTCGGTCAGAAAACTCGGTCGAAAAAGGCGCCGCGTGAGGCCGCTCTCCCCATTATCGACCAGTTCGAATTGTAAGTCGAAATCATACTCATCTGTATGTAGAATGCGGATCCGATCGTGCACGAGCACGGGCAGTCGGCTGGCGACGTCAGTGTTTGTGTGCAATGTGTTGCCGTCCCAGACCAGGCTGAGTGTGCGCTCTTCATCCAGCGGCAGATCCAACAACGCCCACCATTGCCAGTCTTCAGAGAAGGTCGGTTCGACGACGATTGTGTTATCGCCTATGCGAACACCGCACCCTGTCCATACAGCCTGACCGGCCAAAACAATACTGGACCAAGGCTCCCCGATGGCATCTTCAGTCATGATATCTTCATCCATGGTATCTTCATCAGGGGCAAGCCGGTCCTTTTGGGCTGTTTTGGGCGAAACGGAAGCGCCAAGTGAATTGGCCAAACGCAAGTATTCGGCCGCTTCGCTCTCCCACCGGGCCTGGTCGGCGTCGTCGCCTACCCGATTCGCCAATCTCGCCGCCACGATCAGAGCGTCACCAGCATCGACCAACCAGTTTACATCGGCGAACTCCGGCTCTGTGAGAAAACGCCGGATACGCTCACGCACGATCCGCTCAGCACAGGCTTGCACTGTCGGAAAGTGTTGCTGCAACAGTTCGGCATCAAAACGCCGTTCCAGTAGATCATGGAGCGAGCGAAGGTAGACGGCATTGAGCGCGGGCAAGAGATCACCAGGATCGACTAGTCGATCCTTGCGGCGCAGCGGTGCCACAGGCGGCAGCGCCCCATCCCCCTTTTCGGCAAGCCGTCGTAGGTTCGCCAACAGATTGCGGCTCTGGACCAGCTCAACTGCATCCAGGCTGTCGATCAGCAAACCCATGTGGGAGACATCTCTATCGGTTACCGAGAGCCCGGTGCGCAGGCGCTGCGTCCAACGAAGGGTCGCCAGTCGCCCCTCTTGGACAGCCCGATTGAAACGCGGGTCCGGCGTCCACAGCCTGCCGGTCTTGATTTTCGTCGTCCACTCGCTGACGCTCTGTTCGAAGGCCAACTCACTGTCGCGCAGGGCCAGGAATCCATTCCAAGCCACCTGCTCGCCCACATCGCTGACCGTCAGCAGCAGCGGCACCTCGATCATGCCATTGACCAGAACATAGTAGGTCAGTTGCGCACGCTGTGGATCGGAGAGATCTGAACTCTGTGGCCGCGACTGAGGATTGCCGAAGACGCGGGTGCTTTCAGCGTTCCGCTGAGCATAGACGCCTCGCTCCGACTGAGGATCGCGTTGGGCCACTAACAGTCCATCAACAAAACGTTGATCGAGCGGCTCACCCCAGTCGATGTCGATGTCGAGCCGGAGCAAGCGGTCCCCCTCGGCCTGGCATTGTAGCAACCAGATGACTGCCCGGTCGTATGACGTGTTGAAGGGCACGGCAAGCTGTTTGCTGACAATCATGCCTTCGGTACCCAGAATCGTCTCTTGATAGCCGGGGTAGAATTGAGTGACCATGGGCATAAAGTCGTCGTCGTTCATATCGCGAATGCGCAGCTTGATGTGCCGCGCGTAGATGGCATCAGCCCACGGCCAGAAGAGATCGCGCAGATCGGTCTGAGCATCTGCACCAAAGACAATATCGTGATTGGCCAACCGGAAGGTTGCATCGGGGTCTAGACTGTCATAGTCGACGCTGTGGGGACGATCAAGAATGGGGTCAAATGGCTCCATAGGCTAGGATATCGGCGCCTCTTCACCGCGAACGCCGGCCATCAAGAGGCCCAATCCCTCACGCGTGGCCTCATCGCGAGGCACGATACCAATGATCTCGCCTTTGTACATCACGGCGATTCGATCCGACAACGCCATGATCTCATCCAATTCGGAACTGACCACCATCACAGCAACGCCCTCATCTCGCTTGGCGATAATCTGGTTGTGAATGAACTCAATCGAACCCACGTCAATCCCACGCGTCGGCTGCGCGGCGATTAACAGATTCGTCGGTCTAGAGAACTCACGCGCCACAACCATCTTCTGCTGATTTCCGCCTGACAGGCTTCGGCCGGCGGTGCCAACACCTGGAGTGCGCACGTCAAACTGTTCAACCAGGGTTTCGGCATGCGCCTGAATGGCCGGTTGGTTGATGGTCAATCGCTTCACAAAGGGAGCAAGATTATACGTGTTTAGGACCAGGTTCTCGGCGACACTGTAGGTGCCTACCATCCCATAAGCGTGGCGGTCTTCCGGCACATGGCTGCTGTGCCCTTCTTGGGTGATCTTGCGCGGGGTCTCATTTGTGATGTCTACGCTGTTCAGGGTTACCCTCCCGTCGCCACACTTGCGCAGCCCCGTGATCACCTCGACCAATTCAGTCTGGCCATTGCCCTGAACACCGGCGATGCCGACCACCTCACCGGCCCGAACGGTCAGATCGACACCATTCAAAGCGGATTCGCCCAGATCGTTCTTGGCTCTCAATCCTTTGACCTCAAGCACCACGTCGGTGGGATGCGCCTCCCCCTTTTCCACGGTCAGGATCACCTCACGGCCGACCATCATGGCGGCCAGACTCGCCTGGGTGGCCGTCTTGGGGTCTGCCTCGCCGACGACACGACCGTTGCGCAGCACGCCGATGCGATCAGCCACACGCAGCACTTCCTTGAGCTTGTGAGAGATGAAGATGATCGACTTGCCCTGCTCCTTGAGCAGTTCCATGACCTCAAAAAGTCCCTCGATCTCCTGAGGCGTGAGCACGGCCGTCGGCTCATCCAAAATCAGGATATCGGCGTTGCGATAGAGCGTCTTGACGATCTCCACGCGCTGGCGCATGCCCACAGGCAGATCTTCGACCATGGCGTAGGGGTCGACGTCCAGGTTGTAGCGATGGGAGAGTTCAATGATCCGATCGGCCACGGTCTTCGTGTCCAACAGGCCACGCTTAATGGTCTCACTGCCCAACATGATATTCTCGGCCACGGTCATCACCGGCACAAGTTGGAAGTGCTGGTGCACCATGCCGATACCCAGGGCAATGGCATCATTGGGCGTGGACATCTTCACAACCTGGCCGTTGACGAGGATCTCGCCCTCAGTCGGCTGATAGAGGCCATAGATGATGTTCATCAATGTCGACTTGCCCGCGCCGTTTTCGCCCAGCAACGCCAGAACCTCGCTCTTGTTGAGGGTGAGATTCACATCTTCATTGGCAATCACACCCGGAAAGACTTTGGTGATGCCACGGGCTTCAAGAACAGGGATACTTTCGGCCAAGGTTCTACTCCTACTCCGAACTCGACTCGGTCTCATACACCTTGCCTTCGGCGGCAGGCGGGCGCACACGGCCGACGAAACCGGAGACTGCGATGATGGTGACAAGGTAGGGCAACATCGAGATAAACTGACGCGGAACGGCCGTCACGCCGGCCAGCAACAGTTCATTCTGCAACGCCTGTGTGTAGCCGAAGAGGGCGGATGCACCCAGGGCGCCAAAAGGCATCCAGTTGCCGAAGATCATGGCAGCCAACGAGATGAAGCCACGTCCCGCAGTCATGCCCTCCTGAAATTGGCCTACTGCTTCAAGCACAAGAAAGCCACCGGCTAGACCGGCCAGCATGCCGCCCAGGGTCGTATTGAAATAACGAAAACGATTCACATTGATGCCGACGGTGTCGGCCGCACTGGGATGCTCGCCGCAGGCGCGGGTACGCAGGCCCCATCGGGTGTAGAAGAGACCGACATGGACAACGACGACCAGAATGAGGGCGGCGTAGGTTAGGGGCGGATTGTTGAAGAGCACATCGCCAATCACCGGGATGTCGCCCAGAATCGGAATCTTGACCGGGCCAAACTTGCCCTGCGCCACTGAATCTCGGTTGTAGAGGTAAGCCGTGAAGCCCGCCGCCAGCGTGATGATCACCGTACCGGAGATGATCTGGTCCATGCGATATCGGATCGAAAAAGTGGCGTGCAGCAGGCCGAGCAGGCCGCCGATCAGGAGGGCGGCCAAGACGCCCATGCCCAAGCTGGCAGCCAGTGGCCAACTATTGGTCGCTACCTTGGCCACGAATGCCGCAAAGGCCCCCCCCAGCATCATCCCCTCGATGCCGATGTTGATGATGCCCGTCCGCTCGCAGAGAATGCCGCAGAGCGCGCCCAATATCAGTGGAATGGTCGCACGCAAGGTGAAGTTCAATGCGCTGACACCAAAGAGGACGCGCAGCCATTGAGCGTCCCCCAGAGAGGTCGTGTTGACCAGGATCGCCATGATCACCAGGAAAATCGCAAACCCAATGCCTATTTTCGAGGATGTATTGAGTGCCCGATTACGCGTCATAATCGATAGATTCCGGAGTGTGGAAAATCGTAAGTGTATGCCTTGTCAGGTGGACCGCGGCGGACAAAAAGAACCTGATAAACAGTCAAAAAATCCGTCACCACCAGCCTAATTCGTGCGTGCCGCGGTCTATCCTTTGGCGCAATCGCTAAGTCACGATCACCAGCTAACAGAGGGTGACCCCTCGACCTCATCATCCGGTTTACGTATCCGGTAGAGCTGGCGAATCAGCAGCGGAGCGGCGACAAATGCCAGCACCAGCGCCTGGATGATCTGGATGATATCGGCAGAGACGCCTGACTGAAACTGCATCTGCGATGCGCCCCCGTTGAGTGCGCCGAAAAGGAAGGCGGCCAGCATCACACCGAACGGGTTGGTCTGCCCCAGCAACGCCACGGTGATGCCGTCAAAACCGACGCCGCCGCCAAACTCAGGTGCGAACTTGTGGTTGATGCCCAATGTCTCGACACCGCCTGCCAGACCGGCCAGGCCGCCGGCGATGACCATGGTCAGGACAATGGTCCAATTGACTCGGATACCTGCGTAAGCGGCAGCCTTCATGTTCTGACCCACGGTACGGATCTCAAAGCCGGTGATCATCTTGTAGAGCAGCCACCAGATGACAACGACCGTGATCAAGGCGATAAAAATACCGGCATGTACACGATAGGGCGGGCCGACCAGCCATGGCAGACGCGCCGACTCAAAGATGGTAGGCGTTTGCGAAATTGGGCCGGCATTGGGATCCCAGAGCGGGCCGGGCTTCTGACCCTGGGTGCCGCCGGCGTAGACCGTCCAACCGGCAAAGAGCGCAGCAATGTAGTTGAGCATGATGGTCACGATCACTTCATGCGCACCCGTTGTGACCTTGAGTATGCCCGGAATCGCGCCCCACAACATGCCACCAATCGTTCCGGCAACCAACGCCAGGGTCACATGTACAAAAGATGGCAACCCCTCAAAATTGATGCCCACGTAAACAGCGAAGATGGTCCCCATAACAAACTGACCCGATGCGCCGATGTTGAAGAGTCCCGCCTTGAAAGCCACAGCCACAGATAGACCGGTAAAGATGAAGGGGATGGTAAGCCGGATCGTACGTGCCCACGCTTTCCCGTCGCCGAACGCGCCTTGGAACAGGCCCTTGTAGGCTGCAAGCGGATCATCCCCGGAGAGGAACATGACGATAGCGCCAACAACAAGCGCTGTGAACAACGCCAGTGTCGGAATGACCATGGGACGGAAGATACGTCGAGCCAAGGAAGGTTTTTCGCTCATGCGCTGTTTGTCCAGAGGTGAGAGGGTTACAAGGGGATCGGGAACCGGGGACTGGGGACTAGGAAGCAGGGATCCCGTACTTCCGGATCCCCGCTCCCCAATCCCTAATCACTAATACTAGTATCCGGTCTCAATCGAGCCATCTTTCAAACCGGCGTCGATCTCTTCCAGGCTGTCCTTGATCTCCTGAGGAATCACCTCATCAAAATCATGGAACGGGGCCAGGCCGGCGCCGCCGAAGTAGTTGCCGCCAGGGAAATCTCCATCGTTGGCAGCGTTAATCAGATCAACCACACCGGGGCTGATGAGTTTCATCGCGCTGGAAACCAGACACGAATGGGCAGCCGGCAGGGTTTCCCACTGATCGGTGTCGACGCCGATACAGAAGACCGTGTCACCGGCCTCGGCCGCGGTGGCGACCTCCTGTAGCGCACCGTTGCCGGTGATGCCGCCTGCGCCGAAGATCACATCCGCGCCCTGGTCCATGGCCTGTCGAGCCGTGGCAGCGCCCCACTCGGGATCGGTGAAGGCAACATCCATGCCGCCAGGATGGTAGGTGGAGATGATGTTAATGTCAGGGTTGATGGCCTTGGCGCCCGCTTCGTAGCCTTCCTTGAAGGCCACAACGGGCGGAACCAGGTCGGTGCCCAGCACGGCCCCGATGGTGCCGGTCTCAGAGAGCTGGGCGGCAAGAGCACCGGCCAGATAGCCGGATTGATCTTCACGGAAAACCAGGCCGGCCAGATTGGGAACCGCTTCGCTCTGGAACTGGTCAACGCCGATGAAATTGATGTCAGGGTTGTTGGCGGCCGCCTCAGCGGTGGCCTCGCCCAGAGCAAACCCGACAGTGACAATCACGTCGTAGCCGGCGTCAATGAACTGCTGCATGTTGTCAGCATAGTCCTTGGCGTCCTGGGTTTCAATATACTTGATGTCCTCTTCAGCAGCGCCAAGCATGGCGGCAGCTTCCTGGACGCCCTCCCAGGCTGACTGGTTAAAGCTACGGTCATTGATACGACCGACATCAGTAACCAAGCCGATCTTTATCGTGGAACCGGCATCCACTTCGTCGTCAGAACCATCGCCGGCAGGTGCTGCAACAGGTGCAGCGCAGGCGCTGATAAGAAGGGCAAAAACAAGCACAAGTGCCCACAGTGCCAAGGGACGTTTTGAACTTCGCATGGATTCTTGTCTCCCTGTTTGAAGGATGATAGATTGAATTGAATGAACTATTGCTGCAGTACGGGGGCTCGCTGGCCAACGGACTCGTTGACCTCAATCCATTATACTCAACCTGCACTCTTGAAGCAAGATAATTGCAGTTCCTGGGCGCATATCAGTCTCAAGGCAGGTGCTCCGTATTCCGGGATTAGGCCACCTATCGATTATGCAAGCGAAGATTGCGTGTGGCCCAATCCCGGAATACGGATGGAAAACGACGCAGTTCTACCCTAGCCTGTCCTACTGCCTGCATCACTCTAGGAATCCACAGACATGAAACCTGAAACGAAGCCTGATGTGCTGGTAGGCGTCGATGTCGGCGGAACCTTCACTGATTTCGTCGTACTGCGTGACCGCGATATCCAGATCTATAAGCTGCCGACGACGCCTGAAGATCAGAGCCTGGCCATCTCAGCAGGGTTTGAGGATCTTTCCATTTGCGCGGCTGAGGTTGTTCACGGCATGACTGTGGCCACCAACGCACTGCTGGAACGCCGTGGCGCGAGCACGGCCCTGCTGGCAACAGCCGGCTTTTCAGACGTCCTGGTCATCGGCCGGCAGAACCGGCCTGACATCTACAAGCTTTACCAACAGCGCCCGCCATCACTCGTGAAGGACGAATGGCGGCTGGAAGTCGACGAGCGGATCGACCCGAACGGCGACATCGTACTGCCGCTGGATGAAGAGGGCCTTCAAGCATTGGTTCCACAGCTTGTCACAGGCGGCGTCGAAAGCCTGGCCATCGCCTTCCTCTTCTCGTTTCGCAATCCGGTTCATGAAGAACGGGCAGCCGAGTTGATCAGAGCCATCGCGCCCGATCTGCCCATCTCGCTCAGTTCAGACATATTGCCCGAATACCGAGAATATGAGCGCACGTCGACCACCGTGATCAACGCCTACGTGCAGCCATTGGTTGCTCGCTATCTTGCACGGCTTGAGCAGGCTCTAGCAGAAAGCAACGTGCGCATCATGCAGTCCAACGGTGGGGCCATCGGGCTGCGTCAGGCCGCTGACCAGGCGGCACGCGTGGTGCTCAGCGGACCGGCGGGCGGCGTGGTCGGGGCCTTTGCCCTGGCCAAGCAGGCGACCGGGAGCGAACAGCCGGACATCATCACTTTCGACATGGGTGGAACTAGCACGGATGTCGCGCTCTGCCCCGGCGAGATTCCGACCACGTCCGAGAGCACCATCACCGATCTGCCGCTACGTCTGCCCGTCATCGATATCCACACAGTGGGCGCCGGCGGGGGTAGCATCGCCTACATCGATGCCGGCCTCGGTCTGCACGTAGGGCCGCGCAGCGCCGGCGCAGTGCCCGGCCCCGTCTGCTACGGACGCGGGGGTATCGAACCAACCGTGACCGACGCCAACCTGGTGCTGGGACGGCTTGACGCCGGCGGTTTCCTGGGCGGCAAAGGCGCAGTAACGCTCGACGTGGACGGCGCAGCAGGGTCCCTGACCGAACTCGGCGAACAGCTGGGCCTGACGCCTCAAGAGGCTGCACTGGGCGTGATCCGGGTCGCCAACGCCACCATGGAGCGGGCACTGCGCCGGGTCTCAGTCGAGCGGGGCTACGATCCGCGCGACTTCACGCTAGTCCCCTTCGGCGGGGCCGGGCCGTTGCACGCCTGCGATCTGGCCGATGCATTAGGCACGACGGCCATTCTCCTTCCGCCCACACCCGGCGTGTTGAGCGCCTACGGCATGCTTGTGGCCGACATTGCCAGCGACGCCGCGCAGTCGGTGCTCTTTGATGCCGCCGAACTGATCGCCAGGCCTGACCTACTGGCCCAACTCTTCGATGCCCTATCTGAACGAATCGCTCTTGTCCTGCACAACGAAGGCATCGCCGAGCCACGCATTGATAGCCATCTCGACATACGCTACAAGGGTCAGAGCTATGAACTGACCGTGCCGCTGACGCTGCCGGTGAGCACCCGTCATCTGCGGAAAGCGGTCGACGCCTTCCACAGTCTCCATGCCCGGCGCTACGGCTACGCCATGATGGAAGAGCCGGCCGAGGTCGTCACCCTGCGCGTACGGGCCAGCGGCGCCGCCGCCCAGCCCCAGCTGCCCCGCAGCCCACTTGAATCGGCCGACGCTTGTGCCGCCCGACTGACGGACAAAAAGGTCTGGTTCGAAGAGGATAGGGACGATGGGAGCGAGAGAACAGAGGTCCGCGCCCAGCAAGTGCCCTGCTACGACCGGGCCACGCTTCGCCCCGGCAACCGCTTCACCGGTCCGGCCATCGTTCTCCAGTTCGACACCACGACAGTAGTGACCCCAGGTTGGCGTGCGCGTGTGGATGAGTTTGGGAATATCTGGTTGGAAAAATGACAAGGTGATTGGGTTGTTACGCCCTCACCCCTTCAGTTCTTACATAAAGGAGCATCACAATGCCAAACCGCCCCAACATCATCCTGATTCTCAACGACGACATGGGCTTTTCCGATCTCGGCTGCTATGGCGGCGAGGTGCAGACGCCCAACTTGGATGGACTGGCCGCCAATGGGCTGCGATTCACCCAGTTCTACAATACGGCCCGCTGTTGTCCCTCGCGTGCATCGTTGCTCACCGGGCTACACCCGCACCAAGCCGATGTCGGCCACATGATGGCCGACGATGACGTCGACGGCTATCTCGGCGACCTCAGCCGCAACACGGTCACGATTGCAGAGGCGCTGGGTCAGACCGGCTACGACGCCTACATGTCGGGCAAATGGCATGTGACCCGCCATGTGGACGGCCCCAAACACAACTGGCCATGCCAGCGCGGCTTCGACGAGTACTACGGGATCATCACCGGCGCGTGCAGCTACTTTGATCCTTCGACCTTGACGCGTGACAACGAGCGCATCGAACGGCCAGACGGCGACTTTTTCATGACCGACGCCATCGCCGACGATGCCGTGGCTCAGATCAAGGGGCACGCAGAGAAGAACGAAGACGCCCCCTTCTTCCAGTATGTCGCCTTCACCGCGCCCCACTGGCCGCTGCACGCGCACCCGGAGGACATTGCCCGCTACAAGGGGCGCTTTGATGCCGGCTGGGATGTGCTGCGCGAGGAACGGTTGGCGCGTATGGTTGAGATGGGGCTGATCGATCCGGAATGGCAGTTGGCCGGACGCGATCCGTCACAACCGGCCTGGAAGGACGCTGACGACAAAGAGTGGCAGGTGCGGCGCATGGAGGTCTACGCGGCGCAGATCGACCGCATGGACCAGGGCATTGGTCGCATTCTCGACGCACTGCGCGAGACCGACCAGTGGGAGAACACACTGATCTTCTTCCTCGCTGACAATGGCGGCTGCGCCGAGGAGATCACGGCTGAGTGGCAACAGTGGTTGACCCGACAGAACGGCCACGATTTCACCCACGACGGCCGCGCCATCCAATACGGCAACGACCCATCCGTGATGCCCGGCGAGGATGTCACGTACCAGAGCTACGGTGTTCCATGGGCAAACGTCTCCAACACGCCCTTCCGCGAGTACAAACATTGGGTCCACGAAGGCGGCATCGCAACACCGTTGATCGTACACTGGCCAGAGCAAATCGACGGTCAGGGCGCGCTGCGCCACCAGCCTGCCCAGCTGCCCGACATCATGGCCACCTTCCTCGACGTGGCGGAAGCCGACTATCCATTGACCTATGCCGGAGCCGAGATCCAGCCACTAGAAGGCTTCAGCATGACGCCGATCTTCGAAGATGCACCATCGGCGCGCGGTATGCTCTTCTGGGAGCACGAAGGCAATTGCGCCGTCCGCTATGAACAGTGGAAGTTGGTCTGCAAATATCCGGGCGATTGGGAACTCTACGACATGGAGGCCGACCGCACTGAGTTGAACGACCTGTCCGGCCAGTATCCGGCCTTGGTCAAATCGCTCTCCGAAGCCCATGATGATTGGGCGGCCCGATGTTCGGTCATGCCATGGGCCGAGCTGCAAGAATTGCGGGCGTCGAGAAACGCCTGACAATCACGTATAGGGACAGGTCTGAGACCTGTCCCTACAGCAGGGATGGTGCTTCGAAACCATCATCGGGCGTGTCAACCGGATCGTCGTCAGTGACGGAGCGGGCGGCAGCGTTGGCAAGGTCGTCGACGCGCTCGTTGTCGTCGTCGCCGGCGTGGCCCTTGAGCCATTGCCAGGTCACGCCCCCGGCGGATTCATGCCGCTCGACTGCGGCCAGCAGTCGTTTCCAGAGATCCTGGTTCTTGACCGGTTTCTTGCCCGCGGTGCGCCAGCCATTGCGCTGCCATCCCTGAATCCACTTGGTGATCCCATTGCGCACGTAGGAGCTGTCCGTATAGAGTTCCACAGCGCAGGGACGCGTCAACGTCTCCAGCGCTTCGATGGCGGCGCGCAGCTCCATGCGATTGTTGGTCGTCTCTTGAAAGCGCCCCGAGATCTCCTTGTGATGCTCTCCAAAGCGCAAAGACGCAGCCCAACCACCGGGGCCCGGATTGCCGATGCAACCGCCATCGGTGTAAATGGTGACGCGTTGTGGAGTCAATGGGTGTCCTCGGGATTGGTGATTGGGGGATCGGTGATTGGTGATCGGGGAATCGTTACTAGGGATTTGGAGACTGTGGTCTGCGACTCGAGGAAGCTTGACGGTCGCTGAAATCTCTTACTCGTACAGCCCCGAGCTCCGTCAAATCCCGAAACCCTATTCCCCGATCACCAATCCCAATTCCCCAACCCACTCACTGCTCTGTACGCAGCTCCACAAAGGTCGTCTCACCGGCCCGCACGTCGATCTCCGTACGGATCGCTTCGCCGTTGACGCGACCGACGATGTAGTAACGGCCGGGCGGCACGCTGCCCATGGCGCCGTTTTCACCCCAGGCAGGATCAGGACCAATGTTCTCCATGGACTGATAGATCTCGATCTGTCGTGCCCAGACTGCTTTGCTGCCCTCGAATCGGGCCAAAGTGAGGCGGGCGCCAGGCCAGGTACGGCCATCGCGGCTCAACAGTCGAACAGCGACTGCGCCGCCGCCATTGGTCGGTTCAACCCACAGATAGGGGTTGACGCTGTACTCGTAGCTGTTAGCGCCCAGACGAACTTCCGTGTGCAGATGGGGCCCGATGGCGATGCCCGTCATGCCCACATTGCCGACAATGTCATCCGGTTCCACAGACTGGCCCACGCTGGTCGTCACCTGGCTAAGATGGCCGTAGAGCACGAAGACATCCAGCTCGCCGCCGGCCACCGGCAGACGCCGATCGAGGCGGATCACGACCGCGTTGCCATAAAAGCCGCCGTAGGGTCCGAGCAGATCCGGGTCATCCCAGCCGGCGTGGACGACCTCACCGCTGACGGCGGCACGCACCGGCGTTCCCATCGGGTTCGAGGTGTCGATGCCGTGATGAATGCGGTATCGTCCGCCCGCAGTGGAGCCGAACTGATAGTTAGGGCTGGCGATCTTGCTTGGGAAAGAACGCCCGATCCAGAAATGGGTGCTCTCCGACGCGGGCTTGGGCACGAAATTTGACCAGAGTCGACCCGGAGCCAGTGCTACCGGGACCGGTGTTGGCGTTGCCGTAGGTGTTGGTGTTAGCGTTGGCCCTGTGTGCGGCAACGTGAACCCTGGAACCGTGATAATTTTTACAAAAGGAACATCGGGCGTGGGCGTAGGTGAACCGGCAGGCGTGGGCACCAAGAAACTCTCAGTTGCACCCTGAGGGGCTGCAGCAATGACGACGATCTCCTCTGAGCGGGTGGCTCCACTCTCTTGCTCTGCCTGGAAGACCTGCTCGGCTTGCACGGGCAACACAGCCGGCAGAACAGGTTCATCCGGCGAGCCACGTTCACCATCAACCGAATCGTTATCAGCGGCATGGACCCCGGCCAAACTCGGCATGGAGACGAATGCCGGCTGAGCACGGTTTCGGCCATCCGGTGTCGGAGAAGGCACAGGTACGGTAGTAGGAACCTGAGTTGCGACCATGTTGGCAGGATTGACAATCGCCAACGGCGATTCAGCTGTGGGCGTCGGCAAAATCACCTCACCCTCAGACATTGCACCCGCAGGCTCTGACACCATCGCCGAGGAACCCACTGCCGCGGCTTCTACTGACATAGCATCGGACGCTGCGGACTGGGCCGCAGAATGGGCGGCGGAATTTTGCCCGCTCGGCCAGGACCACCAGAGGAGCACAATGGCCAACCCCGCAAAGCCAATCCGTGCGCTTCGAGAGACGGCATGCGCAAACCGCGGCGAGACCGTCGCTGCAGAGCGAATCTGCTGCGACTGAAGGCCATGTGTTACAATTCCGGCTGCGCCATTCTCGTCTGTGTATTGGGAATCTAGCGGTTGATCTACCGGTAGATCAAAGTGGTGATGTCCGGTTGTGATCCTGTCGAGCAGGCGCTCGACAGAAGGATACTGACAGAGGAAAGAGTTGGAGAGCGCCGTCAACAGCGTATCCAACAGACGTCCAACCAGGGCATCAAAGCCTTCCGACGCCGATCTAGACATAAAGCAAACCCGAGTCCAAGCATTCTTGGCCCGAAAGGTCTTCAACTCTTGAACGACTCTCGACAATCTATCCATACAGATTCAAGCAGACCACTCGGAACTGAATCCGACTTCGAAACAGCCGCAAAACCATCGATGGAGGATACGAGCCCTAGCATGACTCCTACATCGATTCACTTCGACATTTTCACGCTGTTTCCACAGATGTTTTCAGGACCATTCTCTGAAAGCATTATCGCACGGGCGCAGGCCAACCGCTTGCTGACCATTGCAGCGCACAACATTCGCCATTATACAACAGGTCGCCATCATATCTGTGATGACACGCCCTATGGCGGTGGCGGCGGCATGGTCATGAAACCTGAACCGATCTTCCGCGCCGTCGAAACCGTGCTCACACGACCCACTGGCTGGCAGCTAAACGCCAGTCTCAACTCGGAGGACGGTTTCGTCCCAGACAAGACCACTGCCGATGAACTGACAACGCCCTTGCCCGACTGGGATCCTGAGACACCGGCTCCACTGCCTGGCGATGTGCCCATCATCCTGATGACGCCTCAGGGTCGACCCCTCACCCAGGAGATCGTACTGGCGCTAAGCCACCACAATCGGATCGCCCTGATCTGCGGGCGCTACGAGGGTGTCGATGAACGGGTGCGTAACCAACTCATCACTGATGAACTCAGCATCGGCGACTATGTCCTTAGCGGCGGCGAACTGGCAGCCATGGTCGTCGTTGATGCGGTGACCAGAACGTTGCCGGGCGCACTCGGTTTCGAGCTGAGCGCACATCAGGACAGCCACTCTGCCGGCCTGGATGGCCTGCTTGAGGGGCCGCAATACACGCGTCCGCCTCTTTTTCGTGATGAACCAATTCCCGATGTCTTGGTCAGCGGTCATCATGCCAACGTTGCACGTTGGCGTCGAGAACAGGCACTGCTGCGCACGCTGCGCAGACGGCCCGAACTGCTGGAACATATTGATCTATCCAAACAGGACCGTCAGACCTTACGCGAGCAGGGCTGGCTAGATCCAACAGGCAAATAGAGGTGGCGAAGAAATTCACAATCTCGCATCATCGACGCCGATTGAACTGCACAACAGCCAGCATGCATTATATGATGGGTCAAAATCAGAACCAAATCGGTTGATGTGATAATTTCATCGTTGCTTTTTTGAGGGTCGAGTTGCCCTATGGTATACTTCGAGAGTTGTATTGAAGGTAAATATTGCTGCACAACTTGCAGTTTTGTTATGCAGATGTGTATTTCTAAAGGAACGATAAATCATGACAAACGCACTGATGAACTCACTCTTGCCGGAAGCAATTCCGGATATGCCCGTACTCAAGGCTGGAGATACGATCCGCGTTCACCAGCGCATCAAGGAAGGCCGCAACGAGCGTATTCAGGTCTTCCAGGGTGTTGTGATTGCCAGGCATGGCGGAACCGCGGCCGGTGCGACATACACCGTGCGCCGCACCGCCGCCGGTGGCGTAGGCGTGGAACGTACATTTCCGCTCTACAGTAAGAACGTAGAAAAGGTTGAAGTCCTGCGCAACGCCAAGGTCCGCAGAGCCCAACTGTACTACCTCCGAGATCGCCAGGGCAAATCGGCTCGCCTCAAGGAACGTCGATTTATTGCGAGCTAGTATCGCTGAAATTGACTATACTTGGCACTGATCAACATGAAAGCACGGGTCCTGTGGCCGGTGCTTTTTTTGTTATGGCCCCGGAATTTTTCAGAGCAACAGGACAAGAGAAACAATGTCATCCCCCACACTGGATCGAGAAAACAGACTTTGGCGGAACGGTGCTACGAACATCGCGGGCATCGATGAAGCAGGACGCGGCGCGCTGGCTGGACCGGTCGTTGCCGCGGCAGTCGTTGTACCGACCGGCGCGCCATTGGCGGAGCCGTGGACGCAGGTGCGAGACAGCAAAGAGCTGACACCCCGAGTACGGGAAACACTTGCAGAGCAGATCAAACAGTCGGCGTTGGCGTGGGGTATCGGCAGCATTTCCGCAGCGGTCATTGACGAAATCGGCATTGCAGCGGCAACCCGTCAGGCCATGGTCGATGCCGTGCAGAGACTGACGATCGTGCCGGACTATCTGCTGATCGACTGGGTCAAGCTCCCGACGCTCAACATTCGCCAGGAGAGTTTCGCCAAAGCCGATCAACTCAGCGTATCTGTAGCAGCTGCATCGATCCTGGCCAAAGAACATCGAGATCGACTCATGATCGATCTGGACACTGTCCACCCTTGCTATGACTTCGCCAGACACAAAGGATACGGCACGCGGATGCATCGCAGCGCGATCGAGCGATATGGACCCTGTCCCGAGCATCGACATAGTTTCTCACCCATCGTTCGCAACAGACCGACACTCTTCCAACAGGCCACCAATGTTCCAGCCGTTGAGACTGGAAAGGTGACCGATGATGGAGCAAGCGCACCATGACCGATAGCCGGAAGACCTTGGGCGATTCCGGTGAGGCAGTGGCTGCCCATGCACTGGAAAAAGCGGGACTTACCATCTCGGCCCGAAATTGGCGTTGCCCGGCAGGCGAACTCGACCTTGTGGCCCAGGAGTTTGCACCTGACTTCAGCGATGGCGGCAAGGTTGTGCCCTGGCTGGTTGTCGTCGAGGTGCGAACGCGCCGTGGTACACGGTATGGTTCAGCGCTGCAATCGATCACGCCACGCAAGCAGCGTAAGGTACGCGAGGTTGCCCATCAATATGTTCAAGCCGTGGAATGGTCGGGGCCTTGGCGGATCGATGTCGTTGCGGTGCAGCTTGATGGCAGCGGTAAGCTGCTGGAAATAGAACACATTCGCCACGCTGTCACTGGAGAATAGAAATCAGTAACCGGGGATTGGGATCAGGGACTGGTGGCTCTGTCCCCAAATCGAAGAGATAATGACGTATGACAAATGAAGCCAACGAGGGTTCACCTTTTCCTCCCCTGATCGTGTTGCTCGGTCCGACCGCAGTCGGAAAAACGGCGCTAAGCCTTGAACTATGCAGGCGCTTCAGCGGTGAAGTCGTCAGCGCGGACAGTCGCCAGATCTACCGTATGATGGACGTCGGCACGGCCAAGGCGACGGCTGGCGAACAGGCCACTGCGCCCCATCACTTGATTGACATTCGTAGACCCGATGAACCGCTCACCGTCGCGGAGTATCAGCGACTTGCCTACTGTACCATCAACGCCGTCCACGAACGAGGCAACGTCCCCTTTCTTGTCGGCGGCACGGCCCTCTACGTTCGCGCCGTGGTCGAGGGGTTACGCATTCCCGAAGTGCCGCCCGATCCGGAAATACGCGCAGAGCTGGAGGCGTTTCTGGCGACCGAAGGACGTGAGGCGCTCTTCCAGCGACTTGAGGAATCCGATCCGGCAACGGCAGCCGTCATCGATCATCGCAACCCGCGCCGGATACTGCGAGCGTTGGAGATCTTCCTGATCACCGGCAGACCAAAGGTCGAGTTGGAAGGCAAGGAGCCGCCCCCCTACCGCACCCTCCAGATCGGGCTGAGCCGGAATCGGACGCACCTCTATCAGCGCATCGACCAACGAGTCGACAGCATGATTACACAGGGATTGATTGAGGAGACCGAGCGGATCCTTGCCGCCGATTTCGACCCCAAGTTGCCTGCGTTGACCAGCCTGGGCTACAGAGAAATCCAGGCCTATCTGGAGCAAGCAATGAGTCTGGACGAAGCCGTCGACAAGATCAAAACAGAAACGCATCGCTACGTGCGCCATCAAACTACCTGGTTTCGCAAAATGGAGAATATCCTCTGGTTCGACATGGATGACGATCCAACAGACCAGATCCTGGAAACAGTCGAGCAATTCATCGCAAATCGATAACCGCCCACTCACCCCACCCAAGAATCGACGACCATCCGCAATCGACAGCACCGCCAAACCCCATGTAACTGAGGTTTCTGCTACTTTTTTCAGTCATTGCAAGGCCATCGGAGACGGTCTATAATGGAATGAACCTGATCCGAACGAGGACCAGCTTAAGGCAGAGCATACAGTTGCATTCCCCGATCTGTGTCAAGTGTGAGGAGATCACCACATATGCCAGCCGAAAATGACCTGCCCTCTAAGGAGGCCGACCCTGACAGGCAAGGCACATCGCCTGTCAATGGACACAGCAATCCCAATGGCAATAAGAAAAACATAGATCTGACCACCAACGGTGAAAAACCGACGCCCAAACAGGGAAACGGCGCTTCAACGCCGGTCGGTCAACCACCCGCCCCAAGCCATCTCACGGCCGATGACCCCGGTCGTGCACGCCAGTTCACATCCGCGGCTATCATTGCCCAGCAGAAATTTCCGGATCTGCCCAACGCCGACAAGAGCGACACAATTCGCATCGATCCTCTGCCAGAAGAGCAAGAGGCGTTTGATTACTTGATGCGACATCTCCCTCCCCACTACGGCGATAAAGAATACGATCTTCTGATGAAAGCGTACATCGTCGCCAGTTACGCCCATCGAAATCAGACCCGGCAGAGCGGCGAACCGTACATCCTGCATCCGATCGCGGTGACGACGATTCTGACCGAGACCTTGCACATGGACTTGGACACCTTGGTCGCGGGGCTACTGCATGATGTGGCGGAGGATACCGATTTTGACATCGATTACATCCGCCAACATTTTAATGAGGACACCGCCAGCCTGGTCGACGGGGTCACCAAGCTCAAACGTATCAATGAACTGAGCAATGCGCAGGGCGGCATAGCGGACGCCAAAGCCGAATCATTGCGCAAGATGTTCCTTGCCATGGTCGAAGATTTCCGGGTCGTGATCATCAAACTGGCCGACCGACTCCACAACATGCGTACGCTTGGTGGTCAGTCCAAGCACAAACGCAAACGAATTGCTCGTGAGACGCTCGATATCTTTGCCCCTTTGGCCAACCGACTCGGTATCTGGCAGATCAAGTGGGAGTTGGAAGATCTCAGCTTTCGGTACGTCGAACCCACACCCTATCGAGACCTGGCACGTGCGATGCAGCAGAAGCGTAGTGAACGCGAAGAGATGGTGGCGGAGACGCGTGCGGTGCTTGAGGAGGCGCTGGCAAAAATTGACATCCACCCACAGATCAGTGGCCGGCCCAAACACATCTACAGTATTTGGCGCAAGATGAAGCGCAAGGGCGTCGATTTTGACCAGATCTTCGACATCCACGGGTTCCGCATCATCGTGGACACAGAGTCACAATGTTATGCAGCGCTTGGCGTGGTGCATAGTCTGTGGCGTCCCATTCCCGGCGAATTCGATGACTACATCGCTAGCCCAAAGGAGAATCTCTATCGCAGCCTACATACAGCGGTGTTGAACAACGGACGCCCCATCGAAGTACAGATTCGAACCGAAGAGATGAATCAGGTAGCCGAACTGGGCATTGCGGCACATTGGCAATACAAGGAGCAAAGTCGGCACGATGCCGCCTTCAACGAGAAGGTAGCCGCCATCCGGCAGCTCATGGAATGGCGCCAGGAGGTGACGGACGCCTCCGAGTTCATGGACGGTATGAAGACGGATGTATTCAAGGATCGGGTCTACGTGTTCACGCCCAAGGGCGATGTTGTCGATCTTCCAGCCGGCGCAACGCCGATTGATTTGGCTTACGCCATCCACACCGAATTGGGCCATCGCTGTCGAGGGGCCAATGTCAACGGCCGTCTGATGGCACTCGATTACAAGCTAAAGAACGGCGATCAGGTTGCCATCATCGCTGCAAAACGAGGCGGCCCCAGCCGAGATTGGCTCAATCCGAACTTGGAGAACGTCGCCACCCAACGGGCGCGCAGCAAGATTCGTGCATGGCTGCGCAAGCAGAACCGTGATGAAAATATCCAACGCGGGCGTCATCTTCTTGAGAAAGAGATGAAGCGTCTTTCCATCACCGAGAGCTTCGAATCGATCATGAAATTGTTCGGCTATGAGAAGGTCGATGACTTCCTGGCGGCCATCGGCTACGGTGAGGTGAACTCACAGCAGATCGCTCAGCGTGTGCTGGAACGTGAACGACAGTTGCAACAGGATGACGAATGGTCGGACGAGATCAATTTCCAGGGACGGCCAGGGCATCGCCGCTCACCCGGGGGAAGCATTCAGGTCCAGGGGAATGACGGTGTCATGACCGATCTGGCTCGTTGCTGCAATCCCGTACCGGGCGACTCAATTATCGGCTACGTCACGCGAGATCGGGGCATCACCGTCCATAGAGACAAATGCCCAAATCTTGTCGACAAGATCCGTCGAGGGCGAGACAAACAACTGATCGAAGTACAATGGAAGACCAAAGCCGACGAAACCTTCCCGGTGAACATTCAGGTAAGCGCCTATGACAGATCCGGGTTGATGCGTGACATAGCCAGCCTGGTGGCCGATGATCGCATCAATATGCTAAGCGTTGAGGCGGTGACAGGACAGAAGGACAATTTGGCCTTGATCAATGCCACGCTGGAAATCGAGAATATTGCCCAGCTAACGCGCATTCTAACCAAGATCGATCGATTGCCCAATGTGGTGGAGGCCAGGCGCAAGGTGAAATAACGATACCGAGCCAATTTTGGATGGCCGATCGCCCGCCGAGCAATCTATCACTCAAGATTCAGTCGATACCCGACCCCACGCACCGTCACAAGATAGACCGGCGTTGACGGTTCGGGTTCAATGCGTTCACGCAGCCAACGGACGTGTACATCCAGCGTACGAGTGTCGTCCAGGAAAGACGTTTCCCAGATCGATTCCATAATTTCTGCCCTATGCACGACCCGACCGTGGTGCAGCATCAACATTTGCAACAATGCACATTGCTTAGGCGTCATCCGATAGCGCCCATTGGGCGTTGACACTGTTCGCGTGGCCACATTCAGCAACACAGAGCCCCGTTGGATCTGATAGTCATTGCACTCATGGCAGATATGTCGAATCATTGCAATGGTCTCTTCAGGCTGCAAGGGCACGGGCACAAAGTTGTCAAAGCTGTCTCGATTGGCCGGTTCGGTTCGGCTGACGGCCAGGAGTGCGGCTGTGGGCAGCCGATAGCGAACCATTTCTAGGAATCGAGCACGACTGCTGGGTTTGGCATCAGTTTCGACAAGAATCACGCTGGGCGGCTTCGTGCGAACTCGCTCAAGCGCCGCCTTCTGGTTGCTGACACTGGAAAAATGCAGTCGGTAGTCGCCATCGTCTGATTCGATGCCAGGCAGCGTTTCGTTGGCGTCAAACAGCACCTTCAAACTGTCCGCGACTCGAGAGTTGCGACCCACATAGAGAATTCGAATGGGTGTCGTCATAGCCATGTCACTGCTGCGCTGATCGATCTGTTGGAAGAACGGTGTGAAGAGGCAAAACAATTATAGCGAAAGATCGCTCGCATCGCAACGGCAAATTACAGAGAGGCAGAAATACTTCATAAGAGGGGTCATCCCGGGATCGGGATGACCTCATTGTAGAAAAAGGGGTGCGTCATGAACACGCCGCACCCCTTTTTCATTCACCATAGATCAAATCGTCCGGCTCCGGCTCGACTAATTGCCCATACAGAGCCGGTTCACGATTGACCGGATCACAATTCGATCGCTTCCAACTCATCAATCATGTCGCTGATCACGTCAAAGCCGCCCTGCCAGAAGACCGGATCGGCTATGTCGATGCCCGCCTCTTGAAGGATCGCCTCAGGGCGATCCGAGCCGCCGTAGGCCAGCAACTTGAGATAGCCGGGCTTGAAAGCATCGCCCTGCTCCTGGTAGCGGCGATAGAGCGCCAGCACCAGGAGTTGGCCAAAGCTGTAGGCGTAGCAGTAGAAAGGTGTGTGGTAGATGTGCGGAATGCTGACCCATTCGTACTGGAACTCAGGCGCCACCTCCACGCTGTCCCCAAACTGCTCCTGCAAGTTGGCCAGGTACATCTCATGCAACTCGTCGGCAGATTTGTTCTGCATGATGGCGGCGTGGGCGTCGCGCTCAAAGAGCACGAAGTAGGCCTGGCGCATGACCGTCGCATACATGTCGTCCACGGCTGAGGCCAAGATCTCGCGTCGCACCAACGGATCTTCCTCCTCGGTCAGCAGCCGATCCGTCAACATGATTTCAGCAAAGACCGACGCCGTCTCGGCCAACGGGAGGGCAGGATGCTGGGTCAAGACAGAGTGATCCTCCGCCATCATGCTGTGGATCGCATGGCCCAGTTCGTGGGCCAGGGTGGCGACATCTCGCACCTTGCCCGTGAAATTCGCCAGCACCCAGGGTGTTTGACTGGGCAGCACCGTCATACAGAAGGCGCCGCCTCGCTTTCCGGGACGCACCTCGCTGTCGATGTGGTCCTCGTCAAAGACACGGCGGGCCTGCCGGGCGAAGATGGGCTCGAACTGCTCGAAGGTTTCGAGCACCATGGAGACGCCATCCGCATAGTCGATCTCACGGTCAGACTCGGCCAACGGGGCATAGATATCGTAGCGGCGCAGCTTGTCAACGCCCAGCCACCCGGCCTTCAGTTGGAAATAGCGTTGGAAGACGCCCACGTTCTCCCGGCAGACGGAGAGCAATGTTTCCACAGCCGCATCCGGAATGTCATTCGAGACGTTTCGCGTGTTGATGGGCGAACTAAAGCTGCGCATCCCCACGTTCTCATTGGCCCAGTCACGCACACGATCGGCGTAGATCTGGGCTAGGATCTTGGACTCTTTGTCGTAGACCCGATAGAGTTCCTGATAGGCTGCCGCACGCAGATCGGGATCGGGACCCTGCACGTAGCTCATCAGCGCGTCTCGGGTCAGCGTCTTGGTCTCACCCTCGACCTCAAGCGTGAACTCAAGACGATTGGTCAACATGGAATAGACCGTGATCAAGCCTTCGATACCATTGGCATTCTTGGTATTGATGATCTGCTCGGACTTCTCGTCGAGCGTATACGGTTTGGTCCGCCTCAGATCGGCCAAGAAATGGCGATAGTCTGCATATTGCTCGCCCACCGGCAACAATCGTTCGGCCTGCTCATCCTCCAACTCTTTCCACCAGAGACTGAAGAACATGATGCGGTTCTCGATATCGGTCCAGACCTGTTGCAGTCGATTCTGATAGGTCAACGCCTCGTTCGACTGGGTGTCTGCCGAAAACCAGAGGCTGCCATAGGCGACCGGCGGATAGAGCATCTCGGTCAGGGCCTCGTACTGCTGAACGATGTCCAGAAAAGCTGCCGGATCCATGTCGGCGCTCAGAACGTCTCGCTGCCCTTCGAGCGCTGCGGTCGCACCTTCCAATTCCGCCAGCTTCGCCGCCACAATCTCTTCGCTCCGCTCAGGCAGCAGATCGGATAGATCCCAGCTGGAAAGTTGGTATTGTTTGGTTGTAGTTATCATGACTTCCTATCTTGAAAAAGTGGCAGTGATTGACGAAAGGGATTGGGGATTGGGGATCGGGGATCAGGGATTGGGGATCAGGGATCGGGGATTAGGGATCGGGGCTAAACACATTGTTCACGCCCAATCCCTAGTCCCCGATCCCCAATCCCCAATCCCTTCACTTCATTCCGCCGCCATCCGGCGCAGCACGGTGTGCAAAATGCCGCCATTCTTGTAGTAGTTGACCTCGACCGGCGTGTCGATGCGGCTGATAGCCTTGAACTCGGTGACGGCGCCGCTGTCGGAAGTGGCGCGTACCGTGTAGACCTGGCCGGGGACCATATCGTCGCTGAGGCCAAGGATGTCATACGTCTCGAAACCGGTGAGGCCGAGTGCGCTTGCGCTCTGTCCGTCTTCGAACTGCAAGGGCAGCACGCCCATGCCGACCAGGTTGCTACGGTGAATACGCTCAAAGCTCTCTGCGATGACGGCTTTGACGTTTTGAAGCTGAACACCCTTGGCGGCCCAGTCTCGACTGGAGCCGGTACCGTATTCCTTGCCGGCGAGCACGATAAGCGGCGTACCATCCTCGGTGTAGCGCTCAGCCGCGTCCCAGACGGCCATCTGCTCCATTTCGGGAATGTAGACAGCGTAGCCGCCCTCCTGGCCATCCAACATCTGATTCTTGATGCGGATGTTGGCAAAGGTGCCGCGCATCATCACCTCATGGTTGCCGCGACGTGAGCCGTAGCTGTTCCACTCGGAGCGAGGCACGTTGTGCCTCGCCAGATAGCGACCTGCCGGGCTGTCGACGGCAATCGAGCCGGCCGGGCTGATGTGATCCGTCGTCGTACTGTCAGACATGATCGCCAGCACGCGGGCCCCGACAATGGGCTTGACAGTCTCGACCTCAGGGGTCAGACCCACGAAGAAGGGCGGCTCCTGAATATAGGTGCTGTCCGGATTCCAGGCGAACAACTCTCCAGTCGGCGCGTCGACCTCGTTCCACTCGGGATTGCCGTCGAAAACGTTGCCGTACTGCTCTTCAAAGATGGCCGGTTTCAGGCTGCGCCTGATCTCCGTCTGGATCTCGTCCTGGGTCGGCCAGACATCCTTCAGGTAGACCGGCTGATCGTTGGGATCATAGCCCAGCGGCTCGGTGTTCAGGTCGATATTGAGCGTGCCGGCGATGGCATAGGCGACGACCAACGGCGGCGACGCCAAGAAGTTGGCTCGAATGTCGGGGCTGATGCGACCTTCGAAATTGCGGTTGCCGCTCAGCACCGAACAAGCCACCAGATCGCCCTCGTGGATGGCGGCGCTGATGTGCTCCGGCAGCGGTCCGCTGTTGCCGATACAGGTGGTGCAGCCATAGCCTACGGTGTGGAAGTTGAGCGCTTCCAGGTAAGGAATCAGGCCGCTCGTCTCAAGGTAGCGGGTGACAACCTGGCTGCCCGGCGCAAGACTGGTTTTGACCCAGGGCTTGACATCCAGCCCGGCCTCAACGGCCTTCTTGGCCAACAAACCGGCGCCGATCATGACGCTGGGGTTGCTGGTGTTGGTGCAGGAGGTGATAGCGGCAATGGCCACGACCCCGTGGGTTAGCTGAACTTGCTGGCCGCCATGGTTAACCTCGACGCGGGTCTCCACCTGTTCCTTCTCCAGGCCAAAGCCGCGGGGACCGATCGGCGCCGTCAGCATGGTGTTCCAGGCGGACTTGGCATCGCTCAGGTTGATGCGATCCTGTGGCCGCTTGGGGCCGGCCAGCGCGGGGACAACCGTGCTCATGTCCAGTTCCAGGCTGTCGATGAAGTCCGGATCTGCGGCGTCATCGGTGCGGAACAGACCTTGCTCCTTGGTGTAGCGAGCGACCAGCTCAACCTCTTCTTCTGTACGGCCGGTACCGACCAAGTAGCGCAGTGTCTCGTCATCGATGGGGAAGAAACCCATGGTGGCGCCATATTCGGGAGCCATGTTGGCCAGGGTAGCCCGGTCGGGCAAGGTCAGCTTGGAGAGGCCCGGCCCGTAGAACTCGACGAACTTGCCGACCACGCCCTTCGCACGCAGCATCTCCGTGACGCGCAGCACCAGGTCGGTCGCCGTAGCGCCGTCAGGCAACGCACTGGTCAGCTTGAAGCCGACGACTTCGGGCAGCAGCATGTAGATGGGCTGGCCAAGCATGACGGCCTCGGCCTCAATGCCGCCCACGCCCCAGCCGACTACGCCCAGGCCATTGATCATCGTGGTGTGGCTGTCGGTGCCGACCAGGGAATCGGGATAGGCGATCATTTCGCCATTGGCGTTGCCATTTCCATTGACCGGGCGTAGCTGGACACCCTTGGCCAGGTACTCAAGATTGACCTGGTGCACAATGCCCGTGGCCGGCGGCACAACGCGGAAGTTATCGAATGCTTGCTGGCCCCACTTGAGGAACTCGTAGCGCTCAATGTTGCGTTCAAACTCACGCTCTGCATTGTAAAAGAGAGCGAAACGACTGCCGAAACGATCGACCTGAACACTGTGGTCGATGACCAGATCGACCGGCACCTGGGGATTGACCTTCTTGGCATCACCGCCCATGCGCACCATAGCATTGCGCAGAGCCGCCAGATCGACCACGCTGGGCACGCCGGTGAAGTCCTGAAGCACGACACGAGCGGGCTTGAAGGGAATCTCGACCTTACCGGCCGTCTCCGGGCCCCAGTTGGCAATCGTCTCCACGGCCTCCTTGGTGATCTCAAAGCCATCAGCTTGCCTCAACGCCGCTTCAAGCAATACTTTGATCGAATAGGGAAGTCGGTCGATGTCGGCGACGCCCTGTTCCTGAAGTGCGTCGAGCCGGTAAAGTACCGCCTCGCCGCTCCCTGTATCAAAGGTGTCTTTGGCATTGAAAAAATCTTGTACAGCCATTGTCGATCCTTTCAGAGAAATACTGCGCGAAGTTCGAGTGCCGTTGTGACGCCGTCTTGAGAGCGGGAGCGTGGGAAACACTCAAATCACGACAGCCATGATGTGATAGACAGACGTATGTGTGGCTATGATACCAGCTTTCAAGCCAAAGCCGGAAAAGTTTGCGCGAAAAACGTCAATTTTGCCGTAGTCAAGATGAAAGCGGTCTATCCCTTCTGCAACGCCTGCCAAACCCGTTCAGGCGTATACGGCAATGAGTCGATCCAGATGCCGGTGGCATCGGCGATGGCCGCGCCGATGGCCGGCGCCGTGGGGATGAAGGGCATCTCGGCCATGCCGCGTGCACCCAACGGTCCCTGGGGATCGGGAATCTCCAGGATGACGGGCTCGATGATTTCGGCCACATCGAGCACCCCGGGGATGAGGTAGGTGCTCAGACTGTTGGGTCAAGATGTGTCCATCCTCTTGCACCAGGTTCTCAAGCAGGGTCCAGCCCAAAGACTGGGCGACTGCCCCCTCGATCTGGCCTTCGATCTGTTGTGGATTGATAGCCTTGCCCACATCGTTGACGCTGATCAGCCGCTTCACCGTCACATGGCCCGTCTCCAGATCGACCTCGACCTCGGCCACCTGAACGCAATACCCATAGGTGATGTTGGGATCGCTTTCGCCGGTTTCCCGGTTGTAGCCGGTCGTGGGGCGCGGCCGGTACACATAGTCGGCCCGGGCCGGCCGCTCTTCCTCCTGCCACAGTTGCAATGCCTGCTCGGCGGCACCCTTGATGGCGTTGCCGGCCATGAATGTCATCCGGCTGGCCGATGTACTGCCGCTTGAGCCGGTCACATCGCTGCTATCGACCCTTAACTCAATGCGCTCGGGATCGATATCCAGTGTTTCGGCCGCGACCTGAAGAAAGACCGTATGCGCCCCTTGACCCACGTCCGCACCCACACAGCCGACCACGGCGCGGTCGATCTGCGCTCCGCCGTGCAATTCGACCCATGCTTCGCACGATTCGGGAAAGCCAAGGCTGAAGCCGACGTTCTTCAGACAAGCCGCAATGCCGATGCCGGAGGCTGTTCGCTTCCGCGTCGCATCAAGTGAAGTCAGAGCGGCCTCTGCCGCTGCTTCTTCACCTTCGATGTGCTCTGTGTTCTTTGACAACTGCCACTCGCCGTTCTCATGTTGCCATCCGCCGTGTCTGGCGGCTTCTTCCAGAACTTCGACAATCGTACAGCCCGGCGGCACCGTACTGCGTGTCGGCAGTTTGGATCCCTCGCGGAATGCGTTACGCATGCGCAGTTCAACAGGGTCCATGCCCAATGCCTCGGCCAGTTTGTTGACCTGGTTTTCGGCCGCGAAGTGGCCTTGCGCGCCGCCGAAACCACGGAAGGCGCCGCTCGGGCAATTGTTGGTGTAGACCACGCGCCCGGTGACGTCTACGTTGGGGATAGCGTAGGGTCCCAGGCAGGCAAGCAGGGCGTTGCCGAGCACTTTGGTGCTCGTATAGGCGTAAGCCCCGGCGTCGGCGGTCAGATCGACCTGCGCAGCCACGATCTTGCCATCCCGGTCTGCGCCCCATTTGGCCTTGATAACGTAGGGATGGCGTTTGTGGTGGCCGACGATGCTCTCCTCACGGCTCCATATCGCCTTGACCGGGCGACCCGTCTTCCAGGTCGCCAACGCCAGTGCGATCTGAATGGAGATGTCCTCGCGCCCGCCGAATGCCCCGCCGATGACGGCATGGCGTACGATGATCCGGTCGTCCGGCAGGCCAAGTGCGTGGGCGATCTGCGCTCGCTCTTCATGCATCCATTGGCCGGCGCATATGACCTCAATCCGTCCATCCGCATGGGTGAAGGCGATCCCGGCTTCCGGCTGGAGGTAGGCATGCTCCTGGGCATGGGTGCGGTAGGTCGCCTCGACGACCACATCGGCCTGTGCAAAGCCGGCCCCGATATCGCCATCAATCAGACGATACTCAAGCATGTTGTTGGAGTCGAGATCGCGCTCTCCGTAGGGAAAGGTGAAGTCATTGGGATGGAGAATCGGCGCATCCAGGGCCATGGCGTCAAACGGGTCGGTGACGACAGGCAGCGGATCGTATTCGATGTTGACCAGAGCTGCGGCCGTCTCAGCCTCTCGCGCCGTTTCGGCGACGACGATCGCCACATGATCCGCTTCCCAACGCACGACTTCAGCCTGTTTGGTGCTGCCCGGCCCGCAGAGCACCGGCTGGTCGGGCATGATCAGTCCGTATTCGTTGACCGGGACATCCTCCGCCGTCAGGATGGCGATGACGCCGGGTGCAGACTTGGCATTCTCGCTGTCGATTGCGGTGATACGGCCATGGGGGAAACCGGCAAAGAGGATCTTTACCCAGGCCTGGCCGGGCAGATCGATATCGCCGGCATAGCGTGCAACGCCTACAACTTTATCACGGGCGTCGATTCGCGGATAGCTGCTTCCAACGGCGCGCATAAGCGTTTTCCTTCTCACAATCTGATCTCAATATCTGTTGTCATATTTGGGTGGTAGACTGAATGGCAACTTCATCCAGGCCGTCATCAATCGCAAGCGGTCGGACTTCTTTATTGGCGAGATAACATTGGCCCCAAAGATCTTCCCCCGAGAACGTGCATGTGAAGATGATAGACTTCTTGCCCACCGTGACGGTTGCAGTTGACCAGCAAGCGATAGCCGTCATCGGCAATTCCATAGTCGACTGCAATCTTTGCTGCGACTGTAAACATTCGACCCAACGCAAGCTCATCCTCTGTGGTTACATCGTTGACCGTGGCGATCAGCTTGTTGGGAATCACCAGAATGTGAACCGGCGCTTGGGGGTTGATATCTACGAAGGCAGTGACTAACTCATCCTGATAGACGATCTCAGAAGGGATCTCTCTGCGAATGATTCGGCTGAAAATCGTCTCTTCCGTCATGGAATTTTTGTAGACCTTCTGCAGTCCGTGGCTTGCGGTGAAGCCGCTGTCGGGATAGTATGAGGGGATAGTAACACGACCTGAATCGTATCTCAAAAGCATGGCATTGTAATCCGTGAGCCGTATGACAGCATCCTCCATCCAGCCGGCAAGGCTAACATCATCTCGGATTCTCAGCACATGGTGGCCGCTGGCAGCAAGCTGGCTCATCATGACGGCGGAGATTCCGTTGTTGGCCGCTGTTGCTGCTCGTAAAGCCGATCCGGCTGTCAATCTGGCTGCCTGGGGCGTTGTCTTTCCTTTGGCGTTGATCTTAGCCTCACCCGTAACGATGCTGCTCGCCGCCTCAACGACATTGAGCAAGGATACGGCCTCGTATCGTACACTGCGTAGATATATGTTGGTCCTGGCCGGTATACTTACGACCATCCACGCAGTGCTTGCCTTCACGCCTCTCTTCTATCTGCTTGTAGAGGACGTGATCGGTGTCCCCGCTCAAGTGGTGGAACCAGCCCGACTCGGCTTTCAGATTATGCTGCCCTGGAGCGCATCGCTGGCCTACCGACGATTCAACTATGGCGTCCTGATTCGCTTTGAGCACACGCGTGCGGTGACCTTGGGGGCGATCATCCGGCTGGCCTGCGACGTGGCTGCCATGCTCGTACTCTTCTACCTGTTTGACCTTCCTGGGATCGCCGTCGCTGCGGGCATCATCGTTGTGGGCGTCATTAGTGAGGCGATCTATGCAAAGATTCGAGTGAGGTCGGTTCTTCGCGATGAGTTGAGCATTGCGCCGCCTGTGGCCGATCCATTGAGGCTACCTTCCTTCGTCAGTTTTTATGTGCCGCTGGTCATGACTTCTCTGTTGGCAATTCTGGTACAGCCCATGGGCAGTGCGGCGCTGAGTCGCATGCCCAACCCGCTGGCATCGTTGGCTGTGTGGCCCGTTGTCTATGGCGTCCTCATTGTGATGATGAGCGCAGGTCTTGCCTTCACCGAGGTGACCGTCGTGCTGCTCGAAAAGCCCGGCGCGGTCAAGCCGTTGCAGCGCTTTGCTGTCCGACTTGCACTCATTGTCGTGGGGCTGTTGCTGATCATGAACATCACGCCGCTGGCCCGACTCTGGTTTGGTCGGGTCGTTTCACTGCCGGCGGAACTGATCCCGATGGCGCGTGCCGGCCTCTGGATCGCGATGCTGGCGCCGGGGCTCACGGTGTTTGAGAGTTGGTTCAGCGGCGTCCTGTTGCACAGCCGCAAGACACGCGGTATCACCGAGGCAATGATCCTGGGTCTTGCCGTGCTTTCGTCCGTGTTGGCCTTCGGCATAACAACGCATGTCGCCAAAGGCGTCAATGTGGTGGCTCTGGCCATGGTCTGCGGCGCAATCGCACGTGTGACCTGGCTCTGGCTGCGAACCCGCCCGGCCCGGCGTCGAATCATCGCCGGGGATCCGCAATTTGCGAACTAAGACCATTCCAGAGAGCTAAATATACGTCAGAGTGAAGGCCCAATCAAAAAGGTGGTCTTCCGTTCAGAAGACCACCTTTTTGATTGGGGTGTGTTCAAAATCAGTCGAATATAGCCTTTTGATTTTCGATTTCGCCAATACCGGTGAGCTACATGACCTCATAGTAGGTTACGCCTTGATGCTGGCTCTGATACTGTCTTGCCGCTCTGGATACGCGCCAACCCCACATTGATAGCGAGATGCCTGCAGCCAGCAGAACGGTTGCAACCAAATAGGCCAACAATTGCGGCCATATCAGAATGGCTACGGCAAATACAATCAAGAATAACCCTGGGATCATGAGCATCCAGCCAAGGCCATTACCCGGTCTGCCTACACGCTGAAACCTCATTGATGGTCCTTCATTCCCATACATGCGCTTATCTCCCTCAGTGTTCAGCCACTGATACAAGTTCGGTTCGCTCAGTCTCTACGCAAGAGGATCGACGCGTAATAGAGCATGGTCACAATGGCCTGGATGGCTGCAGCGACATAGGTCAATGCAGCTGCCCCCAGCACCTTGTTGACGCCCTGCACCTCCTGCGGCGTCAGGATGGCCAGTGAGACCAATTGCTCCTTAGCCCGGTTGCTGGCATTGAACTCGACCGGCAAGGTTACGATAGAAAAGAGCGCCGTGAGGCCGAAGATGAACAGTCCGAACCAGGCGATACTTTCGCCAAATGCGGTGGACAAGAAAAGCCCGGCAAAGAAGATGATCGGCCCGAGCCAACTGCCGATTTGAACGGCCGGCACCATGGCCGAGCGAAATCTCAGCGCTGCATAGCTGGTCTTGTCTTGAAGTGCATGGCCTGCTTCATGGGCTGCCACGCCGACTGCAGCCAGGTTGGCCCCGCCATAGACATCAGCGCTGAGACGCAGCACTTTGCCCCGAGGGTCGTAGTGGTCGGACAGAAAACCGCCGACGCGTTCAACGGCGACATGTTGCAGCCCATTGGCGTCCAACATCTTACGCGCAGTCTGCGCCCCGTTGATGCCGGTCCCCGTCGGGACGCCGGAATATTTTTTGAACGATCCGCGTACACGAGCCTGTGCCCAGAGGCCCAAAATCATCGCCGGCAGTGCAAAGACAAGATAGAGTGGGTCGAAATAGAACATTCTCTGAAACCCTCCTTGAACGGGATTCTGGTGAAGGCCGTATGCTGTGACCACTCACCGATGAGTGGCTCATCACTAATTTCGCTGACCGTGCGACCTTTCATAACCCTAACAGGATTCTACCATGGCTGCAATAGAGTTGCATTAGAGATTGCTAAATTCTTCGTTTGTATCTGCGTGGACCCATGGAGCTACTCAAAAAGCGTTTTCGCCACGGGCTTACACATTGGGATTACTCTGGATATCTGTAGAACATCTGTGAAATCAGGTCCCTGTCTGCGGCTATTTGTGACCAATTTTCGTATCACGGCCGCGACGTTTCAGCAGCGCCAGCGCCGGTTTCAACTCATTGCTCCTGAAGAGCAGCCCGCCTGCCAGATAGACAACGACGGCCAGCAGCAGGCCGACGATGGCGGCAATCCACATGGCGCTGACCGGTGATGCGTTCCAGGTCTGTGTCTGCATCCAACGCAGCCATCCCCAAACGATCCCGCCCATGAGCAGGGCGGCTCCGCCGTTGCGAAACACCGCCAGTAGAAGTCGCCGCATTTCAATACCATTCATTTTGCGTGACAAGAGCGCCAGCATCAATACCATTTCCAGGGAAGTGGCAACGCTGTTTGCCAGCGCCAGGCCGCCAAACGACCAGTAGCGCACCCACCAGACCGAGAGCAGTATGTTGAGAAACATGGCGCCGATGCCCACAGCAACCGGCGTCAACGTGTCATGCAGGGCATAGAACGCACGCACGGTGATCTCGACTGTGGCGTGAGCGACCAGGCCCAACGCATAGAAGCGCAACGCGTAGGCAACCATCTGGGTGCTCTGCGCAGTAAATGCGCCTCGCTGCAACAACACAGTCACGACAGGGACGGCAAGAACGAGCAGCCCGACCGCTGCGGGGATGGTGAGAAAGAGGACCGTGCGCAGGATGTTGCCGAAGGTGCCGCGCATGGCATTCTGTTGACCGTCGGCGATCTGCGCCGCGAAGGTAGGAAAGGCTGCCGTTGCCACGGCTTGAGCAAAGATGCCCACGGGCAAGAGCATGATCAGCCACGCATAGTTGAGCGCACTCAGGCTGCCTTCGGCTAGATTGCTGGCCAGGATCGTGTTGACCAGAAAGTGCATCTGAACAAAAAAGAGACCCAGGACTCTGGGCCCCATCAGGCGAGCGACCTCGCGCACAGCCGGGTCTCGTACGCTTAGGCTAAGCGTGTAGCGGGCCTGATAGCGGAAGAGAGCAGGGATCTGCACCAGCAGATGGCCCAGCGCACCGATGAGAACGCCTGCGACCAGCCCATAAATGCCCCAGCGGGGGGCCAGGAACAGGGCCCCTGCAATGATGGAAAGATTGTAAACCACCGGCGCGGCCGCCGGCATCAGAAAGTGCTGCACGGCGTTCAATGCGCCCATAATCAGACCGCTGGCGCCGAACACAACGGTGCTCAACAGCATCCAGCGCATGAGGTCTGCGGTCAACGCCTGCTGTTCAGAAGAAAAGCCTGGGGCAATGATATTGGCCACCAACGGCACGGCAAGGATGGCTCCAAGTGCAGCCAGGAGAACGAGGATCAGCGTGATGCCGTTGAGCACGTGGCTAAAGAGCAGCCATGCTGCACGCTTCTCGCCCTTCACCCAGAACCCCGAGAATGTCGGGATGAACGCACTGCCCAGCGCGCCGCCCGCCACCAATTGGAAGAGCAGATCGGGCACCCGGAACGCCGCCAGATAGGCGTCGAGTTCGCCGCTGGTCCCAAACTGGGCCCCGACGATAATTTCGCGGGCGAGTCCGGTGAATCGACTGAGCACGAAGAAGACCATCACCAGCAGGGCTGCGTTGGCAATTCCTCGATTGTCGAGAGCGCCCGTGGCCGTGGGCCCTTCAGCCATGACCGTCTCAGCCAAGGTCTTTCCTGTTGCTCCACCAGCGTTCGACTTCCCGGCGCTGTCTGAGCACATTGCCGTCGCACTTCGTACGCCATGGCTCTGCCTTTCGACAGATGAACTCTCTGAATCATCTCGTTCTTGGGACCGCTCGTCTGTTGCCATGACTGGGGATTATAGCACCGCGCCGCCCAAACCTACGAAGCACGGAGGCCAACCGGGCGAGCCAACCCCTCATCCGTTTTGCGGACAAGTCAGTCGTCGAATGGTTGCATGTGTTGAACGGATGTGCTACGATTCTGCCTGTGCCTTTTGACCTCCATTGACGTCGAATATTCTTAGAAAAACCACAGAGCAGATACAAGTTAAGAGCCATGTCTAGTCTATACCTTGCAATGAACGCCTGGCAGGAAATTCTGGCCCGAGTATTTGAGGGCTTTGAAATGCAGAAAGATGCCAATCCTGACTGGTTGATCAATCCGTCGACCAATCGTCGACTGAAGTTGGATCGCTACTATCCTGAGGCCGGTGTCGGCGTCCGCTTCGCCGATCTCACCGGGCGGGGTCAGCGACGGCAGAGCGAGTGGGAATTGCTCGAAGCGCAGCAACGCGATCAAACGCGTGTTGAACTGTGCCGGATGAACAATGTCCAACTGGCCGTGGTCTACCTGATGGAGGACCCGATCAAGCAGTTGGATGGGTTGATCAGAGTGCTCTCGCGTGCCAGCCGCGTCCTGGCGCAGGGGGACCGTTCGATTGGCGAAAAGACGCGCTGGACGCCGGCCTTGAGCGAAGCGCGATCCCGCGCTTCTGAGATTCGCGCCCGTGTGGCCAAGGATCCAGACCAGATGGTGGCGAATTTGGCTGAGAGCTGGCGTGATCGAGAGACCGGAGCCGTCTCCCGACTGAACGGCAGTGATGACTCTGAATCGGGCGAACAGACACACGCGGTTGAGGCCGGCCCTGGAGACTATGCCAACGGACAACGGGTCCGCCATTCCCACTACGGAGAAGGCGTGATCACCGACCTCAGCGGCAGCGGCGATGATACCACTATCGCCGTGCTCTTCGATGCCGCAGAACCACGGAATTTCCTGCTGTCACTTGTCGCAGACAAACTCGAGGTGATAGCCTAGAATCTTGGGACGAGGTCGGATTCTTGACTAGGATCCGACCTCTTTTTTGATTGGCGATGCTGACTCTGCGGTCGAAACGGGAGGATTTGCCACAGATTTACACAGATAGAGAAAAAGATGGGACACAGATAAATTTGAGAACTTTCCAGGCATCGAAAAACCATCCTTAGAATCCAAACTATCTGTGAATATCACGTTTTTCATCTGTGTAAATCCGTGACTCTACTGCAAAAAGCCTTTTCTTGACACGAACTGTGTCGTCGCCCCAGAGAGAAGATTCGTGACCATTCGTGTCAAGATCCCTTTTTGCAGTGGACTCATCTGTGGCAAAAGCACTTTGCAGTCCATACAATTATCCAACTGAGAAAGAGGAACCCATGGAATACAGAAATTTAGGACGGACCGGGGTGAAGGTCTCCGATCTCTGTTTTGGCGTCATGTCGTTTGGCGGCGACGCCGATAGGGAGATGTCGGCGGCGATGTATGGCCGATGTCGTGATGCAGGCATCAATTTCTTTGACTGCGCCAATGTCTACGGCCGTGGTCGCTCTGAGGAGATCCTGGGTGAACTCATGGCCGGCGAACGCGATGAACTGGTGATAACCAGCAAAGTCGGCTCACCCATGCGCGATGCGGTAAACGGCCAGGGTTTGACCCGTCGCCACATACTGCGTGAAGTCGAGGATAGCCTGCGCCGTCTACAGACTGACCGCATCGACCTCTACTTCGTCCACCGCTTTGATGACGATACGCCGATCGAGGAGACCGTCCGTGCGCTGGATGATCTGGTGCGTGCGGGAAAGATTCTCTACCCGGCAGTCAGCAATTGGGCAGCCTGGCAGATCGCCAAGGCGCTGGGGATATCCGCAAAGGAGGACCTGGCCGCATTTGCCTGCATCCAGCCCATGTACAATTTGACCAAGCGCATGGCCGAGGTCGAGATCCTGCCCCTGGCTGAGTCAGAAGGACTGGGGGTCATTCCATACAGCCCGTTGGGCGGCGGCTTGCTAACCGGCAAGTACACGCGCGAGAATCGCCCGGCCGAAGGGCGTCTTGTCGAGAATGCCATGTACGGCAAGCGCTACGGCGAAGAGATGTATTATGACGTGGCCGAGCGATTCACGGAGTTCGCTGCCGGCATCGGTGTGCATCCGGCAACGCTGGCCGTGGCCTGGGTCGCCGCCCACCCGGCCGTGACCGCGCCCATCATTGGCGCACGTAACCTGGAGCAGTTGGCCGGGTCATTGGATGCCGTCAACGTCGACATGACGCCGGCACTCTGGAGCGAGATCGCTGCACTCTCCTACGATCCGGGTGTTGCGACCGATCGATCCGAGGAGCGGTAGGCGGGTACAGAAGAACGTTGATCCACGAAGGGGCACCAAAAAATGCTAATGCTAGTCAGCCCTTCGTGTAACTTCGTGGATCATTTTTCCCCAACCCTATGGAATGGATCCCATGAGAAAACAGCCCAATAGCTACGACTGTTTCATCTGTGGTGTGAAGAACGTGGCCGGTGTGAAGGTGGCCTTCTATGAAGTTGACGATGGTGAGCAAGACAGGGAAATCCTGGCCCGTTTCACCGGGCAATCTCAACATCAGGGATATCCGGGACGCATGCATGGCGGTGTCATCATGGGCATCCTGGACGAGACCATCGGCCGCGCCATCAACATAGATGATGAAGATCCCGCAGTGCCATCAGTCTGGGGCGTCACCGGTGAGTTTACGTTGCGGTTTCAGAAGCCCGTGCCACTGGATGTAGAGCTGACAGCCCGGGGTCGTATCATCGAAGAGAAGGATCGCATTTTTGATGGAACCGGCGAACTCTATCTGCCTGACGGCACAGTGGCCGTTACCGCAAAGGGGCGCTACTTCAAAATGCCGCTGGATGCGATTTCGGGCATCGAACCCGAGACATTGGGGTGGCGAGTCTATGAGGACGTCTGATCCGGCAGTACGAGAACGTCGGGATCTGATAGTGGACTTGTTTTTCCAAAGCTACAGGCCCGCCATCGACATCGATGGCGGGCCTGTAGCTTTCTATCATTATTCTATTTGTGTCCGGCGTTGGCCGGACCGGTACAGGGCTAAACCGGGTGGTCTAGCGCTTGTCGTAGGCGTAGGTCAAGTTGTCTCGGCGCTTGAGCCATTCGCCGATCGAAACGAGTGTGTTGCCGGCTCGCTCCATGAGGCCCGGCCGGCCTTGGGAGGAATTAGCGGTGTAGCGATTTGCTCTTCGCATCGCTTCCGCCTCTCGCAACATCTCGTCATATCGCTGACGCGCTTCGATCCCTGTCGTGAAATAATCCATGATCTGTCCTGCTCCTTTCTTACACGGGCGCACAGAATTGTTGCATCCGTGTCTACAGCCATCATTGTCGCATAGCGGCGTGTAAAAGAAGCTGAACTGCCATGACAAAAGCGTGGAATTCTTCATTGGAATGTGTCAAACCTGTATAAATCCTGTCGATCACGGTATTACAAAACGATACCCGACGCCCTGAATTGTTTCGATCAGGATCGGATCTTCGGGATTCGGCTCGATTTTGCGCCGTAGACGACTCACCAACCCTCGCACCAATTCCCGATCCCCGGTCCCGTCGTATCCCCAGACCCGTTCAACCAGGATATCGGTCGGCACCACCTGGTTTCGATTGGTCATCAACACATAGACGAGACGGAACTCAAGGTGCGTAAGACGTTGGGGTTCTCCTCCGTCAACAGTCACAGTCCGGGTAGCCGGGCTGAGCACAACATCGCCGAGATCCAATGAGACTAGCATGGAGGACGGCACGTTCTCTACGCGCCGGAGCAGAATTTTGGCGTATATAGCCAGCAGCCTGGCGGAAACAGGCCGGAAAAGCACCAGATCGGCTCCCCTGCGCAGCATCTCTACCTCGTCCGACTCGGTCAAGTGATTGGCGACCACAAGAATGGGTACCTGAGTGCTGGCTCGCATCTGTACGATCTCCGCCAAAGGCGGCCCGTCGCGGTCCGTGGTAAACACAATCAGCTCCGCCGAGTTCTGTGGCCAGTCGGTGAATACCGCCTCCATGTCTGAACCTGGCAATACCTCCAGACCGCTGTGCTCAAGAACATAGTTGAAGATGTGTCGTTCTTCCGGATCATCGGCAAAGACAAAGACTCTCATGGACTCCTCCTGGAGCAGCCGTGTGTCGTCAGGGCGGTATTGCGTCGAGATCTACCACTATTGTGACACACCTTGGCGGAATCGACCCACCGCCAAAAACCTCTGGCTTCTACTCCTCGCTCGTCTGCACTAGGTCATCTGGATAGCGTACCAGTACCCGATACCCACCGTTCCATGGCGCTTCCTTGGCAAATTGCCCCACAACGCCGGTCACGACGTAGCGTTCACCTTCTTTCACATACGGCCTCCTCCAGTCAAGGCTGCTACGCACCGTGACGCGTACGGCCTCCTCCTTACGCTGCTCAAAGTCATCAATGTCCGGATCGCCCAAATAGATGCTGTCTCCCTGCCAGCCGGTGACCACCCCGCTAAATGTCACGAAACGGCCTTCCAATGACTCACCGATGTCGTCGACCCCGACCGGCACAGGTGCAAGCGCTCCGCCCGCTTCCAGTCGCCAAATCTGCTCTGGCTCTTCAAGTACTACCTCCATTTCGCCCCGAAACGATTGGGTCATGCCGCGCACGCGGACTCGATCCCCTTCCGCCAACGGCGGGTACTCCCCGCTGCGCAGATAGACCTGGATGCCGATGCCGCCCAACGGCTCGCCGGTGTAGGCCATGGCGTCGGCCACGTAGATGGCTGAGTTGAAGAGCCCTGGTGGGGCCACGACCGTCGCCTCAAACTCGACCGAGCGCTCAAGTCCCTGCCGTTTGGCATTGGCGACTGAGCCGGGCGGACCGCCTGCCTGGCCCTCAGTCGGATCGATGACGATCTCCTCGTGGCGTCCAGTGCCGTGGAGACCGCCAAATGGCTCGCCTGGCGACGGTACTGAATTGGTCTGCCATTCATGCTCTTCCTCTGTTCGACTGAAAGAACTACCCTGTGCGGCGATGGCCCAGTGAAGTTGATCGATCTCCCTTCCGTCGGCATCGGTCAAACGCACGTAATCATCCTCAGCATCCAGGTTGATGTTGGTTTCGGAACGCCAAAGGACCAGTCGTTGGCCGCCGCCGATATAGCGATCGTTGCCGAAGACAAAGTGGTAGCGGCCCAACTCTTCGGTTCGCCGGTCGCTGATTCGCCAGCCCGCCAGCGAGACCGGCAGTCCGCCGGGATTGAAGAGTTCAATGTACTCGTCGTCATTGTCAAGATGTCCGTCGCCGTTGTAGTCGTGGGAGGGCGAAGGCATGACCTCGCTGATCAGCACGGTAGAATCCGGACTGTCTTGAATGTGTAGCGGCGCAGTGAGGGCGAAGTCTCCGTCTGCCTGGGTCGCAACAGCGGCAATCTTGCTGCCGGGCAGGACTGGGATAGTGAGCGTCCAGGCGCCGTCGATCTCGGTGCTCTGGCGAGAGTACAACGGCTTGCCATTCTGCCAGACGGCAAGACCGGCCGGCTCTCCGCCGAGATCGCCGTAGTCGATTCGGACTGTCATCTCATTGCTGCCGGCCAGCGAGTCGCCCATCCACCAGACATTGCCGTCTTTATCAACCACACTCAACGTGATCCACAGGCCGGGCCGATTGGTCAGCCAGCCGCGGCCTATGGCTATCGCAGTGGAGACGTCAGCGGCTGTCACATCGGCGACGGCAAGTCCGGTGTAACGCGGCTGTGGGGCCGCCTCGCCTGGTAGCGGCGGATTGCTGTTGCCGCCCGGCAGTAGGGCGCGATTTGCTCTATCCCACAGCGCCCAGGCTGGAGCGAGATTACCCGGAGCAGCGACGCTGTCCGACGCGAAAACGGAAAACTCTGCCGGCGGTTCTCCGTCGCCTGCTATCCACTGCGCGGGAGCGCCCGTGTTTCGCACATGGTCAAGCAGGCCCGACAGACTGGTCGGCGCAGCGGTCTGAGACGAATAGATGATCGCCTCTGCCCCGGCTGCCCTTTCTTCCGTATTCTCTTCCGCACTCTGCACATACCAGGCCGGCAGATGAATGATGGATCGGACTTGTTCAGATTCCTGTGCCAGCATCTGGGGCGCCGGGTCGGCGATAGCCACGAAGTGCAGGCCCTCAGCTTCGCCGGCTGCCAGGAGATAACCCGGCGGAGCCGTACGGCCTGACGAAAAGTTGCTCTGGGCGCCCAACGTGCCCCAGACAGCCAACAAGCCGTCGGCCAGGAAGGGTGGGGTGATTGGACGGGGCGCCGGCAGGCGAACCGACTCAAACGGGCGCGGGCGTGCGAAGAGATATCGATGTCTCTGGTCGACGGCCGGATCAAAGATGGAGCCCGGCACTCGCTGAAGGCTGAATCCGGATGGCGGCGCTAGTTCTCCTGTAATGGCCAGGGCTGCATGATCGCCATCCTTATACGCCAGGGCATCAGCCACTGCCATCTGATTGTCTAGGAGCACGATCTCATCGCCGCTGTCTTTGAGCGCAAACTGGCCGGATGCAAGATCCGACCGCTTAGACAACGTGAGGATTGAGGAATCAGATGATTCGATCTCTGCATCAGGAGGACGGCCAAACGCGGCAAAAAATCCGCGTGCAGTGCGGGCAATGACATATCGCTCACCTGACGTCAGCTCGATGTCGCCGGGTAACGCGTACATTCCTTCGCCATCGCCTGGAATCTCCGCGTCGCCGATGGACCATCCGTCCAAGGAAATGGATTCGGAACTGACATTGCGAAGCACCATAAATTCGTGGTCGCCGCCTTGGAATGCGACTTCATCGATCTGGATTGGACTGATCGATGGCGAGGGGCGCCAGGCTGTCGACGGTTGTGCAGTCGAGCCCGGAGTCGGCGACGGCATACCTGGGACAGCTGGGGTCACGGTCGGGCTAGGCGTGCCGTGGGTCGGATTCGCCGCGCCTGGCGATCCGAAATCCCCAGCGGATCCGGGCCATGGTATCTGCGCAGTGCCCCAGTCATTCAGCTCCGTGGCCGAACGTTCCAAGCTGGCGCCGGGCGTGGTTAAAAGCTCTGATCCGCTGCCCCAGATTACCCGGTCGACCTCGCTACCGTCAGGGGCCAGCAGTAGGATTTCGTCCGTGTTGTTTGCCAGGCTGAAGCCGCCATAGACGTAGTCGACGGGCACATTGCCGTTCACAGTTCGGTTGTCGTTGCGCCCAAGTACAACGTAGCCGCCAGGCTCAAGGATCAGATCGACGGCGATCGTATGGCTGTCCTTGCCCCGGTCTGCAAGTAACCAGCCGCGCAGATTTGCCGGCTCGGCGTCGGCATTGAAGATTTCGATGTATTCGCCGTCGCTGTCGTCTGCGGCCTTCGGATCAGCGAGGAACTCACTGATCTGAAGGGCCTTTGCGGATCCAGACCCGGGTGGAGTAGTGGGTGCAGTCGTCGCCGTCGGCGATGGGATCAGGATTGGCGGTTCTGTTTGCGCAATATAGGCGGAGCCGGGCGTGCCTGAATCTCCTGCCGAGCCGGGCCAGGGCGCACCGACCGCCAGCCATCTGAAATCAGGGCCAAATGTCGTCCGTTCAAAGCTCACACCGCGGCGTATTGTCAGGCCGCTGTCATTGCCCCAGTCGACGCTGTCAACCTCCACTTCGCCAGGAGCAAGCAACAAGATTTCGTCATCACCGTTGGCAAGTTGGATGCCGCTGTAGACGTAGTCAACCGGAACGCCGCCATTGTCAGCTCGATTGCCGCTGACACCCAGAACGACGTAGCCATGCGCCTCAACTTCAAGGTCGGCGGTGATCGCATGTCGATCACTGCCCAGATCAGCTAAGATCCAGCCCTTGAGATTGATCGCTTCCGTGTCGGCGTTGAATATCTCAATGAATTCACCACTGCCATCTTCGACCGCTGCAGGATCGGCCAGGAACTCGCTGATAAAGACAGCAGGAAGCGGGCCGGGCGTTGGATGTTGGCTAGGGTCGTTAGTAGGTGTGGGTAGTTGCGTTAGCGGTATCGTTGTTGGTGTTGCAACCGGTGTCGGCGCCAGTGTCGGTGTCCGTGTGGCAGCAGGTGGGCGATAGGCGGTTGATGGGCTGCCTGAATCCCCGGCGGATCCTATCCACGGCGTTTGAGCTGTGACCCAGACGCCGGCCGGATCAAAGGAGACTCGCTCCAGGCTGGCTCCGGCAACAATCCCATGGCCCGTACCATCGCCCCATTCAATGCGATCCGTTTCCTGGCCATTCGGCCTTAGCAACAGGATCTCGTCGCCGGTGTTGGCCAGGTTGATGCCGGTGACGATGTAGTCGACGGGTAGTCCGCCGTTGACGGTCATATCATCGTTGCGAGCCAGCACGAGATACTGGTTGGGTTGAATGTAGAGATCCGCATTGATGACGAAATTGTCCCTGTCGAGGTCGGTCAACATCCAGCCGTTGAGATTGACGGTGACACTGCCGGCATTGAACAGTTCGATGAACTCGCCGAACTCATCGCCGACTGCTTTCGGATTGGCGAGAAACTCGCTGATGTAGACAGAGGGCGGCGGACCGGGTGTTGGTGTGGAGCGTGGGGTCAGCGGGACGCCGGTGGGCGCTGTCGTTTGGGTGGGCGTTGATGTGAGCCAAGGTGTCGACACCTGTGTCGATACAGGCGTTGCCACGGGCGTCAATGTTGGGGGCGACGGAATGAATGCGGTCCCTGGACTGCCCGCGTCGCCAGCGGAGCCTGGCCATTGCGCTGTGGCCGTTTCCCAGGTGTCCGCGCCATCGAAAGAGGCACGTTCCAGGCTGGCGCCTGCCGTGACATCGCCGCTGCTCCATTCGAACCGATCGGCTTCGACGCCATCGGGCATCAACAGTATGATTTCGTCTGCACTATTGGCCAGTGCCATGCCGTTGAATTGGAAATTCGCAGATACGCCGCCGTTGACGGCTAGGTCGCTACTGCGCGCCAATACAGAATACTGATCGGGCTGGATAATCAGATCTGCATTGATCACGAAGTTGTCGGTGTCGAGATCGGCCAGAATCCACCCATTGAGATTGACGGCAGCATCGCCTGCATTGTACAGCTCGATGAATTCGCCCATTTCGTCGCCGACTGCCTTCGGGTCTGCCAGGAATTCGCTGATGAAGATTAACGGCTTAGAGAGCGTCGGGCCTGCTGTGGCTGACGGCTCAGGGGTAGGGATAGGCGTCGGCGTGCCCGTCGCTGTGCTCGCTAAAGTGGCAGATGGTTCGCTAGTCTCTGAAGCAGTCGGGTTGGGCCCCGGCTGCGTTGGCACAGGCGTGCCAGTGTACGCAACTGTCGGCGTTTCTGTCGCTGTTTCTGTGGATGTTGGAACCGGCGTCGGCATGGCTGTCGATGTGGGTACGGGCGTGGATACCGGCGTGGGCGACGACGCTTGATAGGGCAAACCGGGACTGCCCCAGTCGCTGGCTGATCCCGGCCACGGTGAAGATGCCGGGATCCATGAATCGGCTACCGTGAAGTCGGACCGTTCGAGACTTGCGCCTGCATCAATTGTCAACCCGGCGCCCCAAATGACACTGTCAACTGCGACGCCGGAGGGTGAAAGAAGCACGATTTCATCGTCGCCATTGGCCAGCTGGAAGCCGCTATAAACATAGTTGACAACCACGCCGCCGTTGTCGACAAACGTACCGTTGCGGCCCAAAACCAGATAGGCTCCCGGCTGAATGAGCAGTTCGACGGCTATTGTGTGTCCCTCGCCGTCCAGATCCTCGATCCGCCAATCGGCGAGATTGACCGTTCCCGCTCCGCCGTTGAACAACTCGATGTACTCGCCTGCGCTGTCATTCACGGCCTTGGGGTTTGCCAAGAATTCGCTGATGAAGATCTCCATCGGTTCGACGACAGCAGGCTCCGGCGTATCAGTTGGTGGTTCAGGTGTAGAGATCGGAGTGTCTGTGGGAATTGGGGTCGCTGTGTCTGTCGGGGGTTCAGGTGTGTGCGTGGCAGTCTCCGCCGAGATTGAAATCGAGATTGGCGTCGCTGTCTCGGTTGGCGGCTTAGTCGTGAAAGTAGTTGTCTCTGTCGGAATTGAGATCGCAGTCATGGTCGGAGTTGTGGTCGCGGCGTCGGTCGATATCCCAGTTGCAATGGGCGTGTCAGATGGGCCGGGGGCTGGGAGTTCTGTCGGGACTGTCTCCAACGAAGTCGTCACTGTCGTCAGTTGTGTGGTAGCAAGTGGTTGCGGATTGGTAATGGGAAGCGTAGCAGTGACGGCGTTGGTCTCGGCGGAATTTTTCCCCGTCGCCAGTGGAGCAGCCGATGAGATCGCAGCGTACATCGACCCATGTCGGCTGGAGCCAGACAGATGTGCAGGAAGCACAAGAGTGACCAGAAGTGCGACGGCACAGATCAGAACACTTGTGAGCCATGACCATGCTGGGTTGGATTGACGAGATGGACGTCCGGCGTCAATGTTGAGTAGGCGCAGCCGGCTGCGAAAAGATCCCATTTCTGTACCTCCCGAGGGATTAGAAGTACACAAAATCTGTGGAAACGGTCCGTCTATGTGATTTGACTTTGAGTCTGTCCTCCCGATGATAGGACATGGTGACGCAAGTGTCAAACCATCAAAAAGCAGGCAGCAATTCTAAGCTTGTCATGGCGAGCCGGCTTCAGAATCACTTCGCACCGTAGGGCAGGAGTCCTTACCCCCTACCGATAGACACATGTAGAATTGCTGAAACCAATCGGTCTATGCGAGCAGCAAGGGGCAGGGCGTCGGTTCGTACCTCACACGAGTGGTCCCACCTTGTATCCCCTTTGGGCGACACATCGACAAGATTTGGAAAATATGTGCTAATCGGGTATACTGTCTTGAGCTATTGAGCTCGATCATGCGCCCGGTACAGCGGTGGTTTGGCTAATAGGCCTTGCAGTGGGTCGCACTGCAGATGAGAAATGTAGTATTCCAGGCTTGACAAGGGGAGTACCGAATGAGTATGGGTGGTGTGGAAAAGACGCAGCTGATTGAAGAGTTTCGGATTAGCGACAATGACACCGGTTCACCCGAAGTTCAGGTGGCATTGCTGACAACCCGTATCAATGGACTCATTGATCACTTGAACACCCACAAGCACGATGAGGGTTCAAGGCGGGGACTTCTTAAGTTGGTTGGACAGCGCAGGCGGCATCTCGCTTACCTGAAGCGCAAGGACAGCGAACGGTATCAGAAGTTGATTCAGCGCTTAGGTCTGCGAAAATAGGATTGACAGTGACGGGGCGGGAAGTCTACGATACGACTTTCGCCCCTCTGCTTATCCAGTAGGTAGTATCCGTGCAGCGTGCTGTGCGGGTCGGTAGACGGAACGAATTGCTACGGCATTCGTTATTGTTAAATGATGGACGTGTAGCGGCGAATTTGCGCAATTGTTGGGCTCGCTCTGAGTAGCGAACATTGAGGTCCGGCATTGGAAAGCGTGCCGAAGTGGGGATATTGCTGAAGTCAGGACAATCAGCCTCATTTCGACCCGGTCTCCAGTTCCGCACCTCGCCTCTCGATTGACAACTCCCGCTGCACTGCCATCGAAATGTTATTTGCATTCTGCCGCGTGTAGATTCGCACTTGCGCGTTTTACGCGTCCGCAGAAGAAACTGTTCTAAGGAGAATGAAACAATGCAAATGTTTGATGGCGCTCAGGTCTTTACCACCGAGGTCGGTGGACGTACGCTGAGCATTGAAACCGGCGTTCTGGCTGCACAGGCAGGCGGCGCTGTGACCGTACGCTACGGCGATACGGTATTGATGGCCGTGGCCACCATGAGCCATGATGTTCGTTCGGGGATGAACTTCTTCCCCATGACAATCGAATTTGAAGAACGACTCTATGCTGCGGGTCGCATCCCCGGCAGCTTCTTCCGCCGAGAAGGCCGACCCAGCGAGCAGGCGATTCTGCTTGCCCGCCTGGTGGATCGCCCGCTGCGCCCGCTCTTCCCCAAGGGCATGCGCAACGAAGTACAGATCATCATCTACACGCTCAGTTCCGACGGCGAGAATCTCATGGACCCGCTGGCGATCATCGCTGCCTCGGCTGCGCTGACCATCAGCGACATTCCGTGGAATGGTCCGGTCGCTGCCTCCGCCATCGGCTTTGTCGACGGCGCGTATGTGGTCAATCCGACAGCCGACCAGTTGGAGCTGAGCAGCCTGAATCTGGTGGTTGCCGGAACCGATGACAATATTCTCATGGTCGAGGCCGGCGCCAATGAGCTGCCCGAAGACATGATGCTGGAGGCGCTCAAACTGGCCCATGAGTCCATGCAGCCGGTTGTTGAGATCATCAAGGAGATGCGCGAACAGATCGGCAAGCCCAAGGTTGAGAATTACCCGGTCTTCCTGCCTGCCGAAGAGGTCACTGAAGAAGTCCGTGCGCTAGCCACAGACAAACTGGCCGCTGTGATTGCGGAAGGCCCCGGCAAGAAGGCATTGAAAGAGGGCAGGGACGCGGTTCGTACGGAGATCGAAGAGATCTTTGCCGACCGTGTCGAAGAAGGTACTGTCGACGCTAAAGACATCGGTGACGCCCTGGACATCGTCTTCAAAGAGGTGACCCGTGCACGCATCCTGGCCGAGGGCATTCGTCCGGACGGCCGTGAGACGACCACGATTCGCCCCATCAGCGCCCAGGTCGGCAGGCTGCCGCGCACCCATGGCTCCGGCCTCTTCATGCGTGGCGAAACCCATGTATTGACGTTGACCACCCTGGGTACGCCGGGCGATGCGCAACGTCTGGATACGCTCCAGCCCATCTCGACCAAAAAGTACATCCACCACTACAACTTCCCGCCCTACAGCACGGGCGAAGCATATCCGCTGCGCGGCACCAAGCGTCGAGAGATCGGCCATGGCGCTCTGGCGGAACGTGCACTGAAGCCTGTGATTCCTGAGGACTTCCCCTATACCCTGCGTCTGGTCAGCGAAGCGATCAGCAGCAACGGTTCGACCAGCATGGGCTCCGTCTGTGGCAGCACTCTGTCGTTGATGGATGCCGGTGTGCCCATCACGGCGCCGGTCTCTGGTATCGCCATGGGCCTCATCCAGGATCCCGAATCGGGCGCTTATCGTGTGTTGAGTGACATTCAAGGTCTTGAGGATGCACTCGGCGACATGGACTTCAAAGTCGCCGGCACCGAGCACGGCGTCACCGCTTTGCAGATGGATCTGAAGATCAAGGGTCTTGATTTCAGCATTCTGGAAGAAGCGTTGGAGCAGGCCCGTGTAGGCCGCATGTACATCATGGAAAAGATGCTCGAAGCGTTGCCCACGCCACGTGAAGAGATGAGCGAGTTTGCACCGCGCATCCTCACCGTCAACATCGACCCTGAGAAAATTGGTCAGTTGATCGGGCCGGGTGGCAAGACCATCCGAGCACTTCAGGATAACTTTGAAGTCAAGATCGATGTCGAAGAGGACGGCACCGTCTTCGTCTCCGGCTCCGGCGTTGGCGCTGAGCATGCCCGAGACGAGATTGAGCGTTTGACTGAGACCATCGAAGTCGGCAAGATCTACACGGGTACCGTGGTTCGTGTCGAGGCCTACGGCGCCTTCGTCAACATCAAACCGGGATTGGACGGCATGGTCCACATCAGCCAGCTTGCCGACTACCGAGTCGACAAGGTTGAGGACATCGCCAAGTTGGGTGATGAACTGACCGCCATGGTCATTGATGTCGATCCAAGCGGCAAGGTGCGCATGAGCCGCCAGGCCGTACTCGAAGGCTGGACCGCCGAAGAAGCCCGCAAGCGAGATTCCGGCGGACGCAGCGGTGGCGGCGGACGTGGCGGTGACCGCGGCGGTCGCGGCGGCGGTGACCGACGTGGCGGCGGACGTGATCGGCGTCGCTAGGGTTTCTTGAGATACAATGAATAAAAGAAGGCCGCTACCTGACAGGCAGCGGCCTTCTTTTATTCACCCTGACGATAATACCGCTCATAGTCGCCAACAAGCAGATGGAGCGGCTCTTCATCCTCTTCGATTTCAGGAAAGCGGCCGACCGGCTTGTAGAATCGATTGTCTGTGGCGTCATCGTTGACCGTTGAGACCTCGCCCACGAGCACACGCTCGTCGACACCCCAGAACTTATGATAGCAGTAGGGTGGCAACGTGATGCTCTGGCCGGGGCTGAAGGTTAGGGTTGTGCCGGCCTTGACTGTTCGCTCGACGCCATCGGTGAAGATCGTCACGTCGGTGTCGGCGATCTCTTCATCCGCCGTGGCGTTGTAGAGCTGGACGGCCAGCTTGCCGCCACCGCGCACGATGATATCCTCGGTCTTCAGCCAATGAAAATGGAACGGCGTGATCTGCCCCACGCCCACGATGAGCAGCTTCTCGGCGTAGAGCTTGCCTTTGCCCTTTGCCCGGTCCGCCGGAACGCCGTTGCGCAGCGTAAAGAGAAAGAGTCCGACATTGGCGTAATCGCCGAGTCCGAAATCGGTGATGTCCCACCCCATGCCGTTTTCTACTATCTTGCGAACCTCCGGTCCCTTCTGCCGCCACTCTTCGGGCGTCCGATAGGCGAAAGGCGGCAGGTGAAAGCCTAGCCCGCGAGCGAAGTGATCCGCGTCACGGATGATTGCGTTAATTTCCGAGCGTTTCACTTAAGTACTCCTATTCTCCATACCAGTGAGTCCACCGCAAAAAGCCTTTTCTTGACACGAATGGTCACGAATTTTCACGAATTATGTCGTCGTCCCTGAGAAGATTCGTGACAATTCGTGTGAATTCGTGTCCGAACCCTTTTTGCAATGGACTCACCAGTACTTCACGATCTTTCCTTCTGAGCGGGTTTTTAGGATCTCTTCGCTCTGGAAAACGACCAGCGAAGAATCTTGTTTGGCTTAAATTCGTGAACTACTGATCAGGGAAGACGTACGCGCCCGATTAGCACAGGCGGCAACTCGCTGAACTTGCCGCTCCAGGAGAGCGGGTTGCGACCGGTGGGGTGATCCGGTGGAAAGGCTCGCTCTTCAAGCGCATCGAGCACAAAGCCGGCGTCGAACATCTTTCCCAAGATGAGCTGAAGCGGTCGATGGAAATAGAGCTGTGGTTTTGGCTGGCCAGGAATGCCCAGCCCTTTGGCAATGCCCGGTGTCATATAGCGTTTGACCTTCATCGAATAGACTTCGATGATCTCTCCATCCCGATCCTCCATCTCGGCCACATGCGTTGTGTACGGGTTGTTGAAGCAGGGGTGCATCAGTGAGAAGAGAAAGGGCGCTCCAGGCTTGAGCAGCTTCGTCAGCGCCTGCAAGAGCGGGTCGATCTCGGCCATGTCAAAGAGCGCCATCTGGCAGATAGCGGCATCGAAATGATGTGCGCCGAGGGTCAGCAGTGCCGCCTCGTCGGTGGCATCGATGACGTTGTAGTCGATGTGCTCGGCATGGTCTGTTTTTCGTGCTCGCGCATGCGCTATCATCTCTTCAGCAAAGTCGAAGGCGATGACTTTGGCGCCCAGCGCCGCCAGCTTGCGTGCGTAGAGGCCGGTGCCACAGGCCGCTTCGAGATAAACTTGACCCGGCTGGGGCCGCAACAGACGCTCTGTGGCCGGCCAGATGAGCGTTTCGACGAAATCATTGCCGTCAGCGCCCATGCGTGCATCCCAGTAGGCGGCGTTCTCATTCCAGGCGTCACGCGTCTGATCATTGGCTGATTCTGAATCGATCTCTCTCATTGATGCCATTCTCCTCCGACAATGGGGCCCGTTTCCGGAATGTACGTTGATGATCTTGAGCTTAATGCATGATGGCGGATTGTCAAGCGCCAATAAACGGCGGCCAGATTATCGACCGGATTTTTGCGCTTCGAAATGAACTCAGTTTGACGGTATAATTGCACACAACTCCATGACGCATACGTACGAAATAAGCAAGCATCGACGAAAAAGGAGATGATTATGCCGACGCCGATTCGAGTAGGCATTCTTGGATTAACCCACGATCACATTTGGGGCAATCTTGATGAACTGAACAAGCTGTCGACCGGAGATCTGGTGGCTGCGGCCGATCCCAATCAGCCGCTACTTGAGAAAATCCGTGAAGAATGTGGATGTGAACGTCTCTTCGAAAGCTACGACAGTATGCTTGATGAGGTTGAGTTGGATGCAGTCTATGTCTACGGTGACAACAAGACCGGCGCTGAGCTGGCAGTGATGGCCGCTGAGCGCGGCCTGCATGTGATGGTCGAGAAACCCATGGCCTCGACGCTTGAGGGCGCGGTCGCCATGGTGGCCGCCGCAAAGACGAGCGGCATCAAGCTGATGATCAACTGGCCCTTTGCCTGGAAGCCTGCCTTTCAGAAGGCGACGGCCATGGCGCTGGACGGTGAAATCGGAACCGTCTTTGAGACCAAATATCGCTCTGCCCACGCCGGTCCCAAGGAACTGGGCTGCACGCCCTACTTCTACAATTGGTTGCATGACGCCGAACTCAACGGCGCCGGGGCCCTGATGGATTACGCCTGTTACGGTGCGGCACTTGCCCGCTACGTGCTGGGCCAACCAAGCCGCGTGACCGGTGTGGCGGGTCAGTTGCTCAAGGACTATATCACGCTGGAGGACAACGCCGTCATTCTCATGCAATGGCCACGGGCCATGGCGATCAGCGAGGCGTCGTGGAGCCAGATCGGCGACCTGACCTCGTACGAGACGATCATCTACGGTAGCGAAGGCACGCTCTTTGTGGAGCGTTCAGGCAGGCTGCTACTGGCCACTCGTGAGCATGGCGAGGGTGTTGCTGTGGATGTACCGGAACCACCGAGCGAGGCGGCCAGCGCCAGTGCCTACTTTCTCCACTGCATCGCCAACGATCTGCCAGTCGAAGGCATATGCAACCCTGCAGTCGGTCGCGATGCCCAGGAGATTTTGGAGGCCGGCCTGCTCTCGGCAACCTACGGCGAAACAATGTCATTGCCCCTACCTATCTACGGCTGATGCCGTCGAATGGAACACAGCCAAAAGGAGCATCATGATTCGAATTGGTATTGTCGGCTGCGGTCGTATATTGAATGCCCACTTGCAGGGCTATAAAAGACTACGTGAACTGGGCGTTGACAACTTCCGTATCACTGCGTTGGTCGCGCGTCAGGAGGACGATGCGAGTATGTTCTTGCGGCGTGGAGAAGGCCCTACACCCCGCCCGCCGGTCTTGCCGCCGGAAACCGGCGATCCACTGGCCGCACCCCACACCTATTTAAGCGATTTTCAGGACGACGTTGAGGTAGCCGTCTACACCGCCTATAAAGAGATGCTGGCGGATGACGTAGTCGATGCGGTCAACGATTTCACGACGTTGGCGCTGCACCATCAGATTGCCGAAGAGGCGCTACTCAAGGGCAAGCATCTACTTGCCCAGAAGCCGCTGGCCATCTCCGTGAAAGCGGCTATGCGCATGGTCGATCTGGCTGCCATGAAAGGCTTGACGCTCGGCACGTTTGAAAACGTACGACAAGCGAAGTTCACACGTGCCGCAGGTTGGGCCGTGCACAGCGGCCTGATCGGTGATCCACAGATGGCATTGCTGGGTTCGCTTGGCGGCATTTGGTCTCCGGACATTGTGACCGCGGAGACGCCCTGGCGGCATGACAAATTGCGTGCCGGCGGCGGCGGTTCTATCGACATCGGTGTCCATCAGTTCCATCTCCTTCGCTACGTCTTTGGCGAAGTAGCCTGGGTCAGTGCCGTGGCGCGTACCTTTGAGCCGACCCGCTACCGGCGCGATGGCGACGGCAACATCATCGAGACGGTCTCGGCCAACGTCGACGATACCTATCTGGCCACGGCCGGCTTCGAAAATGATGCGATTGGTCAGTTGCTCTGGTCATGGGCCGGCCATGGCGACCCACTAGAGGTCCCGGGCGCGCCCGCGTTCTACGGTAGCGAAGGTTCGATCGTTGGCGGTCAACTGGTCAGCGACAGTGGTTTGAGCGTGCCGCTGCTCGACCATTTTGAGGCCAATCTGACCCCCGAGCAACGTGAGTCCTTCTTCCCGCTCGGCCTGACCGATCCATTTGCCATTCAGCAACTCGACTGGCTGCGAGCCATTGAGGAAGGACGCGATCCTGAGACCAGCGGCCGCGAAGGCCTCTACGATTTGGCCTGCGCCTTTGCCATGCTCGAATCGTCAACGCTTGGTCGGCGGGTTTCCCTGATGGAGGTGCTGTCGGGTGTGGCCAATGCGTATCAGGCGGAGATTGATGCGTTTTACGGAATGGCGTAATGCCTAAGGGATTTTGTTGTGTGCTGCTTGCTGCGTGAATTTTTCTGCTGCGTAATTCGTACTGCGTAATTTGTGGCAGGCGACTGAGTCTGTGGAATTGGGACGTGTCAGCGCATACACAGTCCAATGCGGAAATCCACTCCGTCCTCGAATCCTTACGCAGTACGTTTTACGCAGTATTCCTGTTTGACACGCTCCCACGGCCGCGCCTATACTCCCTCTGTATACGATGGCGTTTCTTGACTGGCGAACCGCACATTGTGCGGACGTGGAGTGATACCACGGGGGAGAGAAACGCTTGAACTCGACAGTCGTGCGCCTGGGCTGGGGTGGTCGAACAGAATGTTTGACGACCCTTTTTTTGTTGGCAGGTCCATCTAGATCTTGTACTCGTTGGGAGGTACAAAAACATGTCTACGCCACGTGCGCTATTGTCCGTATCGGATAAGACCGGACTGATCGATTTTGCCCGCAGCCTGAACGAAGCCGGCGTTGAACTGGTGGCCAGCGGCGGCACCGCCAAGCAGATTGCCGACGCTGGACTACCAGTCCTGGCGGTCGAAGATCTGACCGGATTCCCGGAGATTTTGGGCGGCAGGGTCAAAACATTGCATCCGGCCGTCCATGGCGGGATCCTGGCCCGACGCACGGATCTTCATCTGGATGAGTTGAGTAGCCATGGAATCGCTCCAATTGACCTGGTTGTCGTCAACCTCTACCCGTTTCAGGAGACCGTTGCCGAGCCTAGTGTGACGCTGGCCACGGCTATCGAGCAGATCGACATCGGCGGCGTCGCGCTGTTGAGAGCCGCAGCCAAAAACAATGAATCTGTCACTGTGGTCTGCGATCCGGAGGATTATCTCGCTGTCGCGGAAGCCTTCGAAGCGGGCGGCACGAAGCCGATGATGCGCAAGAAGCTTGCGCTCAAGGCATTTCGACACACGGCGGAATATGACGGCGCCATCTCAGCCTTCATGGCCAGTCAGATCGAGGTCGAAGAGTCACTCCAGATGCCGGAATATATCCAGCTCAATCTCAAGCAAGTGCAGCTCAATCGCTATGGCGAAAATCCGCACCAGCAGGGCGGTCTCTATAGCTACGGCGATGACAGCCCGCCGTTTGAGGTATTGCACGGCAAGGAGATGAGTTACAACAACTGGTTGGACCTGGATGGAAGCTGGCAGTCGGCCATGGATTTTCCAAAGCCAACCGTCGCGATCATCAAGCATGGAAATCCCTGCGGTTTGGCGTCGGACGATACATTGGCGCCGCCTACGAAAAGGCGCTCGCTTCCGATCCGGTCAGTGCTTTCGGCAGCATCATCTCGGTGAATCGCCCGCTTGACGTCGAACTTGCTGCCAAGATGGCCGATCTATTTGTCGAAGTCGTGGCAGCGCCCTCATATGAGGACGTGGCGCTGGCGTTGTTACGCCAGCGCAAGAACCTGCGCATCGTACAGCCGACCGGCGTTCCGCTGCGCACCCTGAGCCTGCGCAGCATCTACGGCGGCGTGCTCGTACAGGAATTGGATCGCAGCAGAGATGACATGGATGCGAAAAACTGGCGCATAGTCTCCCAGCGCCAGCCGACGCCTGAGCAAATGGCTGACTTAGCCTTTGCATGGCGGGTGGCGCGCAATGTGAAGAGCAACGCCATTGTCTACGTTAAGGATGAGGCGACGGTCGGGGTGGGCGCCGGGCAGATGAGTCGTGTTGATGCAGTCATGTTGGCGGCCCACAAAGCTGGCGATCGCTCGCGGGGTGCAGTGATGTCATCCGATGCCTTCTTCCCATTCCCGGACGGCATTGAGGAGGCCGCCAAGTATGGGATCGTGGCAGTTGTTCAACCCGGCGGCTCTATCCGCGATGAGAAAGTGATCGAAACGGTAGACGATCTTGGACTGATCATGGCGTTCACCGGAACGCGGCACTTCCGCCATTGATCCTCGAGCAGATACGTGTCGATTGTCTGAATGTCACATGATATAGGGGACATATGACACTTACATTCTGCTGATCTTCGGGCAATAATCAGAGTAGTACTCGTCTTCAGCAATGCCAAAGGGGGTATTTATCATGCGTATCGTCCTAGATCGAGGATATTGTGACGCGTCGCTCACGTTCTGTGCCAGATGTTCGGCTGCCTTTTTCCGCAAGCCCATTGGCACGGACCGGCCCTGTATCGTTGAAATCGCCGATGACGGCAATGACGATTTGCTGCACTTTGTTGTGCGGACAGACAACCGAATTTTAGAGTTTGATTTGACTGACGAGTTGCAGGAAGGATTGTCGCTCGAGGGATGGGAGTTCCTGGCAGATTTCGAGCCGGACCTTTTCAGAACAGGTGCAGCAGAGCGCTGGCGTGAGTTGGCTAGGTTGTCGCACACAGGCGAACCTACGTAACACGGTGTCCATCAAGATGCCTGTTGGGTGAACGCCAAGGCAGTTGTATGCGGCGAATCCAATAGAAAAAGGGGGAGGTGCGAATACACCTCCCCCTTTTTTTATTGGATCCGAAACGCCTAAGTCGCGAAGGCGCAGATTACTGCATCACACCGGCGCTGTCCAAACGAGCGTAGATATCTGCAAAGGAATCCGCCTCGGTCTGGCTCAACTGTCCGGCCTCGACCATGCCGGCAAGCAATTCGTCTTGCATCTCTTCCATATTGCCGGTGGCGGCGTCGCCCAGCGAAAGCCGATAGTCGTCAATCCGTTCATGAACATCTGAGAAAAGGTCGGCCTCTTCGGGATCGATCACGCCAAGGTCAAGGGCGGCAGACAACATCTCTGCCTGCATGGTCGCCTGCATTTCCGCACGCACAGTACCGGCGTCCCCATTCATGCCACCCAGAGAGCGCACGTAGTTTATCGTATCCCAGCGTGCCTGCTCGTCCAGGATCTCTTTCCAGGCGGGCATGGCCGAATTGAAGGGATCGAAGGCGCCGCCTTCACTGATGCGCCAGAAGAGATAGTCGTCGCCGGTCATCAGGCTGGTCTGCGCAATCATGGGCGGCGCAGGATCCAGCCCCGCAGAAGCTGGTCCGTCACCCAATCCTTCACTGCCGTGACAGGTTGCACAGAACAGTTCGAAATGATCTGCGCCACGGGTCAGCGACTCGGCATCGGCCGGAATTGGATCGGTCAACCCGGCGTATTCGTCGGGAATCGGCGCCATGTGGCGGGCTTGCATCTCTGATCCGCCGCCGCCCTGGCCCTGTCTACCCTGGCCTTGTCCAACTCGTCCTTGCCCGTCGACTGTTGCAGGTTCGGATGTGGCAGAAGCTTCCGCTTCCATGACGACTTCGTCCTTCGCCGCAGCCTCATCTTCGGCTGAAACTTCCGCTTCTGCTGGGGCTTCATCTACGGCTGCCGCCACTGTCTCTTCAGCGGCTTCAGATGTGTCGGCTTCTACTGCCCCACCTGAAGCTTCCTCTTCCACCACAGCTGCGTCTTCTACCGCAGCTTCATCTTGGGCCTCTGCTTCTTCAGCCGCAACTGCCGCTTCGTCCACTGCTTGGTCTTCGGCGATGACCTCTTCGACCTGAGCACTCTTCGATTGCCTCGATTCGCTCCGTGCCCAGCGTCTGGACATCCTGTATCGTGGCAACGCCAAATTCTTTGAGCGTCTCCTGGTCAGCTTGAACTTGATCCACCGCAGCACCGACAATGAAGTAGACGAGTATAAAGCCGATGATCGGGCCGATGATGGCTAGTCTAGAACCGCTCTTGGACATTCGAATTTTCTCCATCGCCTGAAAATGGGACAGTTGGGTGTCTGTGTTCGCAATTGGATGATCGGCTTCAAGAATAGCTCAATTTGAATGTTCGGGCAAGCCTGAACGCCCAAATTTCGCCTTGGAAAAGGAAGGAAATTATCGTTGTTCACGCAGGAACGTTTGTCGCACAACTGCATTTCGGTTAAGGTAAATCGGCTTCGCCGACCATACCTGCCGGATTCGCTAGCACCGTACTCGTATCAAACCTGGGAATCGACGCCATGACTGATACTGCTGACCCTCAAAAAAGCCCCCAGACTGGCCTGGATGCTTTTATCGTCTATGTCGACGATCTTGTGCGTTGGGCCCGGGTAACTCGCTCAAATACGGCCCAACTCATCCTGCGCATGGGGGAGGAATGCGCCTATATTCGCCTCGGTGACATCCATCGGCCCGTACCGTTTCTCAAGCAGATGTCCGGTGCGCCTCCGCTGCGCTTTGGCACAGAAGGCTTCCGTCAAGATATCCTGGATGATTTCAATCCGGCGCGCCACTACACCGCATTTGTCTTCGTCGGCTTCTGGCTGCCCCCTCGTGCGGCGATCTGTCTGCTCTGGGCCTGGGAAGTCGCCAGCTTCATTCGCTACAAAGGGCATTGGAGCGAGAAGGACATCCGTAGCGGCAAGATCGGCATTCGCCATGGACGCTTGGTGTGGCGCTATGGAGCGACCATTTTGCCCGCCCTTATCGCCGCTGATCTCTCTGAGCCGCCAACCTCATCCCCGCGCGGCTAAGGCCAAGCCAGGGAATGATTCTCCCAAAGTCCCCAGTACGGCTCACTAACGGGATCTTCGGACCAGGCTTCAACTGGGTTATGCCTGGGCGCGCCAGGGCATCTATTTTTGGGAACGTCCCAAGAAGTTTGGCTTCCGGCAGAAGCCAAACTTCCGGGTACTCGACGCCACATAGGCGTCGCGAATCCATTTCCCCAGCACTATTCCCCGACCAAATAATCTGCGATAATGCTATGTACTACCCGTTCAATCGGAGCCCGGTCGTCTGTGAAGATGCTCGCATCCGGCTCCCGCTGAGGCACGCGCGCCGGCGCCGCCTCCACAGCAAGTTCTCGAAATTCCAGAGCCAGTGAATCCGGCAGATCGGCGAAGTTGGCCGATACGCTCTCCAATGTCGTCGGCTGCATCGGTGGCGATGACCAGCGAATTGGCCAACGTGTTTGGCGGCCCCGGCTCGTCGATCACGAAGACCGATGGGAAAACCGTGCGCAACGTTGCGACCAGCGCCTCGACAAGTGAGAAATTGGTCTCAGTTCGACCGACATTGATGGCGACAACGCCGTCTTCACTAAGGTGCTCGTACACGAGTTGGAAGAACTCGACCGTGGTCAGGTGAAACGGAATATAGGGCGGGCGATAGGCGTCAATGGCGACCACATCCCAGATGGCATCCGGCGGCTGTTGAGAGAGCCAGCGGCGACCATCAGCGGCTATCGCATCGAGATTGGGCTGGTTCATGTCGAAGAACTGCCGTCCGACTTCAATGATCTGTGGGTCCAGCTCGATACCGGTGATGGGGAGCGGACCGTAGATATCGGTGTAGAGCTCGCTGACCGTGCCCGCGGCCAGCCCGATGATCAGCAAATTATCCGGGGCGTGGTTTTCGGGCCAAGTAGGCTGGAAGAGAGGGGCTAGGAGGAAGTAGTCCCAAATGCCCTGGCTGAGCAGCATGTCGGGATGATGAACGCTGTGGATGCCGATGCCGTCATTCAACTTGAGGTGATGCTCACTTCCCCATTGGCGAACCGAAATGTAGTTGTAGGCGCTCTCGTCTTCGTAGATCACGGCGCCGGTTCGTTCGTCATTCCAGAGAGCAAGAAACCCTTGGGTGGGCCGCGTTAGAATGGCTACGAGAACCACGCCGGTCAAGGCGGCAAGCGGGATCCAGCGATGGCTCTGGCGCAATGAGCCAAGCGTGATCACCGTCAACAATGTCAGGGAAAGAATGAAAAAGGTCCAACGCGTCCCTACGGCGGGAATCAGCCAGAGCGCGGGCAGGAAGGCCCCGAGGATGCTGCCTGCTGTTGCTGTGGCCGAGAATCGACCGGCCGTCTTCCCGGTGGATGCCAGATCTCGGAGGGATAGGCGGATTGCCCAGGGAGTGGCTGTGCCCAGCAAAATGCCCGGGATGCTGAACAACATCAAAATGGCGAACAGTGATCCGGCCAATAATCCGACTGAAAAACTGGCCAGCCCTTGTGAGGCCCATCCTAACACCGTCCCACTAACGAGCGGAACCAGAGCAACGCCGATGGCTGCCAGCGTCAACGTGATGTCGAGTTCTCGTTGGCGTGGAAAGCGGTCTGCCAACTTGCCGCCCAGCCAGGCACCGAGCGCTAGATAGAGCAGAATCAGCCCGATCAGCGCCGACCAGATGATCTGGTTGTTGCCAAAGGCCGGTTCGAGCAGGCGTGAAGCGCTCAGTTCCATGCCCAGCGTGACCAGCCCAGATGTGAAGACAAGAACAGAAAGATAGCGCATGGAGAGAATTGTAATGCAGAGGGAACGATAAAGCGAAGGCTCATTGATCGAGTTGTGGCTGCCGGTACCATGTGCCGGCAGCCACAACTCGATGGTGCGATTCTGTTTGGTCTGAAGTTAGTTCAGCCGTTCAAAGATCCCGGCCGCGCCCATGCCGCCGCCAATGCACATCGTGACCATGCCGTAGCGGTCACCCCGCCGCTGCATTTCGTGGAGCAATTGTACAGTCAGCTTGGCCCCTGTACAGCCCAACGGATGTCCCAGCGCAATGGCCCCACCGTTGACGTTGGTGATCTCCTCGTTGAAGCCCAACTCACGGATGACGGCAAGGCTTTGGGCAGCAAAGGCCTCGTTTAATTCGATCAGATCGATCTGGCCTAGATCCATGCCGGCATACTTCAACGCCTTGGGCACTGCTGCGATTGGCCCGATGCCCATCAACTCGGGCGCCACACCGCCGACGCCGAAGCTCACAAAGCGTGCCATCGGCGTCAGACCCAGCTCTATGGCGCGTTCCTCGCTCATGACCAGCACTGCGGCCGCACCGTCGCTGGTCTGGCTGGCGTTGCCTGCGGTGACCGTGCCCTTGGCATGGAAGACCGTGCGCAGCTTGCTCAACGCTTCCAGGGTGGTATCCCGGCGGATACCTTCGTCTTTGTCGAAGATGAAGCTCTGTTCGCTGACTTCGCTGCCGTCGCCCAGTTTGAGGTTCACCTCCAGTGGCACAATCTCGGCGTCGAACTTGCCTGCATCCTGGGCCGCGGCTGCGCGTTGGTGACTGCGCAGGGCGAAAGCGTCCTGATCCTCGCGAGAGATATTGTACTGGTTGGCCACGTTTTCGGCTGTGAGACCCATGCCGATGTAGGCGCCGGGGTGGTCGGCCGCCAAGGTCGGGTTGGCCACAAACTTGTTGCCGATCATGGGGACATGCGACATGCTCTCGACGCCGCCGGCAATGATCACATCGCCCATGCCGGACATGATCTGTTGGGCGGCAGTGGCAATGCTCTGCACGCCGCTGGAGCAGAAGCGATTGATGGTCTGGCCGCAGACCGTCTCGGGCAGACCCGCTCGTAGTACGGCAATGCGTGCCACATTCATGCCTTGTTCCGCTTCGGGAAAGGCGCAGCCCAACGCCACATCTTCAACCTCTGCCGGGTCGATGCCCGCCCGTTCAATTACTTCATTGATCACAACCGCGGCCATGTCGTCGGGCCGGGTGGTGCGTAAGCTGCCTCGTGTCGATCTGCCGACGGCGGTCCTGGCCGCCGATACGATGACTGCGTTGCGCATGCTGATTTTCCTTTCAGTTGAGGAGCGAGGGGCGGGAGGCGGAGGGTGGCGGATAAGACAAGCCTTGCCGCGATCCATCGCTTTTGTTCGTCAATTTATCTCTTACCTTGGCCCCTTTGGTAGGCGATTGCCTTCACCAATGAGGCGATAATTTCATCACAAAGCTTGAGTCTGTGGTCAACCATATCTGGACTAGCGAGATACCGGGAGCGCAGATACCATCCCTGCGTTTCTCTGGCTGATCCGACGGCGATTGACAGGAATCGGGCATAGTCCCGACCGAAACCCCGACCGTAGCCTTCTTCGATATTCGCTGAAATTGAGCCGCAACTTCGAATGACCTGGTTGGCTATGGCTTTACCACGTGTGTAAGTCAGCCACGATTCGCTGTCATACCAACAGAGATCGTAGAGAAAGAGCGCTCGCCTGTAAGATTCCAACCGCCATAGCGGCCCACTGTGTACGGTCTCAGGAACAGTCGCTTGCCAGTCACTTTACCACGCCCCTCGCCTCACGCCCCTCGCTCAATTTCGCAACGGCTTGCCGTTCTGCAGGAAGTGCCAGATGCGCGCCTGGGTCTTTTCCTCGCCCAGTAGACTCATGAAGCTTTCACGCTCCAGGTCAAGGAAGTATTGCTCATCCATCCAGGCCGACTGGCTGAGATCGCCGCCGGTCAGGATATAGCCCAGTTTGTTGGCGACAACGCCATCATGTTCGCTGATGAAGCCGCCGCTGCGCAGAGAGTAGACCTCGACTTGGACGCTGGCCAGCACACCGCGACCTGCGGCAAAGACATTGCCCTTGACTGAGGGCGCTGAATAGCCCGCAGCATTCTGAGTCAACACTTCGCGTTTGGCCTCGGCCAGTAGATGGTCCTTATTCAGAATAATCCGATCCTGGTCGCTCAGGAAACCCAGTTCACGCGCCTGTGCCGCAGATTCTGCGACCTTGGCAAAACCGACTGTCTCGAAGATTTGGCGCAAGTAGGGCGTGGCGTCGACGTTTGTCGCGTTCATGTGGGGCGAAATGTGACGCCGTACCATCTCCTTACAGCCGCCCCAACCGGGAATCACGCCCAGACCGACCTCGACCAAGCCCATGTAGGCCTCGGCATGGGCAACGATGCGATCGGCCGCCAGACTCACTTCAACGCCGCCGCCCAGTGCATAGTTGAATGGGGCTGCCACCACGGGCTTCGGCGCAGTGCGCATGGCCATGAAGGTGTCCTGGCCCTGCTTGATCATCTCTTCGACCTCGCCCCATTGGCCTGCCTGCGCGGCAATGGCCATGACCAATACATTGGCCCCGGCGCAGAAGTGGGGGCCTTCGTTGCCGATGACCAGCCCAGCAGCCTCGCCGTGCAATTTCTCAATGGCAATCTGCATGATCTTGAAAATGTCTGCGTCCAATGCGTTCATCTTGCTGTGGAACTCCAGAAGCAAGACGTCCTCGCCCATGTCGTAGAGGCTGGCTGAATTGTTTTCGGCCAGGGGAGCGCAACAGCGCTGAATACCGGCTAGTGTTACGTTCTTGCCACTGACCTCGATGGGCACGTAGCCGTGAGAGGCAGGATTGTAGGCCATTCGTGTCATGCCGTCGTAGGAATAGAACGAGCTATGGCCGCTGTCGACCATCTCCTGTACCCATGGGGCAACGCTGATGCCTTCGCCCTCCATGCGGTTCAAGGTGTCATCCACGCCGAGGACGTCCCAGATCTCAAAGGGGCCCATTTCCCAGGCGAATCCCCACTTCATGGCATTGTCGATGTCGACGATGCTGTCGGCGATTTCCGGGATGCGTTTGGACGCATAGGCCATGGTGGCGGCCAATGTGTGCCAGATCAATTCGCCGGCGGTATCATCGGCGATGACCAGCTCGCGCAGTCGTTCTGGAAGCGGCAGCTCGCGTACGGCTCCGACGCTGGACCAGCGCGGTTTCTTGGGTTCGAGATAGTCGATTTCTTCGTCTTCTGCGGCGGCTTGCAGGTCAAGCCCCCAGAAGCTCTTGCGGCCCTGTTCGTCGACCACCGTCTTGAAGAATCCCTGGCCTGTCTTTGCGCCCAGGATCTTGTTTTCGACCAATAGTTGCAGCACCGCGGTGCTGTATTCACCACGCAGGACCTCCCGGTCCTCGTCATCGGGCACCATGGCATAGAGATTTTCACCGACCATGGACATCACGTCGATGCCGACCAGATCGCTGAGTCGGAAGGTGCCGCTCTTGGGACGGCCCAGCAGCGTACCGGTCAGTCGATCGACCTCTTCCACGGTGTAGCCGTTTTCGATGGCGAACTCAATGACATCGCTCTGTACGAAGCTAAACATGCGGTTGGCGATGAAGTTGGGCGTGTCTTTACAGATGACGACGCCTTTGCCCAGCGTTTCCTCAGCAAAGCGGCGCATACGTTCGACGACAGCCGGGTCTGTGTCCGTCGTGGGGATGATCTCCAGCAGGTGAAGATAGCGCGGCGGGTTGAAGAAGTGAGTGCCCAGGAACCGTTTCTTGAAGTCATCGCCGCGACCTTCGCTGATGATATGGATGGGGATACCGGACGTATTGGAACTGATGATGGCGTCGGCCGGCGCTGTTGCTGCAATGCGTTCCATCAACGCTTGCTTTGGCCTCGGTCGTTCGACGATCACTTCGACGATCCAGTCACTCTTGCCTACGGCTTCCTCGAAATCATCTTCCAGGTTGCCCAGTGTGATCAGGTCGGCGGCGGACTTTGTGAATAGATTGCTCGGTTTGGCCTTCAACATGCGGCCGAAACCGGTTTCGACAAAGCGGTTGCGCACTTTGCGGTCTTCCAGCGTGAGGCCGGCCGCGGATTCTTCCGGCGTCAACTCCGGCGGGACGATGTCGAGTAGCGTCACTGGAACACCGGCATTGGCAAGGTGGCCTGCAATGGCAGCACCCATCGTGCCTGCGCCGATCACCGTGACATAGTTGATTCCATAAGGCATATTCGGGCTCCTTGGATATTTGTGACTTGGCCTTGTCTGAGTCTTCTACCCACAGTTGGCCGCATCGAAGTCAGATGCGGCTGGTCAATTCACCTGGTTCATGTGGGCGTGAATGCCACAACAGAAATCCTGCCCCTCTACTATTGGCGGGAACTGAACAGGGATTTCCGCCGGGATTCACTGGCACACGACGTTGTCGGTCGATGTACCAAAATCTTATGCGGGTGATACATAGTGTTGCACAGGCATGTTTTGGATCGGTTTTGGGACAGCTTAGCCGATTTTTCTCTGACTGTCTGATCGACAAATGTCTCGAGGTGTAGAAGAATCGAGCATAAGTCCGTGTCGGATCGATTCGGGCATTGACCCTGCGTACGGCTGACCGCAACCATTCGGCTTGCGGACGCTCTCAGCACGATTCGCCCATCTGGATGGAAAATTGAGCGCACCGCAGGGTGATTTCGCTAAATTCATGTTTGAATCCTGTGTTTGCCCTGTGAACTGCCAATAATCCACCTTCGTTTTGCGGGTGGCTCCAGCCATGCTGCATGATTGACCGCTAGTGTAGCAATTCGTATACTGGCGCTCGCACACCCTGTGGTCGTCGACCGACAGTCACGGTTTGACGCAGCCCCCTACCGATATTACCCGAAAACTGGTTGGAAGGAGAGAAAGATGGATGTTCCCATCGAGCGTGCTGCGGTGACGAGACGCCGCATGCTGAAGAGTGCAGGAGCGATGATCGCGCTATCCCAGGTCGCTACTGTGCTGCCTGAAGGCGCTGCTGCCCAAACAGTTGAACCGGTGCAACCGGCAATGCGCAGGCCATCTGGGTCAACATCGTTGAATTTGGCATCTTTGGGTTCAAGCACCTTGTTCCCGCCGCCCACACTGGAGATCATCGCTCTGAATCGCATGGCCTTCGGCCCAAGAGTTGGCGACCCGGCCGACTTTCGCAAGTTGGGAAGTAGTGACGACGAGCGGATTCGAGCCTACGTCGATCAGCAGGTGAGTCCCGCCGGCATCAATGACGACGAATGTGACGCCATCCTGGCTGCACAGAGCTTCACAACATTGGGCAAATCGCTGACTCAACTCTGGCAGGACCATGCGATCAAGGACGGAATCTCTTACGCCGAACGTCTGCTGCCGGCGACTGAGACCGAAAAGGCGACATTCCTGAAGGCTGTCTATAGCAAGCGCCAGTTGCAGGAGGTGCTTGCCGATTTCTGGCACAATCATTTCAACATCTACGCGTGGGACCGCTGGGCGTCGTCCGTCTTTGTCCACTATGACCGTGATGTAATTCGTGCCAATCAGTTCGGCAATTTCTTCACGATGCTGGAAGCTGTCTCCCGCAGCCCGGCCATGCTCTATTATCTCGATAATAACTCAAACTCCGGCGGCAACCCCAACGAAAACTACGCTCGTGAGCTGATTGAACTGCACACAATGGGCGCCGAGAACTATTTTGGCGTCCACGCGCTTGAGGTCGGACCAGACGGCTCCTTCGTTCATCCGGCGCCCAGCGACGAGAATGGTCGACCGCTTCTCTATGTGGACGCTGACGTCTATGGTGCAACGACCTGCTTTACGGGTTGGCAAGTGGATCCCGAAACGGGGCAATTCTACTTCAATGCGCCAGATCATTTTCCCTACCAGAAATTTGTGTTGGGCCAGGCGATCCCTGATTCCCAAGGCATCAAGGACGGCTACGATGTGCTGCATCTGCTGGCCGAACATCCCGGTACGGCCCGTCACATTTCGCGCAAGCTGTGTAGGCGTCTCGTCAGTGACAATCCGCCCGAGGGCCTGGTCGAACGCATTGCCGACGTATTTATGGCGGAGCGTGACGCACCGGATCAGCTCAAGAGCGTGGTGAAAGCCATTCTCCTATCCGAGGAGTTTCGAACAACCTGGGGCGAGAAGATCAAGCGGCCCTTTGAGTACACTGTCAGCATTGTGCGTACTACGAATACAGACTTTCTCCCCAATGATCACTTCTTCTGGCGCTACGATGAGATGGGCCAACCACTCTTTGGATGGCGACCGCCCAACGGTTATCCCGATATGCGGGAAGACTGGAGCAGTACCATGCCAATGTTGCAGCGTTGGCGCCTATGCAATTGGCTACTGGAATGGGAATATGAAGAGGGGCCCAAGGATGGCGAAAAGCGTGCTCGATTTCCCCATCCAGCAACCCGCAAGAGTGCCGTTGATATTGTTGACTACTGGTCCAGTAGATTGTTGGGGCGCCGGCTGCCTGAACAGGAACGCGCCTCTGTCATCGACTTCATGGCCCATGGTCGGGCAATTGACAGCGACCTGCCACCCGATCAGATTGAAGATCGTCTACGCTATACGATCGGGTTGATTCTCATGTCGCCCACTTTTCAGATACGGTAACTGAGTTTTTCTTGGGGGATCAAGATGCCTAAAACAACACGCCGAGGATTTATGGTCGGCTGCTCTACGGCGATCGCTGCCATGGCTGGTGCGCGTCTGAGTCATGTAGCCTTTGGCAGTGCCGAGGATGAACCGAATCAGGACATTCTTATCACCGTGTTCCTGCGCGGCGGCTGTGATGGGCTGAACGTGGTTGCACCGATTGCGGGGGCCGATCGTGCAGCCTATGAAGAGAGTCGTGCCAACATTGCACTGCCTGTTTCCGGAGAGAATGCTGCCCTTCCGATCAACGATCAGTTCGGGCTCCACCCTGCGACGGCCCCGCTTTTCGATCTCTACCAGGACGGGAAGCTTGCCATCGTGCATGCCGCCGGACTCACATCAGATACACGCAGCCACTTTGACGCCATGCAGTATATGGAATTGGGTACGCCGGGCAGCAAGAGCATCACGTCAGGCTGGTTGACTAGACATCTGGAAAGCGCAAACAACCTGCCGGCCGAGATCATCATGCCGGCGTTGGCTGTGGGCAGTCTTCAGCCGGCATCACTTTTTGGTAGCCGAGAGTCCATCGGTATGACCAATCCAAAATCATTCAATCTCAACGGTAACTGGCGCTACTCCGACTGGCAGCGCCATGCGCTGCGCGAAATGTATACCGGCGACACGTGGCTTCATCAGTCCGGTATCCAGACCCTCGATGCCGTCGATGTGATTGAGTTTGGATCGCCGGGCGACTATGTGGCGGGCAATGGCGCTGAATACCCCAACAATTCCTTCGGCCGCAATTTGCAGACTGTGGCGCAGATGATCAAACTGCAGCTCGGGCTGCGCATCGCCACAGTCGACCTTGGCGGATGGGACACCCACGAGTATCAGGGCGATCGAGCAGGCGGCTATTTTTCGAACCAGCTCGACACGCTCTCACGCGGACTTGCCGCGCTCTACACGGATTTGAGCAATGTCGACGGCACGGATCACATTCAGCGGGTGACAATCGCTGTCATGAGCGAATTTGGGCGAACGTTCAAGGAGAACGCCAGTCGTGGCACTGATCATGGCCATGGCAATGTCATGCTGGTGCTGGGCGGGCAGACAAAGGGCGGCAAGATGCATGGCGTCTGGCCGGGGTTGCAGACGGAGCAGCTCTATGATCGACGCGATCTTCAGATCACGACAGACTATCGCCGCGTGCTCAGCGAGATCCTGATTCGACGTATGGGCAATGCCAACTTGGGGTACGTCTTTCCGGGCTATGGCGACTACGAACCCTTGGATATTGTTCAGGGTGCGGATCTGGCGCCCAACTATGACGGTCAGCCGATCGACCCGCCGCCGCCTGGTACAGTGCCGGTCCCCGATAGCTCAAACCGGATTTACCTTCCTTCTGTCCATGGCGACTAGCGGCACACATCAAGTTCTGTTCATCGAGATTGATAGCCTTCCTCAAACGGTGTACACTGGGCATCGCGAATTAAGTTACAGTAGTTCACGATTTGGAAAAAGGCGAGATTCTTCGCTGGCCTTTTGCTTAAGTGACGTGCTCGAAAATACTCGCTCAGAATGACAAATCGTGAACTACTGCGTTAAGCTGGCTGGTCAGTGAAAGGAGAACCCCATGCCCCACATTACGCTCGAGGATCGCGTGCTCACGAATTTAGTTCCCGGAATTGACTTGCGTACATTTTGGGGCGAAAACATGATGCTCTCAGTGGCCGATCTGGAACCCGGCGCGGTGTTGCCCCCCCACAGTCACCCGCATGAGCAGGGGGGCGTCATTCTGGAAGGTGAGTTGATGCTAACCATCGGCGGCGATACCAAGGTGCTGCAGCCCGGTGACATCTATATCGCTGAAGGCGGCGTGGAACACAGCGGACAGGCAGGGCCGGAGGGATGCCGCGCCCTTGACATCTTCAGCCCCGTGCGTGAGGAATACAAGTTCGAAGCGGTGCGCTAGACTCTTGTTTGGGTGAGATAGAGAACGCTCAACCTGGCTACCGGACACTTTGCGACATGTCATTCTGAACGGGTGCACCAGAGGGTTTTGCAGTCGCGAACCGCACCGGCAATGATGGAAGATTCTGTAGCGCGAGTGCCGTCAGTGAAGAATCTCTACAGGTTGTGAGCGTAGAGACCCTTCGCTGGCATCTCATCGGCCACGAAGGATCTCGGATGACCCACTCAGGGTGACAGGTTCGAAAGTGTATGGTAGCAAGACGCTCAACTATTGGGATCGGTGGGGCCAATTCGTACGGAGCGAACAATGGACGAAAAAATCATGACCCTGCACCCGGAAGGTAAGCAGGGCGTCAACATCAGCCGGGCCCGGTATGACACGATTCGTGCGGCAATCATCGATGAGCTGGAAGAGACCGACGTCATCACTTTTGCGCAACTCCTGGAAGCAGTGAGGGCAAAGCTTGAGGACAGCTTCGACGGCTCGATCAACTGGTACGTGACCTCAGTCAAGCTGGATCTCGAAGCACGCGGCGTCATCGAACGGCTGCCCAAATCGAAACCGCAGCAACTCCGTCTCAAATAATAACGAAGTGAGGGGGTGAAGCACAATGCATCCCTGTAACCTACAACTTGTTGATCCACCGAATCCGCAATCCGTTGACTCACGGAATCGGGATAGGATCGCCAAGCACCGGCGGCGGGATCTTGCGAATCACGTCCACAAGGGCGATGAGGAGTGCAGGTAGCTCGCGCGACTCCGACCAGGCGACTGAGCGGGGATCGTAGGGGCGTCGATCGGCAATGACGCCGGATGATTCGAGGCCGAGGCTGTTGCAGAGGAAGAGCGCCCTCGGCAGATGGAATGCCTGGGTCACCAGCAGCGCCGACTCCACACCGAAGATGGTTTTTGCTCGATAGCAGGTGTCATAGGTACGGCGTCCGCCGTAATCGGGTTGAATATCGGCAGCGGGAACGCCCTGCTCAATGGCATAGGCCATCATTGCGCCCGGTTCATCGTAGTCTATGAACTGGTTATCACCACTGACAATTAGCTTGTCGACCTTGCCTGCCTCATAAAGTGCGATGGCCGTATCCACCCGATCACGCAACATTGCGCTCAATCGTCCACTTGGATAAACCCTGGCCCCAAAGACAACGGCCACTCGCTCCTGCGGCAGTGCCTCTACGGCATTCGCCAGCGTGTGAATTCGCGTATCATAACGCGCATTGACCCATGTTTGCCATGCAAACGGGAAGACAGCCGCAAACGCCGCCAACATCAGGCAGAGTATCAAAACGCCCACGATGGTTTTGTAGACCGGCGACCGATTATGCAAATATCTCAAGTCAATCCTCGTCGATACCAGCAGTCCAATCACAATGCTGGCCTATGATCGCCCAAATCGATCATTCGTTTCAGTAGCCTTTCCCACAGGTCGATCTGAACAGACCCAGAACCAATGACGTAGGACAGGAATTGTTCGTTCCTTGGAGGCGTGTGGGAGGAGTGCAATTCACGCCGGGGGATCGTCAAAGTGCCCCAATTTCGAAACGTCCCCTGTGGGAGATACAGATAGGCCAGAACGGGGAAACTGAGGAGGAATGAGGAAGTACTTGGGTGCGCCATTCGCACGTGCGGTCGGAGACCCAGAAGTCAGGCTTTTGAAAAGGCCTGGCTTCTTCGCCCGCGAATAGTAGCTCTTTCCTGCCTTAGGCCGTTCCAAGAAATTGAATGCCTCAAACGTCCCCGACACTGGCCAGACCCACTCTGGTTCGCGCAAATTTCTGTGGCCAGTGTCGGGGACGCGGAAATCTAGGACCGGCCTTAAGCATTATTCTACGTCATCAAAGCGAAACCGAGTGCCTCGCGTAGTGTTCTTGCACCGAGGACTTCCACCGTGTCAGGAAATGCTTCGGCCCCCTTGCGGACGACTGAGGTATGGGGGACAAGAACACGCGTGAATCCGAGCTTGACAGCCTCGTGAAGGCGACGCGAAAGCTGGCCAACACTGCGCAGCTCGCCACTCAGCCCGACCTCGCCTACGATGGCCAGATCTGCGTGAACGGGTCTGTTGCGGAAACTACTGGCCATGGCGACGGCCATGGCCAAGTCAGCAGCCGGTTCGTCGATGCGCAGTCCGCCGACAATGTTCACGAAGATGTCCTGGTCACTCATATTGAGGCCGACTCGCTTGCTCAACACGGCGCTGAGCAACAGCAGGCGATTCTGATCGACACCGTTGCTGGTGCGCCGGGGCTGGCTGAAGGCGGTGTGGCTGCAAAGCGCCTGGACTTCGACCAGCAAGGGGCGAGTCCCCTCCATGGAGACTGCGATGGCGCTGCCCGCCGTGTTGGGCAGGCGCTCGGCCAGAAACAGCTCCGACGGATTGGTGACTTCTTTCATGCCCAGTTCGCTCATCTCAAAGACACCGACCTCATTGGTGCTGCCAAAGCGGTTCTTGACGGATCGCAACAGCCGATAGGCATGGAAACGTTCACCTTCCAACTGGAGCACGGCATCGACCATGTGCTCAAGCACACGTGGACCGGCAATCGTCCCCTCCTTGGTCACATGCCCCACCAAGAAGACCGGTACACTATTCTGCTTGGCCACGCGCAACAATGCCGCCGTGCAGTCTCGCACCTGGCTGACCGACCCAGCAGCACTCGTGCCGTTTTCGGTGTAGATGGCCTGGATCGAATCGACGATGACCAGGGCAGGCTTCATGCGAGTGATCTGTTCCAGAATGCGCTCAACGATGATTTCAGGATAGACAAACAGCCGCTCGCTCTCGATACTCAGGCGCGTGGAACGGCGACGAATCTGATGAGCGCTCTCTTCGGCGCTCACGTAGAGCACATCACCCGTGGTCTGTGCAATCTCAGCGGCCATCTGCAACAATAACGTGCTTTTGCCGATGCCCGGATCACCGCCGACCAGCACGCCGGATCCCGGCACGATGCCGCCGCCGAGCACCCGGCTCAGTTCGGTCATGCGCAGGGGGAGTCGCTTTGCCCCTTCGTTTGAAATAGCAGGAAGTGCTACTGGTTCAGCCAGTGTGCCATCACCCACGGGCATGGGCGTGCGCGATTTGGGCGCGGTCTGCACTATCCGCTCCTCCAGCGTATTCCACTCACCACAGTCGGGGCACTTCCCCATCCACTTCATTTGAACGGTGCTGCAATTGGAGCAGACAAACCGCGTTTTGACCTTGGCCACAGGCATTTTCCCTTGTCGAGACCCACAGAACATTTGTGCGCCCATTGTAGTGCGAAATCGCCAGCGGGTCAATTGTGGCACGCAGAGCGTCTATCCCAGTTTGGAGACAGATCACGCGACGCTTGGGCGGCCGATTGGAGGAAACAAAAAGGCAGGAAGAAGTCGTAAAACTTCGCCCCGCCCTTTTATGGCGCATCGGTTGGATTGAAGGAATCTAAAGAAATAGACCCACCAATGAGGCAATCGTCGCACCGGTAACGACTACGGCGATCAGCAGAGCAATCACGGCAGGAGCAACAACGCTCACGAAAGCTCGCAAGGTATCGAAACCGGCAACCACACGCACCGCCAATACATAGACAACAAACGACCAGATTCCAGCTATCAGCGTCAGTAGGCCGCTGATAAACGGAATGGGTGTGAGTGCGAGAAGCAACAACGGCACAAAGGCATAACTCACGCCGGCATAGAAACGCTGCAAAGTGGTCGGTGCACCAAGCAGCTTGGCAACAGCCATCACACCAAGACCGTAGACAATCCAGGATGACAGCCAGTTCAACGGCCAACGAATCCACAAGCCCAAGGCGCTCAGGAACGCAGCCAGCCAGCCGGGTCCAATCGGCTCGAGCCCGCCGAGTGTTCCTGCTGCATCAAGCCAGGCAGCCAACGCAGGAAACAGGTCACGGGCAAACTGATCTGAACTGGTCGACAGTTGTGCAAGACCGGCCAGGGCCACGGACGTACCCGCCTGTGTAGCTGCATACCAATTCATGAGAAATGGAAGGAATCCGGCCAGCAGCCCCAGCACAAAAACCAGTCCCAATCCCTGACGCATGGACGTCGCCGGCAACTCGTCATTCGTTTCACGGACAGGCAACATCGCAGCACTTCCCAGATCGACCTCGTGGTCCGTGGTCACGACCGCATTGGCATCATCGATACCAACATCTAGATCGACGCCCGAATTAGGATCCGCTCCCTCCACACGATAGTCAGCTTGAGCCGGCAGGCCGTCAATCGCCAGGTCCAGCTTGAGTTCAGCTGCGGAGCGGATCTGTTCGAGAGAGGGTAGCCATTCACGCCACCAGGGTAACGAATCAACCTGAGATACTTGATTTTGGATCAATTCATCGGCCGACATCTCATGCACCTCCCATGGAGACGAAGATGGCAATCAGTGTGGTCAAGCCGCCGAGAACGACAGCCAGGATCGCCAGCGGCAACAGCGCTGCCCAGGCGGCCTTCTGCCAAGGGAGATCGTGCGCGATCTGAAGCGCCCGATAGGCGATCAGCAAGGACCAGACACCGATCAGAACTCCACTTACGGTCGCAAAGGGCACAATTTCAAATACCAGCAAGATCTGAGGCGCAACCACCAACGCCGTCGCCCCCAGTGTCTCATTGAGGCTGGCGCTGCCACCCAACACTCGTGCGATTCCGTGTCCAATCAAGCCGTAGAGCAGCCATTGTGCGATGAAGAACGTCGGGACCACAATAAAGACCAGAAGCCGAGCCCAACCACCGCCGTAACCCAGGAGCAGAGCCGCCAGATTCCACTGTTGGCGTAAGAACGCTTCAACCGTTTCGCCCCCGGCTCCAAGATTGAGCGGATCTGCAATCTGTCGCCATGTCAGCGCCAGCGTCTCAAGCATCACGTCGGACGGCGGCAAGCTGATGGTCAACAAAAGACCGCCCACAAATTTGGCCGTGCCAATCAAGAGGCCGAGGACGACGACCAGAAAGAGCCCCTCAAGCCATGGATCATCGTCATCGACCATTGTAATGAAGGGTTCGCCCTCCAACACAAGAGCCTTACCTACCAGTTCCGGGTATGATTTTGGTTGCAGCATGGTACCTCCAATCACATTCGACCGAGTCGGATTCATCATAGCACAATCGTAAGGAGCACGGCAACGAGTTTTTTCTCTGCATTCCGATCATGGACTTGACAACCGCATCCGCTTGCAGGTACGCTCACAGCCATCTTTTTCCATTGATGACACTACTGGAGAAACGGAAATTTGCCACAGACAGCCACAGATAAAGCGCAGATTTTCACAGATGTTTGGCGGATATCTAGGGTAATCCTAGGTTCATCGGTGTCTAAGCCTTTTTCCACACACGCCGAACTATGCCGACCCAGATCAGCGGGTAGGGAAACCCGCCCTGCGATGCGATGTCGACCACCTGAAATCCGTAATAGCCGGATTTTTCTGTGCGGTCTGCTCATCGCGCTTGCATTGACGGTACTGTCCGTACCGTCTCTTCGTGCAGAATCGTTGCACCAGGACAGCACTCAATACCATACAGTTCTACCCGGCGAGACCTTGAGCGAAATAGCCAAGGAAAACGGCATCCCGTTGGACGACCTGATGCGCCTCAACAGCCTGACCGATCCGGATGCCATCATCGCAGGCCAGATCCTCTATCTGCCGACCGGGGCTTCAGACAGCGTGATTCCGGATGTCACGGAAACAGACACAGGCGAAGAATCAGAAGAAGAATCAGAATCAGTGGCTAAATCGACCACTGAACCCGTAAGCGAGCCAACGAATGAGTTGTCGACAGGAATCGCGGCTGAGACCCCAGTACCGACCTCAGAGACAACAGCTCCCACACTCCAGCCTCTCCTTCGCCAAAGCGACAACCCCATCGCCACGCTCAACCGAATCTACACAGTGAGACCGGGCGACACCCTACCATTGATCGCGCTGCAGAACGGCGTCAATGAGGAGGCGCTGCGTCTGATCAATGGGATCGACGGCACGCCTGACCTTGTTTCCGGGCAGGAATTGACGCTACCTGCCACCGGCAGCGACTTCCATGCTCATCGGTCGGTACAGGAGTATGTGGTGGAAACTGGGGACAGCCTGAGTGGTATCGCTCGCTCGCTGGGCGTCACGTTGCCCGAATTGCTCAAGGCCAATCACATCGCCGACCCCAATACCATTCAGGCGGGTGATCGACTTGTGGTACCGGGGCAGCAGATCAACTCAGAAGGCGATCCCCGTACGCGACCCATGGTGGGCCCCGCCCAGAGCGGCTTCTTCTACTACACGGTGCGACCCGGCGACACGCTCTCCGAGATCGCACGCGACTTCGACCTGCCCATGCTGGCCATCCTCGAATACAACAACTTGCCTGACGAAGAGACCGTCTACGCTGGGTTGGACTTGCGCCTCCCCTTTGGCGCACCGTCTATTCCGCAAGCCTTACCTCCTGCGCCAATCTCAAATAGCAGTTTTCTAATCAGCCTGAGCCGCCAACAGTGTTGGGTTTTTCAGGGGCGACGCATCAAGGAAAGCTGGAATTGCAGTACGGGGTACGGCGAGTGGATCACGCGGACCGGCACCTTCCAAGTTCAAACCATGCTGGAGAATGCCAAGAGCGGCGCCTATCGTCTGGATATGCCCTACTGGCTCGGCATCTACGATGTGGGCGATTATGAAAACGGGATTCATGGCCTCCCCGTCAGTTGGGAGACCGGAGAGAAGCTGTGGGACGGGCTCATCGGCCAGCCGGCCACCTTCGGCTGCGCCATGCTCGACGACAGCAATGCGGCCACTCTGTTTGACCTCGCCTACTTGGGCATGCCGGTGCACGTTGTGCAATGACAAGGGGAGGGGGTGACAAGGTGAGGCTCGACACACCAATTGTCACCCCCTCACCCTGTCACCCCCTCCCCTGCTGCCACGACCGCATCCAATATCTTCCGATACCCGGTACAGCGACAGAGATTGCCGCTCAGCGCCTGTTGCGCCTGGTTGCGGGTTGGGTGGGGGATCTCTTCCAAGAGTTTGGCGCCGCTCATGACGAAGCCCGGCGTACAATAGCCACACTGGACGCCGCCGCTGGCCACGAGTGCATCCTGAACGGCGTGCAAAACATGGCCGTGATCGCCAGGATCGCCGGCGAGCCCCTCAACCGTCACGACCTGGCTGCCCGCGGCGCGTTCGGAAGGGACCAAACAAGCCATGACCGCCATCCCGTCCAGGAAGACCGTACAGGCCCCACACTCTCCTTCAGCACAACCTTCCTTGACGCCCACAAATCCGGCAGCACGAAGGCTGTCCAGTAGGCTCATCCCTCCTGGCAGGTGGAGCGGTTGGCCGTTGACCATCGCAGGGGCAATCGCAGGAAGGTCGCCGCCGTCCGCGCGCCTGACAGGCCACTGTCCGCCGGTGTCGCCCCAAAGCATCACCGGCGCTGACGGCCAGCCGGCCTGCGTTTCGTCCTCGCCAATCTGCCGCAGCGCACGCACGACCAGTGTACGAACCATGGCTCGTCGGTAGTCGGCCGATGCCCGCAGATCGTCAATGGGTGCGGCGGCCTCAAGCGCCAGCGTTGCCGCTTCCTCAATCACGGTTTCACCGAGTTCTCTACCGATCAAGTAGGTCTCGGCGGCTGCCGCCCGCACAACCACCGGCGCCACCGCGCCCAGGCTGATCCGTGCGTCCACAATCGTGTCGCCTTCCCGCCGGATTACGACCGCAGCGCTGACCAGACTGATGGCCTGGGTGCGGCGCAGCCCCAGTTTGACGAACGTCCCTTGGGCCTCGGCAGGCAGAGCGGGCACCGAAATACGTACCAGGATCTCGTCATCTGCGAGATCGACCTGGCGAAAACCTGTAATGAAATCAGCCAGCGGCAGGTCACGTCGCCCATGGACAGCACTGGCCAACGTGACAGTTGCGTCCAGGGCCAACAGCGGTACGATGGCGTCATTGGCTGGGCTGGCGGTGATAATGTTGCCGGCCACTGTTGCCCGGTTGCGAATCTGAGGTGCGCCGATCTCCCAACAGGCACGAGCCAACGGAAAGGCATGGCTGACGACGTCTGAGCTGGCCACACATTGATTGTGCGTCACCAGTGGGCCGAGGTGAATCCATCGTTGACCCTCCGAGGGCCCTTCTGTCACAGTGATTTCAGAAAGTCCGGGAACTCTGGTCAGGTCGATTACACCGAGTTGTCCACCGCCAACAGCTGAACGTATACCTCGTTCCATCTCCAACAAAAGGTCGGTTCCACCGGCGATGACCCGAGCATCGGCGCCGTGTTTAGCTTTCAAAGTCAGCGCCTCTTGAAGAGTCTCCGGGGAGGCATAGAATCGATACATGTTAATCCACTCAAAGGAGGTTGAAGTTAGTTATTTCGAGAGACAGTCCAGGTCAACTGTGTGAACGGGGCAGCTGCCAGCGCGGCATGATAGGCTTCGTGGTCGGCAAAGGTACGCCGATCAAGCAGTTTTCCATGGACTGATACGGTGAATGAATCACAACCATATGGCCACGGTTCAAAGGAAATTTCCTGACCATCATGGACCATGTGGATCGGCACATGGTCGCCGCAATGACTGAGCGGACATTGAGGAAAGACCCGCTCGCCACTCCAGGGCATCGTCACCTGCAGGCTGGCCGTATCACCAAATTGAAGCAGATGGGTATTGGCGATCAGGGCAACTTCATCAAGCAATTCGCCGTCAGTTCCGTTGTCTCTCCAATGTCTGCGAGTCTTCTCAATACGCTCGGTCTGTGCGTTGATGAAAGCGAGCGTACTGCAGCGTTCTTCCTCCGAAATGCTCGACAACGACTCAGCGTGCATCCATGCTGCATGCTGACCGGCTATCAGCCCGGCATAGGGATGCTGAAGGTAAACGCGATCGATGCCGTCCTGCCACAGCTGCAATTTTTCTATGCCGACCGGCCCGTGAAGGAAGTCCATGGGATAGCCGTCAAGGCGCAGTCGCGGTGCTTGCTCCCACGAAAACCAACCACAATCATGCTGGGCAATACCGAGCATGACTGCTTCATAAGGAACAGGCGGTGCAAATTCATCATTGCCCCATCGGCAACAGAACGCGGCAGCCATCATGCTGTGGGTGGTCTGGTTGATGCAGAGCAACTGGCCGTTGGCCATCTCGCGTACGATCATCGAGCACCTTGATCCAATCGCCATAGAAATGCGGCGAGACCAACTGCCGTTCCGATGATCAGGCTTGCCAGCGAATGCACAACCCGCAGCCCGATCAGTCGTCCCCAAAGAAAATGGCCGCTCACAAGCGCAAGACCGGTCATCAACACTGTGGATGTGACCGGGGCTTCAGCGCCTGGCGTATTGAAGGCGGCTTCCTGCATCTTGTCAATCTGCCGCTCCACTTGGCTTCGGCCCCAGGTGAGATAGAGAGGAACTAGCAATGCTGAATAGACAATGCTGAATAGGAACTTCACGAGGTTGACCTATCGGGATATAGTACTGCGCATTGACGCCCTCTACCTTGACCGACTCCATAGGCGTTGCGGAACCTGATGTACCGCATCAACTCGTTCGACAGGTGACGATGGGCAGTGGAATCGGTCGAAAGTCGGTCCTCAACCACTGCCGAGGCAGTGTACACCCAAGCATCTTGCGTCGTCAAGCATGTTGAGACACAGTTGTTGGGGCGCGGTTGTGGACATGCTATAATGCACGCCACTGCCGCACGACCATCTCACCATGCTCTCGCTTTCGTCGCAAAAGCGAGATGTCAAACGGCGCTGTTCCAGACATTGCGGCAGTGAGCGGATAGCGTGCCCGGCAGGGCCCACGAGCAATTCGATGTATGAGTGATCAGCAGGACCGAGCGCGTACAGCGCCAGACTTATGGTAGATTTCGAAGTGTCAACGGAACCTAGTTCAGTTCCGCGTGAATGCCAAAACAGAAATCCGGCCCCTCCGCCATCAGTGGGACCAGTCGAAAGCTGTTCGCAGGGGGTCTCCCAAGGGTCAAGCCAAGACCTGGACGCTTTCCAACGCCTGGTGCATGGTCGCCGATCGATCCGTCGATATCAGCAACGCCCGATAGCGAGAGAACTGTTGGCTGAACTGATCGACGCCGCAACCTGGGCGCCTTCGGCACACAACCGGCAGCCATGGCGCTTCTGTATCGTTACCAGCGATGCCGCCAAGCAGCATCTTAGCCAGTGCATGGCTGATCGATGGCGTCATGATCTCGGCGCTGACGGATCAGGCCAAGAGACGATTGAACAACGGATCGCCATCAGCCATGCACGGATCACCGGTGCATCCGCGCTGGTCGTGGCCTGCATGACCATGGAAGAGATGGATGACTACCCGGATAAGAAACGCAGCCGCGCTGAATGGACAATGGCGACACAGAGCGTCGCATTGAGCTGCCAAAACTTGTTGCTATCCGCCCATGCGCACGGACTTGGGGCATGCTGGATGTGCGCCCCACTTTTTGTGCCGGACTTGGTACAGTCGTCACTCGACTTGCCGGCAGAGTGGGAGCCGCAGGCGCTCATAACGCTGGGCTATCCGGCTGAGACAAAAGAAAAGGAACGGGCAGCGCCTGAGAGCCGCATTCTCTGGCGTTGAACGATGATCCATATGCAAAATTGGGAAACGAACCAATGACGAACATCCGCGTTGTCGCTCTTGCCGGCGGGGTCGGCGGAGCCAAGATGGCGACTGGCTTGCAGGCGGTACTGCCCCCCGGTGCACTCACCGTGATTGTCAACACCGGCGACGATTTCGATCATTGGGGACTGTCCATCTGCCCCGATATCGATACTGTGCTCTACAATCTGGCCGGTATCAATAACCCTGCAACCGGTTGGGGACGTCGCGACGAGACCTTCCAAGCATTAACGGCCATGGAAAAACTGGGCGGCGAAGACTGGTTTCGATTGGGCGACAAAGACCTCGCACTGCACCTTCGGCGAACAGAATGGCAACGTCAAGGAGTTTCGCCAACTGAGATCACCGACCGTCTTCGCCGCACCATGGGCATCCCCTCACAGGTGCTGCCCATGTGTGATGAGTCGGTACGCACGCTGGTTCACACCGACGAAGGCGATCTGCCGTTTCAACACTATTTCGTCCGGCTCCGGTGTGAGCCTACAGTCATCGACCTCTCGTTCGTCGGTGAACGGGAATCAAAACTCACCTCGGAAGTCGTTGGGGCTGTCAACGACGCCGATCTCATTGTCTTCTGCCCGAGCAACCCCTACGTCAGCATCGATCCGATATTGAGCGTCACGGGACTCCGTCGGTTGATCCGCAAGTCGTCAACGCCAAAAGTAGCCGTCACACCGATTGTGGGGGGCCGAGCGATCAAAGGCCCAGCCGCCAAAATGATGCGAGAGATGGGCCAGATGAGCAGTCCGCTCACTGTGGTCGACCACCTGGACGGACTGCTCACCGGCTTCGTGCTTGATCAGGAGGACGCGATCCTGGAACGCGGGATCGACATTCCGGTGCTGACCACGGACACTATCATGACCAACCTTGAGAGCAAGATTCGTCTTGCGACAGCGGTGATCAACTTCGGGTTGACGCTCTCCGGCGACGGCGTAGATTCACCGACAGGCATTGGCCCAACCGAGAATCGACTATCGACCACATGGTAGGATCGAGCGCTTGGTTAGCGGATGTCAAGCAGGGCTGCCGCCTTGTCGACGATCGACAGATTCTCTTTCGTAGGTCCACGCGATAAGGTTTGTCCGATGAATCTTTGGCTGCTGATTCCTGTCAAGCCTTTTTCTGAAGGCAAGAGCCGTCTTGCCGATACACTTGATATCGAAGAACGCGCCCTTCTCTCACGTCATCTTCTCCGCCGGGTTCTTCAGACCACGCGTAGTTCGGAGCTATTTACCGAAATTTTGGTCATCAGCCGAGATCCGGAAGTGCTTCGTGAAGCGGCTGAAGCGGGTTCCAATGTGATGGTGGAGCGCAGCACCGGCTTGAATCATGCATTGAGTGCGGCCCGCGACCGTGCCGTGGATGACGGCGCCGATGCCATTCTGATTCTGCCCACTGACCTACCCTTGATGACCGCGTCTGACTTGCACCGTCTTCTGGCCACCCTGACGGGGTCGCCTTCGGTTGTGATCGCACCCAGCCATGACGGCGGCACGAATGCACTGCTTCTATATCCTCCAGATGTCATCGATTTCGCCTTTGGCCTCGACAGTTTCCGGGAGCATCATAGGCAGGCTATCCAAGCAGGCGTTGCCATCCAGGTCGTCGAATCGCCGACGTTGGCCTTGGACATCGATCGGCCCGGTGATCTCCGCTTGCTCGAGTCTATGGATGTCCCCAGATTCGTTGAACTCCTCTCGAAGCCAAAATAGCTCAGATCGCTCTGCTTGACGGCAAGACCCAGGGGCTTGGCCCATGAAGTTTCTATCGTCAAGCATCGTCGCCGCCCTCATGAGTAGACGGTTGGTACCGGGTGCATTTCAGATTTGGGGCAAACGTGCCGGGGGCGGTCCGGCCAAATTCGGTCATGCGAAGCACTTGCGGACCGTCCCCGGCAGGTACGATCTCGCCCACGCGTGAAATGCACCTGGTACCGGTATTACTGTCCCAAATTCTCTGTGCGCTATAATACTGGGGTTCTGTTCCGATTTCACGGATTTCTACGACGATTGTGGTTGAAGTCATCGAGTACAAGCATGGTCACTCCGCTTCTGCATACGAAGTTTCAGACGGCGACACTCGGGAACACCATCATGGTGCGGCCGCACTTGTTGCAGCGCCTCGACGGAGGATTGTCGGCCAAAGTGACCCTCATTTCGGCGCCGGCCGGCTTTGGCAAGAGCACGATTGTCAGTAGTTGGCTAAACCAGATTTCGGCGGCTTCTCAATCTGCCCAATCGAGGAACGGCCGCCGGCACACGAGTTGGCTCAGTCTGGACGAAGAAGACAGCCATCTTCCCACATTCATGCTCTATCTGATCGCAGCGATCGAAGCGTGCTATCCGGATTGCTGCGGCGGTATGAGCCAATTCGTTCAGGAACGCCCCTCTCCCACCGTCGAAGCGCTGGCCAATGTGCTGATCAACGGTCTCAGCCGGCAGGAAGGCTCACTGGTGCTGGCGCTTGACGACCTGCATCTGATCAATGATCCTGCCATCTTCGCCTTCCTTGCTCGCCTCATCGAGTATGCACCGCCGCAAATCCACCTAGTGCTGATCTCGCGGGTGGATCCGCCCTTGCCGCTCAACCGGTGGCGCGCCGCAGGTTACTTGAACGAACTCCGTCTGCATGACCTGAGCTTTTCGCTGGAGGAGACGACCACATTTTTGAGCAGCAATCTGGAAAGACTGCCCCCGGCGCCCTTGATCGAGACCCTTCACAAACATACCGAAGGATGGGTGGTAGGCAATTGGCTTGCACTGCTTGCCTTGCGCGGTCAGAACGACTATGCGGAATTTGCGCTCCACTTTCAAGCCAATACCAATCGCTACACGGTCGACTACTTGGTGGATGAGGTGCTGAGTCGCCAGCCGCCGGCCATCCAGAAATTCTTGGTCAGTACAGCCATTCTCAATCGCTTCTGCGCCGGGCTGTGCGCGGCAATCTTGGAAGTCGAAGAACAGAGCGCATTGGCGCAGATCCAACACCTATCGCGTGCCAATCTCTTCCTGATCGAATTGAGCAGACCCGCGCACTGGTATCGCTATCACCACCAATTCCAAGACATGCTCTTGAGTCGGTTGCATATGCGCTACGACCGCGAGGCCATTACGGTCCTGCACCGGCAGGCAGCAGCATGGTTGATTGCCCACGACTTCATCGGTGAGGCTATTCACCATCTGACGATGATTGCTGACGCCGGCGCGGTTGCCGACCTGATCGAGCAACAGCGGGCGGGCGCATTGAATCAACTGCGCTTCTTGGATCTCGAAGCGTGGCTGCAGCAGGTTCCGTTGCCGGTGATGGATCAGCGGCCGGCGCTGTTGGTCAGCATGGCCTGGATACAACACGATCAAGTGGACAATGAGCGATGCCTCGCCTTTATACGCCGAGCACAAGCGCTCTTGAACGTGCCGTCTGCGACATTGTCTCCCGACACACAGCAGATCCTCGAGGCCGAGTTGGTCGCGCTCCGTACGTCGCTGGATGATTCAATGGATCGGACAACGACGTTGGCGCAGATCCGGCACAGTTGGGCGCAGATACGTCCCCATCTTGCCTTCACGCATTGTCATGTGGTGTTGTGGTTGGCGTACACCAGCCAACGGTTGGGGGATCTTGAACTAGCCATGACCATAGCAGCGACTACCCTCGACGAGGCAACCGAATGGCCGCTTGTGGCCCGATGTCGGATTCTGCATACCGTCGGTTTCTTCCACTATTGCGATGGCAACCTTAGCGAATCCGAACTGAGATTTCAACAGAATCTGCGCTTGGCTCAGCAGCACGAATTGCCCATCATTGCCCTGATCAGCCAGCACGGACTTGGCGCAATCGCCGACGCGCGCAATCAGCTCGAAACCGCCGAACAGTATCATCTGGACGTCGTCAGAAATCCACATATGACCGCGGGGCGGGAAGCCGTGGTGGATATGTACAGTTTGATCCGCATCTATGCTCGGCTGGGTCAACCTGAAAAGAGCCGCGAATTGGTCGATCAACTCAAAGCAGATGCGCGCATGATGGGCCAATCGTTCTTACTCGATCAAGTCAAAGCGCTCGAAGCTTTCGTAGATTTGACGTGCGGAGAAGTTGAGTCTGCGCTGCGCTGGGCGTTGAGCCGATCACGCAGTAGCATGGTCAATGTCGCCGACCGTATCCCGGTGATCCGGACGCAGATCTTGCTGGCAGATGGCTCGGAAGCCAGCCTAAGAGAGGCCGATCAGATCTTGCAGGGTTCGATCGCAGAGCACGAAGCCAACTATGCCTGGTATCGATTGGCCGAAGCACTTGTCCTGCATGCGTTGGTCAAAGAGGGATTGGGTCAGTCGGAGGCGGCGCTGGACGTGCTGGCAACAGCGTTGCATTTGGCTGTGCCCATGGGAAATGTAGAACCGTTTCTGGAGCATGGTCCTGTCATCGAAGGAATGCTGCGCAAGTTGGAGATGCAACCTGAGCACGCTCGGCTTGCTGGGCTGTTGCTGGTTTTCTTTCCTGCAGATGCTTTCGTGTCGAACGATGCAGCTCTATCGAAGCAGGCGGTTCCGTCTCAGGACTTACCGGAACCGTTGACGGAGCGCGAATTGGATGTTCTTCAACTCCTTGGGGAACGCTTTTCCAACAAAGAGATCGCCCGCCGGCTGACTGTTTCTCCCCATACAGTGCGCAACCACACAGCCAACATCTACGCCAAGCTCCAAGTCGACAATCGCTTCGAGGCTGTTGAGCGCGCCAAGAGTCTCGGTCTTCTGTCGGCATGAATCAGTGATCATGACGTCAGCTCGCTTCACGCATCACACTGATTCAAGCCGGTCCAATTCGACTGAAAGCAGCGTGAGCCCCATATTGTGCAATCGGTTGAGCAGGCCCAGCATTTCCGATTGATCGGCCAGCCGTAGGGTAAGGACCGTGCGCGGCGGACCGGCGTAGTGGCGATGGGTGACCACAGGGTCGAGTTGGAGCGCATAGATCCAGCCTTCGTCCAGTATGCTCTTGACACATACACTATATATGTCGCTTTTCGAGTCGGTTTCTAGGCTCATTGCGCCTTCCCCAAGATGTCTGCCGCAGGCATAAGATCGGACAATGCAAAGAATCAGAATGGGTTAACAACGTCGGCCAGCAGGCTCTTGTCGAGGCTATCGGCCTGACGACTTCCCTAGCAACCATGAACACGCAATCGACTCTTGATTGCACATCTACAGCATACCGCTTCTCTACAATCACACCAGGTACGGAATGTACTAGAAGCGTACTATCCAACCTCGCTTGATCCTCACCAATAGTACATCCATAGTACATTCTGTACCTGGTCTTCGCCTGTGTACACTGCTAACCTTGCATTTGTCCGCCTGTCCGGTCTGAGCTTACACCGTTGGACGAGGACAGCAGATACCTTTCCTACAGGTTTGGCGAACGATTTACATCACAGAATCTCGTCAAGCAGGATTGCGTCTCGGTTTTACCGCGCCGACAATCGGCGAATCGCGTCAAACAGGATTCCGGCCGGCGCAAATCGAGTACTGTTCGTCCAGCAGATCTGGCTCAGGTCAGAGTCAGATGAAACTGCAAACGAGGAGATTCATGGCACAACAACCTGCCGGACCGGCCAGTTCAACAATGGGCAGCCCAACAATGGCAGCCCGTACTTCGTGGCTGCCGATGGCGATCATTCTATTGGCTCAAATGCAGATGGCCTTCAACGTCAATGCGCTGCCGGTCTCCATCGGCGCCATTGTGGAAGATCTGAATGTATCCGCCACGGCCATCAGTACTGCGCTCGTCGTCTATTCGCTCTTTGTGGCCGCTTTCGTCATGGTTGGGGCCAAGATCGGCAAGCTGTTCGGCGAACGGCGCGTCTTCCAGGTGACTGTGCTGCTGCACGGCGCGGCCATGGGCATGATGGCGCTCAGCGCCGACGCCGCCATGATGAACACTGCCCAGATGCTGGCCGGCCTTGCCGCAGCCGCACTCGTCCCATCGCTCGTCGTGTTGATCGCCGCCAACTATCACAGCAAACAGCAAGAGCAGGCGCTGGGGCTGCTGGCCGGCGCATCGCCGCTGGCCGGGGTGTTGGCTTTTCTGGTCGCCGGTTTTCTGGCCACGGCACTGAGCTGGCGCTACTCGTTTGGTCTGCTGGTCTTCGTCTCGATTGCCGTGTTTCTGCTCAGCTTTCGGCTGCAGCCTGTCGAACGTCAGTCCGGTGTCAAGATTGACTTCGTCGGTGCTGTTCTGGCGGCCTTGGCGATCATTCTCATCAGCGTCGCCTTCAACAATCTCAACAACTGGGGTTTCTTGTTGGCGCGTCCTGGTGCGCCCATCAGCCTCTTCGGACTCTCACCCGCGCCCTTCATGCTCATTGTCGGCATTGTGCTTGGCCAGGCCTTTTTCGTCTGGTCACACAAACGTCAGGAGCGTAAAAAGACGCCCTTGCTGTCACTGGAAGTCCTTGATTCATCCCAGGAGCGCGCCGCCATCTACACCATGCTGATCGTGGGCGCGATCGGGCCGGCCGTGAACTTCTTGATCCCGCTCTACATCCAGATTGTCCAGGGTGGGACGAGCATGCAGACGGCGATTGCCGTTGTGCCGTACACGCTAGCCATCGCGGCTTCCGCCATCTTTATCGTACGCGCCTATGCGCATTTGACGCCCCGCCAGATCGGCTCGTTCGGCTTTGTGATGGTTTCAGTCGGACTTATCGTGCTTGCCTTTTCCATTCGCAACGAATGGGGCAAGCCGCTGGTGATTCTCGGCCTTGTCATTTTGGGGTTGGGTGAGGGCGCTTTGCTGACATTGCTCTTCAACGTGCTGGTCTCGGCGTCACCCAAACATCTTGCCGGCGATGTGGGCGCCCTGCGCGGCACAGCCAACAACCTATCTACCGCCATGGGCACGGCCCTGGCAGCGCCATGGCCGTGGGCCTGCTGAGCGTAATGATCTTGGGCAGCCTGGTTAATCACCCGACGCTGCCGGCTTCGCTCCAGGCCGAGGTCAACCTGGACAACATCAACTTTGTCTCCAACGACCAACTGGACGAGACCCTCAGCGCCACGTCGGCCACGCCGGAACAGGTCGAGGAGGCCGTGCGCATCAATACCGATGCCAGAATGCGCTCGCTTAAAGCTTCGTTCCTGGTGCTGGCCGCCATTGCATTGCTGGCCATCTTCCCGGCCCAAGGGCTGCCCTCGTATCGGCCGGGCGAGGTGCCTACCGGCCTAGTCGAGGAAAATGGAAAGTCAAAGAAGAAGCGCAACAGGAACGAACCGGCAGCAATGAAGAGCTAGGCCATTCAGAGAGAATCGCCCCTTTCGCAACAGTCGCCGCTTGGACTCAATCACGGCGTGAAAATTGAGAGTGTGAGAAAAACCATGAATGCAGAACTACATCGCGAACTCGAAGAACGATTGTTCCGCTACGTTCGCATTGATACGCAAAGTGATGAAGCGTCATCGACGGCACCAAGTACGGCCAAGCAATTTGACCTGCTGAATCTTCTCAAAGAGGAGTTGGAAGCCATCGGCGCCCATGACGTCGTCCTGACCGAGTACGGGGCGTTGCTGGCCACCATTCCGGCCACAATCCGAAATCTGCCGACGCCGACCATTGCGCTGCTGGCTCATGTGGACACGGCGCCGGCCTACAGCGGAACCGGCGTCAAGCCCCTTGTCCATCGCAGCTACGCCGGCGAAACCATCGTGTTGCCGGATGCGCCCGACCAAGTGCTGTCGCCAGAGACATCGCCCTACCTGGCCACCAAGATCGGCGATGACATCATCACCGCCAGCGGTACGACGCTCCTGGGTGCGGACGACAAGGCCGGTCTCGCCATCGTCATGGCGGCGGCGCGCCATCTGCTGCAGCACAACGACATTGCCCACGGCCCCATTCGCATCGGCTTCACGCCGGATGAGGAGATCGGCCGTGGCGTTCATGCGAAGTTGCCTGGAAGATCTCAATGCAGACTTCGCCTACACGCTGGACGGGGCCGAAAAGGGCGAGATCGTCTACGAGACCTTCTCGGCCGACAAGGCCACGGTGACGGTCACCGGCGTCTCCATCCATCCCGGCCAGGCCAAGGACAAGCTGGTCAACGCGCTGCACCTGGCCGCCAAGATCATCGACACGCTGCCCCAGGTCACCCTCACGCCGGAGACGACCGAAGGTCGCCAGGGCTTCATCCATCTCTACCAGATGAGCGGCACGGCAGCCGAAGCCGAGCTTCATTTCATCCTGCGCGATTTTGAGCTGGACGGACTGGAGGCGCAGGGAGCGCTGATCCAGCAGGTCTGCGCCGCGATTCAGGCCACCGAACCGCGTGCGCGAAATCACCTGCGAGGTCACGCCCCAGTATCGCAACATGCGCTACTGGCTGGAAGACGGACATGCGTCCGGTGGAACTGGCGCGTGAGGCCTGCCGCCAGGTCGGCATCGAACCCTTTTCCGTGCCTGTTCGTGGCGGCACCGATGGCTCGCGTCTCACCGAGCTGGGCGTGCCCACGCCTAATGTTTTCACCGGCATGCAGAATATCCATGGCCCGCTGGAGTGGGTCAGCGTGCAGGATATGGCCGCGGCCACAGAGATGTGCATCAAACTGGCCGAATTGTGGGGGCCAGAGAATCAGACAAATGGAGGCAGCAGGAGAAGCAATCATGAGCTCCGGATAGCAACGCCGCACGTGTCTATTCCCGTGCCCACGGCGAAAAATTTCAGCAGGAACTCTTCGAGATGTTGCGCATCCCCAGCCTCAGCGGCGACCCGGCCCACGCCGGAGACGTCCGGCGCATGGCCGAGTGGTTGGCCGAACATCTGCGCGGATTGGCGGTGCAAAACGTCCAGATTCTACCCACCGCCGGCCATCCGGTCGTCTACGGCGAGTGGCTGGAGGCCGGACCGGACAAGCCCACGGTGCTCGTCTACGGCCACTACGACGTGGTGCCGGCCGAGATGGCCGACGGCTGGGTGAGCGATCCCTTCGAGCCGCTGGAGAAGGACGGCAAGATCTATGCCCGCGGCGTGACCGACGCCAAGGGTCAGCTTTTCATCCACGTCAAGGCGTTGGAATCCTATCTGGAGACCAGCGGGGCGGCGCCGGTGAACGTCAAGTTTTTCCTTGAAGGCGAAGAAGAAGTGGCGTCGCCCAACCTGCGTCCCTTCCTGGAGGCGCATCTGGACCTGCTGGCGGCCGATGTCTGCGTCATCAGCGACTCGTCCATGCCAGCCATCGACGAGCCGGCTCTGCTCCACAGCCTGCGCGGCATGACCTATATCGAGTCGAGGTCCAGGGGCCGGCCGAGGATCTGCACAGCGGCTTCTGGGGCAGTGCGGTACACAATCCGGCGCTGGCGCTGGTAGAGATCCTCTCCCAATTGCACAATCCGGACCACAGCATCGCCGTGCCCGGCTTCTATGACGATGTCGTCGAGTTGACGGAGGTCGAACGCGCTGAGATCGCCAAGACAGCGATCAGTGAGGCGCAATTGCAGGCTGGAACCGGCGCGCCGGCGTCCTGGGGCGAGGCTGACTACACCATCCGTGAGCGCGTCTCGGCCCGGCCCACGCTGGAGATCAACGGGCTGAGCAGCGGCTGGGCAGGCCCCGGTCCCAAGACCATCATCCCGGCCAAAGCCCAGGCCAAGATCAGTTGCCGGCTGGTCGGCAACCAGGATCCGCACAAGATTTTTCAGCAGTTGAAAGCCTACATCGACTCGCTGGCGCCGCCCACCGTCACGGTCAAGGTCGAACTGCTGACGACCGGCGAGCCGGCGCTGATCCCCTTCGATCTGCCCGAAATGCAGGCGGCTGTCCGCGCCTACGAAGAGGCATGGGGAGCGACGCCGACCTTCACACGTGGCGGCGGCAGCATTCCCGTGGTCGCCGATATTACGAATTTGATGCAGATCCCGGTCGTCATGATGGGCTACGGCTTGGACAGCGACGGTCTACACGGGCCAAACGAACATTTCAGCATTGAGATGTTCCAGCGCGGCATCGAGACAGCCATTGTCTACCTGGAAGAACTGGCGCAATTGCCGCGCTGATTGGCGCAAGCTGGTATTCGCAATCGGTTCGTAGTAGCGGCTTCAGCCGCTCAAACCGCTAAAGTGGTTACTACGAACCCTCAGTGGACAAGTACTAGGCATTCTCACACCGTAACCGCACATTGGTGGATCGAGTAGGGAGATCGAGATGAGTGAAGAAACAGAAGGCACGCAAAACGGCGATATAGAGATCGCGGACAAGAAAGGTCTTACCCAGCGACTCTTGGACGGCATCGAGACGGTGGGCAACAAGGTGCCCCATCCCGTGCTCATGTTCCTGTATCTGATCATTGGCGTGATCCGTGCTCTCGCACATCCTCTATTTGGCCGGCGTCAGCGTCACCGAACTGATCGCGGTGGAAGTCCCTGTGCCTGCCGAGCATGAATACTATGAGGACACCGTGGCGCCGGGCATTGTCGTGCCCCCGAATCCGTACGGCGTCGACTATGAGATCGAAGAGCGCACAATCGCCATTCAGAGCCTGCTCACGGTGGATGGCATCCGCTTTCTCTTCTCATCCTTTGTCTTCAACTTCCAGGGATTTGGCGTCGTCGCCGTCACCTTCATCGCCATGATGGGCGCGGGCGTGGCTGAAAGCGCCGGACTGATGGGCGCATCGATCCGCATGTTGGTGCAGATTGCGCCGCGGCGGCTCATCGCCTTCATCATCATCTTCGTGGGCGTACTCTCCAGCGTGGCCGCGGACGCCGGCTACCTCATCTTGATTCCGCTGGGTGCGGCGGCCTTTGTCACGCTCAAACGCCACCCGTTGGCAGGCATGGCCGCGGCCTTCGCCGGCGTGGGCGCGGCCTTCGGGGCCAACTTCTTCATCACGCCCATCGACAGCATGTTGACGGAGATCACCAACGAGGCCATCATGCTGGGCGGCGGCGAACCGATCTCGATTGTCGCCAACTACTTTTTCGCCGCGGCATCGGCGCTGGTGCTCGCCATCGTGGCCACGATTGTCACCGAACGCATGGTGGAGCCGCGGCTGGGCAAGTATGATTTTGGCGAGATGGAAGCGGGCGAAGCCGGTGATGATGACAAGCTAACACCGGCAGAGTCGCGCGGCATGCGCTTTGCCGGCATTGCTGCGCTGGTCTACTTGGTCTTGATTGCACTACTCACGTTGCCCCCCGGCGCTCCGCTGCGGGAGCCGCTAACCGGCGACATTATCGGCGCCACGCCTTTCATGGACAGCCTGCTCTTCATCATCACCATGTTCTTCTTGGTCACGGGCATTGCCTTCGGGCGCGGCGCGGGAACCATGACCAGCGGCAATGAGGTCATCGCCGCCGTCACCAAGACCTTTTCCGGTCTGGGCGGCCTGGTCTTCATGCTGCTGATGATCAGCCAGTTCATCGCCTACTTCAACTACACCAACATGCCGACCGTAGCCGCAGTTGCAGCGGCGGATCTCTTGGAACGCTCGAATGTGGGCGCGTTGCCCTTGTTGCTGGGCATGGTTCTGGTGATTCTTCTGCTCAACATCATTATTCCCGGCGGCATGCCCAAGTGGGCCATCTTTGCCCCAGTCTTCATCCCCATCTTCATGCGCCTGGGCGTCGCCCCACAGACCGTGCTGGCCGCCTATCGAGTCGGCGACTCGCCGCTGAATGTGGTCACGCCGCTGATGGTCTATCTGCCCTTTGTGGTGACAGTGGCCCAGCGCTATCAGAAGGATGCAGGCTTGGGCACCATTGTGGCGCTGATGCTGCCCTACGCCATCATCATTGCCGTCACGTGGATCATTTTCTTCGTCATTTGGTATGTGCTGGGTATCCCTCTGGGCCCCGGCTATCCGGTGGGTGCGTAGTCGTCGCAACAACACACGCCTATGGCCCGCTACTTCAGGAAGGACATGCGCCATCGATTTTGTGAACTGCTGTGAATGAATTCTCGCTCGTTTTTGCCATTGCGTTGCTGACTGCCGGTCTCACGTACCTGGGTGCGCCGCTGGCAGAAAGATTTGACGTACCAGATCGAGTGATCAGTGCAGCGCTGCAATTTGCCGCCGGCATCATAACGGCGCTGGTCGGACTCAGCCTCATGCCGCCCGCGGTGCGGTATGGTATTCCGTCGGGCGTGGCACTTGCCTTCTTTCTGGGCGGTGCGCTCTTCGTGGCCTTCGAATACGTATCAGGGCAACAGTTGGCCGCCAAGGCTGTCGGCGATGCGGAGGTAACATCCCTTGGTCTCTACGCAGGCGTGCTGGTCGACATGCTGATTGACGGCATGGTGATTGGCATCGGCTCCACGCTCACACTGGCCACCGGCATACTGCTGGCCTTGGGCATTGCAACCAGCACGCTACCCCTGGCTTTCGTAGCGACAGCCACGGCCAAACGTCAGGGTATTCCGTCGGCACAGCGTCGTCTGCTATCGTGGCTTTTTGTGCTCTGCATTGTGGTCGGCGCGCTGCTGGGCTATGGCCTGCTGCGAGAGCAGTCATTGGCGCTGCGACTCACCTTGATCGCTTTTGCATCAGGCTTCCTGATCACAACGGTCACGCAGAGCTTGATTCCGGAGGCGAACAAGGAGGGAGAGCCAAGCTTTGCCGGCATTCTCTTTGTAGGCGGGATATCGTTGTATGCCCTCATGACGCTGTCCGTTAAGTAATATGGTCAAACAGTGAGTAACGTACTGCTCGTTTGATTTCAGTTCAAAGAGGAGGTGTTGACGAGAACTGATTTCCACACCCAAGTTTCAGCAGTATACCGTACAAGATTTCGTAGTATACGATTCCGTCGTAGCGCCAAGACAGTCGGCGAAGTTGTTGAATGCGTCGCAGCGGTGGCTGTAACGGCACAGCCGTATGCTTACCATTACGGTTTCGTTGATTTTCGGGATCTGGTTTCTTTGGAAAGGTATTGCCGATATGCTCGTTTGATTTGGGTATGTTCAAAACGAGTTGAGCCAGCATTCCGGGATTAGGCCACGGCCTTTCTGGTTCACCCAATTCGTTCTGGCCTAATCCCGGAATGCTTCAACTGAGTCTGAACACACCCATTTGATTTCAGTTCTGAGAGGAGGTGATGACGGGAATTGGTTTCCATATCCAAGAGTAGTGTGATGTACAAGGTTTAGTAATATAACGTACAAGGTTTAGTAATATAACGTACAATGTTTAGTTCGATACTATAAAGGAGAAGATCTATATGAAAAACTTGATCAGAATCGGTTTAGCCATGCTTGTGCTTGCAGTGCTGGCAGCCTGCCAGCCCGCCTATCCGCCGCCTGACACCGGCACGGACGAAGTCGTGGCCGGCATGGATCTCGCCGGCACAAGCTGGGTGCTGAGCAGCCTGGACGGCAGCCTGCCGTTGCCGGGAACGCGGGTTACGCTGGCCTTTGGCAACGATGGCACAGCCAATGGCACAGACGGCTGCAATCAGTTCAACGGCGCCTACACCCAAGACGGCTCCAACCTGACCTTTGCGCAGCCCATGGCGTCAACCATGATGGCATGCGAAGACGCGATCATGAATCAAGCCACGGCCTACATGAACGCACTTGCCGCCACGACCGACTTCGTCGGCTCCCACGAGCCAGTTGATCCTGCGCGGCGGCAATGAGATTCTGGCGACCTTCGTGGCCGAATCTCAGGACCTGGCGGGCACCAATTGGCAGGTGACCGGCTACAACAATGGTCGGGAAGCCGTTGTGGGCGTCATTGACGGTTCCGAAATCACCGCCAACTTTGGGACCGATGGCCAACTGAGCGGCGAGGCCGGCTGCAACAACTATTCTGCCGGCTATACCGTCAACGGCGACACGCTCACGATTGGCGAGATCGCCACCACATTCCGCTTCTGCGAAAGTCCCCCCGACGTCATGACCCAGGAAGCCGAATATCTGATCGCGCTGTCGACCGTGGCCACATTCGGCATGGAAGGCAACCTGATGGTGCTGCGTGCCGCCAATGGCGAAACCGCAGTGCTCTTGTCGCCGCGGCTCGAGGTTGACCTTCCCCAGCCCGAGCCGGAGCCGGCCATGCCCACGGGTCGCGTCACGGCTCCCAGTGGCGTCAACATTCGCTCCGGTCCCGGCACCCACTACCCGATCCTGGGCTTTGCAGTCTTCGGCGATGAAGGCGAAATCGTCGGGCGCAACCCGGCCGGCACCTGGTGGGCGGTCTCGGTTCCTTCCGCGCCCAACGGCATCGCCTGGGTATCTGCCGACTTTGTTCTCGCCAGCAATGTTGCTGACGTGCCCGTGATCGAGCCGGCGCCGCCGGTTGCCGTACCGCCGATTGTGGTGACGCCCATTGCCACGCGCACACCGATTCCGGCCGCCACGGCCACACCGACCGCGCAGATCTCGCTCTGGGCTGACCAGACGAGCATCAATCAGGGCCAATGCACGCGCTTGAACTGGGATGTCCAGAATGTGCAGGCAGTCTGGGTCTATCCACGCGGCGAGAACTACGCTCGCTTCCCGCGTGCCGGCCAGGGCAGCGAACAGGTCTGTCCGACCGCCACCACCACCTATGAGATGCGCGTGCTGCTACGCGATGGCTCGACTGTCTTCCGTGAGGTGACTGTCAACGTTGTCGGCCAGGCCCCGACCGCGACGCCGACAAATACGCCTCAGCCGGCGCCGACCAACACACCGCAGCCGGCCCCGACCAACACACCTGCGGCCGATCTGCTCAATGGCACTCGCTGGGAGGTGGTTCAGTTCAATGACGGCAACGGCATCACAACGCTGATCGCCGACACGCGGATCACGACCGAGTTCGGCGCCGATGGGCAGGTGACCGGCAACGGCGGCTGCAACGGTTATTTCGGCTCCTTCTCGACCAGCAACAACGAGATTACGATCAGCAGTTTGGGCGCAACGTCACAGTTGTGTCCCGAACCGGAAGGGGTGATGGAACAGGAAGCTGCGTTCTTGCTGACGCTACCGTCTGCAACCCGTTTCCGCATCGACGGCAACAGGCTGGAACTGCGCAACAGCGGCGATCAGATCGTGGCGATCATGGATCGTGCGCCGTAACGCGATGCTACCGGCTGTGCCTCACGGCTCACGGCATGTATGCGTGACGGCAGGGGAGCCTAAGAAGTTGGCTTTCCCTGCCGTCGCGGTTCCGTACCAGTCAAGCTTTATCGTAGCTCGCTAATGATTCATCCGATACCTATCCTGAACGCAAGCGGGTAGGTCACAATCAAAGATTCAAGGAGAGTACAAACAATGTTGAGAAAATCCCATGTGAAAGGGCGTTCCAGGACGCTTGTTTTCCTGGCACTGATGATGAGCGTGTTGCTCGTGCTCGCTGCGTGCGGCGGACAGCAGGCAGAGGCGCCGGCAAGCGAGCCTGCTGCGGCTGAAGAGGTGCTGCCGAGCCGACAGAGGCCCCGGCCGAGGAAGCGACTGAGGAGGAAGCCGCTGCCGAGCCGACGGAGGCCCCGGCAGAGGAAGAAGCTGCTCCCGAGCCTACCGAAGTCCCGGCTGAGGAGGCAACTGACGAAGAAGCCGCTGCCGAACCGACCGAAGTCCCGGCTGAGGAGGCCGCCGATGAAGAAAGCGCCGCCGATCCTGATCCGGTGGCCGACGATTCGGATGCTCCTGAGGTTGAGTTGGCCGCCGCTATGGCCGCCGCACCGTCCGGCCGTGTGATTCCTGAGGCCGGCGTCAACGTGCGTACTGGTCCCGGCACCGGCTACGACATCTGGGGCGTCGCCGCCCAGGGCGTTGAAGGTGAGATCATCGGCGTCAGCCAAGATGGCGCCTGGTGGGTTGCCAGCGTGCCCGAAGCGCCCAATGGGCTGGGCTGGGTTGCTGCCGCCTACATCGAAGCGACCGATGCCGACGACGTGCCCGTCATTGATGCCCCGCCCATGGCTGCCGTCGTCCAGATGCCTGCTATGGAAGTCGTTGATGCGCCCGACGAATTGGATCCCGAAAGCGTGATCGTCTTCTCGGCATCACGCGTGCTGCGCGAGGGCAACCGCGCCTACGATCTGGAAGACATCTATGCCGTGTCGGCCCAGCCCGGCTCCGAAGCCACGCTGATTATCGCCAATGCCATGCAGCCCTCGGTCTTGCGCGGCGGTAATATCATGGCCTTCCGCAGCGTGCAGGCCGACCAACTTGGCCTGAGCGCCTACGACTTCGATGCCGATGAACGCGTGCGCTATTCGGCCAACCTGGAAGACAGCACGCCGCGCTGGAGCCCCACGGGCGACCGTCTGGTCTTCTCCAGCAACCGCACCGGCGACCGACGTTGGCATGTCTACATCGTCGAGCCGATTCCCAGCAATGACCGCACCGGCTTCCCGGAGGTCATCGACCTTGGCTTCGGCAAGGACGCAGATTGGCATCCCGACCGACGACGTGATAGTCTTCAAAGGCTGTGATGCGACTCGGGCAACAATTGCGGTCTCTGGACCATCAACAGCCGATGGCTCCGAGCGCAGCCCGCTGACCGACGGCTTCAACGACTCGCTGCCGCGCTGGTCGCCCGATGGCGAATCTATCGTTTTCATGAGCGACTCGCGGGACGGAACTTGGGAGCTCTACACGCTGGCCGTGGCTGATGGGACCATCACCCGGCTGACCGAGAACGAGGCCTTCGACGGCCTGCCCGCCTGGAGTCCGGACGGCAGCCGCATTGCCTTCATGAGCAACCGTGACGGCGCCTGGGGCATCTGGACCATTGCTGCTGCCGGCGGCGATGCGCAGCAGATCACACAGTTGGAAGAGCAACTGCCGGACTGGCTGCTGCAGGGGCTCGACTGGCCGCGTTAAGTTCGAGCACGTGTACTGAAACGGAAAGAAGTCGGGCCGTTCCAAATGGCCCGACTTCTTGTTACCTGTGGGAGGTCACTTCATGACCAGACTCTATGATCCGGACCTAACCAAGTGGCTTCAGCTCAGCGGCGAAACCATTGGACGCATACGTCCGGCGGAAGAGCGTGTGGGCTGGATCCTATTTCTATTGGACGAGATAAAGGCGTTTCTGACGCCGGAAGAATACGCACTCCTGCTCGACGAATTACAGAACGAGATCGTTGCGCTCAGGTCCTGAAGTCACGGATCCCAGGAGGCGCACAATGAATGAGTGGGCGAACATCCTCTCAACATCAACGCTCTACAACATCAACGAGTGGATGTTCCCCACGCAACCTCAATGAACAGTTTGCGCTCTGTGCGCAAGGCTCTACCCCTGCACTGCCGGTCGGTATGCCGCGCTTCGAACTGCCGTTGTTGATGCAGCTAAACTGAAACCACGTCGAGATCATTGATTTCGCCGGCGCCATGGTTCAGCGAGTTTTTGACGACAATCCTCAATGGGGAAACCATGTCTGGTCCAAATGGTGATATAAGCTATCTAACAAGACCTCGCCTCAGATCACCGCGTACAGCAGCGATAGCCGGACTTGTCTTTTCGGCCTTGATGGGAACGATCATTGGCTTGCTTGAAATTTCATTTCCAGCCAGTCCGACCGATATCAGCGGCGACTGGCTCAAACAATATGGAGATACTGCTTCGTTTGCTATCGGTCTGGTACCCTTTGCCGGCATTGCGTTTCTGTGGTTCATGGGCGTTCCGCGTGACCTTTTGGGGCACCTGGAGGACCAATTCTTCTCAACGGTATTCATCGGAAGCGGATTGCTCTTTTTGGGCATGGTGTTTATTTGGGCAGCCATAGGTGCGACTATCGTGTACGGTTACTCCGTGAATCCTGAGCTATTGATTGAGGGTGGTTTCTATATGATGGGCCGGAAACTCATGCGCAACATCATTGCTATCTTCGCCATGAGGATGGCGGGCGTCTACGTGTTCTCGTCCGGCGCAGTCTGGTTCCGGACCAACGTAGTACCACGCTGGTTGGTCCTCCTTACTTGGGGTGTCGGCGCCGTATTGTGGATTGGCGCGATTCTTCCTGGTGGGATCAATTGATCTTTCTGGTCTTTCCAGCTTGGGTTTTTCTGGTCAGTGCATATATTCTAAATGCCAACCTACGTGATCAACCCGTGGCTCATATAGACAAAGGTGCAAGCGATGCGTAGATTAACCCCAAGCTCATACCTGCCCTTGGGACGAGAGCAACTCACCGCCGACTTCTTGGCCGGTCTGACCTTTGCCATAGTGAATGTCCCCCAGGGCATGGCCAATGCGATGTTGGCTATGGTCAACCCGGTTATGGGTCTCTATACGCTGATGATCGCGACACCGATTGGGGCCCTATTCACCAGTTCGATCTATATGAATGTTTCAACCACCGGTGCATTGTCGGTGGCAGTGGGCGATGCATTGTATTTTGTCCCGGACGAGAAGAAGATGGCTGCCATGGTCACCCTAGTGTTGCTAATTGGCATCTTTCAATTGGTAGTGGGGCTTTTGAAGTTGGGAAGCCTGATCAAATATGTGTCTCAATCCGTAATGACGGGCTTTATCACCGGGATAGCCCTGAATATTGTTATCGGCGCGCTGCCCGACCTGACGGGTTACACGACTCCCTATTACGTCGAAATCCCCATGCTGGCCGATATGGTGCTTAATGTAAATCAATTTAATGCCCTCACGACGCTCCTAGGGTTGACCACGATTGGGCTTATCATTGGCTTTGGTTACACCCGCCTGAAACAGTTTGCATTGGTTCTTTCGCTGATCGTGATCACCATTGTATCTGTCCTCTTGACAGCCGCTTTTGGCGTCGAGTCAATCGAAGTCGTCGGCGATATCGCCTACATTCCCCGAGCATTGCCGATTCCCATGCTACCTGAGCTTTCGTTGGTACCGACGCTGGTGATGCCGGCTATCGCGATCGGGATCATTGGTCTGGTTCAAGGAGCGGGTGTTGGTCAAAGCTTTCCGAATCCGGACGGCAAATATCCGGATGTTTCAAGAGATTTTGCCGGGCAGGGGCTAGCCAATATCGCCGCCGGCTTCTTTCAGGGCATCCCCGGCGGCGGCTCGATGTCAGGAACCGCCGTTACAGTCAATGCCGGCTCCAAATCGCGTTGGGCCAATATTTTTGCCGGTCTGTTGGTCGCTGTCATTGTACTGCTGTTTGCAAATGCCGTTAAACTGGTGCCTATGACCGCGCTGGGCGGCCTGCTGGTGGTGGTTGGATTCCAGAACATACGACCCCGCCAAATTGAACTCGTCTGGTCTACCGGATGGGTCGCCCGCACGGCCATGCTCTTGACCCTAACGGCCACGCTGATAATGCCTCTGCAATATGCCATTTCAGTGGGTATTGCAATCTCGATAGTGCTCCATGTGGTTCATTCGTCGAATCGGGTTGAGATTGTGCAAATTGTACCGGTTGAGGGCGGCTTTCCGGATGAGCAGCCGGCCCCGGCCGAACTGTCCAGCGGCGAGGTGACCTTACTTCACACCTACGGCAGCCTCTTTTTTGCCTCAGCCTCTACGTTTGAACAAAAGCTTCCCATGGCTGACGAAGCCCAACGAGCCGTGGTGATTCTCCTTCTGCGCGGGCAACCGGAAGTGGGCAGCACCTTTATCGGCGTCTTGCGTCGTTATGCTCAGGCGCTCCAGGCCAACGGAGGTAAGCTGATGTTGGCCGGAGTTAGTCCCCGCCTGCATGGCCAACTTGATAGAACTGGGACAACTGCGTTAATTGGCGATGAAAATCTATTTCCGGAGCAAACGAAACTAGGAGCCGCCATGAACGAGGCCGCCGCCG
>CAWKCP010000013.1:0-76757 GCA_963848115.1 uncultured Chloroflexia bacterium | reverse complement strand
GATCACCATAGGTGGCGGCTTCCTGGGCGCTATCGTTCACCTGATCGTTGCGGCGGTCGTGCTGATGATCAGCGGCAACATCGTCAAGGGGCTGCGCGTAAAGGGATTCAGCGGCGCGCTCGTCGGCGCCGTGGCGTTGGCCGTCGTCGGCTGGCTGGTGGGGTTGCTGTTGGGCGCCGTCATTCCGGCGTAGTGCTGCCCAGAACCTGAACGTCCCCGGCACGCACCAGCAACATGCCGGCAACTACGCCTGTTCTGGTGGGTGCCGGGGACGTGCGAGGTCGCTATTTTCTTGCGTTGGCATTGGCGCGTGACGAGGCGTGCGTGGACACATCTTCACCGGTGTCAGCGCCCCGGCTCTCGGCCGAGATCAAGAGTTTACTGCGGGATTTCAATGAACAACATCCTGCGCCTCATTATTTCTTTCGCACTCATTTTGCCGGCCGGCTGTAACGAGCAGGTAGGCGACTATGTTGCGGCCTCATCTATCAGCACAGACGGCTTTGCCAGGCAGGCAGTGCAGATCGCCGATGGTCAGGTCGTGACCCTGTGGGGCTATGTGGACCACAGCAACCTGTATGGCAATGCAGGGACACAAGAAATTTTGGCGGATTGGTGGAGCAGCCCGGGTCCCGACGACCATACCTGGCGTTTCAATCTGAAAGCGGAGGCGGATGACGAAGCGGGCCATTCGTTCCCGGTACACGTGCCCAACAACGCAGGTCGAGACGATCTGCTGCGCACATTTCTCGCCGACGTCCGCGCACAGCAGCCGACCCGCGTCTTTGTGACCGGTCGGTTGTACACATTCGAGGCGCCGGGCAACGTGACCACGCGTACCGGCCTCTACAAGGAAGCAGCGTCCGCGCACGACGTCGTGTTGGCGCCGCAGGTAAGGGAAGCCAAGTGAGTAGCGGAATTTCCCGGCAGATCGAATATCTATCAGAAGCAAATCGTATCTTTTTTCACACGAGGAAACAGAACATGTCAAAACAGACGCATCATTTGAATGCATTCGCAAAGCTGCGCATAGGGTTGGGCGCGCTCATCCTGGGCGTGCTGCTGGCGATGGCCGGACCCGTGCAGCCGGCGGCCGCGTCCTGCGGCGGCACGACCCCCGTCGGCGATGAGGACGCACTCAAGACTGCGATTGCCACCTTCAACGGGGCGGCGCCATCCTGTGTCTTCACCATCGAGTTGAGCGCCAACATCCCCCTGAACAACAGCACCACACGTATCGGCAACGCCGACCCCAATTCGGAACTGGTCATTGAAGGCGGCGGTTTCGCGCTGGATGGGCAGGGAACTTCCGGCGTGCTGCCGCTATACGTTCAACCGGATACTACGGTCACGCTCAACAATATCACCATCACCCGTGGAAACTCCGGCCATAACGGCGGCGGCGTCTTTAATCGCGGCGACCTGACCATCAACAACAGCACCATCAGCGACAACCTGGGGCCCGGCGAAGGCGGCGGCATCGCCAACGCCGGTACGCTGGTTGTCAACGACAGTACCATCACCGGAAACAGTGTTACAGGAGCCATCGCATTTGGTGGTGGTATCGCCAGTGGAGATATGTTCGACGGCTCCTCCCTGCACCCCGGTAATGGCACAATAACCATCAACCGCAGCGCCATCACCAACAATTCGGCAGGTAGCCAGGGTAGCGCCATTGCAGTCGAAAGCGACATGACCAGCCTGACGATCAACAACAGCACCATCAGTGGCAATACTATCGTGTCGAACTTAGGTCGCGCAGCCATTCTCAACTTTGGCTCCACACTGATAATCAATAGCAGTACCATTGCCGACAATGCCGGCGGAACTGTGAGTGGCATATTCACCTTCAATGACACATTTACCACACCCGATAGTCCTGGCGTGACCACGGTGCAGAACAGTATCATTCTCCACGACGGGACGCCGGCTTGTGGTACTGTCCTTGGGGGGAGCACTGTCTCGGCGGGGCACAACCTTGTCAGCGATTCGTCCTGCGGTTTCACCGCGACCGGCGATCAGCAGAACACCGACCCACTCCTCGGTCCGCTGGCAAACAACGGCGGTCCCACATTCACCCACGCGCTGCTGACAGGCTCGCCGGCCATCGATGCCGGCGACACGCCGTTGACTACTGATCAGCGCGGCGAGCCGCGCCCTGCGGGTGGCGCCGACGACATCGGCGCCTACGAGACCTTCAGCAACAAGAGGGTGGGCACGGTCATCATCAAGAAGTCGACGGCGCCCGACGGCGGCAGCGGCTTCACCTTCGGCGGTGACCTCGGCGACTTTACGCTCAATGACAACGGCAGCAAGACCGTCCCCAATCTGGCGCCTGGCACGTACGCCGTGTCCGAGAATGACCCGTCGGGCCTGAACTACGAACTGAGCGGTCTTACCTGTGTCGATGGCGATCCCAACGGCGTCGCATCCACACAGGATGTGGCTAGTCGCACGGCAACGATCAATCTGGACCCTGACGAGACGGTCACCTGTACCTTCACCAACACGGAAGATGACACCATCACCGTGGAGAAGGTGACCATTCCGGCCAGCAGCGACCGCTTCGGCTTTGACGGCGGCACGCTGGGCGCGTTCAGCGTGGCCGGCGGCAGCGTGCAGGACTTCACGGGGCTGAGCGCCGGACAGTACACCATCAGCGAGGACGACCCGGCGCCGGCAGGCTATGCCCTGACCGGCATCTCCTGCGTGGACAGCGCCAGCGGCCAGACCTTCCCCGGCGACCTGACCAGCCGCAGCGTGGATCTCAATCTCACGCCGGGTGAGCGAGTGCACTGCACCTTCACCAACACCAAGTTGGGCACGGTGATCATCAAGAAGGCGACGGCCCCCACTGGCGGCAGCGGCTTCAGCTTCAGCGGTTCGCTGGGTGACTTCGGCCTGAACGATGGCGGCGAAAAGGTGGTCGGCAGCCTGCTGCCGGGCAGTTATGCCGTTAGCGAGAACGATCCGTCCGCGTCGGGCTATGAACTGAGCGGACTGAGCTGCGCTGATTCAGTCAAGGGCGGCAAGCCTTCGTCTGGCGACGTTGGGTCGCGCACGGCCTCCATCAACCTGGATCCGGGCGAGACGGTGACCTGTACCTTCACCAACAGCGAGGACGACACCATCACGGTGGAAAAGGTGACCATCCCGGCCAGCAGCGACAGCTTCGGCTTTGACGGCGGCACGCTGGGCGCGTTCACCGTGGCCGGCGGCAGCGTGCAGGACTTCACGGGGCTGAGTGCCGGACAGTACACCCTCAGCGAGGACGACCCGGCGCCGGCCGGCTATGCCCTGACCGGCATCTCCTGCGTGGACAGCGCCACCGGCCAAATCTTCCCCGGCGACCTGAATAGCCGTAGCGTGGATCTCAACCTGACCGCGGGCGAGCGGGTGCACTGCACCTTCACCAACACCAAGTTGGGCACGGTAATCATCAAGAAGGCGACGGCCCCCGGCGGCGGCAGCGGCTTCAGCTTCAGCGGTTCGCTGGGCGACTTCAGCCTCGATGACGGCGGCAGCAACGTGGTCGCCAACCTGGCGCCGGGCAGCTATGCCGTGAGCGAGAACGATCCATCGGCGTCGGGCTATGAACTGAGCGGTCTGAGCTGCGCCGATTCGGACAAGGGCGGCCAGCCTTCGTCCGGCGATGTGGGCTCGCGCACGGCCTCCATCAACCTGGACCCGGGCGAGACGGTCACCTGTACCTTCACCAACACTGAGGACGACACCATCACGGTAGAGAAGGTGACCGTCCCGGCCAGCAGCGACAGCTTCGGCTTTGGTGGCACGTTGGGCGCGTTCACCGTGGCCGGCGGCAGCGTCAAGGACTTCACGGAGCTAAGCGCCGGGCCGCTACACCATCAGCGAGGACGACCCCTCTCCGGCCGGCTATGTCTTGACGGATATCTCCTGTGTGGACAGCGTCACCGGCCAGACCTTCGCCGGCGACCTGACCACCCGTAGCGTGGATCTCAACCTGACCGCCGGTGAGCGGGTGCACTGCACCTTCACCAACAGCAAGCTGGGCACGGTTATCATCAAGAAGGCGTACGGCTCCCGGCGGCGGCAGCGGCTTCAGTCTTCTGCGGTCGCTGGGCGCCTTCACGTCTCGATGACGGCGGCAGCAAGCTAGTCGCCAACTTGTCCGCCGGCAGCTATGCCGTGACGAGAAGCGGATCCGCAGGGGTCGGGCTACAAGCTGAGCGGCTCTGACCTGCGTCGATCAGCGTCAGCGGGCGGTACTGCCTCCAGCGGTGATGTAGCCGCTCGCGTACGGCGACCATCAACCTGGACCCGGGCGAGACGGTGACGTGTAACTTCACCAACACGGAAGATGACACCATCACGGTGGAGAAGGTGACCGTGCCGCCCAGCAGTGACAGCTTCGGCTTCCGGCGGCACGCTCGGTGCGTTTTCGGTGACCGGCAGGCGGGATCCAGGACTTCACCGGCCTGAGCTGCCGGGCCCCTACACCATCAGCGAGGATGATCCGACCGCGGCGGGGTATGAATTGACTGACATCAGTCCTGTGTGGACAGCGCCACGGGCCAGACCTTCGCCGGTGATCTCAACAGCCGCAGCGTGGATCTGAACCTGGTGGCCGGTGAACGGGTACACTGCACCTTCACCAACGAGCGTGACGTGGCGCCGACGTCGCTGAAGTTCTTCTTTCCGATCATGTATTGGCTTGAGGATCAAGCACTGTCATTCTATCTGCCGTACGTGAATCGCTAGACCGTAAAGCCTAGACCAATCACAGGCCTATGGTGTGCTGGAACATGGTGCACCATAGGCCTCGTTCACGACCACCGCTACGACCTCATACCTGTAGGAGGTCGGCATCGACGGGTGTATCGAAAGTCACGGTCCCTTCATCGTGGGGGAGGCGCAGGGATCGTATAGCGGTCCGGATGGCGCTGACATGGATCTGTCCATCTGGCTTCCCATGATGATAAACTAGCGTTTATGAAGGGCCGGCTATGTGTGCCGACCGGCCTGCGTTTTTCAATCATCTCAAGGTCCGGTGGCGGTCGCCACCGGACCTGTCGCGTGGTATTCGGTTCCTGACAAGTATTGTCTTTGCATTGGATTGCACTCGATTGGATCGCACTTGACCGCCTGAATGTTCAGTGGAACTAACTTCACAGCAAATGTGGTTAATCTGGCGATATGATCACGCCACGCGAATGGCCTGCTTCGATCCCGTTATGGACCAGGAGTCAGCCTGCTTCGCCGCCTTGGAGGACGCCAGTCAGTGGGGCTACGAGATGGGCGACCCGGCCATCTCTTACGTGGAGGATGGCGAACTGCCCCAGCGTCTCCTCTTCGAAGCAGTGAATGCGACCGGGGCAGCAATAGCAGTCGATAGCACTGAGCAGTCGCTGGTCGGCATACTGGGCCTGGGCATTGAGGTGGCCAGGTCGCAGACGGTTCGAGCGTATCGGCCGTATTTTGTCTATAGAAGGAAAATCGCATGAATCCATCCGATTCCGGTTTGCCGGAAACCCCGACGTACGCCGATATCGACTCGTTATCCACGCGCCGTCGGCGCCCGTTCGGCCTCTACGCAATTCTGGTCCTGTTGAGTGTACAGACAGTGTTGGGTGTGGTGCTGGCCGCCTTCTTGGGCATCGGGATGACGGTGGCGGCAGCGGACATTTGGGCCGTCATGGCGCCGCAAGCCTGGAGTCTGTTGGAGAGTTTGGGCATCATGCTGGCGACTGCCGTCGTGGTGGTCGGGCTTTGGCGCTATCGACTCTGGGCCTGGTATGGCATGCTGCTGCTGCTGGCCTACTGGATGGCATCCGACGCCGTTGGCTACTTCCGTGGGGCGCCGGAATACATATCGATGGCGCTCAGTGTGGCGATGATCTTCTACATGAATCAGCGCGAGGTTAGAATGCTGTTCGAGGACCGACCGCAGCCTGACGGAGCCAGCGCATGAACGACCTTAACCTGTTGCGCACTTACGAACCGGCGATCCATTACACGCTGGGCGAGATGTTTTTCCCCTGCGCGGTGGACGGCTATCTTCAGAACGCCAGCCTCTGGCTGGCCGATAGCCGGCGCAAGGCCACGTGTGTGGCCGAACGGGGACAGCTGACCGCCACAGCGCTGGCCGAGTTTCGCACTGCTCCGCCCGGCCACCGGTACTACCTTCAGTTTGTGGATGAGCCGTTGCAGGCCGTGGCCTATCAACGCTGGAGTACCCGGGCAGACCGGGTGCCGCTCCCGTCGCCAAACCGGCTGCAACGGGTGGGATCGGTGACGCGCATCCTCGACGGCCTGTTCGACCTGTCGTTGCTCATGCGCGGCCGCGTCCCAGGCGGCACCGCAGCTGCGGCGCAACAGAAATACGCCGCCATGGTACAGGAGGATCCGCGACGCGTCTATTATGCACGGGCCGTGCGCACCGGCGGCTATATCGTTCTCCACTATATCTACTTTTTTGCGATGAACGACTTCCGTTCCACCTTCCATGGTGTCAATGACCACGAGTCTGATTGGGAACAGGTCTTTGTTTATCTCTCCGACGAGGGCGACGCTGACCCCGTGCCTCGTTGGGTGGCCTATGCGTCGCACGACTTTAGTGGCGATGACCTGCGCCGGCGCTGGGATGATCCCGAAGTTGAAAAAATCGACGGCACCCATCCGGTGATCTATGCCGGCGCCGGCTCACACGCCAGCTATTTTGCGCACGGGGAATACTTGATGCAGGTCGAACCGACCTTCCTGGCGCCCATCTATGGCGGCGCAGCGGCACTCGACCGCTTTTGGACCAACACGCTACGCCAGAGCGGCCAATTGAATCTTGCCCAAGGCTTGCGTAATCTGCTCAGCATCCCATTTGTAGACTATGCACGCGGTGACGGGCATACCATCGGACCAGGTCAGGAGGAGCCGTGGACGCCAATCCTGATCTCTGACGAAGACGGTTGGGTGGATGGCTATCGCGGGCTGTGGGGGCTGGATACGTGGGACCCGCTGGGCGGAGAGCGCGCACCCTCCGGCCCGAAGTACAACCGCAACGGCAGCGTGCGCGAGTCGTGGCGCGATCCGTTGGGCTGGGCCGGCCTTGACAAGGTGCTGCCCCCACGCAAGGCGGTCGCCGCTACGGAGCAGATGCTGGCAACGCTGTGCGACGAGCAGAAGGAACTGGCTGCGCAGATCGAGCAGCAGCGCGACATTGTGCGCACGCTGGACCTGGAGGTGATCACCCTGAAGCAGGCCGACTATCTGGACGACCTGTACAAGCGACGGCAGGCAACGCTCGACGAGGAGATTGCCAAGCTGCACGCACTCAATCAGCGCCTCGTAGACGTCGACGAGACGCTGGCAGCCGGCGAAGCGCAGTTTGGCCGACTGCGCGAAGGCGACTTCGGAGCGGTGCGCGGCCACATCCAGCGCGCCCATGCTCCGCAGCCGCCACTGGGCCAGCAGAGCCGCTTTGCCCTGTGGTGGGCCGCGGTGAGCGGCGGACTGTTGCTGCTGGTCATCGTGGCGTTGGTCTACTTCCGCCCGCCGACGTGGCCGCTCTGGTTGGTGGGTGTGGCCGTCGCCTTTGGTGGGGTAGAGGCGGCCACGCGCGGACGCCTGCGTGGCTATCTCTACGGTCTGACCATCGCGCTCGGTGTGCTCAACGCAGCGATCCTGCTCTATGAGTTCTGGGTGCTTGCAATTGTTATGGCGGTGGTTGGGCTGGTCGTGTTGATGATCCGCGACAATCTACGCGAGGTGTTTGGGGGTTGACATGGAACAGATTGTTGGTCTCTTCATCCAGAACCCCGCCCTGATCGCCCTGATCGGCGGCCTCTTTTTCGTTGCCTACCTGCTCCTACGCAGCAAGCCGGAACGGCGCAGCGGTGCGCTGCTTGTGCCGGCCACGGCCTGGCTGTTTTGGGCGGTGTGGGAGTGGGCCATCGTGGTCTTCTCGCCGGAGGCCGACATCCGCGTGGATCTGCTGCTGATCATCCCGATTGTACTGATTCTCTCGGGGTTCGGGATCGCAGCGCTCTTTTTCAAGCGCACGTCGGCGGCGTAGATCGTTGGGTTATCGGGCACACCCAATCACAAGAAATCCTCTGCACGAGGATTATCGCGTGCGAGCGATGATCTCCATTGGCGCAATTAGGCCGGCAACAAGATTGTCCATCATGTTTCTTGCTTTGGTGGACCTGTTCGCGCCCATTAACATGTGCAGGCCAAAGGGCGACGGCGTTTCGTCGACAGCCAATCTGCCACCGTTCGCCTCGAGAAAATCAAGTGCATCGTCGCGCCGATCAACGATGGTCACGACTTCGAAGCCGGCGCTCTGCAGCGCTTCCTCGTATTCATGCGGCGTCCCCAATCGACTCATCACTTCGCCATCTGCCCATGGTACCGAATAGACCAATTCCCCGTCGCCAAGGGCCATGATGTCGTAGATGCCAAACAGGGCGCCGGTTCGCAAGACGCGATACATGCCGAAAAAGAGCTGCGCCTTGTCCCCAATGTTCATGCCGACATGGATCATGGTTCCGACGTCAAACAGTTCGGCTTCGAACGGCGATGCCGGCGCACTGCCCTGGCGCAGATCGATCCGGTCGTCCAGCCCGCCCCGGTTGATGGCCGAGCCGGTCTGCACAGTTTCCTCGGTCAGATCAATGCCGGTCACACGACAGCCATAGCGATCGGCCACGAAACGGGCAGCCCCACCCAGTCCGCAACCGATGTCGATCACATGACCGTCGGCTGACAAGTCCAGTTGGGCGATCAGATGCTCGGTCGCCTGCCGGCCACCGACGTGAAATTCGTCGAATGCAGCAAAGTCGTCGATGGTCATTTCATCGAATGTATTGCCCAATTTGGTCAAGCTCGGCCTGAATTGACGACAACAGACTGCCCTGGCCATCGTGATCGGATGCTTTCTTATCATCGCTCATGGTTCAGCTCCGTTACAGACCCGTGCGCAAGCCTGCCACCGAATGAATGCGACGTCTGCTGCACAAAACCCGGCTCAAGCCGGTTGGTACAGATCTCCCGGTGCCACGCCAGACACCGAATGAATTCGGTGTCTGGTACACAAAACCCGGCTCAAGCCGGTTGGCACGGATCGGCTAGCGCGCTTCAGCGCAGCTTCGTTTAGCAGGCGATGGATTCATCCATTGCCGCCGCCCAGCATTGCCGAGACTGCCGCCGAATGAATTCGGCGTCTGACACACAAAACCCGGCTCTAGCCGGTTGACACAGACCACCTAGCGCGCTTCAGCGCAGCTTCGTTTAGCAGACGATGGATTCATCCATTGCCGCCGAGCGGCATGGCCGTGCCCGTCGCCGAATGAAATTGGCGACGGGCACTCGACATTGCTCTCTACTTGCGCACAATGATCTCAACCGGTGCGATCAAACCATCTGCAAAGTTATCGATCATGTTCTTGACTTTGAGCGGTGTACTTTCCTGCATCAAGAGATGCAGTCCGAACGGAGGAGGCCCTCCGTTAGACGATGTCTTGGCACGAATCTGCTCGAAAAATTCCAGTGCATAGTCAAGGCGGACGGTTTTGGCGCCGATCTCGAACCCGGCCTGACCAATGGCCTCCTCATAGGTTTCAGGAGTCGCTACCTTACTGATGTGGCTCTCTGTCGCCCAGGGCACCGGGTAGGTTAAGTCACCCGCTTTGATCTGCATGATGTCATAGACACCGAGGGACGCGCCCGGACGCAGCACCCGGTAGATCTCATGGAAGAGTGCGAACTTGTCCTCGATGTTCATGCCCACGTGCAACATGGTAGCGCCATCGAATGCGTTCTCTTCAAATGGCATTGCCAGTGCATTGGCCTGCCGTAGCGTGACACCGCCATTCATGCCCACCCAGGAATTCAGTTGAATGCCCACATCAATAAAGGACTGGGTGAGATCAATGCCGGTGACATGGCAGCCATATTCGGTCGCGATGTAGCGTGCCGCGCCGCCCAGACCACAACCGACATCGAGAATCTGATCCTCAGCCGAAAAGTCGAGTTGGTTGAGCAAGTGTTGTGTGGCTGGTCTGCTCCCAACATGAAACTCATCGGTGGGGGCAAGGTCTTCGATGGTTACATCGCCGGTCGTTTTGCCGATGCTGGCGACAGCTGCCTCTATAGATTCGAGTAGATGGTCCGCCGTGTAGTGAGTTGCGACTTCCTGTTCATACGACATACTTTGAGGTTCTCCTTCTCCTAATACGCATTTGGTCTGATGTGCCTGATTGCCGACCAATCGGGCATTCGCTCACGAAGTGTACGATTGGCAACGTCTCGCAGACGTCTCGCAGACGTTTCGTGACGTCATGGGGAACGTGGGCTATGTGGTCACGTTGCATTCACCCGACCCTACACCACTCGTGCGTGACACCCGACGGCAGATTTTCGACCAGTCGATCCCCGTCGACAATAAACTCGCCGGTGTAGGTCTGACCGAGACCGTTCGGGGTCAGGCCCAATTTCGCCTCGTAGGTCGCCGCGGTGCCCGAGAGCGAGAAGATCCCCGCGCCGGCGCTGACCGACCGAAAGGCCGCCGCTGCTTCGGCTTCCGTCGGCGCGCCGGCGTCGGCAAAGGGTTCCCGTCCCTTCTCGGTGATCAAGAACATGTGGTATTTCCCGGTGTCGATCATCAGACCTTCATGCGTGTCTGACACCAGTTCCCACGCTCCAATTATCGATGCCACCATTTTCTCCCTTTTGTCATTGGGTAGACCATCGCCCTTCAACAGTCCAGAGTTCGTTGGCGCCGCCTGACTCAACAAGCGTAACCCCTTCTCTATGACTGGCCGTCCAGCGTCCCCAGTGTTCCTCGTAGACAGCCACGCTCGCGCACTCGACCTCCAGCGCAACGTGATCGAACGGAGCAAGATGATTGCGATAGACACGAACCGCGCCGGGCCAGGTGTAGTCGTCGAACCAACTGCTGATGAAATCGATGGCGTCTCCGGCCTTGCCCGGTCTGGCGATCCATGTGCGGCGGTTTACCAGCACTTTTCCACTACTGGCGGTCGCCCGGATGTTCCGCTTGTTTGCAATCGACCAAAATTCGTTCTTCGCGCCTGAATCCTCCAATGTTATCCATTGGTCACGGATTTCTGGGGTAAAGGCGACCGATGCCCATTGGTTGAACGTATCATCGTAGGCCGCCAGGCTTTCCCCTTCCAGTTCCACCGCAACCTGGTTGAACATGCCGACTTTGCTACAATAAAGACGCACCGTTCCCGGAAAAGTATACTTATCTAACAAGCTACGAAGATGATTCACCATGTCTCCGGCAAAACCCGGTTTGGCATTGAATGTGCGACGCTCTACTATCATAATTCTCTCCTCGTGTTTCAGACTTTCAATCGATTCGTGCCGCCATCATATTACGGAAGGGTTCAAGAAACGAGGTTACTGACTGATACAAAAAGTGATACAATTGCGCTCACACCGCTAGAGCAACCCGACGGAGGCACGTGTGACAACAAATCTGACCTTTAGCGCCTGGCTGCGATTGCGCCGCCGTCAACTGGACCTGACCCAGAAGGAACTGGCCGAGAGATCAAGCTGTTCGGTGGTCACGATCCGCAAGATCGAGCAAGGCAATCGGCGCCCGTCCAAGCAATTGGCCGAGTTGATTGCCGCAGCCTTGTTGGTGCCGGTCGATCAGGTGGCCGACTTTGTCACCTACGCGCGCCAGGACCCCGATTCGACGCAGATGCCGGCTGCTTTGCAGGGCTTGGGCCAGGCTGTTGCCCTAGCTGCTGCCGACACTGCGACGGTCCAGACCGCTCGAACCCGGTCTGCTGAAGAGGCCAGGATGGTCACCTTGCCCCGCCCGACCACGCCCTTTCTGGGCCGCGAGGTCGAGATCGAAGCGCTGCTCGATTACGTTCAGGATCCGGATCAGCAGCTCGTGAGTATCCTAGGACCGGGCGGCATTGGCAAAACGCGCCTGGCGCTGGCCGTGGCCGACCGGCTGGCAGCCTGCGACAACCATCCGTTCGCTGATGGCATCGTCTTCGTCTCCCTGGCCGCGCTGACCGCGGGCGAGGAGATTGCGGCGGCGACTGCTGATGCCCTGTCCATGCTCATCGATGGCAGACGTGACGCCTCAGAGCAACTCCTGGCCTATCTCGCCCAGCGGCAATATCTACTCATCATCGACAACTGCGAGCACCTGCTGGACGGCATCGGCCTGCTGGCCGAACTCGTCCAGGCTGCGCCCGGTGTGACCGTGCTGGCCACATCGAGAGAACGTCTGCATTTGCAGGGCGAGCAGGCCTATCCGATCAATGGCTTGGGCGCCCTCGATCAGATAGACCCTGACTCGGATGCTGCCATGGACCATCCGGCCGTCCGCCTTTTCAGGCAGAGTGCCCAGCGCGCTGCGCCGACCTTCGTCCTCACGCCGGATGACTTGCCTCATGTGGCGCGCATCTGCCGGCTCGTCGATGGCATGCCCCTGGGCATCGAGCTCTCTGCCGGCTGGGTAGGGATGATGTCGCTGGCCGAGATTGCCGATGAGGTGCAACAGAATCTCGATTTCCTGGCCAGCGATTTTCGCGATCTGCCGGCCCGCCACCGCAGCATGCGTGCGGTCTTCGACGCCTCCTGGCGACACCTGGATCCGGTCGAGCAGTTGGTCTTCCGGCAGTTGTCAGTCTTCCGCGGCGGCTTCACCCGCCAGGCGGCCGCCGAGGTGACCGGCGCCACGTTACGGCATCTTGGCCATCTCATCTACAAATCGCTGCTCCACTATGATCGAAAGCGCAATCGCTACTGGCTGCACGAACTGCTCAACCAATATGGGTCGGACCGGCTGGCCGAAGATGCAGCCGAAGCCTCGGCCGCGTCGGCCAGCCACTACGACTACTTCATCAAGCGGCTGATCACGTGTTCGGATCTGCTCAAAGGTGAGGATCAGGCAGGCGCGCTAGCCGAACTCGACGACGACATCGACAATTTTCGTTTGGCCTGGCGCACGGCCATTTCAGCGGGAGAGGTCACGCGATTGCGACCAGCCTTGGACACGTTGGGCTTCTACTTCGAATGGCGCGTCCACCCAAATGAGGGACGCATTGCCTTTCAACGGTTGGCCGACGCCATCGAGCCGGAGGAATCGGGCGAGGCGAAGAAGACGCTCGTCCGTGCGCTGGCGTGGCAGGCCTCATTTCTGCGCCAATCCGGCCAGCCGGATGCCGCGCTCGAACTGCTGGATCGGGCCGAGACGCTCTGTAACCATCCGGCTATTGACGAACAGACGCGGCGATTCGAACAGGCTTTCATCGCTTATCAGCGAGGCTACTGCCTGGAAAGACGCCACAATGATCGGGCGCTTGACTGCTTCCGAAAAAGTGTCGAACTGTGGGAAGCATACGGCGATCCATGGTGGATGGCGCTAGGCTTGGGCGGCTTGGGCTTCAACCTCTCCTGGTCCAATCACTTTGTCGAGGCGAAGTTGGAGCTATCGAGGAGCGTCGAGATCTTCGAGCGCTATGGGCATACACGCGAGTTGGTATTCCTCCACAATCGATTGTGCGATTCGTGCATGTTCAAGGGGGAAATGGAGGCAGCTCGCAACCATGCGGAGCGAGCGCTGGACTTGGCTGAACACGCACGCATTCGCGCTGGCCAGGCTGACGCTTTGCGTAACCTCTCCGCGGTGAGTAATTTGTTTGAAAACCGATTGGAGGAAGCCGAGCGGCTGAACAGCGAAGCGCTTGCACTCTACCGCTCGTTGGGCGTTCAGATTGGAGCCGGCGCTTTCGGTTGCATCTTGTGGTACCTATCAACTCATCCGTGGGAATGTTGAGGACGGCAGACAATATTACCTGGAGGCCATGGATCTCTTCAAGGCACAGCAACTGCGCCAGGGCATGGGCTACATCCTGCACTGGCAGTCCATCGTAGATGCCATGGCGGGTGATTGGATCTGGGCCAAGGCAAAGATCGAAGAGAGCATTGCGATCTTTCATGAGGTCGGCGCCCATAACTTCATACCCCGCCTTGAGGTCATCCGCTTCCTCGTTGACAAAGAGAGACTGCCTCCAGATCAGGCGCTTACCTGGCTGGCTGATATGCTACGCAAGGCGTTGGAAATTCGTGAATTCTTCGACATCTACTGGTCGTTATCCGCCATGCCCTATGTTTTGTTGGTCGAGCAGGCGCCGGTGGCCAATGGGGCATTGCCCCAGCCTGTGGCCCTGGCCGCGGAGATCCGCGGCTTTGTCGGTGAGAGTTTGGAGTACGGCCAGTCGGCCTTCATGTGTGCGCTGGTCCACGATGAGGTGGATGAGATGCTGGCCCAGTGGCCGCAGCAGGGGGTTGCAGTCACACAGGAACGAGGTCGGCGACAGACGATGTGGACGTTTGCGGCGACCGTCTTGGAATCGATGTCGGAATCGGCGCCGACACCTGGTTCAAATCTAAATCGCTGAGCGCGCACCATGACCAGACGCTGCGATACGTTCTAACCAGAAGCCTGGTCAATTCATCTGGATTGTGGTCAGCGACGGGGACTATGGATCAAACCGTTCCGGTTCTTCGGGATCTCAGGGGGTTGACATGTTTGGCCGCGGTTTCAACCGCTGCCTGATATGGGAAGTGTGCTGAAGCGGATTTCCCATATCAGACGCCGGTTTCAACCGGTGGTGTCATCCCCCAGAGATCCAACTTAACTACGGCTTGATGTTCTGGTTCATGTGCAGGACATTGTTGGGATCGTAGCGTCGTTTGAGTTCCGCCAATCGCGTGTAATTGGGACCGTATGCCGCCGCCACACGGTCGCCCTCTTCCTCGGTCATGAAGTTGACATAGGCCCCGGCGGAGGCGTAGGGGGCCGTGGCATCAAAGAGCGCACGGGACCACCCGACGCAGGCTTCGTCGTCAGCCGGATCGTCCCAACGACCATGGATGTTGAATACCCATTCAGCGTCACGATTGCCAAATGCCATAGCGTCAGGTGCGACACGGTTGTGTACGCCGGCAATGTAGGGGATGAAGATCTCGCATTGGGGTGAGGGCAGGTTGGCAGCAGCATCAATGGCAGCATCGATGAAGCCGTCAGGCAGTTCGGTGAGGTAGTGTGACTTCCAGTAGTTGCGCGCACCGGGTGTCAGCAACGGATCAAAGGCCTGTTGCCAATTGGCGAAGGGCATGGCGCCGACATGCGTGCCGTAGGGATTGCCGAACGTGTAGAGTGGCTCGATCAGCCGCTCTCCCTCGGCGATATCACCGGCGTAGCAGAGCGCCAGGACCGCCGACTCCTGTCCGTGGGCCTCCTCGGGCAGGAAGGGCAGCGGCGGCGCCTTGCGTAGCACGCACCAGACGCTCAGCTCTTCGGGCGCTGTCGCCACAAAGGCGCGCAGGCTCGTCAGCACCTGCTTGGCCTGGGCCAGCGGGAAGACGATCAGTCCGGCCAGCACCTCGGGGCCCACGGGATGGAGCTGGAACTCAAACTGGGTCACAATGCCGAAATTGCCCCCGCCACCGCGCAAGGCCCAGAAGAGATCCGGGTTCTCGCTGAGGCTGGCCCGCAACTGCCGCCCGTCCACCGTGACCACATCGGCCGAGATCAGGTTGTCGACCGTGAGACCAAACTGGCGGGTTATCCAGCCAAAGCCCCCCCCAAGCGTCAATCCGGCAATGCCCGTTGTCGAGTTGATGCCCGTCGGCGTGGCCAGCCCGTGGGCTTGGGTCGCCGCATCCACCTCGAAGAGGGTGGCGCCCGGCTCTACATAGGCGCGTCGCTGTTCAACATCCACGCGCACATTCTTCATGGTCGACAGGTCGATCAGCAGGCCATCGTCGCAGAGGGAATTGCCGGCGATGTTGTGTCCACCGCCGCGGATGGAAATCTCCAGGTCCTGTTCCTGAGCAAATGCCAGGGCTTGTGCAACATCGTCGGCGTCTGCGCACTGAACGATGATGGCCGGGCGCCGATCGATCATCCCGTTCCAGATTGCGCGCACCTCATCATAGTTCGGGTCGTCGGGTAGTACGATCGCTCCATGAATGGCACTCTTTATGGAGTTAGACTGTTGGTTGGTAAACGTACTCATTGGCTCTTCTCTCCTGTGATCTGGATTTTCAGTAGTTCACGATTTCGAGCTTTGCTAGACTTGTCATTCCTGCGAAGGCAGAAATCTACTCTGGTGGACAATGGATTTCTGCCTTCGCAGGAATGACATTAGCCAACTTTCGTGCACTACTAATTTTCCTATCTGGAATTTCCTGAGGTCTTCGATGGGTAGCGGAAGACCCATATCGTTGCGATGCCGCTACTCGATACTGCGACGGAAGTTGGTCTCGAAGCTGCCGTCGACTACAACTTCGAACCACTTCTTGATCCATACCTGAAACTCAGGTGTAGCCGCTCGTTCCGCCCATTTGACCTCGTAGTCAGCCAAGCTATCGAAATCATCTTCGATGTAGAACCGGTTCGCCTTGCCTCCTGAACTTATATAAATCGGCATGAAGGTGATGGATCAAACAGTTCCTTGTACTCTTTTGCAACTGCCATCCGCTTTCTCGTGCTCTCCCATCGGACATGTAAAATCATGACTTACGGTGATCATGGGTCTCTCCTATTAGAAATTCTTCAGAAACGTTGGTTGATTTCTCTCTGCGTACTGTCTTCTCGCTAACACAGACAGTCAGATAAAGATTTGTGCTCAATCGGCGGCTTTGGCTTTCGCTAGGCTCGCATCGGATGACACCTTTTAGCCGACCCTGCGCCACTCCCACGTGACGCCCGACGGCAGATTTTCGACCAGTCAGTAATCCGTTCCGCTCGGGGTACGCTCTGGGCCCCGCTGTAGTGTTATTCGGCGCAGCCGTAAAAAAACTAGAACCCGGAATCGTGGTCCAACTACTCGATAATGCGACGGAAGTTGGCCTCGAAGCTGCCGTCGATGGCGACTTCAAACCATTTCTTGATCCAAGCCTTAAACTCAGGCGTAGCCGTTCGTTCCGGCCATTTGACTTCCCAGTCAGCAAAGCTATCGTAATCATCCTCAATGTAGAACTTGTAAATTTGGCCTGACGCATTCATGGAGACTCGGCAAGAGGGTGATGGGTCAAAAAGTTCCTTGTACTCCTTTACAACTGCCATCCCCTTCTCGATTTCTCCCATCGGACATACAAAATCATGACTTACAGTGATCATGGCTCTCTCCTATTGGATATTCTTCAGAAACGTTGGTTGATTTCTCTCTGCGTACTGTCTTCTCGTGAAAACAGTCTCAGCGTTACTCGTCTGCTTTACGGATTATCTCGCTCGGATGACACCTTTTAGCCGACTCTGCGCCACTCATGCGTGACGCCCGACGGCAGATTCTCGACCAGCCGATCGCCGTCGACGATAAACTCGCCTGTGTACGTCTGGCCGAGACCGTTTGGACTCAGGCCCAACTTCGCCTCGTATGTCGCCGCAGTGCCCGAGAGCGAGAAAAGCCCGGCCCCGGCAAAAACCGACCGAAAGGCAGCCAGCTCTTCGGCCTCAGTCGGCTCCCTGGCGTTGGCATAGGGCGCCCGATTCTTCTCGGATATCAAGAACATGTGATAGGTCCCGGTGTCGATCATCAGGCCATCATGCGTATCCGAAACCAGTTCCCATGCACCGACTATTGATGACATTGTTCGTCTCCTTGTGGACGACACGCTATCCGTCCGTCCGCTGTTCCACAACTTCCCAAAACTCGTTGCGTCCGTCAATCTTGAATGATCGCCATTCCGTACGCAGATTCTTCCGACCATTCTGCCGCCCACTTGGAGATGAATTTCGTCGTAGTCGGTCAGACTCTCACACTCCCATTCAACGACGACGTGGTTAAATTCGCCGAATTCGCTGCGATAGACGCGCGTTGCATTTGGGTATGGGTGCGGCTCCAAAATACGTTGGCAAAGTTCAAAGACATCTTGAAAAGTTCCCGGTTCTGTGATGAAGACCCTGCGATTTACGTACATAATAGATTCTCCTTCTGGTCATTGATCTGGAGCCGCCTCTGCTTCTAGCGTAAACTTAAGATACAGCGCTCCGCCGGAAAAACAAGGTCACCAACTGAGACAAAAAGTGATACAATTGCGCTCGCACCATCTGATACTTGCGAATGGAGGCATGTGTGACAGCCGATTTGACCTTTGGCGCCTGGTTAAGAAGATGCCGCCGCCAACTAGACCTGACCCAACAGGAACTGGCCGACCGATCAAGCTGTTCGGTGGCCACGATCCGCAAGATCGAGCAGGCCAATCGGCGACCGTCCAAGCAGTTGGCCGAATTGATGGCCGCGGCCTTGCAGGCGCCGGCCGAACAGGTGACCGACTTTGTCACCTATGCGCGCCAGGATCCCGATTCGACGTTGATGCCGCCGGCCTTGTTGGGCTTTGGCCAAGCGACCGCACAGAGTGCAGCCGATAGCGGGCCGGCACAAACGATACATCCCCAACAGGCCGCCGATGCCGGAGCGTCCGTCTTGCCCCGCCCGACCACGCCGTTCCTGGGTCGGGAGGCGGAAATAGAGGAACTGCTCACCTATCTTCAAGACCCGGTCCAACAACTCGTTTGCATCCTGGGACCGGGCGGCATGGGCAAGACGCGCCTGGCCCTGGCCGTGGCCGACCGGCTGGCTGCGCGTGACGATCATCCGTTTGCCGATGGCATCGTCTTCGTCTCCTTGGCCGCGCTGACCGAACCCGACCAGATTGCGCCGGCGATTGCCGATGGTCTGGCCATGATCGTCGACGGTAGACGGAGCACGGCGGAACAACTGCTGGCCTATCTCGCCCAACGGCGTTCTCTGCTCATCATCGACAACTGCGAACATCTGTTGGACGGCATCGGCCTGCTGGTCGACATCGTCCAGGCCGCGCCCGGTGTGACCGTGTTAGCCACATCCAGGGAGCGCTTGCACTTGCAGGGCGAGCAGGCCTACCCCATCGACGGACTGGGTGCGCTCGATCCGATAGACTTGGGCTCAGATGCTGCCACGGACCATCCGGCGGTCCGCCTCTTCATGCAGAGCGCTTTGCGCGCTGCCCCGACCTTCGCACTCACCACCGATGACCTACTCCATGTAGCGCGCGTATGCCGGCTCGTGGCCGGCATGCCCCTGGGCATCGAACTCTCCGCGGGCTGGGTCGGGATGATGTCCTTGGCTGAAATAGCCGACGAGGTGCAACAGAATCTCGATTTCCTGGCCAGCGATTTTCGCGATCTACCGGCCCGCCACCGCAGTATGAGGGCCGTCTTCGACGCTTCCTGGCGACACCTGGATCCGGTCGAGCAGTTAGTCTTCCGGCAGCTATCGGTCTTCCGTGGCGGCTTCACCCGCCAGGCAGCCGCCGATGTGACCGGCGCAACGCTGCGGCATCTGGGCCACCTGATCTATAAATCGCTGCTCCACTATGATCGAGAGCGCAATCGCTACTGGCTGCACGAACTGCTGTACCAATATGGGTCGGACCGGCTGGCTGAAGATGCAGCCGAAGCCTCGGCCGCCTCGGCCAGCCACTGCGACTACTTCGTCAAGCGCCTGATCGCATGTTCGGATCTGCTCAAGGGCGAGGATCAGGCAGGCGCGCTGGCGGAGTTGGACGAAGACATCGACAACTTCCGCCTGGCCTGGCGCACGGCCATTGCCATGGGCGAGGTCACGCGCCTGCGACCGGCTATGGACACGTTGGGCTTCTATTTTGAATGGCGCTTTCACCCCGGCGAAGGTCGCGTCGCCTTCCAGCGGCTGGCCGACGTCATCGATCCAACCGAATCCGACGAAGCGAGGCTGACGCTTGTCCGCGCACTGGCGTGGCAGGCCTCGTTTCTGCGCCAGACCGGCAAGCAAGATGCTGCACTCGATCTCCTGGATCGAGCCGATGTGCTCTGCGACCTTCCGGCCATCGATGAGAAGAGACGGCGCTTCGAGCAGGCGTTCATCGCCTACCAGAGGGGATACTGTCTCGAACAGCGCGACAATGAACGTGCCTTGGACTATTTCCACAAGAGTGTCGCGCTCTGGGAAGCCCACGACGATCCGTGGTGGACTGCCTTGGCTCTACGTGGACTTGGAGACAACCTGCATTGGGCCAATCGCTTTGTGGAAGCACGTGAGCAGCTATCGAAGAGCGTCGAAATCTTTGAGCACTATGGCCACACCAGAGAATTGGTTTTTCTGCACAACCGGCTGTGCGCTTGCTGCAAATTCAAAGGGGATCTGGGTGGCGCACTCTACCATGGCCAACTGGCTTTGACGTTGGCGAAACAGTCGGGAAACAGGAAATCCCTGGCCGACGCCCTATACATGCTCAGCTCCGTCAAACTTCAGGCCGAAAACCGACTCAAAGAGGCGGAGACGCTGAACGATGAAGCGCTGACAATCTATCGATCATTGGGCGTTGACATTCACGCCGCCCTGTCAACTGCATCAGACGGCGACTATCGACTCATCCGCGGAGACATCGAAGGGGCAAACCGTCGATTCGCCGAAGCAAGGGAGATCTTTCTGGGGCTACAGCTCCGCCAGGGGGACGGGTATACTCTGCGCTGGCTAGCCATTGCGGCTCAGATGGACGGTCGAGGGGCTGAGGCCAGCCAGATGATCGACCGCAGTATCAAGATTTTCGAAGAGATCGGTTCCTACAACTATGTTCCACATCTTCATGTCATTCGCTACCTAATCGAGAAGAAGAAGCAGCCGCCGGCCAAAGCCCGTCCACAGCTTGTGGAGATATTGCGCGACGCCGTGAAGAGCCGTGAGTACTACGACGTCTACTGGTCGTCTTGTCCGCGATGCCTTACACCTTGCTGGTCGACGAGGCGCCAATGGAGGGTGATCCATTGCCCCAACCCATTGCCCTGGCCGCAGAGATTCGCGGCTTTGTCGGTGAAAGTTTGGAGTACGGCCGGTCGGCCTACATGTGTGCCCTGGTCCATGATGAGGTGGATGAGATGCTGGCCCGATGGCCGCAGCCGGAGGTCGAAGCCGCACAGGAACGAGGTCGGCAACAAGAAATGTGGGCGTTTGCGGTGCGTGTCCTGGTCACGCTGGATGCTGAATGTGAACCGGGTTGAGAGGAGAGCATCCAACAGACGTCTTCTTGACCATTGCATGCTGCTGTGGCACATTAACTGTAAATACGCAGTATAGACATATTGTATTCAAGGAGCGAGCAATGATACGTAAAATTTACAAGACGGGCAACAGCATCGTCGTGGCGCTGCCCAAAGAAATGCTAGACAAGCTTAATCTACAGGAGGGCGGCAACGTCTCAGTCGAACTAGATAGCGAGCATCAGCAGATTTCGATCTCGCCGGTTGTGAGCGCTGATGGCGTCGATGAAGCGTTCGCCAAACAGGTGGCGGATTTCATCGATGAATACCGACCTGCTCTGGAGGCGCTGGCCAAGTGAACTATCTCTCCCCTGCACAACTGCTCTTCATTCACGACCGGTTGATTGCTGAAACAGGCAGCATGCCAGGAGTACGCGATGTCGGCTTGCTTGTCTCTGCGGCCGCACGTCCCCAGGCGACATTCGATGGAGAGGACCTCTACCCCACGCTCTATCTCAAAGCAGCCGCGTTGATGGACTCGCTCACCAACAACCATCCGTTCGTAGATGGCAATAAGCGTGTTGGCATTACAGCGACAGGTTTATTCCTGCAACTGAATGGCCAACGTCTTTTTGTGAGCAACGCAGAACTAGAGGTATTCACGTTGCACGTCGCACAAGGCAACTCTTCTATCGAAGAGATTGCAGCTTGGCTTAAAGACGCGAGTAGAAGCGGAGAATGACTTTGTGTATCGGAGCTGTTCAATACGAGTTGAGATAGGTAAGGGGGCGGGCGGGGATCTATGCCGCCTCAGTTCAAGGGCCACAATCGGTGGCCTTGGCCGCGGAGATTCGCGGCTTCGCCGGCGAGAACATGGAATACGGCCGGTCGGCCTACATGTGTGCCTTGGTCCATGACGAGGTAGATGAGATGCTGGCCCAACGGCCGCGGCCAGCGGTTAAGGCTGCAGAATCGCACGGCCGCAGCAAAGAGAGCTGGACATTTGCGGCTGGGGTTCTGGCCGTAGAGCCTTGTAAGTGAGTCTACGCAAATAACCTCCGAGAGGGCTATGACGGCAGACTGGAATTACGCAGTACCCCTCCCGGAGGGCCATGAGGTGCTCAACTCATTTTGTTTACGAAGTAGGTGCATGCGCCAACACAAACCAATCATTCGTCATTGAAAGGAAAGCAACTATGGAATATCGACAACTAGGCAGCGCCGGTGTGCGCGTTTCGACGATTGGACTAGGGACCAACCAGTTCGGCTCAGAGAATCTGCCCCAAGCGGAAGTCAACAGCGTCATCGACGCGGCCCAGGATCTGGGCATCAATTTCATCGATAGTGCCAACGCCTACCAAAAGGGCCGCTCCGAAGAGACATTGGGCGTAGCTCTGAAGGGACGATGGGATAGATTTGTCGTGGCCACAAAATTCTTCTTTCCCACGGGCGACGGACCCAACGACCGGGGCACCTCGCGTTACCACCTGATGAATTCGGTTGAGACCAGCCTGCGCCGGCTGCAAACCGATCACATCGATCTCTACTACGTGCACCGCTGGGATGAAACCACGCCCGTTGAGGAGACCCTACGCGGTCTAGATGACCTGATCCGCATGGGCAAAGTGCGCTATGTCGGGGCCTCTGACTTTGCCGCTTGGCAGTTGGCCAAGGCCAACCTGCTGGCCGAGGTGCGTGGTTGGAGCCCCTTTGTGGCCATTCAATCCCACTATCACATGTTGGAGCGGCAGGTGGAGCAGGAGGTCCTGCCCTACTGCAAGGCTCACGGTGTTGGCTTCGTACCCTACTTCCCCCTGGCCGGGGGCTTCTTGACCGGGAAATACAAGCGAGACGAACCGGCCCCAGCCGGATCACGGGGCGAGTCCAGCGGCTACGTCCAGCAGTATATGACCGCAGCCAACTACGATGTAGTGGAAGCGCTCACTGCCTGGGCCGCCGACCGTGAACGCGGCCTGAACGAACTGGCTCAGGCCTGGCTTCTGGCTCAGCCCCAGGTCTGCTCGGTCATCTCCGGCGCCACCAAGTTGGCTCACGTAGAGAGCAACGTGAAGGCGGCCGATTGGATCTTGACGAGCGAGGAAATGGCGGAGATTGGTGCGATTCTTGATCCGAAAGAAGCAGCGGAATAGCGAGACGTCACGCCAACGACGAACTGCTTGCGGAAAGCTCATCTGCGATAGCTCCGCATTGTATCCAGTGCTTGCCGACACATCGAGCATTGGATACAATGCGTCCACCTCAGCAGTCGATCTGCATCGCCCCTGTGATGGCAGCACGGCTTAGTTGTCTTGTTCGATCCAACACAGCTCCCCGGGCGGGTACAATTTGAGGTCTGCAGCGATCACCGAAGTCGTGCTGACAATGACGTTTCTCTCTGTCATTCTTGGCGCGACTGCCAAACGAGCGCCTCAAGACTTTGCGCCGATCGCCATCGGATTGTGCTTGACACTCATCCACTGGATCAGCATTCCGGTGACGCATACCTCCGTGAACCCTGCACGTAATGCTGGCATTGCGCTGTGGGCAGGCGGTTGGGCCATTGAACAGCTTTGGCTCTTCTGGTTGGCCCCGATCGTTGGTGGCTTGATCGGGGCCATGCTCTACCGCCTCACCGCGAATGAATCCAGTCAGGGAAATGGCTAGTTCAGAACCCTGCACAGCCCCGCAAACACCACAAAACGAAAAGCGGTTGCATGGCCGAGATTGTGATATTGTTCACATACAGAACCGGACACAACATGTACAATACATGTACAAATAATAATTTTCAGTTTTGTCGAGCATTAGAGAGGTCCCAAAACGACCATGTATTTCGCACCCGTGTCAGAGCAGTTCAAACAGACGGCAAGGCAAGATTTCGAACAACTTTACCGATCTGGCTTAGTGAGCAATGCGTGGTCCACAGTTACAGGGCGTAGGAACGGTCTCCTACAGCTAGAAGAAACGAAGCGGGGAAAGCAGGCCGGCGCCCGGAATGATGCGGGCATACAAACGGTAGAAATCGACTCAATTGCCGGCAGTGAAAGTCGTGCTCAAGACTTCGACATCAAATGGCGACCGTTGAACCGCTCAAACCAGGAACGCTGGACCAACATCGCAGTTGCACGAATGAACGATGTGCCGCTGCCGGCCATCGACCTAATCAAAGTGGGCCAAGCCTATTTCGTGCGAGATGGTCATCACCGCATATCAGTGGCGAAACATAATGGACAACTGGAGATGGAAGCTAATGTAACGGAATGGCATATGGCAGAAGAAGATGAGCGTTCAATTTCAGCCGCCTCCAGTAACCAAGACCGGAAATCTGTGATGGAAGACTTTGGACAGGCAACGATAGCGAGCTTCAACAGACTATCGACGGTTCTTGAGGGCTGGCAAGCAGGGATTAATCTTCGCCCACTGCGCCTGTTCAACCGATCAGAAAAGCCTTACAACAGCGGATCAGCCGCCTAAGGCCATTCCAGCGAGACAAATAATCGTTGCAAGGAATCTTTGCCTGGAATGGCTTGAGGCTTTGACAGCTCCCGTATAGCTACTATTTTGGAAAAGCCTAATACCGAATCAGGAGTGTTTCAGATGAACAACGTATATGAATACGACACCAAGATGATCAACCACCAGTTTGAAGAGCGCCGGCTACAGCTTGCCCGCACCTATGCCGACGGTCAATCTGATAGCGCCGCAATCCGTCTGATGCTCGCTAGATCAGCCGGCTCCCTCGGCGATGCCCTGCTCAAAATCAGTGAAGTGCTCGGGGCCGGTAGAGTGAACGAGCGACATCAAGACCTGCGCGTCAGGACCGACAACGGCACTTAATCTAGTACCGTGCGGCGCAAATGAGTCCACGGTTCGTAGGTCCAGCTGATAGGCGGACGACTCTTGGCACCTTTGGAACAGCCTGATTGGCGGGGCTTGTCACGCTGATAGCGTGACCTACGCTCCATGGGTCTACTTACGCCGTCGTGTGCTGGCGACATTGGTGAAGGATTAAAGAGGAGACGTCACCCACATAGATGAACAAGACGCAAAACGAGGAATGTGGAAGGTTGTTCAAGCGACCTTCCACATTCCCCGTTTTGCGCTACTCATAAGCACGAATGTAAATGTATCAGCGACATCTTCACAGAGACAGAGCTGGGTCGCTCAATCCGCTAAACGCGACGTTACTCACTCTCCTGCGGCATCCCCTCGAAAAATTCCACCTCTCCCGTTTCCAGAGAATACTCAGCGCCGACAACCAACAGATCGCCGGCCTGAATCAGCTGTTCAAGGATCTGTGAGCTGTGCCGCAACTGATTCACAGACGCACGCACATTGGCGCGCACCGCCAATTCCATCAAGCGATCCGGCTGATTCCTGAGCTCCGTCATGAACAAGATCTGAATAGCTGGACGAATACGATCGACAATGGCGGACAGATTGACGGATCGAGCCGCCAACGGCCGTTCGATCTGGTCCAGGGTCGCCGCAACAGCGCCACAGCCGGAATGGCCCAACACAACCACAAGCGGCGTACCGAAGGCCTGGGCGGCAAATTCGACACTGCCGATCTGCGAGGGAGCGACAATATTGCCGGCCACACGAATGACAAACAGGTCGCCCAACCCCTGGTCGAAGATGATCTCGGCCGGAACCCTGGAGTCTGAACAGCCCAGGATGATGGCAAATGGTTCTTGACCGTGCACTGTTTCACTGCGTCGCTCCGGGTTGATCAACGCGCTATATTCCTGTGCACCTGAAACAAAACGACGATTTCCTGCCTGAAGACGACGCAGTGCATCAACTGCTGATACCATGATTCGAACATGCTCCCATAGTTGGCGAACGTTCTCGAGTTCATATGGAATCTATGTATTTGGGTAAAGCGTGACGCGTGAAATGTGAGAGATGGCAAGCTATCTCTCACATTTCACGCGTCTCAAACGCTCGGTTCTCAACGGATCTTGCTACCTCTACACCCATGATTCCAAAGACTGCTTGACCGCAGCGCAGAAGGCATCGGCCGTGGCCCCGTCGAGCACTCGATGGTCGTAGCTAAAACCGAGCGTGGTCATGGGCAAGAAAGCCAAGTGATCACCGGTGTTCGCCTCCAGCGGATGGCCCTGGCTGACGACCACCGGTCGCTTCTCAATCGCGCCGACGCCCAGAATACCAACCTGCGGCTGTACAATGATCGGCGTCTGAAAGCGACTGCCTGATGTGCCGTAGTTGCTCAGTGTGAAGGTGCCGTCCGATAAATCTGCTGACTTAAGCTGTCCGGCTCGTGCTCTGACTGCGAAATCCTTCACGGCGCGTGCCAGCCCCATCAAGTTCAGATCACCGGCGTTCTTGATGACGGGCACAATCAATCCGCCCATGCCATGGTCGTCCATGGGCAGCGCCACCGCCATGCCGACATTGTAATCCCGCTTGATGAGCACGCCTTCATCGGTCCAGGTCGCGTTCGCAGCGGGCACAGCCTTCAGGCCCTCGATGACGGCCGCAATCAGGTAGGCGGTCACGGTCAAGTTGACGCCTGCCTGGGCATATTCGCCCTTGTGCGCCTTTCTGTGCGCCAGAACAGCCGACATATTCACGTCCCACATGGTGGTGACATGGGGCGCAGTGAAGGCGCTCTCGCTGGTCGTACGCGCTACCGCGGCACGCATTCGCGAGTGCTTGATCAGTTCATCACCGGCAGCCTCAACGCGAGGAACGGCCTGTTGCACAGATGCGGTAGACGCCCCTGCATGAGACTCTTCTTGTTCATCAGGTGAGGGCGCAAATTGGACGCCGGCAGATTGGCTGTCAGCAGACTGAGACCATCCGGCCGGGACCAGATGGCGCTCGGACACTACCTCCGCCCCGTCCCGCTCGGCGACGGCAGCCATCACATCGTAGCGAGTTAATGTGCTGAGCGGTCGACCTGCAGCCACTTCGTCCAGATCGATATTCTGTTCAGCCGCAACTCGGATCACCGATAGCGAGGCCACATGGGCCAATTCCGGCGGGAGGCTTGCTCCATGGTCAGGGGTCTCGTCTGAGGCAGCCGCCAGTACATCCGCTTTCGTGATGCGACCGCCGGGTCCCGTGCCGGTCACCTGATCTAGGACGATGGCCTGGTCGTTGGCGACGCGGACGGCGACCGGCGATGCTTTGACATCGCTTCCTGTTGCTGATGACGATTTTGAGGGAATACCATTCGCGCCTGATGAGGGATGGTCGGTTGACGGCTCGTCAACCGGCGGTCCGCTGGATGCCGCCTGATCGCCCGATACATCCTCATTAGCAGACTCAACCTGCTCATCCGGCCGGCCGATTACGGCCAGCGCAGCATCGATACCGGCAATCTCGCCTTCGCTGAAGTTGATCTTGAGTATTGTGCCACTGGAGGGGGCCGGAATCTCGGTGTCAACCTTATCGGTCGCCACCTCGAGGATAATGTCGCCCTCGGAGACGGCGTCACCTTCTGCGACCCGCCAGGCACTGACTGTCACGTCCTCGACACCTTCACCCAAGTCGGGCAGTTTTAGTTCAGTTGCCATGTCGGTGTCGCCTCCATCATTTCTACGACCGTTGCCTTGATCTGTTCTTTCCAGGGTAGCAGCTGCTGTTCCAGCGGCTGCGAAACGGGAATTGGCGCAGGGGCCATGCCCAGCCGTCGTGCCGGGCTCGTCAGCAGATGCGGCGCTTCCTCATAGATACGGGCGACAATCTCAGCACCGATACCGACGTTGGACTGAGACTCATGAACCGCTAACAGGCGACCGGTCTTGGCAACCGAATTGTACACGGTCTCCATGTCCAACGGCACAATGGTGCGCAGATCGACGATTTCGACGTCAATGCCGTATTCGGCTTCAAGTTCCTCTGCCGCTTCTTGGGCCTGCAATTGCGAATAACTGAAGGTCACTAGCGTCAGGTCGGCGCCCTCGCGTTTAATGTCGGCTACGCCCAGCGGCACGCTGTACGGCTCATCCAGATCGGGCAGTTCACCCCGTGTAAAGTAGAGCATCTTATGTTCTAAAAAGAGCACTGGATTGTTGTCCCGAATGGAAGAGAGCAACAGACCCTTGGCATCGTAAGGCGTTGACGGCGCGACGACCTTGATGCCGGGGAAGTGCGCAAACACGCTCTCTACAGACTGACTGTGCTGCGACCCGTAGCCCTTGCCGCCGCCATGCTGGCCGCGGATAACCATCGGGACGTTGAGCAACCCGCCGGTCATATAATGCATCTTGGCCGCCTGATTAAAGATCTGATCGGCGCAGACCAAAAAAAAGTCCATGTACATCAATTCTACCACAGGTCTCATGCCGACAGTGGCCGCGCCGACAGCCATGCCCATGAAACCCTGCTCGCTGATCGGCGTGTCGAGCACTCGCTCAGGGCCAAACTCGTCGAATAGTTTACGGGTTACCCGGAAGAGTCCCCCGTAGGCCCCGATATCCTCTCCCATAAGGAAGACCTGGTCGTCCTCGCGCATGGACTCACGTAACGCTTCATTGATCGCTTGAATATAGGTTGTCGTTCGCATTTTTATACGGGCCTCGCTGTCAAATTTGTCTGTAGCACACATCAATATGGGCCACGGGTGATCTTAGGTCATAGTGCAAAAGGCACTTCTTGCCACAGATTTCCACAGATGGATAAATGATACTCACAGATGATATTCGAGTCATTCTTGTGCCATCAGGTTTTATCTGTGGCTATCCGACTTCATCTGTGGAAATCTGTGGCTCTACTGCAAAAAGGTCAAGTTCACCACGGAGGCACGGAGGGGGCACAGAGTTCACAGAGGAAAAGCGGAGAAAAATGCTCTTCATCTGCGTTTATCTGTGTCCATCTGTGGCTAATTTTCTGTTCTTTCAGTGGAGTCATCTGTGGCTGATCCTTTCTACGGCGCATAGACGTCCGTATATGTCTCGCTCAGATTCGGGCCATGGGCTCGCCACGGCGAACTCGATGGCTTCGGAAACCTCGGCCTCAACTTCTGCCTCGATCTTCTCCAGTTCCGCCTCAGAAGCCCCATCGTCCAGCAGTCGCTGCCTGAGTAGGACCAATGGCTCTCGACGTCGCTCCTCGTCGATCTCTTCTGGCGTGCGATAGGTCTCCAGGTCACCGGCCATATGACCCGCCAGGCGATAGGTCAGCCCTTCGATGAAGGTCGGTCCTTCACCGGCTCTCGCACGCTCGGCGGCAGCGGAGACGGCCTGATAGACTTCCTCCACATCGTTGCCGTTGATCTGTACGCTGTACATTCCGTAGGCGTGCACAAAGCGATAAAGCTCGTCAACCGACGAAGTGCTGTCAATTGGGGTCATCTCCGAGTAGCGATTGTTCTCGCAGTAGAAGATGACCGGGAGTTTCCACTTCTGGGCCATATTGAAGGTTTCGTGCATCACGCCCTGGAAGATCGCGCCGTCTCCAAAGAAAGTGATCGCCACTCGATCTTCTTCGCGCAGCTTGCTGGCCAGCGCCAAACCGGCGGCCTGTGGAACCTGCGCACCGACGATGCCATTGGCCCCCATCATGCCGATGGATGGGTCCACAAAATGCATGGAGCCGCCTTTGCCCTTGGCGAAGCCGTCTGACTTGCCAAGCACCTCGGCGATGGCAGCTTTGGGATCCATGCCACGTGCCAGGGCATGATGATGACCGCGATATGTGCATGTTACGTAGTCAGTTGGACGCAAAGCAGCCGCCATACCAATTGCGTTGGCTTCATGACCAATCGCCGTGTGCATTGCGCCCCCAATCTGGCCGGACTCGGCCAGTTCTAACAACGACTCTTCGACGCGACGGATTAGGAGCATGGAACGATATCCCTGCACCATCTTCTCCGTACTCAATGTAACATTGTGCGTCTCGTTTTCGACTTGCCGAGAGGGCTGAATGTCAACTATCTGCTCTGCCGTCATTTCCAAGACTCCCGCTCTAAATGCAATATTGTCACAATATATTGTCCAAATCAAAAGTGTAGGTCAATTCTGCCAATCATGCCGTAATTTTCAGCACAATTCTCGATCTACCCAACACACAACAGGAACTACTGGCAGCAGCCTGTGCGACAGGCACCCGTCGGTGGTCGTGCTGATGGGCGGGCGCTGGTTCTGCCGCGGATGGTAAAGCATGCAACGGCCCTTTCGCAGGCATGGCACGGCGGCACTCGCGCTGGTACCGCAACTTGGCTTCCATGGCCTGGATCTGGTATACAAGGTTGAACCCGGCCGTTTCATTGTATGGAGTGCCCCGGATGCGCTATCCGGATTGAGGGGTTCGTTTGCCGTCAAACAGGGAGAGGGAAGAGATGACCAAGATACTGATCGTGGATGAAGATAACGACGTACTGCGCCTCTTACGCATCAAGCTCAATGGCGCAGGATATGAAGTTGCCCAGGCCAGAGACGGCCAGGAGGCCCTTGCACTCGCCGAAATAGAGCAGCCGGATCTGGTCATCACCGAGCTTCTGCTTCCGGATGTGGATGGAATCGATCTGCTCTCTCGCCTCGGGGCAGACAAATCGTCCCAGCCACTGACGCTGGTTCTGTCCGGCAAGACTGCGGATGAGGAGATTGCCGCTGCACTCTCTGCCGGGGCTGTCGACTATGTGACCAAGCCATTCAGTCCGCAGGGCTTGCTGGAGCGTATCCGTGTCAACCTGATCCGAGCGGGGTTGGCGGAAGCTGTGTTGGCCGACCCTACAGACCAGGAAAGGTAAGATCATGACCGGCAAGCCCCATCCCCACAAGGCGTATTGGCAGGCCCAGGGCCTGGTTGAACTGGCGCTCAGTCGCTTCCAGGCAGCAGTCGAAGCAGGGCGAGCCGACCGCCAACGGTCTGCGTTCTATCGCCTGGCCGGCTACCATGGGCGTACCCTGCGTGTGCTCAACAGCGGTCTGCACCGTCAGGATGAAGCGTTGGTACAGATCGCCCTGCACAACCTACTCTCGCTGCACCGGGGCATGATGCAGATGCATCGAACTGCGCCCCACACAATCCCGTTGCCGCTGGCACTGAGCGAGCACAGCCGTGACGATTTTGTGCGCGATCTGGTCATGCGCGTGCTGGCGGAAACGCCGCCTGCCCTCCCACCCACAGACATACATCAACGGGCCAACCATCTCGATCTGCTAGGCAGTATTGCTGAAGATCACGTGCACCAACATCTGCAAACATTGGCCCGGGCCCAGCACGTGGAGGCTGAGGATGATGGATATGTACGCACCAATCGCGCCTACATCGAGTTGGACAAGGATGTGGCGGGCCTGCGCGCGCTGATCGGCAGGACATTCTTCGCACGATTTGCTGAGGCCGGCTACGGATCGTTGGAATCGATTGACGAACGGGCTACGGCATTCAGGGCGGACTTCTCGGAACTCACCGGGCATCGGGATCCCCACACAACCGAACTTTTTCTCAATACCGTTCACATGTTGGTCGACACCAGTGTAGCCGGGACCACCACCTGGCGGTTTAACGACCTGCTGCACTCACCTTACCCACGCCCCTATCAGCATGCCGCATTCGATGCCTTTCGACGAGGCGTCTATCAGAGTCAGATCATCGAAGCGCCCACCGGCAGCGGCAAGACCCTCATCGGCATGATGTGTATCCAGGATTGGCTACGCACCCTGTCGATCGGCCATTCGATTCTGGTGGCAGTGCCGACCAACAACTACCAGCAGCAATGGATCGACGAACTCTGCTATAACCCCATCGGCCTGCAACTGCCGCCGGAGATCATCTTTGCTGGCACGCCCGCCGACCTCTACCACTATCAGCAGTTGACCGGGCGACATCCGGCGATCGTCCTCGTCACCTATGCCGCGCTCTCACAATTGGGCTCACCGACGGGCAAGGGCGGCTTTGACGCCCAATCAGTCGAAGAATTTCTTCAGCAAGCCGATGTCCAGCATATCATCCTGGACGAGGTCCACAAGGTGGCCGAGGACATGCACAGCGTGACCGCAGACGTCACACGTTTACTGGTCAGCTGGCAGCAAGACACGAGTCTGCGCAGCCTCATCGGCTTCTCCGGCACGGCGGAAGCCTATCGAGGCCGTTTCGAAACGCTTGGGCTTCAGCTTTCCTACGGCGTGCCCATGGACGATCTGGTGGCGGCCGGATTCGTCGCTCCCTTCGCTGAGATGGGCGTACCATTTGCCTACTCGCAACGAGAGGGCCGCATTCGAGAGTTGCTTGAGGCGTACAAGGATGGCCTACACTTCTACTTCGATCTGTTGGGGGCGGAACGCCTACGTCAACTTTTTGCCGATATCCCGACGGAGAGACGGATCGCCCTCGGCCATGATGTGCTCGGCATGTACCGGGGGAGATCAGACTGGCAGGCGGCGATTGGAAAGCGATTCAACGAATGGGAAGCCGGCACAGAGGGGCTAAAGATCACCGAAGCCCGATTGGTCACCATTCTACAGATCGCCCATGGTTGGACCGATCTCGATCTGGTGCGCGAGTGCAGTGCAGATGCGGCAGCCTTCAACGCCCTCGTAAACGAACTAGAAGCCGTGAAGTCAGAACTGGCAACGCTGGTCTATCTGCCCAAAACGCTGGCACGCCTACACGCCGAGGGCTTCACGTCAGTGCTGGATGCCCAACAGCTGGCGGCTCTGCCCCAGTCCGGCGTTGCCGTAAGCGCCCGATCCGAGGTCGCCAAGGATCTCCTGGCCACAACCATTGCCGGTCTCTACGACGGCCTGAGTGAATGGTATCTGCGCACGGGCGAGGGACGGGTCGCCACCATCAAAGCCATCATCGAAGCCGAACAGGCCACCCGCAAGATCAGCGGCACCATCATCTTCGACAGTGGACGCCACATTCCCTGGCGGCATGGAATCAGTGTCCCCGGCTATCAGGGCCTGGCCGGCCTCTTCAGCGAAATGCTGGGCGATGAACGCTTCACCGTGATGGCGGCGCTCTCCAATGAGATGTATTTGTCCTACGATCCCGATGATCCATTGACGGTTCGCATCGCTGACTACATCCGTACCGAGTTGATGCAGGACGAGGTGGCCAAATCCATCTTCAATCTGCTTGTTTCGGGCCTGGATCTCTCCGAAGCAGATCAAGCACAGCTACAGACCGAATTCACGAACAGATTCGACAAGTTCGTGCCGACCTTGGAGCACATGCATGCGGCGCGTCCCGCCGTCTTCAACCACGACGTGTTGCGCCCAGTTCGCCGTATGGTGAAGCGGATGGGCCTGGGCATGAGTGGCGATCGTCTGCTGGCGCGACTGGATCGCCGCAATGTGCATCTGAAACGGCTGATCGGCACCCTGTTTGACTATGGTCTGCTTGCCGTACACTTCCAGGAAGCCCACGTCGCCGAGGTTGAGCAGGTAAGCGGCGCCCGCCGCAAGTTCTTCGTCGTCACCATGCCTTCCGGCTCGCAACGAAAACAGCTAATGTACGATCTCACTGCCCGAATTGTCGACCAGGCGTCGCTGCCGGTAAACCTGGCCATCGTCTCCAATTGGGCGCGCACCGGATGGAATGTGATCCAGCCCAACCTGCTGATCGACGCCACGGCTACGCGCAACGTCACAGCCTGGCAGCAACTGCGCGGCCGTGCCATCCGCGCCTGGCATTCCTGGAACAATGATTGCTATCGGTTGTTGACCATCCTGGTCGGTCATCATCTACTGGCTGAAACGGAAAGCGACACGGACCCAACGACTGAAGAGGACAAAGGAGTCGAACTGGACGATGCTTTGCTGGCGCTTCTGGAAGAGATTGCGACGCCGGCCCAACGCAGACGCCTGGCAGCGGACGGCGTGTCTGCACTCAGCCAAAAAGAACGGCACACGCTAGCCGTCGCCCTATTGGAAAAGCGCAACAAAGTGACCCACATCTATGAACTGGTCAAGGCAACCGGTTCATCCAGCCAGGTGATCTATGACCGCAACGAGAAGGTCTGGCATCGGCGGGAAGGCATTGCCGCCAAACACAGCCGGGAAGTCTCGGTCAATCCGTTCACCGGAGAAAAGGGATCAGGGGATGCCCATGCGCCGCTGATCTACGCTCAGGATCCGCGTGCAGATGTACCTGAGGCGCTTCAACAACATCTGGCCCAATCGATTGACGGTTGCGATGATGTGATCGTGTCCGGCTGGCTGCAGGACGGGCATGGCGTCGACTAGCAAACGCCGACGGTAGAAAAAAGCGATCCACGAAAGAGCACGAAGAGGCACGAAGGATATTGGCTTTCCTTCGTGCCTCTTCGTGCTCCTCCGTGGATCGAATGTCAAACGGGTCCACCCGAAACCCTGGTCTACAGATCCTGATTCTGCGGCAACATCACCAGATCACGAATGGTCACATGGGGCGGCTGGGCAATCATGAAGAGCACGGCCTCCGCCACATCTTCCGAGCGCAGGCTGGCGTGCTTGGCGACCATCTCGTCGATGGCCGCCTGCTCGGTGAAGCCCCACAGCTCGTTAGCAACCATACCCGGCGCAATCGATCCGACCCGGATGCCCGCTGCAGCTACCTGGCGCCGCAGCGTGTGGACGAAGGTCTGGATTGCGTGCTTGGACGCGCTGTAGATCGGCTCCCAGTGGATATCTTTGTGCCCCGAAATGGAACTGGTAACCAGAATGTCGCCCGAACGCTGTTCAAGCATATGCGGCAGTACGGCATGCACGCAGCGCAACACGCCGTCGACGTTGACGTCCATCAACGTGGCCCAGGCGTCGGGATCGCCCTCAGAAACTTGCCCCGGAATGTAGATGCCAGCGTTGGCGAAGAGTACGTCGACACGGCCAAAGTGAGCCAGCGTACGCTCGACCATCTGTTTGACGTCACTCCCAACAGTCACGTCAATTGTCAAAGCCAACGCCGCCGGACCGAGCTCCGCAGCCAGTGAGGCCAGTCTATCGGCCGAGCGCGCCGCCAACACGACCTTGGCCCCATCCTCGACCAGCAGCCGCGCCGCGGGCCGCGCCGATGCCCGAGCTTCCTCCGGTAATGATCACGACTTTGTCGGCAAGTGGTTGTCTCATGGGTTTCTCCTGAATGATCTGTCTTCGAAAAACTTAGTTGGCCTCGCCACGGTCAACGGTGAGACAAGCATCATACCCATTCAGCGCACTTTCCGCCAAGGGCGGCCACTACTGGGGTTAGGAAGTTGCGCAGGCTGAGCTTGGCCGGTGCTTAGCCTGTCGAAGTATCGAAGCCGGATCAACCCGCCTACGCCTTCGACACGCTCAGGCTGCGGCTACCCGAATGCTCAACTCATCTTGAACACCCCGAATTGTTTGCGGGGTGTGGCAGCCGTTCTCCGTCCTCTGTTTCTCTGAGCTTCCCCTCCTTCTCTGTAATGAAGCATCCATCCCTGAACAAAAACCCGGCAACCCGTGCCGTCACTCTGTCGCCACTCTGTCGCCACTTTGTCGCCATCTACCGGCTATATTGCTCATATCGAAGCGGCTGTCCTCAAGGTATCGATATGGTGAAGCTCACTTCAGCCTTCAGCGTAAATCCTGGCCACGAATTGCACGGATTTCGCAAATGGCGAAGGAGAATTCATGGCAGGCCCTAAGACCATTCCAGAGAGATAAATATACGTGGCAAGGAGGTCTTTGTCTGGAATGGCTTGAGGCTTTGCCAACTCCCGTATAGTTAATTTTGGAGAAGCCTAAGCTGCTATGCGCGACACAAAGGACGTGACCAATGTTCAAACTACACGCCGTACAGGCAGCCCACGGAGACTGCCTACTCCTGGAATTCGGCTTGGGCACTGCGCCGGATTACGTGTTGATCGACGGCGGCCCGTCCGGCACCTATGACGATCATCTCAAGGCCGAGTTGACCCGCATCAAGGCAACTGGCGGCACGCTGGCGCTGGCCGTGCTCAGCCATGTGGATGACGACCACGTCAATGGCCTGCTGGATCTACTGCACGACCTGGTTGCACAACGGAGAGCAGAGGAGCCTGAGACCATTGCCATCGAAAGCATCTGGCACAATTCCTTCGGGCAAACCCTCGGCCCAGCTGTCGAACGGACCCTGGAGCAGCAGCAGACGGAATCAACGCTGCCACGTGGGGTCATGCCTACAACCGACATGCAGACACGCAGCATTCGCCAGGGACACGAACTGACGGCTCTGGCCAGAGGCCTGCATATCCCGATCAATCCCGACTTTCGTGACACGGCGGATCGCCTGGTCTGCGTCGACAACGTCGATGGTCCAATCCAACTGGGCAACCTCAGTCTTTTGATCGTGGGGCCGACACGCAGCACATTGCTGGCCCTACAGGAAGAATGGGCGGAATGGCTCGAGGCTCAGCGGCAGGCCGAGGATGCTGAACGTGATGCTGTGACAATCGCTCGCGCCTTGGACAAAAGCGTGCCCAATTTGAGTAGCATCATGCTGCTGATTGAAGGGGATGACAAGCGCGTGCTGTTGACAGGAGATGGCCGCAGCGACCACCTGTTGACCGGCCTGGCCGAGGCCGGCGCGCTCGATGGAGATGGAAAGCTGCACGTCGACATCTTCAAGCTGCCGCACCACGGCAGCGCGCGCAATGTAACGGCAGAGTTGTTTGACCGTATTACATCCGACACGTACGTGATCTGCGCCGACGGCAAGCACGACAATCCCGATTTTCAGACGTTGGAATGGCTGGTCCGGGCCGCAAAAAAACAGGGACGCACTGTCCAGATCGTGGCAACAAACGAGACGGCGTCGACCCGAAAGCTGGTTGAGTGTTATGACCCGGTCCAATACGGCTATTCGTTGAGCATCCTGTATCCGAATGCCGACTCGATCACGCTTGATTTGAGTAGATAGCGTTTGTCCGGCATCCCGATACCGCCAGAGGAATGGGTCGTCTATCGACAGCACCTGCATGCTCGAAGGGAGGCATCATCCGATGTTTGGTCACTATGGAGAAGGCGGAGAATTTCTGCCGCGCGTGATCCATATTTCCATTGCTCGCTACCACCGTCATTTGCCCAAGGACGGCGAAGCGCTCGAGTTCCTTGTCTCAATCAATGAGGAGGGCGCCGGCATCACCTGGCAGCAAAACGTGCACGTTGCCCCAGAGACGGAGCAGGTGCTGTTGCAGGCCGTGCACAACCTTCACCTCTGGAGCTTGAATCTTGCGCATACGCCCGACATCGCCCGAGAGATCGCATCCACATTGGGCAACGATCTCTATGCGATTTTCATCGGACACGAGGGTGACGCTCTGTTGCGGACACTGTCACCAACGGCCGTACTTCTGGACGTCGATGAAACGATCCTCAACCTGCCCTGGGAACTGATCCGCTGGCCCCACGGACCGATTGTGTTGTCTACGCCCTTTGGCCGGCTGGTCACGACTCGCCTGAGGCTCACGCCCGGCCGTGATCCGCTAGAAGAAGATAGAATCGTTCGCATTCTGGCCATCGCCAACCCGACCGGTGACCTGGGCGTCACGACTGCGGTTACCGAGATGCTCACAGAGTTGGAGGGATCTCACGGGAGCTTTCTCGTATCGGTCAGCGTGTTGGCGGAGACCGATGCCACGCTGGCTAATTTCAGGGAAAGGCTGTCCGGCAACGATTTCGACATCCTACACTTTGCCGGCCATGGATTCCTGCATCCGGGCGAGCCGGGCAATAGCGCCCTACGGTTTGCCGACGGCGATCTGATCGCAGACCAGGTGTCGCAGTTGCCCTGGGAAAAACCACCGTCCTTTGTCTTCAACAGCGCCTGCGAATCCGGGCGTGCCGTCGGTGGAGTGCGTCTTGTCTCCCACGAAAGCCAGAGCAACGGCTTGGCGGCTGCCTTCCTGGCGGCAGGCGCCTATGGGTATGCAGGCTATTTCTGGCCCGTCACCAGCGTCGGCGCTCGCATCTTCGCAGAGACCTTCTATCAAGCGCTCTTCTGGCGTGAAAACGTTGGCATCGCCTTTCTTGAAGCGCGGAAACGGGTAACGGAGGAGTTGCCGAGCGACATCGGAGACCTGACCGCGTACAGCGCCATTCTGTACGGCGATGCAGCCTCCAACCACCGGCGCGATCTGGCAATGGCAGCATGACAAACTGTATCCGCATCCCCTTTTGTAGCCATGCCGTAGCCACATGCTCTGTACACTACAGGACAATGAGTTGTTATTTCGCGAATTGGTTGATTATTCGCTGGCTACCGGACTCTTTACGACATGTCATTCTGAACGGGTGCACCAGAGGGTTTTGCAGTCGGAAACCGCACCGACAATGATGGAAGATTCTGTAGCGCGAGCGCCGCCAGTGAAGAATCTCTACAGGTTGTCAGCGTAGAGACCCTTCGCTGGGTTCTCATGGTCCACGAACGACCTCGGATGACCCACTCAGGGTGACAGGTTCGAAAGTGTACGGTACCAAGGATGATTCGAAAGAACCTGGTCGATTTTATCGATGTTGACTCTAGAAAGGGAGAGATCATGACGAAGAAATCCTTCTGTGTCGGGATCAACGACTATCCGTACGACGACAGCGATCTGAATGGCTGCGTTAACGACGCCAATGATTGGGCCACACTGCTCGTGGAACATTTCGATTTCGCCGTCGGGGACGTGACCGTGATCACGGATGCTGAAGCGACCAAGGCCGCCATCATCGACGGCATCAAGGCGTTGTTGACAGGCGCAGCAGCCGGGGATGTGCTGGTCTTTACCAATTCATCCCACGGCACCTATGTTGCGGACACAAACGGCGACGAGCCCATGTACGACCAGGCGCTCTGCCCCTTCGACTGCGCCGATAGCCTGATCATCGACGACGAACTACGCGAGCTGTTTGCCAATCTGGCGAACGACGTACACCTGACCGTCATCTCCGACTCCTGCTTCTCGGGCACAGTCACTCGTGTGCCGGTGGGCGCCAACATACCGAGACTGCGCACGCCAGATGATCGGCGCATGCGTTTCCTGAGTCCGGCCCTGCGCGGCGAGCCGATCCTGGAGAATCCCTGGAAAGCAAAGTCAAAGCGAACGGACAAGTTCCCTGAGTCCCAGATGAAAGATATCTTGCTCAGCGGCTGCTCTAACAAGGAGTACTCCTACGACGCGCTGATCGGCGACACCTACCATGGGGCCATGACCTACTTCGCCATCGATGCAATCCGCGCGCTCAACTACAACATCACCTATCAGCAGTTGTATGACCGGTTGAGCTATACCATCGATGACGCCGGTTATCCCCAGCATCCCCAGTTGGAAGGCAAGGTGGTCAATAAGAAACGACGCCTATTCTCGTAGCCGACAGCGGAATCACGGCAGCCCGGCAGCGTGACTGATGCGGGCCGCCATGATCCTGCGACAATGCACCCAGGTGCAGTTCAGGAGCATCGACGATGAGCGAGCGCAAGTATGTCGACTTCAAATTGTATCTATCACGGGTCTCGAACGGTGAAGAGGCCATTCAAGTGGCGCTGCTGCCGACGCCAGAAGTGGGCGAGACGACGACACCCGTTACTGTACCGTTTCAAGTAGCGGTGGTCACCGAACTCCTAGCCCATTTGGCCGGCAAGTCAATCACGCTGCGCAACCTGGTGAAATTGGGCAAGCAGTTGGGCGACTGGCTACTGCCGGATGGAACGATACGCGATCTCTTCAAAGAAGCCCACAAACATGCCGGCAATGAAGGCGGCGTTCGCATCCGCCTGATCATTGGCGATCATGCGCTGAAGCAACTTCCATGGGAATTTGTCTACGTCAACCGAATGGATTCCGCTGACTCCATGCGCGGGTTTCTGGCGCTTGATCCACGCGTCTCCATTGTTCGCCATGAACCCCTGCCCCACCCGCATCCCCACACGACTGCATCTGACCCAACCGAGCTGCGCATGATCGTGGCCGCTGCATCACCGTCTGATCAGCCAACACTCGACCTGGAGAGAGAAGTGTCGGTCATCACGGATGCATTGAAGGATTTCGATGTGGAGGGAATCAGGATCAAGACTGATCCAGTGCTGCGCGATGCAATGGCTCCGGATATAGCCGCCGCCCTGAGCGGAGCCGGTTCGACGCAGATCTTTCACTTCGCTGGCCACGGCATTTCCGAGACCAAGACGGATCCATTCACGAGAGGCGCCGAAAAGACGGAAGGATTCCTCTTCTTCATCGGCGACAAAACCACTAGAAAAGCGCAGAAGGTTCCTGCAGACGACCTGGCCAAATATCTGCAACAGGCCGGCGTCTGGCTGGTCACCATGGGCGCCTGCTTCTCAGGCGCTCGCAGCGAGCGTAATCCCTGGGACGATGTCGCCGGTTCGCTGGTTGCACGCGATATCCCGGCAGTGGTGGCCATGCAGTATGAAGTCAACGATGAGCAGGCAGTCACGTTTCACCAGGCCTTCTACCGTGCGCTGGCCGGTGGACTCTCGTTGGATGAAGCCGTCACCTTAGGACGCCTCTCCATGTACGAAGAGACAAGCGCCGAACTCGATCAGGTCGTCAATGTAGAATGGGGCGTCCCTGTTCTCTACAGTCGGCTATCCGACGGCATTCTGATTCCTGAGCGAAAGACTGAGACTGAAACCGCCGCGCAGATGCGCAACGTGATCAAACAGACCGTGAAGACAATCGAGGAAACAGGCACGGTCGTTGGCGTCAAGAGCAATAACTTGGACGGCAGCTACTACGTTGAAGAAAACGTCGACACAGTATCAGGCACACTGATTGGCATGGTAGTCGACAATTGACTGGAAGGAAAGACAAATCATGGAATACCAAACCTACGAACAGCTGGCTCGCGCCTACATGGTCGAGTTCCACATACTTCGGGACACCCCGCCTTCTCCCAACGACAAGACGCTTCGAGGAGCGGGTGATCTGCCGGTCGAGGCGCTCATCGAGCGGGGAGATGCCATTGCAGTCGTCAGCGCGGACATGATCCCGTTAGCGGAACACTACCTGACGTCAACGGATCCAGAATTGCGCGAGGGCATCAGCGGCCAGTTTATGGCCCAGGCAACGGCAGAGATGCAGTTGGCGACCGAACTGCTGCAGGTCGGCGATGATGCAGCGGGCCATCCGAGCGCAATCACCCGTTCAAGCCGGGGGCGACAGTTGTACGAAGCCATCGACGCGTTGGACAGTACGATGGCGTCGCCCGTCACCAAGGGGCTTGTGACGGCCGGGGCCGTGCGGGCAGCCACGGCCAAGCCAGGTTCAATCGAGGAAGCCAAAAAGGCAGTAGAGAAATCAGTTGCTACGACTTCAGGTGTAATCAGCCAGCATGTCCAGGAACTGGGTGGCGACATCGCCTGGAACCTCGTCATGCAGACCTCGTGGGCTTCGGTTGTTGAGGGAGCATCACTGCTCAACAAAGACATTGCCAACCTTCTGAAGAAAGCAAAAGAGGGCGCCGGCATGCTCTTTGCCCGTGCCGTCACTGTTGCAGCCAAGACGTTGGTCAACGTCTACAACAAGATTCAGGCCCTGCTGGGCAAAGAAATGGAAGAGCAAGCGCGCAACCGGGTTGAGGAATGGCTGAAGCAGATCAAGAAGGACGAGAAGATCGATCTGTTCGATCAATTGGTCGCAAAGCTCTACCGAGTGAATGGGCTGAAGCAGGAGGTCGAGAAGACGCTGGCGGAGACCGATGCCGACATCGACACGTTGGACACTACCCATCAAGACATCGATGCACTGTCAGCCAAATTCACTGCGCTCTCGAAAAACATGGGCCTGTTGGCCTCCGTATTGGTGCTCGCCAAGATCGTCAAAATCCCCCAGGTGCTGCTGGTCATCGCCGGTCTACAGATTTCGTTGTTGGCAGTCGTGGTCGTGGCGGGACAGGACTACATCGGATACAAGCAGCCACGATTCCCGAACCTGACCAAGGGCGTGGCCGAGGTGGTAGCGGAGAACCTGGCGATCCCGCTGGAGCAGACACCGGCTTGAGCAAAAACAGCGCTGCACATCCGATTCCCAACATGTTTTTCTGAAGTGAGATGAAGCTATGAACCCCTTGACTGACGTTGGAGCCATTCGACTACCGGATGCAATCACCACGAACATCGACCAATTCACCGGTCGTACCTGGCTGCTGGCGCCGTTGCTCGACTGGTATGATAAGAGCAACGAACGCATCTTCCTTCTCACAGGCGGGCCCGGCAGCGGCAAGAGCATGGTCATGGCTTGGCTGGCAGGAGAGGGACCCGCGCCGGGCAACAGGCTGGACGCCGAGCGACTGACCAAATTACGCAACGCGGTGAGCGCGATTCACTTCTGCCAGGCCACCAGCCGTAACAACTCGCCGCTGGCCTTTGCCGACGCCATGGCGCATCAATTGACCGCCAATGTGCCCAGCTTCAGCGATGCATTGGCCTCTACCATGGCAGGGCGGGTCCAGATCCACGTCAGTCAACGGGTCGACATCGCGTCCGAAGGTGCCAGCATCACCGGCGTTTCCATTGACCGCCTCGACATGGGTTCCCTGGGTGATGAACAGGCTTTCGACCTTACCCTCAGCCGTCCACTGAAGGCGCTCTATGCTTCCGGTCATACACAGCCGACGCTGTTGCTCGTCGATGCCTTGGATGAGGCCCTGACCTACAGTGGAGTCAAATTGCCTCGACTGCTCTCCCAGCTTGACGATCTGCCGGCGCCTGTTCGCATTCTGGCCACAACCCGGCCTGACCGGCGCGTGCTCAAGCACTTCAGCGACGCACCGACTATCGACCTGGCACGGCCGACAGTGCCCCACAGCAATGACATTGAGGCATTTGTCCGCCGCCAGCTACACGAAGCATATCCAGATCTTGCGGCAAAGGCGAAGATCACGCTGGCCGGGAGGATAAGCCACGCCAGCCAGGGCATCTTCCTTTACGCGCACCTGGTCCTTGATGAGCTACGCCACCATATGCCGGACGATCCAGGCCTGGCCGAATATTCGCTTCCAGATGGATTGAGCCAACTCTACCAGGCATTCCTCAACCGCGAACTAGGAACAGACGAAGAGCGTTGGTACGCAGAATTCGAGCCGATTCTAGGCCTGATTGCGGTCGCACGTGACGCCGGCTTCACGGCCACACAATTGCACGAGTTTACCGGCCTTCCAGTCACACAACCGCTGCGGCTCTGCAATCAGTACCTGGTCGGCGATCTGCCTGAAGGTCCATTTCGCCCCTTCCACCGTTCACTATCCGAGTTCCTGCTGGAGGATGTAGAAAATAGCGACTACCATATCGATTCAGCGACAATGCATCGCCGGATTGTCGACCACTACGTCTCGCACTATGAAAAAAACTGGACGCTCTGTGACGTCTACGGCCTCAGCAATATCATTGACCACGCGGCCGCCGCCGACCTATCCGCGTCCGAGAGCCGGCGTCTGTTTTCACGCATCCTCACCAACGGCTTTGTGACGGCAGTACAAAATCGCATGGGTTGGCTCTATTCACTGGTCGAGGATCTGGCTACGTTGGCAGAGTCTGAACCGGCCTTGGCCGCGGACCTCTGCTATGAGTTGATCCTCGATCGGCCGGCCAACAGTCTGGTCATTCAACATGCTCTGCGATTGCTGGTCCATCTCGGCACCGAGTCCCAGACCATAGATACCGGCGACCGGCCACTCACAGCGGCGGTGTACCGCGTGGTTGAGTTGCTGGGCGGGTCGATCAGCGAAGCGCCTGCAAAGCTGTTGGACTTGCTGACAGAAACGCAGGAGCCTCGCCTGCGCGGACTGATTGCTCTGGCCCTGGCCGAGACCGGATCGGACAAGGTGACGGCAACGTTGGTAAAGATGCTGCGCCGGGAAACCAGAGGAGTGAGTTGGAGCGCGGCCGATGCATTGATCGCGCTCAACGACCGGACGGTCATTCCCGAACTGGTTGCATGGTATCAGACGATTCAGCATAGGAACGATCCGCGGACAAGCGCACAGAAGCAGCGGATTCTCTACACGTTGGGCTGGATGCACGCGCAGGAGGCCCAGGAACTCAAAGAGAACGCCTGGGCTTCGTCAAATTATCGAGTCATCGGCCGCGGCGTAGATCTATGCTGGCTGCTGCAACCCGTGGCCGGCGACCGCATCTACCTGCAGGAGCGGCTGCATGACATACTTGATAGCTCCCTGCAAGAGTCAAAAACGCTGGGACCGTGGGCGGATGAATGGTTGCAGAAGCGACTGGTTCGAGCCGTTCACCACTTGCATATGACGGACTTGCTTCCTGAACTGCGGCAACTGCGATCCCATATCCGAACACGAAGCCTCCTTCAGTCATCGGAGAAAGCTGAGAAAGCGTTTCTTAAAACCAAGCCCAAACGAGAACGTCTGCTCGCGAGCGTAGATACTGCCATCATGGAGTTAGAGATTGATGGCACGAAGGGTGGGTAGACGTACTTGTTAAGCTCGCATGTGGGCGTGTCAACTTAACAAATACGTCTACGAAAATCTTGATTCCGCTGGCACTGAATTTTCAGTACATCAGCTTACCTCACATCAATGGTCAACGCCGACGAAATCCACATCACGCCCCTCCCACAGATCAACTCCCGCCAGACCCCATGATGCAATCTGAGCCGATTCCGTCCAGTGTTCCCCAGTGATTGCCAAAGCAGTGGCGTATCCTCAATACATCTGTGAGTTGGATTGTGACACCGAACGGCGGCGTCTCAGCCACAGATGTACATACCTAGGAGGGTACCATGTTAGCTCAATACCGCTTTGTTGACCGGACAACAACGATACTATTCGTCGTTCTCTGCGCACTGATGGCAGGCCTATTGCCTGCCTCGGTTTTGCGAGCGGCGCCCCTGCAACAGCCCCCAACTGTCACCCTCGAGTTGGAGGCCATTGGGGATGCCCGTACCCAGAGCGGCAGCCCGAACACGAATTTCGGCAGCACGCTCCATTATTTCATGACCCCCAATGGACACTACAGTTTCGTCGGGTTTGATCTCAGCCGTGATCCCGGCCAACGCGATCATCGAGAGCGCCGAACTCCAGTTCGACGTTCTGTTGGTCACCGGCACTTCCAATGACGTGGAGGTCGGCGTTGCCGACGGTCCCTGGGACGAGGCGACGCTCACCTGGGCCAACCAGCCCGGCGTAACCTGGGTCGGCCCGGTCCAGACCATCGACAGCCTCGGCGTCGTCACTTGGGATGTAAAGCGTGCCGTCAAGGCCTGGCACGAAAACGGCGCGTCCAACAACGGCTTTGTCCTCCACGGTAACGGCGGCGACCAGGTGGTGGCCGGCTCCAAGGAGAGCAGCAATCCGCCCAGACTGATCCTCTCAGTCAGCGCTCCACCAGAGGAAGAGAAGCCCCGACCAGACCTTGGCGATGCGCCCGACAGTTCCAACCATCACGGCATTGCCAACACAGCCTACCCCGGCGTCAACGGTCGCTTCCCGACGGTGTGGGATGTGCCCGCCGGCCAACCGGCAGGGCCGCGCCACGCCAACCAGACCATGGAGGCGTTCCTGGGCGACCATCTCTCGCGTGAGAATGAGGCTGACGGCGGCCCGGACCAGGATGGTCGAAACAACATCCTGGACGGCGCAACGGACAATGCCAACAATGACCGCGGCGACGACGGCTGGCGCAATCGCAACGCCTCGTTCAACCACTGCCGATCCACGACACTGACCGTGCGGGTGCGCAAAGCGCCCAACGCCACCCGCAACTTCATGTACCTCAACGTCTGGTTCGACGGCGAACGCGACGGCGACTGGGACGACATGCGACGCTGTCGCACCGGCGATAACGGTGAAGAGAACGGCTTGGACGTCCCCGCCTATGAGTGGATTGTCCAGAATCATGTCGTGGATCTGAGCGGTGTCGCGTCCGGCGACTATGTCGATATCGACGTCAACACCGAGATCGTGCTCAACGCCTCACTGGACAAGCGCCACTGGACTCGCTTCATGCTCAGCGAGGAACGCGCACTGTCACCCGGCGGCGTCGGCCTGCCCGATGGCCGCGGGCCTCATCCTGACAGCGCGCTCGGGACCTATCGCTTTGGCGAGACTGAAGATCTGCTCCAGCGACCGCAGCCTGTTGGTGAACCCGGCACGCTGGAACTGAGAAAACGTGTTTTGACCGACAGTGACCCGGTCGATTACGCGGGCACAGTCACCTACGAGATTCGCCTGCGCCACGTGGGCGGCACGGCGCCCATCGAAGCACGCATTGAGGACGATCTGCCCTACCCGCTCCATGTCCTGCGCAGAATCAACGATGCGGGAGATATCGAGCTTGTGGCCGTTGAGGGCACGCAGGGGCGCATCAGTCCACTACTGGCTCAACTTCAATATAACGCCTCTGATCCCGGCACTATCACCCAATTGATCCGCTGGGATGGTACGCTAGCCCCCAACGCAGAGGTGACGCTGTCATTCGACGTTCACGTCCATCCGCTCTGTTCACCGAATGAACAGACGGTAGAAATCGACAACGTGGCCGAAGCTCGCACCCGCAGCGGCATCAAACTGACCGAGACCGCCACATTCACGGCGGCTTGCCCCGGCTATACGACGCGCAATATAGACGTTGAGGAGAGCAATGCGGACAATGATGTCATCGACATCGCTGAGCTGAATCGCGTTCGCTGGCAGGGTGATATCCGGAACAACAACGCGATGCCGGTCACGCTTGGTCTCTTTCAGCGAGATGGCGTTTCTAGTGCAGATGCCGACTCCGCCATTCCCTTGCGCTTCCTGGAACGGATCGAGATGGAACCGAATCAGCGCGTGCAGATCGATCTAGCACTGCGCATGGAAAATGAGTTTACCGACGAGTTGAAGCTGCCTGTTGACTACGCGCTGGGCGGCAAGATTGTCTTCTGCATCCTGCCGGGCGAGGACAACGTCTGCCCTGACGCGGAGACGCACCCGCATCTGGTAGGCGAAGCGCCGTTTAAGATTCGAGTGCGGCCCAATGACCTTGGCGACGCGCCCGACAGCACCAATCATGGGGGCGTTGCCATGGCCGCCTATGCGGGCATCCAGGCCAACTACCCCACGGTCTTCGAGCCTGCGACCGGCCTGCCTGAAGGACCGCGGCACAGTTACCCACGCCCCTTCCACCTTGGCCAACGCGTGAGCCGAGAGGCCGAGGCAGACATCGGGCCGGACCAAGATCCGACAAACAACATCCAGCCGGCAATCGGTACGGCCGATCTTGACCGCGCTGACGACGGCTCGCGACTGCGCAATCTGGCCCACTGCCAGAGGGCCACAGCCGATGTACAGACCTTCGTCAGTCCTCGGGTAGCCGCCTGGTTTGCAGAACAGCAGAAACCGGCCTACCTCAACATCTGGATCGACAGCGATCGCGATGGCGACTGGGCCGACAACTTCACCTGTGTAGATGACCAAGGGCAAATTCAGACCGTGGTTGAGCACATCCTGATCGACTACCCCATCGACGTGGCGGCACTGGGCGCTGGCCTTCACAACATTCCCAATATCGCAACCCAACGGATTGCCTGGCCGGCCCAGTTCGCGCAGCGGCCAGCGTGGGTACGCTTCACGCTCAGTGAGCGGGAGTCCAACAAGACGCTGGCAGTAGGCGGTCGTAGCTATGGTGACGGACGCGGCTATGCAACTCCTTTCCTCATAGGTGAGACCGAGGACCATCTGTTGCAGCCGGCCGGCGGTCCCGGTGACGGGCCAGATGTCGCGCTCGACCTGACCGGCCGAGTAGTCCAGGCCAACGAACGAACGACCAACCTGCATGCAGCCAATGCAAGCATAGTCAACGATATCGATGCTGTTGCTGCCAACTTCTCTGCGGTGAGGTTCAAGGTCAACTACGAGAATCGGGGATCACACGCCGCACGCGGCGCGTTGCTGGAGTTCCAGATTCCGGAGAAGCTGCGTGACCTGGAAATCGACCTCTTGCAAGCGCCCAATGTAGCGCCGGACCGGATCACGCGAGGTCCGGGAACAATCAACCTGGTCTTGCCTGATCTGGAACCGGGTGCAGCTGGTACCGTCACGTTGGGCTGGACAGGCTGCCTCACATGCACGGTCGCCGCCAGCAGCATTGGTAGCGGCGACTACACGGCCTCAGCCAAGGTCTCACTGGACGGCGACACAGATCCCAGCAATGACCAGCCTAGCATCACCGTGCGCGGTCTGCTCAGCTCGCCCATGGGGGGCGTTCTGATGGACTATGTAGACGATGATGAGAAGAAGGTCGATCATCTAGTTCAAGGCCAAGCCCTCACCTGTCGAAACGAGCCCAGATTGGGCGGGTGGGCCGAGCCTGGACGCTCAGTCGAGATCGTCATCGACAATGCGGTAGTGGCCACAGTCACTGCCGACGCCAATGGTCGCTTTGGGCTCCCTGCTGCCAAACTGGACGCCGGCGACCATCGCATCGAAGTCCGCTATGCGGATCAGCTTGGCGCAGCCTCGGCGGACGGCATCCACTTTGACCGCGGCTATCTCAGCCCCTATCTACACCTGAGGGTCGACCCATCGCTGCCCTTCGATCCGGTCAGTCTCCACTTCACGGACAGCCAGGGCCGCGTGACGCTGCCGACACTCAGTCGGGACGGGGCCATGAATCTGTCAGGGTCACCATTTGACGTGCAGCTTCGAAGTGGTGAGACATACCGGGTGGAAGTGGACGACTGCGCAGATAACCGCAACGTCGAGCGCATCAGCATCACGCTGGCCAACGTCCTGTCTGCCAGTCTGTCGGACGATGATGGTGACGGCCGCTATGAAGGCCAGTTCACCTACGACGCGACAGACGTGGTCACCGCAGCCAGCGTTGATGCCGGTACCCAGGCCATCTCGCTCATCGCCACCGACGGTTCGACTGAATCGGTCTTTGCAGGCACTGTGAGCCAGCCGTCGAGCGGCATGATACGCAATCGCGAGAACGGCCAGTCGGTAGCCGGCGCGGAGATCGTTGCGCTGAACGCTCAGCTCTCCGGCGAGGAAATCTCCTTCGCAGCTTGGAGCGGAGCCAGCCTCGGCCAGCCCGATCCTGAGCAAAGCGACGCGGATGGAATGTACACATTCGATGTTGAACAAGGCCTCTATCGGCTGACTGTGACCGCCGACGGCTTCCAGCCCTACCGCACAGGGGATATCGCTGTAGAAGACGGCAACCTGTCTTCAGACGTCCTGCTGGCGCCTGAAATCAACGCCGCTGCCGACCACACAATCTACGTGGATGGCTCGGGCTTCACGCCCCCGCTTTCGACAGTCAAGCCAGGCAGCGTGGTTGAGTGGGTCAACATCGATCTGGACGAGCATTCAATCGGCGGCAACGGCCAAGATAGTGGATTTCTGGCAACGGGAGAGCGCTACAAAATGACGTTCGCTAGCCTTGGAACGTTTACGTTTGTGGATAGCGCTGATTCCCAAACCAGCGCAACAGTCATCGTTGGTGATGATGTGAACGAAGAACCCGTACGGATCTATCTACCAATCGCCCTGGTGCGATAGCGGCGGTAGGATGCAAAGAACGAGTTAAATCGATCCGATCGGGGCACGTGGACGGGCAAACGAAGGGATTCGAGGAAATCGAACGTTGGTTTCCACCCGCCCATGTGCCCCTGTGCAGTTCAACTCCGCTCGTCAACCTGGTTGACTTTGCCGCGATCTCAATGATACACTGCGGACAATGTACACTTTCGGCTGGATCACTGAGGCGTGATCGGCACGGACTGAGTGAAACGAGGATTGTATGAACCAAATTCAGCGGATCTGTCCACAATGTTCCGGCAGCACGCCGGTTGATGCGCGCTATTGCCCCCATTGCGGAACAGACACAGAGAGAGAACTCACGGTGCGGCAGAATAACTTGCCCGCCGCCGTCGGCAGAGCAGCGCTGCCGGTGCTGGCCGGGGTCGCGACGTTGGCCCTGCGTACAGCCTGGCGCTTGCTCAACGAGCGTATCACTGCAGAGACGCTGACCACGGTGACTTCCGAGTCCAAAGACAAGCCCGTCGTCCGCCAAGAGACGACACCGGCGAAACGGCCACGTCAGACCATTCGCATCCGCTCTGCCTGGGCCGTCGGCGACGCCAACGGACGATGGAGCCAGGGCACATCAGAACACACGATTGAGATCGACGACTAGATCGTTGCCTCTACAGACAAAAACAGGACCGGCTGCGAGCAGCCGGTCCTGTTTTTGTCTGTAGAGATAAGCTCGTAGTGCTAGGGACGCTCTGTCAGCGTCAACGTGACTGTGATCTCCTCACCGTCACGCAAAACTGTGAGCGGCAACTCACCACCCGGCTCACCGTAACGTGCCAAGTATATCAATATATCGTCAAACGTTGTGACCGGCTGACCATTGACGGCAACGATCAGATCGCTGCCTGACACGGCCGGACAGATGCCTGGATAGGGCGAATCGACTTGGCTCTCGCCTGCCCGGAGCCCGGCTCTGGCCGCAGGCGTTCCCCGAAGCACTGCCACGACCAGAGAGCCACGTGCACTCTTGGGCAACCCCAACAATTCAGCGCAGATTGGGTTGTAGGTTTGCCCGCTCACCCCCATGTAGCTATGTTCGTACTTACCATCGGCGATCAGTTCCGGAATCACACGGTTGACGATCGAGATAGGAATGGCAAAGCCGACGCCACTATTTGCTCGTTCGTCGGAGCGAATCTGGGCATTGACGCCAATCAGTTCGCCGCGCTCATTGAGCAGCGGTCCGCCCGAGTTGCCAGGATTGATGGCGGCATCGGTCTGGATGGAATCGGGGATGCTATAGTTTTCGCGTGCAGGGATCGACCGTCCCAGGGCGCTGATGATACCGCCGGTCAACGTACCCTCCAGACCGAAGGGGTTGCCGATGGCTGCCACACGCATGCCGACAAAGATATCATCCAACGATCCACGTTGTATCGGCACCAGGTCGTAGCCTTCAGGATCGATACGCAATACAGCCAGATCACTGTCCAAATCCGTGCCGACTAGCTCAGCGACCGATACCCGGCCGTCGCTGAATGTGACGTGCAATTCGTCGGCATCTTCGACCACGTGGTTGTTGGTCACAATATGACCCAATGCGTCCCACACAAATCCCGAGCCGGATCCGCGTTCGAGCAGATCTTCCGGGTCGAACCCTCTTGGGGTGAAATTGTGTGGCGTCGAGCCCTGCAAGGATTCCAGTGAACTCAATGAGGTCACGTTGACGACGGACGGATTCACTTGCTCGTAGAGATTGGCAAAGACAGCATTTTCGTAGTCCACGCCTCCTTCGGGGGCCACGACCACTAATGGCCGCGGTGAGGGCAAGGCAGCTCGAATGACCTCAGGAGCGGCCTCACGGGCCACCGTAGTGCGACGAGCCGTCGAGCGATCTGTGAAATCGCCGGACACCAATCGGGCGGCGATACTTGTCATCATGCACCCGAAGAGCAACACGATAAAGAGACCGCCGATCAGCCACAAGGCAGTCCGATTCGTGCCGGTCCCGGCGGCTTCCGACGATTGCACCGGCGGTGATTGCACTGGTGATGGTTGGTTCATCGACATATCTCCCCGCAACGCTTGACCCGATCCCCTCCGGGATTCGGCCTGAGACGCATCAGAAGATGATTTTCTATCGGATGATTCATGCATAATTTTGAAAACCCTTCTAACTTCGTGACCCGATCTGATCTCTGGTCGAAGAAACAGTGGTTCAGCAGGATACCATGTAGGACGGGTTTTCTTACCCGCCGGGCCATGCCGTCCAGTTCGGCGGGTAGGGAAATCCGCCCTACGAAACGCCGAAAGCCACGAAAAGTCCAAAACAGTTAGATCGCCGCAGACAAAGTTTCACCTGCTGCGATTGTACGTCATTTCTGCAAACGTGCAATCTTGGCGAAGGGTTCACTTTCACCCAGGTCCACTCCGAGCGTTTGGAGATTTCCCTCTCGGCATAGTCTTACGGCAGGAGCAAACACTTGACGTGTCGATTCGGCACGATTGGCATCGAATGAGAACAGGAAAGTGGATGTGCTGATTGGGAACGCCAAACCCGGTCTGATCGTCATGACAATTGTCAAACGGTTGTGCTACAATGCGGACAGAATCCGCGGGCTATCCATTTCATCGGACCGCCTTGAACCCATCCATCAGATACGCCATCAGCAAGCATGAATCGTCGCCAATTAGCTTTCATCATTCTAGTCAACGCCCTGGTCAGCCTGGTCATAGCCTTGATGGTCATGTGGGTTGTCGAATCTCGTCGCCCTGATCTGGAGGTGCTGGCCGCACGCTTCACACCGATGCCCCAGGCGATTCTCGCTGCCACACCGACAGCCGATACCGCTGATACCGCGCCCGGTGAAAGCGTCACTCCGACGGTTGACGCCGCTCCAGCGCCGGAAGCCGGCGAATCTGCCGTCTATATCGTGCAGGCCGGCGACAGCCTGTTGAGCATCGCCGGCCGCTACGGCATCACCCTTGATGAACTGGTGACAGCCAATGGTTTGGATGATCCGAATTTTGTCTTTTCCGGCCAACGTCTGGTCATCCCTGCCGGCGCCGAGATTGTGACTGTGGATGAGACTCAAGGCAACGATAGCGGAAACCCCCAAATTGCCTCGCTTGAAGGCCAGGGCGATCTGGCCAATGAGGCCGTATTGATCGTAAATGAAAGCGATCTGCCTGTTGACCTACAGGCATGGCGCCTAGAGCGGGAGGGTGGGCCGACGTATACGTTTGACAGTCTGCCACTCTTTGCAGGCAGCAGTGTACGCGTATATAGTACCAGTGGTGAGAACAACAGCATAGCGCGATATTGGGGTGAAAGTGAGCCGATCTGGGTGAGCGGTTCCGAGGCGCTTCTGATCGATACTCGTGGAGAGGTTGTCCAGCGCTACAGCGTTCCCTGATTTCGTAGTTATCGACAACAGCGAGTTCGGGAATAGATTAGAGCCGGCGCTCACTGAGCGTTAGCGGAGGCAAGAATGGCTGAAGAAAAAGAGAAATCCCAGGACAAAAGCAGTGGCTCAGGCAATCGACGACGCGGACGTCGTCGATACTTCAAGCGCAAAAAGAATAATTCAGGCGACGCTCAGAAGACTAAAAACGACAACACTCAAAAAAATACTCGGAAAAACGCGGGCGGCGATCAACAACGTCGTTCCAAGGCGCAGAGGAATCGACGCCGGCGTCGGCAATCGAGAACAGGCGACAACGCTAGATCTTCGTCACCCCAGAAGTTGGAGATCGATTACACGCCGCCGGAATCCGTCTTCATCTATACCCATGTCTTGCGTCCAGAACAGCGCGATAGCTATAGCTTTCGTTCCGAGATCTCGGCGGGTACGGGTCGAACGCTTGCCGACTTTGATATCGATCTGTCGCTGATATTCCCGGATGAATCGAAACGCGAAGCGCTCGTTGACGCGTCTGAATTTTCGATACAGAGTGAAGAGCATCCTGACGACAGCGACGACAGCGACCAGATGTCCGAATCTGGGGAAGAACAACAGATTCTTGATGAAACTACCCAGGCGAACCGCTTCCATAGCGACGACGATACGCCGTCTACCTTTGCCTGATTATTCGAAAGCACTACCGGGAGCTACTGGTTGTCGTGGCATGAAGGAAAGTCACATCGCCAGCCCCTGATCCCTTTCACATCAATCGAGGAGTTTTCCAGTGGCGCCAGTTGTCTCTATTCACAATCTCTGCGATCACATCGATCAAGAGGTGACCATACAGGGTTGGCTCTACCGCAAGACCGGCAAGGGCCGCATTCAATTTCTGCAGATGCGAGACGGCACGGGCATCTGCCAAGCAGTGCTCTTCAAACCCAATCTAGACCCCGAAGATTTTGACGCTGCCAAGGAACTGACCCAGGAGAGCAGCCTTTCAGTCACCGGGTTGGTCAAAGCCGATCCCCGCGCTCCAGGCGTGCCTGGCGGCTACGAATTGGACGCTGCAAGTCTCAAGATCGAGCAGATCGCTGAACCCTATCCAATTTCGCCCAAGGATCACGGCGTCGATTTTTTGATGAAGAATCGACATCTCTGGCTGCGATCATCGAAACAGTGGGCCGCGCTCCGGGTGCGCGCCGTCATCGTGCAGGCCATCAGAGAGTGGCTGGACGGCAACGGCTACATCAACGTCGACACACCGATCCTGACGCCGGCAGCGGCCGAAGGCACAACCACCCTATTCGAGATCGACTATCATGGGGAGCCTGCCTACCTGGCCCAAACCGGCCAACTCTACAATGAAGCCACCATCTTCGCCTTTGGCAAGGTCTATTGTTTCGGGCCCACCTTCCGCGCTGAAAAGAGCAAGACCCGCCGCCATCTTCAAGAGTTCTGGATGGTTGAGCCGGAGATCGCATTCTGCGATCTTGAAGGGCTGATGGAGATCGAGGAACAGTTTGTCAGCCATATTGTCCAGCGCTGTCTGCGTGACTGCGCAGCCGAACTTGAAGTACTTGAACGAGATCTCACCCATCTCGAACGCGTGACCGGCTCCTTCCCCCGGCTGCACTACGATGATGCCGTGAAGATGGTCAATGGGGCCGCCGCGGCGGGCGAGCTGGTGCCCGGCTATGAGGATGTCGTCCCGCCGATCGAATGGGGCGAGGACTTCGGCAGCCCCCAAGAGACCTACATCGCCGCTCAGTTTGAGAAGCCCGTCTTCGTTCACCACTATCCTTCGGCGGTCAAGGCCTTTTACATGGAGCCGGAACCGGGGCGTGACGAGGTCTGCCGCAGCGTCGACCTGCTGGCGCCCGAAGGCTACGGCGAGATCACTGGCGGCAGCGAGCGCATGAGCGATGCTGAGAAGGTGATCGCCGGCATCGAAAAGCACAACCTGCCCCAGGAAGTCTACGACTGGTACATTGACCTGCGCCGTTATGGTTCGGTCGTTCACAGCGGCTTCGGGCTGGGCGTAGAACGCACCGTGGCCTGGATCTGCGGCCTGGATCATGTGCGCGAAACCATTGCTTTCCCGCGCACGTTGACCTATTTGCGCCCGTAGGGACGTTCCGCAAATAGCGTTCGGGAGGGTGCAGATCGAAGAACAAAGACTGAAGAGCGATAGTTGGAGCAGTCCAGTGCACGTTTTAACTCTTGGTACAGCGACGTTGTTCTTCAATCAGTTGTTCTTCAATCAGTTGTTCTTCAATCATCGGTCTTCGATCTGCCCTTTTCGTCCTTGACCCATGCTCTACCTCTCGCTTTTCCTTGCCGCCGCATTGCTTACCGCTTCACTGACACCACTCGCCGGACAGCTCGGACGCAGGCTGGGCATAGTGGATCTGCCGGGTGGACGTCGGCAGCACAGCGGCGCGATTCCACGGACCGGCGGGTTGGCCCTCTACGCCGGTTTTATCCTCATCGTTGGATTCACCCTCTGGCTACCTCATCTATTGCCGAATACGGTCGGGCATTGGTTTCCACCGCGCAACGATCCCAACGAGCTGCGCCGTTTGACCGCCCTCCTGATCGGCAGCACATTCTGCATTGTGGCCGGCTTCCTCGATGACCGCTTCGAATGGTCCAGCGGTCCTCAATATCTGGCCCAGTTTGTCGCTTCGCTGATCGCAATCGCCGGCCTGATCTTCATCAAACATGTGAACAATCCATTTGGCGACGGTCTGCTGGGCGGTCAAGAAGGCTTGCCGTGGTGGATCGTGGGCGGGTTGACCATCTTCTGGTTCATGGGCATGATGAATACGGTCAATTGGCTGGACGGGCTGAGCGGGCTGGCGACCGGCGTCACAGCGATCCTCTGCGTGGTGCTGGCGATTCACATGATCTTTCGAGCTGAGCCGCCTCAACTGAGCGTTGCGCTCTTGCCGGTAATCTTGCTGGGCGCGACCGTCGGATTTCTGCCCTTCAATTTTTCGCCGGCACGCATCTTCATGGGCAGCAGCGGCAGCTTCTTCCTGGGCTTTGTTGTGGCCGCCCTGGGCATCATTGGCGGGGCGCGGCTGGCAACGGTGATGCTGGTACTGGGCCTACCGGCATTGGACGTAGCCTGGCTGATCTACATGCGCCGGCGACGCGGCGTTTCGCCCGGCCAAGGAGGGCGCGATCACCTGCACTACCGCCTGTTGGACAAGGGCATGAGCGAGCGAACAATTGTCCTTGGCTACTGGACGTTCTGTGCACTCTTCGGCGCCATGACGTTATTGTTTGATGATCGGGTCTTTAAGCTGATTGCGTTGGTCAATCTTGGTATCGTAGCCCTCGCCGTTCTCATCTGGGCCACGCGGGAGTCCAACCAAGAAGCGAATTGATGTGCCTGTATGGCGAAGGTATAATCAAATACGCTGATAAATTTTAGCCACAGATGACTCCGCTGCAAAAAAGGACAACAATACCCAATACATGCTGTCACCATCACCGCAAGATCCGATCCGAATCCTCGCCATCGAGACTAGCTGCGACGAGACCGCGGCCGCGGTGATCGAGAATGGACGGCACATTCGCAGCAATGTCGTCGCCACCCAGATCGACCTGCATCGACGCTTTGGCGGCGTCTTTCCTGAAGTCGCCAGCAGGCAACATGTATTGGCCATTCAGCCAGTGATCGAACAGGCGCTGGCTGAGGCTGGAATCGAACACCTCAACGAACTAGCCGCTATTGCCGTCACCCATGGCCCGGGACTGGCAGGCAGCCTGCTGGTGGGTGTCAACGCTGCCAAGGGGTTGAGTTTTGCCAGCGGTCTGCCTTTGGTGGGCGTCAACCATCTGGAAGGCCATGTCTACAGCAATTGGCTGGAGACCGTCGGCAAGGGTAGCGATGATGACAGCACCGGCAGAGAGACCAGCCCCGAAGACAGCTTTCCCGTTCTGGTGCTCATTGTCTCCGGCGGTCACACAGAGCTAGTGCTCATGCGCGGCCACGGCCAGTATGAGCATCTCGGCGGCACGCTGGACGACGCAGCAGGAGAGGCGTTCGACAAAGTGGCTCGCCTGCTGGAATTGGGCTTTCCCGGCGGGCCGGCTATCCAGGCTGCGGCGGAAAGGGGCGATCCGACCCGTTTCCCGCTCCCGCGCCCGCTGATGAAGCAGGCCGACCATCGATTCAATTTCAGCTTCTCCGGGCTCAAGACCGCTGTGCTCAATCTAGTTCGCCAGCTGGAGACCGGCGGCATGGAGCCGTCCTCGCCCAAGACTGCCGCTGACATTGCAGCCGCTTTCCAGGAATCGGTCGTCGACGTGCTAGTCAACAAGACGGCCGACGCTGCCCAGATGTTTGATGTGCAGCAGGTCTGCATCTGCGGCGGCGTCAGCGCCAATGCTGCGCTGCGCCAGGCCGCGACTGAGCGTTTCGCGGCCATGAATCTCCCGTTGCACATCCCGCCCTTGGCTCTCTGCACCGACAACGCCGCCATGATCGGCGCGGCCGCCTACTATCAACGACGTGAAGCATCTCCAGAAGATGGTGGGTTGGGTCTGGATGTCCATGCGAATCTGCCGCTCTCTACGTAGAATCAGAGATCACCACCGAGGCCCGAAGATGGCACAGAGAGCACGGAGGAAGTGCAAGGGAACCCTTCGCGATCGTGGAAGCGACTGGACATTTGGAGCCAGTCGCTCCGGTAGCGTAACCTACGGGTTGTCTGCATCTGCGACTATCTGTGTCCATCGCTGTTCATCTGTGGTCAATACCCTTTCTCATATGCGACGATCACCATGAATTCGAAACGGACACGGACAATCGTCAGCGGTCTCCTACTGGCCGGCATCCTGGCTATCGGGTTCTGGCTGCGCTGGCGCTATATCCACGAAATCAGCCTCTATGTCGACGAGTTCACTACGCTGTGGGCCGCCACACGCATACAGGAACTGGGCATACCGCGCATGCCCAGCGGCGTGCTCTACACACGTGGGCTGCTCAATTCCTATATTGAGGCAGCGTTCCTCTCTGTTTTCGGATTCAGCTACACAAACGGTCGGTTGGTCAGCCTCTTCTTCGGTCTGGCGACGATCCTCGCCGCCTTCTTCATCGGCAGACGGGAATGGAATGCTCGGGTCGGGCTGCTGGCATCGCTGGGGCTGGCCCTTCTGCCTGAAGCCATCATCTGGAGCGGACGGGCGCGCTTCTACTCGCAACTACAGTTCTTCAGCTTGTTGGCAGTGTGGACAGCATTTGTGGCGATACGCAGCGACGAGAAGCGTTCAGAACAACGGTGGCTGGCTGCGTTCGCGGGTTTCTTCGTGCTTGCGCTCTATTCACAGGAAGAGACACTTCTCTTATATCCGCCAATCTTTCTTGCCATGGTGCTCTGGCGTGGCTGGCGGTACCTGTTACGCCCGGCCGTGCTGATCTGCAATGCCGTCTGCCTCGCCGCCATCGGTCTTCGCTACGCCATCGAGATCTTTGGGCAGCCCGGCTATTTCGAGACCATTCAGTCAACCCGCCCCTATGTCGGCCTGATATTTGACGTAGTCGGCGCATGGCGCGTCTACGGGCCGCTCGTCACAGCGCCGGAGCGTCTGGCCTGGACGATCTTTGCACTGGTGGCAGTGGTGGCAGCTCTACTTGCACTTGAGCACAGCCACAGCCGATTGCGTAAACTGAGCCGATTTCACCAGTCGACACTCTACTTCGCGTTAATCTTTGTCTTTGTCTCTGTAGTGCTGTTGGCCCTGGTCGGCACCACCTGGCGCGACGCACGCTACCTTCTGCTGGTTCAGTCATTCTGGCTGCTTGTCGGCGCCGCGGGCTTGGTCTGGATCATCGACCGGCTGCTCTCCAGCATGCACCTACGTTGGCTCGCGACCGCGGTCGGCGGCGGCATGCTGGCACTGCTGCTCTGGCCCGGCACCCAAAGCACGCTGGCACAACAGACCGAAGGCTATGACCGGGTGCTGGCCTATGTCGCCGAGCACCGGTCAGAAGGCGACGTCATTCTGTCGCCACAGCCGCCGGCCTGCGCGCTGGCTTTGGGCCCATGTGACTACTACGCAATCCAACGCGGCTACGAGGAGTTTGTGATTGAGAATGAAAGCAGCACACTCGTGGATCGTTGGTCTGGGGCCGAGTTGTTGAACGAAAATGGACAGCTGATCAGCGTAATCCAGGGAGCGCCGCGGACATGGTTCATCACAGACAGCTTTCGTTTGGCCACCCGCTATGAGCCGGAGTACACACGCACCGTGCTGGAGCAGTTTGATATTGCCTTTGAAGAGCGTGGCGTCATGGCCTTGGTAGCCAATGAATGGCAAGAGCAACCGGGAAGCTTGGAGAGGCGCACCTTTGCCGAGCCGATCCCATTCGGTCCGTTGACGCTGTTTGGGATAGAGACAGGAGCATTTGAAGCAGGTGAGCCATTGCCGGTCACACTGCTCTGGCAGAGCACCGATCCTGTAGAGAGAGAGATCAACACATCGGTCCAGCTGGTGGCCGAAGACGGCCGCCGCATGGCCCAGACCGATGGGCCGCCGGCCAACGGCATCATCCCGTCCAGCCTGATCTTCAACCAGCCAGTGCCGGATTTCAAGACGCTGGAACTGCCCAAGACGCTGGACCCAGGCAGATATCGGTTGCAAGTCTCGGTCTACAGATTGCCGGCCGATGGCGAGGTTGGCATCACGGTATTGGGTGAACCACAGCCTGTTGCTTGGTTCAATACCGGTCCGCCTGTGACGGAGCCCGAACAGGCCCGCAACGTCCAGTGGAGCGAACCCATCGAATTGGTCGGCGTAGATACTCTATCAGAGGCATTGCAGAGTGGGGACGAAATGAATGTGCGCTTGGTCTGGCGGGCATTTGACGATGTCAAGGGGGACTACACAGCGTTCGTACATTTGGTCGATGCCGACGGCACGCCTCTTGCTCAGCAGGATCAGCCGCCGGGCGGGGTCTTCTACCCGACATCCGCTTGGCAGGCAGAACGACCTCATCGAAACGGCCTTTGCGTTGCGCATGCCTGACAATAGCGCGCCTGGCCCATACAGGCTGATTACGGGCCTCTACGATCCGAATACCGGTGAGCGGCTGATGATTGACGGCAATGGAGACGTGACATTGCTGGCCGAGATTATCGTGGAATAGAGACGCAGATATTCTTGCCTGGATGTCTGGTCGTCCGCGATCGGCTAAGCATGAATGCCGCAGGCAAGACTACGGCGCTCCCTCTTGGCGATTGACGCATTCGCGCAATCATTGATTGTGCGGACAGTTTAGACCTCGATATCATCTTCCTCAAAATCATCGTCCTCAGCCAGATCCTCGGCGAGAGCGTAGAAGATCAGGAGCACCGATCCATACTCACGGTGGTCATATTCTTCCAGGTAGGTTAGCTCGACGGGTTCTCGTTCACGCGGATGGATCTGGACGACAATCGTTGCATATCGGGCCATCAACTCAGGACGGGCGTCCAGTTGCAACAGGGCCTTACGCCACATGTCCTTGTATTGAGGCGGAGCAATATAGATGAAGTCGAACGGCTCACCTGTATAGCTTTCGAGCACAGAAAAGCCATTGGCCCGTTGCACCCGAGCCCGGGTATCCATGTCACAGTGTTTGAGATTGACCAGAATGGTCTCACAGGCCTTGCGGTTCATGTCGACAAAATGGACGAAGTCGGCGCCCCGACTTAGCGCCTCGATACCGACAGAGCCGGTCCCGCCAAAGAGATCGAGCATGCGCACGCCCTCGATCCAGTGCCCAATGATGCTGAAGAGCGCCTCCTTGGCGCGATCGGTGATCGGACGCGTGCCGTCGCCGGGAACCATCTTCAGTTTTCTGCCTTTGGCCTCTCCAGCGATCACGCGCATGGTTCAGTCTTCGTCTTTCTACCCTTGACGACTACGGCTGCAACACGGCCTGCCATGTGTTGTCATTGAATAGCTTGAAATAGCGAATCGTCGCATCTTCAAAGCAGGCGATCACGCGTCCATTTTCAAACATCTGAATCACAGAGTGTTGACAAAGCCGTTCCTCAACGCTAATCGTCCCCATTCGATCGCGCACATCAGGGTCATCGCACCAAACCTTGCCGAAACCACGCCGCGGTAACGGCGGCGATGACGGTTCTCCGGCCAATGGGTTGCAAGAAAAGTCGGGCATATCTTCTGTCCAGTCATCAACAGCTGCCCGCCAGACGCCATTCGGAAAAAGTGTGTAAATCTGGTCTTCCCAACTCAGCCAGAGCATAAACTTGTTGAACTCCGGACCTGGACCGAATTCGTTAAATCCGACAGCCTCTGACAGGGCAGGAGCCAGCGCACAGCCCATGATCTGTTCCAACTGAGGATATCCTGCCAGATCCAGATCTGATTCGACCTGGCAGTTACGACTCACTTCGACAACGGGCGTTGTCTGGACAGCGATGGCGGCGCTTGTGATTGTTTCACTATCGTCAGCGGACAGGTTCTCTGCCGTACTGGTCATCGGCGTCGGCGCCAAGGTCACGACGATCATGGTCGTGTCATCAAGCGGCGTGGCCGCTTCTTCGGTACGTTCTGCCGCCGTAGCTGTAGCCTCAGGTGAAGCGGTTGCAGTGGGTGTGGGCGTCGACGCATCGCCGCCGCAGGCAGCCAACAATACGAGCAACATTAGCCACAACAGCAGGATTCCGACTCGTCGTAGGAATCGCTGTAGCACTCGCCCTGAAAGGAAGTCGCTACTGAAAGATTCATTTCCAACAATACTCAATGTATTCCTCCTACAACGGGAGACCATGATTGATCAGCGACTTGGCACAACCTGCACGGGGCCCAATTCAACAGCGTAGTCGCCAGGTCCGGCACTGATCGGCAGGCGCTGTCCGTTGACTGGATCGTAGAGACCTACCGCAATGGTGTAATCGCCGACAGGCAGATCGACCGGAAGAAGCATACCATATCGGTCGATAATCTCTGTTTCCGGCGTCCATGTGCTCGTCGGTCGCGTCCACTGCACGGGTTGCCCATCACGCTGTGCCACTTTGTCGCCGTCACTGTTCAACAGGTGGACAAAGACATGATAATCATAATCGACCGCCTGCATACTGCGCCAGGCCAACAGAACAAGCACTTCACCGCCGGGCGTCGCCTGTTCGGTCAGCGCATATCCCTCCAACCGGATCCATCCACTGTCGGCAGTAATGGGTCCGGGCCCATTCGGGTCTCCGAAGATCGTGCCAAGTCCAACCTGAGCCAATGAATACCCATCGGACAGGGCATAGAGCGCCATGCGATCGCCGCCTTCCCCGGTCGGGCGGCTGTCTATCAAGAGAAATTCGTTGCTTCGCAACACGCTTTCCCATCCCGATAGCTCCGGCGATGTACTGTCCGGGACAACCCATAGTCGGCGGTTGGATGTACGCAGTCTCGACAACAGGTCGGCATCGGTCGGCTCCAGGGTTTCCCGCGCAAAGAGACCATAGCCGTGCAAGCGTCCATGATAGGCATTGGCAAATTGCTGAGTCTCCTCTGGAATCAGATGCAGTATCGCATCACCGCTCTGTTCCTGAGCATGGATGCGGCCGGCAATGGCACGATTGTCATCGTCGCTCAGATAGGGTTTGTAGTAGGCGAGCACGAGCAGAATAATCAGGAGAAGGCTGACGCCGTAGAGCCAATTCTGTGATGAATCGACAGGAGCCGTATCATCCGTGACATCGGATCTGCGCAGCATCCTCGATATCAGGAAAACACCGATGATGATACCGACAACGGGCGCCAGAAATGTGAACCAGCTGAACGATCCGGCAACTTGACTAGTCCGCCACCAGGCCAGATGGATATTTTCAGGCGCCAGAAATTGCCACTGCAAGAGCAGAGGAGATGTGCGAAAACTGATGAAGGTTTCGGGCGCGTAGAGCGGCTCGAAAGTGGCCGCCAACCACTCCTGAACCAGGCCAAAGGGAACCAACATACCGAGCCACTGCACGGCCACGGAAATGGCAAAGAGCGCCCATGCCAGGGCACGACCCCATACCCCCCAAAGACGAACCATCTCAGCCCATCCTGCGCCGGCCATCAATGACAAGAACGGCATCATCGGCACCAGGAAACGAGGCCCCCAACTATGGCCGCCATGCCACATATACCACTTGCCGTAGAAGAGTACGTACGTGACAACGACAGAAGAAATCAGCCAAAAAATGCGCCTCTCATTGCGCCAGAACCAGACTGCGCCCGGGATGACGAGCAGCAAAATCGGACTGTACCAGATCAGGCCGCGGCCGGGGCTGACTAGCATCCCCGCGATGCCGAACCACCAGAGCGCGTCGAAGCGTTCAGTCTCAGCGTAGCCTGTCTCGAAGATGTGCCCGAAACGCGCCCAATTCCACCACAGTGAAATCAAGCCGACGGCGATGACAGGCAGCAAGAAACTGATGATCGGCCGCCAATTGTAGCGGAGGATGGCGCGCCAGCCAGGGTGGTCGTCCACCTGACGCTTGACTTGGCTTTCCAGCACCAGGTAGAGACCGATGAGGTAGATGGGCAGCGTGACCAGGTTGATAACACGGGCCAGGTAGGCGATACCCCACGCCATGCCGGCCATCACCAGATAGCGCTTGCGACCTGTTTGTGCATAGGCAAGCAGACCATAGGAGGCGGCGAATAGGCCCCATCCACAGACCGGATCGCTGAAAAAGGTCTGCGTATATGGCCATGCCAGCGTGGCCATGCCAAATATTAGAGCACCGATGACCGATGTGGAGCGGCTCCATGCAAGCCGCCGCCCGGTGCGATAGAGCAATGCGCCCGTCCACGCGGTAAGAATCGGATTGAGCAAGAGGGCGGCCTGAACAAGACCAATGGCGTTCCAGGCACGCGCCAACCAGACCAGCGGCAGTGCAAGCAAGGGCATGCCCAATCCTTTGCGACTGTAGAGATTGCCATCAGGGCCAAAATCGCCCTGTTGCAACCCCATCCAGAGAATCTGATTCGTATTCGCTTCGCCACGCCGCGCCAGGCTCTCAGTGGTAGCGAACATGGCCAATCCATCACTGCTCTGGATCACGCCCGTATAGGTGAAGAGATAGCATGCGAGTAAGAAACCGAAGATCAGAAAGCCGATGCTACGATCTCTGGCCTGAATGTCGCGTACCTTTCGGTTCGATACCACGATTGCCCTTCATGTGGGAGCAGGGCTTATCCCCGCTCGCAATGGACGATTATTCGCTGTCTATCTGGATCGGAAACGACATGTGATCTGCCTGTGTTCCATCCGGCAGAGTGATAGGCCGGCGGCCTTCGCCATCATACATGCCGACCAACAACTGGTACGTTCCAGCGGTCAAATCTGACGGCAGCGACAGGCGGTAAGGATCGCGGATCAGCGCACCCGGAGTCCACGAATTCGTGGGCGCCAAGCCCTCGACCGGCACATTGTCCTGCTGTGCAATAAGTGCACCCTCGTCATTCAGCAACTGTGTGAAAACCGTGTAGCTTCGGTCCACCGGTTCATTGATCTGCCAATATAGCACCAAATGCAGATTCCCGCCCACTTTCGCCGAAGCCATCTCCATCGACTTCAACTCAATCGGCCCGCCGACGACGTCTACAGTTCCCTTCGGTTCCTCAGATGTGCGGGCCACAATCCGGGCCAAAACACAAGCGCCCAGTTCCTGCCGCTCCAGCACCTCGACCGAAGGGCGGGTGAAGTATGTCTGCGCTGCGATAGACGGCTCACGCTCCACCCACCAGAATTCGCCCCAGCTTACTAGCTCATCCAACTGGCGAGCCAGAACGGATTCAGGCGCTTCGTCAATCGCACTGTAGGTGTCCAGTATGCGGATATCGTAATCTTCACGCAACCACGGGTAGAGATCACGCCAGACCGTGATCTCTTCGCTGACAATGGTACGGTTGGGCCACCCGGCTTGCTCCTGCAAGTAGGCAATGGCCGGCTGACAGGCCTCTTCCTGCCAACGTCTCGCTTCATAGGCCTGTGCAGCACGCGGTGCGCCGAGTAGTGCGACGAACAATGCGACGAGCAATGTTGCCCAAGAGAGACGTCCGCTCCAGCGTTCTATTGATAGTTTGTGCTCGCCCAGAGGCCAGATCTGGCCGACGAACTCGGCTGCCAGCAGGATCAGCAGGGCTGTGCGCAAGAACACTGCGGCCACCATGATCCAATGCTCATCCGGTAGCATCATCAAATAGACGTAAGTCTCGATAGCGTTGATCAAACTCAATGCCACGGCGACCAGAATGGTGCGCATTGACGGGTTCAACAGCACCACGAACGCCAGGATCCAGACCAAGAATTGAGGGCTCCAGCCTTTACTGTAGAGCAGAAGCCAGATCATGCTGACGGCATTGAAGACGATGGGCGTCCGTGCCCGTTCCCAGTCGTAGCGCCGGGTATAGAGCCAGAGATAGAGACCCACGAAGGCCAGCGTTACCCAAAACCAGGGTATGCGACTCTCCCACTGATACGTCTCAAAGCTTACCAGATTGCGCATGTCCAATGGCACCAGGCCATAGCCGTAGTAGCCGTCGATCAGTGCCCAGACGCTCTGCCAGGGCGGGCGTATGGTCTGAATGTGGAAACTGCTGAAGCCGAGGGCCAGATTGCCATTGGAGAGCCAATAGCCTAGTCCCCCGGCGATACCAAAAAAGATAGATGTGTAGATGATCGGGCGCAACAAGTTGCCCGGCGAACGCCGGTCGAACCACTCGGTGCGCGCCGCTGACCAACTCAGCTTGGCCCCCAGCCAACGAATAGCAATGGGCACAACCAACATTGGCGTAAGTTTGACCAGAAAGCCCAACGCAACGGCTACTGCACTGGCGGGCCATCCCCAACGGCTCTTTGCGAGCAGTAGATCAAGGCCCAGCAACATGAAGAAGAGGGGCATGGTATCGAACCACCCCATCATGGTGTAGGCCGGCACAAAGAGCAGTGCATAGAGAATGGCCGACCAGAGCGCAGGAGGCATACGAAACTCAGCGCTGCCGGCAGGGGCCGTCTTTTCATCTGCTTGAAGTTTGAGGGCCAGCCGATAGATAAGGAGCAGATTACCGGTTTCAAAAAGGAGCAGAAAGAGACCAAACAGACCGTGAAAGAAGAGCCGGGGATCAGACCAAGGCGGAATGCGGCTGGAGAGTTCGAAGATGGGCAGCATCAAGGCCGGGAAGAGAGGCGGATAGGCGGCCCACAGATCCTGAAACGGCTGATAGCCCATGGCCGTCAGTTGACCCCAGGCATAGTAAAATTCATAGTCCGAATAGTCAGCAAAAAAACCGCCGATGCGCAACGTCAACAGCGCCAGCATACGAAAACTGACGAAGAGCACCAACACGACGGCAAAGGGCTGATGCTGCTGGTACGTGCGCAGGAGTCGACTGGTCATAGTGAACCTGTTAGCGGCGCGACCAACGGATCTCCATATCCTCTCGATCACCGAGAGCAGTGCGCAGCAGCGCGAGCAACGGCGCTGAGGCGCCCTTGGTCTCAAAGAGATCGACTGTGGGCCAGTTGATGTAGTAGTCGTGGTCTTCGGCCCATTCCTCTTCCAGCTGATCGACCATGAATGCCAGGTCTGAGTCCTCGATCTCGCCGAGGAGTTCGTTTGTGCTGTTATCATAGAGCTTGATCATGGCTTTCCTCCGAGTGAACTATGCTGAACAAGACAGATAGGCAGCGCGCAAGCCAGCATGAGCTGGGTAATGGAAGCATTATTTATTGTAATGTTGATGAAGGGAAAGACCAAACCAGTTGCGGGCGAGGACACCGGCTTCTTCGTCAGTAGAGAAACTCACGAATGTCGTAGCGGGAGATACGTACGCCACGCGCTTTGGCCCAGGGCAAAAGGGCGTTCTTAAAGCGCCGCTCTTCTGACTCCAACTCTTCCACAGAAAGCGATTCAATCTCTGCATGGACCATGTCTTCAATATACGGCGTGTCGGAAGAGGCGACGAAGGGCGAGACATAAAGCAAGTCGTCTTTGCCCAATGGCATCCGCTTGATCAGGCTGACGGTATCCTCGAAGTGCACGTGCCTAAAGCGCTCGCCGCCGATGCCCACCATGAAAATCAGACCAACGCTCAGCCCTCCGGCCTTGATCGTCTCAACCGCGGCCTGCACATCATCGGCCTTGCCCTGCTTGCGAAGAAAGGTACGCAGCGGATCGTGGCCGCTCTCCAGGCCGACGTAGAGGCGATGCACATTGCGAGCGCGCATGTCAGAGAAGTCGACCTCGCGTTTGTTCAAGGCGTCAGGCGCGCTGATGAAGGCGTAGATTCCATCGAAATGGAATGGGTTTGCCTTGCGCCATATCGACTGTTCATCTGCGCTGTACACGCGGGGTAGGATGGAAAACGACTCGTTCGTGATCTGCAGCAGCGGATCAAGACGGTACTGAGGAATGATGACTGCGTTGGCGTCGGCCAAGAAGAGCCGCTTGCGCAAGGCAGCGCCACGTCCGAAGAATGCCTTGACTTTGTTGACATGGTCGCGGAATTCAGCATCGCGTTTAATGCGAAAGGGGCGATCTCGGTAGAACGTGCAGAAGGTGCATCTCGTTGTAGGAGCATCCCTCGGTGGCCTGGACAACCAGGGCCAAATATTGATCCGGCGGCAGAATGGAGACGGGCCTGTAAATGGAGTCGAAGCGGGCCGCTTCACCCTCCAGCCGATCCCAGTCCCACCGGCCGACGTAGCCGAGCCACGAAGAGACACCTTCCACTGCTTCCACGGGTGTCTCGCCCACATCAACACGGTTTTCTGCAAGGCCTCTAGCCACGCCAAACGCTGCGTCATAGGCGCGGGCAAGGATTGTTCTGCGCTCAGCGACATCGAGAAAACGTCGCCGACGACGGCCTCCTAGTTCACCATCGGCCCACTTGAGCAAGACGCGATTGTCCAGTGCACGACGGTAGGTCAGCCCATCGAACCAGGCCCCGACCAAGCGACCCTCCCCATCGAAGGAGAGATTGGAGCGCCCGCCAAAGCTGAGCGTCAGCGTGCCGGCGGACAGGGAAACGTGAATCGGTCGGTTATGCTTGCGGTCGATCCAGGTGAATGCCATCTTCAGGTTCTATCGATGTGGAGGAAGGGCGATCCACGAAGAGACACGAAATTACATGAAGGAAAAATACGACTCATACCCTTTTTGTGTTTCTTCGTGCCTCTTCGTGTGCCTTCGTGGATCGCTCTTTCCAGGACTCTCCGACAATCACACTTCCAAGCTATCCGCTGAACTTCGTGCGCATGGTCACAAACTCCTCGGCCGAAGTGGGATGGATGCCAATGGTCGAGTCGAAGACCGCCTTGGTGGCGCCGGCCTTCAACGCCACGGCAAAGCCCTGCACGATCTCTCCGGCATCGGGACCTACCATGTGGACGCCCAGAACGCGATCGCTGTCGGCGTCCACCACAAGCTTCATCATGGTGCGTTCGTCACGTCCACTGAGCGTGTGCTTCATGGGGCGAAAGCTGGTCTTATAGATGTCGACCGCTTCACATTGAAGACGCGCCTGTTCTTCACTTAGGCCCACAGTGGCTACGTTGGGTTGACTGAAAACGGCAGTGGGAATGTTGCTGTAGTCGGGCTTGGTCGGCGTGTTGTTGAAGAGCGTCTTCGCCAGAGCCATGCCCTCGGCCAGCGCGACCGGCGTCAGATTGACCCGATTGGTCACATCGCCCACGGCATAGATATTGGAGACTGTCGTTCGTGAAAAGTCGTCTACCATGACAGCACCGCGATCATCCAGTTCTATACCGACTGCCTCCAGGCCAATGCCCCCGGATAGAGGAGCGCGCCCAATGGCAAACATGATATGATCGACAATCTGAGTTGAACCATCCACCAGTGTGGCATGCAGTCCGTCCGCCCGCTTGTCGATCCGGGTCACGTTGTTGAAGTTGCGAATATCGACACCCTTCTTCTGCATCTCCTGACTCAGAGTCGTACGAATATCCAAGTCAAAACCGCGTAGAATCAAATCGCAACGACAGATCAATGTGGTCTCGACGCCAAGGCCATTGAAGATGCCGGCGAACTCAACACCGATATATCCGCCGCCGACAATCAACACCCGCCCACCGGTTTTGTCGAGATAAAATGCCTCGTTTGAGCTGACGGCGTGTTCAATACCGGGAATATCCGGCATCATCGGCCAGCCGCCCGTTGCAATCAGAATGGTTTCAGCCGTCACGATCTGGTCGCCGACCTGGACCGTGTGAGGGTCAACCAGGCGAGCATGGCCCTGGAATCGCTCAACGCCCGCGTTGTCCAACATGCGAGCGTAGACATCATTGAGACGGGCGATCTCCCGATCTTTCTCAGCGATCAGCAGCGGCCAATCGATATGCGCCTCACCGACCGACCAGCCGAATCCGGCTGCATCCTCAAAGGCTTCTCGATATTGAGATGCAATGACCAGAAGTTTCTTTGGCACGCAACCGACATTGACACAGGTTCCGCCCAGGTACCGTTCTTCTGCGACGCCTACGCGCGCCCCAAAGCCGGCAGCGATGCGACTTGCACGTACACCGCCTGAGCCGGCGCCAAGCACGAAAAGATCATAGGCATAAGTTGGCATGGCGCTTATGCGACCTCGCCTGCTTGCATGACATTCTGTTTGACCCATTCTATGATGTCGTTGGATTCGTAGAGAACCTGACCATCGATCATCAGTGCAGGCACTTGGCCTTTGCCGCCGGCCTCGATCAGTTCTCGGCGAGCACTCGGATCCATCAGGGTGTCTTTTTCGGGAATCGATATGTTGTTGGCCGAAAGAAAGCGACGTACGCGTACGCAGTACGGACAGAGCAGAGTGTGATACAGTACTAATTCGTTTTGGCTCATAAGAAACACCTTGTGAAAGCTGGATACGACAGGCGGGAAGCAGCAGGCAAGCCAGTGTGGCCAAGCGCTCTCCCTTGCCGAATGATTCGACCCTCCTTATTGCGGACAATCTTGACAGAAACCAAGCATAGCATAGGCCTTTCGGAATAAGCGTATGCCTCAGTACACGCGCTCCTTCCACATGTGAGCGTCCAGTAACAACTTCCCGGTTTGCACCTTCCTGGAAGCTCTCTGTCGGAGAGGACATCTTGCATTCAGTTTCCAGGAAGGTCGGCACGTGATACCTGGACGCTCGCTACAGGACGCAGACAGAGCAGCAGGAACAAAAAAAGTCCGAAATCTGATGGATTTCGGACTTTCGGCCTATTCGCTTGTATCCTGCCCACCAACGTATGTTAGTCTACACAGCAATATCGGCGACGGCCTGTTTGACAGGCGTGTTGGGAATACAGATCTTCTTTCCCCGCTGTTGCTCATGAAGCATACTGCTGTCTTTGCCGCAGGCAATGCTGGCCGGCATCAGTTCGGCAATCACCACGCTGTTGTTCTCACCAAACGAATTGGTTGTGAAGCCATCAGCATGATAGTCCGTCTGCCAATGCCCATCAATGATGTAGCGGAATTCGTAGCGTGTGCCGGCGGGAAGATCGAGTTCGGCACGCCAAAGGCCATTACGGGTCTGGCGCATGGGCATTGAATTCTTATCCCAATTGTTGAAGTCGCCGGTAACAAAGATTTTGTCTGCCCAAATACAGGAAGGAAGCTCGAAAACCACGCGCACGTGGCCGGGAACCGTAGATTTCGATTTGTATATCATTCTGATACCTCCCTTTGAACTCGCCGACAATGCGAGCAGATCTACTCATTCTAAGTCGCAAAAGTGGGCAGAGGTTCCAAAAATAGCGCGCTACTTGACAAGTCGTTGGCTTGACGACGTTCTCTTGTAGGCATTTCGTCCAGCAAGCGTCAGAATCATGCCAAGCGCGACATTTCGTACAATTTAGCAACAAAACCTTTCGGTGTAATTATAAACGAAACATGTTTCGAAATCAAAATACACCCGGCAGCTTAACGTCACATTAAGACGAATCTACGGCACATGTGTGGATTGTTGGCGAAATACGGAGTATCCAACAGAGGTTTTGCCGCATTTCGGAACCGTTTCCGACAATTCATAGACACTGTGGGACCGGTAACACATGTTTCAACTTCCGATCAGACGTCCTATTTTCAGTCAACATCTGTTTTGAAAGCAAAAACAAAAGAGATGGGCAGTCTTTTCCTCAAGTGAGAAAACTACCCATCTCTTTGCTTATCGACAGTCACGGTATCGCGTCGAACTATGCCGATCGGTCTATCACAATCGAGGCTTAATGACAGTCCGTAATGAACGTAGCGGTTTTGTTCATAGTAGCCGCTTCAGCGGTCCGGACGGCTGAAGCCGTGACTACGAACTCAAGTACGGACAATCACTTAGCCAACCACAACGTTGACCAGCTTATTGGGCACGACAATGACCTTACGCGCTGTTTTGCCGCCCATCCATTTCTGGACATTGGGCAGGTCCAGCGCCAGCCGTTCCAGTTCATCCTTGGACAGGCCAGGGGCAACCGCCAGCTTGTCTCGCACTTTGCCGTTGATCTGGACGACGACGGTGACTTCATCATCCTTGGCTTTCTCAGCATCACCCTCAGGCCAGATCTGAACGTGCACGCTGCCTTCGTTGCCCAGCCGATGCCACATCTCTTCACTGATGTGGGGGAAGATGGGGGCCATCATCAGTGCCAGGCTACGGATCGATTCGGCCCAGATCGGTGATCCGGCAACAGCCGTCTCCTTGACCTTAATCAGCATGTTGTTCAGCTCCATCATCGCGGCGATGGCCGTGTTGAAGCGGAAGTTTTCGTGATCGTCGGTCACCTTGATGATCGTCTGATGCAGCTTGCGCTCCAGGGCTCGAACTTCGTCTGCGCTCGGCTCAGCGGCCAAGTACTCAGGCTTTGCTTCTTCGACGACCACGCCCCAGACGCGATACATGAAGCGGCTGATCCCTTCAATGGCGCTGGGATCCCAGGGACCGCCCTGGTCCCAGGGGCCGATGAACATCAGGTAGCCGCGCACCGTATCAGCGCCGTACTGGCCGACCACGTCGTCCGGGTTGATCACATTGCCCCGGCTCTTGGACATCTTCTCGCCGTCCGGGCCCAGGATCATGCCCTGGTTAAACAGCCGTTCCATCGGCTCATCAAAGGGCAGCACACCCAACGTGTTCAGCACCTTGGTGAAGAAGCGAATGTAGAGCAGGTGCATGGTGGCATGCTCAATACCACCGGTGTACTGGTCGATGGGCAGCCAGTAGTCGCCCTGTTCCACGTTCCAAGGAATGTCATCCGGGCTCAGGCGCTCGCCCGATTTCCAGTAGGGCGTCACGTAGGCGTAGGGATACCAGCTGGAACACATGAAGGTGTCCATGGTGTCGGTCTCTCGCTTGGCCGGGCCACCACAACTCGGGCAGGCCACATTCAGGAAGCCTTCATGGTACTTCAGCGGACTCTCGCCGGTCGGCTTGAACTCTGCATCATCGGGCAGCAGCACAGGCAGATCCTCGTAGGGAACCGGTACAGTGCCGCACTTGTCACAATAGATGATGGGGATGGGCGTACCCCACATGCGCTGGCGGCTGATCAGCCAGTCGCGCAGCCGGTAGTTGACCGCAGCCTCGCCCTTGCCGTTCTCCTCCAGCCAAGCGGTGACAACCTCGACGGCGCCGGCGACCGGCGTGCCGCTGAAGTGGCCACTGTTGATCATTTTTCCCGCATCCTTGGATGCATAGGCCTCTTCCATGGGGCCGGTTGCGCCGTCAGGCCCCGTGATCACGCGACGGATCTCCAGGCCGTACTTGACGGCAAACTCGAAGTCACGTTCGTCATGGGCAGGCACGGCCATGATGGCGCCGGTGCCATAGCTCATCATCACATAGTCGGCGATCCAGATCGGGATGCGCTCGTCATTGACCGGGTTGATGGCGTAGCCTCCGGTGAAAACGCCGCTCTTCTCCTTATCTGCCGCAGTGCGCTGGATCTCATCCATGCGCTCGGCCTCGTCGCGATACTTCTCGACTGCGTGCTGATGCTCATGCGTGGTCACGCTTTCGACCAGTGGATGCTCCGGCGCCAGCACCATGAACGTTGCACCCCACAGCGTATCCGGCCGTGTGGTGAAGATCTCGATGGGGTCGCCCTTCTCTGTGCTGAAGGTGACCTGCGCGCCGACACTACGTCCGATCCAGTTGGTCTGCATGGTCTTAACGCGCTCGGGCCAATCAATCCGATCCAGCCCATCCAGCAGTTCGTCGGCGTAGTTGGTGATGCGGAACTTCCACTGGTCCAGCTCGCGCTTGATGACCTGGGCGCCGCAGCGTTCGCAACGACGATCTTCGCCCCAGACCTGCTCACGCGCCAGCGTGGTGTTGCAGCTTGGGCAGAAGTCGACCGGCGCCAGCTCACGGTAGGCGACGTCGGCGTCGTAGAACTTGCGGAAGAACCACTGGGTCCACTTGTAAAACTCGGGATCGCAGGTGACTGCCTCTCGGTCCCATGACCACATGGCGCCCATCTTCTTCATCTGTTCGCGCATGCGCTCGATGTTGGCGTAGGTCCACTTGACCGGGTGGGTATTGTTCTTGATGGCCGCGTTCTCAGCCGGCAGGCCAAACGCATCGAACCCCGGGGGAAAGAAGACGTTGAAGCCATTCATGCGTCGCCAGCGTGCGCCTGCATCCGAAGGCGTGAACGCGTACCAGTGCCCTGTGTGCAGGTCACCGGACGGGTAGGGCAGCATGGTCAGTGCGTACCATTTGGGTTTGTCCGGATCTTCGACTGTGTCATACAGACCTTGGTCCGCCCAGGTGCGTTGCCACCTGGGTTCGATCTCTTGATGATTGTATTTGTCAGCCACAATGGCCTCCTGAAGCGATATTCGAGTGACAGGCTAGCAGTGATGAGAATCCATACCACCACATCCTTGTTGTTCGTCAATGTGTGAGTTGGTTCCGACAAAACGAAAGACGCAAAACGCGCTGTCGTTGATGCTGATTTCAACTCCAGGCATCAACGCTCACGTCTCACGTCTTCAACTGGCCCGCGAACCTAGCCGGAAAAGACCGGCCAATGCGGGCTATCTAAGCGCGACCATACCGCCGACGGTGGTCGCCGATTCTTTGCGTCCGATGGGTATGTGATTCGAAGTTTGGCCGTACGAATATCGCTTACCCATGATTGAATACAGTATAGCACACAAGTCAAGATCGAAAATAACATTTCACGTAGTAGCAACCGCCATTCCATCCTCGTAGTTGTCATCGATCGACGGCACGTCGCAGACCAATCGAATCTGAATCATCGGAACATCACTGTAGCCAATCTGTAGCCAGTTGCATGATAGGGTACACACAATGACCATCCATGAGAGCGATCCTTCCGAACTCGTATTGACGATCCTACGCCAATTCGCCGGGGGCCGGGCCCGCCGGAAAACAACCTGGTCCGCTTTGGTCTGCCCATCGCCATATGGACCATCTTGCTCATGATCGCATGGTCACGGCATCGGACACAAGGTTTCCCACGCGAGCGATGGCTCGTGTGGGCCTTTGGCCTGGCGCTTACGCGCGAGCTCTTCATGTTTTGGACGCACCATACAACGCATGACCGACGGTTCCTCCGTGGAGAGTGCCTTTCTTCATCCCCTTGAACATGCATTGACCATGGCCGCAATCGTCGTGGTTGCCGGCGCGTTTCTACATTACGTACTGGATGCCCCATCACTGGCTCGACGCTATATCCAGGTGGGGGGCATCGCCATCATTGTCGGCCTGTCCATCGCCTACTACGCATGGCCCCGCCGCCTGGCAGTGAACCCACAGATTCATTTTCACCAGGCCTGGGAAGCATGGGTCTTCCACGTGCCAACCTCTGCCCTGATCGTTATTGCCATCTATTTTCTGATCAGGAGGCCGGGCTGGCTGCCCAGGGTTGTTTCGACGGCACTGCTATTCTTCTTTTTAGCCGAGTTCCTATTCCTCGTTAACTTCGTAACAGGAGCCGCCCACAATGTTTACTTCTGTCCTATTGCCAACAGCTTTCACATGTTGGCGATCCCGACTCTTGGGCTATGTCTATCTGCGAGAGCAGTCTATAGAGAAACGACAGGCTGAAGAGAAGTTGACCACCTACCGCGTCCACCTGGAAGATCTGGTAGAGGAGCGGACGACCGAATTACAGTCCGTCAATGCTCAACTTACCGTCTTGCATCAAGCCAGTAGCAAACTGGCATCCACACTGGAATTCGATCAGATCCACCAGATCATCGCTGAGCAGTCATGTAGACTATTGGGAGGGGAAAAGGCCTGTGTACTCCAGTGGGACAAAGGAGGAACAGATGCTGACGCTAGCTGCCGCCCAGGGATTAGGCGACGACAAGAAAGCGTCGGTCAAGAAACTTGCGATGACCTGCAAATGCCCGCCAGGTCCATTGAGCCCCTCCAAGCCTATTGTGGTCTCCACCCCCCGACATGATCTGCCAAACCTGGATCAATGGCGGCAGGAACTCAACGGCAAATCATTCCTCTATCTCCCCATTTGGGAGAGTAAGTCCAAAGCTACGCTTCTGATCGTGACGAACTCGACAGTCAGCAGGAAGTGGCGGGATGATGAGCTGAGCACAATTGGAAGTTTTTCCAACCGTGCATCCGCGACACTGGAAAATGCCCACCTCCACCAGCAGTTGGAATGGGCCGCAGCGTTGGAAGAGCGCCAGCGAATCGCCGCAAATATCCATGACGGCCTGGCACAGACATTGAGTCTTCTCGGGCTGAAGGTCGACCAGGTCAGCGAGTCGATCGGCAAGCGGATCAATGGAGGCTTGATGGACGAATTAAACGGGGTTCGAGAGGCTGTCCAGCAGGCCTCCGTCGAAGCGCGTCGGGCCATTGCTAACCTTCACCAGGCGCCGGGTCCGCGGCAATCATTGCAGGAGCTACTTTCAGAGATGGTGACCTGCGTCATCAACAACGACCAACTATCGACCCAGATCCGTATGGAGACGCCGGAGCCGCTCTATCTGACGATGGAAGAGAACAGTCGCCTGCTTCCTATCATCCGCGAAATGTTGGTCAATGTGCTTCACCATTCGCAAGCAGCGCAGATTACGCTTTCGCTTCGGTACGACGGCAGGCAGGGTCAAATCTCGATTGAAGATGACGGATGCGGTTTCGATCCCCAGCGCCCACGCGTCGACGAGGCAGGACATTTTGGTCTGACTATTATGCGCGCTCGTGCTGTCCAACTCAACGGCAGGATCGAGATCGACTCTGAGGTTGGGCGAGGCACCCGGATCTGCCTGATATGGCCTGTACAATCCAGAAGAGCTCAATCGGTCGAGAAGGCAGGACGAGATCGTAAGAATCATGATCGTTCTGCAATCTCGCAATTTCAAACAGTAGAGGCGAATTTTGGATCACAGAATCGATTGCGAAGAGGTCACCATGAAGAAACATCGGGTGTTGTTGGTCGATGATCACCGTCTTTTTTGTGAAGGCCTGGGTGGGATTCTCGACGGCCAGGATGACTTTGCGGTAATTGGTGAAGCCGAAGATGGCCTGGAAGCCTTAGTCAAAGCACGTGCACTGAAACCTGATCTCATCGTCATGGATGTGGCCATGCCTCTGATGGATGGCCTGGAAGCAACCCGACAAATCAAGCTGGAACTACCCGACACCATCATCGTAATGTTAACTGTGCAGGACGACGACGAAAAGCTCTTCCAGGCAATCCGCTACGGCGCACAAGGATATCTGTTGAAGACCATTCGTGCGCAGGAAATGCTCGCAATGTTACGTGGCGCCATCCGTGGTGAGGCAGCGGTCACACCGATTATGGGAGGCCACATGTTGGAGGAATTTCGCCGGGTAAGCAGGCGAGTTGGAGAAACAACAAGCCAGGAGGAAGCTGCCTTAACTGCGCGTGAACAGGAAGTACTCGGTCTGGTAGCCGCAGGAGCGACCAATATGGAGATC
>CAWKCP010000012.1:0-204619 GCA_963848115.1 uncultured Chloroflexia bacterium | reverse complement strand
GCTCGACTATCAGGCCAAGTCGGCGCGGTTCCTGGAGAACCACGACGAACCGCGTGCCCAGGCCACCTTTGCGCCCGACGTTCATCGGGCCGCGGCCCTGATCACCTATTCCATTCCCGGCCTGCGTTTCTTCCATCAGGGGCAGTTCGAAGGCCGCAGATACGCATTTCGCCCATCTCGTTCGTGCGCCCTTTGAACCCGTGGATACGGAGATCGAGGCCTTCTACGAAACTCTGCTCGCCGTACTCCAGGATCCTACCGTGCAGCATGGCGAATGGCAGTCGCTTGATTGCCTACCGGCTTGGGACGGCAACGGTTCCGGACTCGTTCGTTGCCCATGCTTGGCAAGGTTGTAGTGGCGAACGGTTGCTGATCGCTGTGAACTATGCACCCCATGCCGGCCAATGTTATGTCCCGCTGCCATTTCCCGAACTCGCCACCTGCTTGGTTCAGCTTACGGACTCGCTCAGTTCCGTCTGCTATCCGCGTGGAGGGCGACGATCTACAAAACGCGTGGTCTCTATCTCGATATCGGCCCTTCGGCCCTATCACATCTTCAACTTGGAGGTTTCTCTATGAGAGTGACACGTGTCGATCTGAAGAAGGAGCCTGATTTATGCTAGGCGCTGAGCGTATTACTACCTACATCGGAACGTATACTCGGCGCGAGTCATTTGTCGATGGAAAAGCCGAGGGTATCTACATTTATCACCTGGATCTCAGTTCAGGTGCGTTGACCTACGCCGCCACCGTGGCCGGTTCCGGCACGGTCAACCCCTCGTTTCTGACCCTGGGGCCGGATAAGCGCTGCCTCTACGCTGTCAACGAACTCTATGCAAGCGAAGCCCCGAACGGGACTTTGAGCGCCTTTGCCATCGATCCGGCAACCGGGGGCCTGCGCTATCTGAACCAGCAGTCAACCCATGGCACAGCGCCCTGCTACGCAAGCGTTGAGCCTCAGGGACGCTATTGTCTGGTGGCCAACTATGAGACCGGCAACCTGTGCGTTTTGCCGATCCAGGAGGACGGAAGCCTGGGAGAAGCAACCGACATCGTGCAGTTTTCCGGTTCCGGACCCAATCCCGAGCGCCAGGAAGGCCCGCACGCCCACATGGTAATACCCAGCCCCGATGGCAGCTTCATTCACGCCGTGGACCTGGGGACGGACCGGCTGATGGCATTCCGACTCGACCGGGATCGCGGTGCGCTGATCCCCGCCGATCCGCCCTGGACGCACCTGCCGCCCGGCACCGGCCCGCGGCACCTGGCATTTCACCCGCGTCTGCCCTTTGCCTACGTCATCAGCGAACTCCAATCTACGCTTACCGCCTGCCGCTACAACAGCGGCGTTTTCGATCCCTTCCAGACCATCTCGACGCGGCCCGCCGATTTCACGGGCCAGAATTCCGGCGCGGAGATCAAGGTTGCGCTTTCCGGTCGTTTCGTCTACGCCTCCAACCGGGGGCATAACAGCATCGCCGCCTTCGCCGTCGACCAGGAAACCGGCCGGTTGTCACTGGTCGGGCATCAGGCAACGCAGGGCGTCGGGCCGCGCGAATTCGCCATCGATCCATCCGGTGCGCTGTTGTTGGCGGCAAACCAGGATACGGATACGGTGGTCACCTTCTGGATCGATCCCCGATCTGGCTCGCTGCAAGCGACCGGGCATGTGGCCGCAGTGCCGACGCCCGTATGCCTCCATCTGGCCGGCGCATGAATAAACATCCGATCTGTAAACATCCGATCGATAAACAGGCAGTCAAGGAGAGTACACAATGAAAGCAATCACTGTCGAACCAATGAAACCAGGTTCAGCACGCCTGGAGGACATTCCCGAACCGGATCCGCGCCTCGGATCAATCCTTGTGGAAGCCATTGCCGTCGGCGTCTGCGGGACCGATGTCGAGATTGTCGATGGAGATTACGGCTGGGCGCCGCCGGACAAAGAGCGCCTCGTGTTGGGGCATGAATCGCTCGGACGCGTGCTCGATCCCGGGTCGGCCTCCGGCTTCGCGAAAGGCGATCTCGTGGTCGGGATCGTGCGCCGTCCAGATCCCGTGCCTTGTCCCAACTGCGCCGTGGGCGAGTGGGACATGTGCCGCAACGGCCAATATACCGAGCGCGGGATCAAGGCCATCGACGGCTACATGTCGGAGCGCTGGCGCATTGAGCCGGAATACGCCATGAAGGTCGATCCTTCGCTGGGTCTCCTGGGCGTACTGCTTGAGCCGACGACTGTCGTGACCAAGGCCTGGGAAGTGGCGCTGGCGGTTGGAGGTCGCTCGTTCTGGGAGCCGCGCAACGTGCTCATTACCGGCGCCGGGCCGATTGGCCTGCTGGCCGCCGGCATCGGCGTTCAACGCGGTATGGACGTCCACGTGCTGGATCGGGTTACCGGAGGTCCCAAGGTGGATCTGGTGGAGATGGTGGGGGCGACCTATCACTCCACGACGGTTTCCGACCTGGACTTCGAGCCGGACATGATCATAGAGTGCACTGGTGTTGGCCAGGTCATCGTCGAATCCTTGGTCAAGGTGGCCTCGGGCGGCGTTGTCTGCCTCACGGGCGTCGGCCATGGCGGTTCGCTTTCAGGGCGGCGCCTGCCGATGTCGCCTCGGCTGCGGTGCTCAAGAACAACATCATTGTGGGCAGCGTCAATGCCAACAAGCGCCATTGGTACAAAGCCAGTCAAGCGCTGGCCCAGGCCAATCCCGAGGTCCTGAGGGGTCTCATCACTCGGAGCGAAGAACCGCAGAATTTCAAACAGGCGCTAAAGCGCCAACCGGATGACATCAAAGTGGTCGTCCAGTTCTCTGATATTTAGCTATAGATTTCGTGTCATCTCAGTACGTAGGGGCGGAGCTTGCCCCCGCCCGCTCCGGGCGACCGCAAGGGTGCGCCCCTACCACAAAATATTGAGAAGATACTAGATTTCGGTGTAAGTGCTATCGCGGAAACAGGCCCTGGTTATCGGTGTCGCCGATTACGGTCAGGTTTCCGCTAGAATTTGCCGGATCCTTAAGGAGAGATTTATGACGATTTCCTCCAGAGCGCCAAATGTGGCCGGGGTGAGCGCCCCGGGCCGGCGCACGGTCTACAGTATGTGCGGCATGTGCGCGGTGCGCTGCCCTATGGAAGTAACAGTTGAGGACGGTCGGGTGGTCTGGCTGCAGGGCAATACGCATGACCCGGCCATCGGCGCCAGCCTCTGCGCCAAGGGCTCGGCCGGACTGGCTTTCGAGTTCGACGATCAGCGGCCGCAGACGCCCCTGATCCGCACGGGGCCACGCGGCAGCGGCCAATGGCGACGCACGTCATGGGACGAGGCCCTTGATTACATCGCCGACAAATTGCACGAGACAATCGATGTCTACGGCGGTCGCGGCATCGCGCTGTCCGACCGGGGCGGCCCCTTCAACGACCTGACTCGCACCTTCTTGCACACGCTCGGCTCGCCCAACTACTTCAACCATGATGCGACGTGTGGCGGCAATGTCCACAACGCGGCCATCTCGATCTACGGCTTCAGCCATGAGCGGATCATGTTCGACCTGAAGCACACGAAACACCTGGTGCTATATGGCCGCAACATGGTCGAATCGATCATGGTCAAGGAGGTCAAGGCCTTCATGGACGCAGTGGCCAACGGCATGCGCGTCACCTACATCGATCCGCGCGCCAGCCTCACCGCCACCAAAGCGACCCGCTACTGGCAGGTGCGCCCGAACAGCGACTACGCGCTCAATCTGGCCATCATCCACGAACTGCTGAAGCGGGAAGCGTACAACAAGGAGTTTGTCGAGCGCTACGTCTCCGGCATGGACTACCTGGCTGCAGCGGTGGAGGAGACGACGCCGGAATGGCAGGAGCGCCACACCGGTCTGCCCGCGGCGCAACTGCGCGCATTTGTCGATGAGATCGCCGACCAGGCGCCCCACGTGATCTTCCATCCCGGCTGGATGACGGCGCGCCACAAGCAGTCGTTCTACGTCAGCCGTACGGCGTTGATCCTGAACGCGCTGATGGGCAACATCGAGATCCCAGGCGGGTTGGTGCTGGGCAAGGCGCCCGATCACTACGGCCGCCAGGGATTGAAGCATCTGACTGACCGCGTGCCCAAAGTCGACGAAGCGCGGGTGGACGGGGCCGGCACGACCCGACCGCAGTGGGATCCGGAGATCGGCATGTTGCATCAGGCCTTCGCGGCCATGGAGAGCGGGCAGCCCTACGGCATCGGCGCCTACTTTGCCTACCGCCACGACCCGCTTACGGCCATGCCCGATACCGGGGCGATCAAGCAGGCGCTGGACAAGCTGAAACTGCTTGTCTCCATCGATGTGCGCTATTCGGAGACCGGCTGGTTTGCCGACGTCATCCTACCCGAAGCAACCTACCTCGAGCGCGCCAACATTCTGACGCAGATGAACGGCCCGATCCCCTTCTTCGCCATGCGCGACCAGGCCATCGCGCCGCGCTTCGACAGCCGGCCAGCCTGGTGGATCTTCCGCGAGATCCTGCGTCGAATGGGCATCAAGGAAGCGCTCAACTTTGAAACCATCGAGGAACTCTGGAACTATCAGCTTGAGGGTACCGGCGTCACCGTGGCCGACATACGCGAGCACGGCTTCGTCAGTCTGGCCGCAGCGCCGACATTGACCCCGCACGATGCACTCAGCTTCCCGACGCCCTCGGGCAAGATCGAGATCGAGAGCGCGCTTCTGGCGCAGGCCGGCCTGTCCAGCCTGCCGCCCTACGAACCCAAGGCGGCGCCCGCGGACGACCGCTTCCACCTGCTCTTCGGCCGCCCGGCCACGTTGGCCCACGGTCAATCCCTCAACAACCCGCTCCTCGCCGAGATCGCGCCGGAGCAGGCGCTCTGGATCCACCCCGACCGCGCCCGGCCGCTGGGCATCAACGACGGCGACGACGTCGAAGTCAGCGGGGGCGGGAGCTACGTGGGCAGGATCAAGGCGCAGGTCACGCCCTGGATTCACCCCGAGGCGGTCTTCATGCTTCACGGCTATGGCGCCACGGTGCCGCTCGCCACGCGCGCCCGTGGTCGCGGCGTGGCCGACCAGCGCCTGCAGCAGGGCAAGCTCTACGACTTCGACCCTGCCGGCGGCGGCTGCGCTCTGACCGAAACCATCGTTCGCGTTACGCCCGCGCCGGCAGACGGAGGGAACCAATGAGCACCTACATTCTGCACCACGACGAGCCGAACTGCATCGGCTGCCATGCCTGCGAAGTGGCCTGCAAGACCAACAAGGACCTCGGTCCCGGTCCATCGCCGTGTGAGATCATCAACCTCGGCACGGTGAATGTCGGCGGCCTGCCGCGCAATCGCTTCGTCTTCATGCCCTGTTTCCATTGCGAAGATCCGTGGTGCGTACGGGCTTGTCCCACCGGGGCGATGCAACAGCGTGAAAAAGACGGCATCGTTTTCGTCGAGCACAGCCGCTGCATCGGCTGCAAGAGCTGTATCACCGCTTGTCCCTGGGGCACGCCTCAGTGGGATCCGGTCACGCGCAAGGTGGTCAAGTGCGACTACTGCATGGACCGGGTCGATGCCGGGTTGAAGCCGGCCTGCGTCACCAAATGCGTGACAGGCTGTCTCTCCTTCGATGTGGCCACCGAGGCGCCCGACCCGCGTCGCGAACGCTACGCTCGCTTCCTCATGGCCGAGCCGTTGGACGGCGAACAGGAGGCGCCATGAGCGACCTTCCTACGCTGCCCACTTGGCTCGATCCAAATGCGGCGGCCCTGGCAGGCGTCGCACCGCCGACCCAGTCTCTAGCCGACGCGCTGCCGGGCTATACCCAGGCTCAGTCGCTCACGCCTATGCAGCGCTTGCAACGCGTGCAGGTCTCGGGCCTGTCTGAATGCGGCGTCGGCGAACCCATCTATCTCGCCTGGCGTCAGTTCCTGCGCGGACACGGGGCGTCGGTGTTGGTGATCGATGCCACCAATCGCGATGAGCGTTCCCTGGGCGCAGGCGCCGTGCTGGACGGCGCGCCCTGGCTGCTGGCCGAGGGCGTGGTCATTGCCCTGGGGCTGCGCGACAGCCACAGGATCGAGTTACGCCTGCCGCCCGAGTTGACCGGCCATGAAGCAGCCTTCCTCAACACGGTGGATGCTATCCGCGTGTTGGCTCAGATCGCCGTTCCAGGCCGGCAATTGGACGTCGTGCGCGACAGTCGCCCAAGTTGCTGGTCGGCTGGACAAACGAGCGAGGGATCGCAACTCGTTCACACGCCGGAAACATGGTGCCGCATCGCCTCGCTCTTTGCCGGGGCATCGGACCTCGATAAGTCCCTGCTGACGCTGCGACGCGGCATGAAGCAGCGCGGGTTGGTCGAACTGGATCGCGCCGGCAACCTGCTTGACCAGATCACCGGTTGGGGCGGCGGCGTGGAGGTGCAAGGCCAGGACGCGGTGCTCGTCTTCGACGATGGCCTGGGCGGCTTCCTGCCGCTCTCGGCCGCAGATCTGTCGTGCCAGCCGTTGGCGCTGGCGGATGCGGGCATCAACCCGGCGCCCTCCAGCCTGATGGTGATGGCCGACGGCGTCTGCGTGGTCAAACAGACCCGGCGTGCCCTCTACCGTCATTGGAAGCTGGCTGAGGGCGAGGCCCAATCGGCGCGTAGCCTGCTGGCGCGCGCCGCGCGGCTGACAACCGAGATCACCCTCGGTCGCGGTGATCCTGGCCATCTGGCCGTCCTCGAGGACGTGGCGCTGGAACTGGCTGCGCAGGGTCTGGCGGCGGCCTGGCCGTTGGCCAGTTCGCTGCGCTACTACCGCGATCAGTGGGAAAGCCATGTGCGCCGAGAGTCTTGTCCGGAAGGCGTCTGTCTGGATCTGGAGCACCACGCCGCGCCCTGCCACAGCACCTGTCCGGCCAACATCGACATCCCGAGCTTCATCGCCCACCTGGGAAACGGCGACTATCGCGCCACCATCGAGGTGATCCGCCGCGACAACCCGCTGCCGTTGACCTGCGGGCTGGTCTGCCCGGCGCCGTGCGAATCGGCCTGCGTGCGCGGCGGCAGCAATGGGGCCGTCTTCATTCGGCCGTTGAAGGCCAAAGCGGCCGAACACTGTCTGGCTGACGGCGGCTACCCGCGGCCCGAGATCGCGCCCGATACCGGTAAGCGCATCGGTATCGTCGGCTCGGGGCCATCCGGCCTCTCGGCGGCCTATTACCTGCGCACCTACGGCCACGAAGTCGAGATTTTCGAGACGTTGGAGAAAGCCGGCGGCCAATTGCGCTACGGCATTCCGGCTTATCGCCTGCCGCCTGATCTGCTGGAGCAGGAGATCGACCAGATCCGGGTGCTGGGCGTCCAGATCCACACCGGCGCAACCATCGGCAGCCTGGAGGAGTTCCGCAAAAACTACGATGCCGTCTTCCTCGGCCTCGGCACGCAGCGCGCTCGCCTGATCCCGATAGAAGGCGTGCATCAACCCTTCGTGCTCGGCGGGCTCGACTTTCTGCATGCAGTCCGCAGCGGCGAGCCGGTGCGGGTCGGACCGCGTGTCGTCGTCATCGGCGGCGGCAACGTTTCTATCGATGTGGCCTTGACCGCGCTGCGCCAGGGCGCGCAGCATGTCGACCTCACCTCGTTGGAGCAACGCCGGAACATGCCGGCCAGCCCCCACGAGATCGAGCTTGCAGTCGCAGAGGGCGTCGAGCTGCACGCGGGCTGGGGTCCCATGAGTATCGACGAGGACGGCCAGGTCACCCTGCACTTCTGCGAGCAGACGCGCGATGAGAGCGGAGCCTTCAACCCCATATTCGACGAGAACCGCCTGCGGATCCTGGCCGCCGATCACGTGATCCTGGCGACGGGGCAAGGCACCGACCTGTCGATCCTCGACGGCAGTACCGTCGAAAACAACCGCGGCTTCATTGTCGCCGACCCGAAGACCCTGATGACCAAGACGCCGGGCGTCTTTGCCGGCGGCGACGTGGAGCACGGCCCGCGCACGGCCGTGGAGGCGATCCGCTCCGGCAAGATCGCGGCGGCGGCCATCGATGGCTGGCTGCGCAAGGAGCCCATGGACCCTCGCGCCGGTCAGCCGGTGCGCCGCGCCGACGTCATCCCCTTGCACATCGTGGCCCACGATCGCACGCATCTGCCCCGCGCCATGATGCCCGAGCGGACGGTCGAGGAGGTTCTCGGCGAGGGCAACTATGTCCAGATCGAGGAGGGCCTGACCGACGCCATGGCCCACGACGAGGCGCAGCGCTGTCTGCGCTGCGATGTCTGCATCGGCTGCGGCCTCTGTATGGTCGCGTGCAGCGAGATGGGCGTCGAGGCGCTGCGCATGGCCGACACGCAGGCCGGGCGGCTTGCCTACTTCGACTTCATGCGCCCTTCGGCCCTGTGCATCGGCTGCGGCGCCTGTACCCAGGTCTGTCCCACCGGCGCGATCCACTTCGAGGATCGGGACGGGATGCGGCGTACGGTTATCACCGGAACCGTTGTCAAAGAACAGCCGCTGTTGGTCTGTAGCGAATGTGGCGCGCCAACCCAGACGGCTGCGCATCGGGCGTTCATCCGCAATCGCATGCCGGGCCACATGGCGGCCCTGCTGGATCGTGAACTCTGTTCTTCATGTGCGCGCCTGCGGGCAGATCGCCCGGCAGGTGGAATCAAAGGGCATTGAGACCCGGTAAAGTTGCCGGTACTTCGTCAGAAGCGGTTGATGCTTGCGCTTTGAGGTCGAGCGGGGTCCCTATGTAAAGGAACAAATCAAATGAACAAACGTCTCCATCCACGCCTGTTGCTGGCTTGTCTGAGCATCGTGCTTCTCGTGGCAGCGGCGTGTGCGCCGTTGGCCACACCGACGCCAGACAACTCGATCACGAACATCCTCTGGCGGTGGACCAGTTCTGCCAACAGTTCGACCGGCGAAAAGATCGAAGTCCCCAACCCGCAGGACTACACCATTGCCTTCAATGAGGATGGCACGTTGAGCGGTCAGGCTGACTGCAACACCTTCACCGGCACGTACAGCCAGGAGTCCGGCTTCTCGATCACCCTTGGCGCCATTACCATGGCGGCCTGCGGTGAAAACTCGTTGGACCAGCAGTACGTTGCGTTGCTGGGTTCAATCGCCGCGGGCGGACCTGACGGCGCCGGCGGCCTGGCGCTGGAGACGGCCGGCGGCGAGCAGCGTATGCTCTTTGTCAACGGCGGCGCGGCCACCCCGTGAGCTAGCCGTTTTACCTTGCATGCTGATTTGGACAGGAATTCACTTTCTGTTCATCTGTCGTTCGGCAAAACGCGTACTTCGGCGTAAGATCAGCCGAACGATTGGGCGGATTCTCGCAGATGGCGCCGTGCGCCTCTTACCATTCACGAAGTGAGCGCTTTGCGCTATCTTTCCTGAATTGATCTGCGGAAATCCGCCCAGTCTGCGTTCTATAGATGTTCAGATAATGATTCGTGGTATTTGGGCAAGAACGAGAACGAGAACGAGAACGAGAACGAGAACGAGAGAACGAATCTTAATCTGAATATCTATGTGTTGCCCGTGGTTGAATGGATACCGTATCCGATAGGAGGCATCATGTCTGACGAAAGCTTACCCGAACTGACCGCAGCGCAAATCCCGGTACAAACCCATGTCCTACGCGTGGATGAGCGTTTGGTGCAAGGCAAAGCACTGCGAGAAGTCGCGGCTCGCAATACACAGAAGGAATGGAATCCGCCGGCCAACCGCGCGGATCCGGTCGATCTGTTGATCGAAAGCAGCAAAGGTCGCGTGGACGAACTGCTGCCGATTCGCTACGGCAGGATGATGGCGAACCCATTTACATTCTACCGTGGCGCGGCTGCCATCATGGCCTACGACCTGTCCCATACCCCGTCCACTGGTCTGACCGTGCTGGCGGCCGGCGACTGTCATCTGTTGAACTTCGGTGGCTTCGCTACGGCCGAGCGCAAAGTGATCTTTGACCTCAACGACTTCGACGAAGCCTCATTCGCCCCCTGGGAGTGGGATGTCAAGCGGCTGACGGCCAGCTTCGTGGTTGCGGGGCGGTCGAACGGCTTCGCGGCATCCGACTGCCGCGAAGCTGCATGGATGGCCGCGCAGAGCTACCGCCAACAGTTGGGGGAATATGCCGGGATGCCGGTATTGGAAGTTTGGAACGAGGCCTTCGACTTTGACGCCATCGTCGAAAACATGGCCGACAAAGAGATGAGGCGTTTTTATGGCAAGAAACTGGCCAAGACTTCAGAGCAGAGCGCCCACGAAAAGGAGTTTGCCAAGTTGACATTCGACGCCGGCGCGACGCCGCGCATCGTCGACCAACCTCCACTGATCTTTCACTACGGCGATCAACGTGATCAGCAAATCCGCGAGAATGCTGAAAAGACGCTGATCGCCTACAGGGAATCGCTGATCCCCTCCCGGCGCTTGCTCCTCGACCGCTTTGCGGTGGTCGATTATGCTATGAAGGTGGTGGGCGTGGGCAGTGTCGGAACCTTCTGCGGTATCCTGCTGCTGATGTCCGGCAACGGTGACCCGCTCTTCCTACAGTTTAAGGAAGCGCGCCGATCGGTATTGGAGCCGTACTGCGGCGCCAGTCCCTTTGGCCACGCCGGTCGGCGTGTGGTGGCCGGTCAACGCGCCATGCAGGCAGCCAGCGACATTTTCCTCGGCTGGGCGACCGGTTCAGGCGATCGACACCGCCATTTCTTCATCCGGCAGTTGAGCGACGCCAAGATCAAGCCCGTGATCGAGATCATGAAGGCGGAAAGTCTGAAGGGCTATGCCCGATTGTGCGGCATGGTGCTGGCTCGAGCACACGCTCGCTCGGGCGACGCTGCGCTCTTGAGCGGCTACATGGGCAAAAGCGACGCTTTCGAGGATGCATTGGCCGGTTTCAGCGTGGCCTACGCCGACCAGAACGAGCGTGACTACGCCGCCCTGGTTGCTGCGGTGCGCAGCGGGAAGATAGAAGCCTATATAGAGTGAGCGCGGATTGCGCTCGATCTGTATCTGATTCTCTCAGTGGTATAATCTATGTGAACCATGTGGTCCGTGGTTTTCACAATGGAGCTATCGGCAACAATCGAACCCCGAAGGGATCCTAAGACTCCTTCGGGCGTTGACCAAAGGAGTCTGACAATGTTCGACCTTCCACTGGAATACGCCTTAATCGGATTTGAGGATGCTACATTCTCCGGCAAAATCGTTCCCGAGTTGCTGGACCTGGCAGAGCGCGGCATCGTGCGCTTCGTGGACATTGCCTTCATCCAGAAAGCGGAAGACGGTAGCACGCTCACCCTCGAACTCAACGATCTTGAGCCGGAACTGTACGAGATGTTCGTTCCCATGGGCGAGCACGTTTCCAGCCTCTTCACGAATGACGACCTAGAGATCGCTGCCAACAAACTGCCCAATGGCGCAGCGGCAATGCTGATCTTGTGGGAGAATCTGTGGGTTGCCGATCTTCGCCAAGCCATTCTGGAGACCGGCGGGGAACTGATTGATAGGGCCCAAATTACCCACGAAATCGTCGAGGAGTTCGTTGAGGCGCTTGAAGCGGAATAGCGTAAGGCTTCGCCGCTTTCCGTTCATAAGAGACGCATAAATTTTGAAATAGGCATATTTTGAAAGAGGAGAGAGTATCATGGCACGTAGAAGAGGAGTGAATCCACCTGGCCCGCGCGGCGGTGTAGGCACAGGGAATCCCCCGGGTCCGGTCGGCGGTGTTGGTCGGGGACCGAACCCGCCCGGCCCCCGCGGCGGCGTTGGCATGGGGAACCCGCCCGGCCCTGTCGGCGGCGTTGGTCGCGGACCGAATCCCCCCGGTCTACGTGGCGGCGTTGGCGGCGGCCGGCGCAACGGTGTGGGGCTGCTGCGATAGTCGGCCGGCAGCGCTTTGTAGCTGACTCACCCAACCTAGAAGTTGTTATCTAGCGCAAGTCCCCGGCACTGACCGAAAAGTAGGCTGAGGATAGCTTCAGCATTGCAGATTCGGGGCGACAATGTGCCGGGGACGGTCCAGGAGATGTTGGCATAACCCAATTGGATCGGACCGTCCCCGGCACATGAGATCCTGCCCCCACATTGAAATGCACCCGTGGAACGGCGCCGGCTGCTCACGACAGATTGATCGATGGTATAGTGAGGTTGAGTATCGGCGATTACGAGATAGTGGACCTGGCTACATGATTGGGGCCGGTGCTCAGTTTTTTCGAAACAACTTATATGAGCCACAATATCTGCAAAATGTTTGACCTCAATAACCGTGTTTTCCGGGAGCGTACGAAATGAAAAAATGGGCAGTATTGGCGCTTCTTAGCGCAGCGATGTTCATCATCGTCATCGACACCACCATCATGAACGTCTCCATCTCAGCACTGGTGGCGGATCTGAATACCACCGTCAGCGGGATTCAGGCGGCTATCTCCATCTATGCCCTGGTCATGGCCTCGTTCATACTCATCGGCGGCAAGCTGGCTGACATCGCAGGCAAGAAGCGTATCTTCGTCATCGGCCTATGCATCTATGGTGTGGGCACGACCACCGCCTCGTTCAGTCAGGGCCTGGGCATGCTCATCATTGGTTGGTCAATTCTGGAGGGGCTGGGCGCCGCTCTGATGATACCCAATATTCAGACCCTGTTGCGTGAATCGTATGAGGGTGAAGACCGATCCAAGGCTTACGGCGTGATTGGCGCCGTCGGCGCGGTCGGCGCCGCACTTGGCCCCATCGTGGGTGGATTCCTGACCACCTACGCCAGTTGGCGCTGGGCCTTCCGGCTGGAACTGCTGATCGTGATTTTGGTGCTGGTCTTCAGGAACAGCCTGCCCAAAGACCAATTGGCGGACAAGCGACCCAAGTTCGATTATGTGGGCGGATTGCTCTCCATCACCGGCTGGTCGGCGATTGTGATGAGCTTCCTGATGATCCAAAACTACGGCTTCTTGTTTGCCAAGCAACCCCTGGTCATCGGCGGACTGGAAATCACCCCCTTCGGTCTGTCGGTGGTACCCTTCATTTTCGGATTTGGCGTCCTGGTCATCATGCTCTTGCTCCATTGGGAGCGCCATTTGGAGGCCAAGGAAGGCGACGGCCTCTTCAAACCGTCGCTGCTCAAGATCGACGGTTTGATCTCTGGCTTTGGTGTCCGCTTTATGCAGATGTCCGTCTTTGCCGGCTTTCTCTTCACCTATCCGCTGCTCCTGCAACTCTCGTTTGAATATTCAGCCATCGAGACCGGGCTGGCTTTGATGCCCTTTTCGATTGCACTGTTGATAGCAGCCATGGTGACGGCCAGGTTAACGGTCAAGTTCACCGCCAAGCGGCTGATCCAGGTAGGCTTCTTGATCGCCATCGCCGGCCTGCTGATGCTTGAATTTACGGTGCAGCCCGGCTTCTCGGCAACGGATGTCGCCAGCGGTGCAATCTTCGGTGTTGGACTGGGAATGGTTCTTCCCCAAACGTTGAACCTGGTTCTCTCCCTTGCTTCGGACAAGGACACGCCGGAGACCGCCGGTTTGAACGGCACGTTCGAGCAGTTGGGCAATGCTGCCGGCGTGGCGTTGGTGGGCACCATCATGCTCGTCGTCCTCAACGGCGGCCTGAGTCAGGGCATTGAGTCAAGCACAACGCTGCCGGTGGAAGATCAACAAGCACTGGTGGCCGCGGTCGAGGAAGGTGTGCAGCTCATGTCGGAATCGCAGGTGACGGAACAGCTTGAGACAGCCGGTGCAGATCCAGCGGTGATCGACGAGGTGCTAGCCATCTACGAGCTTTCCCGCGTCAATGCATTCCGCGCCGGGGTGGCGTTTCTGCTCTTCATGTCCCTGGCCGGCCTGGTGTTGTCACTGGGACTGCCCAATCGGATGTTGGTCGAGGCAGAACAATAGCTGCCTATGAAATTCGCAACAGCAGTCGTCTAGTTGCGTTCCAGTCGCACGTCAATCAGTGTCTCTACTGCATAAAGTGTCATTCAACACAGAGACACGGAGTAGGCACAGAGGCCACAGAGGAAAAGCAGAGAGAAACGCTCTTTATCTGCGTTCATCTGCGGCTAAGGCCCTGTTCTTGCGGTAGAGTCACCATATAGTGAGGGAGAGGAATTATGTTACGTAAACAATGGCGGTCTATCTGGCTAATGCTTGTTCTCGCGGGCCTGCTTTTGGTGACCGCAGGTTGCCAGATGTTGGAGCCGGAGCCAACGCCCAGCCCGGCAGAGGTCGCCGAGGCTGTTGAAGCAGAAGTGGAGGAGTTGGCTGGCGCCTATGCCCTGGCCGCAACCGCGTGGAATCTGGCCTACTTCGGAGAGCCGGAAGAGAACCTCTCGGTGCTCCCCGACACGCGGGCATCGGTGATCTACTTTTGGGATCGGTACGCCGGCTATGATGGGTGCAACTGGTTTCTCGGCGCATACTCAGCCACGGCCGAGGGCGAACTGCGCATGCAGACGCCGACACGCACGCGCAACGTGTGCGAGCCGCCGGAACTGTATGAACAAGCGTCAATGTACGTAGGGGCCCTGCTGAACGTGACCGAGTATCTCCTCGAGGGCGAGCAACTGGTCCTCAGACACCGTAGACGACCAGCGGCTTGTCACCCAGGATCCGGCGACACCGATCCCCATGCCGGGCACCGAATGGGACCTCGGGTTCTGGTGGAATGCCGAGCGCGAGCAGTGGGCGCCGGTGGCACTCGAATCCAGGACGTTCATCGTCTTTTCCGAGGAGGGAGAGGCCAGTGGTTCCGGCGGGTGCAACGACTACACCGTCTCTTATGAAGGGGATCTTCAGATCGAGAAGGTGATGGAAGCGACTGACACCTACGCCGAACTGCCCTCGTTGACCTTTGGGCCAATTGCCGCCCAAATGGCCGAATGTGCCGAACCTGAGGGCATCATGGAGCAGGAACAGGGCTACTTCACAGCCTTGGGCTCAGTTGCCTACTACTTCAAGTTGGGCGGCATGCAGCTGATGCTGGACGCCGATGGGGCGCCGCTGTTGTTGTTTGGCGCCCGCAACTGACCAAACTATGCGAAGTGGTCGTCCTCATAGAGGGCGCCCGTAAGCGACTGCTTCCACTGAGTTCAGATTTTTGGTCCACGACCACCCTTCGGTCGACTAACATTGCACTGGGTCAGCGTCACCAGCGATGCAACGATAGTCGACCGATCTGCGTTATACTATTTGAAATGGACTCAAATGTCTGTCGAAAAGGAATGAGGCTCATGAGCAAGAGTATGGAGAAACCGCATGCATCTGTCGCTCGCAGGTCGCTCACTACGCCACGTGCTGCAGCCATCGCCGGCATCCTCTTCGCGCTGCTCTACGGCGCCAGCCTGGTGCTCATCCGCTTCTCGATCCCCGCTGATTCTACGGCTGATACCGGGGCCTGGCTAGAGAGTAATGCAGGACGGATTTCTCTAGCGTTGAACTTGGTACCCTACGCCGGAATCGCCTTTCTGTGGTTTATCGGTGTGATTCGAGACCAGCTTGGCGACCTGGAAGATCGCTTTTTCGCGACCGTTTTTCTGGGCAGCGGTTTGATGTTTCTGGCCCTGACGTTCGTCGGCGCAGCCTTGGCCGGGGGGCTGGTGAGCAGCTACGCGATCGCGTCGACCGCGCTGGTGGAAAGCGGCGTCTTTGCCTATGGCCGCGCGGTGATGTTTCACGTCGTCAACATCTACGCCGTTCGCATGGCCGGCGTCTTCATGATCTCGCTGGGCACCATCTGGCTGCGCACCGGCCTGATGCATCGAGCTTGGGCGCTTGTGACCTATGCGCTGGCGCTGGTCTTGTTATTGAGCATTGGCTTCTCTTTGTGGGTCACTTTGATCTTTCCCGGCTGGGTGCTGGCGGTCAGCCTTTACTATCTGATACGGACAAAGCGCGGCTAACTCGCACCCGAGATCTCGTACCCCAACTCCCGTACGCCCACTGCGCTCTACCCTGCGTCGGCGGCATCATCCCAAAAGAGTCGAGCCTCCTGGTTGCAGATGACAGAGTCTTTCTCGATCTGTTCAACATCGACATGCGCACCCGCTGGAAGACAGTGAACATCTCGTCCAAGTAGAAAAGTGTCGAGCTTCTCAACGTCAAACCCAGTTACAGTACTTCACGATTTGTCATTCTGAGTGGGTCAATCGAACCCTTCCACTCTGGCAAGATGCCAGCGAAGAATCTCGCTTTTCTTGAAATCGTGAACTACTGAGTTAGGCAGTGGCACAAATCGACCTAGCGGCAAACAACCGTCTTTCGATTCTACTCTAGCCCCAGGGTGGTGTTATACTACCCAGTTGTGTGTTCTGAGGTTAATGACAGATCTGATTCTGCGCCCGCGGTTCCAGTGCGGACGCAGTTGTTTGTTAAGATACGATATTTGGATCGACGCGTAAAAAGGTGGTTGACAGAACGATGATTGAACTAGAAACACGCCAGTACGACAGGACAGAGACGACGTTGCGAAACGATATTCGTAATGTCGCCATCATTGCCCATGTCGATCACGGCAAAACAACATTGGTAGATGGCATGTTGAAGCAGACCAATGTTTTTCATAGCAACCAACAGGTTGCCGAACGCGTGCTCGATTCCAATGACCTCGAACGTGAACGCGGCATCACCATTCTGGCCAAGAACACGGGTGTCATTTACGGCGACACCACGATCAACATTGTAGATACGCCCGGCCATGCCGATTTCGGCGGCGAGGTCGAGCGCATCATGAACATGGTTGATGGCGTGGTGCTACTAGTCGACGCGGCCGACGGCCCCATGCCGCAGACGCGTTTCGTGTTGCGCCAAGCACTGGAACGGGGACACAAAGCCATCGTCGTCGTCAATAAGATCGATCGCGATGCGGCCCGTCCTGAATATGTGGTCAATGCCACCTTTGATCTCTTCATCGATCTCGGCGCCACTGAGGAACAGGCCGATTTTCCGGTCATCTATACCAGCGCGCTCGAAGGTCGGGCCGGCATCACGCCCGATGCACTGGCTGACAACCTGGCGCCGCTCTTCGATGCCATCATCGATCACCTGCCGCCGCCCAAGATCATCGTCGATGGGCCAACTCAGTTGCTGGTCACGACGCTCGAATACAGCAGCTACGTGGGCAAGATCGCGGTGGGACGCCTGACCGGTGGCACCATCCGCAAGGGGCAGACCGTGGCCCACATCACCGCCGAGGGTGAAATGCGCGGGGCCACCGTCGGTCAGGTTTTTGTCTTCCGTGATCTGAAACGCCAGGAACGAGACGAGGTCAACGCAGGCAATATCGTTGCGGTCTCCGGCATCACCGATGTCGGCATCGGCGATACCTTGGCCGATCCCGAGGATCCGCGCCCGCTGCCGCCCATCACAGTTGAAGACCCGACCGTACGCATGACCTTCCGCATCAACGACAGTCCCTTTGCCGGCCGAGAAGGCAAGTATGTCACCAGCCGCCAACTGCGCGACCGGCTCATGCGTGAGTTGGAGAGCAACGTGGCATTACGCGTCGAAGAGACCGACTCAGCCAATGTCTTTGTGGTTTCCGGACGCGGCGAACTGCATCTGGCTGTCCTCATCGAGACCATGCGCCGCGAGGGCTACGAATTTTCCGTCAGCAAGCCCGAGGTCATCATGCATGAAAGCGAACTGGGCTTGATGGAACCGGTCGAGCGGGTCTACGTCGAGGTCCATAACGATTACCTGGGCGCGGTCAGCGAGATGATGGGCGGGCGACGTGGCTTGCTTCAGCATATCGAGTATGGCGAGGATGGCACCGTCTACGTCGAGTTCTTGGTGCCGACCCGGGGCATGTTGGGCTTCCGCCAGCCCTTCCTCACAGTGACGCGCGGCACCGGCATCTTCAACTCGCTCTTCGACGATTACGAACCCCTGTCCGGTCCTATCGCCAGTCGTGCACTGGGTTCGCTCGTGGCGCTTGAGTCCGGCCCGGTGAGCGCCTATGCGCTGGAGCATCTGCAACAGCGTGGCACCTTCTTCGTTAAGCCGACGGATGAGGTCTACAGCGGCCAGGTCGTGGGCGAGCATATTCGCACGGAAGATCTGGTGCTCAACGTCTGCCGCACCAAGCACCTGACCGGCCATCGCGCCGTGCCCAAGGGCATCGCCGAAGGTCTGTCCCCGGCACGCATCATGTCGCTGGACGAGGCGATCGAGTATCTGAGCATCGACGATCTGCTGGAGATCACGCCGGAGTCGCTGCGCATCCGCAAGAGCGAGTTGCGCCACGATGTGCGACAGCGAGCAGCCAAGGCGACCAAGAAGGGGTAAAACCAAACCGTAGGGACAGGTCTGAGACCTGTCCCTACGGTTTGGACATTTTGTCCGTAATGAGATCTTCACCGGTCAAATGCCGGGGCAACGCAACCATAAACGTGCTGCCTTCACCTTCCACACTCTGAACGTCGACCTGGCCTCCGTGGGCCTCCACCAACTGGCGGACGATGGCAAGCCCGAGTCCGCCGCCGGAGCCATCACCGCGTGTTCGTGAGCGATCTCCGCGCCAGAAGCGATCGAACACATGCGGGAGATCTTCGGCGGGGATACCGGATCCTGTGTCCTTCACGATTGTCCGAACGTTCTCTCCATCGGCTTCTGTGCTCAACAGCACTCGGCCCCCAGCAGGCGTATGGCGCAAGGCGTTGGCAACGAGATTGGTCACCACCTGGTAGAGCCGGCCTGGGTCGCCCTCGACGGTCAGACTAGACTGTTCCCCACTCGTGTCAAGCGGACCTCGCTCCAGAACAAGTTGGATTCCAGCAGCCTCCGCATGGGGACCAAAGCTGGTCTTGACATCGACCAACAGCTCGCCCATGTCGACCGGCTCACGGACCAGCTGCAGTTGGCCGGCCTCAGCCAGCGAGATCGTCTGCAGATCCTCCACGAGCCGGGCCAAGGATCTTGTCTCATCCAGGGTGGCGCCGATCTGTTCGTCGGTCGGCTCGTAGACGCGATCGAGGATGCCTTCAAGGTTGCCTTGAATGATGTGCAGTGGCGTACGCAGTTCATGGGCAACATCAGCGGTCATGTTGCGGCGCTGCCGATCATTGCGTTCCAACTCCTCGGTCATGCGGTTGAAGGAACGCGCCAGCTGTCCAAACTCCCCTGTCCCAGTCTCCGGCACGCGCACGCTGAGATCGCCGTCGGCCACGGCATCGGCCGCGGCCATGACATCGGCCAGTGGCGTGGCATAGCGGCGATAGGCGCGAACGCCGCCACCGATGAGGAGGATGGGGAGCAGCAGCATCAGGCCGCAACCGCCCAGCCAGACGAGGACCAGGTCCTGGTGGTCGCCGCCGAAGACTTGGGTGACGATCAGGGCCAGCGCCGACATGCTGCCGCCGACCAGCAACAGAAAAATCACAAAACCTGCCACGAAACGGCGCAAGAAGAAGCGCCGTTTGCGATGCCAGCCTGGCGCATGGCGTATGAAGGGCGGCGGCGGACCGCGCCATCCCCCTTCCCACGATCTGCCATGTTCACATTGCGGTCGTTGGCCGGGCATGCCTAGCCTCTCTCCATAAACTTGTAGCCAATGCCGTAGACAGTCAGTATATACTCCGGGTTGGCCGGGTCATCCTCGAGCTTGCGACGTAGATTCTTGACGTGTGCATCCACGCTGCGATCGTAGCCGTCATGGCTGACGCCGTGTAGGCGATCCAGTAACTGGGCACGCGAGAAGGCCTGGCCGGGATGGTTGGCCAGCAGGCTCAACAGGTTGAATTCAATGCGTGTGAGTTGAATGGACTGCCCATCTTTTGAAGCGCTTCGTCCCGTCTCATCGATCTGAAGATCGCCGAATTGTAGGAGTCCTGTTGTCTGCACGATCCCTTGCGTACGCCGCAATACCGCACGCACACGGGCGACCAGCTCACGCGGTGAAAACGGTTTGGTGATATAGTCATCGGCCCCGAGTTCCAGCCCGATCAGGCGATCCATCTCCTCGACGCGTGCGGTCAACATGATGATGGGCACATCGGACTCGCGGCGCAGCGCCCGACAAACATCGAGACCATCCATGCCGGGCAGGTTGAGATCGAGGACAATGAGATCAGGGCGATCCGTCCTGGCTGCGGCCAATGCCGTCACGCCGTCGCCGGCGAGGGCTACACGGAAATTATTGCGCTCAAGGTAGTCACGCGCGATCTTGGTGATTTTCGGTTCATCGTCAACGACGAGGATCAGTTCGTTCATGGCGTCCATTATAACAGAGGTGGTGGTTGGGTAAGCGAAGATGTCTGACTTCTGCGAGAAGTCAGACATCTGGAGCGGCCTGAACCGCAGAGAGCATCAACCGACCAGCTACTGCGTGCCGCCTGCGGCTTCCTCATCAGAGCCTTGGTTTCCCGGACCCTCATTGGGCTTCACAGGCGGCTGACCCGTCTGCTCTCCAGCCGATTCATCCTGCGACCGGCACCATGGAGGGCCGTGCCGCCGGAAGCCAGGCTGCCACTCTTGGCCATCAGGAGCGCCGGCCATCTGCCAGCGCCGAATGTGGGCCATGCCAAAGAAGAACCTGGCCACAAAGAGCAGTCCGAAGAGCAACAACCCAACTTTGAAGAGGCCGCCGATCGCGCCGGCCAAGGAGGGCGAGCGCCCGCTGTTGTAGAGCACGTACTGTGAAAGCGCGTCTCCTTGACCGTTGCCCGCAATCAGGCCCATCATATAGCCCTCCGACCAGGCAGATTGCTGGATGGAGGCAGCCCCGACGCCTAGCAGCAACACGATCACCAGTGCTGCAATTCCAAAACGTACCATTCGATGTTCAGACATAGAATCCTTCGCTTCCTTTCCATTTATGCTCATTTGGAACCTGTCTAACCGGGCCGTGATGCATGCAACGTAAGCGGTTTCAGACACTTTTCACGTTTCCGCCCGCCAGATTGCGTCGGTTCCAACAAAGCAATCCATGATTGCGGCACCTCGCCGCTTCGATTAGATTCAGCCACGATTGGCTGATGTCACCAGTATGTGGCCAACCTGTGAAGGAAATGTGAATTTCCGGGTCAGGTCCGGTGAACTTTCCCGATGCCAATCGGATGGTCGTTCCTGAGCTTTTCTGCTATATTTTTAGCTTGACCAATCCCGCAACCTTACCCATGGAGCAATCAACTTGTGAGCATACAGCCATCGCTCTCCCACCATGAGCTTGAAGAGGGCAGACAGGTCGCCCTCGACTTCACCAAACTGCAACAGATCGGCCGGACCGGTGCTGACGTCGTGCCCGTGGCCGTCCAGGACGCTGACAGCAGGGAACTGCTGATCATCGCCTACGCCAATGACCTAGCCCTACAACAGACTTTGAAACAGCGGGTCGCCACCTTTTGGAGCACATCGCGGAATGAACTTTGGGTCAAGGGCGCGACATCGGGTGACACGCTGGACCTGGTCGAAGTGCGCGTCAACTGCGAACAGAATTCGCTGCTCTACCTCGTGCGTCCGCGTGGCGATGGGGCCTGTCACACCAAGGATTCGTCGGGCAAGGCCAGGAGCACCTGCTACTATCGCCGTCTTGTCGACGGCCAACTCGAATTTGTGGAGGAAAGAGCATGACGAACAAACTGATACTGGGCATTCCCAAAGGCAGCCTGCACGACTCTACTGTGGCACTCTTTGCCAAGGCCGGCTACCGAGTGCTTGTGCGCGGGCGCTCGTACACACCCTACATCGACGATCCGGAAATCGAATGTTTGATGTTCCGGGCCCAAGAAATGGCGCGTTATGTCGAGCGAGGTATCATGGATGCCGGACTGACGGGCAAAGACTGGATCCTCGAAAACGAGGCGGATGTCATCGAAGTAGAGGATCTAGTCTACAGCAAGGCGACGACCAGCGCCTACCGTTGGGTGCTGGCCGTGCCTGAGGACTCGGAGATCCGGAGCGTCCAAGATCTGGAAGGCAAGCGCATCGCCACCGAACTGGTACAGGCCACCCGGCGCTATCTGGAACGCCATGGTGTCAATGCTGAGGTTGAATATTCTTGGGGCGCCACCGAGGCCAAGGCCCCCATGATGGTAGACGCCATCGTCGAGGGAACCGAGACCGGTTCATCGCTGCGCGCCAATCGGTTGCGCATTGTGGACACAGTGGCCGAATCGACAGCCAAGCTCATTGCAAGCCGCGCAGCCTGGGCCGATCCGTGGAAGCGACAGAAGATCGAGCGTCTGGCGCTACTGCTGCGCGGTGCGCTGGAGGCCGGGGCCAAGGTTGGCCTGAAGATGAACGTACCCAAAGCCAAACTGGATGATGTCACCAGCCGGCTGCCCGCCCTGCACACGCCGACCATCTCCTATCAGATGGATCCGGAATGGGTGGCCCTAGAGGTCATCATCGATGAGAAGGTCGTGCGCGATCTGATTCCCGATCTACGTGACGTCGGCGCCACCGGCATCATCGAGTATCCGTTGAACAAGGTTGTGTATTGATAGGACGCGGATGAAGCGGATCGGGCGGATTCCCAGTTACATTGAGTTATCAATTTCCTATACATTCCACGCCGCGTAGACCGCTTCGATGTTCTCGCTCGGCGTATCATTGGCCCACTCGCACTGGGCGATGAGGCCGCCCTGTCCGTCGTCCAGTGCACGGCGGACACGTTCCACGTCCTTGCGCACATCTGCGGGCGTGCCGAAGACCAGTGCGCCCTGACGGTCGATCTCACCCCAGAACGTGATCTGTCCCTTGTGACGCTCTGCTAGTTCCTCAATATCCATACAGAAAAGCTGAGAGTTAATGGCGTCGATCCCGATCTCGATGAGGTCGGGCAGGATGTCAGCGATGTAGCCGTCTGAGTGAAAGAAGACAAACTTGCCGGCGTCACGAATGATCCGGCAATACTCGGCGTAGAGTGGTTTGAAGAGCACACGCCACTGCCTCGGTGAGATGAGCAGACCTGTCTGCGATCCCCAGTCATCCTTGAACATGATGCCGTCAGCGGCTACATCGATGAGGCTGTGCAGATTGCGCAAATTGAAGGCATGGATCTGAGCAAGCAGGTCGTGCAGTTCCGGTCGGTCATAGCCGCAATCCATCATCAGGTTCTCGAAGCCGCGCAGAAAGATCAGACGCTGGAACGGTTCAACCATGGATGAGCAAAGCACAAACTTGTCTGTTTGCGCATAGAATGCCGCCGTCTCGGAAGTGTCTAGATTCTCGAGCAGTTCGTAGGGCGGCGAGAACGAAGCCAGGTCCGCCCAATCCGCCAGCCGTGGTCGGATCACCTCGCCGACGACGCCCGGCTCCAGCACCTGCCACTCGCTGCCCCACTCATCAACATAGCGCCCCACGTAATCGGGGCTGGGCTGGCGCGGCCCGCCAGGCGACGTTGCGTAGTTTGCACCGGCTTCGGCCGACCATTCGTCTGCCAGCTTGTCACGCCAGTGCAAAGGCGCGCGTACAAAGTCCATGGGGTATCTTTCGACCAGGGCATCCAGATCCGCCTTGTGAAGGATGGGAATCGTGCCCAGCATCCACAGATCACGTGGCGCGCGGTCCGGGTTCTGAAATGTGATGGACCGTCGCACTCGCTCACGACCGGTCATGGCATCTGGCATGGAACTACCTCCGCTTCACCTTCAATATTGGATGCACTGCTTGGAGAATTTACGCAGCTAACGTCACAGTCCAAATTGTAGCCTTCCTGTTTGACATCGGTCAAGGCTCTGTCGGGTTGGAGAAATCCCGGTTTGCACAGGCGGCAAGACGTGGCAAACTGTAGATGTGTACCCAACATCCTTCATCGACAAAAACAGAGGACAAGCCCGTGAAAATCACAGAGATCAAGACGTATCTGATGAATGCCGGAACCGGCGGCGGCGGCTGGAACGCGCGCAACTGGCTCTTCATCAAAATCTTCACCGATGAGGGCGTCTACGGCGTGGGCGAGGGCAGTGGCTGGCCACGTGTCGTAGAGACGGCCGTCAAGGACCTGGCGCCGCTGCTCATCGGCGAAGACCCCAAACATATCGAGAAGCTGTGGCAGAAACTCTATCTGGCCATGATGGGCCACGGCATGACCGGCGTGGTGGGCGGCGGCGCGCTGACCGCCATCGAGATGGCGCTGTGGGACATCAAGGGCAAGGCGCTCAACACGCCGGTCTGGAACCTGCTGGGCGGCAAGATCCGCGACAGCATCTGGCTCTATCCCCACGCCAAGACGCCCGGGGTCGCCCGAGCCATGGTCGACAAGGGCTACACCGCCCTCAAGATCACGGGCATGGAGAACATCGTGCAGCGCACCAAGGCGATCCGCGAGGAGGTCGGCCCGGACATCGATCTGATGGTCGACATCCATGGCCCGCCCTGGCTGACCGCGGCCGACGCCATCCGCACCGGCCAGGCGCTGGAGGAGTTCGACCTGCTCTTCTACGAAGACCCGGTGGCGCCGGAGAACCCCAACGCGCTGGCCGAGGTGGCGGCCAACGTCAACCTGCCCATCGCCGCGGGAGAGCGTCTGACCAACATCTACGGCGTGCGTGAACTGATCGAACGTGAGATCGTCGACGTCATCCAGCCGGACACCGGCCGCTCCAGCGGCCTCATGCAGATGAAGAAGATGGCGGCCATGGCCGAGGCCCACTTCATCACCTTCGCACCCCATTCCGGATCGCTGGGTCCCGTGGCCGAGATGGCGGCCGTGCAGGTGCTCTGCACACTGCCCAACTTCCTCATCCTCGAACATCTGGAAGGCGATGTCCCCCAACGCTACGAAGTCATCGATCCTCAGCCCGAGATCGTCGATGGGCACATCGTCGTCTCGGATCGGCCCGGCCTCGGCGTCGACATCGTCGAGGAGGCCATCGCCAACTACCCTTCAACAGGCAATGTCTCGCCGCCCAATCTGGACGCGGAGTACGTCTACTTTCAGGCCAGACGACAACGTTCACGCTGGATGAAGGGCTAATCCTGTAGGTTGGATTGGCAATCCGACCAGCATGCCTGGCTTGGCCTAGCGGGTCGGATTGGCAATCCGACCTACTCACGAGGAGGGAGAAAGTATCCATGGACAACCAGAAGATTCATCAGATCCTGTTCGTCGACACGAAATGCGCGGAACTAACCGAACTCGTTGCCGATAGTTCGCCCCTTGGTGAAGACGAAGTGTCTGGACGCACGCTCTACTCCCTCATCAGTACAGGCACAGAGTTGGCCGGCTACCAGGGTCTCTGGGGTTGGACCGACTTCCCGGCACATCCGGGCTATTCGGCGGTCTTTGAAGTCGAGGCCGTAGGCGATGCGGTCGGTGATATCGCGCCGGGCGACCTTGCCTTCTGCATGGGCAACCATCGCTCTCGTCAAAGGGTTAGCCGGAACGAGTATCTACCTCTGCCGCCCGGACTTGCGCCGGCGAAGGCGCCCTTTGCGCGTATAATGGGCGTATCCATGACCACGCTCACCACGACCAATGCGCGACCGCCGGCCAAGGTGATGGTGATGGGGCTGGGGCTCGTGGGCCACCTGGCGGCCAAGATCTTCGTTCGTTGTGGCTACGACGTCATCGGTGTGGACCCGGACGAAGGCCGTCGTCGACTTGCATCTGCAACGGGCATCGCTCGCGTTGAAGCAACCGCTCCGCTGGACGATGAGAGCGTAGTGCAGAAGGTGGCGCTGGTGCTCGAGTGTTCAGGGCACGAGCAGGCGTTTCTGGATGCGTTGAACGTTGTGCGTAAGCGAGGCGAGGTCGTACAGGTGGCGACCCCGTGGCGGCAGTTCACCGACATCCCTGCCCACAAGATCCAACACGCCATTTTCCACAACTACCCTGTCGTGCGCAGCGGTTGGGAGTGGGAAATGCCGAAAACGCCGGAGGATTTCCGATCGGGCAGCATTTGGGGGAATCTGGATGGTGCGCTCAATTGGCTGGCGGAGGGCAGCGTAGACGTAGAAGGGGTGTACGCCGCTGCCGCTCCATCAGATGCACAGCAGGTGTATCAGGCGTTGCTAAGCAAGAAAGAGGAAAAACTGGCAGTATTATTCGATCTGGACGGCAACCGTGTAGGAATGGCGCCGATCGTATTCCCTGTTCTGTCGCGCCGGCGGCTGAGCGAGAGCGCTCTGTCACCTATCAGTATGCTTCCCCGGCTGAACCTGGCCTTTCGCTCGAATTCCCTGAAGAGCGATCACGCCCACCTGTGGGATACGGAGTGAGTGCATGTCGGCGTCTACCCAAACAGTTGATCCTAGCAAGGAAGCGCTCGTAGCAATGAAGAAAGTCCAGAACCCGTTCGACCCAGAACTGCCAGCACCCTCGAACGAGGAAAGTGAAGCCATCATTGCCCTGGTCGACCCCGCCGAGCGCAACCTGCGGATCACCCAGACCTATCACGAACTAGCTGTTGCCCTGGCCGAACAACTGGGGAAGATCAATGTGACCTGGAGGGTGTGCGACGCGGGCATCAAGGACGGCCGGCGTTTTCATTCGTGGGGAGAATATTGAGGCGACCATTCAACGCTACATGAACTCCTCCAAGGCAGTGCAAAATGATATCGGCAGAATCAAGATTCTATTGCGTCGGCTGGGAAAAAAGCGCATCTGGATGAATCACCTGACAGACACCTGGCGTTAATTTCTGCACCCCGCAGGTTACACGCAATCTCTAGAGCATGCCGGAGAGCGAAATGAGTGCAAGGACGCTCTACGCGAAGTCGGGAAGCCGCTGGCAATAGCCAAACAGCTTCCCGATTCGTTCGTCACCGCCCGGTTCCCTGGCCACGGTCTCTGCGATTTCTGAGTCCGGTGCACCTACGTGACCGAACGGTTAGACGTCACTTCTCGATCACAGGGAAGTAGTGACCGTAGCTGTACGAGATCGTTCTGACGTTGGTAAAGGTGCAATGCACCCGCTCACCTGCGACAAGATCCAGGTCGACGCTGCGAGACGTGAGGTCCCCAGGGAAGGTCTTCCCCGTGGCGCTGTCCACACATACGATGCTTGTTAGCTTATAGGCTGCCGGCGTCGGATCGTCCTCGATGATGGTGTATCTGCCGGGTGACCGATTGGTGAAGCTCTTAACCTGACCACCAGCGACGGTGAAGTCACCAAGGCTGCCACCGAAGCCGAAGTTGTCGTTGCTGGCCGGGATAGTCACCTTCTCAACCGTAATCGTGTCATCTTCGGTGCTGGTGAACGTACAGGTGACGGTCTCGCCCGGGTCCAGCTTGATATTGGCTGTCCGGTTGGATACATCCCCAACAGAGGGAAGGCCGCCGAGATCGCTGTCCACGCAGGAGAGGCCACTCAACTTGTAGTTCGGGTGGCTCTCTTCGGTCACACTGTAGGCTCCAGGAAGCAGATTGACGACCGTTTTTCTCTGACCATCGTCCAGGCTGAAGTTGCCCAGTGAACCACTGTACTTGAAGTCGGTGCCGACCCCTGGTGCTGTCACCTTGCGGATGATAACCGTGGACAACTTGGTGTTGGTGAAGGTGCAGTGTACTGCCTCGCCTGCGACCAGATTCATGTCCACGCGGCGTGTGGCCGTGTTGCCCTGGAAGGTTTGGCCGGTAACACTGTCAACGCAGCTAATGCCGGTCAGGGCATAGCCGGCCGCGGTCGGGTCATCCTCGATCATCGAATAGCTGCCCGCTGAGAGGCCGTTGAAGCCCTTTAGCTGACCGGCGGCAACAGTGAAGTCGCCCAGGGCGCCGCCGAAGCCGAAGCTATCGTTGCTTGCCGGTATGGTCACCTTCTCCACCGTAATGGTGTCATCTTCGGTGTTGGTGAAGGTGCAGGTCACCGTCTCGCCTGGTTCCACATTGATTGTGACCGTACGCGTTGCCACATCGCCGGTCGATGGCGAACCGGTGGCACTGTCCACGCAGGTGAGTCCGGTCAGCTTGTAGTTGGCATGTTCGGCTTCAGTGACAGTGTAGCTGCCCGCTGCCAGATTGGCGGCTGTCTCGCTGCCGCCGTCGTCCAGTGTGAAGGGTCCGAACGAACCGTCAAAGGCAAAGTTGGCGCCGCCGCCGGGCACGGTCTCCTTCTTGATGACCACAGTGCCAAGTTTGGTGTTGGTGAACGTACAGTGAACACGCTCGCCCCCGACCAGGTTCAGATCAACCGTACGATCGGCGACGTCGCCAGCGAAGGTCTGGCCGGTGGCGCTGTCGACGCAACTGATGTCCGTCAACACATAGCCGGCCGGTGCAGGGTCATCCTCGGTGATAGTGTAGCTGCCCGCAGCTTGATTGGCGAAACTCTCCACCTGTCCGGCGGCGACTGAGAAAGCCCCAAGCGTGCCGCCAAAGTCGAAGCTATCGTTGCCAGCGGGGATGGTGATCTTTTCCACCGTGATCGTATCCGCCTTGGCGTTGGTGAAGTTACAGGAGACGATTTCGCCTGCGTCCAGTTTGATGTTCGCCGTGCGTGCGGCGACGTCGCCGCTGGAATCCTGGCCGCCGGAATCGCTGTCCACGCAGGTGAGGCCACTGAGGCGGTAATCCACGTGAACGGCTTCGGTCACGCTGTAGGAGCCGGGCGAGAGGTTGATGGCCGACTTGCTGCCGCCATCGTCCAGTGTGAAGTCGCCCAATGAGCCAGTGAAGTTGAAGCCTGTTGCGCCACCTTCAGCATGCTTATTGATGATGATCTTGCCCTGCTGAATGTTCATGAACGTGCAGGTGACGGTCTCTCCCGCGGCCAGGTCTATATTGGTGTAAGCGCTGCCGTCAGAGCAGACCACGGAATCGAGAATCCAGCCGATGTTGGCGCTTTCGTCTATCCCGTAGATGCCCGGGGTCAGGTTGCCGCTGTCGAAAACCTCGCCGTCCAGCAGCGCGAAGGTGGTTCTCTCCTGCGCAGTGTTGTCGAGCTCGAAGAAGAAGCCTATGGGTGAACCTGCCGGCTGAGTTTCCTTGATCACTCTGATGCGGCCGGCTGCCGGCGCCTCGTAGGCGCCCATGTCGATGGTCACGGTTCCGTCACCATTGCCATCGAGTTTACGCGGTGCGATCGGATCGGCCAGATCTTCAACGCCGCCCAGCGCTGCATAGTGATCGTTGTCGGCGTTATTGCCCACATCGATGGCCGGTGAATTGGTGTCGAGGTGGTAGTCGCCCGTGGTCGTGGGCGCAGTCGACGCTTCGATCGGGGCCATGAAAATCTTGTCCGACGGGTCGTCGGGCTCGATGTTTCCGCCTGCATCACTGCCACAGGACGGATCCAACGTGGGTGGTTGTCCGTATGGGCCACACCCCTGCAACAGGCTGTAACTGACCACCGGTGTGGAGGTGTCAGCGTTGAGTATCGTTCGGGAATTCAGCCAAAGAACTGAATTGCGGATAAGGGGATTGCTTCCGTTTACATTGTACATACCGCCACTGGTGCCGGCGTCGCGATTGCTTGCCACCGTAACGTTGGTCAGTTCGGGTGAACTGGCGTCATTGAAGAAGCCGCCGCCGACGGCTTGCGCCAGATTGCCTGAAACCAGCGAATCGTAGATCACCGTATTGGAGCCGTTGCGATTCGAGATGGCTCCTCCATCCGAAGCTTCATTGCCTTGGAAGAAGCCCAGATCGACATAGGGGCTGCTGTCTTCATTGGCCATGGCGCCGCCAAAACTCTCCGCCTGGTTGCGTTGGAAGACTGGCTGCTGCAGGCGGAGTCGAATATCGAAGTCAGCTGGTCGTGTCGTAAAGAGCCCGCCTCCGCTGGATGCGGCCATGTTGTCGTAGAACTTGAGCCCAATCGTGCCGATAGGTTCGTTGCTGTACGTGCTGGCAAAATACATCCCGCCGCCATCGCCGCTATTCGGAACCGAACTGACAAATGGCTTGGCCTGGTTGCTCTGGAAGGTGACAGTATCCAGCGAGAACTTGCTCTCTCCTTCCACGGCCATCCCACCACCGGTGCGCGCCCAGTTGTTCTCAAAGCGGGCTGTATTGATGATATGGCCCGGGCTATCAACCATATAGAATCCACCGCCGCGAGTCGCTTGGTTGCCCTCGAGATTGAGGTTCTGGAGAATGGAGTTCCCCCCTGACTCCAGATGCCGCCTCCCTGACCGGTCTTTTGACTTTCATCGCCCGTGGCATGTCCGCCAGTGATGGTGAAGCCGTCCAGAAGGGGACATCCGCCTGCGCAATCCGTACCTTGATCCTGGACGACATGCTGGCTGTTGACGCCCACGATTTTGTCGGGACTGGGGGTTACACCATCCGCGTTGGTCTTGTCGTCATGCTTGATATCGCCGCTGAGTACAGTGACGTTGTTCTCGTAATCGCGTTTATTCAGGTTGTCCTCGCCACCGACGAAACCACCGTAGATTTGCACACCGCCATTGCCGTTGTTGAGCAGATTGAACGACTGAGCACTGCGCACAGAGGCCGGCAGAGAGGGCGAGACGCCGGTGCGCTGATCCGGATAGTAGGTGCCCTTTGCCACCCAAATCGCTTTGACGGCTGATCGCGCCGTGCAACCTGCGTACAGATCGATTGCGTCCTGAAGATGGATGAAGGCGTCATCCCAAGTCAGGCCGTTGTTGGCGCCCGTAGCCTGCCCGTTGACGAAGATCGTTCCCGCTGCGGTTGTGGGGCAGCCCAGGTGCTCATAGGCGCCCCGATCGACGATGGCCACACCGTTTCCATTCCCGTCGATAATGCGCGGGTTTCCGTCGAGATCTGTGGTGACGCCGGCCGCAACGAGGGTATTGTCACCGGTATCCAGCGCAGGCGAGGCCCCCTGCAGACGGGCATTGCCGGCCAAGGTCGGGGCATTTGTGAAGTTCACATTTTGCACAAAGAGTGGATCGGCGTCTACGTTGTTGCCGTCATCGACGCCGCAGTTGCGCGGACTGGCGCCACTGGGCCAACCTGCACCTGAATTGCCACAGCCTTCTACGATGCTCTGTTGCATGCGCAAGGTGTCCGGGATTATGGACGAGGGAACGTTCGGGTCCCGTTGAAGGTCGTCGACCGGGTAAGTTCCAGTCGGATAGGGACCCCAGAGGACGCTGTTCTTGATGACAGCATTCTGGAGTTTGCCGTCGTCGTTTGCCAGGTTTGCCTGGGCCAAACCCATGCCTTGGCCACAATTCTTGCTCGAACTGTTGGAGTTCGCGGCAAACGTGGTGTTGTTGACGGCAACCGTGTGATCGTATTCGGCGTACTTGGAAATGACATTGAAGACCGCACCGCCGGAATTCTCCGACTGATTCCCGGAGAAGAGCACGTTGTTCAGTGTCGTATTGGCGTTCTGATTGACCATCGCACCGCCAAAGCCGTCGTAATCGGTGCAGGACGTGCCGTCGATGTTGGCTCGGTTGCCGGAGAACTGAACGTTGGTCAATTCCGGCCCGGGACCAGCCTCCAACGACCCTGGTTCGACCAGGTTGAATAGACCGCCGCCACCCCAGATCGGAATGTCGGTGAACCTGCCACAGCTCTCAATGGCAGGGTTGCAGTCCGGAGGCGTCGTAGACGGCGGGGGAATCGTGGCGCAAGATTCGACGATATTGTCGGTGAAGTAGACGTGTTCCATCTTGGGCGTAGTCTTGAAGTTGAACATACCTCCGCCCTGGAAAACGGCCCGGTTGGCGTCAAAATGCACATTCTTGAGCGTCTGATTGGATCGCATCGGTGCAACGGCATTTGCGTAAAAATTCATGTAGCCGCCACCAAACTCGGCGAAATTTCCCGTGAACTGTACATTCTCCAACTTACGGATTGGATCGTAGCTTTGGTCGTTCTGCGGGATGTTGGTTTGGGTCATCAGACCACCGCCCCACGTCCGGCCAAAGTCATCATTCAGATTGACACAGTTGCCGTCATCTGCTTCGTTGAAGATAAAATCAGAGTTGGTGATTTCCAGGCCACCGCCGCTCTGGTGGATGCCGCCACCCTCCAGGTCGCTGCGATTGCCCCGGACCAACATGTTGCGCAGAATTAGCGTGCCGGGTTCCCATTGAAAAGTGAAACGCGCACCGCCGCCACGGCCTTTTGTCACGGGGCCGGCAGTTGGCTCTCCAATAATGGCATTGCCGCCGCTGATGGTGAGACCATCCAACACGATGGTAGTCTGCAGAATGTTGCCAACTGCCGGATCGATGCCATTCTGGATGACGTGGTAGCTGTTTTCGCCGACGATGTTCACGTAGCTAGGCGTTACACCGGGAGGTGCAATGCCCGCATCGACCAGTTGATCATTCTTGTCGATATCACCGCTGAGTACGGTGAAATGGGTGGATAGGTCGCGCTCTGCCCGAGTCGCCTCGGTTCCATCGAATCCGCCATAGATCTGCATCCCATCTTTGACAAAAAACGACGCAGCGCGCGGATCGGCAGGCTGAACGCCGCCAATGGTCGGGAAGTAGCGTCCTTCCGCGACCCAGATTTCGTCTCCCACCGTCCAGGAGGCCAAGGCATCCTGCAGATTCATGTAGGCGGTGGGCCAGGAGGCGCCATCGTGGGTCGGACCAGATGAATCAATGTCGACATAGATGACGCCTCCTGCGGGTTCGGCATGCGCGGGCCTGGCCAATTGTGGCGCTGGCGCCAATAGACCGGCTGCAATCAGCAGCGCAGCGACCAAGAAGACGATCTGTCTGTTCGGTATAGATGGTCGGTCAGTCATGGTACTCTTCCTTTCTTCTACATATTGTGCATGGGTGACTCTAACCTTCTGTAGATCCCGCCCAATAAGGATCGCCGTTGCGAGGTGCGTGGCGACAGGCCGTTTACGCTACCGGCCAGAATACATTGACCACAAACGTCCAACCGAACACAATCGCAAGTATCAGGATCCAGCGCACTAGCGTGGAGCCCTCTTTGAAGAAGGCGACTTTTTCCAAAATCCAGACGCCGATACCGACTCCACCGACGACGACAAGAGCGTGAAGTAGCCATAACATAGTGCTATTCATTTGGATCTCCTTAAGATTGTGTTTTTGCTGAACACGATCACTGTGTCTGAACAGAAGCGATCATGCTCAAGCTATCGAGAACTACAGATTCCTTACGACTTTGATCCTCGGAAAAACTGTACCGATCCGAAGATTGAAACCAGAAGCACGAGGGGGATGATCACGAACAAATCTATGCGGATGTTTGCCTCGGGACTGAAACGCGTCATGGCGAATTCCCAAGCGGCCCAGAGCGTCCAGGCTAAACCCGGCCACAACAAGGCACGCGGACGCAAGTTGCTGCCGGCCCGACTGCGCAGGAGCAAATAGGCAGCGAAGAAGAGCAAGCCTATGATCAGAAGGAGCGCTGGGTTGGTGATGAGTGTTGAAATGATGTCCATAATTTCCCCCCAATGAATGTCAATGAAAGTTTACGTGGCGCCGTTCTCTGCTGCGCCTGTATCAACTCGCCCGGTTTCATCCGTCAGATACCATCGCCGATAGGAAACGATTACCAACAGCGAAAAGAATTGCCCCAATGCCGTGGCGATGGCTGCAAATTGACTGAGATAGAAAGTGAGTAAAACGACTGTCGTTAACGACAACAACAGACTGAAGGTGGCCGTTCTAGTACCGGCTTGCTCATGGTGGCGTAGGATCAACACGAAGCCTGTCAACGCGATGGCGCCAACGAAAACTTGAAGGACTACGCCCAAGGTGAACCAGCGCATATCGTTCACACTGTTCATCTCGCCGGCCGAAACGAGCAATTGCGGCAATTTGTCGGTCAAGAGGTCACTGTAGCGGATTAGCAGGAAGAGCGAAATCACGCCGCCGATGGCCTGTAATCCAGTCCAGCCAACCACGATCAACACGAGTCGTCTGTGCCAATGCCGGCCCAGATCGCTGCCCCACCTGAGTGATCCGCTGCCCGGCTCTGGTCAGTGGGCCTGGCCGGGCGGCTGCGATCTGATCCGCAGATTTCTCCAGATAGTCTGAGAGCGCGACGCTGAGATCAGAGAAACGAGGATCGCTGGATACGGCCGCCACACCCAGCCACTCCTGCACTTGTCCGATCTCATTCTCGGTCAGATTGCCGTCGATCAGGTCCGGCAACTCTTCAAGCGCATGAAACAGATCGGTGCGTGCGTCGTTGTCGTCGCGCCGACGTACGGTGATGAAGAGCAGCACGCCGAGCAGAAAGACGGCGTAAATGATGGGCGCGGCCGGCGGATAGAAGTAGTCATTGTTGCTGGTAATGAATTTGCCTACCTCATCGATGAAAAGACCCATGCCCACACCGCTGAGCACCGCGCTCCACGACAGTGCCCGCGAACTGACAAAGATCAGCGGCAACAGCGCAGCGATGTAGAGCAACAGCCCACCCCAGAGCAGATGGGCGATGTGAATATTGCCGCCGCCGATCTGAGGATAGCCGGTTAGCTGCAGATAAAGGCGCGTGATGATGACGGACGCCGCAAACGCAACCAGCGAGAGCAGCAGGTAGTGTTCGTTGCGGGCATGTTCTACGGCCACGCCGGTTGCATGTTGTTGATTCTTTGGTTGACCGGGCATGCTGTAGGGAATCTCCTCAAACGAATGATTATTGCGACTGACCGCTGGGCAATGGTTCATCAAACATCACCCACTTCACGCTCATCTCTTCTATGCAGGCGGCGTCTACCGGATCGTCCAGATCGGACAGAAACTGCTGCACTATTTGAGTAGGACAGTCCCCGTGATTGCCGAGAATGCTGTGCATGGCGTTGGGAACGGTCAGGAATTGGGCGCTGGGAAGCTCGGATGCTGCGATCTCGGCCATCTCGGGCGGCGTGATGCTGTCGTACTGTCCGCTGAGAATCAGGACCGGGTAGTCGCCGTAGGTTGAGGGTGTCGGCTCGGTCAAAACATCCGACCAGGCGCTACAGCCTTCGCCGCGACCTGTCATCGTTTCCATCGTTTCTTCCACGAAGAACTCAGGCAGACCGCCGGCCAACAGCTTTGACCCGAATCGTCATCTAGCTCCTCAGCGAACGGGTACTGCTCGGTACAGCTCAGCTTGTTGTTTACTGCACTGTTGACGCCTTGCACGGTTTCCGGTGCGAAGCGGGCGATGATTCCGTTGAACGCCTGCGGGGCCAGGGTGGCCAGCAACTCGTTGACTGCCATGGCTCTATCACCCGGACACAATTCGCTTACGGCACGCTGCACTGCATCACTGTCTGCGTCCCAGAGCGCCACCAACGTCATTTCCATGGCGTCGCCGTCGGTCACATCCGCCGTACACTCAAGAAAGGCGTCCATCAGATCGGAGAAGCCGTCTACGGTTGGCCCGACACCGGTGACAACATCGCGTGTCGGCACCTGACCGCTTCGTAGCAGTGTGAGCGTTGTCGTATCCCCTTGCTCAAGTTCGGCAATCAGCCTCGGTTGATACGCGATATAGTTGAGCGCCATGTTGAAGGGGTAGACCAAGCGGTAGAGATCGTCGCTGCCAAAGTCTTCGCCATCGCCGAGATCCAGCGGACTCGCCGCCAGCGTCGCCGCCAGATCGTCGTAGCGTTTGCGCAAATCTGGATAGGCTGCCGCACAAGCAAGGTCACCTGCGCAGGTCTGAAAAACGGCCTCGAACAGGGCCTGCTGGTAGAGATATGGTGCGGCCAGATAGTCGTTGACCTTGTCTTCCGGCAGTGGGTAGGCCGAATCCAGCACGATACTGCGCACCAACGGATGATCTGGGAAGTAGTGCATCAATGACATGGCCAGACGCGTGCCGTAGGAGATGGCGTAGAGATTGTAGGCCGGGTAACCCAGCGCGGCCATGACATCAATTAGGTCGGCGGCGCTGTTGGCCGTGCTGATGCCCGCCGCCGGAAAACCCGAAGCCGCCAATTCCTGTTGGCAGAAAGCATGCTGGATGTCTGCCTCGGAGACCTCTCCCGTCGCCGAAGCGACCAGTTGGTCTCGCAGTTTGGCCGCCTGTGCTTCATCGGGATAGGGGCATTCGAAGAAGGGTTGGCTATGGCCCATGCCGCGCTGGTCGTAGAGCACGACATCGTGATCGCTGCGCAGGGGTGCGTAGCGCTTAACCAACTCCGGCACGACGTCGCGCAGCGTGGCGCCGATGCCCGGCCCTCCGGAGATATGCACGATGGCGTCCGGTTGCGGGTTGCCGCCGGTGGCCTTCAGGATGACGTAGGCCAGGTCGGTGGTCGCGCTATTCGGGTCTTCCCGATCCCAGGGCATGCGCACATAGCCGCATAGGATCGTCTCGCCCTCAACCTCACCCTTGGGTAGATAGACGTTACAGGGCCGTTCGAGCAGCGTAAGTCCGTCGTTCAACGGAAGGGGCGTATCTCCAGCCGCAGTCGTTTCAGACTGGACTGTGCCCACAGGATTGGTTGTACAGGCAGTCAGGCCGAGTGTCAGCAACAAAATGATGGTAGTCAGGTGCAGTTTGGACACGCTTGGTTTCCTCACATTGGACGCGTACTGTTGACGCGTTCGATCTGGCACGTTCAGGGACGCCAGAAATATCCGTGCGAAGCATTGAAAGCCAGAAAGCCGCCGTCGCACACAAAAACCTCTGCTGTCATTTCGCCGACGTTCTCCGGCCACCAGGGAGCGGTGAGTCTCGATGGCTCTGTCGACTCGACGGGCCGACAGTGATCAGGCAACGTTCCTCCGTTCCAGGATGGCGCCGTAAAACGCATGATCTGGCTGTTGGTATCGAGATCGTGCTTCTCCTTGATGTCCAGAGCCGATGGCGGCAGCCAGTCCGGTACCCACCCTCGTTCGACCGCACCATCAGCGATGGCTGCATCTAGGTTTTCGTAGGAAGCCTCAGGCATTTCGGCGGCGCAGGCAGCAAGAACGTTGGCGGCCAAAAACAGAACTATCAGGGCAATCAAGGCCTGAGGAAGCCGGAGCCTTGCAACGGCTTGAGAAATCACTGCATTCATTTTCGTCAAAACGCTCCATTCGATCTTCAACAGAATTAACCTCCGGGAGGTGGTCACGAATATTGGGCAAGTGAAGTGGTCCTGACCACCTCCCGGAGGTTAATTGCGGACAATGGCTACGGTGCAACAGCGGCTATCTCTTGCATCCGCGATTCCAGATCGGGTTCGACGCGGCCTTGCGCCCCTTGCTCGTAGGCATAGCCGACCGAGAGGAGTTGCGGTTCGGAAAGATAGTCGCCGACCAGGACCACGCTGACCGGCTGGCCGTCGGTCGCCAGACCGTCAGGGACGGCCAGGGCAGGAAATCCTGCCGGGGCATACTCTTGGGTGTACACTCGGAAGGCGATGATATCCACGTCATACTGCTCGAACAGCCCACGCAATGCTGCTGCACTGCTCTGCATGTTCCCCTCTTTCATTGCCGCATACGCTTCCGCAGTGATGGCCGTGTTGACCGACCCCTCGACATAGGCCTGCCCATACGGCGCACGGTTGGTCAGATTTTCGTTGTTGAAAGCTGCCACATCGGCCAGGGATGAGAGCGGTGCGTTCTCGCCAAGCGAGGCCATGAAGCGGTCGAAGGAATCTTGGAACGCGTACTCAATCACCGTGAAGGTATCGGTGCCGGGGATTGGGGAGACGCTGGAATCGATAAAGACAGTCTCGATACCTTGTGCGTTGAGCACAGTCGCGATGGCCTGCGGGTCACCGACAAAATCCACGAATCCAGCGCGCGCGGTGTCGGCTTCTTCCGCAGTGAGGGCGCGTCCGACTTCTGCTTCGGCCTCATCGACGATCTGCTGGAAAATTGTCTCCGACATACCGGCGACGCCGACACGTATTTCTTGCGCTTGCTCCAGGGAGAGGAACTGGGTGAAGTCGACGCCAGCCAGTTCGGCGGCATCCGCGGTCGCCGGATCATTTTCGTCCGTGCCGACCATGGCGGTTAGCATTACGGCCACGTCGGTGACGCTGCGGCCAATCGGTCCTGGAACATCCATCCAGTCGATCAGCGGGATGATGTAGTCGCGGCTGACCAGCCCCCTGCTGGTCTTGAGGCCGGCCACACCGTTGACCGATGAGGGAGCGATGATCGATCCCTGCGTCTCGCTGCCGACGCTGGCCGTGGTCAGGTTGGCGGCAACGGAAACGGCTGAGCCGGTACTGGAACCGGCGGGATCAAATGGGCCATAGGCGTCTCGCGTCTGTCCCCCCAGGGCGCTAAAACCGTCGGGAAGATTGGGGTCCATGTAGTTGGCCCACTCGGAGAGGTTGGCCTTGCCCATGATGATGGCGCCGGCATCGCGCGAACTGTTGCACCAGGAAGGCGTCCCGTGCCGGCTGCCAATCCTGCATGGCCACTGCGCCCGCGGTGGTCTTCATCTGGTCGCCGGTGGCGATGTTGGCTTTGAGCAGCACCGGGATACCGTGCATGGCCCCGCGCACGTTGCCTGCGGCTCGCTCCTCGTCGAGGCTTGCTGCAATCTCCAGCGCCTCGGGGTTCAGTTCCATCACCGAGTTGAGTACATCCACGTCATATTGCTGGATGCGAGTGAGGTAATAGGTGACTAATTCCGTCGAATCGAACTGCCCGGCGTCCATCATCTCCTGGATATCGAGGATGGTACGACCCGTGAGCAGTTCGTCCATCTCCGCGGCCCTTGCGTTGCTGAAGTTTTCCATCGCTTCCAGGAAAGGCGTGAAGTCACGCACGAGTTTGCTGTCATAGGCCGGCTCCAGGATAGGGTATACCGGCATATCGGCCATGTCGTCGAAATCCTCCATCTCCTCTTCGGCGCTATCCGGCAGCACAAACTGGGCTTTGCGATCCGCCAGACAGGCAAGATCGGGCGCCTGGGTCGGGTCGACGAGGAAGGCGGTGGCGATGGTGTTGATGCAGGGGTTTTCCTGGGTCCAGACTTCGTGGCCCTGCAAGGGGACAATGGCCAGCGTGCTCTGCTCCAGACTCTCTGCGGCTAGCTGCCCCCATGCCAGGGGCGTGGCCATGTCGAACTCGCCCTGGAGAATCAGGGTGGGGATGTCGCTGACAACCGGCTCGTTGTCGACAGGGTCGACCTCGGCCAAGTCCCAGCCGGTGCAGTTGGCGACGGTCTGGATCAACTCGCTCTTTGGACCGCCCAACTGCGGGATCTCCAGGTGTCCATATTCGGCCAGGGCATCGTCCAGCGACTGAAATGGGGCCTCTTCGTGGCAGTCGACCACATGGCGCAGCAAATATGAATCTGACTGACTATGGAGCAGCATATCGGCGGCGAGCGATTCCTCGTCGATTTCCCCATCGGAAGCCGTAGCTTCCAGCCCTGCTGTCAGTTCGGCCAGGGCATCATCTGTGATTCCGTCCAGCTGGGCCAGGAGTCCCTGAAGAACATCGCCCTCAAAGTTGTCTTCGACCAGTTGGGTGATGCCCGCGCGTGGATCATTTTGTGAGGCGGCCGCACCCACATCATCTGCCATGAAGCCAAAAATGTCGGTGGCCGTGTTGGTTGTGGTGAAATGCCGGACATCCAGGCCCGCCTTGTAGAAGACGTCCTGGCAGAAGGTGTTCAGTCGGCGAGCCTGTTCCTGGCTCTGAGCCAGTGCTTCCTCGAAATTGCTCTCAGCGTCGATCGGTTCGTTGACAGACTGTGCGATCGACTCGACGATCGCTTCGATCTCATCCTCGGGAACCCCATGGGCAATGGCTGTGCCAAGACACTGCTCGAGGCCGATGCGCTGCGCAAGCTTGGTGCCACGCACGGACATGAAGACAAGATCGCGCTGCTCGCGCACCTGTTCGTAGCCATGGCCCAGACCGCCGGCAATCAAGCCGCTCTGCCCCGGACCGCCCACCAGTTGCACCAGCGGATCCGGCTGGGGATTGTCGCCTGTGCTCTTGAGGACCATGAAGGTCATGTCGAGCGCGTTGCCCGTAGGATCGCTATAGTCCAATGGCACGGTGAATGTGCCGCAAGAGTAAGCCTCTCCCTCAACTTCATCGCCGTCCGGATGGACCGGACACGCGATCGGAGTGATGACGCCGGCGATTTTGTCGGAGATGCCGATGACGGGCATTTCTTCACCCCCATTGGCCTCGTCGGCCGCTTCCGATTCGTCCGTCAATCCGCTTGTGGCTTCATCGATGGACCCGTCATGGGATAGCGTGCCAGTACATCCAGCCATAAGCAGCGCGAAAGTAAAGAGTGTCGGGAACAAAAAGTGTTTCATTCGTTGGATTCCTCATTGGGCAGGATGAAGACAGGGTTGAGTGCCTCAGTACAACTTTGATCAACTTCCTGTTCCGGGTAGGTGAAGAAAAAGCGCACGATATCCTGCCCACATTCTGACTTGGCTGTGGCGCCGTGATCGAACATGGGAATGGTGACCAGTTGGGCGTTGGGCAGATGCTCAGCCGCAGCTTCGCCCCATTCGACCGGTGTGGTGGCGTCAATGCCGCCATTGGCAACCAGGATCGGGAGTTGACTGACTACCGGCTCGGACGATTCGCCGATTCCGGTCGTTAGCTGGTAGTTCTCACAGCGCGTGATGTAGATGGGAAGCAGTCCGGGGAGGGAGAGCAGTTGGGGCGCTTCGGCATTGCGATAGGTCTCGAAAGCGTTTTCGATGTCGAATTGCGCGTACATATCGTTGCAAAGCACGGCATAGTTCATCTGGAACTGAACGGCTTCCGTCAATTGCTCCAGCACGCGATCGCTCAGTACCAACGCAATCGCCTCGGCCACTTCGTTTTCGTTCATCAAGTTGGCGATGCTGTTCAACGTGGCCTGCCCCAGCTCTCCAAGCTCAAGGAATTCGATCATCTCTGCCATCGTCTCGCGGTTTGGATCCTGCGTGGCAAAGACTTGAAAGAAGAGCCTGCCAAAACCGCCCGTCTTTTCGAACGATGCCTGCTCTTTGGCGAGCAGCACCAACTCACGGGCGAAGAAGTCGGGCAGGCCGTCATCGCCGCCCAGCGCGCCTGATGCCGCGTTGGGCTTGCGCGGCCAGCGTGGCCAACTCCTGTGCCAGCACTTCCGCCTCGTCTGCAAGCTGCTGCGAACGTTGCGCCAATGGGTCAAAGAGGCTGAGGTTGCCCTGTGTCTCTTCGGTCTCCTCGAATGGCAGTAGGCCTTGTCTCAGCGCGAAGTAGGTGTCACCAATGCCGTTGCTTAGTTCATCCACAAGCGCCGGCAGAAAGGGAACCAATTCGGCATAGCCGATGGACTTGATCTCTTCCCCATCTGTTACGGCAACACCTGTGAGCAGCGTGGTCAGATCGTAGAGCGTGAGGGATGCTGTCATACCGTCGCTGCTGGATATTTCCAGAGGCGTTTCTTCAGCCTGGGCCAAGAGCGCCAGCGCTCGCCGGCGAATGTCGGGATAAGCGGCGCCGCAAGCCTCCTCAGCTTGGCAGTCAGAGAGCATGCGCAAGGTGATGTTCATGGTGGCGAAGGGCGAATGGGTGACGATATCGATGTGGGGCGGATCGATGCCGTCGATGACCACGCTGCGAATCTCGGGTAGGTAGGCGTCCTCGTCCATCTCTTCATAGGCGCGCACCAGTTCCAGGCCCAGGCGTGAACCGTAGGAGATACCGTAGACGTTATAGGCATCGTACTCTAGCGCCTGCATCAAGGCGGTCAAGTCGCGAATGCTGTTGGCCGTGGTGTATTGGCTCAGGTCCACGCCCTGTTCCTGGAAGTACTCGAAGCAGCTGGCCTCCGCCGGATTGCCGACGGCCCGTTGTGTCTCCAAGACCTCTTGGGGGTCTTGATCCAGGACGGGTATCGGTGTGGGCAGAGGTTCGAACTCGGCTGGTTCCTCGCTCGCTTCAATTTGCTCGTCCGATTCGTCAGTGTCGGCGGCTTCATCTTCATCCGCTGCTGCCGCATCGGCAACTGCGAACGCCTCGGCGATGAATTTGGACTGGACTGCCGCTGGACATTCCAGATCGCTGCTGTAGGCTGTGCCACGCTGATCGTAGTAGATGAAGTCACGCGTCTCGCGCAGTTTGCCGAAATAGGCTGTGAGTTTTTCGATATCCTCCAACGCTGAACCGCCCGGCCCGCCTTCCAAATAGATGATGGGTTCGTCAAAGGGGACGCCGCTCTTGGCTTTCAGGATGGCATAGGTGATGTTGACCCTATTCTCACCAGGCGTCTCCCAGTTTTCGGGCACGGTCAACTGACCGCAGACGACTGTTTCGCCGTCCACTTCGCCTTCGGGTAAATTCATGGGGCAGGGGATGGTCGTGTTTGTAACTTGCAACGTTTCCTGCAGGGCAAACGCGGGCATCTCAGCGCGCGGCGTCAGCGCATTCGCGTGCCCGCTCGAGAAGATGAGTGCGAACAAAAAGGCGACGAGCGCGGAAATTGTCCAAATGATCGGTCGTGTCTTATTCATGGGTATCCCTATTTTCATTGATAGCGCACCTCGAACATCGCGCCCGAGACAAAACTGCCGGCGCTGTTCATGATGATGAATCCCTCGCCATCTTTCGCGAAGGTAATAAGCGTGGTCGCTTGGGGTTCGAGTTGTTTCTGCTCAATTTCGAGCGCGTCAATGGCAATGATGTTTTCGCCATCGATAGCGTAGAAGCCGATGGTCTCAACATCCAGGACGTCCTCATTGATGTTGCGCAAGTCGATCCGGACACTATCATCGGTTTCGGTAAAGCTGAACTCGTAGCCGATTGCTCGATTCTGATAGAGTGTGTCGGGTTCTGGTTGGATTTTTGAAACACAAGCGCCAAAAAGAAAAAGAGAGACCAATAACATAACCTCCAGCCTGGTAAATGGACGGAGCTGGATTTGGTCAATTCGCTTGCTCAGTTCAATCAGCATCAAATTCTCCTGAAGGACTGCAGAGTCGCCACGAGACTTGCCCGAGCTATTTGCTCTACTTCGGTATGGCATTAGTCTAGGAGACCATCAGCCGTGGATGAATCGATTGGCGGATCCAAATCCAAACCTCGTGAATCGGACAGCATGAATTGCAGCATATAGGCCGATAGAGAAGTCTTCCCCATATGCGCACCGTGAATCGCATGGATTAGTTCGTCGGGAGCCGCATCCTTCAAAATGTAGCCGATTGCACCGGCCTGGATAGCCGCTATGATCTGTTTCTCTTCACTGAAGCTGGTTACGATCAAGATGCGCGCCCCTGGCTCGCGACGTTGAATTGCCCGGGTTGCTTCAATCCCATCGGCGCCCGGCATCATCAGGTCCATGAGGATGACGTCGGGCCGTAACTCACAGGCCATTGCCACTGCGTCGTTCCCGTTATCGGCTTCACCAACCACCATGATTCCGTATTTCGCCGTAAGAAGAGACCGCAGCCCCTTACGCACAATTGCGTGATCGTCCGCGATCAAAACCCGAATCAGTTGGCCCATAGTCTGATGCTCCACGCGAAAGTCTTGTCACGTCCAATCATACCGGTGAAGGTTTGAGATGTCTTCTGACAACGCGATGAAACTAAACTCATACATAGAGACCACAAGCCACTGGGCCGCCTCGTCCGAATGTACGATGAGTTAAATTGATGGTCGTGGAGAAGAGCTGATCTATTCTTTGGAGAGGAGCCCAGCATTGTGGGCGTATATCGCGGCTTGCGTTCGATTGTCTAGACTGAGTTTGCTCAGGATACTGCTTATATGGGTGCGCACAGTTGTTGTGCTCACGAAGAGAACCTCAGCGATCTCTTGATCGGAATTGCCTCGTGCTAGTTCGCGGAGGACATCGACCTCGCGCGTGGTCAAGGACGCTGTCCAATACCTGTGTGGAATCGCTACTGTCGGCATCTGACATCAGCAACTGAAACATGTCCTTTGACAACGTAAGATTTCCAAAGTAGGCGCTGTGGATGGTGTGTACCAACTCGTCAGGCGAAGCGTCTTTCATGACATACCCCGCTGCTCCCGCCTTGATCGCTGCCACGATCTGGATTTCTTCACTAAAGCTGGTCAGAATGATGATGCGGGCATCCGGGCTATGGCGTTTGATTTCGGTGATCGCTTCCAGCCCGCTCATGCGCGGCATCACCATATCCATCAAAATGACATCCGGCTTCAAATCCCGCGCTTTGTGCACGGCTTCGACACCATCGGCCGCCTCGCCGATCACTTCAATATCGTATTTTGACGTCAGCAGAGCGCTGAGACCCTTGCGCACGACTGTATGGTCGTCAACGATCAGAACTGTTATCAGAGAGTCCATATCATTCTTTTTTTCATTCCTTCTTCATGGACTCAGGCATGCTCAGGCGGACGCGAGTCCCTGTCCCCGCATTTGTCTCGATATCTATCTCACCGCCCAGTAGATCGGCTCGTTCACGCATATTGTTGAGTCCCATGCCCACCGTAGGTTTGGATGGATCGAAGCCCTGTCCATTGTCTTCAACGATCAACTGAATGTTGCCATTTTCGCGTCCGAGGCGAACATGCACGCTTTTGGTGTGGCTATGCTTGAGGCTGTTGTTGAGCGCTTCGGTTGTGATCAGGTAAATGGACTCCTCAGCTTTTCTCGATAGGCTGAGATTGTCCTCGAAATTCGCGGTTGCTGCGATGCCCAGTCGACGTTCCACCTGATCAAACCGTTGATCGATTGCCCCTGGTAAGCCGCCGTGCTCCAGCGACAATGGCCGAAGCTGATGCAACAACACGCGGATCTCTTTCAGCGTCTGCAAGGCATTGGTTTCGATTTCCATCAAATTGTCTTCTAGTTTGGCCTGATCGCCAACTTCCTGCGCATCCCGACCCGCGCGTGCAAAGAGCATGACGCCGTACAGGGATCGGGTAATGGCATCGTGCAGATCGCGAGCCAGGCGCTGTCGCTCGCCAAGAACAGCCGTTTGCTCGGCTTCATCTCTAGCAATTTGTAGCTGCTCGTTTGTTTCAGACAGTTCTCGGGTGCGCTCCGCTATCCGTTGCTCCATCTCTTCGTTGGCTTTCTTCAGTTCCTCGGAATATTCGTCTCTGTGCTGGTTTGATGCCTTCAGCGTTTTCAGAAGTCCATTGAATGAACGTGTAATGCTGCCGATTTCGTCCTCAAACTGGATCGGTAGCGTTGTATCGAGGTGGCCTTTATCTGCCTGTCTCACTCCCTGCAAAAGATCGCCAAGAGGGTTGAGCAGATGGCGCTGAAAAAAGAGCGGAAAGAAGAGCAACACGAATAGAGAACCCAGCACCGTCATAACGATGTGTCTGTTGGTTTCACGAAGAATCGGCCGGGCGTACTCCATCCAGGGGAAGCCAATCTCGTAGATGCGGTGGTTATATTCAAGGCGGAATCGATGATAGTCCCGAAACTCTACACCAGCAAACCGTGATGCAGCGCCAGCCAATAGACCGACGAACGGACCGCCCAAACCCTGTACTGAATCCAGATCATCTCGCGTGATGTCCTCTGCAAGGAAATGCACTTGCAGATCGGTCAACTGGTAATCTGTCGGCTCAGGCCAGCTTACAATGTAGGCTGCCAGCGAAAGTTGTGGTATCACGGCATCAGGGTTCTCAGTGATTGCCTGACGCGCGATCTGCACTTGTTCAAGAAGTGGCTCGTTCTGAGTTGTGATCGCTGCTGTGATCGAGTAGATGCCGGAAATGCCGCTGAAAATCAGCAGTCCAGTCAGCGAAATCCCGATCAATCGCGCGGTGAAGCCAATTGGCTTCAGAGCGTGGCTGTAGTAGACGAGCGCGATGCTGCTGACTACCAGTATGCCGCCAATACCGATCATATACTGTCCAAAAACGCCTGGGAATAACCCTATGGAGGCCATGGCTTGAAGGATGCCGACCGATATTGCCAGTGCCAAATTACGGTGCGCTGCAGCCAGGTTGTTGGGCGGGTGTATCAGCGCTCGCGCAGATTGAAAAATACGGGGCCGCCAGCCAACAGAACTGACGTCGGGCAGACTGGCATAGAAAAGAGATCGTCGCAAGTAAAACCCTATTGCGAGGACTATGGCCAAGGGCATGAGATACCAGTAGTATTCAGGGATCTCGATATAGCCTGCAGGATGCCTATAGGCTGCAATCGCGAGGAAAATGATGGTTCCGAAGCTCAATATTGCCAGGAACGAATATGCCACGAGTGCACCCGCGCCTCGCGGACTATCAGCGCGGGGGAAGTGGTAGGCAAACTGAACAAGGAAGAGCCCGCCCAACAGAACAAGGGCATCCTGCAATAGGCCGAATAGGGAGCCGGCAATCGTTCCGTCAAGAATTCTCGCGAGGCCGAGGAGGCTCATGCAAACAAAAAAGGCGCTCAACAACATTGACGCCCGGTCAGTATGCTTTGTGGGGTGGGCGAACAGAAGCGCTGCAACTGCTATGATTGACAGTAGAACGCCTTCGAATGTATTGGTTCTTGTGTCTGCAAGAATACCTATCATGGTTGCATCAAGGTCGTGATCCAACGCCAGCAACAGGAGCGTACTGAAACCTCAGATCTGCACGCACACTGTCCAGGCGCCCATCATTGCGATAATGCCGAAATTTCTCGGACTGTTTATCAAATGGGTGTATTCAAAACGAGTTGAGCCAGCATTCCGGGATTAGGCCACGGCCTTTCTGGTTCACCCAATTCGTTCTGGCCTAATCCCGGAATGCTTCAACCGACTTTGAACATACCCAATGGATATCCATCATACCGTTGGATACCGTTCCAGTTGCCAATCCAGATAAGGCCATCGCTGTCCGGGTAGATAGCGCCCGTTTCGTCTCAAAGGAGCCTGTCTTCGTCAGTCGGATGACCAAACTGGACGTGACCTGGCATCGGTGGAAAGACAGGCAGCACGTCATCCTTACTGGAACCGGTGTTTAATCGTGGTGAAAAGCGAGAACTAGAGATCAGGTAGAGAGAAAAGCGAGAACTAGAGATCAGTAGAGAGAAAAGCAAGACCAGTCCGAACCGCATTTTCATTGGCATACATCCTGGTTGAAGCTATTACGTAGATTGGGCACATCTTAGCCGAAGGGCTGTATACATACAAGAAATCCCGCCGTGTCGTGAGGTAGGCGTTATCAGCGTCCGACACGGTCAACGACTTGTCCAAGATGACGGTCGGAAAATCGACATTTCGGTGGACAAGCGCCCGATAACGTAGTAGAGTTGCCGGACCCCTTGCCTGAATTCAATGACCATACTACCTGTTCAAGGTGGAGAAGTAGAGGGTTAATGAAAAAACAAGGGCTTGACCACAAATGGCGGCAGCCTACATCTGAGGAGATCGAGTCCATCATAACGCTGGAAAATACGGCGCTGCGCAACTTGCGGATCACCCAGGCCTATCACGAGCTGGCAGTTGCCTTGGCCGGCGAGCTTGGGCAGACCAATGTGACCTGGTGCGTGTATCCGACGTGGGCATCGAGGACGGCCGGCGTCTTCATTCGTTGAGAGAATGTTGAGGCGGCCATTCAAGGCTACCTGAACTCTTCCGAGGCCGTACAAAATGATGTCGGCAGAATCAAGGATCTGTTGTGTCGACTGGGACAAAAGACGGATCTGGATGAATTACTTCTGGCTCAAGTGTTGGAGAGCGTCACGATGGACATCACGCGTGACATTGGTGACGGCAAGCTGCTAGTCTTTGCGGAATTGGGTCCACTCTACCGCCGGTTGCTCGATCTACTGACGGCGAGCGACACATATGACCAGATCGCGCTTAACCGATTGCTCGCGCATTTGCACACCGTTGGAGTCGAAACCGGTGGACAGGACCAGTTGGCTCAGACGCTTTCACTCACGTATCAGGCCAAATTCGAACCGGATCCGAAGGCCAAAGCCGAACTGATCTTCTTCACCAACGGGATGGCCGGTTACCACGAACAAACGCGCCTGCAAGGAAAAATCGCTGCAGCCATGCAAGCGCCCTTGACCGAAGAGGTTGAGCGTGTGCTTAGTCAACGTCTGGACGAATGGACGCTTCATAATCTGTTGCGGCCGATTCGCCGGCTGGTACGCATGATCTGGCGACGATGAGTCCGCACGCTGGCGGTGCAATTGTCCGACGATTGGAGGCGAATCACAACAGAGTTGCTGATGACGATGGAGTTGCCGTCTGAGACATTGCGCCTGGGTCGCGACCTGCCACCAGGGCCTGACGGCCGCATGTTCCCGGTCGACCTCGAGACAATTGAAAACGATCATCTGATCAGTATCCTCACGGTGCTGGATTATACCATCGATTCATCTGTCGGCAGCGGTGCGCGTGATCTGGGCAACCTGGAACGACCGTATGAATTTTATCGCCGACTTCTTCCGTTCGCGGCAGCAGGATCAGACCCTCTACAGTCGGCCGTTCGGTGATAAGCAGGTGGTGTCAAACCGGGGGACCTAAACCTCCTCCGCACCTAAGTAGATGCACAAGTCTCGTGGGTCGAGGCCGACAAGTGCGGCTCGTGCTGGGCCTGCCTGGCCACGGCCTGCCCGCGCACATGTCCGCGAAGAAGGCAAGGTCGCCATCATCCCGGACATGTGCACCGACTGCGAAGTCTGCAACCAAGTCTGCCCCTACGACGCCATCCTGCGCGTCGAGCGTGAAGGAGTGCCCGCATGAAGCCGTTGAATTTCGTTCTGATGGGCGTGGGCGGGCAGGACATCCTTTGCCTGGTGGGCATGGCCCAGGGCTACGACGTCAAAAAGACCGATGTACACGGCATGGCTCAGCGAGGCGGCAGCGTCATCAGCCACGTGCGCCTGGCCGACGAGGTCTTCTTGCCTGTGGTGCCCGACGGCGGGGCCGACTATCTGCTCGCCTTCGAAAAGTTGGACGCGTGCCGTTGGGCCCACTATCTGCACAAGGACGGCGCGGCCGTGGTCAACGAGCAGGCCATCCCCAGGCTGGCGCTGGCGGCCAAGCCCCACGCCCTATCTCAGCGACGACGAGGTGGCGGCCGTGGTTAACGCCCAGGCCGCGCAGGTGAGTTTGGTACCGTCGGGCGATATGGCCCTTGACCTGGGCAATCCGTCGCGTGGCCAATGTGATCCTGCTAGGGTCGCTGTCCCACTATCTGGACATCCCGGCGCAAATCTGGCGTGATGCGATTGGCGAGCGCGTGCCGCCCAAGGTGCGTGAAGTGAAATTGCGGGCGTTTGATGTGGGAAGGGATGTGGTAGCAGAGAAAGTATAGGACTTGGTCGACCGATAAACTGGCATGACCAGTGCTGCGATGGATTCGTCTTCAGAGTATTTGCTGTTTAATTGCTCGGAGCACGAGTCCTAGATCTGGCTCTTGATCATTTCCGGTGACGGTTCCATCGATCTGGTGAATATGATGGGGAGCGTAGGGAAGGTTCGGGAAATGCCGTGCGCTGTCCCAGCGTCGTACAAGCTGCAACTGAGCGTCCAGCCATTGGAACGAGTACTCGCGCGCCTTGGGGTTTTCGTCGTCTACTGCAACATACTCGGAGAACTCCAGCAGACCGTCATCTATCAAGATTGCACGCACGCGAATGTGACCATCGGAGGAACCCGCACGTAACTTCATAACCGAATAGTGGGCGATGGCGGGAGATTCAACCAGCTGACGCCGGTATGACGCGAAGCGCGCAAGAATCGCTTCGTTCATGATCAGACCGATCTCGGTTCAAGCGTTTGCAGCGAATCGAGCGTCGATTGGTACATGCGCCATGTCGCAGACCAGTCGAAGTAATCCATATCGTCGCCCATTTCTCCACGTTCAAACTTTCCACAAAAATCTGATGATTCGATCCCGAATTGAGCTTCAAACTGATCAAGTTCGTTGCGCAGTTCGTTGCGACGCCGCAATACCGTTTGGCGCTCCTGGTCAAGCAGCTTGTCCAGAACAGGATCGATCAACGTGTCAGATTTGCGATGTTGAACTTTCAGATAGTGCGTGAGCCTCTCAGCCTTGTCGATTGTAGTTTCCACACCCACACTCCATATGATAATGACCGCGCTGACCTGACCGATCTCAGAGCCTGTGTGTCCATTTTAACATATTTTGTATTCCTCGTCGCACGGCGTATGATTGTCATACAAGGCCAATTGACGAACACACTTCACTAAACTGGACCACATTATGAGCGAATACCAGTACTACGAATGGCAGTGCGTCGACCGCTCGCTAACTGCGGCAGAGCAGGCAGCAGTCAACGGGCTCTCCAGCCACATCCATGTGACCTCGACCTCCGCTCAGGTCGATTACAGTTGGAGCAGCTTCAAGCACGATCCAGCGAGAGTGCTGGCTCGGCACTTCGACGCATTCCTCTACATGGCCAACTGGGGAGATCATCAACTTCTGTTTCGCTTCCCCAAGGCGTTGCTCGAACCAGCACAGATTCGGCCCTATCTAGTCGACGACCGCGTGGACTTGGCTGAGGTCGATGACGTCTACATCCTCGAATTTCGGCTTGCGGAAGAGGATCCGCCGGACGAATGGATCGAAGGCGAAGGCATGCTATCGAGGCTGGCACGGCTGCGTGACGACATCCTCCAGGGCGACTATCGTGTGCTCTATCTCGCTTGGTTGCGCGCCACCGAGTTGGACTATGACCTGGATGAGGAGGCAATCGAGCCGCCGGTGCCGCCGGGCCTTTTCGAGTTGACGCCCGCGCTCGACACCTTCATCCGCTTCTTCGAGATCGATGCGCAACTGGTCAAGGCCGCAGCCCATGCCAGCCCAAGCATGCCAAAGCAGCCGAATGCTTCCGAATACCAAGCCGCGCTCTCTGGGTTGTCGCGTCGCGAATGTGAGCGTTTCCTGGTGCGCTTGCTCGCCGGGGAACCCAATCTGGCGCTCGAATTGAAGAGACGGCTGGAATCGCTGGTCGACAAACCGGTACAAGGCGCAACGCCATCGACGGGACGAACCGTCGGCTCCATCCATGCCATCCGCGATGAGCTGGAACAGGCGGAACGAGCTCGCCAGCGGGAAGCTGCCGAGGCCAAGCGCCTGAGCGCACTGGAGGCGCTGGCGACACGCAAGGAAGAGACCTGGCAGCAAGTCGAGCGGCTGGTTGAGCAGGGGAATCGGAAAACGTATGGGCAGGCAGTGGCACTGTTGGTCAAGCTGTCCGACCTGGCGATAAACCAGGGGGATGAGGCTCGTTTTGAGGCGCGGCTGGCCGATCTCCGTGCCCGCTATGCCCGACGTCATTCCTTGATCGGCCAGTTGCAGCAGGTTGGGCTGTAGTCGATTCTCTCAGATACTTGACGATACGATAGGGATCGCGAGGAGCCGGCTTTGTGATCGCTGGCTAGTCGGTCGACGCCATTCAATCTCGAAATCGGCCATTGGCGGCATTTTCGCCTTGGGCCACCATGTGTGATGGACGTAGTCCCGTGTGAAGCGGGCGGCGTCGGGTTGTTCCGATAGCGGAAAGCAGACATAGTCCATTGCTGCTATCGACTTCTGCAAGAATGTTGTTGGAGCCAGTTCGCCTTCGGCCAGTGAGATGCCGGCCAAATACATGCATTGATCCGTCTGCCGGGACAGCAGGAAGATCATCACCCCGTAGCGTTCAGTCCGGTCCGATCGCGGCCGCACGGTCTGGAGTTCCTCGTCCAGCATTGACCAGAGGCAAAGAGCGCCATCGGCCTGTCTATGACCTTCCAGTTGACCGGCAATACCGGCGACGCGCAAGTGTGGCATGCCCACGACTGTCGGGCTGCCGAGCAAATCATCATTCAAGAATTCAAGGTAGTCCGGCGCAAACCTAGGCATGAGCCTGCGGTGATCTATCCACCGCTGCTCTCTGACGCTTCGTGGCTGTTGATCAAACATTCGCTTGAAGGCGCGTGAAAACGTCTCCGGGGCATTGAACTGGTAGGTCAGCGCTATGTCTATGATCTTCTCATCCGAAGCCAACAGACACCTGGCCGCTTCGCAAAGACGGCGGCGCATCAGGTAGTCATAGGGAGGATGCCGGGTTAAACGACTGAAGGTGCGGCTGAAGTGATAGAGGGAAAGCGAGACCGCGTCGGCCACATCAACGACGGCGATCTCATCTGTCAGATGCGTTTCCATGAACTCTATCGCTTGTAGCGCAAGATCGATTTCAGACATAGCCCAGCTTAGCCGAATCCAAGGAAATGATGAGCCACGAAAAGCACATAGATAGCCCCCTACGTGGTGATTCGTGTCCCTTCGTGGATCATCATTTTTCTGCATTGATCTGAATGGGAACGTAAATGTCAATCGAGGAATCAGCCAACTTGTCCATTCCCTTGAATCGATGGTCGTAGTACTGAAAGCTGAATGGATAGGCCGCCGAATAGCCCGACTGAGGCATCCACTGGCGGTAGATCTCATGATGCCAGTCACTGCTGATCGCTTCACCCGAGATCGTGAATACGGCGTATTGCGTTGGCGGGAGAACCTTGACGACCAACTCGACGGGCAGATCAGTCAGCTGGGAGATCGCCATGCCGATGAACACCTCGAACTCGCCTGTCGTGCTCGTGTCGGAATGGGACAGGTGGACTTCGTACATGGCATCCTTGCGAACCGCAATACGATCAAGAACGGGGCCATTCTGTTGCAAAAAGCCCATGAAACGCTGCCACAGTTTCCCGATCTCATTTTCTTCGCTCCACGGATCCTTGACCTCAAACGGATTGCCGTAAAAATCAAACCCGGCCAGTGTCAGCGCGTCCATATGGATGAGTTTTGGATTCATTCAATACTCTCAGTTCTAGCAGTGCGATAGCGCATCCCCCGACATGATAGAGGAGATGCGCTATCGTCTCTGTCTACTGTGCGTTCACAAACTCGGCCGCCCAGTCGAATGTTGCAGAGTCTTCAAGCCACTGCGGCCAATGACGGCACCATTCCGGTACGGAGACCGTTTTCACCCGATCGGTAGAGGGATGATAGGGCTTGATGTCTAGAATGGGCGTACCCTCTTCAGCGTCGATATACGGAATGTAGATCGTACCGGCTTCATGGCCAATGTGCAACACGGTAACGACGGTCAGTCCGATAGGATTCGGGCGCAACGGCGAGCGAGTTGCGAATATACCCATCTCTTCCGGGCCATTCTTGTACGGCATTTCACAGGTGGTGAATGCTCGATATGCTGGGCAATCTACCAAGTTGGCCCACCAGAGAACATCCAAGCAACTGAATCCATCCAGTCCAGACAGAGCTGGTATGAATTCCGCATTCAGGACCAGCATGAAGCCGTCCTCGGTCCCGCGTACATGCCCGATCGGTGATAGTGTTAAGTCGGTTGTCATATGTGTCTCCCCATTTTCGACAGATGATTGATTGAACACCTGCCTCCATGATAGAGGGAAACGCTGTCTCGTGCCTGACACTACTTGCGCAACTTCCGGCCATTTCAGCGGGGCAGTGTCGTGAACTTGATGAATCATGCTATTGGCAACCTACGCCCCATGAACCTGGAAGAATTCGATCGATTCTCCGTTGGGCCCATCAAAGAAGGCGATGGTGACCGTCAATGCGCCGAGATCAACGGTCTTGGGCTCGACGGTGATGGTGTAGCCGGCGCTGCGCACGATCTCAGTGGCGGCGACGGTGTCGGTGGTGGCCAGAGCAAAGTGCATCACCGGGTCATTGGCCGCCGGCGCGCCCGGCTTGGCTGTGTCCGGCCGCGGATCGAAGAGTTCCATGTGGCTGCCGTCGCCGATGTCGAGCAGAAAAACGCGGCGTTCGGCGCTGCCGAATTGGGCGACGATCTGCATACCGAGCACGTCTCGATAGAGCTTGAGCGATTCGTCCATGTCGCGCGTCTGGACGGCGATGTGATGGGTCCCGCATCCGGGAATGACAGAGTTTCTGGTTCCGATTGGCATGGGTTTCTCCGTAAGAATAGTGGTATGTCGGTCTTGACGAACGTCGACAATTTCCGGATCCTAACATACATGACTCTACTGCAAAAAGATGTTTCAGCAGTTCATGTTTTTGGGGAAAAGCAAGATTCTTCACTGGTCTATTCCCAGAGCGGGTGCGAACTCGTTGACCCGTTGTCGCTTTGCGACCGCTCTGCGAACAGAATGACAAACCGTGCCTCTCTGTGTTTAACAACACAGAGAGGCACGGAAGCGACTCACGAAGGTGACACAGAAGTTCACAGAAAGAAAACAGGTTCCGGCTCACTCCCCCGTCACTTCGACAAAGTCAACCACCTCACGCCACCAGGGCGCATCAGGCTGGACCGGCCAGCTATTGTGACCCGCGCCGGGAAGAATCCAGAGCCTCTTGTCGCTCGTTACAGACTCGAAGAGTCTCATACTGTGCCGTGACGGAATAATCTCATCCTGTTCCGCAACCACCAAGGCCACGGGTCCAGCATAAGACTCCACGTTTTTCACACTATCGTACTGATCCCGAATGAGCCACCGTGCCGGAAAGAACCAATAGATGGACTGAGCCAGGTCGGGCAGTGAGTCCCAGGGCGTTATCAAGACCAGGCCTGCAATGGGCGCTTCGGTCGACGCGGCAACGGCGGCGGCAACGCCCGCGCCCAGGGATTCACCCCAGAGGTAGACAGGTCCGCCAAATTCCTCATGAGCAAGTTCAAGGGTCTCCACTGCATCTGCGATGAGCGCTGCCTCGCTGGGCTTGCCGTCTCGCCCGCCATAGCCCGGATACTCGGCCAGCAGCACTCGATAGCCCAGCGGCCCCAGCGCATGCGCGTAGTAGCTTCGATCGAGAGCCCGACCGGCGTTGCCGTGGAAGACGACAATCGTTGCTCGAGCGTCGGCCGACCCCTCGCTGACAAAGCCCCGATAGTCGCTGGTTGAAGCCGGCCAGACAGCCAGACCGGCCATTCTCACCCATTCCTCCGACGGTCGTTCCTGCGTGGGGAAATAGAGCATCTGCCGTTGGAGCGCGAATGCGATAGCGACAATGGCGCAATAGATGAGCAGAATGGCAAGGGCAATCTTCAGGACGACAGACAATGGCATCGGTGGTCAGCTCCGGTCAATCACATCTTTCAACGGTGCTGGTCCATCAGCGCCTTCACCAACCGTTCCGGCGACATGGGCAGTTCCGTCAAACGCACACCGGTGGCATGGTAGATAGCACTGGCCACCGCGCCGGCAGGCGGCACAATTGGCGTCTCGCCCACGCCACGAACGCCGAACGGATGGCCGGGATAGGCCTTCTCGATCAACTGGGTGTCGATCATGGGCAGATCGGGCGCGGTGGGCATACGATAGTCGAGCAGGCTGGCGTTGGCCAAGCGGCCGTCTGCGTCGTACCAGTAGCCCTCGTTCAACGCCCAGCCGATGCCTTGGGCAACACCGCCCTGGATCTGACCTTGGACATAAGCCGGATGGATGGCCGTGCCCACATCCTGGATGGCAGTATAGCGCAGGATGGTTACCTTGCCGGTCTCCGGATCGACCTCCAAGTCCACAATATGAAGTGCAGCAGCGCCTCCGTAGTTCTGGGCGTCGACTGAAGCGCTCGCTGTCACAGGAGCGCCGCCGTCGGCCACGATCCCGGCAATTTCGGTGAAGGTCAAATGTTCGCTGCCGTTAGAGAAAGTATTTCCCTCCACCGTCACTTCGGCCGCTTCAAGGCCCCAGAAATCTGCCGCGACGTCCACCATCTGTTGCTGGATCTTCTTGCCCAGCTCGTATGCAGCGAGGCCGGTTGCGTAGGTGGTACGACTGCCGCCCGAAGTGTCGTTGAAGCCGACGAGATCGGTGCCTGCGACCTTGACCGACACGGCGCTCAGCGGAATACCCAGGGTCTCAGCCAGCTGCATGCCCACGGCTGTCCGCGATGTGCTCAGATCCACGGATCCAACCACCAGGTTGACCGTTCCATCCTCATTGACGCCGGCAGAGACGCTGGATTTTGCGCCCCAGTTGCCCCAGAAGGCAGAGGCAACACCGCGCCCGCGGTTCGATCCCTCCAGAGGCGTCCGATAGTGGGGATGCTCCTTGGCCGCCCGGATCGTTTCATGATAGCCCATGTGCAGATGGGGCACGCCGTTGGGACGGCGATCGCCTTCCACCGCGCCGTTTAGCAGGCGAAAGTCGAGTGGATCCATGTCCAGGGTTTCGGCCAACTCATCGATGACCGTCTCCGCTGCATAGACAGCATTGGTGGCGCCGGGTGCGCGGTAGGAGGCCGTCTTGGGCTTGTTGACGACGACATCATAGCCGTCGATGCGCACGTTCTCCAGCCGATAGGGAGCCAGGACAACGCCGACGCCGCTGGAGACCCAGCCACCGGGAAAACCACCGGCATCGTAGGCCATGTCGATCTCGGCGGCGGTGATTAGGCCCTTTTCATTGGCTCCGATCTTGACCTTGATGGATGAGCCTGCGCCAGGACCGGTGGCCGTCAGTACATCCGCCCGCGTCATGACAATTTTGACAGGCCGGCCGCCACTCTTTCGTGAGAGCAGAGCGGCCAGCGGCTCCAAGTAGACGTCATTCTTGCCGCCAAAGCCGCCACCGATCTCCATGGGTGTGACAGTGATACTGCTGAGCGGCATTCGCAAGATGTCCGCCACCTGTTTGCGGGCGAAGTGACTACCTTGGGTGCTGCACCATATCTGTACCTGATTCTCATCGCTCCAGATCGCGGTAGCGGTGTTGGGCTCGATATAGCCCTGATGGACGGTCTGCGTATGGAACTCTCGCTCCACAATCACGCAAGCTTGGGCAAAGCCGGCTTCCAAGTCGCCGCGTTCAGCTCGGACATGGCCGGCGATGTTGGTAGGTCTGTCGCCGGTTCGACCCAATGCTTCGGTGCGCAGTTCCTCATGCAGGATCGGCGCGCCTTCGGCCATGGCCTCCCGAGCGTCAAGCACGTGGGGCAACACCTCGTAATCGACCTGAATCAACTTGGCAGCCTCTTCGGCAATATGGCGATTGGTCGCGGCCACTGCCGCGACAGCATGGCCGTGATAGTACGTCTTGTCATACGCCAGAATCTGTTGGTCGGCATAGTCTGCATCGTCGAACGGGACGCCGGTCAATTCGGAGAGGTCCGCCGCGATCACGACGGCCTTGACGCCGGGCAACGCTGCTGCCGCGCCTGTATCGATGTTCCGGATCCGTGCATGGGCATGGGGGCTACGCAACACGGCGCCGTACAGAATACCGGGCAGATGAATGTCAGCTCCGAAGCGAGCGCGGCCCGTCACCTTGTCGACGCCGTCCGGTCGAATCGGGCGCGTGCCGATGGTTGTGTAGCCAGCGAGAACTGTCTTCTCTTCATCACTCTTGGTGCGGGTCGTCATCTCCATTGCAGGCTCCAAACAGATGGAAAACGGATAGGATTATCTGTGGCTAACTTCTTATTTTTCAGCAAAGTCACCAGATCGAAACGCGGGGGCCAGAGCGTAACGGCAGTTCTTTGACGGGTTCGTGCTCGGCCATGCCGGGCGACTCAACCGCATGTTTCTCCATTCGGCTGCCATACCAGTCTGCCCTCGGGGCAGCGGTGATCCCATGAAGCACGACACTGAGCAAGACCGTGATCATGGTGACGTCATAGATGAGATCGGCGCCGATGATCCCCTCTGTGTCCAACACAGTGAAAATGTAGAGAATCGAGGCCGTTCCGCGCGGACCAAACCATCCGATGAACAGGGTTGTGACCGGTTTCAGGCCGGCGCATCCTCCTGAAAGAGGGTGACGCCCATCTCCAGGTACTGTTCCCGTTCCTCGGGCTTCGTCGCAGTGCCCATGGCAATGCGGATGTCCGTATCTTTCAACTGCTCATTGACGTTACGCATGCACTCTTCCACGGTCTGAAGTGGATAGGACGGGTGCCCCTCAAGACTGAACGAGAGGTCATTGGGACCGAAGGTGACGACGCTGATCCCGGGCTTGGCCAGATTCCTGATATTGGTGACAGCCTCGACCGATTCGACCTGAATGCCGACAATCACATACTCATTCCACCAGGCAGCATAGGCCAGACGATCCATGCCTTTGGCAACGCTACGCAGTCCGCGGCGTCCGGCTCCGCCCCAACTGCGCCTGCCGACCTGGGGATAGTAGGCATAGGCAAGCGCGTCATCCACCTCTGCGTCTCCCATCACCTCGGGGACCAGGACCGCGCTAGGCCCCATATCCAGGTAGTGCCCAACCATATGGGCGGCACGTGTGTGTGGGATTCGCAATTGGACATCAATGTCCAGATCTTCAGCCGCGGCACAATAGTCGACAAGCTGCTGTTCACTGAAGGGTGTGTGCTGTGAATCGATCCAGATGTAGTCGTAGCGACCGGTTGCCCAAATATCGGCCAATTCGCTCTTGCTGGTTGTGATGGATCCGCGTAGGGCGACTAGAATTTCACCCGCCTGAATGCGCTGCCTGAGGGTCTTTGATTGAGACATAAGGTTCTTCCTGTGTTCTTTCGCTGGAGATGGTGAAAATTGGAGACGACATCAAGAAGTATACCATAGCCCGAAGGCGGCTTCACCTGGAAAAGCCGACAGAATTGCTCGATCCTCTAAGCTAGGGTAGACCGATGTAGCCTCACGGCCCAAGCAAACTGATCGCCTCGACGACATACGGAAACAGGGTCTCCACAACAACGGCATAGCCTTCAGCCGTGGGATGGATGAAGTCCGCCTGGTTCAGGTTCGGATCAGCGGCGACGCCGTCAAGCATAAAGGGCACAAGGATCACTCCGTAGCGGTCGGCGACGTCGGGATAGAGCGCACGGAACGCAGCCGTATATTCCTCGCCCATATTCTGTACCATCTCCATGCCCACCAGAACCACCACCGCCCCTGCATCCTGAAATCGCTCGACCAGTTGCTCCAGATTTTCCTGAGTGACACGGGGTTCGATGCCGCGCAGGCCATCGTTTCCGCCCGTCGCCAGGATGACCACATCCGGCTGCATGTTCAGCACCCAGTCGACACGAGAAAATGCGCCGCTGCTAGTCTCACCACTATTGCCCGCATTGATCACTGAGACGTTGTAGCCCTCATCCAGCAGCTTGCGTTCCAACTGCGCCGGATAGGCCTGCTCCATTGCGAGACCAAATCCTTCGGTGAGACTATCACCCATGGCCACGATGACGATGGGCGACTCATAATCTGTCGGCGTCATTGTTGGCGTCTGCTGGGGGATATCGGCCGGTACTGGGCTGCCGCAGGCGCTCAAGAATATGGTTGTCAGCGCAGGCAGCGCCAACAGGCGGAATATACGATAGACACCGTTCACGGTAAATGATGTCCAGCTTTTGGCATAAGCCGGACGTCTGGGTCGTCGAAGACCTGCACCCGCCATGCGACCGATACCCGCCAACATACGCTCTATCACCTCTACTCCTCCTCGGTCTGTTCACGCAAGAACTGGATCGGCTTACTGCGCAGTATGGAGACCGACGCTGCCATGCCAACCGCTGTCACCAACAGCATGGTTGCCAACACCATGACGACGCTGGCCCCGGCAAAGGGGCGATAGTCCAGCTCAAAGAGCCGGGTGTTGATCAGCCAGCTACCGACCTGCGCCATGGCCAGCCCCAACAGTGCACTCACCAGCCCCAGCAGCAGATTCTCCGCCGTGAAAACCTGCAACACAAAGCGTCGCTTGGCCCCCAGCACCTTGTAGTAGGCCGCCTCCTGGATGCGCGCAAAGCGGGTGGCGAATACAGCGCTGACTACAATCAGAAGCCCGGCGGCAATGCTCAGTGTCGTGAAAAATCGGATCACACGCGTGATGCGACGGGCCAGACCGGAAAAGGTTTCGATGGCGGCCGTGACATCGATGACGCTGACATTGGGAAACTGCGCCACGATGCGATTCTGTAGGGCAGCGATCTCGCTATCACCGACGCGTAGAGCAGTGAAAATGGTCTGCGGTGCTTCCTCCAAGTCGGCGCTCGGAAAAACAAAGCTAAAGAATGGCTCCACAGACTCCTGATTGCGAGTGCGAACGCTGGTGACGGTGGCGTCCAGCGGCACGCCCTGGATCCGAAAGGTGACGACGTCGCCCAGTTCAACGCCGGCAAAGTCCAACACCTCGTCCAATACCGAGACCTGCGGACCATCAAAGCTTTCGTCAAAGAGCGCAGCGCCTCGGACGACTTCCTCGCCCTCAAGCAGCCTGTCTCGATAGGTCAAGCTGAATTGAAAGTCGCGGCCATCTTCGCGCCGCGATCCACCCTCATCAGTAGACTCGGGCGGAGCCCCATTGACGGCAGCAACGGTGGAGCGAATCACGGGAAAGTATTCGCTCTCCTCGCCCAGCGCAGATCGAAAGTCCTCGACCTGGTCGGGCTGAATATCGACAAAGAAGACGTTGGGCGCATCCTCGGGGTAAGAGGCCACAAAGCTGGCATCCAGGGTCTGCTCCACGAGAAAAATACAGAAGAGCACGGCCAGGCTCGCCGACAGCGTGATGATGATGGCGCGTGTAGGATTGCGCGGCCGGAAGAGGCCGCGCAGCGCCTGACGCAGGGGTAGCGAGCGCAGACGCAAGCGGCGCAATCCCCACAAGGTCGCCTCTGTCAGCAAGGCGGAGATGGCTATCAGCCCGAGCACAGCGCCGACGAAGTAGAGGCTAGTGCGGACATCCTCCAGTAGCCACAACACCATTGCACTGAACGCACCCAGAATGAGGAGCAAGGCCACAAGATAAGGCCAACCTCGTTCGATTCCGGTCTCTTCCTTGCGAAAGATAAAGTTGGGTCGTAGTTGACCTAGTTGATAGAGCGGAATGAAGGTGAAAGCCGCGACCACGAATCCGCCGAGCAACATTCCTTCAACCAGCGCACGCGGCGTGAGGGTCAGATCGACGTCGGGCGGCAAGAGGCCACGTAGTAGAACCGGCAGCGCCATCTCCAGCAGAACGCCCAGCAGCAAGCCGATGGCAGCACCTATCAGTCCAAGGATGGCGACGACGATATAGAAATTGAGCGTCACGAAGCGGCGCGTAGCGCCCAATGTCTTGACGATGGCGATGGCCGTGTAGCGCTCACGCAGAAAGGCGGTCAGTGCGCTCTGGATGCCGATACCCGACAACAGGAGCGTGAAGATGGCAACCAGGCTGAGGAAGAAGAGCAGGTTGTCGAAGAAGCTCTGCACGCCGGATGGTGCAGTCAGGTAGGTCTCAACGCTCTCCTGGCCAAGATCGCGCACATCACGCAGCTCTTCCGCCACCTGGTCGAGCTGATTCTCATCGGCCACTTTGAGCAAGGTTGTGTATGTGACACGGCTGCCCTGTTTGACCAGGTCCAGCGCCGGCAGATCTGCGGCTGCTACAAACAGTCGTGGGCCAAGTGAAAAGAAGTTGACCGGCCGATCGGGTTCCTTCAACACCACATCGGCGATGGTCAAGGTGGCTTCGCCGACACGCAGTCGGTCACCAACGGCAACGCCCAGCCGGTCCAGCAGCGCCTGTTCGACCACCACGACGCCCGGTTCCAACACTGCAGCGAGCGCACGGCCAGAGGCCAATTCAACCGCTCCATAGAAAGGATAGCCGGGTTCCACCGCCTTGACGTTGGAGAGCAACGTCTCTTCGTCATCCGGCAGACGCACCACCGTGTAAAATTCCCACAGGCGGGCGGCTTCCACCTGCCCCTCTTCTACAAGTTCATCAACAAGAGTCGCCGTCGCCGTCGAAAGCTCAAAGTTAGACTCGATGATGATATCGGCGGCCTGCAACTCGCGGGCATCGGTCAGCAGGGCTCGATTGATGCTGTCCCCGAAGCCGCGCAGCGCCACCAGCGATGCCATGGAGAGAGCGACGCAGAGGACGAGAATGGAAGACTGCCGTTTCGAGGTAGTCAATTGGCGGCGCACAAAGCGCAAATTCAACATCGCCTATCCACCCACCAGTACGCCCTGCCGCGCGTCAGAGACCAATCTGCCGTCATGCAACGTGAGAACACGCTCGGCCATGGCCGCGACTTCGTCGCTGTGGGTCACCAAGACCATGGTTGTCCCCCGCTCTCGGTGCAGATCGGCCAGCAAGGCGAGAATGTCATCGCCGTTCTTGGAATCCAGATTGCCGGTCGGCTCATCGGCAAAGAGGATCTTGGGGTCGTTGATCAACGCGCGGCAGATGGCCACGCGCTGTTTCTCACCGCCGGACAATTGATGCGGGTAATTGCCGCCACGTGCGCGCAAGCCCACTCGATCGAGCAACGCCTGCGCATTTGCGTCCGCCTGGCGATCCCGGGCCAGCTCCGCCGGAAACATGATATTCTCCTTGGCGTTCAAGGAGGGCACCAGATGGAACGACTGGAAGACAAAGCCGATGGTGGTGTTGCGCATGGGCGCTAGCTGATCCTCAGTCAAGTCTGTGATATCGTCGCCCTGGATAAAGACCCTGCCGCTGGACGGGCTGTCCAGCCCGGAGAGCAGGCTGAGCAGCGTCGACTTTCCGCTGCCGCTGCTGCCCTTGATCACGATAAATTCGCCCGGCTCAATGGCAAACGAAACATCGTCCAGCACACGAATCGGGCGGTCTTCGATCGTGTAGGTTTTGGTCAGGTTGATGGCTTCCAGAATTGCCATAATAGCTCTTTCAACGTATATCGTTCAATTAAATTTCGCCGGCGCAATGCGGCCGACTCATCGGATAGGTATACCACAGAATCGTAGATTTCTGCGGTAACTTCCTTCCCAAAGTGCGTACTTCAGCAAGATTGTCGCCTCCATCGTACCGACTTTCTCAATCGCTTGCCAGTTCTTGGGTGGTTGGTTCGTTGCGGAAGATGAAGGGGCGAGCGCGACCAGAGCAAAGGTCGTCGGCGGCATGACAACCTTTGCTCTGATTGACGTTCGGCCTACAACGAGGCCGATCTGTTATATGGGTCGATCCTGGACACGCAATCGAGCACCCGCTAGATGCCCCAGGGGCCTTGATACCCTTCAGAGACCACCTGGGTCTGCACAGCATCATCCTGTTGCTGATCGACTAACGCCTGTTCCAGCAGATCCAGCCGGGCACTCAGTTGCATCACAGACTCCATGGTGATGTCTTTGAGCCGATCGTGTTGAAGATCCTCGTGGGCGGGGTCGCGTACCTTCTTGCCGTCCTGTGAACTGATGCGCCCCGGCACGCCAACGACCACCGAGTTGGGCGGCACATCTTTGACCACCACCGAATTGGCGCCGATGCGCGAATAGTCGCCGATCGCGATGGGACCCAGCACCTTGGCGCCCACGCCGACCACCACATGGTTGCCCAGGGTCGGGTGCCGCTTCTCCTTGCGCCAGCTTACGCCACCCAGTGTCACGCCGTGGTAGAGCGTGACGCAATCCCCTATCTCCGCTGTCTCGCCGATAACGACGCCCATGCCGTGGTCGATGAAAAACTCGTTGCCGATGGTGGCCCCGGGATGGATCTCGATGCCGGTCAGCCAGCGGGCCAGATGGGAGATCCAGCGCCCCAGCAGGTAGAGGTCGTGGGTCCAGCACCAGTGGGCCACACGATAGAACCAGATGGCGTGCAAACCCGGGTAACAGAGCAGAATCTCCGCCACGCTGCGGGCCGCCGGATCGCGGGCGAAGACCGAACGGATATCGTCGCGTAGGGTATGAAACATGGACACTCCTCCAGATTAGCGCCGCGTTGTCTAGGCAAACCCAAAGAAATAACAATCCACGAAGCGCACAAAGAAACACGAAGAAGGCTAACCTTCGTGTAAATTCGTGTCCCTTCGTGGATCATTATTTTCCAGCACCCGCCTTTCATAGACGCCTCAATCAGCCAGATGGGCATAGAGCGGTGTGCTGAGGTAGCGTTCTCCATTCGAGGGAATGATGACCACGATCAGCTTGCCGGCATTTTCGGGTCTGGCCGCAACCTCGAGCGCGGCATGCAGGGCGGCGCCGGACGAGATACCGACCAGCAGCCCCTCTTCCGCTGCCGCACGGCGCGCCATGACAAAGGCCTCTTCGTTTTGGACCTGAATCACCTCGTCAAAGACGTCGGTGTCGAGGACGCCGGGCACGAAGCCGGCGCCGATGCCCTGGATCTTGTGCGGTCCCGGTGCGCCCCCGGACAGGATCGCCGAGTCTGCCGGCTCAACCGCGATCACCTGCAGCGTAGGTTTACGCGCTTTCAGCGCCTCACCGACGCCCGTGATGGTGCCGCCGGTGCCGATTCCGGAGACGACCATATCGACCTGGCCGGCGGTGTCGCGCCAGATCTCTTCGGCGGTGGTGCGGCGATGGATCTCTGGATTGGCCGGATTTTCGAACTGCTGGGGAATGAAGTAGCGGTCGTCGGCAGCGGCCATCTCCTGGGCAAGCTGAATGGCCCCCTTCATGCCATCAGCGCCGGGCGTGAGGATCAGTTCAGCGCCATAGGCCCTGAGCAACAGGCGACGTTCGACACTCATGGTGTCGGGCATGATCAATGCACACTTGTAGCCCTTGGCCGCAGCAACCAGCGCCAAGCCGATGCCGGTATTGCCGCTGGTCGGTTCCAGGATCACGGTCTCCTCATTGATCAGCCCGGCAGCCTCGGCGGCCTCGATCATGTTCAAGCCGATGCGATCCTTGACACTGCCGCCAGGGTTGAAGAACTCGAGCTTGGCAACCACATCGGCTTTGCATCCTTCGCTCAAGCGGCTGATGCGCACCAGCGGGGTGTTGCCGATGAGCTGAACGATATTGTCTGCGATTCGTTTTGTTGATGACTCAGTCATTTCTGGTCTCCTTTGTCTGTCCATAGTTGAAGCCCGTCGGGAGCGGAGCAAAGAGGACAGTACCTCAGAAGCAGGATTGAGGCAACACGCTCTTGTCGAGCAGGCAGACTCGCCCGCTCATCCGGGGATGCCCTGCGCTTCGATCACCGGCGGCAGTGACAGAGCCGTGTGAAGGGCCGTGGTCGCGCGCCGGATGAATTCACTGCGCCGTTTGTCCGACGAGCGACCGCAGACGACTTCCGCCAGCCAAGTTGTCGGCCATTCTGCGTCGACGTGGACGGCGCCGGTAACCTTGAATTGTTCGCAGGTGGGCAGGGCGTCGATAATCTGTTGGGCGTTCCCATGTGCGTTGCAGGCCGATGGCTCGGCTGTCAATACGACGGCATGGCACTTGATCAAGGGCGCCGCTTGTGCCCCCAACCCGCTCCGATCGACCGGGTCCAGCCCCACCCAGATCGCCACGCGCGGATTGTCGGCTGCCGCCAGTAGGCCGGCCAACCCGCCGGCCGAAAATCCCATCAAACCGACCCGTGACGGATCGATGCGCTCTTTCCAAGTGTCGTGAGCGCAAAGCTGTGCGCAGACATCAGAGAGAAAACGTCCGTTGCGCGCGTGATCTGACCACGAGGGCAGATTCGGCACGGCTGCGACAAAGCCCTCGCTTGCGAGATGGCGTCCCCAGCCGGACATGTTGCGCCGTTTTCGCGAGAAGCCATGGGCGACAACCACCAGCGGGGCCGGCTTCTCGGCCTCGGGCAGGTAGATGTCTACACTGGCGGCGCCTGCAAAGCCGTGCACTCGAACGGTCTCGAATGTGACGGTAGTATCCTTTTGCATGTCCAGATCGGCAGGTTGCGTGTACGACATGACATCTTTTCTAGAACCAGCCCGGCGTGGCAATCACACCTATTTTGCATCCTTCGCTCAGTAGGTTGATAGGCGAACTTTCCACACTCCAACGCGCTGACGTTGCGTACACGTTCTCAAATCGGTTGACAAGGATGAGGAGGTGCAGAGAAAAAGCGGTCCACAGAGTGCACAAAGATACACGAAATCGCGGCTGATCCTCGCGACCCTTCGTACCGAGATCTTCCCTGAAATAACCTTAACAAGGGCTCTCAATGTCTGCATCTAGGAACAACTCCACAGCACGGACAAAGGATTCCCGCTCCTCAATGAATGGAAAGTGTCCACTACGTTCGAAGATGAGTAGCTTTGCGTCTGGCAAACCGCGAAGGAGTTCTTCAGAACATTGGAGAGGCGCTTGCGGGTCAAACCTTCCGGCCAGAATGAGCGTTGGCGCAGTCACTTCTCGCAGTCGTCGCACATAGGAGAGTCGCCTGTACATGTTTCTCGACCAGACCGTGCGGATGGGTACTCCCTTGTGCCGATCATCAGCGTCGACTTCGACTGGCGAGAAATGGGCCCCATCGTAAAATGAGATACGCTTCATCAGGTTTTGAAGCTTCTTGTGCAGAGCAAAATCACCTCTTCCGGCATTGAGCCGCAGACCCCACAAGATGATTCGCCAATAATCGGGTTCATAGATGCGAAAGGCACTGCCCGGCAATCCCCAACGAGCCGCGGCTGGAAAACCGGACATCGTCGTGATCAGCACGAGTCGCCTGACACGCTGTGGACGCTCGATGGCATAGGCCAGGGCCGCAAGTCCACCCATGCTGTGGCCCACGACATCAACCGGTTCTTGAATCTCAAAGCGGTCCAGGGCTTCATCCGCACATCGGACCATCTCGTCCATGTCGCCGATCGGTTCCCGCGTGGATCGGTAGGCGCCCGGCACGTCGAAGGTGATCGCTGACCGTCCCATCCTAATGAGGATCTCGGCAAGCGGGGTCTGGGCCATCGGCTCGGTCGTGTGGCTATGCGGATAGGGGAAAAGCAGCAGAGGATCACCCGCGCAGACGTCAGAGACCGCATAGACGGCCAGGCCGTTTACGACCGAGTCGGGCGGCACAAACGGACGAGTCCGGCCATATTCGGCCTCTTCGAAGTTCCGGATGAACCGTGTTCTGCGGTGGAAGCATACGCTCCGGAAGATCGCGACAGAGATGCCGAGAACCGATAACGCTATCGCGGTCCAACTCAACCGAATACGCATCTAAGACCTCGAGAGACCAAAATAAATGCAATCCTGCGGGTGAACGATTCAAGGAGCGCCACAAATAGATGACGAATTCGATGGATGAGCCTGTTCACGAAGTGGGCACAGAGTGCCATAACCTCGGATAGTATCTGTATGGATCCGGTTTCGTCCGCCTATTTCGCTGAATCCGCCGTCTATCCACGTGTGGCTATACAGCTACTCGTGCAACACTCTTCAGTAGTTCACGAATTGTCATTCCGATGACCGTAGGGAAGAGGAATCTCAGGTTCGCACAGGAGAGATTCCTCGTCGCTTCGCTCCATCGGAATGACAATGGCGCTGAAATCGTGAACTACTGCTCTTCGCTTCGTACTCGTTACCCCTGTTCAAATCCACCCCGGCGTCTGAATGGTGTCGGCGATGGGCAGGGCCCGGGCCAGCTCGGCGGGGCTGAGCGGCGGCAGATCCGACGAGGCCGCGTTCTCCTCGATCTGGCGCCGGTTCTTGGCCCCGGCGATGACGCAGGAGACGCCGGGGTGGTCGAGGACAAAGCGCAGCGATGCCTGGACCATGCTGCGCTCGCCCGTGGCCAGGAAGTCGAGCTGGGGCAACTTGGAGAGACCGTCGACGGTCTCGGGCTGGTTGAAGCGGGCGTAGCGCAGGTCGTTCTCCGCGAGGGTGGTCGCGTTGTCGCCGGAGTATTTTCCGCTGAGCATGCCCTTGGCCAGCGGCACCCGGATCAGCGTGCCGATCTCCTCGTCCTTGGCCCAGTTGAGCAGCTCATCAGCGCTGCGTTCCAGCAGGTTGTAGCCGACCTGCAGCACATGGATCGGGCCGAAGACCATCAATTGCCGGATGGCGTCCCAGTTGTTGGTGGAGATGCCGTACCAGCGGATCTTGCCGTCGGCCTTGAGCCGGGCCAACGTCTCCATCACGACCGGCATCGCCCAATCGTAGGGCACGGCATGCAGCTGGTAGAGATCGATGGTCTCGGTCTGCAAGCGGCGCAGGCTGGCCTCGCAGGCCCCGGTCAGACGCCGGCGCACGGCCGCCTCATCACGTGCCTCGGCATCAACGCCCCGATTGGGCTGCACCTTGGTGGCGATCACCCAGTCGTCGCGCCGGCCGAGCAGCGCCTTGCCGATGAGGGCCTCGCTGTGGCCATCGCCGTAGATCTCGGCCGTGTCAATGAGGTTGATGCCAAGATCCTGGCTGCGGTGGATCAGATCGATGGACTCGGTGTCATCGGTGCCGGTCCAGCCGAAGTCGGAGCCGTCGGGCCGTCGCCACATGCCCGAGATGGGGTAGGCGCCCAGCCCGATTTCGGAGATTGAGAGGCCGGTTTGGCCTAGGGTGCGATAGTTCATGGTTGTTTCCTTTTGGTAGGTGAAGAAGTAGGTTGGCGGTTCGAACGGCCCCGGCACGGGCCAGACCCGGTTCGCTTAGCCAAGCACTCGTGGCCGGGGAGGGGAAGGCATCCAGCGCCAAATGCCGCTCGACTGCGTTAGCCATACCGGTGCCGTCATGTTCGACAAAGCCCTCGCCGTTGGAACTGTAGACGAATGGAATGTCCAGGATCGCTCCGTATTCGAGCGCCTGCTGCATGCCGTTGCCGACGGACAATGCCTTCTTCTTGGCCTCGACAATGGCCAATGGCAGGTCACGGCCATGATAGAGAATGTAGTCCGCTTTCTTGCGCTGGCCGCGCATGCTCATCTGTCCGCGCACGATGATGCAGCCATCGGTAAAATTCACTTCTTCTCGGATTTGATGGGGTTGCCAGCCTGCGTTCTGAATCGCAGGCGTGATATAACGGGTTCGAGTTTCTTGTTCAGTCAGGTCTATCATCAAAAGCTGACTTTCGATGGAGGATAAGGTTATTGAAGCGCCCAGCATTGGGTCTGCTGTGGCTTGCCGGTCAGGCGTATCAAACGCTCGACCGTATCATATTTATCTATTGTAGGGCTAGGCCCAGCCCTGAGCAAACGGTCTGCCAGTGCTGCGTGCATGGCACGCTGGAGACTGGAATCCACGTGCCGGGGACGGTCCACAAGTGCTTCGAATTACGCGATAAGGTAGGCGGCACAATGGAGTCGCACAGCCCCTCTCTCCCTACCGTCAACACACCGGCCACCCTTCGAGCATGGCGACGGCTTGGCGTCAATGGTTGTTAATGAATCTGTAACCATTTCGACACATTTGTGTAAGTTCCAAATTCTATGCTCTTCTCAATGGCTCGTATATCGTATGGGCCAGCATCTTTCGGGCACAAATTTGAGGAGGGGAAAATGAACAAATTTCTGAGACTGTCTTTCGGTCTGTCGGCCATGGCTCTGGTGGTCGCACTGTTGTTGACGCCGTCAGCGGCCAACGCCAAGCGCGGCGGCGAGGGCGGGCGCGGCGATGGCCCGGTCATCTACGTGACCGGCCAGGACCTGGTCTATGATTCCATCTTGACCGCGGATCCGCTGCCCATGAAGGGCCGTTTCCAAAAATTGGAGATGGGCGGCCCCACCGGCTTGCAGACCGAGTTTGGACCCGGCGACCACGGCTATGTGGGCGGACGCTGGTGGCTCGATCTGAACGGTAACGGCGAGATGGACCCGCCAGGCGAGAATGGGGACAAGTATTTTTCCTGTCCGCTGTTGGGCCCGGGCCGTGCGCCAACACTGTAGGACCGCACGGAATCGAACCGTATTAGTAGAGAGAGGGGAGATGCGAACGCATCTCCCCTCTCTCTGTTTATCTATCTGACTTCACGGATGCAGGCGCTGCCTGCATCCGTTCTCTAGTTGCTCTGCGAGGAGCTCTTGCGTTTGGGAAATCGACGTCGTCGTGACGGTTTTGAACCATTGCCGTTACCCGACGTCTTGGACCCGTTACTCTGGCTGCTGCCGGAACTATTGGATGAACCCTTCGAGCCGGAATTCTGCTGCGACTGGCTTCCGCTGCTGTTGTTCGCGTTTCCCCGGTTCGACTGCGATGACGATCTGCGTCGTCGATTCGAGCGGTTGGAACTCTGCTGACCCGATGAACTCTGGCCAGACGAGGCCTGGCCGGGCACGAAGCCGGCGTAGTCGAAATCATCCATCTCACGCCGCTCAATCTGCATACCCAGCACCCGCTCGATTTCCCGCACCATGGGCGCATCATCGTCCACGGAGAAGGTGAAGGCCTCGCCGGTCTGATGGGCGCGGCCGGTGCGGCCGATGCGATGGGTGTAGGCGTCAACCGTATCCGGCATGTCGAAGTTGATCACATGCGAGATCTCGGTCACGTCGATGCCGCGGGCGGCGATATCAGTGGCGACCAGGATATCGAACTTGCCGTCGCGGAAGCCGTTGATGGCTGCCTGACGTCGATTCTGGGCCATGTTGCCCTGCAGGGCTGAGACACGATAGCCGCGTTTGTCCAGATCCTGGGCCAGGAAGCGGGCACGGCGTTTGGTTCGTGTGAAGACGAGCACGCGGCCGGTGGCTGTGCGCTCCAACATGGTGAAGAGCATCTTCTTCTTGAGGCCGTCGGTCACCGGATAGAGCGCATGGGAGACCGTCTTGGCCGGGGCCAGCATGTCGACCTGCACAACCTTGGGCTTGTTGAGGATCTCATCAGCCAGGCTGCGGATATCGTTGGGCATGGTGGCCGAGAAGAAGAGTGTCTGACGCTTGGTCGGCAACTGCTTGAGGATCCGTCGGATGTCGGGCAGGAAGCCCATGTCACACATACGGTCGGCCTCGTCCAGCACCAAGACCTCGACGTTGGAGAGGTCGATGGCGCGGTCGCCCAATAGGTCGAGCAGGCGTCCGGGACAGGCGACGACGATCTCTGCGCCGCGGTTGATCTTCTCGACCTGGGGACGTTTGCTGACACCACCGTAGACGGTGATGCTGCGGATGCCGGTCCTGCCGCTCAACTGGGTGGCGGACTCGTGGATCTGTTCGGCCAGTTCGCGCGTCGGCGCCACAATCAGGACTCGAATCTTGCGCATCGGCCCCTTGGTCAGGCGTTGCAGGATGGGCAGCATGAAGGCTGCGGTCTTGCCGGTGCCGGTCTGGGCCAAGCCCAACACGTCGCGCCCTGAAAGCACGATGGGGATGGCCTGCTCTTGGATTGGCGTGGGTGTGGTGTAACCGGCGGCTTTGACCCCCGCAACAATGCGCGGATCGAGTTGAAACTGTTGAAAACTCAAAATGTACTCCTTGACTTAGAATCGATCCGTAATTTCGGTTGTGGTTCACGATCCTGATCTACAGATCCAGATCAACACAGAGAAATTACGGACAGAAACGTAGATGAGCCAAGTCGCACTCTCAGCCCTCATTGGTGCGACAGCCGATGCCGCCGCTGGGCCCAGCGAACGAGATTGTTCACGGGCACAAGCGTTCATTATAGGGGCAATGCCTGTTTGTGGCAATTTGGCGAGGACACATGCACATCAACGGTTTCTCGCCGACAAGCTGCTAGCCCTTTTTCAGTATAGCCATGATGTCGTCAGCGTAGGCTTGGCTGTCGGCGTCATCTGTCACAAGCTCAATCTGCTCAGGCCCGGCAATGCCCAGCGCAAGCTCGACGGCGCGTGCAATCTGTTCTTGCTCAAAGATCGCGCCTTGGCTCACTTCAGCCGTCGTGCCGAAATGGCGCAGCAGGGCCACGCCGACCGCGTCCAGCGCCACGCGATCGGTGCCGGCCAGCACCACGTTGGGAGCGGCGAGGTCACCATTGGCCGGGCCACCGCGCACGAAGGCCTCGACACCGTCCATGATGACCAGATCAGGTGTGTAGGCGGCATTGATCTCGGCGATCAGGGTCCGCTGGCTCGAGGATGTGTGCAGTTCGCTCATGTAGTTATAGCTTTCACCTGGGAAGAACTTAGCGACGAGACCGACAGAGTTCTTGAGCGACATGGTGAAATGACCGCCGTAGCGGTGCGTCTTCAGACAACAGAGCTGGATCACGGCGTCGGCATCGTTCACTAGGCGTGGGAAGGGAAAGCCCTGTTTCCAGTGACTACCCTCCACCTGCATCATCTCCCACTCTTCGGCCGCTAGTTCGTCGAGGGCAACCAACCGGCAGTTCATTTCATCCGCTGCTCGATCAACGCCGATCGCCTCCATCACGCTGCGTGTATTGCCCATGCCACTGCGGTCGGCGATGGTGATCTCGCCGCTCCCCGCGTCGTGAAGCGCAGTCACAACCGTACGCAACACGTCCATATGTGTCGACCCCGGCGCCGGATCAGCGCTGTTGAAGTTGGGCTTGATGAGCACGGACTTGCCTGCCCAATCAGCCGGGCCAAGCAATGCCATGGCCCGGCTGACGCCGTCGGCCCGATCAGCGGTCTTGACGAAGGCCACCGCTGCACGTTCGGAATCGACGACGGACGCCGGTTCAATTTCGGGCACCGGATCTGAGCCGGACAGTAAGGGCTCAAACGGAGCACAGCCAGACAGTGTCGTACTGATACCGGCTAGTGCGCCGACGGCAACGGCGCCCTTCACAAACCGACGCCGTCCACAAGTGGCTTTTCCCTTTTCACCAGACTCTTGAAGTTTTGCCATGGTTGGACTCTCCCAGATATTTAGCGTTTGCCGCTATCACAGACCCCTTGTTCGGAATGCCTCAATCTTGTCCTCATCGAGCACCAAACCCAGACCGGGTCCTGTTGGCACAGTAAGATAACCATCCTGCAATTCAAGCGGTTCCTTCAGCAGCAGTTCGTGGATCATGATCTCGGTAAACTCGACAACCGGATCGGCATTCTTGATGGCTGCGCCTAGATGAAGTTTGGCCGCCACCTTGAGCCCTGCACCCCATTCAGTCCCAATCACAATCGGCAAATCCGCGCTTTCCGCGACAGCGGCCCATTGCTCAACGCCGCGAATCCCGCCGGCCTTGGCGCATTTCGTGTTGATCACATCCGCGACATCACGCTTTACGATCTGATGCACCTGTTCCAAACTGAACGCACCCTCGTCCACCTCAACGGGAATCGAGGTCGCCTCCTTCACCTGCTTCGTCCCATCCAGATCCAGCGTATTTACGGGCTGCTCCAGAATCTCCAGCCCCACATTGGTTCGCTCAATCAACTCGCAAAAGAGAATCGCTTCTTTGACCGTATAGCCACAGTTGGCATCTGCTCGAAGGCTGATCTCCGGGCCTAGCTTCTCTCGAATCGCTACGATGCACTCGGCGTCCCATGCCGGGTCGGACCCAATCTTCGCCTTGATCCCGCGTATACCCTGCTGATAATATTCAAAGCTGTGGGCCGCCATTTTTTCAGGCGTATTGCGGGGCACCTCAATCGAGGCCAGAACCCTTGACCTTCGGCATCCGCCTAAGAGCGTGTAGACCGGGACGCCCAATACCTTCGCCACCAGATCGTGAAGCGCCAGATCGATCCCCGACGTCGAAAAACGCGTCGCTCCCCGTGCCATGTCCCAACTCACCAGGTCGATCAGATGCCGCCAGTTCATCGGATCCTGACCCAAGAGGCGCGGTCGTCATATGGCGATTGATCATGGCCAGAACGACCTCCACCGGCTCGGTGGTATCGCAGGCGGCTTCACCGATTCCGGTCAGCCCTTCATCAGTGTGGATCTTCACAATCACGTTGGACAGCACCAGATTGCCTTCGGCATTCCGGTCCCAGGGCCGGTCATTTGATCGCTCCCGTAGGATAACGCTCAGGTGCATCGATACCGATGACCTTGTCATCTCCGTCCTGGAACTTACCAACCGGCAAGCTCACCGGAATGGTTTCAATAGCTGTGATTTTCATGCAACCTCCCAGTTACCAAAGCGCGGGAAACTTCTCAACATGCCGTCCTGCTTCATCGTCGCTTCCACATCATCCAGTTCCAACGGCGCATCCCGTGTGAAGTTCTCGTATCCACCTTCTGTGATGAGCAGCGTGTCCTCGACGCGAATATAGCGCTTCTCTTCCGGCACCCACATCATCGGATCCAGCGTCAACACAACACCAGGCTGCAGCGGCTTCCCTTTGTAGTTGCCCACATCATGCACCGTCATGCCAACCGGATGAGACAGATGGCCCTTGAATTCCAGAGCCCGTCTGGCAGACTGCTCGTATATGGGCTTTGAGAATTTTGTATGCTCAATCACATCCCTCATCCGCTCCGCGGCTTCCTCCAGAATCTGCCCGGACGGCACACCCGGTCGAATCAGATCAAGAAACGTCTTGTGATACGTCACAATAAACCCATACAGTTCTCTCTGCAGATCCGAGTAGCGACCGTTCACCGGCCACATCCGTCCAATGTCACTTGTATAGTACCGATAATCGGGTGCGCAGTCCACCAGCACCAAATCACCGTCTCCAAGCGGCTGATCATTGGCATTGTAATGTCCATACCATGAATTGGACCCGCCCGCGATAATCGCCCGGTATCCCGCGTCCCTCGCCCCATTCACCAGATACACATAACGCATCACTGCATCGAGTTGATACTCCATCACGCCGACCCGCGTCGAACGCATCGCTTCCACAACCCCGGTCGCGGTCAGTTTGCCCGCTTTCCGCAGCAGATCGGCCTCGGTCTTGCTCTTGATCGTTCGCAACTCATCCAACACCGGCGCCAGATCCCGAATCTCCGCACCAGGAATCCGGTCGCGTAACAGCGCGATAAATGCCCGCGTTCGATCCAAACGCCCATCCCAGGGATCTGCCACGGCTTCCTGCTGGGCGCGCTGCAGCGTGTCCCAACTCATTCCAGGGCCCTCGGCCATGCGCATCAGCGTGTAGATCAGCGTGACTTTTTCCAAGAACCGGCCCAATTCCTCAATGCCATAGACCGCGTCCACACCGGTCAACTCGCGGACGATTTCGGCATTCTCCGGCGAGAGCGCTTCACCTTCATGCTCTCGCCGCTGGGGCGTCTGATGCGGCAGAAACAGATAGGATGCATCGGCGCGGCCATCGATCAGCAAATACGCATGGGGAACTTCCACGCCGCAGAGGTAGTAGAAATCATTGGTCTGTCGAAAGAGATCGTGTGCCTTCTCTTTGGGACCGCCTTGGATGAGTGCAACGGCCTGGTTGCCAATCGTCTCAAGTACCCGGGTGCGCCGCGTCACGAATTCATCAGATTCAAAAGCCGTTTGGAACATCGTCAACCTCCCTGATTACTACTGGCAAGATTCAGCTTTTTGTCTGGGCGACTCCAAACAAACGTTGATCCACGAAGCCGCCCTTCGTGTAATTTCGTGTTCCTTCGTGGATCATCGTTTTTTCTGCATTGGCCCTATGCATCGCCCGTGGTGAATAATCGCCCATTTATGTATAATCACAAGCGGCCATTTGAGCAAGTCAGTCTCGCACCACATCTGGAGGAGCAATGAACCGCACACTGCTTGAAAAAGTATGCCACACACCTGGAATCCCAGGCTACGAAGACGACATCCAGGATCTCATTCTGGAAATACTGGAAGGCTCCTGTGACGAAGTATGGCGAGACCGCGTGGGAAATGTGATCGGCCTGAAACGTGCGACCAATCCCCCTGAAGGCCAACGCTCCGCTCCGCGTCGTTCTGGCGGCGCACGCAGATGAAGTCGGCATGATGGTCAAACATATCGATGCCGACGGTTTCATCCGGTTCCAGGGCGTCGGCGGGCTCAACCCACAGGTGCTCGTCTCTCAGCGCGTCATCATCCACGGTCGCAAACCGGTCAAGGGAGTGATCGTTCCGCGCAGAGCAGGCGAACCGCTGCCGGCACTGGAGGAAATGCTGATCGATGTGGGCTTGCCGCGGGAGGCAGTCTGTGAAGCAGTGGAAGTCGGCGATATCGTCACATTTGCGCAAGAGCTTGAGCAACTCAACGACAAAGTCTACATGGGCAGGAATTTCGACGACCGCATCGGCACCTACTGCCTGCTCGACGCCATGCAGAACCTGGGCCCGACGCAGGTGGATGTCTATGCAGTCAGCTCTGTACAGGAAGAAGTGGGGGTGCGCGGCATGCCGATGGCGGCCTACGCCATCGAACCGGATATCGGCCTCGCGCTGGACGGCAGCGTCACGTGGGGCGCACACATCCCAAAGCACGACTATATCTGCGCTATGGGAGAGGGTACGGGCATCTACCTCATCGACAACCTGACCATTGGCGACCGTCGATTGATCAGATTTCTCATCGACCTGTGCGAGCAGCACGGGATCGCCTACCAGCGCAACATCGGCGGAGGAACCGATGCTTCGGCCATTCAGCGCACAAAAGAAGGCGCGCTCAGCACCACCGTCGGCGCGCCCGTTCGCTACATGCACTCAACCGTTCAACTGTGCCACGAAGACGACATCGAAGCGACTGTCTCATTATTAAAAGTGTTTCTGGAGCACGCCCACGAAATGCTGCCGTAGAGCCGGCGCTGGCCTGCCTGGGCATGACTGACCTGCGGCTAGTTTGTGAGAACATGACGTCTTCATACTTCAGGTTCGTGACTAAGGACGGCTTCCCGCGCTTTGACGACATCGACCTGCTCTACATGGATGGTCCCTATGTCTACGCCGACTATGCTGAAGGCGTGGAACGGCGTCTGCACCTGATCCCGCCCCACAACTTTGGCCCGCCGGAGTGATGCTACTGTGAATTGGAAACTATGGCCGATTGACCATTCATGTGCCTTCCCTTGATCTATTTGACGCCATCCAGGTGACACTGATCTAAACGCTAACCCATTCAACCAAGCCCAACCTTCTGTTCAGTAGGCACACCCACGTGCCGGTCGCCATCTGCTACAGCCGCACGCAGGTGTGCTACTGAACGCGATTTGAATGGTCGTCGATCAAAACTGCTTGTACATTCCTGCAAAACAGTGTACACTTCAGATGTACACGAGCTAGATCTTGTTGATCGGAGTGATTCGCCATGCTGGAAATCAGTGTCAGAGAACTACGCAGTGAACTGCGACGGATCATCGACCAAGTGGAGACCGGCGAAGAAGTCACGATCACGCGACGCGGTAAGGTTGTCGCCCGCCTGATGCCGCCGCAGCGTGAGCCTCAGGAGTTCCCCGACTTGACCGATTTCCGCGCTTCAATTCAATTGAGTGGCGACACACCTCTGGATACCCTGTTGACGATACGCGAGGAGTCACGATAGTGCTCTTTCTCGACACCAGCGTTGTCATCGCCTATTATCTGCCGGAAACTTATAGTGATCAGGCACAGGCCTGCTATTTGTCGAATCCGCAACTGGCGATCAGTAGCTTTGTCGCGGTCGAGACCTTGTCTGTCATGTCTCGATTGGTTCGTACGTGTAGCCTGCCACGAGAAACGGCTGACCGATCCGCCAAACTGTTCAATAAACATTGGGATAACGGATTCTATGTGCGCCTCGACTTGGAGCCGCTTCATTTTCAACTCGCTCGCCAATGGATTGCCCGATTTGATCTACCATTGAAGGGACCAGACGCACTGCATCTCGCCGTTGCGAGCATCAAAAAAATGACGTTGGCGACAGCGGACCACCAACTTGCACGCAATGCCAATGCCTTGGACATCGCCGTGGATCTACTGGAAGTCGCACCGCAATAGGTTCAGTTTGAAACGAAATTGACCGTCTTCAACACGCTGCAAGACAAGGATTCCAGTCCCATGAGCGATCGCCAGCCCAACATCCTCTTCCTCTTCACCGACCAGCAACGCCACGACACCATCGGTGAACTGGGCAATCCCATGATCCGCACGCCGGCCCTCGATCGGCTGGCACGCGAAGGCACAGCCTTCACCCAGGCCTTCACGCCCAGCCCGGTCTGCATGGCAGCTCGCTGCTCGGTCGTGACCGGCCAGCCGCCCCACATCACCGGCTGCACCGCCAACAACCCCATGCCTCAGGAACGAGCTAGCTTCATGCAGCAGCTCAGCAAGCAGGGCTATCAGACGGCCGGCATCGGAAAAATGCACTTCTCACCCGATCCGTATTTGGATCTGGGGCTTCGAACAGCGCATCTATTCAGAGGAAGGGGCCACGCCCGGCGATGAATTCATGGCCTATCTGCAGGAACAGGGCTACGGCCATGTTCAGGATGTGCATGGCGTGCGCGGCGAATACTACTACCTGCCCCAGCCGTCACAACTGCCGGCCGAGCATCACCACACCCACTGGATCGCCGATCGATCCATCGACTTTCTCAGTGAGCGCGATGCAGACAGACCCTTCTTCCTCTGGGCCAGCTTCATCAAGCCCCATCCCCCCTTTGAAAACCCGACGCCCTGGAACAAACTCTACCGGGGACCGGAAATGAGACCGCCCTTCCGTCCCGACGGCTACGAGAATCTGCTCAACTTCTGGAACCGCATCCAGAATCGCTACAAATACCGTGACGCAGGCATTGATGACAACCTGATGCGCACCATGCGCGCCGCCTACTACGCGGCTATCTCTTTCATCGACTACAACGTGGGCCGTATTTTAGCGGCGCTGGGCGATGAGATCGACAACACGCTGATCGTCTACTCGTCCGACCACGGTGAACTGCTGGGCGACTACGGCAGCGTGGGCAAGCGAAGCATGCTCGATGCGGGTGCGCGGATACCGTTGCTGGTGCGCTATCCCGGGCAGTTTGCCGCCGGTGCACGCGTCGATGCGCCGGCCACGCTCTTGGATATCTGGCCGACGGTGCTGGCAGCGGCCGGCGTCGACGAGATCTACAGCAGTGCAGAAGGCGAAGCACTGCAACGCGTGGCGAATGGAACGACCGAACGGGAACTGGTCTTCAGCCAGTTCTCGGAAAGGCGCTTCGGCCTTTACATGGTGACTGATGGACGGTACAAATACATTTACTCGGCGGCAGACGAGAAGGAGTGGCTCTTTGACCGCAGGAACGATCCGTCCGAAAGCCACAATTTTGCCTACAATCTGACCTACTATGAGGTGGCAGCCCGACTGCGACAGGCGCTGCTCGCCCGGTTCGAGACGGATGGATACGACGGTGCCGTAGTTGATGGTGAGTGGCGCAGATACGGCAAGCAGACCCTGCCCGACGATCCCGACTTTGGCCTGCTCTTCCAGGACCCGCCAGGCACTCAGGAGCGGATCGATGCCCTTGGATCGTATTCTCGTCGAGTCACCGCGCCGGACGCCGCGTCCTACGCTGCATTCTCGCATCTGTCCAGCGATGATTGAGTCATGTGCAGCAACGCCTGAAGCCGGCTGCTAACAACGAAGAGCCGTTTTCGAAGACTGACGAGTTGATGCTGACATTGTAGGTACGGTTTGCAGCCGCACGGATGGCCGCCACTTCCGGGTCTTTGGTGAGCCTCTGAGTCTTTCGTGAAATCGTGCGGTTGCAAACCGCACCTACGCTGACCCAGCCTTGTTTTGTCAATCGTCAACAGCGGCTCAAACCTAGCGCCTGCGGGCGCTTTTCTCTCGTAGCGGCGGGATTGATCCCTGCCGAAATAGATGGCCCCACGCAGAGAATCAGGTACAATTGCCGTAGCGTGGGAACAACAAGGCTTCACTTTACGTCAAGATAGATGTACAATCATAGGTGTACAGCATCATGTCCTTGTGCCAAAGCATTCTGATACAATCGCATTCTTGTATAATCGCATTATAGTATCGAGACCGCACCTAGCAGAGGAGACTGTTATGTGGCCACGTATTCATCTCTCGACACTCGCCATAGCCTGCGCAATCGTCGCAGCGCTACTTATGCTTCCAGCCCAATCAGTTGTGGCAGCGCCAACGCTTCAGTCCGATCCCCCGGTCATTGCCGCCGCCGGCAACATCTCCGACTGCGCATACGATCAGGATTCACTGACTGCCTATCTTCTCGACTCCATCGACGGCCCGGTCCTCACGATCGGGGATGCCGCCTATGAGGTGGGATCTCTGCAGCAATACCTAGACTGCTATGCCAACACCTGGGGCCGCCATCTGGATCGTACGTATCCCACGCCGGGCAACCGCGATTACGGCACTCAGGGTGCGGAAGGCTACTTCACCTACTTCGGCGACCGCGCTACGCCCCTCGACCCGGGATGCACACGCGATTGCAAGGGCTACTACTCCTTCGACATTGGGGATTGGCATATCATCTCGCTCAACAGCGAAACGCCCAACACGGTCGGTTCCGAGCAGGAACAGTGGCTGCGCGCCGATCTGGCCGCCAATGACAGCGCCTGTACGCTGGCCTACTGGCACCGCCCCCGCTATAGTTCAAGCCAGCCAAAGAAGGCAGCAGCCCACGACCTTTGGAATGCGCTCTACGACTATGGAGCCGATGTAGTCCTGTCCGCACACTGGCACAACTATGAGCGATTCGCCCCGCAAGACGGCGCCGCACAATACGATCCGGAGCACGGCCTCCGCCAATTTGTGGTTGGGACAGGCGGGCGAGATTATCGCAAGTTTGACTTCATCCAGCCCAACAGTGAAGTGCGCAACAGTGAAACCTGGGGCGTACTCAAGTTGACCCTGCACCCTGATCGGTATGACTGGGAATACATCCCAATTCCCGGCCAGAGCTTCACCGATTCGGGCAGTTCGCCCTGCGTCACACCGGCCAATCCGCCGGCTCCATTGCCGATTTCCGAAGAATCGACCGTACAGACCGTTTCGACCGGCGACAGCGCCGCATCGGTGAGCGTGCCAGCCACAGGCAGCACGGGGGCTTCTACAACCGACACCTACGTGGTCAAGGCAGGGGACACACTCTTCGTCATCGCCCGTGATCACGGCATGACGCTGGACGAAATCGTGGCGGCAAACAACATCGCAAACGTGGATGTCATCGAGATCGGCGATGTATTGAAGATCTCGGGTGTGGCATCGACAGTGGCCACCACGAATCCACCTGCATCGACAGTGAGTGCGCCGGTCACACAGGCAGCAACCACAGCCTCTGTGCCATCGACCAGCCAAGCCGGCGTCGGCGGCCCGGCGGCCACGCCGTCATCCGATGTTCATATCGTAACAAGTGGCGACACGATTTTTGCCATTGCGCTGGCCAACGGATTGGATTGGCAGAAACTCCTAGAGCTGAATGGGTTGGCTGAAGACTCAATCCTGCAGATCGATCAACGCATCAAACTGCAATAGCCGAAGCCATTGGCGCGATCCTGTGTTGACAATTGCGCTCTCCAAGAACAAAGAAGCCCGACATCGCTTTGATGTCGGGCTTCTTTTCTTTCAATTTCTGTCGCCTACTGCTCCATCTGGCTAGTGCTGATTCCACCTTTAATTCAGACGCAAAGCGATGTGCGAATCGCCGTTTGGGGCCGGCGCCTGATAGATATTGGCAACCGATCCAGCCACCAGGCTGATGCGCAAGGTCAGAATATCTCCAGCGGAGGTTGATGGATTTATGCCATCAACCCTGCTTGAGTATCTCGTAAAGTCATCGCTGGTCACCACAAACTGCGATGAAGAAAGTATCTGTTCATTGACGATAATCTCAGCTAGGACTGTCGCACCTGGTTGCGAAAGGAATAGACCGTATTCATACTCGTTCCCGACAATGTCTCCGGTGAGCACATAGTCAAATTCAAGTGGCTCGCCGTTGCGGACAAAATACACAGAAAACCCTACCGCAGGTTCCAGCCTCATCTCACCCGCTTTGTTCAAGTACAGTTTTGTAAGAGCGCCGGGCACTAGCGTACTAGTTGGCGTCGGTGTGTTAGTTGGCGTCGCTGTGTTGGCCGGCGCCGTTGTGCTAGTTGGTGTCAGTGTGCTGGTTGGCGTCGCTGCAGGATTGTTTGTCGGACTTACAGTATTAGTTGGTGTTGAAGTAACCGTATTCCCAGACACATTTCCAATTAGCGGGAAATAAACAGTTTCTTCAGCGTAGGTGATTAGGTAACTAAACAAAGACATTAGTGTAGCCAACAAGAACACGAACAGGGAATATTTTCTGTGCATCACTTTAAGCCCTCCTTTTTACAAGACGTTACCTCTATTGCGGCAATTTCTTAATAATCAGTTAAGTAACTCTCTGTATTATTGATCAGGTGCGTAAGGTTGTCGATATGGACAACGGCGCCGGCTCCCTGAGACTCAGTTATATCCCAACAAGAAAGAAATGAGCCAGGATGCAGAGCGTCAAGTGAGCAAATTCGCAAACATTTCAATCGAGGTCAAAGGCTAATTGCAGTACTGAGCAAACATCAGACAGACGCAACCTTACAGCAATGTAAGCTTGGGTCCCAAAAAGTGGATATTTGTCCCAAAAAGTCAAGAATTTGTCGAAAAATTGCGACCAAAACCGTTGACTTCGTAATATTTTCATGCTACGATTACGTTACATCAATCTTACGAAATCGCAACATTTCTAATACCCTAGCCATACGATTTTCATACGCCTGATATTTCATCGCTGACTTCGCTGTTCTCCTCGTTTTTGTTTTATGCCAGTTCCTGTATACCCGTGGGTCGAAGGCCACTTCCTTCAACGCTGCCCCGCCTAACCCACTTGGCCCATTGTTTTTGTGTCAATTTTTCATACCCATGGGTCGATGATCACTTCCTTCAACGCTGCCACGCCGAACCCAACCAACTCTACACTGTCTTATTTTTCGATACTTCACAACTGATTGTTAAGTATATCTGATTTTGATCTTCGTTCAGATTGGATTGGTCTACCCATTATCGTGATTTTGGAGGGATCACAGAGCCGAGTTGCGGCAGGGGGACCTGCAGGGTCCGGCAGGCAGAAGGGATGGCGCATGCCGATAGACCAACGACTGCAACAGAGAAATGCAATGTTGAATATTTTCGCTTTCCATCTCAACCTTTGTTACTCTTTTCAATCGTCCTAAGGAGGACACAATCATGAATACCCTTTTGAACGCCTACCTGAATCTCATGAATTTGGTCACGGATGAAGAAGGTCAGGACTTGATCGAGTATGCGCTGATTGTGGCATTAATTTCCATTGTTGCCGTTGTCGCACTGACAGCCCTTGGCGGCAACATTAATACTCTATGGACTACGATCTCAGCGAATGTTGGTAAGCCGTGGAACATAGTATCCGATCCCGAATAGAGACTACGTGGAGGATTCCGCATGAGGGACAAACTGGAAGCAGGTCAAGAGCTTGTCGAGTTTGCGCTGGTTCTGCCGCTTCTGCTCGTGCTGGTCTTCGGCATTGTCGATTTTAGTGTTGCCGTCTTTGACTACAATACTGTTGCCAATGCGGCACGCGAGGGCGCACGTGCCGCAATTCTACCACCCAGCGATGCCTGCGACCTGTCCTGTCAGGATGCCAAAGGCGTTGACCGCTGCCCAACGATTGACGACCGGTCTGGATACGGATGAGTTGACCATTTCCGGTCCGGACCGGTCGGTCGCAGGGGCAGTGACGATGGAAGTCTCCTACAATGTCAGGCTCATGACCGTCCCAGTGATCGCGGCGTTGGGCTTCACGGATACCATTCCACTCCGCGCCGTCGCCAGCATGCAAACAGAGTAACTACAGCATCTACAGAAACTGCACAAACCTATGACACGTCTTCGTGGTTTCCTATGGCTGCTGGCCGGCCTGGTCGTGGCGCTCCTGGCCGGCTTTGTAGCCTTTCAGACCCTGACAAACTTGGTGGATCAGCCGCCAGACGAACTGGGTGATCTCTCCGGTCCGCTGGTCGATGTAGTAGTGGCCGAGCGTGCGATTGCTGTGCGCTCGGCCCTTACTATGGAAGACCTTTCTGTGCACCAGGTCTCAGTCTCGGCTGCGCCTGAAGGCGCGATGCCGGACATCGACTCGGTCGTGGGTCAGGTGACGTTGGTCGACCTCTTTCCTGGTGAGGTGATCCTTGCCCAGCGCCTGGCCGATCCCAATGTGGCTTCGGGGGACGGGCGGTATGGCCCTGATTCTGGCCGAGGACGAGGTGCTAATGGCCATTCCGGCCAGCGATCTGCTCAGTCGGGTAGGTGTCCTCAAGCCAGGCGATCACGTAGATATCCTCTTTTCCCTGGACTTCCCGGCCAACCGTGGTGCGCTCGGGGGTACAGATCAGGACGATGAAGAGCAGGCCACATTTAACCTGTTGGAAAATGTGGCCATCGCCGCCCTGGTCGGCGAACCGGCCGTAACCGCCGATGAAGAACTTTCCGAACAGGCCAGCGCCCGCGTGGACAACAGACCGGATTCCGTTCTGCTGACAGTCAGTCCCCAGGATGCGTTGGTCTTGAAATACCTGATCGACGCAGACGGCATCATGACGCTCGTATTACGAGCGCCTGGGGTCGATCGCCCACTGGAGAGCGACCCGGTGGATGTAGATTTCCTGATCAACCGCTACGATATCCCCATCGAGGTAGGACGATAGGTCCTCTACGAATCAAGAATGGAATGGATTGCATCTCAACTCATTCCAAACGCACCCGAATGGATAAAATCACCTGTGATCACTATGACCTGATCCAGATGGAATAGATAGCTCCAGTAACAGTCAGCAAGAAGTCGTTGACCTTGCTTGTGAAGGAGAGTGTTTTGCCGAGTTTGACGCCTGGCGCTACCCTGCGCGTGCTGTTGGTCTGCCAACAAGAATCGCTGCACAACCAGATAGACGAGATATTGTCGAGCTATGCCGGCAATTACCAGTCCTACTGGATCTCACAGCCTGAACTGGCGCCGGCGCGCGTTGAAACGTTGCTACCCCATGTCGTTCTTGTTGACGATGACCTGGGGGCAAGGACAATGGTGGCCCTGATCCAGCAGATGGTTGACCACGCACCTGGGGTTCCGCTGGTGGCCCTGATCGACGAACAGGCCATTGCCGAGGCACGCCAGGCCGTGCTGGCCGGCGCCGACGCCTTTGTGATCAAACCGCTGGTGGCCGAGGATTTCTGGCCGACTTTGCGCCAAGTGATCGACGGACAGGCCACCCGTACTACATCGAAAGCGTCGGCAAGCAAACAGACTGCGCGAACGCTCGTCTTCTGTGCGCCCAAGGGCGGCACCGGTCGGACGACCATGACGGTGAATACGGCCATCAACCTGCTCCAGCAATCAGGCCAATCCGTTGCACTTGGTCGATGCAGACTTCAGTGCGCCGGCTTTAGATGTAGTTCTAAACATGCGCGAGGGCCACGATATCGCCGATCTGCTCACTCGTCTGAACGATCTGGAACCTGAGTTGATGGCGAGCGTGCTCTCACCCCATGCATCGGGTTTACAGGTGCTGCTGGCGCCGCCGCCCGGAACCTTGACAGCGACCATTTCGCCGACCCAAGTTGAGCATATTTTGGGCCAATTGCAACAGATGTTCGATTGGGTCATTGTGGATCTGGGTCTCCCATTGGACGATACCGCCTTTGCATTTTTGGACATGGCAGATCGGATTGTCATGTCCGTACTGCCTGAGATGGTGGGGCTGCGCAACGCACGATTGATGTTGGATCAGTTCCAACATCGGGGTTATGCGAGCGAAAGAACATGGTTGGTCCTCAACCGTGCCTCCATCCGCGGGGGAATCAGTCGACGCGATATCGAACAAAACCTGCGCATACCGGTGAAACAGACCATCCCGGACGATCAGCCGCTGGTCAGCCACAGCATCAATCGTGGCGTCCCTCTGACCATGAGCCATCGGCGCAGCGCCGTTGCCCGCGCCATGGCCGAATTGGCCACCCGTTTGGGCCAGGAACGCCCTGGCTCTACACAGTCTGCCACGAAGCAGCGTCGATCCGGCAACAGTCTCTTCCAGCGGCTGCGTTTCCGAACCAGGCCGGTCGATGTGCTATAGCCGCAAGAAGCGAAACCAGAACTGAGCAAATTCACATGATTGGTCCTGCACTCTTTGGAATCTTGATCTCTCTCACCATATTACTCCTCTTTGTGGCGCTCTGGCGGATGGCGCCTCGTCGCCATCCGGAAATGGATCGCCTGAGTGACTACGGAATATCCAGCCGATCTTTGGACGGCGCGCAGGCGACAGGTTCAGGGCCCGCACGCCTACGTTCTCTCCAGCACGCAATCACCAAATACGGATTTGGGCAGAAACTGGCGCATATGCTCACCCAAGCGGATATCCCCCTGACCGCGGCTGAGTTTTCCCTGATCGTATTGGGTGCCGGCCTATTAGGATTGGCCTTGGGTACGTTACGCAGCAACCTCTTTGTTGGATTGGGACTGGGGCTGGGGCTGGCCCTGATCCCGCTTGCCTACGTGCGACGCGCCATCTCGCGGCGAAGACGCTGCGCTGATTGATCAACTGCCGGACACGCTTACCATGTTGGTTGGTGGGCTAAAGGCCGGCTATGGGCTTTCGCAGGCAATAACCGTGGTCGCTGATGAGTTACCGTCGCCAACGGCCACAGAGTTTCGGCGTGTGCTGCGCGCCATGCATCTCGGTGTGCCATTGCCGATTGCACTCGACGACATGGCCAGCCGTGTTCAGAGCGATGACCTGGATCTGGTGGTGACCGCCATCGCCGTGCAATCTGAACTGGGTGGCAATCTGGCCCAAGTGTTGGATACGATTGGCGAGACCATTCGGGAGCGCATCCGCATTCTGGCCGAAGTACGCGTGTTGACCTCCCAACAGCGAGCGACCGGCTATATACTCGCCCTGCTGCCGGTTGGCCTGGCCATCGGCATTCGCCCTGATGAATCCAGGCTACTTCGATCCGTTATTCGAGCCAGGGCTCATTCGCCTTGTACCCGCTATTGCATTCGCAATGATGGTGGTCGGCTTCGTCATTATCGGTCGCATCGTAGACATTGAGGTATAGACTCCGTGGAACTCAGTACACTCTTTCTCGGCTTCGATGCCTGGCTATCACCTGTACTCTTTGCAGGTCTGGTTTCGTTATCGACGCTGCTGCTCTGGCAGTCGGTGGCGCCGTCGGCTTCCGATCAGTCATCGACCCGGCGTCTTGGCGACTATCTGTCCCAGAGCGACCCGACCGAAACCGAGGAGATGGCACGTTCATTCGGCAGACGCGCACTGATGCCGCCGCTGCGCCGAGTCCTGCGCATCGCGGGCGGGCTGTTGCCAACGCGGAATCTGGAGAATACGGCGCGCATGTTGACCATTGCAGGCGATCCGGGAGGACTGACCGTATTGGACTACATCGGACTGCGCCTGCTGATAGCCGCTGGCGCGGCCTGCGTTGTCTTTCTACTCACAGCCCAGTCGCAGCCGTTCATCATCGCACTGCGCAACAGCCTGATCGCCTTTGGCGTCGGTTATATGCTCCCCCGCCTGTGGCTGCGTAGTCGCGTACGTGGGCGCCAGAAAGCCATTCGCCGCGCCTTACCCGATGCCTTGGACATGTTGACCATCAGCGTGGAGGCCGGGCTGGCCTTTGAATCGGCCATGTTGCGTGTCAGCGATCAGTGGCAGAATGCGCTAACACTGGAATTTCGACGGGCCGTGGGCGAAATGCGCCTAGGCGCCGGCCGCAACGAGTCGCTGGAGCACATGGTCGAGCGCACCGGTGTGGATGACCTGCGCACCTTTGTGGCCGTGCTGGTTCAATCCAATCAACTGGGTATCAGCATTGCCCAGATTCTACATGCGCAGGGGCAGGAGATGCGCGTCAAGCGGCGCCAGCGTGCCGAAGAACTGGCGCGACAGGCCAGCGTCAAACTGGTGGTTGTGCTGGTGTTTTTTATCTTCCCTGCCCTGTTCATTGTGATTCTTGGACCGGTCGTGCCGGGCATGATGGAAGCGCTGAACGATTTGGCCGGCCCATAAGGCCGTTCCAGAAAAATAGACACCCCTGCGCAAGTCCCCGGCACTGGACGGATGCCAGATTGGTCGAGTAATCCGACATCTGGCCAGTGCCGGGGACTTTGGAGCAATTGTTTTGATAGACCAACCTAAACGTCGATAACAAGTTCCTGCGATCGACTGCTAGCTTGGGCCATCAATTTCATCCCTTTCGTGAATTTCGGCAAGGTATTCATACACCATGACTGACGCCAAAACAGGTTCACCGATCAGCGAATCGGACTATGTAGATGCCCAAAACCACCTGCACCTCGGCCAGTGGGCCGAGGCGATCGCTCTCCTGGAATCGCTTTCGAAGCGCTACCCGAAGGACGCCGATCTTGCCGGCCTGCTGAATGAGGCACGCTTCAAGGCCGGTCTGGACAAAAGCAGCAGGGTCCGAGCGAAACGGTGGGTGCTTCCGTGGCGGCCATGGGCCGCACGCCTGGGATTCGTGTTGACTCTCGCTCTGCTGATCTGGCTGGGCGCCTTCGTCGTTCGCGTTCGTTTCGGGCCGCTATTGGCCGCCTCCCAGGAACGACAGGCGTATGCGCAATTACTGGCCGAGGCCACAGCGTGCATGGAAGCCGGCAACCTGGCCTGTGCCGAAGAAAAACTTGCTCTCTTCCGCGGCGACGAATCCAGACGATCCTCAGATTGCTGATTTGGCAGCATGGTTATTCGAGGAGCAAACGCTGCTGGCGCTCTACGAACGGGCGCTTGGATTACTGGATGCCAAGAACTGTGACGAGGCGCTGCCAGTCCTGGCCGAGTTGCAACTGCAGCGCTCTGGCTACCGCGACGTCAGCGCCCGAACCGCGACCTGTACGCACAGTATCGATGTGGCGCAGGTGCTGAAGGATGCCGACGGATACTACGCTCTGGGGCTCTACGATACGGCGCTCGATCTGTACGAACAGGTGCATGCCCAGGATGTCTCCTACCAGGCGGACCATGTAACCCAGCGGATGGTTGACCTGCACCTGAGAATGGGGCGTGCCATCCTGGGGCAAGGGCAGGTCCCACTTGAAACGGTGCGTGCAGCGCTGGATCACTTCAAAGATGGACTGCAATTGCAGCCGCGTAACGGTGAAGTCGCCTTGGAACGGGACATGGCCCAGGGATATCTGAGTGGACAGGAGGCCCATGCCCAAGGAGAGTGGACGCTGTGCCGTCACCACGCTACAGCCAGTCTACAACGAACGCCCCGACTACCTCGGCGGTCTCGTGCCGCCGCTGCTCTACGACGCCTATATCGGCAGGGGCGATGCCTACAATGAGGCCGATGATTGCACTTTGGCCTATGAACAATATCGGCAGGCCTTGACCCTACCTGTGGCGGACACTACGGCAGCAATCTGCACGCTTGGCGCAGGTGACCGTCTGCCTGACACCCACACCGACGACCACGCCGACAGCGCCGCCGACGGCGACGCCCCTACCAGGTCCAACAGCAACGCCAACGGCCATTCCGCAGCCGCTGAAGCTCTTCCGCAACAAAATCGTCTTCAAGTCTGACAACGAAGAACAACCCGGTTTTTGGGCCATGGACGCCTCGGGCGACAATCGTGAGTTTATCGGCAGCATGACAGATTCGGGCTACAGCGACAGTTCGAAGAACTGTTAATCGAGTATCGACAGTCACCCGACGGCAAGAGCTATGTCTATGTGGGCACTGTCGATGGCGGGCCTCAGATCATGATCGCCAACAATGAGGGGGCTTGGCCGAAACGGCCACTGACCCGCCTGACGCGCATGGCCTACGATCCATCATGGGCGCCCGACGGCAGCCGAGTGGTCTTTGTGACACAGGAGAATGAAAGCGACGATATCTGGGTCATTGAGCCCGATTCATCGGGCCAACGCGCCGCTAATGCGCAACGATTGGGAATGGGACAAACACCCCTCCTGGTCACCCGACAGCACGCGTATCGTCTTCTGGTCCAACCGCTGGGGCGCCAAGCAGATCTTCACCATGGATGCCAACGGGCAACGTGTGCGCAATATCTCCAACGTACCCTGGGACGAATATGAGCCGATCTGGATCCGCTGACAAACGATGGTGAGAGAGTAATTCTCACCCGCAAAGTATTCAAGGGAACAACGAATGCTAAATCATGGTAAGAATCGACCCGGAGAAGTGTTGCCCCGTCCGTCGCAACGCAGAAACGGGGCTTCAGACACGCACAACAACTACACGATCGTGCGTGATAGAGTGCAGCAACGGCTGTTGGCCGAACTGAACCCGGCCATCACCGGTGCGGATGACGTCGAAGTGCGTCGCGCCCTGGAACGCATCTTCACCGAAACGATAAGTGATAGCAACCTGCCCATGAGCCGCGGTGAGCGCTCATCGTTCTACGATCAAATTGTGGCGGACATTCTCGGTTTGGGGCCACTGGAAGCGTTGTTGCAGGACGACACCGTGACCGAAATCTTGGTCAACGGCCCCCACCAGGTCATTGTCGAGCGCAAAGGTGTACTTGAAGAGACAGCACTACAATTTCGAGACGACGAGGACGTCATGCGTATCGTCGAGCGCATCGTGGCGCCCTTGGGGCGACACGTGGATGAGAGCAGTCCGATGGTCGATCCACGGCTATCGGACAGCTCGCGTTGAACGTGATCATCCCGCCGCTCTCGCTGATCGGCCCTTGCCTCAGCATCCGTAAATTTCCCAGTTCGGCGCTCAGCCCCGATGACATGATCAGGGTTCAAAACCTTCACGGCCGAGATGAATGCCTTCTTGAGCGCATGTGTCAAGGCCGCACTAAATATCGTGGTTTCCGGTGGACGGGTCCGGCAAGACAACTATACTGAGTGTGCTCTCCTCATTTATCCTTGACGAAGAACGAATTATCACGATTGAAGATGCTGCTGAACTGCAATTACAGCAGCGCCATATTGTACGTCTGGAATCTCGTCCGCCCAATGTCGAGGGCCATGAGCATCCTCATTCGCCAACTGGTCATCAATGCGTTGCGTATGCGTCCCGACCGCATCGTCGTTGGCGAATGTCGCGGCGCCGAGGCGTTGGACATGCTGCAAGCCATGAACACAGGACATGACGGTTCACTCACGACGATTCATTCCAACGATCCGCGCGAAACACTGGCCCGCGTCGAAACCATGGTATTGATGGCCGGCATGGACTTGCCGCTGCGGGCCATTCGAGAGCAGATCTCCTCAGCCTTTGACATTGTCGTACATCTGGATCGTCTGTCAGACGGCAGTCGTAAGATCGTCCAGATCGCTGAAGTCCAGGGGATGGAGGGAGATAAGATCGTCATGCAGGATATTTTCAAATTTTCACAGACCGGTGTCCGGAGGGTCGCGTGGAGAAGGCTCTTTCACCGCCACTGGTGTACGCCCGAAGTTTATGGATCGCATTGACGCTGCCGGGATATCGCTGCCTCCTGAAATGTTCGTGCCGGTCAACCAGGCCCAAACCCACAGACGACGGTGGTGAGGAGAGAGCATGGCAGTTTCCGTTGACACCTTCTCGTCACACGGATCAGCTGCGCAAAAATGACCGGCCCGGCATCGCTTTTCGAAGTCATGCAGGAGGTCGACGATCGTATTGCCGACGGCGAAACGGCCCAGTTCCAGCCGATGACTACCGGGTTTACACCCTTGGATGACATTCTCAACGGCGGGCTACGGCCGGCCGAACTGTTGATCATCGGCGGCGCTTCCGGCGTAGGCACGACAATTTTTGGCCTACAAGCCGCCCGAACCTGGTTTTCGCCGATCCAGATGCGACCGCCATGTACATCTGCTATGAACATGATCGTACGCATCTGCTGTCGCGTTTGCTCTGTTTGGAAAGCGCCGAACGGGGTATGTTGGACGGAGCGCTCACACTGCGTAAACTTGCCGACATCGCCATTAACGGGTCGCAAAGATATTGGCCTTGTCTCCCAGCTACAGGCCATGCCCCGTTACGCACCGGTGATAGCGGCCATGGAAAGCTATGCGGATCGTCTGATTCTGGTCAAAGCGAGTGGCAGTACTTCAACGCTGACTCAGATTGAGTCCTGGGCGCATACGCTTGCGAGTAGTGATTCGCAGTCGGTTCTGGTCGTCGACTATCTGCAGAAGATTCCGGTTGACCACAGTGCACTGCAACTGGAGACAGAGACTACAACCTACCTGGCACAAGGGCTGAAGGAACTGGCGATGGTGACCGGTCTCCGCGTGATCACCATCGCGGCCTCGGACCGAGTCGGCCTGAAGTCGACGCGCATGCGCCTCTCCGATCTGCGCGGTAGCTCGGCCCTGCAGTATGAGGCGGACATCGGGTTGGTATTGAACAACAAATTTAACATCGTCAGTCGCGAGCATATGGTCTACAACGTGTCACAGGCAGATGCCATGCGAAATTGGGTCGTCATGAGCGTCGAAAAAAACCGGGCCGGACGCAACGCGGTTGATATGGAATACACATTGGATGCCGCGCATTTCCGCTTTATCACCGACGGTGGCTACGTACGCGATCGCCTGATCGATGAAAAAGTGACGCTGGCTTGAGAAAGGCCAAGTTCAGCTACCGATGGACACAGATAGACTATCGTGAACTACTGAATTTCTGGGATTTTGTCACGCCGGCGCCGGAGACTGAAACCGGCATTGTTCTACCATTCATGCGAGAATCGATATGGCCGAACTACTCATCGCACAAGGATGGACACCGCCTGATTCAATCGCACTGCGGTTGCGTGAGGACGTGCCCGAAAATATTTTCGTTGTTGTGGGCGCCACGGTTTACGGGACTGAATTTGACATCATCATTGTTTCCAATTGCGGTCTTATCGTGTTGTACCTATTGGAAACGAGGGTGGACGCTTTTGCCACCGCCGAAAGCATTGGGCAAGCCCCAGGATTTTTTCAGGAGGCTGTTCAGCGAAGCGAACATGCGCTGGATCAGTTTATGCAGGACGAATTCCCCGCGCTGCATCCGGCCGTACGTCACCTGATTGTCGGCGTCGATGTGGCCGATCAGTTGGCCGACAGTGGCATAATCGAGGTGGCCTCTGTGGCGTCAGAGGAACAGATGGTTGACGCCATATTGACCACTTTTGATCCGGATTGTCCACAGATGCTGGACCAGCGTCAATGCAGTGAACTTGCCCAGGCCTACTGTGAACGAAGGTTGACGGTTCGCCAGCGGGCTTCAGCCCCCTTTGTCTTCCGAACAGGAGACCTATTGGGCGCGGCAAGACAGTCTGGACGATCCAGGAGGCGATACTGCATATGGATCGCCATCCGGACGACGGCATCTATCATTTTGCGCAACGGTACTTTCGTCCATTGGCTACAGCAGCAAGGCGCGGAGCAGATGGCGGAAACGGCAAACGACGCACTGAACTCGGTCGCGTCCTCACCGCGAGAGATATTGGAAACCTTCTTGATCGATACGGGTCAGGTCGATCGGCCATCAATTAAGTTTCGGCCGAAGACAGTCGATCTTGGTCCCATTCAGGTCGGAAGCGTTGGCTTGAGTCATCTCGAAATCCGCCAAGACCGGGGACGTGGTCATCTGTTCGGTCAAGTGAAATCTATTGAACCCTGGATGAGCGTGACGCCGTCAACATTCAGCGGATCAGCCAGCATCATCGCTATCAGTGTCGAGACGGGCTCTCTGCCAATCAGCATCGATCCATACAATACCTTCGTGAATGTGGCGTCCAGTGCAGCTGATGGTGTCCTGAAAGGTTCCCGTCACGTTCCGAGTCGTAGGGGTCGTGTCGGTGGTACAGAGGTTGCTGTTGCGACCGTTGGCAGCCCTGATCCTAGCGGGGATAATAGGGTTTTCGATAGGCTGGATGATCGGTCTCACGCTACCATTTGTCTCTCCTGAACTGTGGCGGGGAAGTGGTTTGGGCCTGACTATTGCCAGACCGCTGGGGCTAGGAGTCCTTGTCGGCATTTTCTGGGCCGTCCTGGGTGTTGTAGTGGGACTTCAGATACCGGATACGTGGCCGTTTTTCGACGCTATACGAATCTGGCTGTCCCGAACCATTCTGTGGATGCTCGGCCTGTTCGTACTGGGCGCGGGTTCATGTTGGGTGGTGGGTCGGCTTTCAGGACTCGCAGGTCTAGATGGATCATATGAACGCTGTGTCACATTTGGCCTCGTTGGCGCCGCGTTCGCCCTCATCCCAGTCGTGCTAAGAGGGACAGATCTGACAAACGATCCGGTCGATCCGGCAAAGTCCGGACAAGGCCTTATCAATCGTCGCAATCTGGTTACGGCCGGCATGTTGCTACTGTTGTTCTCCATCATCTTCACGGGCGTGCGGCAGCGTGATAGGTTGGCCTCACTCAAGGACGTCGCCCAACAAGAGGCGGTGGTTGAACTTTCAGGACTGGATACGCAATTGCAGCACTGGGGAGAAGTCCTGCTTGTTCGGTACTATGATCGTCGTGCGCCATCGCGGGCAAATTCTGAGCCCGCTGCCGGCACAGACCAGATAACAATCACGCTGGAATCGGGGCCGATGCCCCCTTTGCCCACCCTTTCCAGCAGCGACTGAGTCTATTTTTTGGGAGTAGGTGCAGCACCATGAAGCGGTTAATTCGTTCCGAAAAGGGAGCCAATCTGGTTGAGATGGCGTTTGTCTCCGTCTTCCTACTCCTGCTGATTGCCGGTATCGCAGATCTGGGACGAGCATTCAACAACTACATCATCATCACCAACGCAGCCCGGGAAGGCGCCCGCTTCGCCGCACGGATGCCCTGCAACGCCAGCAGCGCCACGCCCCTCAAGAGCGCCATCGAAGCGGCTGTAATTCGGGAGGCTGTCAACAGCGGCATCGATCTCTCTGACGGCGCATTGACCGATATCTGCGATATCGCCTGACCCGGAAGTTGGCTGTCCCGCCAGCGGCGATCCCGTAGCAGTCACGGTCACCTACGACTTTGAGACGATACTGGGCGGCATCCTGGGAAGCGCTGAGTTCCCATTACGCAGCACCACCACCATGCTATTTTTCGGCAATGATCAAGAGGGAGCGGTCTGGCCAGTGACTGCCGCCCTCGATGCGCGGACGAGGGGACCCAGAAATATGTCAACGAAACAGGCAATCTTGCCCCAGACTGATGTTGGCTTAGGAGCGTATTATGGACCGACGACGATGTTCGTCTGAAGAAGGTCAGGTATTGATACAGGTAACGTTGATGCTGGTCGTATTGTTGACATTTGTCGGCCTGGCGATCGACGGTGGACTCGTCTATGCCGAACGCCGGCAGATGCAGAATGCGGCTGACGCCGCAGCGTTGGCCGGCGCACGGGAACTCTGCTTGGGCCATAGTGCTACCGAAGCAGGGGCAAAGGCGCGAGAGTATCTGATATTCAACAGTGTGTCAGATTCGGCAATCGAATCAGGCGACATTTCGATCATCGACAATGTCGTGGACGTGACTGCGCGTGAGACAACCAATACATTCTTAATGGGCCTGATTGGATCCCCGACGGTCGAAATCGTTGCCGATGCCGCGGCCGCCTGCGGAGGAGCCACTTCCGCGTGCGGACTCTGGCCGATTGCATTTGAACAGGTGGCATGGGAGACGATGGTTATTGACGGAGGATGTGAGGACGACAAGGAATTTCTCGTCTGGAATGACGAGAAGCTGGAGTGCGAGGAGGGCAAGGACCTCTGCGACTGCTATGAATGCGACATAAATGACACGGTCGAAGGGGACGACATCGTCGTGATGGCTGGAGGCAACCGCGGCTGGCTCGACTTCGGAAACCTGGGCGATCTCTATCCGGGTTTTGCCGAAGGGTGCAAAGGCGGCGGCGCCAGCTTGCTCGAATGTCACATCCGCTCAAATTCCGGATTGACTGTGGATCTGCCCATGTGTATCCCTGGTGAACCCGGTGTCAAAGCCGGTGTAAAGGACGGCATCGATTCGCGAGCCGGGGACTTTGTGCAGATCCCGCTGTTTGACACGTTTTGTGCATCCAGTGACCCAAAAAAGAGTATCACGTTGTCGATTTTGGCTGCGTTGAGGTAATCGGATGGGAACACAAGTGGGAGTTGGAACCTTCCGATGAATACCCCGACCTAAAAAAGGTAAAGGGCAAAGCGGTCCGCGTGAAAATGGCCTGTGGCCAATGCACCACGGCCTGCGGCTCGACAACCGGCGCGACCCCGCAACCCGGGGGCTCACCGCGGTGAGTCTGATCAAATGATTCTTGTATACGTGTTCCTGACGTTCCTATGTGCGTTGCTATTTGGCGCTGCCGCCAACTGGGCAATCGATGTGCTTCCCGGTTGGCAAAATCGATCACCAGGCTTTCACTTCGACCTTGGACGATTTCCCCACTATTCGACGCTCTGGTGGTTTCCCTGGCGACGCGGGCTCTGCCCTCACTGTGGGAATGAACGTCCCAAGCGGCTCCCTGCATTGGAATTCAGCATCGTACTCCTCTTCGCACTCTCAGCCTACCTGGTGCGTGACGAGCCGGTACTGGTCCTCATTGCCTGGCTCTACATCACATTCTTGTTGACGGTACTTGTCATCGACTACAAACATCGACGTGTCCTGAATATCATGTTGGGGCCTGCCGCAATTGTCATACTGCTTCTTAGCTTCTTGCCGATGACGCCCGATCCGCTCAACGCAGTATTGGGCGGCTCAGTAGGGCTCGCCTTCTTTTTTCTGTTGGCGCTTGTGGGACGCGGAAAACTAGGAGCTGGTGACGTGAAATTGGCCGGCGTCATCGGTCTGATGACCGGCTTTCCAGGCGTGGTGGCGGCACTACTCATCGGCGTGATCCTCGGCGCCGCCGCCGCTCTCTTTCTATTGCTCAGCAAGCGTGCCGGTCGCAAGTCGACCATGGCTTACGCACCCTATCTATCCCTTGGCGCGCTGATCATCTTGCTGAGGATGCTAGGCGCCTAGGGTTGGAAACCTTGATTCATATTTTTCGAGAAAGGGTCTGGAATGTTACACATCAAGAACGTCACGAAAGATACTGTCATTGTTGATCGGGGTCGGGTCGCCGATAATTCTTGGACCCGCCTCGTTGGACTCATAGGCGTCAAAGAGCTTCCCGAGGGCGATGGACTTCTGATCGATCCATGTAAGGGTATCCACTGTATGTTCATGTCGATCCCCATCGACGTGCTTTATGTCGATCAGGAGCACTCAGTGATCGGCGCAGATCATGGCATGAAGCCGTGGCGGATCGGACGAATTTACCCAGCCGGCAGATATGTTGTGGAACTGCCGGCCAACACCATCGCCCAATCTGGCACCGAGATCGGCGATCAACTGATGGTCAGTGAAAGCGAAAACGCCGTTTGACTTTTTCGCTTTTGACTCTTTCGTTATCGTACATTTTCGAAGCTGCCACCCTGAGCGAGTGATCCTGGGTCTTTCTGGACCGATAAGCTATTGGCGAAGGGTCTCTGCATCTCAGTCCGACACGAACGAAGCTAGGCTCGCATCGGTTGAAGCCGACGCTGCTATTCAAAACCGGCTGAAGCCGGTTGACCACCCAGTCATAACGTGCTTCAGCACGTTTTTCGTGGCAGACGCCGATTTCAATCGGCGGGCCATGCCGATGGATATATCACGAATCTTTATCTGAACATCTATAGCTGTTACAAGAAAGTGCCGGGGACTTTGGCAACAATGCGGGTGAATCGACGCTGATTCGGTTGCATTGTTGCCAAAGTGCACTTTTCGCACTACTTGCAGTTCCTATTTAATCCCCGTACACCAGCGGAAGAAACGCGCTGAACCCCAGATAAAAATGACTGGAGACCACCGGCCCGGGCTTGCGGTCCTGGTCGATCATCTGGACCCGCCAGAAAACCTCAATGGTATCCAACGCCTTTGTGGGCGTATAGCTAGCGTTGTCAGTGTAGACCGTGGTCGAACGGTTGAACAGGTCATTATCAGCATACTCCACCTTATAATAAGCAGCCCCATCCACGGCAGACCAGCGGAAGGTAGGGATGGCGCCCGCCGTCTTGCCCTGGGGTGGCCACAACACTTCGGGCAACGGATAGCCCTTAGTGAAGCTTTGTGCCGGACTGAAAGGCCCCTGCTTGTTGTTAGCGTCATATAGCGCCACTCGCCAGTGCCAGGTTCCATCAGTAAGACTCTTGCCTTGGGCGGCGTGTAGGTGGAGGACTCACTGATGACATTGACCAAAGGGCTACCGAAGTTGGGATCGTCGTCCACTTGCAGGCGATAGCGAGGAACAGCCAAGCGTGGCGTCACGGTCGGCGTGAGTATGGTTGTCCATTGGAACGTCGGCTGACCGGTCACCGTTTGGCCGGTCAAAGGTACCAACGGTGTCGGGTAGAGCGAAGTCTTGGCGAAGGTCATGGCGTCGGTCCAGTGACCGACGACCTGGTCGGAGCGGCGCATGGCCACCCGCCAGAAATATTGGGCTCCGTAGATCAGTGCCTGCGTACCAAACTTCTCGTCGGGCGTGAAGCTGGTGGCGTCAGTGGCCTGGTTAACCAGGGGGCTGCTGAAGTTGGCATCGTCATCGATCTGGATGGTGTAGCCGGCCGCGCCGTCTACCCGATCCCATTCGAACGACGGGGTCATGAAGGCATCTGGCGCTGTGGACAGTTTGGCATTGGCCACCCGACGGCTGTCCAGCTTGAAGCGAAAGGGGGGCGACCACGGCCCATAATCGTAGAAGTCCGGCTTAATCGGATCAAACCGTTCGTGGCGCAGACGCACGTGCCAGTAGTAGGATTCGTTGTCCTCGAAGGCATTGCCGGATTGGAACGTAGCCGGCAGCAACTCAAAAAATGGGGACGTGCGAGTCTCGTAGGTCTCCCAAGTTTCCACGATATCGGTGAACTGAGCATCGCGCGCAACCTCAACCTGGTAACCGTCGATCGAGTCAAAAATGGGCGTTCGCCAGCGCAACGGCGGCATGTCATAGAGCACTCTGGGGTTTGAGAGAGGCGTGTCAAAGGGATAGAGCGGCGCTAGCATATCCGAGACAAAGGCCGGGTTGTCGATGAGGCCACCTTGGGGAGGCACGCTGTCCACCAGGCCACCGCCGGCAACATCTGTGCTGAACACGGCCAGAGCCATGCTGCCCGAGGAATCGTCAGGATCGATAGACGTGTAGGGCACCAGGATCTGGATACCGTGGGTGGCATCTTCATACCATGCGACGCCACCGAGAGACGCAAGCGACTGGACTGGATCCCAACTGCTGCCGTTCCATTGGAAGTATGATACGTCCGAACTGGCCACCGTATTGCCGGCACGGTGGACGTAGATCACGTACTCGGGACGGAACAGGCCATCGGTACTGATGGGTTTGCCCAGCGGATCAGCGGCGGCGCCTGAATTCTCCACATGATCAACGTCGATGTAAATTCCGTACTTGACAGATCCGCCGATCGCTGCGGCGGCCTCGAAGGCGATAGCCCAATAGTGGTTGCCGTCGTAGTAGCGATCGGTCATGACGTGCAGGTTGCCCACATCGTACTCGTTCCCGCTGTCCCCCGGGCTGGCGGCGATGAACGTCCAGGCCGGCAGGTAATTCTGCGTGGTGCTGATGATCGTGGTGGGCGTATCGACACGCGTGCAGGGCGGAATTTCGACCTCGTCAGGCTTGAGGTCGGCGCAGGGCACGGGCACCATATCGATGGGGTTGCCGGTCAACAGATCCACGGACAGATGGAAACGCCTGGGTTGGCTCCAGCCGCCCAATGCAACACCCTGGGCGCTTTCAGCCTGTACCCGCCACCAGTAGGCGCCGAAAGGCATGGCCTCCAGCCGTCCCTGCCACGGCACATAATTGACGAACTGCGGTCGCGCCTCGTCCACTACAACGGTGAAGTCCTGGTTGCGGCTGACCTGGACGCGGTAGTTGGCGGCGCCGTTCACAGGTTGCCAGCCTAGTACCGGCGCATCTACGGCCTCAAAAGCATCACGCGGGTAGATGATGGACGGCCCATCGCCCGACGGCGGTGTCCAGGCCAATTCCTGGACGCCTGCATCGTAACGCATGCGCCACACAGCGTCGCCGCCCAGCTTGCGTCCTTCGCGGAAGGCCTGTACCCGCCAATAATAGATCTGGCCGTTCTGGAGTCCAGCGAATGGTGTGTCCAACGTGGGCGCCGCCGCCAGACCCAGTGTCTCGATCTGGAAGTTGGGTGATCCAAAGCCAGGATCGTCGTCTACCATCAGGTGGTAATAGTCGGGCGCCACAGGCAGGCCGATGGCGTTCACGGGAAACGGGAGCGTGGTATGAGCGGTGTCCCACAGGAAGAGGGGCCAGGCAATGGTACGATCGTGATGAACGGGCAGGTTGGCCGTGTCCGGTGGGTAATAGTAGGGCGGATAGATCAAGTTAGACCGTACCTCGATGTCCGTGCGAAAGGCGCGTACTTCGCTCCAAGCGGTGGTGTTGTCCTGTGCGTCAAGGCCGCGCACCCGCCAGTAGTAGTCGCGGGCGACGAGGCCGTTGCGATATTCCGGCTGTGTATATGAATTGACGTTGAAGAGCTTCTCGTCGCCGATCAGGGGTGGCTCGAAGGAGTTACTCTCGTCGATCTGAATCTGGTAGCGCTCCGCACCGGGGATGGGCTCCCAACTGAAAAAAGGATAGGAGAGCATGATAGCGTTGTCGGCCGGCGTCAGCAGCGTGGGTGCAAAGTTCCATTTGGTGCGAAACCCGCGCACTTCGCTCCACGGCGTACCCGTTCCCTGATAATCGACAGCCCGCACGCGCCAGAAGTAGTCCTGGTCGTTGCTCAGCGCCTTGACGGGTGTGAAGTCGGTGTTGCGCGTGATATATTCGGTAGGAAAGCCAAAGTCAGTCTGAGTAGAGATCTGGAGCCGGTACTCCTTGGCCGCCTCTACGGCCGTCCAGGAGAAGCGGGGCACGAAGGGCGTCTCCACGTCGTCCACAGGCGCCAGGAGTTCGGGGGTAGCGGCCCAGTCGAACGTAAAGGAGCGGACGTCGCTGGACTGGCCGTAGTTGTCCCTGTAGTCGATGGGCGTGACCCGCCAGTGGTAGGTGTTGCTGGCCAGCCGTTCGACTGGCGTATGTTGGGGCTTCAAGGTAATCGCGTCGTAGACTACATTGGTGAAGGCCGGATCGCCGGCCAGTTCAAAGCGATATTTGGCGGCGCCGGCGACTGGAGTCCAGCTAAAATCGCCGGCCTGAAAGGCCGCGCGAATAGCGTCAGCCTCAGGCTCCAGAAGTGTAGGCTTAAGTGCGCCGCCCGTGCTCCAATCCTTCTCAAAGCTGAAAACATCCGAATACGGTCCCCAGGTCGGATTGTAGACGACGCCAGATCCGGCTTTGACACGCCAGTAGTAGATGCCGTCGGGCAGGGCAATCTCCAGCGAATAGGCGCCGGCGTATGTATCCTTGTCGACCAGCGGATCACCGAAACCGGGCGAGGTGGCCACCTGAACGTGGTACTTGATGGCGCCCTCGACAATCTGCCAAGACAACGTTGGTAGACCTAGCGGCGGGTCGCTGGTCGAGGTGGTCGTGGAACCGTCCGGTGGATTGAGCTGGACCGGCGCAAGCGGTGGTGAATCTGTGGCCGACTCTGGTTCGGCATCTACGGTCTCCTGGCCATCCAAAGTCTCCTGGGCATACACCGCAGACCATGGGCAACACAACCAGAGAAAAACCGCCAAAAACAAGAAAACCTTTGACCTATCACGAATAGAGGTCATGACGAACTCCTGAAACCGCTGGCATCTATTTGTCAAGTAGAAATGGCAGTGCGGCTAGGCGCCAGACTCGGCGCTCTGATCAGCCGTCCAGTGGGCAGCACCAAATTCTGATCATGGCACCCTCAGTATATCGGTCATTTGACGGTGTGGCAACCGGCTCTTCAAGGGTCTACGGTTGGTGGTGGGGAGACTATCCCTATTTGCTGTCGTATCGATTCTAGCCACCTCGATTCCAACGACGGCAACGGCCCAAACGAACAGCGTTGTACAACCAGGCCCCCACACAGTGTCTTCAGGAGACACTAACTTCGGCATTGCGCTGACCTACGGATTGGACTGGCAGACGCTGCCTGGTCTCAACAACTTGTCGGAAGATAGAGCCCCGCAGATCGATGAACAGATCAAACTACAATAGCTGAAGCCGTTAGCGCAGGCCTGTGTTGACAATTCAGTCTCCTATAGTCGAGAAGCCCGACATCGCATCGATGTCGGGCTTCTTTTCGTTCAATGCCTTTCGCCTACTACTCCATCTGGCTGGCCATATACTTGTCGCGCACGTCCTGGATGTTGACAGTGCGTTGCATCAGATGGCGGCTCGGCGCGTCCTCGATCTCCGGCGCATCCTCGCCGGCAGCGACCATGCGCGCGATCAGCCGCGCTTTCAGATCGTCGGCGACGCCACGGAAGGCATCCACGCCGACCAGATCGGTTAGTTCGTGGGGGTCGGCATGCAGATCGTAGAGATACTGCTCCACATAGCGATCCGAACTCGGATCGGTGCTGCCCTGTGCATCGGGGGCATCAACACAGTAGAGCCACCGATCCGTGCGGATGGCGCGTCCCACCTGAGACTCGCTGATCTGGACGAAGACCTCGTCCGGCCAATCGACCTTCTCGCGGTTGACCAGAGGCAGTATCGACTGGCCTTCCATGGTCTCCGGAATGGGAATGCCGGCGGCATCGAGCAGCGTAGGCGGCAGATCAACCAGGCTGACCAAGGCATCCAGCCGGCCGCCGCCGTCGAATCCGGGACCCTGTAGGGCCGTCGGCACCCGGATCGAGCTTTCGTGGCAGGAGCGCTTGTACTCGGCGTTACGCGTTTTGAAGTGGTTGCCATGATCCGACGTGAAGAGGATCACCGTGTTGTCGAGCATGTCTAGACTGCGCAGGGCGTCAAGCAGACGGCCCAACGCCTCATCCAGCCGTTTGACCATGCCATAGTAGCCGCCCAGATGTTGGGCGGACGAACCGCCCAGCGCCGCCAGGTCAGGCGGCGTCCAGCGACCGGTGTAGCGCTCACGATATCCGTCCGGCGGCGGATAGTCGTCGAGATGGTTTTGATGATGGGGTTCGATATAGGAGGCGAAGAGGAAGAAAGGATCGTCCTGATGTTCGTTCACATAGCGAATGACGGCGTCGGTCTGGCCGTCGACGCGATAGCCGGGCAGCTTGACTGCCTTGCCGTCGTTGTCAAACATCACTGTATCGTAGGCGTCGGACGTAAACTCAAGCAGGTTGGATGCCAACCAATAGTCGTAACCGCCGCGTTCTTCCTCTGGCACCGGATCCTGCGAACCCAGGTGCCACTTTCCGATGTAGGCCGTGTCGTAGCCGGCATTGCTGAAGCATTCGGCCAAGGTGGGAACGCCTTCCGGCAATAGACCGCCGTTCTTGAAGACACCGGTATTGGTGGCATACAGGCCTGTCTGGAGACACGAACGAGCCGGTCCGCAGACAGGCTGACAGGTGAACGAATAGTGGACATCCGTGCCACGCTGAGCCATGCGGTCGAAGTTGGGCGTCAGTTCCAATGGGTTGCCATGCACGCCGGTCGTATCCCAGCGTTGTTGATCCGTGAAAAAGACAATGACGTTGGGTTTTTCTGGTTTCGCAGTGCTCATCGTTCCGCTCCGGATAATAGGTTTGGGTTGACGAGCCGTAAGACTCTGCAGTCTCGACGGTTGACCCTATGAATGATCAAACCCGAACGATTACGGGGCATAGGCTCCGCAATCGTTCGGGTTCACACAACGGTTATCCTACAGTCCAAATTCGCCAGTTGTCTAGCTGCCGGCGAACAGTTCAGCGGACTGTTCCGTGATCATCTGGCCCACGGTTGCTGCATCTTCAGTGCCACTCCACAGGAGATCCATGGTCGGGTTGTAGATGCGCTGGGTGATCTCCGGCCAGTCGACATGGACCGGATCACGCACGACATACTCCTGGGCCTGGGCAAAGGCCTTGGAATTGGCCGGCGGCAGGTCCGGGCTAAGGAACTCGTCGGAAAGTACAACTTCGACGCGTGACGGCGTTGTGGCACCCACGGAGACCTCGTCGTACTGGGCCTGAGCGCTGGTGATGTGCTTGAGGAAGCCCCAGGCAGCCTCTGAGTCCACAGTCCCGGCCGAGATTGCCCAGCCGGTGCCGCCGCCGCCGGTGCCGCGGCGATCGGTGTTGCCCAACGGAACCGTGCCGACATCCCATTTGAAGGCCTCAATGGCACGGAACTGATTGACGGCTGACGGGTTGGTCAGCATGACGGCCACACGGCCGGTGGAGAAGAGATCGACGCCACCCAACTCAGATTCCAGATCGGGACGGGGCGCAACCTCATGCGTGTACATGAGATCCTGCAAGAATTGGAGCGCTTCGACCGTTTCGGGATCGGCCATGGCCGATTCGGTTGCTACGCCGGTGTCATCCTTGTGGACCAGTGCGCCGCCGTTGGAGTAGACCCAGGTCGCCCAGGGGCGTTGTCCACGGTTGACCAGGAAGCCCCACTGCGTCGTGCGATTGCCCTCACGCTTGGTCAGCTGCTGGGCCATGTCCAAGAAGGCGTCAAAGGTGAACTCAGTGTCTTCCCAGTCGGGGGCCGGCGGTGTAACGCCCGCCTCTTCGAAGAGGTCGACGTTGTAGTAGAGATTCTGGTTGCCGTAGTCACGGGGCAACGCGTAGGTGTTGCCTTCCCAGCTGTAGAGTTGGATGGCATCCGGGCGGAAGTCGGAAATATCATAGCTGTCACGCTCAATTAGGTCATCGAGCTGGACATGCATTCCCTTCTCGTGCACCGTGATGATGGGGGCAATCTCCTGGAGATAGCGATAGAGATCGGCAGGCGTGCCCGCGGCCATCAGCGTCTGGATCTTGGTGAAATAGTCGGCCCATGGCGTCGGTTGGTGCTCGATGGTAATCCCTGGGTTGGCTTCCATGAACTCAGCGACCCACTTGTCACGCACCTTGACATGGCCTTCATTGATGATGTCGACCACAAAGGAGAGCGTCACGCCCTCCTCTGCCGGCGTTTCGCCGCCGCCACTTTCACCGGCGGCCGGCGCAGGTGCTGCAGGTGCGCAGGCAGCCAGACCAGTCACCATGGCCGTGGCAATGGCGCTGTTGCGCAAAAAATCTCGACGGTTGAGCTTTCGGTTGAGCATTGTTCTCCTCCTCAGGATAGTACGTGTGAAGTAGCCAACGATGAAACAGATGAAAAACGGAACTCGAAAGTAGACTGAGATGATATCTAGGACTTCACGCCGGTGAAGACGATTCCTTGCATAAAGTACTTCTGCGCCGAAAAGAAAAGGATGATGACTGGCAACATGGTCAGAATCGACGCGGCCATGAGCAGATTCCAACTGGTGCTTGATTCGCCCTGGAACATGCGCAAACCCAGTGCAAGGGTAAAATTGTCGGCACTGTGCAGATAGATCAACGGCAACAGGAACTCGTTCCACGTGCCATTGAAGACGAAGATCACCACAATGAGCACGGCCGGCTTAGATAGCGGCATGATGATGCGCCAGTAGACGCCAAAATTGGAGCAACCATCGATACGAGCCGCATCGTCCAACTCACGTGGAATCGACATCATGTACTGACGCACCAGAAATGTGAGCCAAGGGCCACCGAAGAAGGTCGGTACGATGAGCGGCAGAAACGTGTCGATCCAACCCAGGGATTTGAAGAGAATAAACTGGGGAATCAGCGTGATATGCGGCGGCAACATCATGGTCGAGAGCATCAGGATGAAGATGAAGTTGCGCCCCCACCAGCGCAAACGCGAAAAAGGCATAGGCCACCAGCGTGATCGAAAAGACCTTTCCGACAATGCTCACCAGCGTGATGAAGGTTGTGTTGCCAAGATAGCGAAAGAACGGAATCGTCGTCACCGCCTTGGCATAGTTGCTCCAGAGAATCTCATTGGGAATCCACGTGGGCGGGAAGAGGTAAACCTCGCCTGGCGATTTCAGCGAGGTTGACAGCGTCCAGGCCAGCGGGATAAACATGGCCACCACGCCCATCAGCAGGAGCGCATGCGAAACCAGCTGACTCAGAGATACTACGCTGGTGGAACGTCAACAACGGTTTCCCTTGTTCTGATTGCGTATCCGATCGTTCAACAACCGTCATACGGGTTCGATCCTCTTCCTTATCGCTTATCGTCAGCCTTCGTAGTAAACCCAACGGTCGGACGACTTATAGAAAATCAACGTCAATACCAAGAATGTAGATAAACAGCACCCAGGCTAATGCACTGGCATAGCCCATGCGGAAGTATTCAAATGCATTGCGGTAGAGGTAGAGCAGAAAAAAGAGCGTGGCATTGTTCGGCCCGCCGGACGTCATAATGAAGGCCTGGGTGAAGATCTGGAGCGCCGCGATGAACCCGGTCACAAGCTGGAAAAAGAGGACCGGCGTCATCATCGGCAGCGTGATGTTCCAAAACCGGGTCCAGCTGGAAGCGCCATCCACCTGCGCCGCTTCGTAGAGATCGGTAGGAATGCCCTGCAACCCAGCCAGGTAGATGATGGTGCCGGCGCCGACGCCCCACAGGCTCATAAAGACGAGTGATGGCAGCGCCCAGGTCGGATCGCCCAGCCAGCTGGGCCCGACGATACCAACGTAGGAGAGGAGCGTATTGAACAGGCCGAACTCGGTCGAGAAGAGCCAACGCCAAAGCAGCGCAACAGCAACGCCGGAGAGTACAGATGGCAAATAGAAGGCAGTCCGATAGAAGTGCAGGCCACGAATCTGACCATTCAACAGCAGCGCCAGGCCCATACCGAAAACGATATGCAGCGGGACACTGGTGACGGCATAAATCGTGGTGACCTTGAGTGCCTGCCAAACCAGATCATCGGTGAACAATCGGGTGAAATTTTCTGCGCCAATGAACGTGGGCGGTGTGATCAAGTCCCAGTCAGTGAACGAGATGACCAGCGATGCCAACATCGGTCCGAGCGTCCACAAAATAAAACCGATGATCCATGGCGACGCAAAGAGCCACCCATCCAAATTATTGCGCAGCACTCGACGGTTGATGCCGAAAATCTGCGAACGCTGAGAGCCCGAATTGGTCGTATTCGCTACAGTAGCCAAAGGGTTCCTCCGACCTGCAAATATGTCTCGAAGAGTTGAAACGAGTAAGAGTAAAGCGTTTTACGAAGATGATAATTGAACTTAACACAACGCATATTTACAGTCAAGCATCGTCAGTCAAAACGAACGGTACGCGTGGGTCTCAATGTTTACGAAAAGTCGGCTCCTCGCCGGGTACCGGCGAATTATCGAAGGCGCCACGGGCAATCACCGCCTCGCGCCCGCCAAAGGAATCAATGAGTGCGGCCTGATCGGACAACGCCTGAGCATCCACCGCTTCCGGATCGAGCATGGCGCGCAGCTCACTTTCCATCACCTGCACCACAGACTGGTATTCCGGCAGCTGCGCCAGATCATGGCATTCAAGCGGGTCGTCGATCATGTCGAAAAGCTGGGACGGCAGGCCAACATAGTAGACGTACTTGTAGTGCCGATTGCGTAACATGTAGATGCCGTGCTCGGTCGATAATGCATGATATTCACTAAAAACCGTCCGGTCCTCATCCGCCGCCTGTGCGATCTCCCAGAGCGATTGGCCTGGCAGCGAAGCGGCTGCAGCGTCAAACTCAGCGCCGACCGCCTCCAGAATCGTCGGATAGGTGTCGACCAACGAAACCGGCGTCTCGACAACCTTGCCCTGCGGCACTTCCGGCCCGGCCAGGATCATGGGCACAGCCGCCGACTCGTCATACATGGTGAATTTTCCGAACAGGCCGCGTGCACCCTGGCTGTCGCCGTGGTCGGTCGTGTAGACGATGCGCGTATCGTCCGTCAGGCCCAGTAAATCGAGCGCTGCCAGTACATGCCCGATCTGCTGGTCGAGGAAGGTGCAGACACCGCAGTAGGCAGCGGCAAGCTGTTGCAAGTCCGCTTCGTCGAATGGCTCTTCGAGATGGAAGAAGTGACGCATGTAGTCGAGCGCAGGATGATCGGGCCAATCCTCGCGACGCCATTGGGGCGGCCGCGGCAGGTCAAGCGCAGCGTAGTACTCAAAGAGATCCGGCGGCGAAATATAGGGCGGATGCGGACAGACAAACGAGAGGAAGAGCACCCAGGGCTTCTCGTCGCCCGCATGGTCATTCAGCCATGTGCAGGCGTTGTCCGCATTGCGTCTATCATACTGCAGATAGGTCGAGTCGCCAGGGCCTGCGTTGAGCACACCGACCCGTTTCTGCCGGCGCGGCGGATCGTCACGGATGGCCCCCAGGACATCACCCACACCCTCGACCACATGCAGGGGTTCAACTTCCTCGGTGAAGCCGTTGTCGTCCTCGACGCCCCGAAAGTGGAGTTTGCCGATGGAATCGACACGGAAGCCCTGTGCCTTGAGTGCATGACCCCAGCCCGGCACAGCCCCGTCATAGGGAAAGGCGTTGTCCCAATAGCCGATCTCATGGACATAGCGCCCGGTCGCCAGCGAAGCCCGAGCCGGCACGCAAATGGGACAGTTGGTGTAGGCATTGGCGAAGCGCGTGCCCCGTGCTGCCAACGCATCCAGATTGGGCGTTCGAACCACGTCGCTGCCGTAGGCGCCCAGGAAGTTGCGGTTGTGCTGATCGGAAATGATGTAGAGCAGATTTCTTGGTTGCATTGGGTTTCCTGGGGCTTGCTGCTTGCTGCTTGCTGCTTGAAAGAAGTATTACGCAATTCGTGTTGCGACTGAGAACATGACCGGCACCGAAGTGTCATCCGGTCCGTGATTGGCTGTTCACAATCATCAATTCACCATGAACCGTTAGTCGGCCAGCAATCGTTACCCATCCAGTTTCGTCGAAAATTGACCGTTCCCAATCGAATATCGACAATTGTTCGCTCTCAAACCGGCACAACAACAACCAACGCATCTTCCCCGTCAACGGCCTTCACCGGGTTCCGCAGCGGCTTACCAAATCCCGGTGCGTCAATCTCGAAGATATCCCCGCTCTGCACGGCGATGCCCGCAGAAAAGCTCAGCGTGGCGGTGCCGAAGTAGTGGCAATGGACATCGCCCGGCTGACGGAACATTTCGTACTTGAAATGATGATGCTCCAATGCAGCGATGTTGTACGACATGTTCGCTTCCCCGGTGAGAAAGGGCTCTGACCAGAGTTCGACGCCGTCACGCAGGATGCGCACGGTGCCGCGGATATCGGCAGGCGCATCACCCACGAGCAACTCGGGTCCGAAGGAACAGCTGCGCAGCTTGGAGTGAGCCAGGTAGAGATAGTTCTGCCGCTCCATCACGTGGTCGGAGAACTCGTTGCCCAACGCATAGCCGATGCGTAGCACAGTTCCGTCATCAGCGATGACATAAAGGCCGACAAGTTCAGCCTCTTCGCCGCCGTCCAGCCCATAGGACGGCAATTCCAGCGCTTGCTCCGGTGCAGCGACGCAGAAGGCGGTGCCCTTGTAGAACCACTCCGGCTGCACGCTGATCTTGCCCGGCCGCGGTTTGCCGCCCTCCAGCCCCCAGTTGAACATGCGCATGGAGTCAGTCAGCGGGACATCACTCTCTGCTTCAGTCTCTTTCGTTTCTTCATCCACGTGCATGGCATCGCGGGCTTTGGCGCTGCCCAGGTGTGTCAGTCCGGTGCCGGTCACGAAAACATGGGCCGGATCAGGGTGATCCAGGGGAGGCAATAGTCTGCCTTCGGCCACGATCAATGCATAGTCGACAAACTCATTCGCCAGTCCGTTGCTCGACCAGTGCCGCCAAGGTCGTACCCAGACGGTTGGCCTCCAGCGCCAGATCACGCACGCTGTCCGTGTTGCCAAGTAGACAAAGGGAATCGCTGCCCTCGCTAACCGTTGCGACACGCCGACGGGCATCGTCGTCTAGAAATTGAACAAGTCTCACTGCAAAACTCCTTCATCGTTGGGCGGATTCCCGTGTGGCCGTCCCCGGCACTGCCCAGACAGACTCTGCTTTGCGCAAGTCTTCCTGGGCAGTGCCGGGGACGTTCGTTCGGCTCGGTCTATACTTCCTTGGTCATCTTACCCTTGTCCGCAGCCGCGGCGTTGCGACGGGCCTCCTCCTTGTCCGCAGCCATCTCTTCAACCGTCTTGGTGTGCAGGCGGGCCGCACCTTCCGTCACGATGGCTTCGACGCGGGTTCCATTGGCGACGGCCTCGTCCAGGCGTGCTTGGGCATCAGCGATCGAGTCGGCGTATTGGGGCAGCCACTGGGCCTGGGCGGTCAGCATCTCGTCGGCCATCTGCCAGATCTCCTCGGGCGTGCAGACGGCGGCAGTCAGCGGGTCGTGGAGCATGGCCTGTTTCAGTAGGGTCACGTCGCCGTGGACGGCGGCTTCCATGGCCATCTGCTGCACGCGCACGCTGGCCGAACAAGTGGCCGCGCAGGCCAGGGGCAGATCGCCGACGACCGGCATGTTGATGCCGTTCTTGTCCACATAGCCCGGGATCTCAATGATGCAGCCGTCAGGCAAGTTCGTGATCTGCCCTTGATTGACGATGTTGAAATGACCACGATAGACACGCCCGGTTTCCAGGCCTTCGATGATGAAGGAGCCGTGCTCCTCGCTGCGACGGTCGGCCTCGATGGTCGGCGGTTCTTCTTCGAGCCAATTGGGGAAGTCGGTCTCGAACCAGTTGCGGCCCTCAGTGCAGACACGCAGGTAGCCGCCGGTCTCGCCGTGGATCCAACTGCGCAGATCGATCCACTGCGGGATGTCCTCGACACGCTTGCGGTACCAGGGCACATATTCGCTGACATGGCCGTTGGACTCGGTCGTATAATAGCCGAAGCGACGCAGCATGTCGATGCGCACCTTTTCGGTCTCGCGATATTCCGGATGCGCCTCAAACAACTCGAGCATCTTCGGCGCCATGTCCATGCCGCGCCATTGGATCTTGGTGTACCAGGTCTGATGGTTGATGCCCGCGCAGACGATGTCGACGTCGTTGCGATGCAGCGTCTCCTCCTCACCCAGCAGGCCCTCCTTTTTGGCCCACAGCTCGATGCAACGGGTGATCTGCCAGTGGCCACCCTGCACACCATGGCAGAGGCCGATGGTCGGCACGCCGCCATATTGATTGCAGGCCCAGACGTTCATGGCCATCGGGTTGGAGTAGTTGAGGAAGAGTGCGCCCGGCTTGGCCACCTCGCGGATGTCTTTGCAGATGTTGAGCAAGACCGGAATGGTGCGCTGAGCATACATGATACCGCCGGCGCAGATGGTGTCGCCCACGCATTGGTCGACGCCATATTTGAGCGGAATGTCGATGTCGAGGGCAAACGCCTCCAGCCCGCCCTGGCGGATCAAACAGAGCACGTAGTCAGCGTCGGTGATTGCCTCGCGCTGGTTGGTGGTGGGCACGATGGCGGCCGGCAGCCCGTTGGCGTCGATATCGCGCTGGCAGAGCTGGGTCACCATGTCCAGGTTGTCCTGGGATAGGTCCATGAAATAGAAAGTCGTGTCCTGCAATTCCGGCACAGCCAGAATGTCGTGCATGAGCTTACGTGTGAAGCCGATGGAGCCGGCGCCGATCACGCCGATCTTGATAGACATGAAGGTCCCTTTCGCGTGTTGTGCCTCTCTCTTGCTTTCAGATTTCAAAGATTGGAATGCCATCAGATTAACACAACAATGCAGGAATTTCTTCTTGTTTCCATCGGTTTATTCCTGTATACTAAGCTCGCTTGCGAGACGATTTCCTTCACCAGAAGAGACACAGAGAAGAAACCGGTTGATTGCATAGGATTCCATGCCGGTCATGTTCGGCGGGTAGGGAAACCGCCCTACCAGACCCCGCCAACCACGCGACATTCGTAAAAACGGTCAGAGAAGGTCACCATTCATCATGGCCAGATCCAATGGAAGAAGCAAGGTGTCACAGTCGGAGCCAACCTCTCTTGTTGACCTGCGCACGTTTCGCTTCTTCCCCTATCCGACGCCCAAAATGGCGACGCCCCACACCCACAATGATATCGAGCTCAACTTTGTGGCCGAGGGTCAGCTCACCTATCTGTTCGGCGCGCAACACGTGACCTTCACGGCAGGCGACCTCTGCGTGTTCTGGGCCGCCATTCCCCATCAGATCATTCAACTTGAAGGGGCGACCGCCCACTACGCCGTCCATCTGCCGCTCGCCAATTTCTTACAATGGGGCTTGCCACAGTCATTCACGCATCAGATTCTATCGGGCGGACCGGTGGCATCGTCTGCAGTGGATGATGCCGGCTTCAGCCAGGCCTTATTTGAGCGTTGGCATCGCCATGCTCAAATGCAACTGCCCGCATATCATCAGATCACGATGCTGGAGATCGAAGCATCACTGCGCCTGCTGGCACTCTCTGCACGCGAGATCGCGGTCGAACAAAGAGCGCCGGCAGCGCGGTCCGGCGGTGCAGAGATAGAGCGCATGGTCTCCTGTATCACCGACCGCTTTCAGGAGCCGTTGACCGTAGCCGAGGTTGCGGCCACCGCCAATCTCCATCCGAACTACGCCATGCAACTGTTCAGAACCTACACCGGGCGCACGATTGTCAACTACCTCAACCAATATCGCATCGCCCATGCTCAGCAACTGCTTCTCACCACCGACGAGAGCGTCCTTGATATTGCCTACGAATCCGGCTTCAACTCCCTGAGCCGCTTCTATGCAGTCTTTCGAAGCACATGTCGATTGTCGCCCGCGCGTTATCGGCAGACGGTGGGGGCGAGGGGGTAGGGTAGTACGCAGCACGCAGCAGTTTTTCCACCCATCCACCAAACGGAGATCTACCACCATGAAAGCCGAACATCTACTCTCGATCAACAATACGCTGGGCGAAGGGCCGGTCTGGCACCCTGAGGAGCAGAAACTCTACTGGGTCGACATTCAGAGCAATTGTTTTTATCGCTACGCACTGGGCGACGAAGCGCCTGAACGCTTCGACGTCGGCCAGCCTGTCGGCACGGTGGTCTTCCGCGAGTCGGGCGGACTGGTGCTGGCGCTGCGCGACGGTTTTGCTTTTTGGGACGAGGCCGCCCAAGAACTCGACTTCATCGCCGACCCGGAGGCCGACAAACCCGATGCCCGCTTCAACGACGGCAAGGTCGATCCGCAGGGCCGTTTCTGGGCCGGCACCATGGCAGAGGGCAGCAAGCTCTACCGCCTCGATACGGATCTCAGCGTTCATGTCATGGAGACCGAAATCGCTTGTTCCAACGGCATCGATTGGAGTCCGGACCGCACGGTTATGTACTATACGGACACGCCGCAGGGCGTCATCTGGGCCTACGACTATGACGACGCCACCGGCGCCATCTCGAATCGACGCACGGTCGTCGAGAAGCGGGAGGGCGAAGGCCATCCAGATGGACTGTGCGTAGACAGCGAAGGCTACATCTGGGGCGCACGCTGGGACGGCTGGCGGGTCAACCGCTATGCACCCGACGGCAGTCTAGATCTGGTTGTCAACGTTCCGGTGGCCAAGGTGACCAGTTGCTGCTTCGGCGGATCGGATCTGGATGAACTATTCATCACCTGCGCCAGCGTCGATTTTAGTGCCGCCGATTGGGAAAAGCAGCCTCAAGCCGGTGACATCTTCCGCGTCAAAACGGGGAGCAAAGGACAACTTGCAAACAAGTTCAAGGGGTAACGATTCAGCGACTCAACAGTCGGTGGTCGGATAGGACACGGATGGAGGTCATATATGGCACGCGTTGTTGTAGTAGGCAGTTTGAATATTGATCTTGTCACTCACACGGAGAGAATCCCCGCGCCGGGCGAAACGGTGCTGGGCGGCGACCTGGCCACGGTGCCGGGCGGCAAAGGAGCCAACCAGGCCGTGGCCGCGGCCCGGCTGGGCGCGCAGACGGCCATGGTCGGCCGCCTCGGTGATGATGGCTTTGCGGCTCAACTGCGGCAGAGCCTGGCCGCCGACAACATCGATGCCCGGCACATCACGACCGCGGATGCAGCAACCGGCGTGGCGCTGATCGTGGTGGATGCACGCGGACAGAACAGCATCGTTGTGGCGTCCGGGGCCAACATGCACGTGACGCCCACAGATGTCGATGCCGCAGCCGAGACGATTGCCAATGCCGACGTGCTGCTGCTTCAGCTGGAGATTCCGCTGGAAAGCGTCAAGCGTGCGGCAGAGATCGCCCATGCAAACGGCGTCACCGTCATCCTCAACCCGGCCCCGGCCCAGCCCCTGCCGGCTGCGTTGCTGGCAGGGGTCGACATCCTGGTGCCCAACGAAAGTGAGACCGCCACGCTGACCAATTTACCGGTCGACAGCGAGGACGAGTTGGCAACGGCTGCCAACGCGCTGCGCGCCAGCGGCGTCGACACCATCATCTTGACGCTGGGCGAGCGCGGCGTGTTGCTGGCCGATGTGAACGGCGTCAAGCGATTTCCAGCTTTCACCATCGACGAGGTCGTCGACACGACGGCGGCGGGTGATGCCTTCCTTGGCGGCTTGGCAACCGCCATCGCCGAAGGCAGAAGCATCGCCGAAGCGGCGCCTTGGGGCTGCGCAGCCGGCGCGCTGGCCGTCACCAAGGCAGGTGCGCAGACGTCGCTGCCCTATCGGAGCGACGTGCAGGAACTATTGGCTCAATCGTAGCATCTTCTCGGCTTTTTTGGACTGTTGATGCGGCAGCCTGCCTATGCTATAATCGGGTTACGTCTCCGTATATTTTCATGATTCATCACACATCACTCCGTCCGGCTGGAGATGACACAAGTTCTCCGAGATCTTCGTGGTAAAAGCCGGAACGGCCCATTTGGTGACGGCAGATCTTTCTGGCCAGCGCAATGACTGGCCGGATCCGGATCTCAAGGTCACCTACGCGTGGCATTTGAGTTCGCCAGCCGACCTTTGCCGGCCCACACAAGGAGGTGTCGGCCTTGTAATGATTTGAATCCGTGCCATCACCCTTGTACTCCTTTTTGTCAGATCTCGTCGGGGAATCTCGTGACTGTTTTTCCTCAATCCCTGCAACGAACTGACTTCAGACAAGCGTTCTACTGTCAACCCATTCAAGTATTCCGGAAAGGAAAAAGCTGATGAAGCATCGAAACATGCTACTTGCAGTTGTTATGCTGCTGGCATTCAGCATGCTGATGGCGGCATGCAGCGGCGCGCCCGCGCCGGAGGCAGCCGACGAACCAGCCGCAACAGAAGCTCCGGCAGAGGACTCGGCAGCGATGGAAGGGGACGGCGGCAAAGAAGCACCCATGCTGCAGGAGATGGTCGCTGCCGGCGATCTGCCGCCGCTGGAGGAACGAATTCCGGCCGAACCGCTGATCATCGAGCCCTATGGCGAGATCGGCAAGTACGGCGGCACATGGCATCGCTTTGACATCGATCGCAACGGCAACCATCTGGGCATCGCCATGCAGGGCCATTCACCCGTGCAGTGGCTACTTGACGGTCTTGACAAGCGAGGCGGTCTGGCCAAGGGCTGGGAGTCCAACGACGACAAGACCGAATGGACGCTCTTCTTCCGCGAAGGGACCAAATGGTCGGACGGCGAGCCCTTCACCGTAGACGATATTCTCTTCTGGTGGGAAGATATGGCGTTGAATCCGGATTACCCGGAAAGCCCGCCTGACTGGATGATCTCCGGTGACGCCACCGCTGTGCTTGAGAAGATCGACGACTACACACTGAAGTTCACCTTTGCAGCGCCGTCGCCCCTCTTCCCTGATCGACTGGCCATGTGGCCCAACAGCGGCACGCCGGACGACAGTGAGTTCTTCGTGATCCCCAAGCACTACATGGAGCAGTTCCACCCCAAGTACAATACCGAAGTGGCAGACTACACCGAGTTTGACGAAAAACGTCAGTGGGAGAACAATCCCGAGCGTCCGGTGTTGAATCCCTGGATGCCGGTACAGTATGAACCCGGCGTGCGCATGGTACTCGAACGCAATCCCTACTACTATGCGGTCGACAGCGCGGGCAATCAGCTGCCCTACATCGATCGCATCGATATGACTTTTGTCGAGGACCTGGAAGTTGCCAAGCTCAAGGTCATTGGCGGCGAGCAGGAGATCTGTGGACGCCCCTGCAAGTACCAACCGCTGAGCGAGCTGTCAGTCTTCCGTGATGCCGAGGCTTCCGTCGGCCTCAAGACTGATCTCTGGGACGGCGGCTCCGGTACAGGCTCTATGGTCTATCCCAACTGGACCCACTACGATCCCGAGAAGCGCGCACTCTATCGCATGAAGGAGTTCCGACGCGCCCTCTCTCACGCCATCGACCGAGAAAAGATCCAGAAGGCCGTCTACTTCGGCACCGGTTTCCCGACAACGGGGACCATGAGTCCCAAGGCCATTGAGTACAATGCCACCCAGGAGGGACAGGATCTCTTCGCACAATGGCGCGACCTGGCGGTAGAATACGATCCGGAAGCCGCCATGGCCATGCTTGATGAAGCCGGTGTGGTCGACCAGGACGGCGACGGCTGGCGCGACATGCCGGAGACAGGCAACGAGTTGGTCATCCGCCTGGACATGAGCGCTACGGCATCGGCAGAACATGTGCTGGTGGCCGAGATTATCACCGAGAACTGGGGCGATGTGGGCATTAAAGCCCAGGTGAACCCGGTGGACAGCGCCCAACTCAACGTAATGCAGGACAGCAATGAGATCGATTGGCGTGCCGGCTGGGAGGTCGGTGACGGGCCCAACCACCTGGTCTATCCCCAATGGGTCGTGCCCATCGGCAATGATCGTTGGGCCCCGCTCTACGGCTCCTGGTATGCGACGCTGGGTACCGAGAAGGAAGGGACTGAACTCGACCTGGATCCGGCCGATCGCAACCCGCCCCGTGAGGAACCGGGAGAAGGCGATCCGATCCTACGCCTCTGGGACCTCTATGACCAGGCTAAGGTTGAGGCCGACGACGCGGCTCGCGAACAACTTGTCTTCGAGATCATGAAGGTCCATATCGAAGAAGGTCCGTTCTTCTACGGGACAGTCGCCAACATTCCCACCATCGTCGCTTTCAAAGACAACGTGGGCAATGTGCCGACCAAGGAACAGCTTGGCACCGGCGGCTTTACGAATCCATGGATCATGAACTACTTCGCCGCTGTGTTCCCGGAGCAGTTCTACTTCACGGACGCTCAGTAAACTTCGGGACCGAGAACAGTAGATTCTCAATCGGTAGGGGCCGGCTTGCCCCGGCCCGCCGAGGGCGACCGCAAGGGTCATCCCTACCACGAAGTATTGAGAAGATACTTGGAACACAGGTAAGACCGATCTGCCCGGCGCGGGCCATGTACACTTGCTGCAAGCAGCGTACGTGGCCCGTGCCGGACAACTGGGCTGGGAAGTAATGATCCGGCCAATATTGACAGATTCAAGGCTCTTGGGCGCACAAATCGATTCGACGCCCGCAGGTCTCATACCGATCACTCCTGCTGATAAGGGGTTGTTGAATGCTAGCATACATCCTACAACGCGCCATCTACATGGTTTTCACTCTCTTCATGGTTTCGGTCGTCGGCTTCTGGATCATCAATCTGCCGCCCGGCACCTATCTGGACGTCTACATGATGGAACGCCAGATGATGGGCACGGACACCGCCGAGTCTGAGATTCGCGCCCTGGAGCAGCGCTTCGGACTCGATCAGCCGGTTTATGTCCAGTATGTCAAATGGATCACAGGCTTCGTCAAGGGCGACTTCGGTCGATCCTTCGAGTACAATCGTGAGGTCAAGGAATTGATCTGGGAGCGGATCGGGTGGACGGTTGTCATCGCCACCTCGACACTGCTTTTTACCTGGGCGGTCGCCATCCCCATTGGCATCTATTCGGCGACCAATCAATATAAGTGGCAGGATAACGCGGCCACAGTAATGGGTTTGGCCGGCCTCTCGATCCCCAACTTTTTGCTCGCCCTCATCCTAATGGTGATTGCCCAAAGATATTTTGGCCAGTCGGTGGGCGGACTCTTCTCACCGGAATATGTCGACGCGCCTTGGAGCCTCGCCAAATTTGGCGATCTGCTGAAGCACTTGTGGGTCCCTGTCTTTGTTGTGGGTACCGCCGGCACGGCCGTGCTCATGCGCATGATGCGCGGCAATCTCCTGGACACACTCAACATGCAATATGTACAGGCAGCTAGAGCACGCGGTCTGCACGAGAACACGGTGGTCATGAAACATGCCGTACGCAACGCCATTCATCCCCTGATCATGCTGCTGGGTATGAGCCTGCCTGCTATCATCTCCGGCGAACTGGTCGTCTCGATCGTGCTAAGCCTCCCGACCACGGGGCCGCTCTACTTCAATGCCCTGCGCCAGCAGGACATGTATTTGGCAGCCACCTTCCTGATGTTCTTGGCGGCCATGCTCGTCGTCGGTAACTTTCTGGCAGACCTCCTACTGGCCTGGGTCGATCCACGCATCCGCTACGACTAATCAGGAACCGATCAACCTTTCCCGCCAAACTGACCTAGCCAACAAAGGGAATCAGTGATGACACAAGATTTTATCCAGGCGGCCGCACTGGACGACATGCCCCCGCCGGACGGCACAATTGCCCCAGATTCGGATCTGGCTGCCGAAGGTGTGGCGACATTGTCCGTCGGCAGGTTGATGATGCGTCGCTTTCTGCGCAACCGACTCGCCATTACCGGGGCGGTAACGTTGATCATTCTCTATATCATGGTGATCCTGGCTGACTTCCTGTCGCCCTACAGCTTTCTTAGAGTCGAGGAAGACTATATTCTCATGGCCCCGCAGAGAATTCGCTTCTTCGAGGTTGACGGCACTTTTCATCTCCGCCCCTTTGTCTATGGGACAACAACAACTCTCGATACAGAAAACCTCATATACGTACACGAGTTGGACACCGAACGCATTTATCCTGTCTTCTTTCTTGTGCAGGGCAGAACCTATCCGTTTCTGTTTGGTCTTTTCGAGTTCAACCTACACCTATATGGAATCGATGAAAACCTCTACGAAGGTGAGCGTGGAACCATATTCATCCTCGGCACCGATCGCATCGGGCGAGATCTCTTCGCTCGTATCCTACACGGAGGGCGAATCTCCCTGACCGTAGGCCTGTTGGGCGTGTCATTGACGATCATTTTCGGCTCAGCATTGGGGACAATTTCCGGCTACTACGGCGGCATCACTGATACGCTCATGCAGCGCATGATCGAACTGCTGATGTCTTTTCCCACCATCGCTCTTTGGGCGGCTCTGGCAGCGGCATTGCCGCCGGACTGGTCTAGCATCAAGCGCTTCTTTGCCATCACCGTCATTCTTTCTCTGATTGGCTGGACGGGACTGGCACGCCAGGTGCGCGCCAAGGTGCTCTCCTATCGGGAAATGGACTACACGTCGGCAGCGCGTGCAGCCGGGGCTTCCAGCCCGCGCATCATCTTTGTGCACATGCTGCCCAATGCATTCAGCCACATCATCGTTGTGGCGACGCTGGCCATTCCCGGCATGATTCTGGCTGAGACAGCGCTCAGCTTCCTGGGCCTGGGCATCATGCCGCCCATGGTAAGCTGGGGGACGCTGTTGCAGGACGCACAGACGGTGAGCGTCGTCGTGCGCAACCCATGGCTCTTGATACCAGGCCTTTTCGTCATCGTGGCTGTGCTCTGTTTCAATTTCGTCGGCGACGGTTTCCGCGATGCCGCCGATCCGTATGCGCTCTAGACGCGACAATTTGTGTAAAACTGCGACTCTGCCGCATAGAGGTTTTCTGGACACGAATTGTCACGAATTTACACGAAAACTCGCCTGTTGCCAGAGGGGGAAATTCGTGACAATTCGTGTAAATTCGTATCTACATCCTTTTTTTTAGAGCAGTCATCTGTGACAAAAAGCTTTTCACAGCCGACCAGGAAAACAAATCGATGTCAACCGATCCAGATGTAATTCTTCGTGTCGAGAACATACAGACCCACTTTTACACTGACAGCGGCGTGGTCAAGGCGCTCGACGGCGTGGACCTCACTGTCAAGCGAGGCAAGGTACTAGGCATTGTGGGCGAGAGCGGCTGCGGCAAGAGCGTAACGGCCCAGTGCATTCTCAACATGGTGCCCAAGCCGGGCAAGATCGTGGGCGGCAAGATTACCTACTACCCTCAGGCGGACGGCAACGGCAGCGGCGTTACGCAGGAGGTCGAGATCACGGAACTGAATCCGCGCGGCCGTCGCATGCGCAGCATTCGTGGCAACGAGATCGCCATGATCTTTCAGGAACCGATGACATCGCTCGATCCGCTCTATACGGTCGGCGACCAGTTGCTTGAGGCCATTACCCTGCACCAGAACGTCAACAGACGGCAAGCACGGGAGCGTGGCATCGAGGCGCTGGCCAAGGTGCAGCTGCCGGAACCCGAACGCATCATCGACAGCTACCCGCACCAGCTTAGCGGCGGCATGCGACAGCGCGTCATGATTGCCATCGCCCTGAGCTGCAATCCCAGCCTGTTGATCGCCGATGAGCCGACCACGGCCCTTGACGTGACGACACAGGCGCAGATTCTGGAATTGATGGCCCAGTTGCAGCAGGATATGGGCATGAGCATTATCTTCATCACCCATGATCTCGGCGTGGTGGCAGAGATGTGCGACGACGTGGCGGTCATGTATCTGGGCAAGGTCGTCGAGCGAACGGACGTCGATTCTGCATTCTACGATCCCAAACATCCATATACACGGGCCCTGTTGCGCTCGATCCCAAAATTGAATGATGATTTTGGGCAACGTCTCGACGTGATCAAGGGAGCCGTGCCCGATCCGTCAGTCGTGCCTCCGGGCTGCCCCTTCCATCCACGCTGCCCGGAAGTCATTCCCAATGTATGCAATCAGATCATGCCCGCAATGACCCATGTCGAAGGTGCGGATGACGAACGGTCCGTACGCTGTTTACTCTACGAAGAGTACGATGCAGATCACGATCTAGCGCAAGTTCAAAGCGCTCAGGCGACAACGAGGTAAACGATGGCCGATCTGGTACAGGTTGAAGCTCCAGCGAGCCAAGACACGGAGAACAGTCCCAGTGAGTTGCTGCTCGAGGTGCAGGACTTGAAGATGCACTTCCCAATCAAGCGCGGCTTCTTCAAGAAGACGGTGGGCTATGTGAAGGCCGTCGATGGCGTGACATTCTCCATCGAACGTGGCCAGACCTTTGGGCTGGTCGGCGAGAGCGGCTGCGGCAAGAGCACCACCGGCCGCTGCATCATGCGCCTGCTCGACGCCACAGACGGCAAGATCGTCTATCATGACAAAGATGTGGGACCCATTCAGGTGCTTGACCTGGGGCGTGAGGAAATGCGCACCTTTCGACGTGATATGCAGATCATGTTTCAGGACCCCTATTCCTCGTTGAACCCGCGCCTCACGCTGAGACAGATCGTCGGCGAGCCGTTGGTTATCAACAAGATCGCCTCCGGTAAAGAACTGGAGGACCGCGTGGCCCAACTGCTACGCTCCGTGGGCCTCAGCCCGGAATATATGAACCGTTATCCCCACGCCTTCAGTGGCGGCCAGCGCCAGCGTATCGGCCTTGCCAGGGCGCTGGCGCTCAATCCGGAGTTCTTGGTCTTGGATGAGCCGGTCTCCGCATTGGATGTCTCCGTGCAGGCGCAGGTACTCAACTTGATCGAGGACCTACAGAAAGAGTTCAATCTGACCTACCTCTTCATCGCCCACAACATGAGCGTCATCAAGCATGCGTGCGACCATGTCGCTGTGATGTACGTGGGCAAACTCGCCGAACTGGCCGAGACACGCGAACTCTTCGGCCATCCGCTGCACCCCTATACCGAGGCCCTACTCTCGGCCATTCCCAAACCGGATCCACGCAACGTTCCCAGTCGAATCATCTTGGAAGGCGATGTGCCCAGCCCGGCGAACCCGCCCGATGGTTGCTACTTCCATCCTCGCTGCAGCTACGCAAAGGACCTCTGTCGGACTGAGAGCCCGGAACTGCGTGAGATCCGACCGGGCCACTTCGTAAGCTGCCATCTCGCTGAAGAGCTCGATCTGCGCAGCGCACTCTGAACGACCATGGAAATTTTTCGCAAGACGCTACGCGGACACATCACTCCTGACGACAAAGATCGCAGCGACTACGCTACAATCCCGTTTGACCTGCCGTTTGTCGCCGCCCGGTTGACCGTCTCCTACGACTATTCGGCGCGTATGACCGCCGACCGCATTGAGGGCGGCAATGTTATCGATCTAGGCCTCTTCGATCCACGCGGTTCTCAGTTTCCTGGAGGCCTGGGCTTTCGCGGCTGGAGTGGTTCGGCGCGAAGCGAGTTTTTCGTCGGCTCTGAGGAAGCAACGCCAGGCTATCTGCCTGGCCCCCTGCCGTCAGGCCGCTATGCGGTATTGCTCGGCCTCTATCGCATCTGGCCCCAAGGCGCTGACTATGAGATTCAGATTGAGGCGATACCGGCAGTAGACGACTCAGCAGCGGACAATTCAGAGCCTAGCGACGATCCGTCATGGGCACACTCGGTTCACACGAATAGACTGGACGCCGCGGCAGCCGAAGCTCGAACAGACAACCCAGACGGCTGTCTGGCTACGCGGAGATCTGCAGAGTCATACCTACCACAGCGATGCCAAAGGCTCACCGGCCCAGCTAGTGGAGCAAAGCACGGGCTTTGAGTCTCGATTTCCTGGCCATCACCGATCACAATACCGTGAGCCATCACGCTTTGCTTCCTGAGCTTGCCGATGAGACGTTGCTGCTGATCCCGGGCCAAGAGGTTACCACCTACTACGGTCATATGAACGTCTGGGGGACTGGGCGCTGGTGTGACTTCCGCGCTCGTTCTGCGGATGATATTGCTGCGATCATTGATTTGGCCCACGAGTACGGCGCCGTCTGTTCCATCAACCATCCCAAGGTCGGTGGACCGGCCTGGGAGTACGGATTTGACCTCCCCGTCCAGGCCATGGAGGTTTGGCAAGGACCGTGGCCCTATCGCAACGACCAAAGTCTGGCGCTCTGGGATCGCCTGCTCAGCGAGGGCCTGCGTTTGCCCGGCGTCGGCGGCAGCGACTACCACTGTCCAGCGGGCGAAGAGACCAATCTGCTGCGCCTAGGACAGCCGACAACCTGGGTTCACGTGCAGGAACGCAGTGTCGACGGCATCCTTGCAGCCATCTGTGCCGGACGTGCCTGCATCAGCGCACACCCGCAGGGTCCACATCTGGATATCCACGCCGCCGGCCAAACGGATAGCACCAAGATGGGCGGCACACTGTCGATCTCGCCAGACGAGAAGATCACGCTGACCATCAGCATCGTCGATGGCGCCGGCTACAGGCTACTCATCATCGCCGATGGTTCCCCGATTGAGGAATACGCCGTGCCAACATACCGCGCCAAAATAGAGTTGGCGATTTCAGCTTCTACCTACATTCGTTGTGAACTCGTGGCTGACATGCCGGCCGAAAAACTTCCCGAGGGCGTGCCAGATGATATTGACCTTCGCAACTGGCGTTGGGCCCTCTCCAATCCGATCTATCTCATGATCGAGGCGTAGGCCATCAACCATTCGCGCTCAGCACGCCGCGTGAGCCGTTCAACAATCGGATTCAGTCGTGTTACAAAGAGAAGAGAGGGCCGGTTTTGCCGTCTGTCACGACTTGACAGACGGCAAAACCGGCCCTCTTGCATTGTGCTTCTTGGGAACCGCTACTTCGTAGCAAACCCCGACTAGATGCCCAGAATCTGGGCCTTCTTGGCCTGGAACTCTTCTTCAGTGAGCACACCTTGGTCTTTCAAGGCCGATAGCTGCTGAATCTGGACCAACTGCTGCTCAAAGCTGTCATCGGCCGGCGCCTGCTCCGCGGCTGCGGCCTGCTGCTGAGCCAACGCATCTTGCTGGCCCTCCAGGTACGCCTGCTGCGCCTGCATATCAGCCGTCTGCTGTTGATCGGCGTCAGCCTGTTGCGGCGCTGCCTGCTTGTTGCCGCCGCCCATCATCTTCTGGGTGGCGCCGATCGTGGCGGTCGCCGTTCCTGCGACCACAGCGGTCTTGGCCATGGTACCGACCAGACCGGGGCCGCGGCGGCGATTTACATTGACGTTCACTCCACGTCTTCTTCGCATACTTCTTCTCTCCTTTTCGTTTCTGAAACCAATTCGATTATTGCGCTTCGATGCTGACTGCCGCGACTGCCGCGTCAACAATCTCTGCCGGGATGCGCGCATTGTCAACCAGGCGACCGTTGGCATTGACGATCGCATCACGCAGACGCGTGGCCCAGATATTCTCGAAGACGAGCAGGGCGGCAGAGCTGTTCGGCTCCAGCATTTCGGCGACAGTCAAAACATCTTCCTCATTGAGCAAATCATCGATTTCTGCATCAAGGTCGCCGAATCCCGCGTCCTCAGCACCGTCCAAGGCATCAAACTCAAACCAAGCTACTTCGCCGTCAGCATTCTTCTTAACGAAGAGCAGATCAATGATGCTGATCGTCTCATTCTCGATCAGCTCGGCCAACGCGGGCACGATCTCACCGCTAAACTGGTTGCCGGGAAACTCGACGACCAGATACTCAACTGGTCCCATAGGGTACCTCCTTGTGATATGGATGACGCAGATTTTTCTCTTACAGTGGCAGCAAAACAATGATAACAAATCGGAAGATTTCGCCAATGGAAGTTAGAAAGAAAGGTGAGCGATGTCAGAATAGCGCTGGAATTATACAGCCATTCTCCGGAATGATGTAATTGAAAATCTGGCTGTGACTCCACAACCGATGAATCTGATTCGACTCAAGACGCCCAGGACAAGTGACGTGTCCTGGGCGTCTTTTCCTAGTGCTGACAGTTTCTGTGGTTGCGGAAAGCCGTGGCAGATTGTCGGAGTAAGGCCATTCCAGAGAGATAAATATCCGTTGCAAGGAAGTCTTTGCCTGGAACGGCTTGAGGCCTTGCCAAATCCCGTATAGTTAACATTTTGGAAAAGCCTAACAGACTAAAGATCTGACCCGATTGCGATCTTCACAACCGTCTCATCCCCTAGCCGATAACGGCCGTTGAGCGCGTCGAATCCCTCGCCGATGCGCGCCATCGGCAACACATGGCTGACCATGTCAGCGTAGGGCAGTTCGTTCTTCTCCAGAATCGCTAGCCCGCGCACGAAGTGATGGTAACGGCTGCCCCAGATGGCCTCCAGGCGCAGGTTGCGTCGCAGCAACTGGGTATTGGGGTTGAGGTTCACCGAGCCGATGTCGACAAAATGGCCGACCTCGACGAAAGTCCCGTCCTGTTTGACGTAGCCGAGCCCCTCGGGAATGGCGGGCAGAAAGCCGGCGCACTCGAAGACTACGTCCGCGCCCTCGCCGCGCGGCGTGGCCGCCAGCACCAACGCAGAGCGTTCTTCAACCGACGGCACGTCTTCGATGTCGACCGTCACATCGGCGCCCAGTCTACGTGCCAGCGCCAGGCGATCCGCCGGGCCGCCGACGACGATGAGGCGGGCCGCCCCACTCAGTTTGGCCACCACCAGCGTCATCAAGCCGATGGCGCCCGATCCCTGGACGATAACGGTGTCGCCGATCTGCACGTTGCCACGCATGACCGAATGGACACCCACGGCAAACGGCTCAGCCAGGACGCCAACCCGGGCCGGGGCATCAAACTTCACAAAGCAGTTTTCGCTATCGGCCAGGTAGATGTATTCGGAGAAACCGCCGCTGAAGGGTGGATCCTCGTCGGGGATGGTGCGGAAGCCGTAGGGCACACCGCTGTTGCGGGGATGGAAGACCACGCGATCTCCCTCTCGGATCGGGTTGCCCAAATAGTCAGCGGTGACGCCGCTGCCCAACGAATCGATGACCCCAACAGCTTCGTGGCCCATGAAGGTCGGCTCGGCGATACCATGTTGCCAATTGTGTAGATCGGTGCCGCAAATGCCGCCCAGTTCCTGGCGCAGCAGCACCGTGCCGGGCGCCGGATCGGGGACAGAAAACTCTTGGACAGAGAACGCTTGTCCGTGGACGATAACGGCCTTGCCTGTGCGTGTCATGATTACCTCCGTGGAATTGAGCTACGATAGACATTTAGTGAGTCCGCTGCAAAAAGCCTTTTCATGACACGAATGGTCACGGATTGTGTCTTTGCCTCACAAAGAGAATTCGTGAAGATTTGTAAATTCGTGTCCGATCCTTTTTTATGCGTCGTGCTCCGTCTTGACAGCCTGGTAATCGCTGTAGTTGCCGCTGTACTCAACCAGCGCGCCGTCCTCGATCTCGACGATGCGGTCCACGACCCGGTCGAGGAAGTAGCGGTCGTGGGAGATGACCAAAATTGTGCCCTCAAACTCGGCCAGGGCATCTTCCAACACTTCCGCCGAGGCAATGTCCAGATTGTTGGTCGGCTCGTCCAGCAACAGAAAATTGGCGTTGGTGAGCATGAGCAGTGCCATTTGCATGCGGCTGCGTTCACCGCCGGAGAGATCTGAGACGGGGCCATTGGCCTGCTCGTAGTTGAAGAGGAACTTGCCCAGGAAACTGACAGCGTTGCTCTCCGAGAAGGGAACGGCATGACGAATCGTCTCGATCAATGTGCGGTCATAGTCAAGGATCTCATGCTCCTGGGCGTAGTAGCCGATCTCGACGCTGGGGCCGATGCGGATCTCACCGCCACTGGGCTCTTCTTCGCCCAGGAGCAGGCGGAAGAGCACCGACTTTCCCGACCCATTTGGGCCCACCAGACCGACCCGCTCGCCGCGCCAGATTAGCAGATCGAGACCGCCCAGGACGATATTTTCGTCACCGTCACCGGCTGGAAAACTCTTATCGAGATCGGTGATCTCCAGCACCTTGTTGCTGCCGCGCCAGCCGCTCAATTGCAGATCCATACGCCGCCGGTCCAGCACCGGTTTGTCGATCTTGTCCATGCGATCCAGCCGCTTGAGGATGTTTTGCCCGCGGCGGATGAACTTGACGTTGTCATAGACATGGCCCCAGGTGAGCAGACGTTTGGCCGACTGCTCCAGCCGCGTGATCTCTTTCTGCTGGGCCTGAAACATCTGTTGTTGACGAAGCAGGTTCATCTGCTTTTCAAAGGCATACTCAGAATAATCGCCCAGGTAGTGTGTCAGCCGGCCATCCTCAAGTTCGATAATCTCATCCACAACCAGATCGAGCAGGTAGCGGTCATGGGAGACGATGATGACTGCGCCCTGATAGCTGCCGATAGTGCGCTCTAACATGGATTTTCCCGCCAGGTCCAGGTGGTTGTCAGGCTCATCGAGCAACAGCACATCGGGTTTGACCACCAACAGCTTGGTCAAGCCCAACAGCTTCTTCTGACCACCGCTCAGCACATCCACCGGCAGTTCGAAGTCCTCATCGGAAAAACCGAGCGCCTGAAGCTGGGAACGTACTCGTCCTTCATACGAAGGACCGCCCAACTCAGTAAACCGATCCAACAGCTGTGCTTGTTGGCTGAGCACATCGGTAAGCCGGACTTCGTCGCCGTAGACGGCGGGATCGGCCAGCGACGCCTCCACCCCGCTCAAGCGTTCTTCGACGGCAAGTAATTCGCTCGATGCTGTCACGGCCTCTTCCCAAACCGTGCGCCCGGTCGTCAGATGCGGCTCCTGGCGCAAATAGCCCACGCTGATGTGGGGCTGGCGCACGAAGTAGCCGGTATCGCTCGTCAACTGGCCGGCAATCAGCCGCATGAGTGTACTCTTGCCACAGCCGTTTGGTCCGACGAGTCCGACACAGCGATCACCGTGGATCTCCCAGGAGAGATCCTCGAAGATGGGCTGCGAGACATATGTGACCGACACACGGTCAAGGTTCATGATGATCATACGATCCACACCTTATTGGTTGACCAATTCTCCCCAGACTTCCATGTCCAGCTCGATTGCTGAACGGTTGAGAATGTCGTCAAGCTCTTGATCCCGCTCCAAGAGTTCTTCCAGATCATGGGCGACCAGTTCTAAATCCTCGTAGGTGGCGTCGGTCACATAGGCCTTCTCGAAGGCCTGGCGCGGGTCCAGCCAGTAGCCGGCCGCGGCCAGCTTGCCCCATTTGGTCATGAAGTAGAGAAGCACGTAACGGCGGCCATTGGCGCTCACATCGGCGATGCGCGTGCCGCTGACCTGGATCGGGTAGAGGAACTCGGTTCCGGCAGGGGCTGCCCCGTCAGAGTCTTTCCTGCCGGACGTACGGGCTGCCCGATAATAGCGAAGCTGATCGGTGCGCGTGAAGCGATAGATGGCCCCAACGGTGAGTGCTTGAATCTGGCTCATGGCGCCGTCACGATTTCATCGATCACGGGAAAGCCACAGGCGCAACCACCTGTTCGATCGGGATCACAATCATCAACCATCTCCGGGCAAGAGGTCTGGCTAATCCTATCAGAGTTGTACATAGTTGGTCTGTTTTCCACGTGGGTTCGCTCACTTCAGCCCAATCGGGTGTGCGCCACTGCGAGATTTCCATCCGCTTTTTTTGGCATCAGCTTGGCCCTGAACTAAGATACGGATAAGTGCGTTTCCGGCTGGCAGCGGCCCCGTCATTCTAAACCGAAAAATACCTCGATGAAAATCGTCCGGAAACCGCACGCCCGCGATGTTTTCCGCCTGTCTGTTTGGAAGCGGAATCGTCATTTCCAGACAGAAGATCGAACAGATGCCAAAAAGGAATCGATTGTATGACTGACCAGACAGTAATAGACGCGCTCCACAATGAAGTCGAAAAACACCGAGACGCCATCATCCAGTTCCTGCGCGAGATCGTCGCCATCCCTAGCATGGAGAGCCAGTTGGGCGAGGTCGGAGAGCGTATTGCCGACGAGATGCGAAGACTCGGCTTCGATGAGGTGCGCTTTGACAAAATGGGCAATATCTTTGGGCGCATGGGCAGCGGGCCGATAACCATCGTCTATGACAGCCATGTCGACACGGTGGGCATTGGCGATCCGGAGGCCTGGGCGTGGGATCCCTTTGAGGGTAAGATCGAGGCTGGTGTTCTGTGGGCGCGGGGCGCATGTGATGAAAAAGGATCGACACCCGGCATGGTCTATGGCATTGCCCTAGGCAAACAGCTTGGCCTCATCGATCCGGAGCAGTTCACCATGTACTACTTCGGCAACATGGAGGAGTGGTGCGACGGCATCGCGCCACACAGTTTCGTCGAGGCCGACCCCAAGGTCAGGCCCGATTTCGTAGTCATCGGCGAGCCGACCAAGATGCAGGTCTATCGCGGCCACAAGGGCCGGCTGGAACTGAAGATCACCGCCAAAGGCAAGAGCGCGCACGCAGCGGCAAACCAATTGGGCGACAACGCCATCTACAAGATGCTGCCTGTCATCGAAGCCATCAGCAAGATGGAGCCGGAATTGGGCGATCACGAATTCTTGGGCCACGGCAAGATTACCGTGAGCGACATGAAGGTCAGCACGCCTTCCATCAACGCGGTACCGGATGAATGTACCATCTTCATCGACCGGCGAATGACGTTTGGAGAATCCAAAGAAGATATCCATCGTCAGCTTGAGTCTGTCATCCCCGCTGAGCACAAGGAAAGTTTCACCATTGAAGAGCTGTTCTACGACGAGCCCAGCTATACTGGCTTTGTCTTCCCCGTGGACAAGTATTTCCCGGCCTGGGCCTACGATGAGGACCATCCGCTGGTTGTCGCCGGGCAGGAGACGCGCCAGGCCATCGGCCTGCCCGATACGCCATCGGGCAAATGGGGCTTCAGCACCAACGGCATCTACTGGGCGGGCAAGGCAGGCATCCCGTCGATTGGCTTTGGTCCCGGCGACGAACTGACCGCGCACACCACCGAGGATAGCGTTTCGCTGGAGGATGTGGTGAAAGCGACCGAATTTTATGCACTGTTGCCCTCCATGCTGTAGAGTTGGGCGAGCTTCAGAAATCGATGACTCTATTGCAAGAATGGAAATTTGCCACAGATAGCCACAGATAAGAACCTGATTTTCACAGATGTTTTCGAGCTGTCCAGAGTAATCCCGGTACCATCTGTGTCTTATCCTTCTTTTTATCTGTGTGAATCTGTGGCGAAATAGACTTTTTGCAACAGAGTCAACATTAGGTCACCAAGGCCGGCCGTATGGTAACCGGATCTACTAGGAATTAGGGAGAAGACACATGCAATCAAATTTACGCGGTCGCGATATGATCACGACTCAGGACTGGACCAAAGATGAAATTGACACCATCATGGAGATGGCCTTTGATCTAAAACGGGCACGTGCGGTCGGGCGCGACCATGCCATCCTGCGCGACAAAGTGCTGGCTATGCTCTTCTTCTTCTCCAGCACACGCACTCGGTCCAGCTTTGAAGCCGGTATTGCCCAGATGGGCGGTCACGGAGCCTTCATCGACAGCACCACGACCCAGATCAGCCACGGTGACACCGCCAAAGAGATCGGCGAGATCTACGGTCGTTACTATGACGGTATCGCCATCCGCCAGTGTGATTGGGGCATCGGCAATCAATACATCAATGCAGTGGCGGATGCAAGCCGCGTACCCGTATTGAACATGCAGTGCGACGTCTATCACCCCTTCCAGATTCTGGCCGACCTGATGACCATCATCGAGAAGAAGGGCGATCCACGAGGCAAAACAATCGCCGTCTCCTACGCCTATGCTGCCAGCTACCAGAAGCCGCTCAGCGTGCCGCAGAGCCTGATCCTGCTCATGAGCCGCTACGGCATGAATGTGCGCCTGGTCCATCCGCCCGAATACAAGCTCATGCCCGACATCGTCCAGCAGGCAGCGGACAATGCCAAGGCCGCAGGCGGCAGCTTCGAGATCATGGACGACATGGATGCCGGCTTCGAAGGAGCCGACATCGTCTACCCCAAGAGTTGGGGCAGTTGGCTCACCACTGAGGACGAGGCGGAGAGCGTCGAGATCGGCAAACAGTACAAGAGTTGGATCTGTGACGAGCGTCGCATGGGCCTGGCCAAGCAGGATGCGATCTACATGCACTGCCTGCCCGCCGACCGCAACATCGAAGTGACCGACGGCGTGATCGACGGTCCCAACTCCGTTGTATACGATGAAGCCGAGAACCGGCTGCACGTGCAGAAATCGGTCATGGCTCTGACGATGAATTAATGGGAAGTGGGCAGAGTGGAGCAGGAGAAGTCTCCTGCTCCACCCTGCTCACTCCAAGAGATTAATCGCGTCGCAAAGGCGCACCTCTCTTCCATCTTTTTTCAGTGGAGAAGACGCATGTCAGTTCTACTGTTAAGAAACGCCGCGGTCGTCGCGACCATGAATGAGAACCGCGACGAGATTGAAAACGGCGCTGTTCTTTTAGAGAACAACGTCATTCAGTGGGTCGGTCCCAGTAGCGAAGTCGATCGCTACCTGACTCAGTCGCGTCCCGACATCGCTGCTGCCGGCATCGGCAAAGTGATCGACGCCCGCGGCTGCGTGATTCTTCCGGGGCTCGTGAACTGCCATCATCACCTCTATCAGACCCTGACGCGTACGATCGGCACCGGCGATGGCATGGTACTGTTCGACTGGCTCAAGTTCCTCTATCCCATCTGGGCTGAGATGACGCCTGAAGCCGTCTATGTCAGCGCCAAGGTAGCGTTAGCCGAGTTGGTCCTGAGCGGCTGCACAACCGTGGCCGACCACCTCTATCTCTTTCCAAACGGCAGCAAGATCGATGATGAGATCCATGCAGCCCAGGAAGTGGGCGTACGCTTCCATCCGACACGCGGCAGCATGAGCCTGGGCGAAAGCCAGGGCGGCCTGCCGCCGGACCGAGTCTGCGACAGCGAGCCCAATATCATCAAGGACAGCATTCGCGCCATCGAGACCTTCCACGATCCGGACCGCCTGTCCATGATGCGAATCGGGCTTGCGCCCTGTTCGCCCTTTAGCGTCACCAGCGATCTGATGCGTGAATCGGCTGAACTGGCACGCCAATATCCGCTGGTCAATCTGCATACGCACCTGGCCGAGACTAAGGATGAGGATCGCTTCTGTCTGGAAATGTTTGGCAAGCGACCGGTGGAGTATGCCGAGTCAGTCGGCTGGGCAGGTGAAGATGTTTGGTTTGCGCACATGGTCCATCCCAACGAAGATGAGATCGGCTGGCTGAGCCACACCCATACCGGTGTCTGCCACTGCCCCAGCAGCAACATGATTCTGGCATCGGGCATTGCGCCGGTACGCGCGATGGTCGACCAGAAGGTGCGTGTGGGGCTGGGCGTCGACGGCTCGGCGAGCAATGACGGCAACCACATGCTGGGCGAGGCCCGCCAGGCCATGCTGCTTCAGCGCGTCGGCTGGCCCGGTTTCGAGAGTCGTGCGGACCGCTTCTCCGCCCGCGAAACGCTGGAGCTGGCAACCCTCGGCGGTGCAAAGGTGCTACGTCGGGATGACATCGGCATGCTGTCCGAAGGCATGGCGGCCGATGTCGTCGCCTTCCGCGTCGATGATCTGGCCCACGCCGGCGCTCTGGCCGACCCTGTGGCCTCGTTGATGACGTGCACGCCGGCACAGGCCTGGCTTTCCGTCATCAACGGCAAGATCGTGGTTGAGGATGGGCAGTTCCTGCCCTTCGAGATCGGGCCTGTCGTTGAAGATCACAATCGCATCAGCATGGACATGATGGAACGGGCCGGCGTGGCGTGACCGATTGTTGGGCCATCTGGAGTCGTTGCGATCAATACGTGAATCCACTGCGAAATCCCTTTTGCCACAGATTTACACAGATGGAAAAAGGATAAGACACAGATAGCAAACAGAAGCCATTTCCGCCCCTAATTCAGACTTCAATAAGGAGATGACCACATGAGTCAAGACCGAGTAGCGCTCTACCTGCAGGACGCCCACGAACTACGCGAGGGCATGAAGCTGGCGCAGTACGCCGAAAAGAACGGCTTTGAAGCCGTCTGGCAGGCGGAGAGCCGGCTGGTGCGTGACGCCATCGTCCCCATGGCCGCCTTTGCCGCCGTCACCGAACGGATCAAGATTGGCTCCGGCGTCATCAACAACTGGACCCGCAACATCGGCCTGCTGGCGTCTACCTTTCTCACGTTGGATGACCTGGCCCCGGATCGCATCATCTGCGGCATCGGCGCCTGGTGGGATCCGCTGGCGGCCAATGTCGGCATCACCCGCCGCAAGCCGCTGCTGGCCATGCGCGAGACCATCGAGGTGATGCGCATGTTGCTCAACATGGAGAACGTCACCTACGAAGGCGAATTCCACAACGTCCACGGTATCGAACTAGATGTGGTCCATGGCCGACGAGAACCACGCAACATTCCCATGATGATCGGCGCGACCGGCCCCAAGATGATGGAGTTGACGGGCGAGATCGCCGACGGCGCCGTGCTCAACTATTGCGTTCCGCCGGAGTACAACATCGAGGCGATCAACCGGCTTCGGATTGGTGCTGAACGGGCCGGACGCACGCTGGATGACATCGACCGCCCGCAGTTGATGATCTGCTCGGTCGACAACGACAGGGCCAAGGCGCTTGATGGCGCTCGCTGGATGCTGACCCAGTACATCGCCCAGCAACCCCACATCGCCAAAGCCAGTAACACGCCCCAGGAGACCATTGACCAGATCCAGGCAATTCTCGGCTGGCCGGCAACGAAGGAGCAGATCCGTGATGCCATGAAGCTGGTCCCGGATGAGTTAGTGCAGCGGGTCACGGCCAGCGGCACCCCGGACGAGGTCAAGGGCAAGGTGCGCGAGTATGTGGCCAACGGCTGCACCTGCCCCATTCTCTATCCGCTGGGCGATCCCTACCTCATGATCGAAGTTTTCTCTGACGGGTATAGCGAGTAGAGCCCCACACATAGTCGGTGACTTGGCTGCAAACAGATCTGATTCACCGCAGAGGCACGGAGGGGGCACGGAGATCACAGAGAAAAATGGAGAAATATGTTCTTCATCTGCGTTTAGCGTTCGACTGAGCTCACGCCGAAGTCTGCGTCCATCTGCGGCTGATCTATGATTCTTGCGGCAGAGTCGTCACTGATATTGGGAAACGGAGAATGCAAATGCTGATAACCAACGGCACAATTCTGACCTTCGGCGATGACCGGCGGGTAATTCCGCATGGCGCCGTCTACTATGAAGGCGATACCATTGTTGAGGTCGGAGATGCTGCCGAGTTAGAGCAGAAGTACCCGGGCGCCGAGCAGTTGGACGCCGGCGGAAAGATTGTGATGCCGGGTATGGTCTGCGCACACACCCATTTCTACGGCGGCTTCGCCCGCGGGATGGCCATTCCCGGCGATCCACCCGAAAACTTCATGCAGATCCTCGAGCAGTTGTGGTGGAAAATCGATCGGGCGCTGACGCTGGAGGACTGTAAATACACGGCATTGGTCGCCATGGTCGATGCCGTTCGCCACGGTACAACCACACTCATCGACCACCACGCCAGCCCAAACTACATCGACGGCTCACTGGATGCACTGGCCGAAGCGGCAACCGAGTCCGGGCTACGCGTCGGGCTCTGCTACGAAGTCACCGACCGCAACGGACCCGAGGGCGCGCAAGCAGGCATAGACGAGAACGTCCGTTTTCTCAAGCGCCTCCAGGCAGACCCCGACCCCAAGTTGGGCGCATCCTTCGGCCTGCATGCGGCCTTCACCGTGAGCGACGCGACGCTGACCGCCTGTCTTGAAGCCGCCCAGGGACTAGACACAGGGTTCCATATCCACGTGGCAGAGGACAACGCCGACGAAGTGGACAGCTTGGACAAATACGGCGTGCGTGTGGCCGAGCGCTTAAACCAGAAAGGGATTCTAGGACCTCAGACCCTTGTAGCCCATGGCATCCACATCGACGACGCAGAGATGGAGATCCTCCAGGCGTCCGGGGCCAAGATCAGCCACCAACCGCGCAGCAACATGAACAATGCCGTGGGTGTCGCCGAAGTCGAAGCGATGCTGGACAGGGGCATCACCGTGGGGTTGGGCAACGACGGGTTTTCCAATAACATGTTCACCGAAATCCACACGGCCTACCTGCTCCACAAAGTGAGCAAGGGCGACCCCCGAGCCATGCCCGGCGACCGGCTGATCGAGATGGCCTTCGATAGCAATGCAGCGATTGCCGATCTGTTCTTCTCAAAATCGGTTGGCAAACTTGCATCCGGGGCCTTCGCCGACATCATCTTGCTCGACTACATTCCCTACACGCCCCTGACGGACGGCAACTATCCGTGGCAGATCATCTTTGGCATGGACGGTAGCCACGTCACCCACACCATCTGTGGCGGTGAGATGCTGATGGCAGACCGTGAGTTGCTCACGCTGGACGAGGAAGCGATTGCCGACCACGCCATGCAATTGGCGCCGGCCATCTGGCTACGCGTGCAAGAGATGTGATTTCGCGGGGAACCATGTAGGGGCGACCCTTGTGGTCGCCCTGCCGTGGGCGACCACAAGGGTCGCCCCTACCGGATTTCCGGAATGGCCATCAGCCTCTCCAGATCGACGTCCACCGGCACGCGGTCCGCGACGCCGACAATCATGCGCGAGTCGCCGCTTGCAACTTGAACGGCTTCGCTCACTGCGTTCTCGAAATCGCTCCAATCACTTGTCCCCATCAAATAATCCTGCGAGATGCCGCCCCAGAGCGTGCACTCGCGGCCAACAAGATTGCGTGCTTCGGCCAAGCTGGCATCGCTCTGCGGCGGCCCGGCAATGCCCTCCAGCCCATCTACACCGCTCTCCGCCAGCGGCGTAAGCAGATGGCGAATGGGCCCGCCGATGTGAACCACCAGTTGCTTGCCCTGCTGATGCAACACCTCGGTTGTGCGCGAATAGCTGGCTGCCAGGTGATCACGAAACATGCGCGGCGAGATGAACTGACCATCCAGATTGTCCGGCGAGTAGACAATCTGATTCGTGTCCATGGCCAATGAGCTGACAAAGTCCTGAAGCTTCTCCTCCAATGTTCCGATAATTGCCTCGATCTTGTCCCGCTCCTCCAGAAAAAGCATCAACCCCTCTGCCCAGCCAAGATACTCATGCAGCAGGTCCGAAACCGGACGGCGAGGGATTTCGACGGCGACAACGCCATCATATCCTACATCGGCGGAGAGTTCTGCGAGTTCAGGATCGGCGCTATACTGTCGCGCCTCCGCTAGATCCAGTACCACATCCAGATCCGACGCGCTCTTGACCGGATACTCGGTCTGCCACATTGCCCCGTCCGGTCCGACAATCCAGCGCGCAGTGATTACGCCCGACTCAGACTCGGCGCGAATCACACGTTCGCCATCTTGCTCGGTGGTGGTGATACTCACCGTAGGTGCATGCTCGCGGATCACTGGCGAGACCGTCCAGATCGGTACGGTCAACTCCCGAGCGATCTGTGGCAAGGTTGTCCGTTGCCAGCCTTCGGGCAGCGTATTCCGTCCGCGGTGATAGTCGTACCAGAGAGTCAGGTCGGGCAGATAGAGCGGTGTGGTTCGTTGATGCTCAGGAATTGCGTTGGAGAAGTGTGCAAGGATCTGCTCTGCGTACGTGATCAAGATTCGCCCTCCTTTCGAAATCGGATTCAAATTCGCCGGCCCAAACGGCTGCGCAGAAGCACTCATAAATGCTCAAACAACGCCAGCAGCGCCTGCTTCAGCTGAATCGAGTCCGGTCGTTCGGCGTATGCCATCTCCGAATAGTAGATACGGCTCCCAGATTCCATCATAGTGATGTCCATCATCAACGAACTGATGGGCGCGCCGTCAATGCGCACCGCGCTGGGCGTGGCCGTGAAGAGCGCTTCTATGGCGTAGCACCGGTACTCGACCAGGCCGTCCGGCATCGCCAGGGCGATCGCAACCTGCCAGCGGCCGCTGCTCTCCCCACCCACGGCCGACAGCAGGTCGACATAGTGATCGATGAGTCTCTGGTCAGGCACATACCGGCGATGTTGATGCACACGCCGAACGAAAACACCCGGCTGTTGCTCCGGCGGGAAGCGGTCGATCTCAAGACCCGCGTCAATGGCAAACGTGGGTATTGACGCGGCCGCACAGTAGGCAAGGGCCTTTTTGCCTGCGTTCGCCTCCGGCGAGTGTCCGTCTTCTTCCACATCTAGATTGATGCCCAGTTCGGTCGGGCTGACGATCTTTGCCGGCAGATCGACCATCATGGAACGGACGTGATCGATTTTGGACTGACTGGATGTACCAAACAGTACCTCAGTCAAGCGTCACCACACCTTTGATGTAACTGCTCTCACCGCCCAAGATCTGCGCCATCAGGGCAGGGTAATCGGCCAGTGGAACGACATGGGTCACCAGCGGTCGCAGATCGATCGTGCCGCTGTGCATCATCTCAATGGCCACAGGAAAGGTATCACGGATCTTGGAGCCCGGCGCGGAATTGACCACTGTGAAGCCGCCAAGATGCCACTTGGTCGGGTCAAACGTGGCGCGCTGCCCCTTGATCCAGCCAAAGAGGTTGATCAAACCACCAGATCGAACCACGTCCGTGGCCAGGTCCAGTCCCTGTTGGCTACCGGTCGTGTCGACGACGACATCAATACGTCTCGATTTGAGCGATGCCGCCAGTTCAGGCACATCCACATCAGCTAGATTGTAGACTTCCCTGGCCCCCAATTGAAGTGCCAGATCGACTCGATCGTGGACAATGTCGACCACGACAACCTGTTCGGCAAAGGAGTGGAGTAGACCCTGCAATAGCATCAGTCCCATGAAACCGGCCCCGATCATCACCACCTTGTCACCGGGTCGCAGGCGGCAGTGGTCCAGCCCGGTCACCACACAGGAGACCGGTTCGACGATCCAGAATTCGTCGGCCAGCTGGGAGTCGGGCAGTTTGTAGACCCGTTCGGCCGCCACGTTTCGCACCGTAGCAAAACCGCCGCCGGCGACACGATCACCGATCTCAAAGCCGGTGACGCCCGGCCCGATCTTGTTGACGATTCCCATGCCCTCATGGCCGGGAGGGGCCATTGGGTACATCTTATCGCCCAGTTTGCAGGTCACGATGTCCCAGGAGCAGATCCCGCAGACGCCGCCGGTGAGTTGGATCTCGCCATAGCCCGGATCGGAGACGTCAATTTCGATAAGCTCGATACTGCCGTCGCTGGCGTAACGGATGGTTTGGGCTAACATTCGGAGTACTCCCTCATAGGCGAAGATCGGTGCTGTTTGCAGCCATGGGTCGGATCGTTGAACAGTAGAATTGTACTATCGTTCCCTTCGTATTCACAACCACTTCAGCAGGTCCATCTAGAGATGCTTCTTGGCACGACAAGGCACTACTTGGCGTTGCTGCCCCCAGTTTGAGATGCGGCCACACTAAAATCTGGGCCGCAAGTGTCTGAAATTGGTGGTATACTGGGTAGTGACGTTACCCTGGCCTTTCATGACCAACTGTTTGCACGCTCAGGCCGCTCCAAGGATATCGTTCCCCCAATCCCCAAACCTGGCCGACAAACATTTGGGTGTGTTGGCGCATAGCGTCTGCTTCACAAACAAAACGGGTAGGTCGCAGAAGTTCCCGACACTTTGTTCTGAACGAGCAAGCATCATCTGTTCTGGTCGAAGTCTTGACCCAGCCGCTCCTTCTTGGCACAATTTCTGTTTGCTTGGAGGTGAACCGATTATGAATTACGCAAAACATCGCTGGTTCCTGTTGTTACCACTCATTCTTCTGGTCATCGGCTGCACAGGTCAGACTGCGCGTGCCGAACATACCGATAGCCCGACCAGCGTCACCGTTGCCGGAAGCCTGCAGGCCGAATTGGGCTGTCCGGGCGATTGGCAGCCGGAGTGTACTGCTACCCAACTGGCATACGACAATGACGATGGTGTGTGGCAAGCCGTTTTCAACGTCCCCGCCGGCAATTGGGAATATAAGGCGGCCCTTGACAGTGGCTGGGACGAAAACTATGGCGCCGGCGCCACGCCGAACGGCGCCAACATCCCACTTGGCCTGGATGTGGGAAGCGCCGTCAAGTTCTACTACGACCACAGCAGCCACTGGGTCACCGACAATGTCAACAGCCGCATCGTGACCTCGCCCGGCAGCTTCCAAAACGCGCTCGGATGCGCTGGCGACTGGCAGCCCGATTGTCTACGTTCCTGGTTGCAGGATACAGATGGCGACAACATCTACACCTTCAATACCTCCGCCATCCCCCCCGGCAGCTATGAGGCCAAGGCGGCCATCAACGAAAGCTGGGATGAGAACTACGGCATCGATGGCGTGTTGAACGGCCCCAACATACCCTTCGTCGTGGCCAACGATGGTGATACAGTGGACTTTGCGTTCGACTCGGCGACGAACGTGCTGGCCATCGACGTCACACCGATCGGCGGCGACCAGGTGCCGCCCGAGATCGCGGCGCTGGTCACTGCGCCGGCGCGCAACCCGATCCAGGACGACGTCTTCTACTTCGTCATGCCCGACCGTTTCGAGAACGGCAGCGCGGCGAATGATACCGGCGGCATCCCGGGCGACCGCCTCGACCACGGCTTTGATCCGGTCGACAAGGGCTTCTTCCATGGCGGCGACCTGGCCGGATTGACATCAAAGCTGGACTACCTCGAGGACTTGGGCATCACGTCGATCTGGATGACGCCGGTCTTCAAGAACAACCCCGTGCAGGGCACGGAGCCTGACATCTCGGCTGGTTACCACGGCTACTGGTATGTGGACATGACCCAGTTCGATCCCCACTTCGGCACCAATGCCGAGCTGGAGACCCTCATCGAACAGGCCCACGCCCGCGACATCAAGGTCTTCTTCGATATCATCACGAACCATACGGCCGATATCCTGACGTACGAGGAAGGGACCTTTGGCTACCGCAACAAGGACGACTTCCCTTATCGTGACGCCAGCGGCATCGAGTTCGACGACCGGGATTACGCTGGCGGCGACGTCTTCCCCGCGTTGGATGCCGAGATCAGCTTCCCGTACACACCTGCCTTCAACAATGCAGGGGACGAGAACCTGAAGGTGCCGGCATGGCTCAACGAGCCCATCTACTACCACAACCGGGGCAACTCGAGCTTCAGCGGGGAGAACTCGCTCTACGGCGACTTCTTCGGCCTGGACGATCTCTTCACCGAGCATCCGGATGTCGTCAACGGCATGATCGACATCTACAAGTTCTGGATCACCAACTACGACATCGACGGCTTCCGCGTCGACACGGTCAAGCATGTGAACCTGGAATTCTGGCAGCAGTTCATGCCGGCGATCCTTGACCATGCCCGTGCCCAAGGCAAGGACGAATTCTTCATCTTCGGCGAGGTCTTCAGCGGCGACGAAGTACTGCTCAGCCACTACACCAGCCGCGCCGAATTCCCGGCCGTGCTCGACTTCAAATTCCAGGAACAGGTGCGCGATTACGCGTCGGTGGGCGGCTCCTCGGACAGGCTGCGAGACCTCTTTGCCGACGATGACTACTTCACCGATGCCGATTCGAATGCTTATGCGTTGCCCACATTCATCGGCAACCATGATCGAGGGCGCTTCGGCCATTTCCTGGACGTCGACAACGGCGTGCTGTCAGACGCTGAGAAGGTGGCTCGTTCCAAGCTGGCCCATGCGCTCATGTACTTTGCGCGTGGTGTGCCCGTTATCTACTACGGAGACGAGCAGGGTTTCGTGGGCGATGGCGACGATAAGGACGCGCGCCAAGACATGTTCCCGTCATTGGTCCCCAGCTACAACGACGACGATCTGATGGGGACCGACGCCACGACCGCAGACGCCAACTTCGACCCGACCCATCCGCTCTACCAGGCATTCCAGGAGTATGCGAGCCTCTATCAGGCGCATCAGGCCTTGCGCACCGGCGCGCAACTACACCGCTTCAGCCAGGACTCGGCCGGCATCTACGCCTTCAGCCGCATCGATCGTGACGAACAGGTCGAATACGTACTCGCCTTCAACAATGCCGCTAGCGCCCAGGGCGCTAGCTTCAAAACCGACAGCCCGGACACGACCTTCAGCGCGGTCTATCCCGCCGGCGCCCCGGCGCTCACCAGCGATGCCGGCGGAAATGTGACTATGAACGTGCCCGGCCTTGATTTTGTGATTTACAGGGCCGACGCTCCCCTGCCCGCTGGTAACGCCGCGCCCAGTATTGCCTTCAGCACCCTCAGCGACGGCCAGGAGGTCGTCATCGAGACACAGGAACTGGACGGCATCGAGGTCCGGGATCGGATTGAGGTCGGCGTCGATCTGTCAGATGCGGGTTTTGCCGAGGTTTCCTTTGCCGTGCGCAAAAGCGGGACCGCCGACTACGAAGTGATCGGCGTGGACGACAATGCACCCTACAGGCTCTTCTTCGCGCTGGACAATGTGCCGGGCGGATTCGTCGAGGGCGACACCATCGACTTCGTTGCCGTGGTCAGCGATCAGAGCGGCAATCTGAACTATGCCGAAGTGAGCGGCATCCGGCCGATTCTCGCCGAGGAGCCGCCGCCGGGCGGTGGCGCGACCTATGCCATCATCCACTACCTACGCACCGATGGCGACTACGGCGATCACACGACGGGCGACTTCAACGACTATCTGGGGGCTGCACCTGTGGGGTGACATCGAGGAGACCATCGAGTGGACCGCGCCCAAACCCTTCCTGGGCGAAGACGACTACGGCCGCTTCGCCTGGGTACGTCTGGCGGACAACGCCGATGACGTCGGATTCATTGTCCATCGAGGCGACGCCAAGGACGGCACAGACGCTGACCGCTTCTTCAACCCCAGCGCCACGCCTGAGATCTGGCTCAAGCAGGGTGACGCTACCACCTACACTTCTCAGGCCGAGGCACAGGGCTTTGTCACCATTCACTATCATCGCGACGATGGCGACTACGGCGACCCGACCAGCAGTGATTACAATGACTTCTGGGGACTGCACCTCTGGGGAGATGCGATTGCTGACGGTGAGGACACAGATCGGACCGGTCCACGACCGTTTGATGGGGTTGACGATTACGGCGCCGATCGGCGTGTGCCGATCAAGGCCGTTGACGTACCCGTCAACTTCATCATCCACCGCGGTGATGCCAAGGACCCGGGCCCTGACCAGAGCATGACGCCTGCTGAGACCGCCGGCGCCTGGATCAATTCGGGTGATGAGACCATCTACCCGCAGCGTGGTGCGGCCGAGAATGTGGCCACCATTCACTACCATCGTCCCGATGGCGACTACGGCGACCCGGCCAGTTCCGACTTCAACGACTTCTGGGGCCTCCATGTATGGAACGGTGCGGCCAACCCCAATCCGGGCTGGACGGATCCTGTGCGCTGGGAAGCTCTTGATATTTTCGGTCCTATCTTTAGAGTCGATCTGGTTGAGGGCGCGCCCGAGCTGGCGCATATCGTCCATCGTGGAGACGAGAAAGACCCCGGTCCAGATCAGTTCCTGGTTTTCGAACCGTGGGGCTATGAAGTGTGGCAGTTGCAGGCAGCGGAGCCGGATACGCCCAATGAACCTCAGTTCGTCTACCCATTGTTGGGCGCGCAGGGCGCCAACCCGGGCAACATCAACCAGCAGAGCGCCTACTGGGTTGATGAGAACACCATCGCCTGGGCCGCCGCAGCCGATCCTGGGCTGACCTATGCGCTCCATTTCGCGCCGCAGGGCGGCCTCGCCGCCACCGACACCGGCATCACAGGCGGCGCCAGCATCGCGCTGACGCCGGGCAGCCTGAGCGAAACAGCCAAGGCCAAGTTCCCGCATCTGGCGAACTTACCAGCGTTGACCATCGCCGAAAGCGACCGACCCCTGATACCCGAGATACTGAAAGGACAGATTGCGGTGTCGGCCGTGAATGGCCATGGTCTGTCAGTGGACGCGACTGGCCTGCAGATCCCGGGTGTGCTGGACGACCTCTACACCTACGACGGGGAGCTGGGCGTAAGCTGGATCAGCGGAGCACCGACCGTTCGGCTCTGGGCGCCCACGGCCAAGTCGGTCAAGCTCCATCTCTTCGACACATCCACGTCAGCTCAGGCGGCTCTGGTTCTCGACATGACACCGGGTGAACAAGGGACCTGGTCAACAACAGGCGATGGCTCGTGGAAGGACAAGTTCTACCTCTTCGAGGTCGAAGTCTACGTCCACAGTACCGGCCAGGTCGAGCACAATCTGGTCACTGATCCCTACTCTTTCAGCCTGGCCCAAAACAGCACGCGCAGCCAGTTGGTCGACCTGACCGACCCCGCGTTGATGCCGGCCGGCTGGGGCGATCTGAGTAAACCGGCGCTCGACACGCCGGAGGACATCAGCATCTATGAGATCCACGTGCGCGATTTCAGCGCCAACGATCCGACGGTGCCGGATGAACTGAAAGGCACGTACACGGCCTTTACGTTGCCCGACACCAACGGCGTGGCGCACCTGAAGGCGCTGCAAAAGGCCGGCCTCACCCACCTGCACCTGCTGCCCGTCTTCGACATCGCCACCATTGAAGAGAATCGGGCCGCGTGGCAAGCGCCTGACCCAGCCGAGTTGGCCACCTTCCCGCCGGACTCGGACCAGCAACAGGCCAGCGTCACCGCAACCGAGGATCTGGACGGCTTCAACTGGGGCTACGACCCCTTCCACTACACAACGCCGGAAGGCAGTTACAGCACCAACCCGGATGGTGCGACCCGTATCGTCGAGTTCCGCGAGATGGTGCAGACCCTGAACGAGATGGGGCTGCGTGTGGTGATGGATGTGGTCTACAACCACACCAACGCTGCCGGCCAGGACGAGAAATCGGTTCTGGATCGCATTGTGCCCGGCTATTACCATCGGCTTGACGACAAAGGCCAGGTCGAGACCAGCACCTGCTGCCAGAATACGGCCAGCGAACATGCGATGATGGAAAAGCTCATGGTCGACTCGCTGGTCACCTGGGCGACCGAGTACAAGATCGACGCCTTCCGCTTCGATTTGATGGGCCATCACATGGTGTCGAATATGGAGAAGGTGCGCGCGGCGCTGGACGATCTATCGTTGGACTCCGACGGCGTCGACGGCGAGTCGATCTACCTCTACGGCGAGGGCTGGAACTTCGGCGAAGTGGCCGACAATGCTCGCGGCGTCAACGCCACCCAGCTCAACCTGGGCGGGCAAGGCATTGGCACCTTCAGCGACCGCCTACGCGACGCAGTGCGCGGCGGTAGTCCCTTCGACAGCGGCGAGGACCTGATCCGCCGTCAAGGCTTTGCCAACGGCCTCTTCTACGATCCAAACGCACTCAACAGCGGCTTGCAGGCGGAGCTCGACGCCCTGCTGCTGTCCGCCGACCAGATCCGTGTGGGCATGGCCGGCAATCTGGCCGACTACGCGTTCACGGACCGCAATGGCAACTGGGTCACCGGTGCCGAAGTGGACTACAACGGTCAGCCTACCGGCTATACCCAGGATCCACAGGAGGACATTACCTACATCTCCAAGCACGACAACCAGACGCTGTATGATAACAACGTCTACAAGATTCCCGCGGGCATAGACATGGCGGATCGCGTCCGTATCCAGAATGTGGGACTGGCCACCGTACTGCTGGGGCAGGGCGTACCCTTCATGCATGCGGGCAGCGATATGCTGCGCTCCAAATCGCTCGATCGCGACAGCTTCAACTCGGGCGATCGGTTCAACCGGCTGGACTTCACCTATCAGGAGAACAACTTCGGTGTGGGGCTGCCGGTGGCCGGCAAGAACCAGGACAACTGGGATATCATGGAGCCGCTGCTGGCCAGCCCGGCGCTGAAACCGGGAACCGGCGACATCACGCAGATGGCGGACCTCTTCCAGGAACTGCTGGAAATGCGCTACAGTTCCGAGCTGTTCCGGTTGGAGACGGCTGAGGCGATCCAGGCCCGTGCCCAGTTCCACAACACGGGGCCGGACCAGACGCCGGGCCTGATCGTCATGAGCCTCTCTGATGACGTCGATCCCGATATGGACCGTGACCACGAATCGATTGTCGTGGCCATCAACGCCAACGATGAAGCGCAAAGCATTGCCGTAGGCGCGCTGAGCGGTCGCGATCTTCATCTGCACCCGGTGCAGATGAATTCAGTCGATCCGGTGGTCCAAAATGCAGCCTTCGATCCAGATAACGGCATGTTGTCTGTTCCAGCACGCACAGCCGCTGTGTTCGTCGAACTGGCGCCTCCCACGGAGCGAATCGGCTACCTCGTCGGTGACGTACAGGCGTTAGTCGATGCCGGCGTGCTAAACCGGGGTCAGGGCAATTCGCTGATCGCCAAGCTGGAAAACGCCATCAAGGACATCAACAAGGGCAAGACAACGGCGGCCTGCAACAAGCTAGGAGCCTTCATCAACCAGGTTGAAGCGTTCATTCAGGCTGGAACGTTGACCGCTGGACAAGGTCAACCGTTGATGGACACTGCAGCCAGCATCACAAGTCAAGTGTGTGATTCAAGCGACACGGCCGTAACGGCAGCCGCGTCACCGGTATATACTCTTCATCTGCCATGCATCCAGTGAAACCAGTTCCGCGCTCTGTCCCTGGGCGCGCAACGAAATGCCGGTGCTGTCGTCGCGACCGGGGTAGACGCGCACAGCCAGGCACTGTTTGCCGTTGACAAATACCTCGACCACACTGCGGTCGATGAAGATGCGCAGTTGAAGCGTTTCATCGGGGCCCAGATAGACCGGAGCCGTCTCGGGCGCACGGGAACGAACATCGGGCAATATCGACGAATAGGACGTATCGATGGTGATGAGGCTATCGGTGGCGCTGCGCAACTGCTCCCGCTCCCACCCGTCATAGCGCTCCCAGTTGCGGTACCCCCGTTCTCGATAGAAGGCGATGCGCGTGAACTCCTCCTTGTTAGGCGAGCGCAAGACGTTCAACTCCACCAGGGGCGAGTCGCCGGAGTCGATCTCGGCGACGATCTCCATCGTATTGCCGTTAATGCCGTCCAGCACAATCTCCTGGTTGGCGGGTATTGTCAGCCTCTCAACATGCCGATGCTCGCCGCGTAGCGATTCGACATCACCAGCAGGTTCGATACGCAGTGCGTCGCGATCCAGACCGTCAGTTCCCAGCAATGAGAGGCGGCGCGGCAAGGTCATGATCTGGTCCCACCCGTCCGGCGTCTTGGCGGCGTTCATGTTGAAGATGGCGATCACGTCTTCTCCAACAGGTGCGGCAGAGGGAGCATGAACGCCCGCCGGCCACGCCGCGCCGAAGTTGAAGTCAAAATGGGATGTGACCACGAAGGTGTCGCGCTCCATGTCATAGTCACCCAGTAGTGCCTGACCGCCGCTCATGTGGCTAAAGAAGAGCAGAATGTGCCGGTCGCCGATGGGCCAAAAGTAGGGACAGGCGCCATCGTCTCCGATCAATGTGAAGCGGTCACCCTCGACAAATGGATGCAGGTACTCCCAGTTCTCCAGATCCGTTGATCTGAAGAGGAAATCAGCGGCAGTGCGCTTGCCGGACGGCTCGTGGGGCAGCGTGCCGCCGGAGAGCGCGTAGTAGACGCCGCCCTTGCTCCAGATGCAAGGATCGAAGACCCGATACGGCAACGGCGAGCCGTCCGCACTGGCGATGGGGATGACTGCCTGGCCCGTGAGCTTTTCCCAGTTGAGCAGCAGCGGGTCGTCGGAGACTGCAACCATGTTGCCTACTTTGGTGCCGTGGTACATGGCGATAACGCGGTCATCTTCCACGAGCGCAGCGCCGGAGAAGCAACACTCTTCCGGATTGGGGTAGATGGCGTACGGGAGATCTTGCCAGTGGATCAGATCATCACTGACCGCATGGCCCCAGTGCTGCCGCGGATCTTCCGGCGGATAGCCCTGATAAAAGAGATGCCAGCGACCTTGCCAGTAGCAGAGCCCATTGGGATCGTTGAGCGTGCTTTCAGGACTGACGAAGTGGTAGTGCGGACGATGGGGATCCTCCGCCATGGCCGCGCGTGATTCAGCGAACCGTCGCAGCAACGGATTATCCGCTAGTTCGACCTCCTGTTCGGCCGGCGTGTATGCAAAGGAAAACTGAGGGACAAGGGATGTGAAGTCAGGACTGTCTGTTGAAGAGGATTTCTTGTGTACCACGGCTGCCCTCCAGCGTAGGCAATGAATGATGGTTTCTGATGCCGCCCACGAGTTCAGCGTGACCTGAATTACCAGACGGTATTTGCCCTCGTGCTCGTGCTATAGATGAGTCCACTGCAAAAAGGGATCTTGACACGAATTCACACGAATTATCACGAATCTTCTCTCTGAGGCTACGACACAGTTCGTGTAAATTGGTGACCATTCGTGTCAAGAAAAGGCTTTTTGCGGTAGAGTCATAAGTGTTCAGATAATGATCGGTGGCTGCCAAACTAGAGCGAGTACGTCAACGAGTACGCGTACTCGGGTGTAACCGTCTGGATGTTTCGGCCGGTCTGTACCAGCCTGGTTGGCTACGCAGCATTATACCCATCATCTCATGGGGACGCTATGTTTGCAGTTTTTGTTGCTGCCATAGAGGGTGTCATACCCGCGAAGGCGGGTATCCATTTTCATGGTCAGGATGGATTCCTGCCTTCGCAGGAATGACAGGCCAAAAGTGCAAAGATAGTGATGGGGAAGCGAGCGGCCAAAATCAGATAAGATCGGTCAAGAAAGTAGGGACAGGTCTGAGACCTGTCCCCATGATTACAAGATACGATCTGGCGTCCAAACGTTACGCTATGCCTGAGCGTTGCTTGCCACGACGAGAAATCGCATCGATCAACACGGCCATCAGCAGTACAAGGCCAGTAACGACAAACTTGACACCGGCGCTAAGGCCGAGCAAACCCATGCCGCTCTCGACGCTGGCGATGACCAACGCACCCAGGAAGGCGCTCATGACCCGGCCACTGCCGCCGAAGAGACTGGTGCCGCCGATCACGGCCGCCGCAATCGAGTTGAGCATCAGGCTACCGCCGCCGGCCGCTGTGTCGACCGAGCGGAGGCGTGAGGCGAGAATGATGCCGCCCATGCCCGCCATGAGGCTGGAGATCATGAAGACCTGGACACGGATACGGTCGACACGGATACCGGCACGGCGTGCTGATTCGATGTTGCCGCCGATGGCGTAGACGTAGCGGCCAAACTTGGTGCGTTCGGCCAAGAAGGTGAAGCCGACCAGCATGAGCATCAGCAAGACGCCTACAACAGGAACGCCACGATCCTGGTTGGCGACATAGACGACGCCGCCCAAGAACAGCGCCATAAAGCCAATCTGCAGAGCGACGATCAGACCCGGCGTCGAAGAGATGCCTCGTTTGCGTCGTGATCGCCAGCCCATGAGCCGTGAGGTCGCAAAAAGAACAACCGCGATGGCCGCGATGATCCAGCCCCACATGTCGGGCAGAAACTGATTGGCGATGCCGATGATCACGGGATCCTGGACAATGACGGTACCGCCGCCGCCGATTAGGATCAGTACCACACCGTTCCAGACCATAAATCCGGCCAGGGTAACGACAAATGAGGGTAATTTGAAGCGGGTGATGATCAGGCCTTGAACCATACCGATGAAAGCTGCCAGCATCAGTGCCACAACCAGCGCCACAAACCATGGCCAGCCGTCCGGCGGGCGCAGGCGCAGGGTCATGAAGACGGCCACCACCGCGCTGACGTAGCTGATCGAGAGATCGATCTCACCGAGCAACAACACAAAGACCACACCGATGGCGATGGTGGTGATACCGGCCATCTGCACAATCAGATTCACGAAGTTGCGGGGCGTCAGGTAATTCTGGTTCAACATCTGAAAGATGATGGCGATGGCAATCAAGCCAAGGATGATCGGCAGGGAGCCGAGATCGCCGGCTTTCATTCGTGTCCAGGAATTGTGAAAATATTCAGATACGGAAGGCGCACCTGTTGACATCATGGAGGTCTTCTCTGTAGCTGCCACTGCGGTAGTCTCTGTGCCTTTCTGATCACTCATCATCCACCATCCCCGGTACGTGTTGGAGTTTGCCTGCCGTGATCGCATGCACAATGTCCTGCTGCGTCGTCTGCGAAGAGACAAACTCGCTCACATTCTGCCCGAGGCGCAAGACAGTGATGCGATCCGCCACTTCGAAGATATCGTGAAGATTGTGCGAAATGATGATGACCGCTAGGCCTTTATCGGCCAGACGTCGAACCAAGTCCAGCACCTGCCGAGTCTGTGCCACGCCCAATGCCGCCGTGGGTTCGTCCAGGATCACCAACTTCGAGTTCCACATGACGGCCTTGGCCACAGCAATGGACTGACGCTGACCGCCTGACAACTCGGCGACGGTCTGGCGTGCCGACCGAATCGTGGTGACAGAGAGCGATTCAAGCGTCTCGACCGCCATCTGTTCCATGCGGTCTTCGTCGAGTCGGAAGGGATTCCGAATTACCTCGCGGCCCAGGAACATGTTGGCCACCACATCCAGGTTGTCTGCCAGCGCCAGATCCTGGTAAACCACCTCAATGCCCAACGCTGAGGCTTCGCGGGGATTGTGGATGTGGACTTTCTTGCCCTCAAAAAAGACAGCGCCCTCATCAAATGGATAGATGCCGGCGATGCCCTTGATCAGCGTCGATTTTCCGGCCCCGTTATCACCCACAAGGGCCATGACCTCGCCAAGACGCGCTTCAAAATCAACGCGGTAGAGAGCCCGGACAGCGCCGAAATTCTTCGAAACGCCGTCAAGTTTAAGAATCGGTTCTTCAGCCAATGGATTCGTCCTTTACGTAAGGGGAGAGCAGGAGAAAAGAAGGAATGATAGAACGCGAATTTGGCGGATGTAGCGAAATCAACCGGATTTACCAACAATCCGTGAAGATCCGCCCGATCCGCCAAATCCGCATTCTATTTGGTATCCTACCAACCGGAGACTAGCTCAGGTTTAGCGATCGGCCGGGCAATACTGCTCGAAATCACCGACGCAGATCTCTTCCCAGGTGCGGAAGCCGTCGGCAATAACCGTCTCAGCGATGTTGTCCTTGGTGACGGCCAGCGGCGTCAGCTTCAAGAACGGCACTTCGCTCGTGCCATTGTTCAGCGTGTCGCTGGCCAATGCAGCGACATCTTCACCCTTGAGCAGAGCGATGGCGGCCTCGGCAGCGGCCTCGGCTTCCAGCTTGATCGGCTTGTAGACCGTCATGGTCTGGTCGCCGGCAAGATGTTCTGGATGCCGCCAACGGTAGCGTCCTGGCCACTGACCGGCATGGGGTCCATGCCCTGGCTCTTGAGTGCGGCGATGACCGAACCGGCCAGGCCGTCGTTAGCCGCAAAGGTCGCGTCAACTTCACCGCCGGCCGCAGTCAGGATCTGCTCGTAGATGACCAATGCCTGCTGGTTGTCCCACTCCGGCACTGCCTGGTCGTCGACCAGAACCCAATCGCCCGCTTCGTAGTGCGGAGAGGCGACCGAGAAGTAGCCCTCACGGAAGAGGGTGGCGTTGTTGTCGGTCGGCGAGCCGTTGAGCTGCACAACCTTCTTGGGGTCGGCTTCCAGGGCGTCAATGATCGGCTCAAGGGTCTCACCCATGAGGCGACCCACAGCCACGTTGTCGAAGCTGACGTAGATGTCGGCGCCCGGGCCTTCAATCGTCAGTCGGTCATAGTCGATGACCTTGACGCCTGCATCGCGGGCCTGGGCGATGATGGCAGCGCCGCTGCCGGAGTCCAGGTTGACGAGCAGAATGACCTTAGCGCCATTGGTGATGGCCTGCTCGGCCTGGGTCTGCTGCATACGTGCGTCGCCTTCGGCGTTGACGATGCTGTACTCGACACCGGCGGCCTCAAAGGCCTCTTCGAAGAAGCGGCGGTCGTCGGCTTCCCAGCGGGCCGATGAAGCGCTGTCCGGCAGAAGCACAGCGATCATGCCGTCGGCCATGGCTTCGTCGCCGCCGGCAGCCGCTTCTTCCGCACCCTCCTCGGCCGGGGCCTCAGTTGCTTCGGCGGCGGCGCCTTCATCGGCCGGCGCCGGCGCAGCGGCCGGACAGGCTGTGAGCACCATGCTCAACATGACCAGCAATCCAACTAAAATCAGTAAGCGTTTCAAGATTCTTCCTCCTGTTATGGAATGTTGAAATAGAATCCAACTCTTTGGTTGAAAAATGGACCTACTATCCGGACCCGGCCGGCGCTACAGTGCGCAGCCAAGACCTTTCAAAACGAAACGACATTGAAATAATCGTCTGGAATCGACGACCCATTTTTGCGAAGATTTTTTGGTGGTTGTTATGGCCTTTCACGATATCACACTAGGGGATGCCATGTCAAAGATCACAGCCGGAAAACGGTTTCATGGACAGCGTTTCGCGCCCCCTCAGTCACTGATAGTACGAGGCAGGATATCTTTCTGCAACGCCCCGGAGCAATCAGTTCAAACGCCCATACGGGCGTCAACATTCAGCGTGAAATTGAGCATCAGTAGTTCACGAATTGTCATTCCGTTCACGTAGTGGGCGCAAAGCGCCATGACCGAAGGGAAGAGGAATCTCGGGTTCGCCAAGGAGAGATTCCTTGTCGCTTCGCTCTGTCGGAATGACAGTTGCGACCAAATCAGTAACTACGGAACATCAATATGCAATTGACTGCCACTGCAAGAGAGAGACTCTGTTTTCATTTTCGGCCAAAGTGAAACTAGCGGCGCAAATCTACCATCACCCACCAAAGACCTTCACAACCGCATATCTTCACCGCTATTCGCATGACGAGACGCTTACCCGGCCAATTTCCAGAGTGAAAGGGGCAGTCTTACCGATTCAGAAAGTCTGAGTACAGAGTACAGAAACGAAGCAAAATAGTCACGACGTAGCGTTGCAGACAGAGTCTATTGCGTGGCCGGATCGAATCCGATTTCGACCAGATATTGAGGACAATCCACTAAAACGAAAACACAATGAAAACAATCGATACTATAAAGCAACCCCTTGACAAAGAAATGAAAACCGGAGTATTATTGTAATTGGTCTTCCCAAAATAGCATTTGAACCATTTTATTACATCCATACTATTCGCTCTATATATCTGTTCCGGTCCTTTCGGAATCTCGACTCGTGTTCTGTTAACCAGAATTTTGTCATTCCGATGAGCGCAGCGAAGAGGAATCTCAGCGCCAGCAACGCGAGATTTCTCGCTTCGCTCGAAATGACAATGTCTTCGCTAACGATGCACTAGCGCCAACAACGTTTTCTCGTGTCTTGCTTGCTGTTGTCTTTTTTGCTTCCCAGCTATTCGCCAAGTTTCCACAACAATCGCACGAGTAAATGTATCTTTCACCAGTTTGGCCTCTGGATCTGCAATGCAAGTCAGCGACCGTCAACAACAGATTCTAGATATCCTGATGGACAGTGAGTCGGCAACCGTGGTCGAGCTCAGTGAGCTTCTTCACGTATCGACTGTGACCATTCGCACCGACCTATCTGGCCTAGCCGAACAGGGCCACATCGTTCGCACCCATGGCGGTGCGCGCATCTCTGACGGCCGAACCCGCCATGAACTCTCTTTCGTCACGCGTCAGGACATCAACGCGGCACAGAAGGCGCAGATTGGTCTGCTGGCTGCCTCAATCGTCGATCCGGTTGAGTCGATTCTGCTGGATGCAAGCTCAACCGCAGTATCTGTTGCACAAGGGATTAAGAGCGTATCCACATTTAGCGAGTTGACAGTGGTGACGACAGGCATCTGGACGGCACTCGAGTTGATCGGCATCTCCAACGTACATGTGCTCCTGACCGGCGGTTTCGCCCGCGAACGCACTGGGTCGCTCACCGGTTCGATCACCCAGAAGGCTGTCCGGGATCTCAACTTCTCCAAGGCGTTCCTCGGCGCCTGGGGTTTCACGCCGGAAGAGGGTCTGACCGATGTCAATCTGACTGAGATTGAGGTCAAACGCGCCATTGTCGAACGCGCCCAGACCATCGTTGCCATTGTGGACGGCAGCAAGTTCGGTCGTCTCGGGCTGGCCTCATTTGCCCCCACCAGCAAAATTGACACGCTGATCACCGACGAGTCGGCCCCGCCGGAGATGCTGGAACGCCTGCGTCAGCGGGACATTGAGGTTCTTGTTGCAACCTCAGCGAGAGGAAACGGCAGGATTTCGGAAGCGGTAAGTCCCGTGAATTAGTGCAAAACAGACTGGTTCACGGTTGTATCTCGCGGTTGCTTTGACCGCCTAGTCCAATTTCCCACAATTTGTACGTTCATTCAGGAGGAGAACAGATGAAACATCGTTCATAAGTTAACACTCTTGCTCGTCTTCGCCCTCATGCTGGTGCTGGCGGCCTGTGCCCCGGCCGGCGGTGGCGGAGAGGCGGCAGGGGGAGAAGAAGCGGCAGCGCCGGCCGGCGGCGGCGACTCCCAGTTGCCCGTCGACGTGCCGCGTGAAAGCGTCTTTGTCGCCGACCAGATCTTCCGCTACAGCGTCATTGACAACTACAACTTCTGGGTCAACGGTCCGCAGGAACCCCATCGCCATGCGCTGATGATGGAGACACTCTGGAATCGTGACCAAGAGACCGGTGAACGGCTCTATGGCGCTGCCATCTCCGATCCGATCTACAACGAAGACTTCACGCAGATGAACGTCGATCTGCGCGACAGACATCTACTGGAGTGACGGCGTTCAGTTCACCGCCGACGATCTGGTCTACACGGTGCAGCTTCTCAATGGACAATCCAGATCTTAGGCAAGGGTGGCTGGTCGACGCAGTTCAATCAGTTCCTGGATTCCGTCGAGAAGACCGGCGATTTCAGTGTGCAGTTCAACCTGAACCAAGTCCAATCCTCGCTTCCACGGCTCTTCGAATCACGATGGAACGGCGTCTACATGATGCCCAAGCATATCTTTGAAGAGGTGGAAGATCCGGTGACCTTCACGTTTTCCGACCCTGTTGTTCTCGGCGCCTACACGTCACGGCGAATCCGACCCCAATGGTTTCTGGGAGCTCTTCACCCGGCGGGAGGATTGGGAACGCACGCCAGCCGGTATCATCGTTGGTAAGCCGGGCCCCGAACATGTCTAACCATCTTCTACGGCGGCAGCGCCAAGAAGGCCATCGCCATGTCTCGCCACGAACTTGATGTATTCTTCGATGTCGACTTCGAGGCTTTTGAAACTGTCCTGGACACGACACCGACTGCACGCTCGTGGTACACCGAATTCCCGTGGGCATATCCCAACGAGGTCAGTACCCGTCAGTTTGTCTTCAACCAAGAAACTGATCCGATTTACGCGCAATAAAGACGTGCGTTGGGCATTGGCGCTGGCCATGACATTGTCGATCTGCAGACCGAGTACATCGGTGGCGTGGCCAAGGTCACAACTATGCCGATCCCGCCGACCGCATCGCTGAGCGCACTCTATCATGATCCCATGGAAGAGTGGCTACAGAACCTGGAGATCGAGATCGAAGCGGGCGAGATGTATAAGCCCTACGATCCGACCGTACCCGACAAGATTGCCGCCTGGGCCGAAGAGCAAGGCTACGAAGTGCCGGGAACGCCGCGGAGAAGTCTTCGGCACGGCTGGTGGAACTTCGATCCGGATACCGCCGAAAAGCTGTTGATCAAAAATGGCTTCAGCCGCGATGACAACGGCGATTGGCTCAAGCCCGACGGGGAACAGTGGGTGACTGGACCTACAATCACCGCCGGACGAAAACGACGCCTTCCGCATGGCCAACGCCGCCGCCGACATGTGGAGCGACTTCGGCATCGAGGTCAACCTCCTTGGCCTCGAGCGCAGCGTCTGGGACCAGAATCCTTGTGACCGGTCAGTACGAAGTCAGCACGCCATGGTATGCCTTTGCGCTGGCATCCGGTGATTCATGGCCCGAAGTTCGTGGCTGGCATTCCGGATCTACTATGTGCCAAACGGTGAAGACTATCGCGCGCTGGGCGGCAACAATCACACACGCATCAAAGATCCGAAGGCCGGCGAGTAATCGACGCCATGGTCGGGCTCGACCCAGACAGTCAGGAGAACATCGACGTAGTACCGAATTCCGCAGCACTGGACCGAAGAGATGTACTTCATCACCGCCATCAGCTTCAAGAAATTCGTGACCTGGGACGAGCAGTACTGGACCGGATTCCCCACTGCGGAGAACCCGGAACTACATGCCGCTCTACTGGTTCCAAGGCGGCAAGTTCGCCTTCCAGAGCCTGGAGCCGACTGAATAGGTTCAACGATAGACCGCGGATTCTGCGGATCGGCGTCATCGCGGATTTTCTTCGAAAACGGAAATCTGCGGATGGCCCGTCCGAATTTCCGCGGTCTATCTCAGCATTTGCTTGATTACGATAGCAGATCGGAGAGTCGGCAATGACATTACTCAAAGAATACTTCCTACCCAGAATCCTGCAGTGGATGATGGTCATCTTCATGGGCGTGACCATCACGTTTTTGATCCCGCGGCTGTCACCGTCAATCCGATCGACCAGGCCATGGGACGACTTACGGCATTTCAAAGCCTCAGCCCGGAGGCGACGCTTCGAATTGCGCGAGTCGCTGGAAGATCTGTATGGCCTGGATGGGTCGATGCTGGATCAATACATCAATTTTTGGAAGCGTGTGATCCGCGGCGATCTGGGCCCCTCCTTCTCATCCTTCCCCATGACCGTCAATGCCATGATTCGCCGCAGCATCGGGTGGACGGTTGCCTTGCTGGGCACAACGCTGCTCATATCCTGGTTTCTCGGACTCATTCTCGGCTCATTGGCCGCCTACAACCCCAATCACTGGTCATCGAAGGTGTCGGAGAATTTGCTGATCATCATCTATCCCATCCCCTACTATATTGTTGCCTTCGTGTTGTTGATGCTCTTCACCTACTACCTGCCGATCTTCCCGCTGGTCGGCGGTTCCAGGGGAACAGCAGGTTTCAACATCAACTATATCGGCAGTCTCTTCCGGCATAGCTTCCTGCCGGCGCTCTCCATCATCATCGGCGGCACGGCCTTTCGCTTTATCATGGCCAAGGCCATGGCCTCGACCGAGATGTCGAGCGACTATATGCAGTATGCTCAACTGGCCGCATTGCCCAAGCATCGAATCGTCTGGTCCTACCTCATCCGCAATACCATGCTGCCGCAGGTGACGGATCTGGGACTGTCGTTGGGTTTGGTCTTCAGCGGTGCGCTGATTACCGAAGTCGTCTTCGGCTATCCGGGATTGGGCAGCACGCTCTACAACGGAATTATTTCGGCGGACTACAACTTGATTATGGGCATCACGCTGCTCTCTATCGTCGGCATTGCCACGGCTTCACTGATCGTGGATCTGACCTACCCGTTCCTGGATCCGCGCATTCGCCTGCGCTAAGCCAACGTAACACGACATTTATGTCGTTCGTCACGCTATCAGCGTGACGTCTCCGGTTAACCACATTGTCCGGCTGGTAGCCGGACCTACGACAAGTCGGGAAAGAGGAATCTTTCATGGTTATCATTCGAGATTTGCTGCGCTACAGTCCATCATTTCGCGTCGGCGCCTTTATCGTGGTGGTCGTCGCGATCTTGGTGACACTCTCATTTTTCTCGCCCTATGAACCGGACGACCGACGTGCGGTGGCACGCAACGAGCCGCCTTCCACCGAATTTATTATGGGGACGACCTCCACCGGACAAGATGTCTTCTGGATGTTGACCTTCGCCGTGCGCAACACGCTGGTCGTGGCCGGCATCGCCGTCATCATCAGCCGCACCATCGGCGTCTTTCTGGGCATGTTCTCAGGCTATACGGGCGGCATGCCGGATCGCATCCTCTCGTTCCTGGTCGACAGTTTCATCGTCATACCACGCCTGCCGTTGGTCATCCTCATCGCCTCGATCATGCGCGGCCAGATGACCATCGTCGGCCTAGGCGTCCTGCTGGGCCTGCTGGACTGGGCGTTTCCCTCCAAGCGCTACCGGGCCCAAATTCTCAGCCTGCGCGAGCGTGAGTTCACCTACACAGGCGTTTTCGCCGGCATGAGCACCTTCAAGATCATCTCACGCGAGCATCTGCCCTTCCTGATTCCCTTTCTGCTGGCGGATGTGGTCAGCGGTTTCCTCTTCGCCATCGGCTTCGAGGTGACGTTGGCCGTGCTCGGTTTGGGCGATCTGAACAGCCAGACCATCGGGACGCAGATCTACTGGGGCAACTACTATCAGGCGTTGCTGACCAACAAGGTCTGGGTGCTGATTGCACCGGTGGCGGCGTCGGTCGTGATCGTGATCGGCTTCTATCTGGTGGCGATCAACCTGACTGAATATCTAGATCCGCGCACACGTCTGGCGCGAATGCAGGTCAAGGGATAAACAGATGGCCAATATTCTCGAAGTCGAAAACCTGAAAGCCTACTACAAAACCAGCGCCTACGGCGTTGACCGCACGGTCAAGGCCGTAGACGGGATCTCCATCGGCATCAAAGAAGGCGAAATATACGGCATTGCCGGAGAGTCGGGCTGCGGCAAATCGACGCTGCTCAAGGTGCTGCTGGGCGCACATCAACCGCCGTTGACGGTGGTGGGGGGCAGCGTCGAATACCATTTCGATGGGGTCGAGATTGCCGCCCTCTCCATGGACGGCAACACGCTGCGCGACCTGCGCTGGAAACAGGTGTCGTACATTCCCCAGGGGTCCATGGCCGTACTGAATCCTGTCCGCAAGATACGCGACACTTTTCACGATTTCATCTCGGCGCATCAGCAGATCAGCAAGAGAGATTCAGCCAAGATGACGCTGGAATACTTGCAGGAACTGGGGCTGCCGGAAACCGTCATGGGCGCGTACCCGCACCAGCTTTCAGGCGGCATGCGCCAGCGAGTTACGATTGCGCTGGCCACCATCCTCTGGCCCAAGCTCATCTTCGCGGACGAACCGACTACGGCACTGGATGTTGTCGTCCAACGCGGCGTCATCCAACTGCTCAAGGATATCCAGAAGGCCGAGGGCAGTACGGTTGTATTGATCACGCACGATCTGGGCGTCCATGCCAACCTGGCGGATCGAATCGCCGTGCTCTATGCCGGCAAGCTCGTGGAGGAGGCGGAGACCCGCATCATTCTCAAGAATCCGCGCCATCCATACACCCAGTTTCTGATCAAATCGCTCCCCGATCTGGACGAACGTTCCGAACGGTTGAGTATTCCCGGACGGCCACCTGCCCTAGACAACCCACCCGACGGCTGTCGCTTCCACACGCGCTGCCCGCTCGTCGTGGACAAGTGTCGCACCATCGATCCGGAGATCATCGCCATCGAACCCGGTCACCGAGTGGCCTGTCATCTGGTCACCGAGGGCATGGACGCTGTCAGCATCGAAGAGGTGAACCGTGCCACAACCATCTAATTCCGGGGCATCTAATTCCGGGTATCTAATTCCGGGTCATCCGACACAGTGCTGCTGCGACTCGAAGACGTGACCAAAGTCTTCAACATACGCCGTGGGTTTGCCACCACCCAGTTTCATGCCGTGGACGAGGCAACTTTCACGCTGGACCAAGCCAAGCCCGAGATCCTCTCGATTGCGGGCGAGAGCGGCAGCGGCAAGACGACGCTGGCACGCATGCTTCTGGGTATGGATAAGCCCACATCGGGCCTTCTCCAATACAAGGGCCGCGATGTAAGCAAATTGTCGCGTAGGGAAAAGCGCAACTGGTTCTTCAGAGAAGTGCAGCCGGTCTTCCAGGATCCGTTTGCCGCCTTCAGCCCGTTGAAACGAATCGACAGCTATCTCTTCGAAACCGTCAACAACTACAAGATGGCGAACAAGGCCGGGGCCGACGCGTATGTCGACGAAGTGTTGCAGGAGGTCGGACTATCGTTAGCGGAGATCAAAGGACGCTATCCCAACGAACTCTCCGGCGGACAGGCGCAGCGTGTGGCCGTGGCCCGTGCGCTGATCACCAAACCGGGACTGATCATCGCCGACGAGCCGGTCTCCATGCTCGACGCCTCGTTGCGCATGTCGATTGTCAACATGTTCCGCAACCTCAAGGATTCCCAAGGCGTCAGCATCGTCTATATCACCCACGATCTGGCGACGGCCTACTATTCGGCCGACCGCATTGCCGTCATGCTGCGCGGTTGGATCGTCGAGTTGGGGCCGGTCGAGAACGTGCTGGGAGACCCGCTGCACCCCTATACTCAGAATCTCAAGGAATCCATCCCCCGCACCGACCCTGATCGAGTCTGGGAAGAGTCGCCATCGCTGGCGGTGATGGATTCAGACGAGTACATGCTCACCGGCTGCAAGTTTGCCGGGCGTTGCCCCCATGTGCAGGAGATCTGCCGGCATGAAGTGCCCGACGACTATGAGGCCAAAGGACGTACGGTGAAATGCTTCCTCTACGATGAGGAGACGGTCGGAGCGGAAGGTGTGGCGAGGCATGTGGCGGGTGAGTTGCCGGAGGCGGACTCAGGAATTGCAGTTGGCTCGACGTAACAATACGATGCGACGGATGATCCGCCGCATATTTCTGCCGCACTACTGATAGGTGCATGAAAAACTGTATGGAAGAACGGCTCTGTCAGCGTTCGTTCACGTCGGTCTCGGCCATTTGGGCGGTTGCCGTAGCCAGATCATGCGGCGTCTCTAAACAGCCGAAAAGCAGGCCATCCTCTCGCAGGAAGAGTGAGTAGTTGTGCCAACCCGTCTCACGCAGTGCATCCAGCATCTCAGGCCAGACCGCATTGTGGTGTTCCTTGTATTCCTCGATCCGATCTTGTTTGACCTTCAGCACAAATCCAATTCGCTTCATTATCACTACTGAAATCCTACGCTGTCTGGCCAACACCCGTCTGAATCCCTGTAAGGTCAAGTTTTTCGGCCAGATGGCAACTGACATAGTAGTCGGGCGCAACCTCATTCAAGGAAGGTTCTTCCTGACTGCACACATCTTCAGCAAATTTGCAGCGCGGATGAAATACACAACCAGATGGCAGATTTGAAAGGTCGGGCGGTTCGCCAGTGGCCACAGTTCGTTGGCCGCGGGCGCCTTTGGCTGTGCGCGGTACTGCGGCCAAGAGTAACTCAGTGTAGGGATGCCTGGGATGATTGAGAAGTTCGTACTTATCGCCTAGTTCTACCAGCTTGCCGGCATACATAACTGCGATCCGATCACAGATGTAGCGAACCACGCTCATATCGTGGGAGACGAAGACGTAGGTCAGGTCGAGTTTCTCCTGTAGTTCTTCCAGAAGGTTGAGGATCTGCGCCTGGATCGACACGTCTAACGCAGAGACCGGCTCATCTGCGATCACCAGTCTGGGATGGACCACCAGCGCACGTGCAATGCCGATGCGCTGTCGCTGTCCGCCACTGAAACTGTGCGGGAAACGGCGGAGGTGTTCGACCCGCAATCCGACCTGCAGGATCATCTCGCGCACTCGCTCTTCCAACTCTTTGCCACTGGCCATCTTATTGACCAGCAGGGGCTCGCCCACCGTCTCCAAGATGTTCATGCGCGGGTTGAGCGAAGAGTTGGGATCCTGGAAGATCATCTGCGCGTGGCGACGAAGTTCGCGAATATTGCGGTTATCCAGATCGGTGAGGGACAGGACTCCTTCTCCCGTATCGAGCAATACTTGCCCGCCGGTCGGCTCGTAGAGGCGTAGAATGGTTCGACCAAGCGTCGTCTTACCGCAGCCGCTCTCGCCGACGACGCCGACGGTCTCACCGGCCTTCACTGCCAGATTGACGCCATCCACAGCCTTGACATGGCCGACGACCTTTCGAAGGAAGCCCCGGTGAATGGGGAAATATTTTTTCAGATCCTTGATGTCGAGTAATATGTCTTGTTGGTCGGCCATGCTGTCGTCTCCTCGTACAGTTCAACATGAAACCCAAAACAGACTTCCGACTGCTACGCCTCTGGCGGGCACGGCACACGGATTTCTGTCTGGATTCACGAAAGTCGTGAACATTATCGGCTGCGGACGATGGTCCCTTCAGTAAGCGTATCCGGTTCTGCTTCGACTGCGTCGCTGTAAAGAAAGCATCGTACCGAATGGCCCGGGTGGACCTCTGTGAGCGCAGGCCGCGCCATATCACAGGTGCCGGTCATGGCCTCGGTGCAGCGTGAATAAAAGGGACAGCCGGGCTGTTGGGCGAAGGGGCTGGGCATGGCGCCGCTGATGGGTACCAGGTTCTCTAGCGGACCATCGATCTTTGGAATGGAACGCCATAGCGCACGTGTGTAAGGGTGTAACGGCTCGTCGAAAATCCTCTCGACCGGTGCGTACTCCATCACAAGTCCAAGATACATCACCATCACTTCGTCGGCGATGCCGCCGACAACGGCCAGATCGTGGCTAATATACATGATCGACATGCCGAATTCGGCTTGCAGGTCTTCCAATAGTTCGAGGATCTGTGCCTCGATGGTGACATCCAGCGCGGTCGTCGGCTCGTCGGCGATGAGCAGGCGCGGGTTGCAGGAGAGGGCCATGGCGATCATTGCGCGTTGGCGCATGCCGCCGCTGAACTGGTGTGGATAGGCGTCGATCTGAAGCTCGGCACGCGGAATACCGACCCGCCGCAGCATCTCGATGGCGCGCTTGCGCGCTTCTGTCTTGGTGACGTCGGGGATATGGAGCAAGATGCCTTCCATGATCTGGTTGCCGATGGTGTGCAACGGACTAAAGGAGGTCATGGGCTCCTGAAAGATCATGGCTATTTCCTTGCCACGGATGGCACGCATCTGTCGGCCAGTACGCGGCAAGGCGGCCAAATCGAGAACCTCGTAGTTGCCACGCTCATTGACCATATGGAGCAATACTTCACCGCCGAGTTGCTTGGCCGGCGGCGAAGGCACAATGCCCATTATCGACTGGGCCGTGACCGATTTTCCCGATCCGCTTTCGCCGATGATGCCCAATGTTCGACCTTGATAAACATCAAAGCTGACGCCTTCCAGGGCGCGTACGATGCCTTCGTGCAGGAAGAAATGGGTGCGAAGATCGCGGACCTCTAGGATGACATCGTCTTTGTTATTCTTTTCAGTCATATACTTAGCCTGGATTCGAATAGGGATCGGCTGCGTCGCGCAGGCCGTCGCCGGTGAAGTTGAAGAGCAGAACCGTCACGATGACAAAGACAGCCGGGATCAATTGCCAGGGTTGATGAGCGATGGCGACGATATCCTGGCCGTCCTGAAGCAGCGTGCCCCAACTGACTGCCGGCGGCTGAATGCCCAGCCCAATGAAGCTGAGTGCAGTCTCGGCCAGAATCATGGACGGTACTGCCAACGTGGCCGCAACGATCAGATGGCTGCTGAATCCGGGCAGCAGGTGTCTGAAGATGATGCGACGGTCGTTGGCCCCTGCCGACTTGGCCGCCAACGCATAATCCTCCTCACGCAACGCCAGCAGTTTGCCGCGAACAACACGCGCAAGTCCTGTCCAACTGATGATGGACAGGATGATTGTGATGGCAAAATAGGTTCGCAGGGTGGGCCAATCTCGTGGCAGTGCCGCCGACAACGCCATCCACAGGGGCAGGTTCGGGATGGAGATGAGGAAATCGATGGAGCGCTGGATGATTTCATCGACGATGCCGCCCATGTAGCCGGAGATTCCGCCCAAGGTGACGCCCAATACGAAGCTGAGGAATACGCCCACCAAGCCGATGGACAAAGATATGCGGCCACCAATAATGGTACGCGAAAACAGATCGCGGCCAAGTCGGTCGGCGCCGAAGATCATGAGCGGTGGGGATCCTTCTTCCGATCCGAAGAAATGCATCCTGGTCTCGAATAAGCCCAGAAATTCGTAGGGTTCGCCTTTGACAAATAGGAGAATCGTGTATTGCTGGGACGTATCCTCGGTGAACTCGTAGCGGAAGGTCTCCGGGTTCAACTCCTTCTCGTAGCCGTAATAGAAGGGGCGCTGGAATCCATTCTCTCCGATCCAATGGATCTGCACGGGCGGCGCCTGCTGATAATCCTCAAAGCGCGTGCTCTTGTCGTAGGGTGCGAAAAAATTAGCGAAAATCGTAACGAAATAGAGCAAGGAGAGTAGGATAAGTGAGACAAACGCCAGACGGTGCCTGCGGAAGCGTACGCGAATTAGCTGCCACTGGGTGGCATAGTAGAAGCTCTCATCAGCCTCTTTGCCACCAACAAGGACCGCATCGTCCGTGCGGGACTGTTTCCTCGCTGATAATATCGGCTTCTTCCAGGAATTGCGGTTCTTTGACCGGATCGCGCACGCTCATCTGCCACCCCCTTCGTAGCGGATACGCGGGTCCATCAACGCCAAAGCGATATCGGAAATCAAGGTGCCAATGACGGTCAGCGCACTCAGTATCAGAATGATGCTGCCGGCCAGATACATGTCCTGTGCCAACACGGCCCGCAAGAGCAGTGGTCCAACTGTCTGCAGTCCCAGGATAAGCGAAACGAGTACCTCGCCGGCAAAGATGGCCGGCAAGAGCCAGCCGATAGTGCTCATAACCGGGTTCAGGGCCATACGCACCGGATACTTGTACAGCAGTCTTGTCTCGGAGACGCCTTTGGCGCGTGCCGTGATCACATATTGTTTCTGCAACTCATCCAACAGATTGTTGCGCATCACGCGAATCGTTACGCCTGTGCCGGCCAACCCGATGATAAAGAGCGGCAGGATCAGGTGACTCAGCATACTGAGAAACTTCCCGATGCTCATGGGTTCGCCCACGTATTCGCCCGCATAGAGGCCCATGGGGGAAAAGTCAAAATAGCGCAACATGACCCAGGCCATGACCATGGCCAGTAGAAAGCCTGGCGTCGCCAGGCCAATAAAGCCAAAGCCGGTAAATATATAGTCCAGGAACGAATATTGATGGGTGGCCGAATAGATTCCAATGGGAATAGCGATGACCCATGAGACGATCAACGAAAGGACCGCGATGGTTAGTGTCAATGGTAACCGTTCGCCAATCAGTTCGTTGACGGTTCGGTTCCACTGGAAGGACCAGCCGAAATTGAAATCAAAGAGGATGCCCCCCATCCAGCGGAAGTAGCGCATATAGGCCGGATCGTCGAAACCATACATAGCGATCAGGCGTTCGGCCTCCTCGTCGTTCAGATCGACGCCGGAAGCGCGCAAGCTCTCGATCTGATAGGTGACCCAGTCGCCCGGCGGTAGTTCGATGATTGTAAATGAGACCAGCGAGATCAGGAACAGGATCGGGATCAACATGATCAGCCGGCGGATAATAAAGAGTAGCACTGCCCCAAATCCTCCATGTCGTAGGTCACGCTGCCGGCGTGACGATTTGGAAACGAGGCCAGCCAAGCTGGCAGCGTGACCTATAGCCCTGCGCAACAATTTCTCGAACATAGCCGGAGGCAGACTTTCTATCTGCCCCCGGCCGCAAACAGTTAACTTCGTTATTCCTTTGTTATTCCCTATAGAAGAACTGTTCGCCCGCGAAGTTCTGGGCGATGGCGTAGCCATTGCTGGCCACATTGCCCATACGGGCCGAGATAATCAGCGGATACTTGACGCCTTCCACGAAGGTGATCATGGGCAGGTTTTCTCGATGCCACTGAAATCCCTGCTCACGCAGTTCCTTGTACTCGTCAGTGCCCGGCACGACGCCCCATCGTTCCTTGTCGATCTCGAAGGCTTCCAGCACCCATTCCGGCGGTTCTTCGCCGTCAACGCCGTTGGTCGACCATGTAGTTCCACCAGGCGGCCATGCCACGGTTGAAGGTGCGGCTGGTATGGTCATCGTCACTGTTCTGGTCATGACTCCAGTGGGTGGAGGCCTGCAGTTCGTTGGCATTTTGTCGTTGGCCATAAAGCGTCGAATCGATCTGCTTCACGGTGGTGAAGATGCCGACCTCCTTGAGATACTCACCTGCCAAGTTCAGCAGCCGGCGCCAGATCGGGTGCGTGCGCGCCGGTTTCGATGAGGAAATCAAATCGTTCGCCGTCCGGTCCAAGACGCCAACCGTCATTATCCCTCTGATCCAGACCCATCTCATCCAGTAAGGCGTTGGCACGATCCAGATCCGGGCGATGAGGTCCTCCGTGACGCTAACCTCGGGCAGACTGGCAAAGCCGTAGTAGAGGCTTTCGATCATCTCCTCGCGGTCGACAGCCAGGCTGACCGCCTCCCGGAAGCGCAGATCCTGTACAACTTCTCGCCAAACCGGATCATCGTAAGTCTGGTTGATGAAGAGGTTGCTGGAGTCCACATGCATATCCAGCAGTACAGTCCTGAATCCGCCCTTTTCCTCATTTTCCTTGTAGAGCGGCACCTTGACCAGACCCGTGCTTTCGCGCATGAAGTCAACATCGCCGGTGAAGATGTTGAGGTTCAACATCTCTACATCCTCGGTCAGCACTGAGATCAGTTCGTCGATGTAGGGTAGTTGCTTGCCCTCGATGTCTACCTTGTGGTAATAGGGATTGCGCTCAAATTTGAGCAGACCCGGCGTATCGTTCTCCACGAGCAGCCACGGACCCAAGCGCGGCGTGTTTAGGCACATTGGCTCGTTCACATCCCAACTCAGGCAGTCCTTGGCCGTGAAGAGTTGCCACCATTCGTCGGTAAGGCCCATCTCCTCCATCATCGGCTTGAGTTCTTCGATATCGGTGTAGTCGACATGGAATTGTTTCAGGTAGTGGGCCGGCCGAATCAACTCGGTATAGCCGTTCCAGCCCTCGATCACCAGATTGCGCAGGAAACCGCCATAGGGTTCCGGATAGGTAATCTTGAAGGTATAGTCATCGATGACTTCCAACTCCATGGGCTCGCCGACCGCAGAGTAACCAGTTCGGAAACGTCGCGGGAAGGCGGGGGTGAGCTTCTCATTGAGGTAGATGTCTTCGTAGACAAATCGCACGTCTTCGGTGGTCACCGGCTCACCATCTGACCATTTCATACCCTCTCTCATGTAGAAGGTAAATTCGGTGTTGTCCTCGTTGACCTCGTAATCCTTGAGCACATTGCCGCGGATGGCATCAACGCCCAAATCTGGGGATGAAAGCAGCGGCTCATTGATCATGACAAAGATGTCAGGATTCCAGTCCGGTCGGAAGTGGGCTGAGCGCAGTACGCCGCCATATTCACCCGGCTCCCAGTCCGGCAGATTCGATTCCGACATAAGCACGCCAGGGCCGACGACGAACGGTTCGGCAGGCAGGCGTTCCTCCAGGGGCGGCAACTCACCGGCAGCCACCCTCTCGGCCAACATGGGCGATTCCAACGCCGCGTCACCGGCATCCTCGGCGGCCGCTTCTTCGGCAGGGGCTTCTTCACCAGCTGCTGCTTCGGCCGGCGCTTCGGCCTGGGGCGCTCCGCCGCACGCAGCGACCAAGAGCACAGCAACCAAGAGCAAGCTCAACAGTGCAAACTTACGCATAGATTCTCTCCCTTTCTTGACTTGAACGAACGGTTTGTTGAACAAACGGTGAACGACTGACGAAACACAGGTTATTGATGCAGCGGAGGACGCCGCATTTTCGTACACGGTCGGCGATCTGGCTATGTTATCTTGTCACATGATACTGCCGAGTAATTCACTGGAGAATGCAGCAAACGGGACTGGATCCGTAAGATACGGCTACGTAAAGATTCAGTTGTTTTTTTGTTACGAATTTCTAGCCTGAAATCTGGCTGAGCGGACCTGGAATCGAGTATTCTTGGTCGTACCTATGCAGTTGTACTCTGTAGTCAGGTCAATCTGGAGCAATTCAAATTTCGAATCTTGTGGAATAGTCTCGAAAGAGTTTCGAATATGTTGTATGATAGCATCAATGCCGGTTGGTATCAAAATCGATTATTGGATGAGCTACCGAGTTGATCATGCAAGACTGAAATGGAGTATGAGCCATAGGAATGCAACTTACATTCCCATCCCGTGCGCAGTGTAGCGTAGAAATATGGTGGCGTCAAGGGCAATTTCTGCTGCGGCAGTCGCATGTCTTGGTTTCGGATGTTGATAAATAGCGCTCGATTCGAAAGCGATGTGAAAGAATCTGGTCGCAAAAGGCAGTCTATTGACAGGCAAGCGAAACGAGACTATGATGGTAAGGAATATTCCCGAACCACATCAGAATGCCGAAATCGATGCGATTCAGCCCACGTCAGCAGCAGATCCTAGATGTATTAATTGAGAAGGAATCGGCCACGGTCTCTGAATTCAGTGACCTGTTGCAGGTTTCAGCAGTCACTGTGCGGTCGGATCTAAACTATCTTGCAAAACATAGTGATGTCGTGCGCACCCATGGCGGTGCGCACATCGCGCACGGACGCACGCGCCAGGAACTTTCCTACGCCATACGCCAGGAGCACAATGCTGCTCAGAAAGCTCAGATCGGCCAACTTGCGGCCAGCCTGATCTCACCGGTTGAGTCCATTTTGCTGGATGCAAGTTCCACGGCAGTTTCTGTGGCGCGTAGCATCAAAAGGAGTGGACGCGTGCGCGACCTGACTGTCGTTACCACCGGTATTTGGATTGCGCTTGAGTTAATGGGCGTGCCCCATGTCAATGTGGTCTTGGCCGGGGGATTTGCCAGAGAACGGACCGGCTCACTCACCGGTCCCATTTCGGAGAGGGTCTTGCAAGATTTTAACTTCTCCAAGGCTTTTTTGGGCGCCTGGGGTGTCACGCCAGTTGACGGATTGACGGATGTACATTTCAACGAGGTTGCACTCAAACGTACTATTGTTCAGCGGACGCAGACGGTCATTGCCATCTTGGATGGCAGCAAGTTTGGACGGCTAGGGTTGGCATCGTTCGCCTCACCCCCACAAATTGACCGGTTGATCACCGACGAATCAGCGCCGAAAGAGATGGTGGAGGCGTTGCGCCAACAGGGTGTTGACGTGCTCATCTCGGCCGGCAATCAACCTAATTGACACATTATTTAAACATTGGATTTAACATTGACCATGCAACTCGATCGATATGGCTGCGCATTGTCCAGTATTTGAATGTCGTATCTAGAAGAACGTTCGGTCTGCGCCGTAGCATTCCACGCTCGTGGCGTAGCATAATATGGCGTAATTGCAGCAGTTCAAGAGGACGATTTCGATGATCAACCAAGCAGACTATCAAGAAAATGGCTTTACGATTGCTACGTTCACTCTTCTCCCGCGACGAGGTGGATGCATTAAGAACACATTTCACGGCACTCAATGCTCAAGACATTGGTGGCTACAAACCTGAACAGGATGCGGCTGATGAGGAAGATCCGCTGAAGCGCTATCCTCGTATGGTTCACATGCATCGCTGGGACGGCATCAGCCTCAACTTTCTGCTGGACGAGCGAATTCGGCGCTGTATGGTAACGCTGCTTGGGGAAGATCCCTATGCCGTTCAGACCATGTTCTATTTTAAGCCGCCAGGTGCGCGAGGCCAGGCATTACATCAAGATCAAGCGCCCTTGCGTGTGCAGCCTGGCACCTGTATGGCAGCCTGGATGGCCATCGACCGTTGTGATGAGGAGAACGGCTGCCTGCAGTTGGTGCCCGGCACACAAGACCTGCCACTCCTGTGTCCGGTCGAGGCGGACACGGAACTGAGCTTCACCAACAAACAGGTGCCGCTGTCTGAGGGAATGACACCGGTGGCAGCCGTGATGGACCCCGGCGACGTCCTATTTTTCAATGGGCAGGTAATTCACGGCAGCCTGCCCAACCGTAGCGAGGATCGGTTCCGACGCTCGCTCATTGGCCACTATATCGTTGCTGAGGCCGAGAAGGTTGGCGAATTTTACCATCCCGTCCTCAATTTTGATGGCAGTGAGGCGAACTTGGGCGCGACGAAGGGATCGGAGCCTTGCGGCATCTGGGTCAACCGCGATGGTCAAAGCGTCCTTGAGATGACGACATAGCGAATCCCGGCAGAAATCCTCATACAGTTTCCGTCAGTGGCAGATCAGCTAGATTTCTGTCGCGGTGTTCGCGCCAAATAGAAACGGCATTTCGTCCACATGTTACATTGGTACACACGGCTGACATTCATTACCGACTACCCAAACTCATAGAGGAGTTAGATCATGCTCAAAGTCGCTGTCATCGGGATGGGCAACATCGGCGGCACCCATCATGCGCCGATCTACAATGCGAGTGAACTTTGTGAACTGGTCGCAGTCTGCGACATTATTGAAGAGAAAGCAGACGCAGCCGCAGCCAAGTACGGCGTTCCCGCCTACTACAGCGTAGAAGACATGCTGGCCAACGAAGAACTGGACGCAGTCAGCATCACAACGGCCGGCATGGAGAACGGCGGCGACCACTACACACCGACCATGCAATGCCTGAACGCCGGCCTGCACGTGCTGGGCGAAAAGCCAATCTCCAACAACATCGTACATGCGCGCGAGATGGTGGCCACCGCCGATGAAAAAGACGTCTACTACGGCATCAACCTCAACCATCGCTTTGTGCCGCCCGCGGCCAAGGCCAAGGAATGGGTCGATGAGGGCAAGATCGGCGAGCTCTTGCTGATCAACATGACCATGTGGATCGGCAACCCCAGAGAGACATCCGAGTGGTTCCACCTGCGCGCCCTACACCCGCACTCGCTCGACATCATGCGCTATTTCTGCGGCGACGTGACCGGCGTCCACGCCTTCCTCAACAAAGCGCCCGGCCGCATCACCTATTCAAACGCCCAGATCAACCTGATGTTTGAGAACGGCATCGTCGGCCATCTGACCGGCAGCTACGACACCAATCCGGCCCACAATCTGGAACGGCTGGAGTTGCTGGGCACCGAAGGACGCATCGTGCTCGACAACCTGTTTGAAGAACTGACCCTCTACCCGCGTCGCAGTCAGGAACTGACCGTGGTGCGCAACAGCATCATGAACGGGCTGAGCGGCTTCAGCGCCACCTTCGAGAACCGCATCAACCGCTGGCTGGAGCAGGTCTCCGCCGGCGTGTCGCGTGACGAGATCGACGCGTCTGCGCACGAAGGTTTGGCGGTACAGGAGATCATCGAGGCCGCCATTCGGTCCCACGAGACCGGTCGCGCCGAAGAAGTGCCGGTGGCCGGATAAACTTGCTTGTACACGATGGTGTAAATCACTATACAGATCACAACGCCGGTTTTCGGCCCCCTGCCCCCCATCCTGAAGGATGGCTAGCCGAGGTTTGCATGGTTAGCCAAGCATTCGCCCCAAGTTTAGGGGACAAGGCTGGCGGCCAATCTGCATATACATTTATGCCGGTCTGCAATAGACGGTTACGATTGTACGCTGAACTGGACTTGGAGTAGACAACATGACACTTCAGCGAATCACTGTGGATCCAGAAATATGTGGCGGAAAACCTTGTGTTCGAGGAATGCGGTTTCCCGTGTCACGCTTACTGGGACTCATGGCTGCGGGTCAGACCCCTGAGTCGATACTGACAGCCTATCCGTATCTAGAGCGGGCTGACATTCAAGAAGCACTTCGGTATGCAGCTTCTCTAGCCAACGAAGAAGTGATCGAGTTCGCCTGATCTGCGGTGAATAGAAAACTGGCTTCGAATTACCCAACTGCCTGTAGGGAGATAGCTCGAATGAAACCCAAAATCGGCATCGGCGTGATCAGCTTTGCCCACGGCCATGCCAATGCCTATTGCCAACGAATGCTCACTTACGACGACGTAGAGCTGATCGCCTGCTGGGATGACAACGAGACCCGGGGCAAGGAGGCCGCGGCCAACTACGGCATGGCCTACTCGCCCAATCTCGAAGACGTCATCAGCCATCCGGATATTCAGGGACTCATCATCACCTGCGAGACCAACCGCCATGCCGAGATGGTGCTGGCTGCGGCCGCCGCGGGCAAGGATATCCTCTGCCAGAAGCCCATGGCCCTGACGCTGGAGGACTGCGACCGCATGATCGCGGCCGTCGACGAAGCCGGCGTGCGCTTCATGATGGCCTATCAGATGCGCCACGATCCGTCCAATATCGCCATGAAAGAGATATTGGATTCGGGTGCGTTGGGCCGCATCAGCCTCTTCCGGCGTCGCCACTGCATTCCTGTGCTCTTCAATGAGGCCTTCGTCAACGGCCCGACCAACTGGCACATCGATCCGGTCAAGAACATGGGCATGTTCATGGATGACGCTTCCCATGCCACCGACCTGATCCACTGGATGATGGGTCGTCCGATCAGCGTCATGGCCGAGATCGGCAACACCGTCACCGATGTGGCCCCGGACGACACCGGCGTGGCCATTTATCGCTATGCGAATGGCGCCATGGTGGTCCTGGTCAACTCGTCGGTCACGCTGGCGGGCGAGAACACCACCGAGATCTACGGCGACCAGGGCGTGATCATCCAGAACCACGACGATGTGCCCTCGACCAATGTGCCGCTGCCGCCCCACCCCATTGCGCTCAAGGTCTACACCAACGACAAGCCGGAGTGGACCGATCTGGGCATCCCAATACCGGCCAGCCACGGCGAACGCATTGCCTCGGTGCCGCGCTCGTTCATCGACATGTTGCGAGACGGAACGCAGCCCAGCATCACTGCCGAGGATGGGCGCGTTTCCGTTGAAATGGTGTTGGGCGCCTACCAGTCAGCCAAGGAAGGACGGCGGATCGAGTTTCCGCTGTAATCCATGAACCACCTAGAACGTTTTCTCAATGTCATGGAGTATCAGCCGGTCGACCAGGTGCCCAACTGGGAGGCCGGCGTTTGGCCGCAGACGGCCGAACGCTGGTATGGTGAAGGATTGACCGAAGGCGACATCCACTTTGATTGGTTCCCCGGCGAGCCGGCCATCGGGCTGGACCCGCGTGAGTTCATCCGCTTCAACGGCGACATGCTGCCCCCCTTCCCGGAGGAGACACTGGCCGAGGATGAGGAGACGGTGACTTTCCGCGATTCGGAAGGACGGGTACGCCGGGCGCTCAAGGACGGCTCCATCGGCGGCGCACGTCTATCGATGGACCAGTATCTTGAGTTTCCTGTCTCAAACATGGACGACTGGAATCAGGTCAAGAAGCGGCTGAACCCCAGCGATCACCGTCGCTATGAGCCCTATTGGGAGCTCTTCCGTGTCGATGCCTGGCGGCAACGCAAACATCCACTGATCTTCGGGCCCAACACGTCGACAACCGGCTTCTACTGGACGGCACGCGAGCTGATGGGCACCGAGGGCCTCTCATACGGTTGGTACGATCAGCCGGCGCTGCTGCATGACATGATGGCATTTATCGGCGACTTTCTGATTGAGTCGTCACGGCCTATACTGGAACATACAACCATCGAGTACATGTGCCTCAGCGAAGACCTGGCTATGAAGACTGGCCCGCTGCTGAGTCCAAAGACCTACGAGACGTTTATTCTCCCCCACTTGAAGCGAGTCATCGATTTCTACAAGTCCAACGGCGTCACCTATGTCTGTGTGGATACCGACGGCAATCCCGAGGCGCTCATCCCCATGATGCTCGATGCCGGAGTGGACTCGCTTTGGCCGTTGGAGCGAGCCGCCGACCAGGATCCGATGCGGCTGCGCAAGATGTTCGGCAAGTCGCTGCGCCTGTGGGGCGCGGTCGACAAGCGCGAGCTGGCCAAAGGGCCGGAAGCGATCGATGCGCACTTGCAATCGATGGCGCCGCTGATCGAGGAAGGCGGATTCATTCCGACCATCGATCACACGGCATCGCCCGACATCAGTTGGTCCAATTTTCTCTATTATATGGAGCGCAAAGCTGAGCTGTTGCGTGGCGAGTTGTGATTCGCGCAGATGAATTGAGTGGGGGTGCGGCGAGATCGCGTCTGCAGAGAGAGATTTCGGCCTTCGGCCTGAAATTAGGAGATTGCAGACTGGTCCGCAATCTCTCAATCTCTCAATCCCCTTAATCTCGGAATCTCTACTACCCGAAACCTTCGATCTCTCTGAACCGAAATCAATAAACCAGGAGCACCAAGCATGGCAAAACGACGACAGCGAAAGAAACCGAACATCATTCTGCTGGGCATCGACTCGCTGCGGCGAGATCATATGAGTTGCTACGGCTATGAACGCCTGACCACGCCGCACATCGATCGCTTCGCCCAAGAGGCGACACTCTTCGAGGAGACCTTCAGCGCCCACATCCCCACCACCAGCGCCTATGCGTCCATGCTCACCGGCCGCGATACCATTGGCACACAGGTTGTGGCGTTGCGCCACAAAGGGCCGTTGCGCCCCGAGGTGCCGACGCTGGCCGAAATCCTGAAGGAACAAGGCTACAACACAACCTGTGTGGGCTTCACCGGCAACCCCAGCTCACGGGGATTCGATACGTATCTGGACTACGAGAGTTGGGGCAGTTGGAACGAAGGACGCAGTCCCAAGGCGGAGAACCTCAACGAGGTTGCCATCCCGGAACTGGATCGGCTGGCGCGGAAACGCGATCCGTTCTTCCTCTTTCTCCGTCACATGGACCCACATGCACCCTATCTGCCGCCGGCTCCTTACGAGCGCATGTTCTACCACGGCAATGAATGCGATCCAAAAAACAAGTCCATGGACCCTGTCATGGCCTTCAAGCCCTTCCGTGATTTCTTTGCCACCTGGATGCCGCCCGGCATCAGTGACAAAGACTACGTCATCGCCCAGTACGACGGCGCCATCGCCTATATGGATGCCGCCATCCAGAGCATTTTCGAAGCGATCGAAGCCAAGGGCATCGCCGACGACACCATCGTGATCCTCAACGGCGACCATGGCGAAACCCTCTACGACCACGAGTGTTGGTTCGACCACCACGGCATGTACGATCCGACCCTGGTCGTACCACTCATCATCCGCTATCCCGGCGGCATCCCTGCGGGCAAGCGAGTCAGTGGCTTCAACCAGCACAAGGATCTGGTCCCGACCATCCTCGAGCTGGCGGCGTTGGAGCCGGAAGGACTCGAACTGGACGGCAAGAGCCTGATGCCGATGGTGCGCGGCGAGGAGGCCTCTCACGAAAGCGAGTTCTACATCACCGAGTGCACGTGGATGCGCAAGCATGGCTGGCGCACGCCCGAATGGAAGCTGATCATCGCGCTGGAGCCCGACTTCCACTTCAAACCGGAGATTGAACTCTACAATCTGGTCACCGATCCCGAAGAGAACGAGAACGTTGCCGAAGCGAATCCGGACATCGTGGCGCTGCTGACCGCACGTATGGATGCATGGATCGAAAAGCGCGAGGCCGAAACGGGGCTGCCCAATCCAATCCACAACCAGGGCGATTGGCATGGAACGGAAGGCATTGGCTCCTTCAAGACATCGCAGCAGGCCTACGACACGTTGCACATCGGCGATCCAACCCAGGCTGCCCAGTTGCAGGAGAAATCACGAAAATAAGTGCGGCGGGGCCAACATCATCCATGACGTAGGGTCAGGTCTGAGCCCTGTCTCGAACCGGCCAAATCAAGGTCGAGAATGATATGAGAGCCGTCTTAGGCCATTCCAGAGAGATTGATATACGTTGCAAGAAAATCTTTACGTGGAATGGCTTGAGGCTTTGCCAACTCCCGTATAGTTTCCATTTTGGGAAAGCCTTAGATCAAAAGGAAAGGAGAGCGCCGCCAAATCGATTGATTCAACAATTAGACAATTCCGTCGAGTTCTTGAGGTTCAAACCAAACATGAGGAGAGACGAATGATTTCATCCAAATGGATACGTCGGATTGGCCTGCTAAATCTGATCGCCATCTTGCTGGCGGTGCTAGCAGGCTGTGCTGCGCCGGCAGCACCTGCGGCTACAGACGGCGAAGCCGCCGCCGATGGTGAGGTAGTGACCATTCGCTTCGTCACCAACCATGGCGAAGTGGAATTGCCTTTCTTTCAGCAGGTTGTAGATGAATTTGAGGCGGCCAACCCCAACATCAAGATTGACTTCCTCAACGTTGCCGATACGCAGCAATTCCAAGATTCGATCAAGACCCAAGGCGTCGGCGGGAGCCTGCCCGATGTCTGGTATGCGCGTACCTATCTGACTAGCGATTACGCATCCAAAGGCTGGACGATGAACTTGCAGCCGTTGGTTGAACAGGACGAGTTGGATGTTGAGGATTTCTGGCCTGCACAGGTCGCGCAAATGTCCTATGAGGGTGACCTCTACGCCCTGCCCTACGACTTCTCCGACATCGGCATCTACTACAACAAAGACATGTTCGATGCAGCAGGCATTCCCTACCCCAGTGATGACTGGACCTGGGACGATCTGGCCGAGGTGGCCGAGCAATTCGTCGTGAAAGACGGCGACACCGTCACGCAGTGGGGCTTGGTCCTCTATCCGTGGAGTTGGGTCTGGCTGGGCATCCTTCAGGCCAACGGCGGCGCCATCTTCAATGAAGACCAGAGCGCTTGTGTCATCGACTCGCCCGAAAATCTAGCCACCCTTGAGTTCTTCCAGGAGATGCGCTCCAAGGGCATCTACCCGGAACTGGGCGCCACGCCAGCAGGTCTCGATCCCTTCTCCAATGGCCTGGTTGCCATGGCCTTCCAGGGTTCGTGGGCCACGCAGTCGATCCGTGATCGCGTCGGCGACGCCTTCGAGTTTGACGTGGTCGCCATGCCAGCCGGCACCACCGGTCGGCGCGGCATCACGCCGGCCGGCGGCGCCTGGGCGATTGCATCCACCAGCGAGCATCCGGACGAGGCCTGGGACTTCATCAAGTTTCTGACCAGCACCGAATCGACCAATACGCTGATCTCGGACAATACCCGCAGTATCCCGGGTCGCCAGTCGTCAACAGAGCGTTGGGTCGAGGTGGCTACCTCTGGCGATTTACCGCCCGCCAATGTAGGCATCTTCGCTGAGATGATGGGCGACGCCTACGAGATCGTATACCCGCCCTACTGGAGCGACTACGAGATCGCGTGGAACAATCTGATCCAGCCGGCCATCGTCGGCGGTGAAGGCGTGCTTGGGCCAGCAGAGGCATTGGCTGCCATGCAAGAGCAGTGCAACGACGCCATTGCCGCCATGCGCTAGGCGATCTATCGAATGCTTTCTGAGTAAGTCGTTGTCGTCGGGGCGCCCCTTGCGGGCGCCCGCTACGCGCAATATTCCTGGTTCCGGCATTTTCTGTGGTCGTCGGCTGACCGCCCGGGGCTAAAGGACCGACGCCCGTTGTTGAAGATTAACAATTTGACGCTGGTATAGAGACCACACAGGCTGAGCCTGTCGAAGCCGGGTCTACCCGCCTACGCCTTCGACAAGCTCAGCCTGCGGCTACCTCTGCGCTATATCAGTACTATTTCGTTAATCTTCAAGAAGAGGCTAAACCGACGTCCAAGCCCAATTCAAGGGGCGTCGGTCCGTCCATTTATGGCGGAGCGATTGGCGCAAGCACAGAAAATGCAGGAACCAACAGCATTCCCGTTTCGGCGTCACCCGTATCGGAGGAAGACCATGTCGTTACCCAAATCCGGGTTGGCCAGGAAAGAAGCGCTTGCCGGCTATCTCTACATCATGCCGTGGCTTGTCGGTTTTCTGCTCTTTACTGCCATCCCCATTCTTGCATCCTTCTACCTTGCCTTTACCTCATATCGGGGAACTGGCTCGCCGGAATGGATCGGGCTTGAGAATTTCATCTTCATGCTGACGGAAGACGATCTCTTCTGGCAGTCGGCGCGGGTGACGCTCATCTATGTGATCGGCTTTCTGCCGCTGGGGTTGATCCTGGGCTTCAGCATCGCCCTGCTCATGAACCAGAACGTGCGCGGCATCACCTTGTTCCGCACGATCTACTACCTGCCCGCCATTCTGACCGGCGTGGCCGTGGCCATCATGTGGCAGTTCGTCTTTCACAAAGAGTTCGGCGTACTCAATGCCATCCTGGGCTGGATCAAAATCTCGCCCATCGCCTGGCTCAATGATACGCGCTGGGTCATGGTCGCCTTCATCATCATGGGGCTGTGGGGCGTGGGCGGCGGCATGATCATCTATCTGTCAGGCCTGCAATCGATCCCCAGCGATCTATATGAAGCGGCAACCATCGACGGAGCCAACTCGTTACAGAAGCTCTGGAAGATCACCATCCCGCTAATGACACCGGTCATCTTCTTCAATCTGGTCACCGGCATGATCGCCACCTTCCAGATCTTCACGACCGCCTTTGTCATGACTCAGGGCGGCCCCAACTACGCCACCTACTTTTTCTCGCTCAACATCTACTACACGACCTTTCGCTCACTTCGGCTCGGCTACGCGTCGGCCATGGCGTTCGCACTATTCCTGCTGATTCTGGCATTGACGTCGGTGATCCTCTTCACATCCAACAAGTGGGTCTACTACTCGGGCGGCGCGGAGGTGGACGCATGAGCGCGCAGACCGGCGTTTCCAGGACTCAACACCGCTTCTTTGCGCCCAGCAAACGGCGACAAGATTTTATCAGGACCATAGTTGTCTATACAGTGCTCCTAGCCGGCGCTGTCATCCTCATGATCCCGCTTTTCTGGATGTTCAGCACCAGCATCAAGCCCAAGGATCAGGTCTACAGCTACCCGATTGTCTGGATCCCGCGCGATTTCATTTGGGAGAACTACCTGCTCGTCTTCAAGAAGATTCCCTTTGCACGCTATCTCACCAACAGCGCGATTTTGAGCTTGTTCGGCATCATTGGCAATCTGTTGGGCAGTTCGCTGGCGGCCTATGGCTTCGCCCGCTTCCGCTTTCCAGGGCGAACTTTTCTCTTCGTCGTCATGCTCAGCACCCTGATGGTGCCAGCCTGGGTGACCATGATCCCCATGTTCATCATGTTCAAAGAGCTGGGCTGGCTGAACACGTACTTGCCCCTGCTTGTCCCGCACTTTTTCGCCCAACCATTTTATACGTTTTTGTTGCGGCAATTCTTTCTGGCCATTCCCAAGGAGATCGACGAAGCCGCTCGTATCGACGGGGCATCGACATTCCGCGTCTTCTGGCAGATCTACCTTCCGCTTTCGAGACCAGCGCTGATCACAGTCGCCATCTTCTCGTTCTTTTATCACTGGAACGAGTTGCTGATGCCGTTGATCTACTTGCAAACCCAGGACAAGTTTCCGGTCGCACTCGGGATCGCCTCCTTCAGCAGTGAGCAGTTCCAGGACTTCTCGTTGATGATGGCGGCCGCGCTGATCGCAATGGCCCCGCTGCTGATCATCTTCTTCATCGCCCAACGACTCTTCATCCAGGGCGTCGTCATGACAGGAGTAAAGGGCTAATGCCGTTTGTCACCGTCATCGGGCGCGGCCATTCGGGCACACGCGCCATCGCGCACACCCTCTATGCCAGCGGCATCTATATGGGCGCCTGCCTGAATCGATCCGGCGATCTCATTCCGCCGAGCGAGATGTACGATGCCTGTCGAGTTCTCGCTCCGTACGTCAAGCTAGAGGACGATCTGAACTGGGACTTCGGTCCGTTGCACACCATGGAGATCCCGCCGCTGTTCATTGAAAAAATCGAACGGTATCTACAAAGTGTGTTCGAAGAACAAGCGCGGCGTCCAGAGTCATTGGTCGGCTGGAAAATCCCGGAAACCACACTGGTCTACCCTTGGATCACCCGCCTCTATCCGGAGACAAAGTTTATCTTCTGGATACGCGATCCGCGTGATTCCATTCTGGACAACCACAAGACCGACGATCTGCGCGATTTCGGCATCGACTATCCCGCGAGCGACAATCTGCAGATGCGTCGAGCCATCTCGTGGAAGTACCAATACGACATCGTCAAGGCGACACCAAAACCAAAGCATTGGATCGAGGTGCGTTTCGAAGACTTTGTGCTGGATCGAGACGCGACCGTCGAACGGTTGGAGGCATACCTGGGCGTCGAATTGGCGCGTATCCCCGTCCGTCCGGAGACGGTCGGCCGCTGGCGCCACTCGAAGATGGACTTCAACTTCGACTTCTTCTCGAAGGCGCTGGCCGAATATGGCTACGAGCCCTGAGTGGGCAGGAACGAACGTCGCCTCAGCCTGCCCACAAGCACGCAAGAGGAAGCAACACCTAGTACATTTGGGCGTGAATACCACGACAGAAATCTAGCTACTCTACTACTGGTAGAATCTGCATGAAGATTTCTGCCGGGATTCACTAGGGCTTTCCCAAAATAGTGCCAATACGGGAGTTGGCAAAGTCTCAAGCCATTCCAGGCAAAGATCTCCTTGCAACGGATATTTATCTCTCTGGAATGGCCTAACACCGGCAATACTTCAATCAGATTGCGACACGAGAGTCCGACTGGATAACAAGGAGGGGGAAACGATGCTGAGAAGAAAGCAACTACTGTTTGTGGCCATGCTGGCGATTGCCATGCTGATCCTTACCGCATGCGGCGGTGGCGGTGCAGAGCCGTCCGGCGAAGCGGAAGCGCCGGCCGCGGAAGTGGCTGTCGAAGAGTCGGCCGCTGAAGAAGCGGACGCTGAAGAAGCGGCCGTAGAAGCGACGGAACCTGCCGAAGAAGAGGCAGTGACCGAGCCGGAAGAAGAAGTGGTGGAGATCGAAGTTGCTGAGGAAGAGGAAGCCGGGCTATCCGGGGAGATCGTCCTCAGTGTTCTCTCCAATGACGTTCAGACCTATCAGGCCCTGGCCGATGCCTACATGGCCATCAATCCGGATGTCAACGTGCTAGTCGAGTTGAAGGCCGACGGCGGCGGCGGCGGTCCTGATGCCTACCTCCAATGGGTACGCACCCAGTTCGCAGCCGAAGAACCACGCGTCTCCATCATCGAATCAGTCCATCTGCGCGATCTGGCCCAGGAAGGACGGCTGGTCAACTGGGCGCCCTACCTCAACAAGGTGAATCCCTACACCGGCGAGAATTGGGAGGAAAGCTTCGAGGATTGGGCGCTGAACCTGGTCCGCGATCCCAACACCGGCGAGATGTTCCTCATGCCCTATGAATCGGTGCAGACCTTCTGGGTCTACAACAAGGCAATCTTCGAGGAAGCCGGCATCACCGACGTGCCTGCCCAGCCCACATGGGATCAGTTGGTCGAATGGTCCGAAAAAATCAAGGACGTAGGCTACACTCCCATCGCCATGGAAGGCACTACGGAGCAGATCTGGGGCGGTGGTCGTATGCCATGGCTCATGCGCTCGGCCATGGATCAGTATCACCGTGACGATCTACAGATCATCCGCTGTCAAGAAGGCGACTGGTGCTTCCGAGAGGGCATCGACGACGTCTGGGTATATGATCCGACCGACGTGCGCAACGACGATCCGGACCAGGTCTCCATCAACATCGCCCGCCATCTGACTGCGCTGCGCGACGGCGAGCTCGACTTCGACAATGAGTGCACCGTCGAGATGATGGAGCAGATCGGACGAGTCTTCAAGACTGAGCATGGCTTTGTGCCCGACGGCTGGACCGGCATGAGCGACGCCTATCCGCTCTTCCTGACCCAGCAGGCCGCCATGCGCATGGTAACCGGCGGCCACTACACCAGCTTCCCACGCGATGTAGCCGCACTGGCCGAGGGTGAGTACGGCGACGGCGAGGTTGCTGACGAGGATTCCGCAGCCGCATCCGAGTTCGAGTATGGTCGTTTTGCCTTCCCCAACATCGAAGGCGACTGTGTGCAAGGCACGGCACGCGCCAATGAGTTGACCTCCGGCTCGCTGGCCATTCCCAAGAAGGATCGTACCCAGAACGACCTGGAAGCCGACTTCGTCATGTACTGGACCAGTCCCGAAGGCATGGCCGTCTATTTGGAGAACAAGCTGGACCCGGAGAACCTCCAGGGCGGCATTGCCGGCCCGCCGCTGATCAAGGGTGTGGAATTGCCCGGTCAGTGGGCCGAGGTCTTCGAGAACAGCGTCTTCGTCGGCAATTATGAAAAGCCTGGGGCGCCCGGCGATGCGGTGGCCCGTGGTTTCTTCAAATATGAGCCGACCAAGCGTGAGTGGTCGATCATGGTCCAGGAGTTCTTTGAGGGTAACCGTACCGCCGAAGAATTCGCCGCCGACTACCAGACTCTGCTCGAAGAGAACTGGGACGGCCTGCTCGAATATCTGAACATGGAAGCTGAAGATCTGGATGCGCCCGAAAAGCGCCCGCCGGGTTGGGTGGCCGCGGGCCCGTACTAAACGGAAGTGTGGTTGGGCCGGTGCTTTGCGCCGGCCCAACCACTTTAACTGAATCGGATGAAATCGAGCAATATGCAACTCTTCAGGCGGTTGATGAGCATCACGTTTGGGTTGATGCTCGCCTGCCTTGTCACAATCCCAGCTCGCGCCCAATCCGCCGATGGCCTGATCTGGGAGTACGCCACCGGAGACCGCGTCAATGCGGTCGCGTCCAGCGCCGATGGTGAACAGACAGCGCTTGGCGCACGCGACAACATGGTCTCCGTGCTCGATGGAGAAGGTCAACTGCGCTGGACCTTCGGCGCCGAAAACAGCGTACTCGGGCTGGACATGTCGGCCGATGGACAATGGTTGGGCGTGGCTTCAGAGGATCGACAGGTCTATTTGCTCGACGGCGACGGCAATCTACTCTGGCAGTTCAAGGCCGGACGCCCCATGAACAACGTCGCTGTGGCCGACGACGGCTCGCTGTTGGCTGCCACCTCCGATGACCTGAGCGTCTATGTGCTGGACGGCTCAGGCGAACTGCTCTGGCAGGAGACGCTGGGCATTGGCGTCCAGGCCGTCGCCGTCTACGGCAAGGGCGAGAAAGCACGCGTCGTCATCGGATCGGACGACGGGTTGGTCACCATCTACAGCCGGGACGGCAAGGCGCTCCTGAGCGAGCAGCTGGACTACGATGTGCAGTCGCTGGACGTGACGCCGAACGGTGGGCGCATCCTGGTCGGGACGAGCGATGGCTTTGCCACGCTGCTCAACGGCAGCAACGGCGACCTCCTTTGGCAGTACGCCACAGACGGCAATGAGCTCAGCGTCGCCCTGACCGGTGATGCCGGATCCGCCATCATCGGATCGGAAGAGAGTGCAGTCTTGCTGGACGGCGACGGCGCACTCGTCCAGAGGTTTCTCATGGCGGACGAGGTGCGCGACGTCGCCATCACCGATGACGGCAATCGCCTGGTTGTCGGCACGCTAGATCCGCGAGCTCGTCTCTTTGACCGCCAAACAGCCATCACCGGTGCGGAACAGGCTCAGTCGCAGCGTCGATGGCTGATTGGCGGCCTTCTACTGGCACTTGCGGCTGCGGCGTGCGTTGATTTTCTGGGGCGTTCGCTCGACCGCCGTCGGACGGCGTACCTGGGCAGCAGGGAAGCAGAGAGACCGCGCCGTCTCCTGCAAGCGGTCTGGCGAGTCACGACTCTCCTACCTACTGATCCTGCCGACCTTGCTACTGCTGCTGACCTTCAACTACTATCCAGCCTTCTCGGGACTCTACCATGCCTTCACTGACTGGAGCCCAGGCATCAAGAGCGAGTGGATCGGTTTTGCCAACTTCAAATTCCTACTGCAAGATCGTTTCTTTCTTGCCGGCTTTCGCAACGTGATCATCATCACCGTGGTCACCATCCTCAAGACCATGACCGTGCCGCTGCTGGTCGCCGAGTTGATCTTCAACCTGCGCAGCCAGTTCAGCCAGTATTGGGCACGTACGCTTTTCGTGGTGCCCATCGTCATGCCGCTGGTCGTCGTGATCCTGCTCTGGAACAACATCTACGACCCCCAGATCGGGCTGCTCAACAAAACGCTGGAGGCAATTGGGCTGGGCAATCTGGCACGGGTCTGGTACGGCGATCCAAACGTGGCCTTGGCCTCGGTCATCTTCATCAACTTTCCTTGGGTCAACGCCTTTGCCCTGCTCATCTTCTATGGCGGGCTGATCTCCATTTCGGACGAGGTCATCGACTCAAGCAAGGTAGATGGAGCGTCTACATGGCGACGCTTCTGGAGCATCGACCTCCCCTTGCTCATGGGCCAGGTCAAGCTGCTGCTCATTCTCAATTTCATCAACGCAGTGCAGACCTTCGAACTGGTCTTCCTGACCACAGGCGGGGGGCCGGGCACGTCGACCTATACGCCGGCGCTGGAACTCTACTACATGGCCATGCGCATGGACCGGTTCGGCGTGGCGTCGGCCATCGGCATGGTGCTCTTTGTCATCATTCTTTCCGGCACGATCGTCAACATGCGCTTCATGAACTCCTCGACCGAGTACGAGGCGTAGACGGCTATGAGACTTGGAGGCGGACCCATCTTTTCCACGATGACTACATCGGCGACGTCCAGATCGCCGACGTTCCGGTCGCCTACGGTTGATTGGCGGGCAGACGTTGATCTATCTGGTGCTGGGCACGCTGCTCTTCCTGACCTTTGTGCCCATTGCCTATCTGATCATCCTGTCGCTCAAGGACAACGGCCAGATCTACGGCCGCTTCTGGTCGCTGCCGCGGCCGGTGCGCTGGGGCAACTTTGTGCTCGGGTGGCAGGTGATCTGGCGGCCCATCATCAACTCCATCATCACATCTGGCACATCGACCATCGGCACCATTCTCTTTGCCAGCCTGTCCGGCTACGTCTTTGCTCGCCATCGGTTTCCCGGCAAGGAGATCATCTACACGGCCATTCTGGCCCTGCTCATGATCCCGCCGATCCTGACCTTGATCCCGGCCTATGTGCTGATCCTGGAGCTTGGCCTTCAGAACACCTACTGGGCCCTGATCCTGCCATGGACCTCAGGCGGGCAGGTCTTTGCCCTGCTGCTCTTCCGCTCCTTTTTCGCCACCCTGCCGGAGGAGTTCTTCGACGCAGCCCGCATCGACGGGGCCAATGAGCTTCAGGCATTCTGGTTCATCGCCGTGCCGCTTTCGATTCCCATCATCGTCACCGTGGCCATGGTGCGGCTGGTCACCACCTACAACCAGTTCATGTGGCCGCTCGTGGTTATGTCAAGTCCAAAGCAACAGGTTGTGGCTGTCGCGCTGACCCAGTTCACGTCGGAGATCGGTGTGACCGATATCGGCCCGCGCATGGCGGCCTATATTCTGGCCACCATTCCGCTGATCATTCTCTTCTCGTTCGGCATGCGCCACTATGTGCGCGGCATGACGGCCGGGGGGTTGAAGGCGTAAAGTTATTACCACAGAAATGGAGTGAACAACAATGCAACGAGTTTGTGTGATAGGCCTAGGCCCCATCGGCAATCGCCATGCAAGGCTGCTGCAAGCTGATGAGCTGGCCGACCTGGTCGGCGTCTGCGATTGGCTGCCGGAACGGGCCGACGCAGCCGCAAAACTGTACGGCGTGCCGGCTTTCTACAGCGTGGATGAGATGCTTACAGCGCTTGGTCCGGACATCTGCCATGTGGCCACCGGCGGCCATGAGTACGGCAGTGAGCACTACGAGCCGACCATGCAGGCCCTGAGCGCGGGCTGCCATGTGCTGGGCGAAAAACCCATCTCCAACACCATCAGCGAGGCCGAGGAGATGGTGGCCAAGGCGACAGAGATGAACGTCTGCTACGGCATCAACCTCAACCACCGCTTCACGCCGGCAGCAGAGATGGCCAAACGCTGGCAGAACGAAGGCCGGCTGGGCCATCTGCTCTTCGTCAACATGAGCATGTGGATCATGAACCCGCGCGAGACCTCGCCCTACTTCCAGCTCAAGGCGCTGCACCCGCACACCGTCGACGTCATGCGCCACTTCTGCGGCGATGTCGAGGCCGTGCAGTGCTTCGCCACCATCGCGCCGGGTCGCAAGATCTGGTCAACGGCGACGTTCAACATGCGCTTTAAGAACGGTATGGTCGGCACGCTGACCGGCAGCTACGACATCGAGCGCGGCCACCCGATGGAGCGCTGCGAAGTGGCCGGCACCAAGGGGCGATTCGTCATCGAGGACATGTACCGCGAGGCCACCCTCTATCCGGCGGGCGATGCTGAGAAGCGTGTCTACACCAACCCCATCTTCGGCGGCATGCGTGACTTCGAAGAGACCTTCAAGAACCGCATCCGCCGCTTCCTGGAGCAGGTCGAAGCCGGCGTGGAGCCGAGTGAAATTGACGGCTCGGGCGCAGAGGGCCTGGCCGCGCAGAAGGTCCTGGCTGCGGCGATTGAGTCATTGGATACCGAGACAGTTGTGTACGTGAAATGATAGAACGCGGATCGAATCGGATTGGGCGGATCGCCGCGGATTCTTTCCAAGAGAAATCCGCGTTCTATCCTAGATCCTCAATGGAGAGAGCCATGCGCTCGAAAGAACGAGTTCTGACGACCTTTGCGCGTGAGGAGCCCGATCGAGTGCCCGTCGACTATTTCGCCAATGCGGGCATCGACGCTCGGCTGAAACGCCATTTCGGTCTTAGAGCCAACGATGATGAGGGGCTGCGTCAGGCGTTGGGCATCGACTTTCGCGAGGTGAGCGTGCCCTATGTCGGTCCCAGGTTGCACGATGATGTTCCCGGCCGCGATGTCGACTTCTGGGGCGTCCGCCGCATGTGGATCGAGCATCCGAGCGGCGGCTACTGGGATTTCGTCGATTTCCCGCTCAAGGATGCGACACTGAGACGAGATCGCGGCCTGGCCAATGCCTTCACCCGACGACTTCGACTATTCGCAGGTTGAAGCGCAGTGCCGCAAGCATGGCGAGTACGCCGTCTACGTGGGCAATCCCGGGCTGGCCGATTGCATCAACAGCACCGGCTTTCTGCGCACCATGGAGCAGGTGCTGATCGACCTCATCACCGACGACCCGGCGGTGCTCTGTTATATGGACCGCAAATGCGGCGTGCAGTTGGCCGTCACCCAGCGCATTCTGGAAGCGGCCAATGGCGGCATCGATTTTCTGTGGATGGGCGAGGATCTGGGCACACAGCACGCTCCGCTCATCTCCAAGAAGCTCTATCGCAAGCACATTCGTCCGCGGCACCAGCCCTTCGTCGACCTGGCCGAGGCGTATGATCTACCGGTGGTGCTGCACTCGTGCGGTTCCAGCAGTTGGGCGTATGAAGATTTCATCGAGATGGGCATCGACGTGGTCGATACGTTGCAGCCAGAGGCAAAGGATATGTCGCCGCGGTATCTCAAGGATACCTATGGCGATCGGCTGGCCTTTCATGGAGCGATCTCAACTGCCGGCGTCGTAGCCCATGGCACAGTTGACGAGACCATCGCCGATGTGCGGCAAACGCTAGAGATTTTGATGCCGGGCGGCGGCTATGCCCTTTCGCCCACGCACATGCTGCAGGACAACTCGCATCTTGAAAATGTGCTTGCCATCTACGAAACCGCCCGTACCTATGGGCAATATCGGACACTATGAAAGGGAGTTACAACAATGAAACTAGGCGCGAACACAGTGCTATTCGGCGGCTTCGATCTGGAGACCGCGTTCAAGTATCTGGCTATGTCCGGCTATGACGGCGTGGAACTGTCGGCCATTCCGAACATGAGCGAACATCTGGTGCTGGATAACTGGCAGGCCATTGTGCCGGAGGTCAAGCGGCTGTCCAAGGCCTACGATCTGGAATTGCTTGCCATCGAACAACCCCGCCGTGATCCTGCAGTCATGGAAGCCGCAATGCAGGCCGCAGTCGAGTGCGGCATCCCGATCATCAACTGCGGCCCCGGCGGCACATCCGGCGACGAGGCAAGCCTGCGCGAGACCATCGACGAGCTGGGCAGCCTGGTGCAGATGGCTGAGCAATATGGCGTCACCCTCTGCGTCAAGGCCCATGTTGGGGCCAGCATCTACAACACGCCAACAACGCTGGTGGCCATGGAGGCCATCACCTCGCCCAACTTCGGCATCGACATGGACCCGTCCCACATCCACCGTGCCGACGAGAACCCGGTCGAGGCCATTGCAGCGGTGATCTCACGCGTCAAGCATGTGCACATCCGCGACTGCAAGGGCCGCCAGCATGGGCCGGGCAAGCCGGAGGACCAGGCCAACGGCCGCGGCGATGTCGATCTGGTGGGCTACGTCCGCGTGCTGCATGAGAACGGCTACGACGGCCCGCTGGACTTGGAGGTCATCGGGGCCAAGGAGTATTCGCTGGAGCAGTGCTGTATCATTGCAGCGGAGACACGGGGCCACATGCAGGCCAGTTTGCAGGCCTGCGGCGCGCGCTAGACGGTTCGCTTTTGTATCGCGACATTTATGTCGCAGCGGAAGCGCCAGTCTCGCCTCACCCTGCCATGGCGCCTTTTGCGCCATGGCGGTCCCTCTCCAAAAATCGGAGAGGGACGCGTAGCCTCCGTCGAGGAGGCGAAGCAGGGTGAGGCCAGGCGCGTCGCCATCTCGCCCGTACCGTGGTATTTCGCAAGTCTCCAAAATGTCGCGGTACAGCGGTTCACCCGCCTACGACGCCTCGACCAATCCCTCCCAGAAATCCAGTGCCTGCCTTTCCATTTCAGGCGTGACCTCGAGTGCATCGATCATCATGACAACATCACCGTCTCGCCAGAGACCGCCGACCGGTGCGACCGTCAGTGCCGCCAGCCGCTCGTAGAGGGCGAACTTGGCATTGCGCTCGCCCTCGGTCAAAAAGCGGTTGAAGAGTGAGAGGTATTCGGGATCGTGGTGCTTCAGATGGCGAATCGCCTCTTTTTCGCCACGCCAATGGATCTCACGAACGGTGAAGTAGTTGAAGAAGAGATCGCTTGGCCCATAGATCGCCATTCGCATGTCGGCCGTCATGAGGTGGAGCGGTTCGTTTGAATCAAGATAGCGGCGGACCACCTGCAAGTTGTAGTTGATCCGAGTCCACGATCCGAGCATTTCGGTAGCAGCAATCGGCTGTAGCCAGTCTCCCTTCTGTGCTTTCCTTCGGGCTAGAGCCAGCCGGTCCTTTCGGTCGTATGCGAGATTGCCGTCGGCCAGATAGCGCACCAGCACGCCCGCCCGATCTCGATCAGCGAAGGAATCTGTGGCTTCCAAGATCTGTTCAACATGTTCGGCGCCGAAGAAGACCAGGTCGGCGAAACGGCCATCGATATTCGTCACACCCACGTGTAACGGAACAGGCGTCTCAGAGAAGACGATGGCCAGATCGTAGTCGCTCACGGCAGTCAACGCATTCTTGGCCGCGGAGCCGATGACGATGATTCCTTCGATTGTCTCATTGCTGGACAGCCGGCGAAGCACCTCGTTCAAGGTGAGCGACCTGGTGGTTGAAAGACGGGTTTCAGGCATGTAGGCGGTGCTCCTCTAGCGTTTAGTGAACTGCACTCCCCAGTGTAGCAGAATTCAGAACCGAACAAATAAAAGGTGGGGCCGCCTGACAGGCGGCCCCACCTTTTATTTGTTCGATAGACAGACTAGCTCTCATACCCAGGCGGCGGATCAACGGGACCGTTGAACTGCATGACGGCGAACGTCCCACCCTGCGGATCTTGCAGGACAGAGAATCGCCCCATCTCACCGGCATCTGTCGGCGGTACCATCATGTTGCCGCCGAGATCCTTGGCTTTGGCCACCGATGCCGCAACATCCTTGACCATGAAGTAGACACCCCAATTAGGCGGCACCTCGCCCCAAGACGGATCGATCTTCATCATGCCGGCCTGGGCTCGACCGTCATTGGAGAACACAACATAGCCGCTCTCATCGGTGGCGCTCTCCCAGCCGAAGACCGCCCTATAGAAAGCCTTGCCGCCCTCCAGATCGTGGGTCTGCAATTCATTCCAGACCAACGCGCCAGGCATGTTGACCAACTGTGCCCCGATGTGGTTCTTGGGCTGCCAGACACCGAAGACAGCGCCCGCAGGGTCCTGAATCAGAACCATGCGCCCCTCCTCCATGACATCCATGGCCGGCATCACCACCGTACCGCCTGCGGCTTCAGCCTTGGCCACGACGGCGTCAGCATCGTCGTGTTTGACGTAGGATGTCCAGATGGGCGGCATGCCTTGGGCCTGCATGTCAGGCGGCATGGGTCCCAGACCGGCGACATTGTAGCCCTCGATCTGCATCATGGTATAGATGGGACCCAGATCGGTCTCGATGCCGACCGGTTCCCATCCGAAGAGACCGCTGTAGAAGGCTCGTGCCCCATCAACATCGGTTGTCGAAAGATCGACCCAACTGAAAAGCCCGTTCGGATAACTGGCTACAACTTGCATTTTTTCCTCCTGTGAAAGGTCAAACGCGTCATGCGGGATTGCGATAGCGCGAGGAGCGATGTGTGAGTCCATTGCAAACAGCGTTTTTTGCCACAGATTTACCCAGGTGGAAAAAGGATAGAGCACAGATGGGACTGGGGATATTCTGGACGGCTGAAGAACATCTGTGGAAATCGGTTCTGTATCTGTGACTATCTGTGACAAATTTCGGCGATTGCAAGAGACTCATACGTGGCTTTATCGCGCAAGTAGATCGAGGATATTGTACCACAAATAGAACATTTGGTCTATTGCGAGTTTCGCTCACCCAACACCTCTTCCAACATCACCAGCGCATCCCAGGCCGCCGGATAGCCGGCGTACGCAGCCACTTGAAAGAGCGCCTCGAAGATCTCTTCGACCGTCGCCCCATTGTTGAGCGCCATCTGGAAATTGAGCTTGAGCGCATTGACACGACCCAGCGCGGCCAGGATGCCGATGCTGCACAACGAACGAGTCTTGAGATCGATCCCTTCCCGAGCCCAGACCCGCCCGCCCACCACAGACACGACCTCGGTTTCGAAATCGGGACAGACGGCCCTGAAACGGGCAATCAGTGCGTCGATCTGGTCATCACCAACCATCTGCTTGAACTGTTGAAAGCCACGTGCGTAATCATCCATTTTTCACTCCAGACATTGTCGGGGAAATCCGGTACGGAATCAGCCTGATCGCATCGGCATTTACCATTACCAATCCGTAGCTTACCAAGCTCTCTGAACTAATGTGGGATGTACAACCCGACCTCCGGGAGGTGTCCGAGGAACCTCTGCGCTGAAGGCCACTCGTGGACACCTCCCGGAGGTCTTGCCCCACAATTTCTCAGGGAGCCATCTATCATATGGCCATGTCGAAAAGCTTCTAAACCCGATTCAACCCGTTGAGCGCGGCCACCCGGTAGGCCTCGGCCATGGTCGGGTAGTTGAAGGTTGTGTTGACAAAATAGAGCAGCGAGTTGGCTTCCCCCGGCTGGGCCATGATGGCCTGGCCGATGTGGATGATCTCCGACGCCTGATTGCCAAAACAGTGGATGCCTAGCAGTTGCAGCGTCTCCCTGTGAAATAGCAGCTTGAGCATGCCCGTGGTGCGGCCGGTGATCTGGGCGCGGGCCAGATGGCGGAAGAAAGAGTGGCCGACCTCATAGGGGATGCGCTGCTCGGTCAGCTCGCGCTCGGTCAGGCCGATGGAGCTGATCTCGGGGATCGTGTAGATGCCGGTCGGAATCTGCGCCACCAACCGGGAGTCGGCTTCGCCCAGCGTAATGTGGGACCCGGCAAAGCGTCCCTGGTCATAGGCTGCGCTGGCCAGGCTGGGAAAGCCGATCACATCGCCGACGGCATAGATGTGGGGCAGGACTCGACTGATAGAACTCATTGACAGCGATGTTGCCCCGGCTGTCCGGCTCAATGCCCAACAGGTCGAGCCCCATGTCGTTGGAGTTGCCGGTCCGCCCGTTGGCCCAGAGCAGCAGATCGCTATGGATGACCTTGTTGGACTTGAGATAGAGGGTGACGCCTTCGCCATCAGCCTCGACCCGTTCATACTCTTCGTTATGTCGAATCAGGACGCCCTGCTCACGCAGATGATAGCTGAGCGCATCAACGATTTCATCGTCCAGGAACGAGAGCAACTGGCTGCGCGTGTTGATCAGGTTGACCTTGATCTTCAGGCCCCGAAAGATGCACGCATACTCGCAGCCGACCACGCCCGCTCCGTAGATGGTGATCACCTTGGGATTTGAGTCGAGCTCTAACACCTGATCGCTGTCCAGGATTTTCGGATGCTCAAAATCAACGTCGGGCGGGTGATAGGGTCGGGCGCCGGTCGCGATCACAAAGTGATCGGCCTGGTAGCGCCGAACGAGGCCTGACAATGTCTTCACTTCAACACAGTGCGGATCGACGAACGAAGCGCGCCCGATGGATCATGTCGACCTGATTGCGGGTGTAGAAGCCGCTGCGAAGTTTGGTCTGGCGTTTCACCACCGGCTCGGCCACGCGTAGCAGATGCTGGTAATCCAGCTGGCGGATCTGATTGGCCTGGGTCAGCTGCTGCACTGCATGGCGCAGCGCCTTGCTGGGAATCGTACCGCGATGCGTGCAGTTGCCGCCGGGCAGGTCGAAATCGTCGATGACCGCGACCTCCTTGCCCTCCTTGGCACACTTCATGGCCGCGCCCTCTCCGCCGGGTCCCGTGCCGATCACGATGACGTCATAGCGTTCTCTATACATACAGTTCCTTCAAACGAATCTGTCACAGATTTCCACAGATAGAAAAGCGATTTTCACAGACTTCTCGTATCCGTCCAGGAAATCCTGGACTCCATCCGTGTTCCATTCTCCATTCATCTGTGGAAATCTGTGGCAAAAAACCTTCCCCTACTAGACCCGTCCGCAACGGCCCCCACCGATCTCAACTCAATTGCACCCAGTCGCGTCCGACTTCATCGAATCTTCGGTGCAGTTCGGCCACGGCTGCCGGGTCAATGGGCAGATCTTCCTCGACCCAGCGCAGGTTGGCGCGCATGTGGGCCGGATTCTGGGTCCCGACGATGGCGGTGTCCACCGCATCATGGGCAAGCGTGAACCCGAGCGCCAGCAGGATTCGATTGGCCGGTGCGCCCTCAATGGGGCCCATCTGCTCCAGCAACTGCGCCCGTTCCCAATACTGATCGGCATACCCACTGGGACTCTTCGGCGCGCCCCACGCGCCGTTGGCAATGGGTCGCTTAATGATCACACCCATGCCCTGGGCCTTGGCCGCCTGGAGCAGACCGTAGCGGGCCTTCTGCTCGACCAGATTGAAGCTGGTCTGCAATGAGGCAAAGAGTCCGCTGTCAACGGCCCAGGCCGCGGCTTCATTGTCGCCGCTGTAGCCGATGTAGCGAACCTTACCCGCCTGCTGGGCATCCTGTACCGCCCGAATCGCCTCGCCCTTCTCCAGCACATCGACGCCACAGGAATGTAGTTGCAGCAGGTCAATGTAATCCGTCTTCATGCGCGAGAGGCTGCGGTCGATACTGTCGGTGATGGTCTGGGCCGTCCACGCCTCGCCTTCGTAGCCCCCGGCCACATGGCCTGCCTTCGTGGCAAGGTAGTAGTCACGACGACGGTGGGAGACCGCACGCCCCAACTGCTCCTCGGAGACGTCATAGCAGGCCGACGTATCGAGGAAATTGACGCCCGCATCCAGCGCGCTGTTGAGCACATCGCCGGCCTGTTTTTCCTCGGCCAGAGACAGTTCAAATCCGATCTCGGACATGCCGACGCCAAGCCGGCTGATAGTCATATCGGTGTTGCCAAATTTGCGCATTTCCATGGTAGAACATGCTCCTTTCGGTGCCTGGATTTCCAGGTTCAGTTTGTTGACGGGTGGATTTTGCCACAGGTGACTCTACTGCAAAAAGGTAAATTTGCCACAGATTTTCACAGATAAACAGCTGATCTTCACAGATGAACTGGGCCGCTCCTTTGCTATCAGACCTTATCTGTGGGTATCTGAAGCCATCAGTGTTCATCTGTGGCTGATCACTTCAATCTACAGATCGACTTCCTGCGCGCCGGTGACCAACACGACCTTGTTGTTGTCATTCAGTTTGCTCATCTCGTTGAGGAAGTCCTGGGCTTGGTCAGGCTGTTTTAGTTCGACGCTGTAGACAAGTTCGGTCAATGTTCCTGCCTGGACTGTCTCCATCGCAACCAGGTCATAGCCACGTAGATATTGCGCGAAGACCGGTGCAAACAGGCTAGCATGGGGCATGTCGGCCGGCAGCCGTATCTTGAGCAATTGACGCGCAATCTCGTGGCCAAAGAGGTCGAAGCGCACCATGACGATGATGAACAGGCAGATGAGCAACGTGGCGACCACGCCGATCAGATAGAAGCGTGTGCCGGCAGCCATGCCAATGGCCATGGCGAAGAAGATGAAGCCGACGTCGCGCGTCTCCTTGACCGCATTGCGGAAACGGATGATCGATAGCGCGCCCACGAGCGTAAAGGCACGTGCGATGTTGGAGCCGATGATCAGCATTATGACCGCCACCACCATGGCCATCAGCACCAGCGTCTGCACATAGGCCTGCGAGTAGGAGGTGCCCCGGTAGGTGTAGCGATAGGTCCAGGCGATGATCAGCGTGAGCGCAAAGCTCATCACAATCGTGAGCGTTACATCTTGGACCGTGAAGACCTCGGTAGTGACCTGCAAGCTCTCAAGAAAGGTGTTGAAATCCATGCGTTCGTTCCGTTAGGGCTGGGCAAAATGAAAATTAAGATTCACCACGGAGATGGCACAGAGGAGCACGGAGAAAAGCAAAGAGGGTCGTTCTTAATTTCCGATCATCTGTGTTCATCTGCAGTTCTTCGCGGTGTGCGTATTGGCACCTGCCAAGTGCGAGGCCTGGACGATATGCTGCCGGTTGCGGATGACGGCTCCCGCCTCCAACGCCATACAATACTTGCTGACCCGGCGCAGTGTGCAGCGATTCTCGCTTAGAATGCGTGTCAGCCAGTAGGGAACCGTGCGATTGACTTTGACCTCAAGCACGCAACGGTCCGGCGGCAGAAAGTAGTTGTCCGCTGTCGTTCCCAGCGACAGCAGCGAGAGATCATGGACACGCCCGCGCAAGTTGGTGTCGAACGTCACACGCAGATCCGGGAAGTATTCGCCACCTTCGAAAGCCAGCCGATCATAGGTGACGACGGCTGCCGGTCGCAGTTGCAGGGTTCGATAGAGGTAGAAGACCTCGTGCAGAAGGGCCGAAGCCCCGGATCTCGCTCTCTGCCTCACCGTTTTTACGCTGACTCTTCTGCGAGATCTGTTCGAATGCATCAAAGTCAATGGCCTGGGCATAGGGCATCCTCGCCCTGCGCTTGGCCATAAGCTTATCAGTACGCGCCTTGATCTCCACAAACGCAGGCGTCTCCGGGTCGATCACCTGGTCGCCGTAGACACGCACGCGCACCTTGCGTCTAACCTTGTGACCCTCCACCTTGTCCCAGTAGGCCTTGTAGTCAGGCGTGTCGTAGTAGAGACTTGAGATCTGGTATGCGCCCTGCCGGTCGCCATGGGCATCAGGTGTCATGGTCGCCTCGATGGCCTCACGCACCCGATTCATCTGCTCAAGGTCTATCAGATACTTCAGTTCGTGCCGCAGGTTCGCTTTGACGCGCATAGTTCTTGATACCAGTTTTCTTGCGATTATGAGGGATAAGGCCGTTCCAAGAAATTGAATCCCTCAAACGTCCCCAGCACTGACCAGGCCTGCTCTGGTAATGCAAATTTATGTGACCAGTGCCGGGGACGCGATATATGGAATCGGCTTAAGATGAGTGGGTGATACAAGTCTTCACCCTGTCACCCCCTTACCACTTCGCCCCCTCACCTAGCGCTCCCCCGGCGAACCATTTTCGGCCTCGCCGGCACGCCAACGGTATGGCCGGCTCGGATCTCCGTCCGGATCGACCAGTTCCAACGAATCGCCTGTGCCGTCAGCGCTCAGCGGCCATCCGTCCTCATCGCTGTAGGTCACCGAGTCCAATATATTGCCCTTGACATCGAAGAGCGTGATCGTCTCACCGCGATCGGACAACTTGCCTTCGAAGATGCCGCCGATCTCCGGCTCGGGATAGCGCTCCCGGAATCGCTTGAAGTCGGCGACCAGCACCGTGACCTCGCCCGGAGCCAATCGAGTGTAGCGGGGAAAGCGAAAGTCGATGCCCTCAAAATAGGCCCCCGACAGATCGGCTGCGATCTCCCCCAAATTGGCGAGTTCGATATACTCGTAGCGTTCGCCGCCCACCGGATTGTACATCAACTCCGTGATCCGCACATTGGCGGCCTGGTCAGCGTGGCGGAATTGACGCTCACTCAACGGACTCCAGTCGGACACCATCATGAGCACCCTGGCCTTGACATGGGTGGCATCAGTCAGGACCAACGGCTCGACATAGCGGACCGCAGAAGGCGAGATATCACCGCTGCCGGACAGCCGTGGGTCGGTACCATCGAGCGTATAGTATATATCACCCCCCACTTCCCCACTGCCCCACTCCATCGTCAACAGCAGATCCCCCTCAAAGACCGGATCCGTCACGCTAAATCTCGGCGGTTCAATCGCCGGGTAATACCCCGCGTCACGCGCAAGTTGGCGCAGTTTGGCCCCGTTGCCCTCCATTTGCTCAAGCACGTCATCACGGGCCATCAGCCAATCAGCCTGGGTGATGGGCGAATCAGTGCGCACATCGCCCCAGCGCGCCGACTCGGCGATGATGGCCGTCTCCAGCGGATCGGTGATGTCGAGCCAACGTTGCTGGGCCGCGGCATCGCTGAGCGCACCGCCTTCGGACGTGTGCCGGTAGAGCCGATCCGCAAACGTCATGCGAAAGTCGGGATTCTCCATCAGCGCCTCAAAGACCAGCCGGATCACGTTGGGAAATGGCGCGCCCTCAAAGCCGTCGCCGCCGAGAACGATCTCCGCGCCATCGTTCAGCGTGGTCTCGGCATCCCAGACGAAGAAGAGATCGGGGCCCGCCGGATAACGGGCGCCGGCATACCAGTTGTTCTCCGGCCAATCTCGGTTGCCCACATACCAGTTGAGGATCATGTAGTCGCTGAACTGGACCGGGTCAATAAACTCTAGCATGGTAGTGTACTTGTCCGGGTCGCTTAGGCCACCCTCTTCTGCCAGACGCACCAGTGCGGAAAATCGGTCGATGGGGCCGCTCACCGGACCCGAATGGTTGACTGACCCGTACTCGGAATCCTCGCCGCCAAAATAGGTCGCCATGAAGTCTGCGTCAGGGCGCTCGACCACGTTGTAGATGCCCCAGTAGAGGCCGTTGAGAAAAAGATGGACAAAGCGCCCATGGGAGCCGGCATCCGACATGGCGATCTGGCTCGCACGCGTCCACTCATCACGTGCATAGGTCGTCTCACGGTGATCGACCTCAGCGCCGGGCATAGATGGATGGCCGGCAAAGCTGCGGTCCACGCCCGCACGCAGGACCAGCGTGTCGTACTCAGTCGCCGGCGAATCGGAGAAGACCGGATACTCAAGCTGGGGCGCGCCATACTCACTACGAAAGAAGAGGCGCAGCGAGTGCTTGGGCATGAACTCCCAGCGCCCGGCCCCGCCCTGGATGCGCATCCCGGCGTCGACCTGGAAACCGGGCTCGTCGCCCAACGGATCGAACAGCTCGATCGAAACCGGGCGCTCAGCCTCTCGTCCACGGGTCTGGGGATCGGCGTAGATGTCCAGGTTGGCCACGTCGGTAGCCAGCGACAGGATCGGCAGCGTAGAGAGCGCATCACGCAACTGCGGCCCATAGACCGGATCGTTGACAATGGTCGGGTCCAGCTCGTAGTCGGCAACAACCGGCCCGCCGACCGTGTACCCGCCGATATCGACCTTGTGGACGCCCCATGCCGCGGGGAAACCGGTCGGTTGCGCGGGTTGTGCGATCACATCGTCGACAAAGATGTACGAACGGGTCGTCGCCGGGGCCGTGCGATGGTTCGGAGCGACACTGACGGCACGCACAATCGTTGTGCCGTCGATATCTATCGACTCTTGGTAGACCTGGCCGTGTCCAGCCGAGGGCTCGCTGCCATCCAGCGTAAAGCGAATCTCACTGCCGGGCGTGTCACTGGTCAGATTGAGGGGAAAGGGATCTTCGTAGAGGCCTGAGGCTTCGCTGAAAGTGATCAGCGAGGTCATGCCCTGCCAGGCGTCTCTATCGGGGTTGGGCTCTCCTGGAGACGGGGTGTTTAGATAGCCAAAGGAACCGGCCGTTGTCTCTACACCATCCGGCAGGCCATAGCTAATGCCCGGCTGTTGTTGTGGATAGTCGATGGCCGTCCCATCCAGGTAGCGTCGGGTCGTCGGCGGGTAGAGTCCCAGAAAGCCGGAATCGGCGCTCAGCCTGAAATTAGTATGCAGATAGCCCGGCTCACCGCTCTCGTCGTCCAGTTCGATCTCGCGCCGGTTCTTGCCCGAGGCGAAGACGATCAGTCGCTCACCCGGCTCGATGACGTTGTCGCCGAAGGTCCACTTCTCTGGGCGATCCAGATCGTCGGTCAGTGTCCAGTTTGCCAGGTTGACCGGCGCGCCGGAACGATTGAACAGTTCGATCCAATCGGAGGGGTCGCCGTCCTCATCGACCAGCAAGCTGCCGTCGTTGGTCGCGGCAAACTCGCTGATGATGACAGGGGCAGCGCCGGTTTGCGCAGGACCCGTGGGCGCGGCCACCATCCGCCCGACGGCCGCCAGCAGAAGCAAAATGATGGCGATCCAGAAAAGGCGACGATGGAACGGTTTGACGGTGGAGACTCGGAAACCCATGGTTCAGTATGATACAACGCACCAGGGTTTCGGCGAAAACAGACGCTTGATGTACTGCGGGAAGGTTAGGATTTTGACCTGTGTATGAATGACAGCAAGATACCGGATCACTAGCGGCAAACTATGAGTGGGCCACGTGTGAACAATAAACGAAGCACATCCATCCTGATGCCGCAATGATTGGAGATGGATTGAGGAATGGTTACATGTGGGAAATTGGACCTGGGGATTATGGGTCCTGGGGAAGGTGATGGGTCGATGCCGCAAATGCAGTAGGCCTGTTTAGCGCCTCTGTCGCCCCGGCGGCAGCTATCGCATTGGATTAAATTTGATCCTGTTGCTGTCGGCTCGACCATTGGCTACAATGAGGACACTTGGGTAGCTGTCCCGAGCAGTCCGAAGCCACGACGAAGAGATTGAAATTCCATAATCTGGGTTGCGCTCATGCTGAGCTATCTGCTGGGCGATGTAATGCGCATCTTTGCCGGCGACAGAAACGGTTCGATTGCTACGCTACTCTGTACATAGAGGAAAGAGAACGATGACAAATACAGTCAAAACTGTTATCAGGAGTGCAATCGCGGTAGGCGTCGCTGGGCTCGTGTATGTTCTGGTGATTCGGCCTTGGCAGTTGCGGCGAATAGCAACCGATGCTGACGTTCGACGCTCTTTGCCAGCTGATGATCTCGTACCAGATCCCAAGTGTGGGTACACGCAGGCAATCACGATCAGGGCCTCGGCATCTGAGATCTGGCCTTGGCTGGTGCAGATTGGATGCAAGCGTGCCGGTTGGTACAGTTATGACTTTCTACATCGGTTGGTGGGGATAGCCGGCTCTGTGGGTGATGAGCATGGTTCCGCAAAACGAATCATTCCGGAGTTGCAGGACTTGATGGTCGGAGATGTCGTGGACATCGCGCCAGGGATGGGATATGTGGTTGTAGGTATGGAGCCAGAACGGGTGCTAATTCTGCAAAGCAGAGTAGATACAGGCACATGGCAATCGGTGCCCAGCAGTGAGCCGTTGCCAGAGAAGTATTACATTTCGAGCTGGGTTTGGCTTCTTGAAGAGATAGATGAAAACGAGAACGCGGTTAACCGTTCGGGTACGAAGTGATTACAAGTCCAGGTCTGCTGAGCACATTGGTCATGTGTATTGCCAACGAACTGGGGCGTCTGGTGATGCAGCCGAAGACACTACGTGTGCTCAAGCAACGGGCAGAGAAGTTCTGACACACGGAAAGGCCGGTTCCAGTGGGCGCCAGTTGAATCGCGGTGCGTACGGCTACAGGAGGGAAAATCATGCTGAGAGAACTCTGATGGCCACTCTGATGTTAGAAACCAAATTTCATATTCCATCCACACGACCGAGTCTCGTCCGTCGGCCCCGCTTGCTTGCGCAACTGAACGAGGGTTTGGGCCAAAACAATGGCCCGTCCCGAAAACTGACCCTCATCTCTGCCCCCGCTGGTTTTGGAAAAACCACACTAGTCAGTGAGTGGGTTGATGATTTACGCGCTCGGAGGGTTCCTGCAGATGACGGACTGCACGCACGAAGTAGTGACAAAGCACTATTGGAGGCAACGGAGAAAGCGCAGAATCGTAAATAGAGTTGCTTGGCTCGCGCTGGATGAAGGAGATAGCGACCTGGGCCGTTTCCTGGCCTACTTCATCACTGCCCTGAGTCGAGTTGATGGGATCAGCGCGACGTTTGGAGAAAGCGCGCGGCAGATGCTCCAATCTACCCAACCGCCGAGTGAGGATCTTCTGGTTGCTCTGCTCAACGATGTCGCTGCCATCCGCGATAGAGTAATTTTCGTCCTTGACGATTACCACAGCCTAGATTCTGGGCCGATTGACCAGGCGCTCACCTTTTTGCTTGAACACATCCCGCCGCAGATCCACCTGGTTGTCGCCACCCGCGAGGACCCGCATCTGCCGCTCGCCCGTCTGCGCGCAAGCGGGCAGTTGACTGAACTGCGCGCGACAGACTTACGCTTTACAGCGGCTGAAGCTGCCGAATTTCTCACGCTGGCGATGGGTCTGAACCTTACGCAAGAAGAGATCGCGGCGCTGGAGAGCCGTACCGAAGGCTGGATTGCCGGCTTGCAGTTGGCCGCCATCTCCATGCGGGGAAGTAAAGACACAGCCGGTTTCATCAAATCCTTTGCCGGCAGCCACCGTTTCGTTCTCGATTACCTGATTGAAGAAGTGCTGCAACAGCAGGCTGCTGGCATGCAGAGATTCTTGCTCCAAACGGCCATCCTCGACCGCATGACTGGCGCCCTATGTGATGCTGTCTGTTTTGATAGTGCCGAGCCATCAATAAGACTGAATGCGACCGCTGCCGCCACTCAAGCCGACGGTGCGCATGTACTCAACTCACGCGGTCAGACGACCTTGGAACAGCTCGAGCAGGCCAATCTCTTTGTCATTCCGTTGGACGAGGAACGCCACTGGTACCGCTATCATCACCTCTTCGCCGATCTCTTGCGTCTGCGCCTGCGCCAGACGGAGCCAGATTGGGAGCCATTACTCCACCAGCGAGCCAGTGTATGGTATGAGCAGAACGGTTTTAGCAAAGAAGCCGTCGACCATGCGCTACACGGCAAGGATTTTGAACGAGCTGCGCACGTAATTGAAGAACAAATGGAGGGGGGCTTCGAGCGCATTGATCAGGCGACATTGGCACGATGGCTGGCTGCAATGCCAGAAGAATTTGTCTTCTCCCATCCGCCGCTCACCATCCTGCATGCATGGCATCGCTTCAATAGTGGTCAACTCGATGCCGCGGCGCGAAGTCTCCAGCGCGCCGAAGAGTTGCTTGCCCAAAATCGTGCAGGCGAACTTCTCTCCATGCCAGATGAGCTTCAACCATCTCGTGCAGAGCACGCCTTGCTGATGGGAAAGATCGCTGCAATCCGCTCCTTTCTGGCGTCCTTCAAAGAGGATACCCCATTGACGATTGCGTATGCACATCAGGCAATTGCACATCTACCCGAACAGGAACCGGGGTGGCGCTCGGCTGTATTCATCACGTTGGGGGACGCCTACGTAAATCTGGGCCAAATGACCGCCGCACGTGAAGCCAGGGCAAATGCATTGACGACTGGCAGAGCGTCGGGTGACATCCACATTCTCATGATAGCCAATTTGAGACTGGCCGAAATCTTAAGGCAGCAAGGCGAGCTGCGGCAGGTCATTGAACTATGTGAGCGCCAGTTCAAACAGGCAGACGATTCCGGCATATCGGAGTCGGCAGTGGTTGGTTGGCTACTGGGGATATGGGGTGAGGCACTTGCGGAGCGTAACCATCTAAGTCGGGCAGTCGAACAGGTCCAACGCGGCGTTGAACTGGCTGCACTAGGTGGGGATGTGCTCTATGTAGTGATGACCAACTTGTACCTGGTCAGAGTTCTCTTCTCCAGCGGCGACATGAGCGGCGCCCAAGATGTTGTTGATTCGATGGATAATGCAGCCCATGCGCAAGATTTTCCGCGCTGGATTTTGCGCCAATTTTCAGCCTGGCAGATACGAATATGGTTGGCGCAAGACAAGTTGGAATCCGCGTCTCAATGGGCTAGAAAAAGTGGGTTGGATCTTGTTGGAGAACCCACATATGCGCACGAAATGGAATATACTGCGTTGGCTCGTATTCTCATTGCCCAAGGGCGGCTGGATGAAGCAGAGGGGTTGCTACAGCGCCTGCACACGGCGGCAGAGGCCGGAGGACGTACATCGGCAGTCATCGAGATACTGATTCTCCAAGCACGAGCTGCGCAAACCCGTCGAGATATGGGCCAGGCCATTGCCACACTAGAGACGGCCCTTTCCCTGGCCGAAGCCGGGCGGTTTCGTCTTCATTTTTGTTGATGAAGGCCAGCCGATGGCCACCCTACTCTATGAAGCCCTCTCTCGTGGTATTGACTCAACGTATGTGCAGCAATTGTTGGCTGCATTTCCCGTCGACGAAGCAAAGCAGGCGAACCCATCGGAGACGGAAGCTCTCACATCCGAGTTGATCGAGCCGCTAAGTAAACGTGAAATCGAAGTGCTCCAACTGATCGCCGAGGGGCTGACCAATCAGGAAATTGCGAACAGGCTCTACCTCTCGCTGAACACAGTCAAGGTTCATACCCGTAACATCTACGGCAAGCTTGGGGTCCACCACCGGACGGAAGCCGTGGCCAAAGCACGGGCTTGGGGCATCTTACCCTCCGCCTAATCACCTGTAGCATCTGAAATTGACCAAAAGGACGGTCTGGTAGTTACCAGACCGTCCTTTTAGTTCTCCACTCCTGAAAATACCCCTCGCGTAATACTCCAGGGGTATGACACCAACACCGGATTGGGGCTATGCTTTCGGTGTATGAATGCTCGTGAATCGGGTAGTTGTCACAGGGAGATTCTGAGGAGTTAAATATGCATGCTATCCGGACAACCAATGTAGATACTTCGGCGAGAAGGTCTCTAGAAGGGAATCGAAAAGGAGAAAATGCAATGACGACAAGAGAGCGAAAGAACACGGAGAGAAAGAGTGCAGTGATTGTCGGAGTCTTGTTTATCATTGCGACGGCGTTTCTCTTCATCGGTGAAGCGGTATACAAACCAATTCTCAGCTCGCCAGACTATCTGGAAATTACTTACCCCAATCGTTCAACGGTGATCACGGGTGTACTGCTGGAGTTAATCTGCGTACTAGCTATACCGCTCATCGCAATATTCGCGTTTCCCGTTTTGAAGAGATTTAATGAAGCTCTGGCGATCGGCTATCTCTTCTTCCGCTCGCTTGAGAGCGTGATCCTGATCACGGTGGCGGAAATCAACAAGCTCTCCCTGATTGGCGTCAGCGAGGCATATCTGAATGGGGACGTAGAGCCGGCCTACTTTGGAGCCATAGGCGCATCAATGCAGGCCAACACATACTGGGCTGACACTGCCGGGCTGATCTACAACCTCGCCTTCATTTTTGGGGGCTTCATATTCTATACAGTCCTCTATCAGTCGAGGCTAATCCCAAGGTGGATGGCAGCCTGGGGCTTGATCGCTGTTGTCATGCTCTTAGGCGGTGCGCTGCTCGGGTCATTCATTGAAGTCACGATGGTCGTTGAGCTTGTCTTTGTCTTACCCATCGCCGTACAAGAGATGGTGATGGCGTTCTGGCTCATTGTGAAGGGCTGGAATCCAGACGCATTCGAGCCGATAGTACGCGAGAGAGACTCTGAACGAACCGATATGACTGGAACGACTCAACCTACGCCGGCATAGCGGTGGACAACCGTGAACTCCTGGCCCACGGGCTATTTTCGAACAACAGATCGATGCTGGTAGTGAATAGCCCGTCATAGCAGCGCACGCAGAATGTACAACCATTCCGGTCCCAAGAGTACGGGCTACAATGCTCGGTTACGGCGATGACGCGACTACTGAATATCGTTCCAAGAAGGGGGGAATCCCATGACAACCAATGTAAACAGGAATTCAACCAAGACAATTGCGAGAACCGCGGGCGTACTCTATATCGCGGCGACGGTGGGCTCTAGCTTCGCCTATGTGACCATGACGTCGATGCTCAGTACGCCGGACTATCTTGCGCAAGTGGCCGCCAATGAATCCCAAGTGATGATGGCTGCGCTCTTGATGTTGGTTGACGTCGTTTGTGTGGCGGGTATCGGGATCGTGCTATACCCGATCTTGAAAAGACATACCGATACCCTAGCAGTTGGCTATGCCGCGGCGCGGGCCATTGAGAGCGTGCTCTTTACGATCTATGTAGTCGGCATACTGACGCTCGTACCGTTGAGTCAGGATTTCGTCAACGCGGGCGCACCGGATGCTTCCTATTATCAAACCACGAGCACCGTTGTCGTTGCCGCAGCTGATTGGTCCTTCACGCTTGGCCTACGCCTTGCCTTTGGTCTATCGGCACTGCTCCTCAACTTCTCACTATTTCGAACAAGGCTCGTGCCGCGCTGGCTATCCGCGTGGGGTTTTGTCGGTGCTGTATTGGTATTGGCGCCACTCTTGACCGGATTCTTCGGACTCGTGCTTCCCGAAGGCCCGGATTTCGTCATCGCCGTACAGGAGATGGTCTTTGCCGTGTGGCTGATTGTGAAAGGGTTTGATTTTTCGGCAAGTGAGCCATCGGCAGTCAAATCTGGACGAATCGATGAGCAGGGGGTAGCCAGGCCAACGCCGGCATGAATACAGTGGAATGAATGCGAACTGGAAATTCTCGATCTTCGCTGTTCAGATACTGAGGATGGGCCATACTGCCACAATTTGGCTCCATCCTCAGAGCCGCAAGCGGGTGAAATATTCTACGAGCACTCTCATGAAAAACGTTAAACAAATGCTAACGCTAGATCGACCGATGATCTATCAGATCAAAGTGCCAGGGCAGCTCAATGAGCATTGGTCGGAATGGAATGGAACAATGACAATTGCGGTCGATAGCCAAAGTGATGGAACGTTAGTCACCACCTTGACTTGTAGCGTCGATCAGGCTGCGCTGCAGGGGCTGCTGCGTCGGCTCTATGCAGTGGGCTTGCCGCTAATTTCGGTGCGTTGTGTAGAGTGTGCCTAACGGGCCGTCGATACCCTCGATGAAATCCTACTCATGTGACTGGTAGATGAGCTACCCAGATCGTGAAGGGAGAGACTCATAATGAAAGCTGTGAAAGTGGGGGTATGCCAATTCATGGAGGATGGAAGCATGACCACACAAGATATTGTGAAACAAACCACGCATCAGCGTATTGTCGTCGCGCGCCACGGCGGGCCGGAGGTGTTGCAGGCTATTGAAGAACCGATTCCCGAACCGCAGACTGGCAAGGCACGCGTGCGGGTGCTGGCAGCGGGCGTCTCCGCCTATGACCTCATGTCCCGCAGTTCCGGATTGCTCCCCGGCACGCCCAAGCCGCCGTTTACGATTGGCGAGGACATCGTCGGCATTGTCGACAAGCTGGGCGAAAGTGTGAATACCGTTGAACTAGGGCAGAGGGTGGCCGCTTTCACCTTTGGCGCCAGCGGCGGCTACGCGGAGTCCGTCTGTCGACCTGCTGATGAGTTGGTGCCGGTGCCTGAAGGTGTAGATTCGGCCGAAGCGGTCTGCGTCGTAGTCAACTACCTCACCGCCCATCTTGCCATGCACCGCACGGCCAAGGTGCAGCGCGGCGAGCGCATTCTCGTCCAAGGGGCGGCAGGCGGTGTCGGGTCGGCCCTATTGGAGCTCGGGCGGCTTGCTGGATTGGAACTGTATGGCACCGCGTCTAGCTACAACCACGAACAGGTCGTCGCCCTCGGCGCGACGCAAATTGACTATCACAACGAAGATGTCGTGAAGCGAATCCACAGCCTGACCAATGGCGGCGTCGATGTTGTCTTCGATCCCATTGGTGGTCCCCGCGAGTTGTGGCGCTCACAGAATGCGCTGCATAAAAACGGTCGCTTGGTCTGGTTTGGCGTGGCAGCAGCGAAGCGGTCGGGGCTGAAGATCATTCCCCTGTCGCTGGGTATGGTGGTCTGCTCAAGTTCAAGCCAGGAGGTCGGCAACTGTTGTCGACGCCAGATTTGGCAGCCGACAAAGTTTGGTATCGGCAAACCTTAACAGAACTCCTCGACTTATTGGCAAACGGCGAACTCAAACCGCTGGTGGCGGAGCGCATTCCACTGGCAGAGGCTGCCCGCGCGCACGAAGTACTGGAGCGGGGTGGCTATGCGGGCAAGATTGTCTTGATACCGAAACCTGCTAACTCTGGGACTGGAGTGTAGACATCCCAAACGTAATACCAGTCATGAGTGACAGTAGCATACGAGAACGAAAAAGACCTGTTCGTCGCCGGCTGGCAAATGTTACCGATCAAGAGCGCAGGCTGGGTCAAGGATGGAGCGAAACAATAAGGATGATAATCTCTACGAGTTCTGTACCAGACTTCGGTGACTTACGACCTGCCCCGCTCAGATAGCGTGCCGCTAGCCTCTCCGGATGATGCGTCTGAGGAGCTGTTGAAGTCAGCTGTCAAAATCGAAGCGGCAAGGGAGGCTTCATTAAGCCCTATATTGACGCGCACCACCAGCAGTTTTCAAGGGGAGCAATATACGGGCCAGGAGGACATCTGTCTCCTGCGATCGATCTTAACGCGGGATTCTGGCAGGCCCGCC
>CAWKCP010000011.1:0-34382 GCA_963848115.1 uncultured Chloroflexia bacterium | reverse complement strand
GTCGAGTACGCGTATTGGTCGGCACCAAGAAAGGCGCGTTCATTCTCAGCGCAGATGGAGCGCGCAAGAACTGGACGGTCGACGGCCCGCACTTCGGGGGCTGGGAGATTGACCACATGAAGGGATTGCCGGTTGACCCCAATCGCATCTTTGCATCGCAGTCCAGCGGCTGGTTCGGCGAGGTGGTCCACCGTTCCGACGACGGCGGCGTAAACTGGGAGACCGTGGGCAACGAGTTCGTCTATGACGGCGTGCCCGGTACCCATCAGTGGTATGACGGCACGCCCCATCCGTGGGAATTTACCAGGGTCGGCATTTCGAACCCTCGCTGACCGATGTGGACACCGTCTACGCCGGGGTCGAGGACGCCGCGCTCTTCCGCTCCACCGACGGCGGGTTGACCTGGAGCGAGCTTTCCGGGCTGCGCGGCCACGGCACAGGGCCGCTCTGGCAGCCGGGCGCCGGCGGCATGCGTCTGCACACCATCCTGCTGGACCCGAGCAATCCCGAGCGGATCTTTATCGCCATCTCGCCGCCGGCTCCTTCCGCACCGATGACGGCGGACAAACCTGGCTGCCCATCAACCGGGGTCTCGTTTCCGACCAGATCCCCGATCCGGAAGGCCGAGGTGGGCCACTGCGTCCATCATGTCGCGTGGACCCGTCCTGGACCCGACGTCCTCTTTATGCAGAAACATTGGGACGTCATGCGCAGCGACGATGCCGGCGATTCCTGGTACGAGATCAGCGGAAACCTGCCGTCTGACTTCGGCTTTGTGGTCGATGTTCACGCCCACGAGCCCGACACGATCTACGTCGTTCCTATCAAGAGCGACTCGGAGCACTATCCGCCCGAGGGCAAAGCTGCGGGTCTATCGCAGCCGTTCGGTCGGGAACGAATGGGAAGCGCTGACCAACGGTCTACCCCAGGCGATCGTTATGTGAATGTGTTGCGCGACGCCATGGCCGGTGACACGATGGACGAATGCGGCGTCTACTCCGGCACCACCGGCGGTCAGGTCTACGTTTCGCCCGACGGCGGCGACAACTGGCAGACGATGGTGCAGGATCTGCCGGCGGTGCTCTCGGTGGAGGTCCAGACGCTCCCATGATCCGTGTGCGTATTCCGGGCCCATCTGCGTTCCCTGGCCGGTGTCGGCGCCGAGATGCCGCTCGATGTGTAGCCGCCGGTCACCCAGCGCGATTCTGGATGCTCTGGAGGCCGCGTATCCGGTATTGCGCGGCACCATCCGCGACGGTGTGACCCAGCAGCGTCGTTCGTTCCTGCGCTTTTTCGCCTGCCAGCAGGTTTGTCCCATCGCTCACCAGATGCCCCGCTGCCGGACGAAGTTGCGTCCGGAAGAAGAACCGTTTCTGATTATTGGCGCGATTGCCGGCGGGTAGAAGGCGATAGGATATTCACCGCTCATCGTTCACACGACGTTCCCCGCCCACGCGATCCTTGACGCACTGAACCGCTCCCCATATAATCTTTGTCTGTCGCAATTTTCACATCAGACGAGAGCGGGGAGCGGATGTCAGTCTTTGAATCGGAACAGCAACTCTATAGCGTCATGAACGATGTCTTTGTCGAGGTCTCTTCGCAGCCCGAGAAGATCGAGCCGTTCGTGCGCAGCAACTTGGTCATTCGTATCCGCTTCGATGACCCGGACGCCGAGATCCTGGTGGACGGACGCCAGCCGCCCATGGAGGTTTTCTACGGGCCGCGGCCCAGGTGATTCAAACCTGGAGGTGAGCATGTCGGGCGATTTGCTGCACGACATCTGGTTGGGGACAGAAAGCACCAGCGCAGCCTTTTTCAGCGGGCGCATCAAGACCAAAGGCAGTTTGCTCAAACTGATGAAATTGTCGATCTCTTTTGAGAATGTGAGGCGGTCTATCCGTCTATTGCGGCCAAGCATCAGCTCGCCTAGCAGGTGGTTGGAGAGAAGGACTGATAGACACGTGGATTAAGCGGATTTGGCTGATAAATGCCGATAATATCAGATAAAATCAGGCTCTTTCCGCCGTTCCTGCCGCATCCGTGGTCGATTTCTTGGCCTTCCTGCAGACTGCTAGTCACTGTGATGATTTTTCGTTTCTTTGACAGCGACTAGAACAAACGTTATAATCCACGCTGCCCGATAGATCACGCTCGACACCACAGGCTGACCGGCTGAAACCAGCCTACCCGTGCTTCATCGCTTGAGCGAACCCAAATGACTGTTGTTGAAGAAATCAAAGAGCGTGTCGATCTGGTCGAACTGATCTCGCGCTATACGCCGCTTAAGAAAGCCGGCGCGACCTACAAGGGCATCTGTCCTTCCACACGGAACGGACGCCCAGTTTTGTCGTCTACGCGGACACGGGCCATTGGCATTGCTTCGGCGCCTGCGGAACCGGCGGCGATGCCTTCAGCTTTCTGATGCAGAAGGAGAATCTGGATTTTCGAGAAGCGCTGGAAATGCTGGCGCAGGAGGTCGGCGTTGAGCTGGACCGAACCGATGAAGATCCTCAACGCAAACTACGCACCCGGATCTTCGATGCCAATCAGGCTGCGGCTGACTATTTTCATGCCGTTCTGCTCAATCACCCCGGTGCTTTAGCTGCCAGGTCGTACCTTGAACGGCGGCATATCGACGATCAAACGACGGAACAGTTTCAGCTCGGATATGCGTTGGACGCATGGACTGAATTCCGCGACCACCTGAGTAACCTGGGCTACAGCATTGAAGACCAACTGGCGGCCGGATTGCTCAAGCAGAATGAGCAGCGCAATAGCACATACGACGCTTTTCGGGCCGGGTCATCATTCCGATCCGCAACCGCCAGAGTCGGGTCATCGGTTTCGGTGGCCGCGTGTTGGGCGATGGCGTGCCCAAATATCTCAACACGGCAGAGACGCCGGTCTTTCACAAATCGAGTGTCGTCTACGGACTGGACCTGGCCTATCGCGCAATCGCCGACCGTAAGCAGGCAGTGATTGTCGAAGGTTACATGGATGTCATCGCAGCGCACCAGTTCGGCTTCAACAACGTGGTCGCCTGTATGGGCACAGCGGTCACCGAGGAACAACTGCGCACACTGGAACGCTACACCAATAATTACGTGCTGGCATTGGACGCAGACGCCGCCGGCCAACAGGCAACCCTGAGAGCGCTCAGTCAGGCGTGACAGGCGCTGGCCAGAGTCCAAAAACCGAGGGTTACGCCCAGTGGCCGGATGCAGATGGAAGAACGTCTGGCGGCCAATCTATCGATCACATCCATGCCGGCCGGCCGTGATCCGGACGACGTGATTCGCAACGATCCGAAAGAATGGGCGCAGTTCGTCGAAAACGCGCTTCCGCTGGTAGACTTCTACTTCAGGGTCGTGTCCAGTCAGGTCGATCTCGACACCGCCCAGGGCAAGGCCGAGGCCGTCTCGCAGTTGGTCGCACTCATCGCAGAACTAGGCGATGACATTGAACAACAGCACTACATTCAGGAACTCAGCCGGCTGGTCAAAGTAGACGAGCGCACGATTGCGGACCGCGTACAGGCGGCGGCCAAGGCCATTCGGGTCACTGGACAGCCGCTGTCGCCGGCGACGAAAAAGCGCCAATCCATTTCGCCGACACGAGGAGAACCCGGGCCGGAAATTGGCTTGAATCGCCGCCTTTTGAGGGCGATCCGTGGGACAGGCAGATCGAGCCGGACCCATTTGCGGGAAGCAGGCCAGGATTCGAGGTTGACGCGAGCGAAGCGCCGGCACAGAAAACCCGCCAGGCGCGTCGCCGGCAACCTGCACGAAGAGCACCTGCTGGCCATTGTGCTGCAAGACCCGGATCTGTTGATCTGGCTGGCGGGGGCTGCTGACAAACTGGAGATCGATCCACTGTCAACCTCAGATTTGCAGAGTGTGGAAAATCAGGCGATATTACTGCACCTGAAACGATTCATCAGTTCTGACGAGATCTGGGATCCGGAGGCATTCCAAGATGGTTTGAGCGAACATGTGCATGGTCGGTTTGCCGAGTTGATGGTCTACAGCACCCAACTGCCGATAAGTTCGGTCGACGCCCTGCGTGAAGATGCTGCCAAAACGCTTGTGCGCATTCGGCTACAGCGGCTCCAGGAGCAGACAACCAGTATTCGTTATCTGCTTGAAGAAGCCCAGCAGCGCGGAGATCTTGAATCCGTACTCGATTTCGGCGCCAATATCGACGAATATGTGAGAGAACGTTCTCATCTGGAGCAGAAGCAACCAAGGATCGGCGAGATCCTGTTCGACCGTGGCGGCCACCGACGCAACGGTGTAAGGCTACGTTAATTCCTTTAGGGGAAGAGGAGATCAATGGCCAGGCGACGCCCGACCAGTAGCACTCAATCTAAACAAGGAACCGTTCCACCCGTGCCGCAACGACGTGGTGCAACGGTCAGCGAACTGGACGAATATATTCATCTCGGCGAAGAGAAAGATAGCGACGACGATCTATTCGACGATGTTCCCGATGATGAGGATGCGGACGACGATGCCGCGCCCATTCCACAGATTGCCGCGACACCGAACTTGAGGAGGAGATCGAACAAGAAAAATTCGTCCCGATCGAGAAGCTGATTGAGGATGTTCCTGAACTGGGCGACAGCGTCGACCCGGTTCGGCTCTTCCTCGCGACATTGGCCGACACCCGCTGTTGACGGGTGAACAGGAACTCTACTACGCCGAGCTAATTGCCAAGGGCGTGAAGGCCCAGAAGCGCCTCGACGAGATCGAAGCCTCCGGTGAAGAAGTCGACCTGGATGAGAAGGATGGGCTTGAACTGATTGCCATCCGCGGCAAGGATGCTCACAACATTCTGGCGCAGTGCAACCTGCGTCTGGTCGTCAGCGTTGCGAAACGCTACATCGGCCGCGGCCTCAACTTCTTGGATCTGATCCAGGAGGGCAACATCGGTCTGCTGCGTGCTGTCAACAAGTTCGATCACACGCTGGGCTACAAGTTCAGCACCTATGCCACCTGGTGGATCCGGCAGGCCATCAGCCGCGCCATCGCCGACCAGGCCCGTACGATCCGCATTCCCGTACACATGGTGGAGACTATCAACCGCCAGCGCCGGATCCAACGGCAACTCCAGCAGGATCTGGGCCACGAACCGGTGGCTGAGGAACTGGCATTGGCCATGGAGTTTCTGGAGACAGATGACGCAACAGCGTACAAGCAGAGCTTGAAGACCGGTATCCCTTTGGAGTCGGATGTTGAACGCAGGCTGGATCGGGCGGCGGCCAAAGTGCGCAAGATCCAGCGTCTCAGCCGCGAGCCCATCAGCCTGGACACGCCGGTGGGCAATGAGGACAACAGCTACCTGGGCGATTTCATTGAGGATGACAGCCTGCCCGGCCCGGTCGATGCGGCCAGCCGTCGCCTGCTCAAGGAGCAGATGGCGGAGATCCTGGATGCGCTCAACGAACGTGAGCGCAAGGTGCTGGTCATGCGTTTCGGTCTGGAAGACGGCGTCACCCGCACGCTGGAGGACGTGGGCAAAGAGTTCAACGTCACCCGCGAGCGCGTGCGCCAGATCGAAGCCAAGGCCCTGCGCAAGCTGCGCCATCCGCTGCGCAGCCGGAAGTTACGGGATTATTTGACGTGATGCTGCGTGCTACTTGCTGCGTGAGGTTTCCGCTGAGGATCGTGGTTGCACGCCTTGCAGCGCCTGCCAATTACATGAACAGATGCTCAAGCAGACCTCACGCAGCACGCAGCACGCAGCAGAATTTACGCTTTCTGAATTTTGACAGATCGCGCCGAAAATCGTATACTGTCCTGGTGTTAATCAATGGTCCTCGGTAGCTCAATCGGCAGAGCATGCGGCTGTTAACCGCAGGGTTGCTAGTTCGAGTCTAGCCCGGGGAGCCAAAATCGAGTTGTATGGAGCCGTTACCTCTGGTAGAGAGGTAGCGGCTTCAGCGTTTTTGGGGCCGAAAAACATTATCAGCGGAACCTCGTAACCAAGGATAGAGCGCTAGGTTGGAGAGTGCATATGGCCAACGGCCATACGCTCCCGATCTTTGGCCAAAAGACGTCGCTGAAAGCCGTTACCTCTGGAAAGGAGGTAGCGGCTTTCGTCATTTTAGGGGCCGAAAACATTATCGCCGAGATTATCAACCGTACTTACGTTCGGATGGGCGGATCAGCTCCCCCATCCTCAACCGAACAGGAGAGCAACATGTTATCTTGGGAAGACGCACTTGAGGGCTATTGGCTGGCAAAACGGCAGAACCTGAGCAAGAACACCGTCACTGAATACTCGCTGACGTTTCGGCGTTTCGGCGAATGGGTCGGCCACTGCGACATCGAGGAGGTGACCACCACAAACGTGCGGGCCTACCTGCTTCACCTGAAGGAAGATCGAGGCCTTGCGCCAAAGAGTGTTGCCAATGCTTGGGTTGGCCTCAGTTCTCTTTGGAGTTGGTTGCATAGCGAATTTGATGTCGCGCACATACTCAAGAAAGTTGACAAGCCAAAGTACCAGCGAAAGTCACCGGAGCCCTTCACTGAAAATGAGGTCAAACGACTGCTAATGGCCTGCCATGCCATGAAGGCATACGATCCGGCCAACAATTGCTACGTCGACGGTCTGCGGCCGACCGCAGCCAGAGATTATGCAATCATGGTGATGCTTGTTGCAACAGGCATCCGCGCCAGCGAGCTCTGCGACCTGAACGTCGGCGATTATGACAAAAAGCGCGGCAAGATCACGATCCATCACGGCAAGGGCGATAAGATGCGCATACTTTTCGCTGGCACCACGGCCATGCAACGCATGTGGCGCTATCTACTTGTGCGTGGCAAGAATCTTTCGCCGAGTGAGCCGCTCTTCTTGGGCATATTCGGTGATCGCATGACGCCCAATTCATTGCGACAGATGGTCAAGCGAGCCGGCGACCGCGCCGATGTCGAGAAAGCGCACCCACATCGGTTTCGACATACGTTCGCCATCAACTTCCTGCGTAACGGCGGATCCGTGCTGGAACTCAAAGAGATGCTGGGCCACGAAAAGCTAGTGACGGTACTGATCTACGCCCGCTTGGCCGAGGTCGACCTGGAGATGGCACAGCGGCGATCGAATGTAGCCGACACATGGAATCTATAGGGGAAGGCACATCGACGCATCATCGTCCCGGTCGGCATCAGATCTGCCGGCCGGGGCGTGACGCTGATCGATCCATCAACCGTACGGCAGCGATGCCAGGCCCGGCGACACTTCCCACCGATCGACAAGCAGTGCTTGCCCATTCCAGCCTGATATCGTCCACTGGCGATTACGATTGCTTTCGGGCTGACTACAATGGCAACGCTCGAACCTCGGTTGTCTTTGCCTCCCGCAGCGGCTATAATTGTGGCCGATTCGGGCATTTCATACGCCATCTTTGGTATGCAATGCCCATAGGACTCCTGTTCTCCGGCTGAACGCTACAGTTGCCAATGTGTGACCACTTTGTGATCAACACCGGCTTCAGCGGCGGGGAGAGGCTCTACTGTGTCCAGGGCGTCTTTCGTGCCGCCGCCTTACCCTACCTTCGTTCCGTGAAAGACAGAGAATTTCAGTGAATAGAATTAATCCAAAGAAATTACTTAAAATAGATAACAAGCGGAATTGCTTGTCGAGCCGAATACAACGCTGAATCCAGTTCCAGCCGATACGGAAATAGCTCTTGTCACGTCGGCTTTTGACATCAACGAAATGGCGTAGACCCTTCTTCACGACACTCGAACCGAGGGTGATAAACCAGACAAAAGCGATGCAACAGCGAGAACCAGACGGGAAATGCGGTCAGCATCATCAAGATGGGTGGCTTCCAAGTCAAAGCCATGGCCTTTCATGTCACCGTACATCTCTTCTGTCCACATGCGGATTCGATAAGAAGCAATGTGCTCTTTGCTTGATTTGGGCTGGTCATCGGCAATCAGGAACCAAGGCTCATCCTCGCCTGGCGCCCAATGAATCGTAAGCCAGAAGGGACCAGCATCATGCTTTTCGGTCAGATGCACCCAGCCGATAGAGCGGTCTGGCCTTCGTCAATCGCCATGTTGCCAAGCTTGATCCAGTCCTGTCCTTCCCACCGTATCTGATTCTTGCCTGGGTGGCGCAGAACAAAATGCCAACCCTGTTCTCTTCATCCAGTTGAGCAGATGAACCGACTCATACCCAGCATCACCAAGCAGCGTAACCTGAGCATTTTGAGGCAGCAGGCCGATGAGATACTCGAGTAATTCCAACTGTGTGGTGTCGCCAACATGACCTTTCCGGCCTCGATGAACGCTCCAGACCAGAGGCAAGGCACGTTTCTTATAGGCTAGGCTGACTGTCAGGAATCGATGATGAAAACCGACCTTGCTACAATCGATAATCAGACGAAACCCTTGACCTGCAAAGGCTTGAAGCGAGTGAACGACAATCGGTTCATACCACACTCTGACAACCACAGCTGGATTGTCCAAGCAGCGCCGCAACTGATTGACCAGGCTTGGTTCCTTCGACTCCAGTCCCGGCCATTGCTCTACATCTTGCTCAGGTGAATCCCATGGCCTTGTGTCAATCCGACCAACAAAAAGGCCATATTTCGCAACCGGGTGATTCGCTCCCCTGCGTGCCATTGGCAAAGTTCGTTCAATATCCTATCAATCATCTGAAGGTTGGTAGCCATTTCTGCCTCCTGATACTTGTCGGATCGGTCTCCAACATAGTATCCTCAACAGTAAATGGACGGCTGTCAATCCGGTGAATCGGGAGAAGCACTTCCTTGTAACCGAAATAGAGTTCAATAAAAACGGTGATGTTGTTCATTGCCTAATTGAAGCCATACTGTCTAATCGCTCACAGCCAATCGATTGGAAGCAGCTCAAAAACCAGGCCATCTGGCTCCAAGGCTGGAAATGAAAAAACAGTGAGCACAATGGCTGAGTTGCAAATAGTCGCCGCAAGTTGCTGTCCGCTTATTTTCCATACAGCACACTACCCTACCTCACTCCAGGAGATCTTATGGACGCACAAGCCCTTTCAACGCCAGGTACCCCGTTGGACTTGAGCATGCCGCCTTCCTCACGTCAGGAGATCGATGAGGCGCTGGCGCGCCTGGCTGAGAACGAAGGAGTTGTGGGCGTCTGCGCCCCCTGCAGAACTGGTTGCGCTGCTTGACGACGTGCGTCGTGACTTTGCTGCTGTCAGCGAGGATTGGGCGCAGCGCTCGGCTACGGCCAAGGGCGTTGCGGATGCCACAGTAGGCGCTGGTGAGGAGTGGCTCTTTGTTGGCGTGATTTCACGCATGCTGCGCCTGCTGCAGCAGACGTTGGGCGACATCGTCCAGGGCAAGAGCCCGCAACTGCCCGCTCATTTCACGGTCAACGAGCGCAACCATGTTGTGGCGCCAGTCTTCCCAGGCTCGACGCTGGACAAGTTATCGCTCCAGGGCATCACGGCCGAGGTCTGGATGCGTGCCGGCGACAGCATTGTCGACACGCAGATGGCCCAAGCCAGTGCGTACAAGTCGAATAAAGGTGAGGGGCGCGTCTCGCTGGTGCTCGGCGCAGGCAACGTCTCTGCCCTGGTGCCGGGCGACTTTCTGCATAAGCTCTTTGTCGAGCGTTCCGTTGTGATCTTGAAGCTCAATGAGGTCAACGAGTATCTGGGGCCGATTCTGGCGCGTGGCTTCCAGGCGTTGGTCGAGCGCGGCTGCCTGCAGATCGTCTACGGCGGCGTCGAACAAGGGCAATATCTCTGCAACCATCCGCTGGTCGACGACATCCACATGACCGGATCCGACCGCACCTTCAATGCCATTGTCTTCGGGCCAGGCCAAGAGGGATCGCGCAATCGTGCGGCCAATACACCCATCCTGCACAAGCCGGTCACTGCTGAGTTGGGCAACATTTCGCCTGTCATTGTTGTACCTGGACCATGGACAGAGAAGGACATCAAGCGCCAGGGGATCAAGCTGGCCTCGTGGCTGACCGCCAATGCTGGCTTCAACTGTTTGACCCCGCGGCTCTTCATTCAGCAGCGTCAGTGGGCGCAGCGCGAAGCATTGAACGAGGCCGTCCGCAGCGCCCTGGCCCAAACGCCCACACGCCCGGCCTATTATCCGGGCGCTGAAGCGCTGCACATCCGCTTTTTCGAGGCCCATCCCAACGCCTGGCAGAGCGACAATTCGAACGCAGACGCGCTGCCCTGGACCTATATAACCGATGTGGATGCCGGCGATCCGAACGACATCGTCTTTGGCGTCGAACCGTTCTGCAGCCTGATGTCCGAGACTGCACTGGATGTGGCCGACATAGCAGAATTCATTGCCGAAGCTGTGCGCTTTGCCAACGAACGCGTCTGGGGCACACTGGTGGCCACGCTTGTGGTCCATCCCGACAGCGCCCAAGATCCAGTCCTCGCTGCGGCCATAGAAGCCGCCATTGCCGAACTCAATTATGGCACCGTCACAGTCAACCACTTTGCCGGGCTGGGCTACGCGCTGGCCAGCGCCCCCTGGGGCGGTGCGCCGGGCCAGCCCATTCAGGACATTCAGTCCGGCATCGGCTTTGTGAACAATCCATACATGTTTGAGCACCCCATCAAATCTGTGGTGCGCGGACCCTTCCTGCAGTCGCCTGACATCAATGCGCCCAGTTTTTCCAAGTTCGATCAATTTGGCCGCAACTTCGCCGCGCTGCAAGCCGATCCAGGCTACGGCAAGCTGGCCAGGCTGGTTTGGACTGTCATGACCGGGTAGATGCGCGCTCGGTTGCAATCAGTCGAATCGGATTCGAAGATAATAGCAAGGCGATCAGCACTGATCGCTTTCGCCCATCACTGATGGGCACAGCCTCACCCACGAACGCTTCCCAGCCGATCATTCCACCGGACGCGTCATGCAACACGACGCGCTGCATCTGGGCAAGGAAAACACGGTGATGCGTTCCCCCCGAGGTGGCATCACGTTCCTGGCGGAACGAACGCACTACCACCGTGCTCTACCCCCATCTTGACCGTGCACCGTTGTGGTCACGTTGCCGGATCGTTGCTTGACTGCCCAATGCGTCAGCAGTCTCATCCACAAGGGCAGCAGGGCTTCATCGCCCAATAGCGGCTGTTCGCACGATTGGCTGTGCCTTGCCTCTGCTCTGTCTGTTTCCCCCGCCAGTGTAGAAGCGTGTTTCTCTCAATGGCCGACGGACTTCATTGAAGCGCACCCTGCGACAGAGCACCCTGGATATGGTGCGGCGATACCTGGCTATCGCTCAGGTCGATTTGGCTGGGGTCCATCGCAAGGCCTCGCCAGCTGACAACTGGCGGCTGGCGTAACCGCTTCGACCGTCCGATCTCCATCGATAGCGCATTCCTCGTCCACCAGCCGGAGCGTGACGCCGATCCACCCATCAACGGTATTGCAATGATGCCAAGCCCGAGGACAGTCCCCACCGATCGACAACAGGATGAGGCCACTGCAGTGCGCAATCGTAGCCTCATCCTTTCGCGTCTCAAAATGGCAGCAGCAGGTTCAATCGACCACGTCACTCTCGTGTCGTCACACATAGACCCGTCGGCTGTTTCTCAACAAAGAGGCCCGCTACACTGAAGCATTTGCGATCTCATGGTTTCGTCTTGTCTTCAGTTCAGACCGATCAAGCATGGGACGCCGGATCCAGCATACATGAGCTGCCTGCTGCGCACGTTCTCGTTGCATTGGCGTATTTCCTGCACTCGCGTTCGTTGGGCCAACATGGCCGGACGTAACTCGCATCGCTTTCAGTTCGCTCGCACCCTCATTCATCATGAATTGGGGGATTTATATAGGTTCTCATCGCCGGTAGCTATTCTGTAGGATTTCCAGAATCTCCCCATGTGTGGCGATACGCGGGTTGTTCTGATAGTCAGGTAGCACTTGGCTGTGGTCCGCAATCTGGACGATCTCCTCTTCGGTAACGCCTAGTCCCTCGAAACTAAGCCACATCCCGATCTCCTGCAGGAACGCATCCAGTATTGGGCAGAAGGAAGCCGCCGCCTCCTTGCTGGGGACATTCTTGAGCTGTGGATCGAAGATGCGACCCACGGCAGCGAACCGCTCGAGGGCATAGGGGTAGGTGTAGCGGGTGAATTCAGGATACGTCACGGCCAATGCTTCGCCATGCATAACGTGGGGGCAAAAACCACCGATCGTCATGCCGATGCCGTGCGGGAGTGTGACGCCAGCGTTGGCAATACAGAGACCGGCCAGGCAGTCAGCCCATGCCATCGCCTCGCGAGCTTCCATGTTCGATCCGTCTACGACAGCTGCCGGCAGATTCTCAGCAACCAGCCGTATGGCCTCTAGCGCCATCAGGTCGGTGTATGGAGACGCGTTGACGTGCAGATAGCTCTCAAATGCATGGGTAAATACATCGAAGCCGGTAGAGGCTGTCACATGCGGTGGCACGGTGACCATTAGTTCTGGGTCAACAATTCCCGCACGCGGATAGATATTGCTGTTGTAGATGGCGGACTTATTCTTTTCCTGCGGATTGGTGACGACTGCCACCTGGGTGAATTGAGAACCAGTGCCGGAGGTTGTGGTGACAGCAATGATGGGCAGCGTGGCGGTCGTGGGCTGGGTCTCAGAAAACCAGAGGTAGTCCCACGCAGTACCGGGATGAATGGCTTCCACAGCGATGGCTTTTGCAGTGTCCATGCTGGATCCCCCGCCGACGCCGAGGATGACGTCGGCGCCAAAGCGTTTGGCTATGTCAGCCCCAGCTGTGACGCAATCAGTGGTCGGGTTGGGTACGACGCCGTCGAAATGCTCGCAGTCAACGCCGCTGTCCGACAGAAGTTGTTTTACGCGACTGAACAACGGCTCGAATACCTCTTCGGAGGGCACAGTCACCAGCAGGCAGCGCCTTCCATACTGGGTCACCACCTCTCCCAATTCATTGAGTCGTGTGGCGCCATACCTGATCTCAGTAGGCTGAAAGTAGGTGAAGGAATCCATATCATTCTCCTTTGGAGTTGTGTTGAAAGTCTTGAGGGCCATCCGCAAGTCCTTGTCACGATCGCGTGAACGCCTTTAGGAGTTGCTATAGAAGCAAGAATTGGTCGCGCGTCGCATACCGGAGGTTGCCTGCGCAACCGGTTGCGCAACCGGTTGCTTTTGTCTTCATTTTTTCACGTCGCACGGTATTTGTCAATCCCCTTCATGAATTCTGATCTGCCTCAGACCGAGGGAATTCCTGTCACCGTCGCATGCCCGGATTGAGATGCAGCCCCATCAATCCAGCGGCAGATTCATTGGATGGCAGATATCGAAGGAACTCGAAATTCGGAGCGCAAAAACGCGCCAAGGTATTGACAACGCCAAATGGTCTTGATATGATTGTGGAAACCGGTTGCGCAACCGGTTTCCACAATCAGTTCTGCTTTCAGATGGCATCTTATTGATGGCAAAAACAAGACCGACCATCACAGACGTCGCTCGCTTGGCGGAAGTCTCAAAATCAACCGTCTCTCATGTCCTCAATAGCGCACGCGCAACGTGGAGGCCTCGACGCGCCAACGTGTCGAGCAGGCGATTGAAGAGCTGGGCTACCACCCCAGCGCCGCGGCGCGCAGCCTGACAACGAAACGCTCCGGCACAGTGGGAATTGTGATTTCGGACGCATCCAATTTCTTTTTCAGTGAAATGTTGCCGCGGCGTCGAGGATGTCCTGCATGAGGGCAGGAACGGGCTGTTGGTGTGCAATACGGACGAAGTGATGGACGCAGAGGCGCACTATCTCGATCTACTGCTTCGACATCGGGTGGACGGCATCATCACTGCTGCAACAAGTCAACGATGGAGTGCACTACAGAAAGCCGAGTCACTGCACACGCCCGTCGTCTACGTCGATCGTCACTTCACTGATTCGGCCGGACCCTATGTGGGTGTGGACAACGAGGACGGGGCCTATCTCGGCGTACAACATCTGATCGAACAGGGCTACACCGAAATCGGCATCATGGCCGGTTTTCAACGACTTTCCACAATGAGCGAGCGGCTTGGCGGCTATCGACCGCGCGCTGCGAGAGGCCGGACTACCGATTCACGATGAATGGATCGTTCCCTCTCCATTGAGCATTGAGGCAGGCAAGCAGGCAATGGAGCATCTGCTAACACTCTCCGAGCGGCCGCGGGCTGTATTTGTTTCTAACAACCTGATCACCTTGGGCGCTCTCATCGCCATACGATCTCTGGGACTCGCCTGTCCGCAAGAGGTGGCGGTAGTGGGATTTGACGATCATCCGTGGGCGGTTGTGGCTTCCCCGCCGCTAACAGTTGTACGCCAGCCGGCGCGCGAAGTAGGCCGAGTTGCAGCCGAGATACTGTGTGCATTGATCGATGACGACGGGCCCGTTGCGCCAACCACCATATTGAAGTGCGATCTGGTGCTGAGAGAGTCCAGCTAAACCAGCGTGGCCGAAATCAGCCAACAGTTTTCGTATTCGACTCTACTCGATGCTTCAATAGGCTTGACTTGTTCGTTGAGGTTTTGGCATATGTAGATGCCTCGTACAGTTAGGCGTGAATACCACGACAGAAATCTAGCTACTCTACCACTGGTACGATCTGTATGAAGATTTTTGTCGGGATCACGAGACTCTCCTGCTTCGATCTTGGCAGAATACCAAAAACATCATATTAGGGAGCAGACCTATGAAACCAGACCACTGGAAAGATAGCGCAAGCGGACACAAGGTACTGACAGGATTTGTGTTGCTACTTCTGCTGGTCGGGGCTGTGGCGTGCGGAGGGGGCGGCGCGATCCAGAGGACGTCGATCTCGACAAGACGGTTTCGTCACAGGGATGGGACATCACAATCACGACCGTTCCTGAAACGGCGACCGTTGTCGGTGAAGGAGGATTCACGAGCCGATCCAAAGGCAAATACGTGATCGTCTTTCTCCGCGCCGTTAACAATGATACGGACTACCAGCTATTTCCCAACGGTCTTCTCCAAGTCGTGGATGGTGAAGGCAATAGCTACAAGCCTACCGGCTCGACGGTTCAGTTCAATCTCGCACGCACAAGAGAAGGCGTTCAGCTTCTGCTCGATTCACCGATGCAGGGAAATGAGACTCGTGAGGTGGTGCTCATTTATGATGTGCCGTCCGGGGCAAGTGATCTGAAGCTTCGGATGGAGGGCGCAGACGAGCTTCTCCGATTGGGGTTCTAGCTCGACAGCCAGGGCGGAATTCAGGATTCATATGGCGTTCTTCTGCGATCATTCGTGGCGTTTTGCAGCGTAGTCACGGATTTCCAGGAGGCGGCCAGATGAAGATCATGATATAGCAAGGATTGGTACACATGGCGACACACACGACAGTACAAAAACAGGGCGCATTGGCAGAGTTTCGGAGCGCCTTTACCGGACTGCGCCGCTCTGAGACGATTTCGGGCTATCTGTTTATCCTACCGAATATTGCCCTTTTTCTGACCTTCACCCTATTTCCCATCGGCTTCGCCCTGTTTCTGACCGTTACGGACTGGGATCTTTCCGGTGCGAACAACTTCGTAGGACTGGCCAACTTCCGCACGATATGGGGTGACAATCTCTTTTGGAAGTCGATGGGCAACAGTTTCTATTATACGTTTGTCGCTGTTCCAACAGGCGTCTTTGTGGCGTTCTGGCTGGCGACCATGATGAATCGACAGATCTGGGGCCGGATCACCTATCGAACACTTTACTTTCTGCCCCACGTAACGCTAGTAGCAGCCTCTGCGCTGGTATGGAACTGGATATACCATCCGGATCTGGGATTGATCAACTACATGCTGGCACAGATTGGCATTCAAGGACCGCGGTGGCTTCACAGCACCACTTGGGCCATGCCCGCTGTGATCCTGATGAGTAACTGGATGGGCATCGCCCCAGCGATCCTTATCTTTCTCGCCGGTCTGCAAGGTATCCCAATTGAATTGCTAGAAGCTGCAGAGATCGACGGCGCAGGCGCGTGGCAGAAAATGAAATCGATCACGCTGCCGCTGATGACGCCCGCTATCTTTTTTGTCGTGGTAACGTCTCTGATCGGGGCGATGCAGGCATTCACGCAGTTCTACATCATGACGGAAGGCGGCCCGGCCTACGCCACTACACCGTTGGTACTCTACATCTTCCGCAACGCATTCCAGTTCTACAAGATGGGCTACGCGGCCACCATAGCGACAGCTCTATTCGCGATCATTCTTGTCATCACATTCATCCAATGGCGTATTGCAAAATCTTGGGTCTACGGGTTCGAGCAATAGCGATAACTTCCCCAACTGCAAGGAACTGACGAGGAGAAATGCCGTGACGTCATCAGCGCTTGAACCGACACGAAAGTCGGCTCCGAATGAACCAGTGCAGAAAAAGACCGGTTTCTACGTCGGGCGTAGACGCCGTGAACAACTTGTGAATATTCTGGCTTGGGGACTCTTGGCGATCGGGGCCATCTTAAGTACCGTGCCCTTTCTTTGGATGGTATCCACTTCCCTGAAGGACATTGACCAGGTCTACGAATACCCGCCGACGATCATTCCCGATCCGATTGTGTGGCGCAACTACATCGAAGCCTTTCGCCGCATTCCCTTCGGCCGATTTTTCTTCAACAGCACCTACATATCGGCTGTTGTGGTGTTGGGCCAACTGTTTACTTGTTCTCTGGCCGGCTACGCGTTTGCACGGTTGCGCTTCCCTGGACGAGATACGCTATTCATCGCATACTTGGCAACCATGATGATCCCGTTTGCCGTGCTGATGATTCCACTCTTCATTACGATGCGTACCTTCGGATGGGTGAATACCCATTATGCACTCATTTTCCCCTATCTGTCCACGGCATTTGGTACGTTCCTAATGCGCCAATTCATGTCAACGCTACCACGCGAGTTGGAGGACGCGGCGCGCATTGATGGTTGCAGCTATTTTCGACTCTACTGGCGCATCATCTTGCCGCTGACCAAGCCGGCGCTTGCCACGCTCGGCATTTTGACTTTCATGAACATTTGGAATGACTTCTTGTGGCCTCTGATCATCATCAGCTCGGTCCCCAAAAAAACGCTGCCCCTCGGGCTGCTCATGTTTCAGGAACAGTCTGCCATGAAGACACCGTGGCATCTGGTGATGGCCGCGGCAACGTTCTCGATCGTGCCCATTCTGATTGTCTTCACCTTGGGGCAAAAATACTACGTACAGGGAATCGTCACGTCGGGCTTGAAAGGAGCAGGGGAATAGGAGAAAAAGAGAACGAGAGTCGTGTGTGGTTGGTCGTCCCCACGGCTCCCGTCTCGGGCAACTGGAACCGAGTAGACAGCGAAACACAACACTATTCGGTGAGGTTGTTCTGTGCATATTTTGCTCTCCGCGTGCGGATAAGAAAGGGGGCGCTAAAACCGATCGTTGTCTAGGAAATACCTTTGTATGGGAAAGAGGTCACCTACTGTTCTCCGGATGGTTCAGGTCACGCCACACGTATGCCTGGGCAGGACAATCGGCCAGGTTATGGGTGCGCCAATTCGACAACCAACTTCACAGGATTAGGAGGAAGCATAATCATGGCACAGCAGAAACGAAATTCGTTAAGCCGGCGTGACTTCTTGCGTATCGGCGCCGGCGTAGCAGGTCTAGGCGTTATGGCGGCATGTACCGTGCCGGCCGCGCCTGCGCCCGAACCGACCGCGGCCGCAGTCGGGGAAGCCGGCGAAGCAAGTCCGTGGTTGACGGGCACCGTTGCCAAAGAAACCAGCGGTCCCTTCCGCATGATGTCTTGGGAAGGCGAAGGCGAAATGCGCAAGTGGTTGCTCCACTTCGGGAACTTCTTCGAGGAGTTCTATCCCGAAATGGAGTGGGAAGTTGACTGGGGCGTGGCCTGGAGCGAGTATTGGACCAAGCTACCGACGTTGCTGGCGGGCGGGGCGCCTCTGGAAATGGTCTGGATGCACGACAGTCGGCTGCAGACGTTCTCCACCCGAGACCTGCTCACGCCCATGGACGACTGGCTGTCGGTCTACACGCCGCCCGGATGGCCGGATGAGTTCTATCCGTCGCAGAGAGAAGCGTTCCAATATGATGGTAAGCAGTATGCCTTCCCATATGACTGGGCGCCCGGCGGCTGGTATGTGAACTTGGACATGTGGAATGAAGCTGGGCTGGGCGACCTGCCTACCGAGGACTGGACATGGGATCAGATACTGGAAGCTGCCAAGGCGATGACGAAGGACACGGATGGCGACGGTGTCATGGATCAGTGGGGGCTGGGCAACGTCCCCGCCACCGGCACTAGCTCCGGCGGCAGCTATTGGGTTGTGAAGAGCTTTGGCGGCGACTATTGGGATGAGGCGTTGACCGAGTCGATGATGGCCAATCCGCAGACCGTCGAAGCCATACAGTTTCTCTCGGACCTGATGTGGGAGTGGGGGGTCATGCCCTCAGCATCTCTGGTGCAGGGGCTGGGCATGGACACGGAACTCGCCTTCGCATCCGGTCTGATTGGTCTCCATTACGGGCTGAACGATGTTTCATTCCGCTTTGGCGAGGCCATCGGTGATGAGTTTGCGTGGACCGTAGCACCAACACCTACGGGCCCCGCAGGACGCTATCAGTTCTCTGGTGGATCTGCATTCGCGATTCCCACAACCTGCGAACAGCCTGACATGGCCTATGAGTTGATTTCCTGGACGCTGGCAAATCCCGAGAACCTACCCACAACCGCGGTCATGGGTGGCGCACTGGTGAGCAATATGAACTTCGCCGAGTTCGGCCTACCGCCGGAAGAGTCCGGCATTCGTGACGAATTCGCCCACGCTTTCGTGGAGATGGGCGCACAGAACCCATGCTATCCCAACTACCACAAGGATTACCAGGAGTGGGAGTCCACGGTATGGGCCGTCTGCCTCGATCCGGTATGGGTGGGTGAAGAGCGCAATGCTGCCGTAGGCTGCGAGTGCGCAGACGAGGGCACCAACACGCTTCTAGGTGCGTAAGGGAACGGTGAAGGAAAACGCGACGTGAGGCCGTGATGCCCTCTGTTCACATTGCAGATCGGTCTGTGGAGGCTGCCGCTACGGCAGGTGTGGCGGCAGTCTCTACATTCGACGACGATTTTGAACGTACCCGTGGGCATGATGGCGTCATGCCGCAACCATTAACCTGACAAGCAAAGCTAAATGTCTGCGTCTCAGGCGTGGCGAACCGGTGGAGCGTGTGTCCTCCTTTCCTGTCTTTCGCCCCTGGACGCAGATGACAGCAAGATGGTGACGAAAGGGTTACGGCAATGGATTTTCGACCTGCATGGAATTCAATCAAATACCACCGAACGCCTCGCTGGTTTCAGGAAGCGAAGTTCGGCATCTACACCCACTGGGGCGTCTACTGCGTGCCGGCCAAAGGGCCGAACGCCACGTGGTATCCCTACAACATGTACATCGAGGGCACGCCCCAACACGAGTATCATGTGAAAACCTATGGCCACCCGGGCACGTTTGGCTACAAGGACTTCATCCCTGAGTTAACTGGCGCCAAGTTTGATGCGGACGAGTGGGCAGAGTTGTTCAAGAACGCAGGCGCGCGGTTTGCCGGGCCGGTTGCGGAGCATCACGACGGCTTTGCGATGTGGCCCACAAGCTACTCAGAGTGGAACGCGGCCAACATGGGACCCAAACGAGATGTTGTCGGCGAACTGGCCAGGGCCATACGCCGCCAGGATATGAAGTTCATGGTGGCCATGCATCATGCCGAAAATTGGTGGTTCTTCCCCCACTGGCGCAAAGATTTCGACACTTCCAACCCGGAATATGCCGGCCTCTACGGCGAACCACACAATATGGAGTGGGTCGAGAACCCACCGGAACCGGGCCAGCTTGAAGCGTATTGGAAAACGATGGACCCGCCCAGCCAAAGTTTCCTCGATATGTGGCTGGGCAAGACACAGGAAGTGATCGACAACTACCGCCCCGATCTGATGTGGTGGGACTTCGCCCTTCGTTTCGTGCAAGAACACTACAAGCGACAGATGGTGGCCTACTACTACAATCGGGCCGAGGAATGGGGCAACGAGGTCGTCATCACCTACAAATGGCACGATCTGGCGCCGGGTGGCGGGGTTGTGGACCTGGAGCTGGGCCGGTTCGACACCCTGACCTATCATGACTGGATCACCGATACAACGGTGGATGACGGACATGGCTGGGGCTACCTAAAAGAGACCGAATACAAGTCGCTCTCCACGCTCATCCACTACCTGGTAGACAACGTGAGCAAGAACGGCTATATGCTGCTCAACGTTGGCCCGAAGCCCGATGGCGAGATCCCGCAGGAGGCCAAGGAACTGCTGGCCGGCATCGGCAAATGGCTGGCAGTCAACGGCGAGGCCATCTACGGCACGGCTGCCTGGATGACTTACGGCGAGGGACCTACCGAGATGGCAAAGGCCGGCTATTTCATGGAAGATGCGGAGGTCAAGTACACGGCGGAGGACATCCGCTTCACCGTGAAGGACGATAATATCTACGCCATCTGCCTGGGATGGCCGGGCAAAGAGGCGACGATAAAGACGCTGGGATCACTGTACCCAAGCGAGATCGAGTCTGTGTGGATGCTGGGTATCGACGAGCCGCTGGCGTGGTCGCAGACGGAAGATGGACTAGTCGTGGGTATGCCGGATAAGCGTCCCTGTGACAGCGCATATGCGCTGAAAGTTGTACGCAAACCGCCGTTCTGAGTCAGACCGGACCGTCGGGAAAGATCTGCCTACGTTTGGGCGTGCCGGCGGACTTTCGGCCCCCAATAATGGTCTGGTCCATTCCGGGACTGCGCCTGGCCCCGTATGGTCCAAAAGCCTCATCCCCGGCTCATTCCGGTCGAGTGTTGCCGCCATTCACCGATACAATGGCCGTCGTTGGCTCATTGCATCCCGCCGAAACGCCACCGCCCGGCTGTTAGTTCGAGTCTAGCCCGGGGAGCCAATTCAAACGTTTAGTGGAGCCGTTACTTCTGGTAGAGAGGTAACGGCTCTCTATCCAGTGAACAAAGTTGTCAACGCCGGATAGAGGCACCCCTGTAATCCCAACCATCACCCCCAAGCCCCAGCAATGAGCAGGGCGATCAGCACCGGCTGCTTTCGCCCATCACTGATGGGCACAGCCTCACGCACGAACGCTTCCCACCCAATGATCGCACCGGATGCGTCATGCAACACGATGCGGTGCATCCGGGCAAAAGGAAACACGGTGATGCGTTCCCCCGAGGCGGTATCACGTTCCTGGCGGAACGACCGCACGCACCACCGTGCTCTACCCCCATCTTGACCGTGACTCGTTGTGGCCATGTTGCGAAACCGTTAATCCACCAAAACACGACCTGCCTTCCCGGCAGTTGTGCCGGCGGGTCCACACAATTCAACCAGTGGTGACAGCTGCGCGGCGAACAGAGCTAGCTCGCCTGGGCTGCGCCGGGCAATTTCGGCGAGATTGAGACTGAGGAATCAGCTGGCTCAAACACATGGTGCTGGATGGCCCAGATTACGCAACAGTCAACAAGGCACAAAAAGAGAACATGACCAGAACAGTTCGCATCTCTAACTGCGATCGCGGATCCGATAAGATTAGAGAGTTCACCCGCTGACCCATCCAACGCAGGCATATCAGACCAGAGGCCATTCAACTGAGGTACGCGCAGGATTTCAGCTGCCTCAGGAATCTAATGGACGGGGATTCGAACAAGGAGGTCCATCATGAACCGCGTTTATCATCGCTATTGGCTGGTTACCACCCTTATCTTGTTTCTGTGTGCGAGTTCTGTCGTAAGTTCCTCTGCCGCTAATCCATGGTACAAACTGAGCGGCGCCATGCAACCCAACGGCGATATCGAGTCCTTCGAAATCAGCCCGGACAGCCAATATGTCGTCTTCACTGCTGACCAGGAGTCCGACGAAGTGTTTGATCTCTACAGCGTAGCCTCCGCCGGCGGCACACCCATCCGCCTGAGTTCGCTCAGGGCCACAGCGGGTCAGCCGGAGTACATAGAATCCTACGCCATCAGTCCAGACAGCAAACGCGTCGTCTTCATCGGCAGTCAGAATGAGGCAGGGCTGCTCGAACTCTACAGCGTTCCGATCATGGGCCCGGCCAGCGCAGTCACGAAGCTCAACAGGACGCTGCCCGAAGATGCCGATCTCTGGGCTTTCTCCATCAGTCCGGATAGCAAGAAGGTCGTCTACTCAGCCGATCAGGACAACGCCAAAACCAACGAAATCTACGCGGTGCCCATTGCCGGGCCGGCGAGCGCCGGCATCAAACTCAACGATACCGTGGTCAATGGCGGTAGTCTTTACGCCTTCGTGATCAGCCCTGACAGCAAACGGGTGATCTACCGGGGCGATCAGGACAGTGTAGAGGTCCGGGAACTGTACAGTGTGCCCATCACCGGCGGTGTTTCGCCAACCAAGCTCAACAAGACATTGGTGGACAACGGCGATGTAGAGGGCTTTGAGATCGATCCTTCGTCACAGCTCGTGGTCTACTCCGCCTATCAGGATGACAGCAATGTCGAAGAGCTCTACACGGTCCCCATCCAAGGGCCGGCATCCGCGGGCAAGAAGATCTCGCCCTCGATGGCATACGGTGTGTGGAAGTTCAATCTTAGCGCCGACGGTCAACGGGTGGTCTACACGGCCTATCAAGATTCAGCGAGTGCACTTGAGCTGTACAGCGTGCCCGTTCAAGGACCAGGTTCCGCAGCGGTCAAACTCAATAAGACATTGGTTGCCGACGGTTTTGTGTTCCTGTATGAGATCAGTGAGGACAGCACCCGCGTCGTCTACAGCGCTGAGCAGGATCTGCAGGGCCAGTATGAACTCTACAGCGTTGCGATCGGGGGGCCGGCAAGCGCAGGCCTCAAGCTCAGCGGCCAACTTGCCAGTGATGGTGGTGTAATGCGCTTTGGCATCAGCCCTGATTCTCGCCACGTGGTCTACACAGCAAAGAAACAGGGAGAGAGTCCGACAACCGAACTATACAGCATTCCTATCACCGGTCCGTCCAGTGCCGGCGTGAAGCTGAACGGTCCCCTGGTCAACGGCGGCACAGCCTGGTACTTTGAAATTAGTCCCGATGCCACTCAGGTTGCCTATCTGGCCGACGCCAACGAACTCGACCAGGATGAGGTCTTCACCGTGCCTATCACCGGGCCTGCGGCCAGTGCGACCAGCGCCAGCGGGCCGATGGTCGATGGTGGTGGTGCGGAGAGTGCTTTATTCTCGATGTCCTCACAGCGCCTGGTCTATACAGCCCGGCAAGAAAGTGCGAAAAACGTTGAACTCTACGCGATCGGGGCCGTCGCACCTCCGCCGCCGAAACAGATGATCTATCTACCCATGCTTCAAATCGCCGAGTGAAACCGACTGAGTTTGTTGGCGAAGTGAGGAAGATGTTGATTTCGCCGTGCCGGACGAAACGGTCGTCTTTGCATCACCCCTTTTCCCGCCGGTCGAAGAGAATCCGGGGTGTGCGGTGGATGCGCCGGACTTCCAGATTGAGGCCATTGCGAGCGACCTTGCAGTTCGAGCGCCGTAGCCGACATTTATGTTGGACCTAGTACTATGTTGGACCTGGTACACGGGAATCGTCACACGCACCGCAGCACAACCGTAGAATCCCTGTACCGGTTTGGGGCTGGACAATGTTACCAGCCCCGAACCCCTTTCTTGCATCAACTCCATTATGCCAACAGCGCCCCCCTTTGGATTTTCGCAATGGGGACACACTGATCCAGGTCCAGATCGCGCTGGGTCATTCCGGCCTGAAGACGACCAGCCGCTATCTCGGGTCGGACTTGCCGGACAACGATACGGCCGTCGACTTCGTACGATATTGAGGGATGCACGGGCAGACAGGCTGCCACGCCTTGCCGGTCACGATGGACAGATGGATGTTGACAGGCGGAACTCCTGAGGTGAGACATGATGACCATCCCCTGGTTGCAGAGATTGATCTTGACGCTGATCATCATTATCGGGCTCGTTGCCATTCCCGCTTTCAGGATTCGGCGAGGAGAATATCGAAGAACCGGAAAGCATCCCAAGGGACACTACATGGGCTGGGGCATCGTCTTCGGATTCTTGCTCGGATCCTTGCTTGTCATTGCCACAGATGACATCGCATTGGGTCTGGCATTAGGACTACCCATAGGCGTCGCGATCGGTGCAGCCCTTGAACAGAAGAACGCCGAGGATCTCCGCCCATAGACGGAGAAGGGAGAGAAGATCCAGAGGACGGCGATGCTGGCCGCCATGGGTATACTCATTCTTGGCATCGTCGTTTTCCTTGCAACATCGTTTTTTGCCAACAGATAGAGATGTTGCCAGAGCGAGACGCCAACAGGTTGGCCCATCCATGGAGACCCAGAGAGGAACCATCGACATGAAAGGAGAAGAGCTGTTGGTCCTGATCGACCAGGCGAAGCGAGAAGCTTGGACCGAGCTCGATTTCAAATGGCGTTGTGCGCTCGGTCTTCGCCGAACGCGATGACATGATCGAAGAGGGTGCGCTGAAGCAGGGGCCTGGTCGATCTGACGGCCCAGCGAGCATTTGAAAAGAACCGACATCGATTTTTTCTCAGCATGCGAATGGAGGCATCCATGAGCCAGACCGCGAATCCGTTGCAATCGTACTATCCAGCCCCGGAATCAGAAGGGGGCTGGCGAAGGCTGGACGATCCTGCTCAAGTGCGGGAAGCTGCCGGCATCGACGCACAGGCGCTGCTGCCGGCCCGCGCCTGGAACCGCCAGTTTGACGTACCTTCGTCTGTGGTCATCATCCGCCGCGGACATCTGGTGGCCGAGTGGTACGAAAACGGCGCCGGCCCGGAAACGCGTTTCAACATCCACTCCTGCACCAAGTCACTTACCGGCACCGCGTTCGGCATCGTCTTGGACGACGTGCGCAGTGGGCGCATCCCGGGTGATGTCGATCTCGACAGCCCTGCGTACGCATATATCCCGGCCGGACACCCACTGACCGATCCACGCAAGGATCGCATCACACTGCGCCATCTGCTCTCTATGTCTTCCGGGATCCCCGGCGAAAGTGTTGGCGTCTTCGGCGTGCATACATCGCCGGACGTCGATCCCTTTGCTGCTGCGCTGGGTTTCCACCCTGTGTTGGTCCGCGATTCTGAGGCCGAAGTGTGGGTCTCTCGGCTCGCCGCCGAGCCCGGCAGCCGCTGGGACTACTCCGACCCCGCCTTCGCGCATCTGTCACTGGCCTTCCAAGCGATCGCCGGTCAGGAACTGGCTCGCTTCATGGACGAACGGGTCTTTGGTCCCATCGGCGTCGAGTCCCTGACCTGGGACTCGATGGGACTGGACGACGGCGCGCCGGCGTCCACACGATGCCCTACTCGGGCGTCCATATCTCTGCGCGTGAGATGGCACGCATTGGCTATCTCATGCTGCACGACGGCATATGGGAGGGTCGGGCAATCATCCCGCCCTGGTGGATCGAACTGAGCACGCGAACGTCCCAAGCGTCCAATCCCCGCTACGGGTTGACCTGGTGGGTGAACACCCAGGGTACCCTGTGGCCGGACGCCTCGCCGGACGCGTTCTCTGCCCTGGGTTACAACTGCAACCTCTGCACCGTGATCCCTTCGCTGGATCTGGTGATCGTGCGCCTGGGGGCCGGCCCAACCGATTCCACCGAGAATATTGCGCCACCCTTCGTCGCCGCGATTGTGGAGGCTGCGATGTAGGCGCCGTTCTGCGCAGTACGGGTTCGACATTGGGATTGAGGAGACAATCACGAGGCGCAAGTAAAATGATCGCACCCCAGAGACCGAATTCGGCGTCTTTGGAATCGGGCTCGGGGCTTACAGGCCACAATTTGAGCGCCTGAAAGATCGCTTGGAAGGCTTCCCCAAGTAAAGGAGACAGAGCCATGCCCACCATTCAACACGCGCCGCTGCGCGACTTCGGCGCGGCCATCTTTGCGGCCACTGGCCTGCCGGACGATCAATGCCGGGTCGCCATTGATCATTTGGTCGATGCAAACCTGACCGGGCACGATTCCCACGGCGTCATCCGTCTGCCCGGCTACGTCAAGCAGTTGCTGAGCGGTGACATCCAGCCGGTGGGCGACCACAAGATCGTGCGCGAACGACCGGCGTCGCTGGTGGTCGACGCCAACAGGGGCTTTGGCATTGTTCTCGCCCGCCAGGTTATGCAGTGGGCTGTCGACCGGGCCCAGCAACACACGCTGGGCGCAGTCGCAGTTCACAACAGCAGCCACATCGGTCGCCTGGGCGACTTCCCGCCCCTGGCAGCGGCCCAGGATTGCATCGGCGTGCTCATGTTGAACGGAGGGGCCACCTTCGTGGCCCCGTTCGGCGGCACAGGCCGGCGGCTGCCGCCCAATCCGCTGGCCATCAGCGTACCCACACCCAGCGGCGAACCCATGGTACTCGACATGACCACCAGCATGGCGGCCGGCGGCAAGGTCGCGGTCTATGCGGCGCGAGGCCAGGCCGTGCCGGAGGGCTGGCTGGTGGATGCAGAGGGCAACAGCGTGACCGATCCGCGCCGCTTCACGGGCGACAACCCGGTGGCCATGCTGCCACTCGGGGGACCTGTGGGCTACAAGGGGTACGGATTGGCCATGATGGTCGACGCCATTGCCGGCGGGCTCTCGTGGGCCGGCTGCAGCACCGCCGCACCGACCCGTGGAGGCTGCGGCTACGTTGCGCTGGCCATCAAGATCGAGAGCTTCATCGACCCTGATGAGTACAAGGCGGAGATCGGGGCACTCATCGACTGGGTGAAGTCGTCGCCCAAGATGCCGGGCCACGATCGTATCTACTACCCAGGCGAGATCGAGGCCGAAACCCGCGCCCGACGAGCGGTAAACGGTCTCTTCGTCGAGCAGGAGACCTGGGATGCCATTCTGGCGTCGGCAGCCAGCGTTGGCCTTGAGGGGCCTCACGAGACGCCGGATGGCGAATGTGAGTGAGGAAGAGCGCAGACCGGGTTAAGGATGGGGTGAAACGGAAAGCGAAGCGGCCCAAGATACGGTCGAGCATCTTGCGACACTGTCGAAACGGCCGGCGACTTCTGAACGGAAATCGATGAAGCAGTTCCCAAAACGTGCCAAACCTCCGCCACGCAAGAGTGCGTTGGACCCATATTTATCCAATCTAATTGAGCGTACCCATGGTGGAGGCCATCAAGCCTGCCCCGCCGCCGCAGTCCCGACCGACCGAACGGACGATGCCTGGAGCCTCTGCGCCCAGGCCGACCCCCGGAGCCGACTGAGGAGGGGGCTTTTTCCCGACGAAGTGGGCGCAGGCGGTGGAGGCCGTCAAGCCTTCCCCGCCGCCGCAGTCCCGACCGACCGCCGCGGCACAGGTTCGACCGGCGGCAAGCCATGGCGCGCCCAAGCGTCCACAGACTCGGCCACCACTCCGAGACGCTGCCGCCCAGCCCTAGCCCGACCGGGCCAGGCCAATGGCTAAATGGCGTTCGATCTGTTACGAACACAAGCCCTGCCTGCCAAAGCTTACCTTTGGCCACACCTCTTTGACGGGCCGAAAACCGGCTACCCAGTAGCATTGGGGGTAGTGATCGCCGGGGCATCTCGACTGTTCGCCAGCCCCCTTCACGCCGCCTAGATTTGGACATCGCCCATCCGCCGGCCAGCTCGACAAAAGCGGGTTGCCTCAATCCGGCTTCTGAGTTACTGTTTTTTTGCGCCACACCCCACGGCCCTCGAAAGCTGAGGCCAAGGAGGCCCGCAGTGACCGGGTCAACGACACTGCGAATTGCAGACGGTATCGTTCGACATCACTATGGAGTCCGCCGTGCAACTTGGGAGTGGCAGCGAAATATACAGCGGATTTCGGGATCTTTGAAGGGTATCAGCGACCCTGGGAGATCTGATCGACGTTCTAGCTGGGAACAGAATCGGCACAGTGTGCTGCAAAGGTAAAGTCAATGACCAAAATTCGCATGTGGATTGGCCTGTGCCTGCTCCTTTTTGGGGCAGCTGGCTGTCAGCCCTTGGCGCCGCCAAGGGACCCGATCTCCTGGGCTTGGTCCTATCGAGCCGGCGACTATATTCGCAGCAAGCCGACCGTGGATGGCGAGATCGTCTACATTGGCGCCGATGACAACCGTCTGCACGCAGTGGATGCCAATACAGGCGGAGTGATCTGGACCTACGAAACGGCCGACAATGTCACATCCGCGGCGGCAACGAATGCCGGCGATGTCTACTTTGCCAGTTGGGACGGCGGCATCTACGCCCTGGATGCGACGGGCGAACAACGTTGGATGTTTCAGACAGACGACTGGGCAAGCGCAACACCGCTACTGTACGACGGTTTTCTCTATGTCGGTTCACAGGACGGCACTTTCTATGCCTTGAACGCCGACAGCGGCGACATCATCTGGGACTTCGCGACCAGTGGTCGTATTGAGAATCGTGCTGCCATAGTAGGTGATTTGGTCGTTTTCAGCGCAAGCGACGGCTATGTGCACGCGCTCGATCTGCAAACCGGTCAACGCCGGTGGTTTTACCATTTGGACGGTACATCCAACGCGCCGCCGGTCGCCGCGGGGGACCAGATCTATATCAGCTCATTGAACCGGTCGCTGACTGCGTTGGATGCCAATCGTGGGGAAGTGCGCTGGATCTTCACAGCAGAAGCGCCTATCGGAGCAACGCCCGCGGTTTCCGGCGATGTGGTCTATATCGGCGCCGACGATGGAATGGTCTTTGCCTTGGACGCAGACAACGGACAGATCCTCTGGCAGCACCCAACGGGGGAGATGATCCGGTCGACGCCGGTGCTGTGGCACGAACTGCTCTTTGTCGGCACCAATAGCGGCAACCTCTATGCCCTGGACAGCGTCTCGGGAACACCCCGTTGGGACTACCGGCTTGGCGGCGCCATTACCCAAGGTCCAACAATCAGCAATGACAGACTCTACGTCGGGTCCACGACCGCGCAGCTTCAGGCATTTGACCTGGACGCGGAGACCCGGTTTAGCCTGCATGGCGCCCTTGCCTCCCCAGAGAGCGAATCGGCCATTGAGCCGCAAGAGGCAGCCACAGGCTATGCCGAACACGCTCATGAACTGCCTGCTATTATCGAGTATGATCGGCTGTGGACCGCCCAAGCGGCAATGCCGGACATCGACGCACTGCGAGCACTGCACGATGTGATTGAATACCGGCCACTGAGTCCCGCAGCCTACCAGGCGCACGTGATCCTGGCGCGTACCTATGCAAAGCAAGAAGCGCCCGCAGCCGAATATGAGTACCGATCAGCCTTGGCCCTCGATGACAATGTGGCGCTTCACCTGGAGCTGGCAGACTACTTGGAAAGCGTGGGGAACGACGAAGCCGCCTATGCCGAATATCGCTCAGTCCTCAGTCGCCAACCGGATGCATTTGTCGGTATGCGGCGGTCCGGCGCCGATCCGCTGCAAGTAGCCGCGGATCTGAATTCTGTCCTCTTCTATACGGACGCCTTGGAGACATTGCGTGATGTCGCTGCAGCGGAGGCCATACCCCTGCGAGCAGAAGCCTACATGGGTCTGGGCCGTTATGCTGAAGCAGCCACAGCCTATCGTGCACAGATCCGATCCCACCCCGATGATGAAGAGGCGCGCATGGGCTTGGCCCTTGCCCGCGCTTGGTTGGGCAATGGTGAAGCAGCCCTCGATCTCTACAGCACGGTCGATACGCCGGAAAGCCGGCGACGTCAAGCACAGCTTCTGGCAGCGGAAGAACCGGACCTGGCATTGGATCTCTATCTTGGCTCTCCCGATCCGACGGCTTGGTGGGCCGCCACAGAAATGTTGGAAGGCCAGGGGCGCTTCACCGAGACCCTTTCGATTTACGAACGGATTGCCCAAGCGGACACTCAATATGCCGATGATGCCGCCTATCGCCTCTACACGTTGGGCCGACGACTCGACAATGCTGAAGCACGTGCAAAGGGTCAGAGCCTGCTGGATAGCTTTGGCCTGAACTGGTTGGCGCGCCGAAGCAAAGAAGAAACGTTGCAGATCGAAGCAGCCCCTGCGATTGCACTTGACAAGGCGCTCTTGGAAAAAGTCACGGCGCTCGAAAGCATCGGACGCCCTGATCTTGCCCGAATGGAGCTTCTTTTTGCAGCTCGCTTCCGCAGCGCACCGGAAACAGACCTGGCCATGGCACAGGCATTGGCCGAGCGCGGCGAAGTATGGGCGGCACAGCGAATCGCCGAACAATTCATCAACGAACATGACTCGGCGCCGCTCGAATACTGGCAGTTGAGTTATCCTCGACCCTATACCGAGACGGTCAGTGCCGCCGCCGCAGCGTATGGGGTGGATCCGCTGCTGATATGGGCTGTAATGCGAGAAGAGAGTCGCTTTGATCCGGATGCCCGGTCCCACGCGGAGGCCCGTGGTCTCATGCAGGTAATTCCGGCAACACAGATGTGGATCGCCGAAGCGTTGGGTGAAACCCAGGCCCCTGGCGATGCCTACGTGCCTGCGACCAGCATTCGCATGGGCGCCTGGCTCCTTGACTTCCTCACCGGCTATTTCGACGGCGATCTGGAACTGGCAATTCCCGCCTATAACGCGGGGGCCGGCAGCGTAGAAAGTTGGTTGGCCGACTCAAGAGTCGAAGATCGCGATGATCTGTTGCGCTGGATCGGATACAACGAGAACGCGTCTCTACCTGAAGCGCGTCGCGTTGAGCCATCAGATCTACCGTGCACTATATGAACCGGACTAAGGCCATTCCAGAGAGATAAATATACGCTGTATTTGCCCGGCTGCTCCCAATGCCACTATACTAGTGTAAGTACGTAGTACTTACACTCCTGGAGAATGCTGCATGATACGCAAGATATTCCGCACAGGAAATAGCACAGTTGTATCGCTGCCCAAAGAGATGCTGGATGCGCTCCACTTGACCGAAGGCGGAGAGGTCTCGCTGGAATTGGACACGGAGCACGGCAGGATCGTGGTTGCGCCGTCTACGGCTGAGGCCAAGGGCGTGGATGCCGAATTTGCCAAACAAGTGGCCGACTTCATCGATCAATACCGCCCCGCATTGGAAGCGCTGGCCAAGTGAACTACCTGACCCCGGCACAGGTGCTTTTCATCCACGCCCGTCTTGTGGCGGAGACAGGCGGCGCAACGGGTCATCCGCGATTTGGGCTTGCTCGAATCAGCCATTGTCCGTCCTCAGGCAACCTTTCAAGGCCACGACCTCTATCCGGACCTGTTCCACAAGGCTGCGGCGCTGATGGAATCCCTCATCGGCAACCACCCGTTCGTGGATGGCAACAAGCGGGTCGGCGTAACCGCGGCCGGCCTCTTTCTACAGATCAACGGCCGCCGCTTAACGGCAAGCAATGACGAATTGGAGCAGATCGCTTTGCGTGCAGCACGTGGCGAAACCAGTGTAGGAGCGTTGTCAGCCTGGCTGGAGCAATGCAGCGAGCCATCCCCTGGGTGAAACACGCTAGTGCACCGTTAAGGAGGATTTTGTCATTTCGAGCGAAGCGAGAAATCTCGCGCTGGCATCGCTGAGATTCCTCTTCGCTGCACTCATCGGAATGACAATTTCCTGGTTAACAAAGCACTGGAAACGCATTCACATCCAGACCGTATAGGTCTTCGAGGCCCGCTAACGCAGGTTGCCACATCATGCCTTGTCGCCGCCAAAGCTGATCCGACCATTTCCATCGTCTTGCCTGCCGACTCCGCCCCGGCACAGGTAATCAAGGTTGTCGACGGAGACACCATCGCCGTCTTGACCGATGGGCGAGAACAGAGACTGTCCCCTTTTATTTGGGTCTTGCTCCGGGGGTGATCCTCATACGGTTGAGTTTGCCAACATAGCGGCTTGGGAAACTTGGCATGCACATCAAGACGTGCAGGATGTGGTAACGGAACTGCGAACGCTAGCAAACAATGTAAGTTCAGAACTTTGGGGCCCGTCACCGGTTGTTCCCGACCCGATTCGACCAGGGGCATAAGCTTGCACACGACAATTGAAAAACCAGGAGGTATGATAGCAGGGCGATCAGCAGCGCCGGCTGCGCCAGGCCCAGTGTGAGCGCAAATCACCACCCACCAGCCTGATTGCCGCCATCTTGCACGTGATCTCCCTTTTCTGACCGACCCGCCAGTCAAAAACCGTCATGACTGGGCTTCCCCCGGTCACGACGGTTTTATCTTCAGTCGGTCTCATCCTCGAGGCAAAGCAATCAAACCAAGGCTGTGCTCTTGCTCAGTCACTCCTGCCGAACGGCGATAGGGTGTCTTTGTTCGTTGCTGATTGCCATTCCACTAACACCACTCATGTCTTCTATGGCTGACAGAACTGACTCCACTAGGTTAAAACATGCCGAGCATTTTTCGCTATGGCAGGCTGGTAGATGGTATTGCTCAAAGTGTCAGATAGCGGCGAAAGGACAGTCACGGGACGTGTAGATCCAGCATCTGCCACACTATCAATCGTATCAGCAATTTCAACTGTGCTAGTATTACACTCGATGAAGAAAAAGCAAACGTTGCCTCCCAAAATCAGTCCTTTCTCCCGACGGCCCTTTGCATGGCGCAAAAAGTGGGCCAAGGTTTGGAATGACGTCATCGACTGTAGTGAACGCTGCCGTCGAAGAAATCGAGAGACCTACTGACATGCGCACCGCATTCCAGGATTGTCATGAGCTCGTCCGTTATGTCCGCCGGCAGTTTCCCCATGCAGCGGCCAATGACGACAGCATCGCAGATACATGCGGCGGACGGCAGGCGGCACTCAACGCACTGAACAACATCTCACCCACGCGGTACGGCAAGACGCGCAACTACCTTGACGGCGCGGTGACCCATCTATCACCCTATATCCGCCATGGCATCCTTACGCTGACGGAGGTCCGAAATGCGGCTCGTGATCGGGTGGACTCGCCCAATTTGGCCGGCGCCCTGATCAAAGAACTGGGCTGGCGTGCGTACTTCCAAGAGGTGTACCGCATCGTTGGTCGTGACGTGTGGACGGATCTGGAAGCCTACAAGACCGGGCTGCCAGCAGAGAGTTACGCCGATTCAGTGCCGGAGGATGTCCAGCAGGGCATCACAGGACTGGCCTGTATCGATGCCTTTAGCCGCCAACTGCGTCAGACAGGCTATCTCCATAACCATGCACGTATGTGGCTCGCTGCCTACCTTGTCCATTGGCGACACGTTCGCTGGCAGGCAGGTGCACGCTGGTTTTTGACCCATCTGCTGGATGGTGATCCGGCCAGCAATAACCTTTCGTGGCAATGGGTCGCCAGCACCTTCAGCCACAAGCCTTACATCTTCAATCGCCAGAATCTGGAACGATTCGCGGGTGACCAGTACTGCCGGGATTGCCCTCTGAAGGGCCACTGTGAGTTGGATGCCGAGTACGAATCACTGGCGGAGCACCTCTTCCCCTCGCCGCCGGCTGAGGGATCCCTGCACACGCCTGATGGGTCGTCTGCAGCACGCCGGCGGCTGGCCAAGGTCAAACTCAGTCCAGCGCAGGCATGGGTGTGTGAGGATGGGAACTATCGAACAGTCGCGGCGGCGGGAACGTCAAGCCGGTCCACCCAGGACAGACATCCGTTGATCTGGGTCCACGGGGACTGCCTACATCCCGAAAGCACCCCGCTTCAGGCCTATCCGGCGGCGCCTGTAGTTTGGGTCTGGGATGAAGCGCTGCTCGACAAGGGACGGATTAGCCTGAAGCGCGTGCTGTTCCTGTATCAGTCCCTGTTGGATTTGCCTGTGACCATCGAGCGGGGCGCGGTGGCGGAACGCGTGGTAGCCCATGCAGTCGAAGCCGGATGCGACTCGATCATCACCGTAGCAAGCGTTGCGCCCCGGTTCCGATCTATCGTGGCGAAGATCTCATCATCTATCCCTGTGATAGGGCTGCCTGTTGAGCCCTTTGTACAGGTAGATGACCCGGTTGACCTGCGCCGTTTTTCCCGCTATTGGCGAACAGTAGGAAGATATGCGAATCCAGGTCCTACGCGATCAACCTAGTACAGGGTGGCACGAGTAGCGATACAGATCGAAATGCTGGCTATCGGCCCCCGGCCCCCGATCCTGGGGGAGACTGTGCAAGACAAAGCAAGACTGAGGCCAAGCGTTCCCCCAAGGTTGGGGCTGGGGGGCTGCCACCACGCTCTACCTACGCATCTGTTGGTTGAAGCGCCGAGTCAGAGACATTGACCCGCAGATCGTCGTCGGGGCGTCAATGGGCAGACAAATGCAAGCCAGGGGGACATGGTTCCTCGCTGGTGCGCCGACAGCAAGGCCATGCACCGATAAATTTGGTCAA
>CAWKCP010000010.1:0-450106 GCA_963848115.1 uncultured Chloroflexia bacterium | reverse complement strand
AACCCGACAAGTACAGACGGACAGAAGCTACTGGCGCACGAGTTGGCGCACGTGGTACAGCAGAAGGCAGGGCATCGCGTGCAGCGTAAACCGGAAGACCCGTCACCAAAGCCACCAAAAAAATCGGCAAAGAAGACATCAGCCTATATTACTACAGCTGTCAAGCGAAAAACCGCCGCAACAATCTCAGCCGAGTCTCATCCGGGACAAGAAGAGAAGATTTGTTGGGTCTATCTAACCCGAATTCAAGCGGCAAAGGGTGTTAGAGGGCTAAAGGGGTCTGCCGCATATTCAGGCAAGCATAGATGGTACAAGATCTGGCTATACGTGTTAGGTGACCATACCTATAGCGAGGATCCGCTACCAGGGAAAAAGAAGGAATTTGAAGGTTTTTTCACGATCAAAGATTTCTGCGAAAAGAACGGCTATATGAAAAAAGTTGCCTCAAAAAGAGCAAGGAAAGTCTTCGGCTTTGTAGACGAAATGTTCAATTCCTCATCAAGAAATCCTTACAAAGGATGGATTGGTCAGGGCAATATTGATGACTTCAACAGCATCAGCAAGCCTGGCAGTCTCTATTGGAAACGGGCTCGGGCATATTACTGGTTGCAGGTGAAAAAAAAGGTTAAGAAGAAATACGTGGAGGTACTTCGCGCAGGCGACAAGACCCAGTTTCTCTTCGATGCAAAGAGCATTCGAGATTATTTCGAAGACCATCCACTTCCAAAGAGGATCCCGCTGTACAAGCCATAGTTGATTTCTGAGTTTGTATGAACAAAACCAAGACCGACAAGCCAGCGAAGGCTGCGCCGGCACCTTCAATCCAAAAACAGCCCGAAACACCAGAGAAACAGGCTGGTCCGTTCGCGTGCTGCCCAGATGATGACAGCTGCGATGCCGCCCCCCAACGGCAAGCCGGCTGCCGCCCGCCGCCGCGGACATGATGGCAAGTCCGGACCGAACTAGCCCGGTCCGGCGCGCGCGGATGATGGGGGGGGTGCAACGCTCGATCGGGAATTCGCGTCTGTCGCGCATGATGGGGACGTCGGCTTCGTCTACGCAGCAGGCCCAACGAGGTGGAGAGCCGCCGCTTCAAGCGAAGGGCGACAAGCAAACGAAAGACACGTCCGTTGTTCATCCTGCGGATGCATCCGAAAAGGAAGCCGAAACAGTGGCCCAACGCGTGGTCGCCGGCCAACAGGCACCGCCAGATCACGCCTCTGGCAAAGCAAGGAGTGCGCACCTTGCCCCAGCGACAGCCAATCGCTGGCAACACAAGCGAAAACGAGCTTTCGCAGCGTCAGGGAACCGGCGGAAAGGCGCCGATGCGAAGGCAGCCGCTGCAATCCCAGGCGCAGCCCGATCAGGCACAATTGCTCCAGCGACAATCCGGCGCAGGAGACGATGCTCAAGCCAACGGTGGAGCCAAGGCCAGCGATCCGGTGGAGTCCGCCATGGCCAACTCCAATTCAGGAAACCGCCTAAGCCCTGCGACACGTGACAAGCTCGAAACGAGCACGGGCGCCGATCTAGGCCAGACACGCGTCCATACGGACGCTGCTGCCAACGAGGCCGCCGGCGCCCTCAACCCGCGTGCCTTCACCAAGGGCAGTGACATCTACATGGCCTCAAACGAGTCGCCAAGCGACGTGCAGTTGATGGCCCACGAGGCGACCCACGTTGTGCAACAGGGAGGCGCCACGGCCAGAGCCCCTCGCGCGCCCGGCCTACCGACGATGCCAGCGCTTCAGCCGAAGGGCCTGTGCAGCGAGCCCCGGCCAAGGCGCCGGCCAAACCAACCAAGCCAATCAACGAGGCAGTCGTACCGGGCGAAATCGACTTAAAAAAGCAGACAAAGCTGCCGACAGCCAGTCTTGATCCCCATTTCGCCGACGGGCAACTCGGCGTCGTGAACGTGCGCTACGGCAAGATGGCCAGTGGCCAATTGAAGCTGCGCAGGAGCAAGCAGGGCGCCTATGTCACGGCCAACAAGCGGCGTGGCCGACCCAACCGGCAGGCACTTCCGATTCAGGCTCATCCGCTGGCTGGACAATTAGGGCTCAGCCTTATCGTGACCATCGGGAAGGACGGCAATATACATGGCTATCTCGGCCTGGCCAGCTTAAGCAGGGTTAACCTCAACCGGTACAAGGATCTGCCCGACAAGCTGGGCCTGACGGGATTCTCCTTTGAGAGCAAGGTAAAACCAGTCAATAAGCTCGAAGGCGGGAGCCTGGAATTCGGTTTGGAAGATGTCTCCATTGTGCTGGGAGGCGCTTTCAGTGGTTCGATTACAATCGTCGCCGATGACGAGAAGATCAATAAGTTTAGCGGCCTGGCCAATATCCGGGTTAAGGGCTTGGAGCAGGCCGACCTTGAGTTCGAACACGCTGCCGACAAAGGTGTGACGGCGAAAGGCACATTCGGTCTCAAGTTGCCTAAAAATATCACGGGTACGTTCGAAGATCATCTGGGATGGCCGGGCCGTGACAGGTAAAGGCACAGTGGGCTATCAGGGTGAGAAGCTCTTCGGCAGTCTATTGCTGATCATGATGGAGGAACAGCAGGCAAAGCAACTGGAGGCACAGAAAAAGGCGCCGGACAAGGCGGCAGCGAAGCCTGCATCCGCCACAAAGGGGCGCAAGGCTAAAAAGGCCAAGTACGTGGTCTTCGGCGAGGGCAACCTCGACTTTGCCTTTACCCCTTGGCTGACCGGAACCGCCAACGTCATCCTGGACCCGAAGGGTCACATCACGATCATCGGCAAGATCGAGCCCCAGAAAGAGTTTAAGCTCTTTGAGCCAAAAGACTACAACAAGGAATTCTTCAAGCTTGAGCCTCGCATCAGCTACGGTATCCGCCCCATCTTGAGCATCGGTATTTTTGGCTCGCTCAGCGTGGGCGCCTTTGCCAAACTGGAAGGCAAATTGTACAAGATCGCTGTCGAAGGCACCTACTCGACCGATCCCGAAAAGAGCAAGGACTTCAGCATCCGGGGCACCTTGAACATCTCGGCTGCGGCCGGACTGAAGGTGCGCGGCGAGCTTGGCGCTGTGTTGGAGATCCTGGGCCACGACGTCAAGGCCGGCGCCGGACTCGACTGTATCGCCGGTGTCCGTGGCTACGCCGAGGCAACACCGGTTATCGGCTATCGCGAAAAGAAAGCGGCCGAAGCCGAAGACAAGAAAGGCGAGTTCTTCATCCGCGGTGATGTAGAGGTAGCCGCCCAGGCCTTCCTGGCCCTGAGGGGTGACCTTTTTGTGGAAGTGGACGCGCCCTGGTGGTCGCCCGTGCCTGACAAGAAGTGGACCTGGCCGTTGGGGAGCAAGGAATATCCGCTGGGCCGCAGTTTTGGCCTGAAGGCCTCGGTGGACTACGTCTTTGGGTCGGGACAGTGGCCGGCCGTCGAGTTGCAGCCGGTCGAGTTCTCGGCCGACAAATTTGTGTCCGACCTGTACGCCGACAAGGCCAAGGGCAAGTCGGGCGAGAAGAAGGCCCCGGGCGCCTGGAAGGAGAAGAACAGCAAGGACGCCGCGCCGCCGCCCAAGGAGGGCAATAAGGGGACAGCCGAGCGCGGCAAGTCGCCCAAGCAGCCACCGGCCCAGCCCACCGTCAAGCCGGGCGGCCCGAAGAAGAAAGTGAAGCCGGCTCCCGACAACGCGGTCACCGCCGAGGGCAAGAAGGTCAAGGAGTACAAGAAGGAAGCGGCCAAGAAGGGCAAACCGGCGCCGAAGGAACCGAAGAAGGGCACGGCCAAAGAGACGAAGACACCAAAGACCGGCGCCCAAGATGCCAAGACGAAGGCAGCGATGGACGTGTCTGCTGCCAAGAGAACGGTCAAAGACCCGCTGAAGACGCAGCTGCCGAATGGCGCCAGTCAAGTAGCTGAGGTTAACAAAGTGCTCAGCGGTGTAGCTAGCAAAGCGAAGCCAGCTTTGACGAAGCTCCAGGCCACGGAGGTTATGCAAGGCAAACCTAAGAATGAAGGGGCTATTGGCTTTAAAGTGGCTGCCAGAGACCCCAAGGGCAAATCTGTGCCTATCGCTGCCGTGCGTTATTCGAAGGCCGGTACTGCCTTGAGCCATAAGGAGCGATGGAAGATTGGCGTTGAAGGAGTCAAGAAAGCGGTTTCGAAATTAGAGAAACAAGGGTTATCGGCTGAAGCCATCAGGATGCAGTTTCCAAAGTGGCAGTCTGAATTTGGATTTAGAACCTTGAGGTTAAATACAGACCAGATGCCTTGGGTCATAGAAGGTGAAATGAGTCCAGGTGAAGAGGTGATGAAATTCTCTCCTAGAGGAATCCCTGATGGAAGCGAGGGGCACCCATACTGGATCAAATGGCATAAACGGCCTATTCAAAACTATCCACCAGTTAGAGTAAGACCTGAACCTGGAGCGAAATTTATAAGAGTCGAACCTACTCAACGTTTAACAGTGACAGTATTAATACCTGATGAGCAAGCAGAAGCTCAATTGAGCAAGTTGAAATTCACACTAGGCATTCTAAATAGCGAACTTCAAAAACGAAAGGTTCTTCGAAACAGTTCATAACCGTCTGTCCTGACTGTAGTAGAAAAGGAATTAGCTGAAGCGCAAACAGAACTAGATCGCATAAAAAGTCTTTCCCGTTCGGAGAAATATGGCAAAGTACGTCCTCAAGAAAAAATCGTTAATAAGTGGCAAACCATGTTCAATCAGGTCAGACGTGCTTTAAAAAAGATCGAAGGTATTCCGGTACTTGCGAACCAAATTAATCAACTGCAAAACGAAATCAGCGACATCAATAATCAGATCGTTAGCGGAGGTTCTGGTGTAAAACAGACTGAAGAAATTGGGATTACGTCTGAGAACCAACTTAAACAAGGTCTCAAATTAGGCCCTCGTATCAAATCCCCTGCCCGGAAAATGGAAGGTAAGTTTGTAGACTTTATGGCTCGAGCTGGTCATAAAATGAAAAACTACGGTCAATCACCGGAACATATTGGTAGAATTGTCTCTTAGTGGTTCAGACACATTTGACAACTTATGGCCTCTTCCAGCAGGAGAAAATATTGTCCCAAATCAAGAAGTCAATCTGGAAACTGGAAAGCAAGTTGGTGTTGGATTCAAAAAAGCAGGGGATAAAGGTCTAAGTATAAATAATCTAGAAAAGATTCAAAGGGAAATACTTCATTGTTAAAGGCTTCAAGAAATAAATCTAGGTTTGACCACTCTTCTAGCTATTTCTGAAGTTGGATAGATGCCACATGTTGTCCATCTGGATATTTGGCGGGCCCACTACAAGATATCAATATGGCAATGAGTACCTATTCGCATCGATTTTGGCTGATAGTGTCTCGGTTCTTTTGGCAACTGTCGTGCACTTGGACATAACATAGTCTATGATGCCCAAATAGAGCGGATTGCCGCTTGAATCTCAGATTTGATCGGCACAATAGCCTAGAGCCATGAATTTTGTTCTCTCTCTAAATTAAAATTTCGAAGAAAAAAAGCTCAAGTATTTTGGTGGATATGAAAACAATCGATATATCTCAGGCTCTCAACGATAAAGGCTTCCAGCACCTCATGAATAACGAGGTTGATAGAGCAGTACAGCTTTTCCAGCAAGCCTTAACCACAGCCCCAAGTAATCCGGTCATCCTCAACAACTTGGGCAACGCCCTGCAGGCACTCGAGCGGCCCGACGAGGCTGAAACCGCCTACCGGCAGGCCATCGACGCCGACCCGGACTACCTCAATGCCTATCGCAACCTCGCGTCCTCTACCAGGTCGAAGATCAGACCGACGAGGCCATCAATGCCTACTGTATCTATCTGGAACGAGTTCCCGACGATGGCGAGGCGCAGCACAACCTGGGCTTGCTCTATCTGACCAAGGGCATAGAGGCGGAAGCGCAGCACGCTTTCCAGGCCGCCACCCAGTATCTCACTCCTGAAGATGAGGATACGGCAAAAAATTCGGTGTCGCCCATTTTCTTCCTGGGCGATATTAACCAGGCCGTGCCGCTCCTCGAGCAGGTACTGTCCGTTGAACCGGGTTACATACCGGCGCTGTATCACTTGGGGGTGGCGTATCTCTACCGGGGCGCGTTGAGCAGATCGATCGCAGCTCTGGAAGCGGTGATCGACGTCCAGCCGGATTATCCTCAAGCAGCCGAAATCTGGGTGTGGCCTACAACACCGCGGGCCAGCCGGCGAGGGCCATGCCGATCTTTGCCGAGGCCTTGCTCGAGAAAGCGCCGGACAATCCATCGAGTTCATCTCAATCTTGGGTTTCCTTCTGGATTCAGGTGTAACCGACCGTGCCACGGCACAGTTCAGTCGAGTCATGGATTTGACGACACCAGACCATCGACTCCACCGGCAGGCACAACTGGGCTTGAGTGAGATCGAGGAGATAGGGCCGTCAGGCCCTCTTTGGCACCGGCCGTTTGGTCTAGAAGCATGATAAATTTGAGTCATCATTGAACGTCGACAAGAAATGGATGCCACAGTATTGAGGAGGGTTTATTATGACAACTGAACGGCTGATATCAAAAACAGATGCGACGGAGGTGTCTGTCGATGGATCGAGGATCCGGGAGTACTACGTGCAAAGCGTCCCCAACCTCGGTCTAGCTACGGCGGTGATGAACGGAACATATCCTCCCCAGGACAAAGGCGTCTGGGCCTGTAACGAAAGCGTTGATGAGATGTACTATGTTCTGGCAGGTACGGCCACAATCGTCTTTCAGGACGGTATCACCGTTGAACTCCAACCAGAATCCGCAGTGCATCTTCCGCTTGGGCTCATTTACCGGGTGGAAGATGCCCGGCGCCTACACGTCGTCGTCGCCACGGGTCCGGTATGGTCCGCAGAACAGCACAAGTGGTCCACTGACTAGTCGCGCGCATCCAGCCCTGAGGCCATCTGACAAGGTGTGTGTCGCCGGGCTTATTGTGCGTCGAAAAACGGACTATACATGAACTGCGCAGACCTACAACGCGATGAAGGGGAAGACTGACCATGATAAGCTTCGAAACAAAACGACTATCGGTAAAGCCGGACGCCGTAGCGCCGGATGGTTCGGATGTGCGAGTTCTGTTGCGGCTGGAAAATAAAGGCAGCATGGCCCATTTCGAACTGGGTCCCGGCCAGGTATCGACAGCAGTGACCCATCGCACAGTAGAAGAGATCTGGTTCTTTCTGTGCGGACGGGGCGAAATGTGGCGCAAGCAGGCCGAGCAAGAGGAGATCGTGCTAGTCGAAGCAGGCGTCTGCCTCACCATTCCGCTGGGCACCCATTTCCAGTTTCGCTCGTTTGGCCACGAGCCGTTGGCCGCCATCGGCGCGACCATTCCATCCTGGCCGGAAGATGATTCAGACGAGGCAATGATCGTAACAGGCAAGTGGGAGCCCACGGTACCGTGACTGAATTGATGAACCGGCAGGTGAATTGTGGCGAAGGAACGCGATCGAGAAATCGAGCGGCTGGAAGTGCCGCGACCGAGGAGGAAATGCTCGCCATCGTCAATGAGAACCTCAGTCAGTCCTTCGCAGTCCAACAGGCGATTCGCGAACACATCGAAAAATGGCTCTGCAAAATGGGCGGCAACTGAGAGGTTATTAGGCACAATCGTTCGATGAACATTCTCCTCATTCGTCACGCGGGCTGGCAGGACGATCCTGCCGGGTCAAGCGAATACGCCGTTTTTCCGAAACCGGCCGTTTCCAGACCTGGCAGCGCGGCGACACGTTAACGCGCATCGATCTGCGGCCCCAGCTCTACTTGATCAGTCCGTATCGGCACCGCGCCAGATGGCCGCGCTGCTGGCCGAACAACTGCCGCAGGAGCCGATCCGGAAATCCAGTGCTTGCATGGCCTCAAACCCGGCAGCACGGCCAGCACCTGGGCGCATCTACTGGATGAAGCGTAGACCATGGGGATCGACCTGGAGAACAAGGAGACCATCGCTATCATCGGTCACGAGCCCACGTTAAGTCGACTGCTGACAAGGTTCACCGGTAAGCGAGCGAGATCCTTTGCCACCGCCGAGATCGTTTGCATAGAGGCCGCCGGTATGAGGGAACTCGACGAGGGACGGGCCAAGCTGGACTTTCGCCTGCCGGTAGCCGACCACCAAGAAGAGGCGCTGCGCAAGAAGGTCGAGTCCAAGATGAATGTGGCCGGATTGCTGGCCGGCTTCAGCTTTGCGGCGCTGATGGCACTGCTATTGAACGTTCAGTTCGAGGATGCTGCGCATACGTGGACTGCGAGCCAGTTGTTGCCCTGGGTTGCCTGATCGGCGCCATCGCACTCTTCATCGCCGCCATTTACATGTACGACAGCTTGGCCATGCCGGCCGGTTTCTGGCTCTTTGGCAGCCGCACCGTCGTCTGTTCCGAGGGCCGTATGTTCGAAGAACGGCTTCACGAAGGCGGCGCGCGGTACGCCTACATGATCTGGACCTGGCAGTGGGTCTTTTCAATCGCTGTACTGCTGGGTTTGGTCGGCTTCCTGGCGCTGCTCTTCGACACCGGCAATTGGACCACTATTCGCGCTGGGGCAGTCATTCTTCGGCGGGATCGTGGGCTTTACTGGCTGATGCGGCCCCGGCTGGGCACAGATTGAGGAATGATAGACGATGAAGATCCTGCTGATTCGCCATGCCGATAAAGTAGCCAGAGCCGACGTCGAAGACAAGGATGCACCGTTGTCGACCGACGGCCGGCGCACAATTTGGCAGCGGGGCGATGCGCTCGCACGCATGGAAGTTCGCCCTACGCTCTACCTGGCCAGCGAGTACAGACATTCCTCACAGACGGCGCAGTACCTAGCAAACAGTTGACCGCCGAGTCTCAACCCAACGTCGCTACTTTGTCCGCGCTCACGCCACACAGCGACACGTGGACCTTTGCTGAAGTTTGCGACGAAGCCCGATCGTTGGGTCATCCGTTGACCGACCATGCAGTGGTCGCGCTGGTTGGCCATGAACCCAGGTTAAGCCGACTCGCCACGGAAATCACCTCGGCTCGATGTCGACCTCTCGACCGTGCCGACGTGATCTGTATCAAGGCTTCTTCCCTACATGCCTGCTTCCAAGGACGAGGACAAGTTGCCTTTCGAGTGCCGGTGGCAGACTATCAGGAGGAGGCGCTGCGGGACAAGGTTGGCTCCAAGATGACCGTCTCATCCCTGTTGGCAGGTTTTGTCTTTGCCATTCTGATCGAGTTGTTACTTAGCGACCAGCTCAACGCCAGGCCTCTGCTAGCTGCGGCAGTGGTCTGTCTTACGGGGAGCGTTGGGGCTGTTGATCGCGACAATCTATATGTACGATATCCTCGCCATGCCCTCGGGATTTTGGCTGCTCGCCCAACGACCTGGGCGCCTGAGATGGCGCGGCAGTCAATTTCACGAGGATCGCAAGAACAACGGCTCACTGTACGCATACATGGTGTGGACGTGGCGCTTCGTCTTCACCCCTGCCGTATTCCTGGGGTTGCTTGGCTTTCTGGCAGTGCTTATCAACACCCAGAACGAACCCGCCATCATCGGTGGGGTTGTGGTGATTCTCTGTGTTCTTGGCTATTACATTCTAATGCGTCCCAAACTGGGGACCGATTGAAGTGCAGGCGATCAACGCCGCGGCAAAAAGGAGGGAACAGATCATGCACAACAACGGCGCAACGAAATGCAAAAACGTAGCTCTATTGCCGCTTTACGATACTGCGTCGGCTGTACTGCCGGTCTACGATGGACGCGACGAGGTGGCGCAAGAGCTTGGTGGTCTGCGCGCCGAGATTGCTGACGGTTTCCTATATAGCCATGGCCGTGCCAACGCCAATACGAGTCGGCTGCTCGAGATTGCATCCTTTCTCTATGGGCTGGTGGAATTGCTGGCCGAGAAAGGTCTGATCACCATCAGCGATCTGGACGAATACAAGGAACGGGTTGCCGAACGAGTCAAGGAGCGCTTTCTGACCAAGGGCATGGGTGTCCACATGCAGGAGCCCGAACGGGACAAGTACCAGCTTGAAGGCAGCGCCGAGGTCGACTGTGACAACCGTGTCCATCTCTGCAAGGCAGCCTGTTGCCGTCTCTGGTTTCCGCTCTCCAAGCAAGATGTCCAGGAGGGTATCGTGCAGTGGGACCTGCGCTACCCCTACATTATCGACCAGGATGAGGACTGCTACTGCAAACATCTGGATCGTGGCAGTTGTGGTTGTACGGTATACCAGCATCGTCCAATTCCCTGTCGTACCTTTGATTGCCGCCAGGACACGCGGATCTGGTTAAACTTCGACGACAAGGTGGTGAATCCAGATCTCGACCATCTCTTCCAAGAAGGCCTGCCCCACGAACAGGGAGAGAGCCCATGAATGGCGAACATGCAGAGCAAGAGCGGATCTTTGATACCGATGAGCAGAAGCTGATCAGGTTGGCAAAGCAGACTGTGGAGATTCTGGCCACAGTGATTGCACATAAGGATCCAGCAGTAGTCAAGCAATATCTGATTCTTCACGAAGACGAAGATCCGTCGGAAGATATGATTAAGGCGAACTCGACTGCCGATCTGAATGGTCTCAACCTCCACCACGAGGCGATCACAATCGGACGTCTGGGCCCTGCGGTCTTCGATGTGCTTTGGCGACTGGAACAAGAACAATAGGAGGTAAGCAATGTTATTCGGATCCGCCGTTCTCGAAGTGATCATTGGCCTCGTTTTTTTATATCTGCTCTTGAGCCTGATCTGCTCAGCGCTCAACGAATGGATCGCCGGTCTACTTGCCTTGCGCTCGAAGACGTTACGTGACGGTATCGAGAACATGCTCGTAGACCCTTACGCACAGGGCCTGGCAGAACGATTCTTTGACAATCCCCTGATAACAGGGCTCGCACGCAAGGGCTCTGGGAGTTTTCCGTCATACATCGATGCGCGCACGTTCACCATGGCGTTACTAGACTCGGTCGTGCCGACAAGGGCCGGAACAGAACCGCGTGACCCACTCGCGACCTACGGCGCCTTTTACGACAAGCTTGTTATCCTGTCTGAATCTGGTAGTGATGTCGCCAAAACACTGCTCACCTTCATCCGGCAAGCTGGCGGCCAACCACAGATGATCGGTCAAGTAGCCTTAGAATTGCAGCAGTTGCAGCAGGCGCGTCAACAGTTGGCTGAAAGCATGGAGATGTTACCTGAGGGCGCGCTACGGACCGAGGCTGTCAAGGAGATACTTGACCAGTTGAATAGACTGGATGAGAGCATCGCGCAGGCAGAGACTGAGGCGCGGCGCAATGGTCGACCGACTTCAGTTCAACATTGAGGACTATTTCAATGCCGCAATGGATTGCGTTGCCGGTTGGTATAAGCGACGCTCGCAGATAATTATTATCGTGATCGCGAGCATAGTCACGCTGTTGCTCAACGCTGATACCATCACAATCGCGAATCAGTTGATGACTAACCCGACGCTGCGCGCAATCGGTTGTGGCGGCTGCAGAATCCTATGTGCAAGACGAATCTGCGCCAACGACGTTCGATCCTGAACAGGTCACAGCGACCCTCAATGAAATCGACGAACTTAGGCTACCGCTGGGTTGGGAAGCGTGGCTGGAGCCTGAGAACTATTCATCGTATGATGCCAATACGTGGCTCCTCAAAGTGATGGGACTGCTGTTGACCATAGTGGCCGTTTCACTGGGGGCGCCATTCTGGTTTGACGTGCTGAATCGACTGGTCAATTTACGGATGTCCGGAGCCAAGCCCAAACCTGCCGAATCTGAGAGGCAGAGGGAAACCGACGGGAAATCCTAAAGCGCCTCATCTGGAATGAAGGCAATTGCAGCAAAGAGCATACAGTCCGCTTCCTAGAGCGCATTGCCGGCTGGTTAGGCCAAAATGAACGCTCCGTCGTCATTTTTCTGGATGGCGCCCGTATGGTGCGGAAATCGATTCCCAAATTGAACTCGGCCTATGTCGTGCTGTTTTCGCCTGGTCCATTGGGCGCGGTATAATTATGGCGTGGAGTAGGGTGTAGGCTCGACATGGCTACCGACAAACACTTGAAGGACTGGTCATACAAGATCCTGAGTTGCGAGATGGGCGACCGATCATTGCCGGTACTGGCGTCACCGTTCGCACTGTCGTTGGTTACTACGGGCTGGGAATGACTCCGGAAGAAAGTGTCGACAAAATGGGGCTATCCTTGTCTGGTGTGCACGGTGCCCTGGCCTATTTCCACCTCAACCGTGAGGAGATCCAAGCCGATATACGGTTGAGCAGCGAAGAAGCAGTCATGAAGTCGTTGAGCCGTGACTGATCAGATTCGACTCTTTCTGGACGATGAAACGATCAATCGTGCACTGTCGAGGATTTGCGGGCAAGAAATGTCGACGTTTTGGCCGCCCCCGGAAGCTGGCCGAATCGGTATGTCAGATGAGACGTAGCCGGCATTTACCACATCCGAGCAGCGAAAACATCAGCATCAATGCCGTCTGTCCAGATCTGGAGCGGAGTGCCAGCGGCAACCGAATTCCAGCGGTGCTGAATGAGCAGTTGAACGCTGAGCAGCTTTATCAACACGAGCAACAGATCAACGAGGCGTTGACCCCTCGTCTGCCGCAGCAACTGCGAACACGTTGTGAGGAAGCGGCAATCGACGAACATGATGAACCATGCTACGCCAAGACACCCGAGTTGAGAGCGTGTACCTGTCGCAGCAAGCGCAGAGCCGGCACTAGCCACTTCGTACGTCCAGAAGAGAAGAACGAACGATCGGGGCAAATTGTGAAAAATCGCCCCACCACTTTTCATCTGATATCGTCAAAATCTAGGTAAACGGCAGGAAATATTAGTGGAATTTCGGGCGAATCGGCCCACGATTTTCGTTCTGTCCGCATCATCGTATGATCGATGACCTTTTTACAGTGGAATCACTGGATTTTGTATTGGTCAACAAGATGCTGAAACGCGGAAAGTGCCGTTTCTGCCGGGCACCACTGGTCGAGAATGCGGTTTGTCCAGTTTTCTCATTTCAGCATGTCGCTGACCAATACAGGAATCACTGGATTTCCTTTTATCGCAGTTGAAATCTTTCCCATGGGGAAAAACCTTTGCTTACTCTTGCATTCGATTGCGTGCTCTTCTTGTTTTGGTTTGGCATACAGTGGATTCTTGAACTCATTAGCGGCGATCCGCTGTATGCCAGAATCTCAGAACAATATTTGTGGGTTATCTGGATTCTAGAATACGGTACACTAATTCCGTTTCTGTCGTTTTTCATCAAAGACGCGTTGATCATTCTGGTACATTTCTTTAATGTAGCAACATATCCGGTTGGCCTTCCAACTGAGCACGATCCCAAAGAAGTATTGAGCATATTTGCCATTAGAGTGGTTGTTTTCTTAACTTGGACTGGGGTGCTACTAACAAACCTCTTAGTAGTTATTGTACTACTGGAGGCATTTGGTTCTTTGCTGGCCAGCCTGGGTTCTATACTCTTGCTATCAACGGCTGGGGGATGGGCGGTCATATTGCTTCGCAATACTGTTAGTTGGGAATGGTCAGGATACGATCGTAAGGTATGGGAATTCGTGGCGTCCCCAGGTGCTTCTTATCGAGATTTGCGTGAGTATGTGAATTCGTTCTACAGATATACAAAGGGGTTCTACACCGATCACAAGCAAAGAGAGATCCTTAGAGATCTTCGCCGACGTCTAGACAATCAGGAACGTCACATCGGCCTGATCAATCAGGCACAGTCGCAGATCGAGGATCAGACCGATGAGATGGTTGGCCTTGTGCAGCAAGTGGCCATCTTGTCTGGCAGGGTTAATACTCTCCTTGGGTACTTAGTTTATGCGCAGAATGCATCTGAAAGCGTACAACGAAGTATCAATATGGCATTGCAGGAAAGAAACTCAATCGGGAGGGTTCCACCTGAAGAATTTGATGCGACAAGCCACTCTGTTGACGAATTCTATCGAGCCTATCGTCAACTCATAAAAAGCTTGCGTGACCTGACCAACACTCATGAACAGTATCAAGAACGGGGATCGGATTTACAGGAGCGATTCCAGACGCAGGTTACGGCACTTAACCGAAGCGCGGAGAGCTTAAGAAGTGAAGCCAATGAATTCGACCGCAAATTGGAGGAAGCGCAGGTTGCGCTAACAGATGATGAAAGTGCCAAGATGACAGCCATGGTGCGTGAATTTCACGCACTTGATCAAGCTCAAATAGAGGGAATGAATACGTTGGAACAGGTCGAGAATCGGTTCATTGAAAACACAGGCCGATTCACTACTTCTATGAACGATCTTTCCGGTCAAATGACCGACTTCTACGAACGGTTTAGACCTCTGGAACACTGGCTTAGAAACTCTGCCGAAGTGCATCTTGTATGTGTAGATGGACGGGATAGACGTATTTGGGTAGAGAAAACACAGTGGTGAGAGTACGACTTGCGGACACCAGATGCTCTCCATGCTGCAACAGCGCAAGCCGCTGGCTGCGTTCACTCCATCACCAATGACGTGCAGTTCCAGCGTGGGTCCTGTATTTGGGAACGACGGATAATTGGCTTGAGCGTGGACGGCTCGTATGGTCAAAAAACCTCGCCGACTCGAGAGAATGAGCTACGCGGCCATCCGATAGTAGTCGTTGATGATCCCGCCCAGAGTGTCTCGACAAGATCATCACCGTCACGGCTTTGCGTAGTTTGACACATCGGTGTCTTAAGATCGATGCCTTGATGTGGCCGAGCTGTGTTGTAGTAATCGACATACTCGGACATCACTGAGCGCAGATGACTCTGGTTGACGATGAGCAGCTTGTCCAGACTCTCGGTTCTCGCGGATCGAACCCAGCGCTCCGCAACGGAATTCGCATTTGGCGCCTGCGCAGGCGTGAGGATGATTTTCACGCCTTCGGAGCGGAAAACGCCGTATCGGTGCGGAAATTGATCCCCAGAGAGAAATCGACCTACGCGGCGAGTCGGTAGTAGTCGTGAATGATGCCTCCGAGTACATCGCGACAGCGAATTGGACCGTCGTCACTGGGGCTTGACGACATTGGCATTATCGGAGTGCGTTGCTCGATTCCCTGGTGAGGCCGCCTTTCATTGTAGTAGGCTTCGAATTCCCGTAATACCGACACGAGATGTTTCTGATTGAAGATGAGAATGTGGTCAAGACATTCGGATCGCGCCGTCCGTACCCACCTTTCCGCGTGTGAATTCGCATCGGGCGCTTGTCGGGGCGTCAAGACAATTTCACAGCTTTCGCTTTCGAAGACCTGGTCGAAACTTCGAGCGAACTTCGAATCTCGATCATGGATCAAGTAGCGGAAGCCGGCGTCCTGTTCATGCAGATCCCAGGTCAAGTTGCGAGCTTGTTGGGTGACCCAGGCTGAATCGGGATTGCTGGTACAGCCGATGACATGAATTCGTCGCGTGCCAAGCTCAATGAAGAAGAGCACATAGAGCGTGCGCAGCAGGACCGTTTCCACGGTGAAGAAATCGCAGGCGAGCATCTGGTGTCTGTAGTGGTTGAGGAATGCTCGCCAGGATGAGCGACCTCGTTCAGGGGCTGGCGGAATGCCATGGCGGCGCAAGATCTCTTTGATGGTCGTCTTGCCGACATCGTAACCCAGCTTGAGCAGTTCACCTTCGATCTTGCCATAGCCCATCCTCGGATTTTCCCGCGCCAAGCGCAAAATCAATGCCTCGATTTCCGAATCTGTCCGAGGACGACCTGGCTGACGCTGTTGCTTGAAGGTCCATTTGCGTCTCACAAGTTCCCTATGCCAGCCGAGTACGGTTTCGGGTTTGAAGATCAAGATGGATTGAGTCAGCTGCTGACGTGAACGACCGGCCCGTTGTTTGAGCTTGTTGGCAATGACCGCAAGCGACAGCTTTTCCAGCCTGGAAATGCGTGGGCGCTTGACCTGGCGTTCAAGAATATTGATCTGGTGGCGGAGAATCAACAATTCGAGGTCTTTTTCGCTATCTGTGAGACGCACGATCGCCAAGATGTCGAGCAGCCAGGAACCGATCACTGACAGAGTCCAGAAGAACATATGCTCCTCGCATTGAACACGATTGTGGCATCCAAAGTAAGGAGCATACCTCCGAGAGCAGAACCATCAAAGTTGCATGTTTCTCGAGAGCAAGGTAGCCGGGATCGAATTTCCGCACCATACGGGGGTTACGCTGCCACAAGAGGCAGGCAAGTTCGCTGAATTGGCCGACGGCGTGAAGATCGAAGGTCACCCGGCGTTTGAGGCCCAGGTCAAGCTGACTACGCTCCACGAGGGCGCGCGTGACATCGGCAATCTGGCGCTGCCGGCTGTGTTTAGGTCCTATCCAGAGATGAGCGTTCCCTTCGATTTCCTGCCCAGCCGCGGCGGAGACGCCGGGTCCAGCGTAATGGTGCTGAGCGATTTTGCGCAGCCAGAGGCCGTCACGCCCGACTCGCCGCTGATCATCCAGACGGACGCGCCCCTTGAGCCGAACGAGACGCTGTTGCCCGTCGGTTATGACCCCGCAAGCCGCTTGTTCCTGCCACTCGGCTCAGCACAGCGTGCAGCGGGGGGACTGCGCATCCAAATCGATCGTCTGCCCGGGCCTACCAGCGACAGCCGAGATGTTAAGGGTTCGATCAAGTTGTTCTTCCAAAAGGTGATCGGCGAAAAGCTTGGCCTTGATGCTGCGTTAACCCGCCTGGCTGTCGCCACCGTTAACGATACGGGGCAGGTCGAGTACGACGAAAGCCCGGCAGCGGTGGCGGAAAAGGTGAAGGCCGCCAAGCGCATCGTACTCTATATCCATGGCATCGTCGGCGACACGCGGGGCATGGTTGCCAGCGCGCACGGTTTACCATATGATGTGGTGGATGCTCCGGCTGTGTTGGGGGATCGCTACGACCTCGTTCTCGCCTTTGATTATGAGAATATTAACACGCCCATCGAAGAAACGGCGATCAAACTCCAGAATCACCTCAACGCCGTCGGACTCGGTCCAAGCCACGGCAAGACGTTGCATATCGTAGCCCACTCCATGGGGTGCCTGGTGACTCGCTGGCTGATCGAGCGCGAAGGTGGAAAAGGAATCGTCCAGAAGGCTGTGTTGGTGGCGCCCCCCAATGGTGGATCGCCCTGGGCGCAGGTGCAAGACCTGGCGTTGGTGGGCCTCGGTGCAGCCATCAACGGGTTGGCAGCCATGATTTGGCCGCCCGCCGCCATTCCAGCGTTGATAGGCATCCTTGGCAGTGGGATAGCCGGCGTGGAAACGGTCGACGCTACCCTCGACGAGATGAAGCCCAATTCCACATTCTACAAGTTGCTCAATGCCAGCCCGGACCCCAAAATCCCCTATATGATCGTCGCCGGCAACACGTCGAAATCCGCCAGCTCCGCAGTCGTCCAATCTGGCGAACACAATCTCTTGGAGCGCTTGGTCGAGCGCTTGACCTCCAAAGCGACGCGCAAACGCTCTTCTATCGGTGGCGTTTTTCGGCAAGCCCAACGATATCGCCGTCAGCGTTGAAAGTATGATGGGGCTGCCAGCGTACAGCCGAAATGAACCGCCAGTTGAGATCGCTTGTGATCATATGTCCTACTTCGCAACCGAGGTCGGGCTGCGCGTGGTGGCCGAAGCGCTTGTTTAGATTGCATGCTGCGAGCAACCGATCGTGGCAAGAAGAATTGTATCGCAGGCAATGAGCGCCCGGCCTTCGCCCGAACCGTGACTACTCGCAAGCCGGGACTCCCTCAGGAATGCAGGCCCTGAGTCTCCTTCTGCTGCTCTGACTGTTTGTCTGGTACGGTAGTCCCGGCGTTCAGCGACGTAGCGCCGCCTTGCTACGTCGCTGAACGCCCGAATTGTCGCTGGTGCGGCAACCGTGGACACAACCCTGTAGCAACTCATACCTGGCAAGGAAAGAATATGGGCAATTCAACTGACCCATCAAAGGTCCAGCAAGACGATCGGTCTCGATTCACCAGAAACCTTGCCGTCTTAGTCGGCATCAATGAATACGGAAATGGCCTTCCACAGCTTACTACGCCGGTCAACGATGCGACCCATTTCGCTGAACTACTACAAAGCGATCATGGCTATGAAGTCCGACTGTTGATCGCGAACGTTACCAAAACCAGCTTGGAGATACTGTTCAGAGATGAACTCCCGGGGGAAATCGAACCGGATGACCGTGTTCTCGTCTACTTCGCTGGCCACGGCGTTGCGCTCAACGGCGATGATGGCCCACGGGGCTACTTAGTGCCCCAGGATGCCCGGTCGGACGACGCGGCGTCGCTGCTTGCAATGGCCGATCTGCATCAGTGGCTGACGAATCTCCCGTGCCGGCACATGTTGGCGATACTCGACTGCTGTTTTGCCGGCGCGTTTCGCTGGACATCCATGCGACAGATCGGTGCGCTGCCTGAAGTCATTCACAAGGAGCGTTTCGATCGTTATCTCCAGTCCCCGGCTTGGCAAGCTATTACCTCCTCGTCCTACGATCAGAAGGCTCTCGACATTCTAACCGGCAGTGTGGTCGACTCGCTCGGTACTCGGCAAGAGGATGGCTTCCAGCACTCGCCCTTTGCGCACGCTCTCTTCGCCGCATTGAAGGGCGAAGCCGATCTCGTGCCCAGGGGGCAAGGAGACGGCGTGATCACGGCCACCGAGCTCGCCGCGTACTTGCGCCAAGAGGTGGAGGTTAAGGCTGCCCAACAGGCCAATTCCGAGCAAACGCCTCAACTCTGGCCACTCAATAAGCACGGTAAAGGGGAATACATCTTTCTGGTGCCGAATCACCCTTTGAACCTGCCAAAGGCCGAGGAGCTGAGCGAGAATACGAACCCCTATCGCGGTCTCAAGCCATACGAGCGCAACCATCGCGACCTGTTCTTCGGCCGCAAGACGGAGACAGAGACGTTGATGGCCCTGCTGGAACACCGGACCTTCGTCGCCGTGCTAGGCGCATCCGGTACCGGCAAATCCTCGCTGGTCAAGGCTGGGCTATTACCGAGGCTAGAGGCCGCAGGCAGCCGGTGGCTGATCCTGCCACCCATCCGACCTACTGATCATCCGGTACGGGCGCTGCGCAACCTATTACGCGAAGTTCTGCCTGGCATCCCCATTGCTCTTGATGCCGCCGACGGCCTGGCTCAGGCGATTGTCGCCTGGAAGTCATACAACCCGAATAGGCGGCTGGTCCTTACACTGGATCAGTATGAAGAGTTGGTTACTCTCTGCTATGACGACACCGAGCGCACACGCTTTCTTGACCTGCTGGCTGAGGCTGTGCAGCGACAGCCCGATGCTTTCCGTCTCATCATTGCACTGCGTACCGACTTCGAGCCCCAGTTCGCCGACACACCCCTCTTCCAGAGCGTTTACGATCATGCAGGCGATGATCTGCTCATGACTGGCGACCAGCCCGAACAACTTGGCGTCTCGCTCGTCACGCATCATTCATCAGCTCGCTACGTCATTCCACCTTTGGACCACGCTGCCTTGCGTGATGTCATCGAGGGGCCGGCCTCAGTGCGCGTGCTCTACTTCGAACCGCCGGAGTTAGTGGATCAACTGATCCGTGAGGTGGTTCAGATGCCAGGTGCATTGCCGTTGCTCTCCTTCACTTTGAGCGAAATGTACATTCGTTACTTACGTAGCGGCCGTGAGGACAGATCATTGCAGCAGGCTGACTACGAAGCACTACGTGGTGTGGTTGGCTCTTTACGAATGCGAGCAACTGAACTATACAATACGCTGCCCGATGACGCGCACCGGGCCACTATGCAGCGCGTCATGCTGCGTATGATATCTGCTGAGGGCGGTGAACTGGCTCGTCGGCGGGTGACTTTAAGTGAGTTGGAATACCCAACTGCGGCGGAGAATTTTCGCGTCCAGACAGTCCTCAGTCAATTGGTAGAGGCTCGACTGATCGTACGTGGTAGTGCCGGTCAGAGAGTAGATGTAACAGATGCAGCGAATTTCGAAGTAGCCGAGCCTTATGTGGAGCCGGCCCATGATGCGTTGGTGACGGCCTGGGATCGATTAGCGCAGTGGAAACGCGAGGCAGATGAATACTTGTTGCTGCAGCGCAGAGCGGCGCAGGCTTCATTGGAATGGGAGCGCGCACCAGAAGCTGAAAAAGCCGGCCTGCTCTGGAACGATGATCCACGGTTGCCGCAGCTTGAGCGCATTTTGACACTTGTTCACCAGCCTGCGCAGCGGAGGCTGGTGACCGGTTTGTGGCGTGCCCTATGGCCGGATGTCGCCACGCCAAGCACGACAGCCTGGCTGAATCGGCGCGAGCTCGCTTTTGCACAAGCCAGTGTGTGGCGGCGGGCGGCAGTGGTAAGGCGAATCGTTAGCATCACGATGGCCGTGATCATTGCACTGGCTGGGTTAGCTGTAGTGGCAATCGTTCAAGCAGAACTGGCGCGTGTAAATGCGGTGGAGGCACAGTTGCAGGCTGCTGTGGCCGGTTCCCGACAATTGGCAGCTCAATCTCGAACATATCTCCAGAGTGCTCCCGATTTGGCCCTTCTGTTGGCGGTAGAAGGTAGCCATATTCATGAGACGCTTGAGGCGAAGGGTAGCTTGCTGGATAGCCTGCGCGCAGGTGCTACCCTGCAGCCTGTGCTTTTTTCTGTTTTGAAAGATCATGATACATGGGTGATGGATGTGGCCTTCTCCCCCACTGGCGGCATGTTGGCCTCGGCAGGGGCAGACAGCCAGATTGTGCTGTGGGATGTTGCCACACGTCAGCGGCTTGCCCGCCTCGATTGTGGTCGTGTTGTGCGCCGGATTGTATTCAATCCCGATGGCAAATGGCTGGCCGCGGCGCTCACCAACGGCGATATTCTCTTATGGGATGTAGCGGCTCGGCAATTGATCGAGGTTTTGGCTGCTCACCAGGCAGATGTGCGTGCACTCGCCTTCAGTCCCGATGGGCGGATCTTGGCTTCCGGTGGGGATGATGGGAAGATACTGTTGTGGGATGTAGCTTCCACGAGCCCTGCTGATAACCTACTCCTCTCTGACGGCGAGGCAGCTGCTCATGACATTGCATTCAGCCCCGATGGTCGCTTGCTCGCTGCTGGCACAAACAAGGGGACTTTGGCCATTTGGAATGTGCTTTCCCGCGTTCCGATACAGGAGCCTATCGAAGCTCACGCAACAGCTGCCACCGGCGTCGCGTTCAGCCCTGATGGAAAGCTGCTCGTCACAGCCGGTCTTGATCGCCAAATACGTCTATGGAATGTTGAATCCTGGCAGCCATTGGATCCACCTCTGGAGGGGCATGAGTCCTCAATCAATGACGTGCTCTTTAGCCCTGATGGCACCCTAGTTGCGTCGGCGAGCAACGATAATCGCGTGATTCTATGGGATGTCACCGCGCGTGTACAGCATGGGAGCAGCTTAGGGGGACATAACGCGGCCGTTTTCGCAGTTTCATTCAGCCCCGATGGTAGTCTACTGGCCTCAGCGGGCAAAGATGGTGCGATTACACTATGGCAACTCAGTGCTTCAGCATCACCCTTGGCCGAGGTGCTGACGCGCGACACTTCTGCCACCAAAGGTGTTTCCTTCAGCGAGGATGGAAACTTCTTGGTTTCCAGTGATGATGCCGGTGGCCTCAGGTTTTGGGATGTTGTTGAACGGCGCCTAATGACACAAGTGCCGAATACAGTGAATGGACTTCCAAATGGCCTAGGCCTAAGCCCTGACGGCAGCGTTGTAGCAGTCAGCGACAGTGAGGGGGCGATTTATCTTTTGGACAGTGAAACTGGACAGCGTCAGTCACGGCTACACGTGGCCGCGGCTGCCGCGTTTGGCAAAGTCGCATTTAGTAGTGACGGTACTACCGTTGCGATTGGAGACGAAGATGGCAGCGTTACCCTGTGGGATTTGGCATCCGGGGAGCAAAAGGGCGAACCACTCCAGGGAGGCCAAGTGGCAATAATGAGTGTTGCCTTCAATTCGGACAGATCCATGCTGGCGGCAGGTGACGACAATGGGAATGTATACCTATGGGATTTGACGAACCAGCGTCTTCACCAACAATACCCCTCTTTACACCAGGACACAGTATTAGCATTGGCCTTTAGCCCAGACAGTAATTTATTGGTCTCAGGCAGCATTGATCGCAGGATCGTGGTAATAGATCTGACCACTGGTGTATCGGCCACACGAGCATTGGTCCGTCACAGCGATTGGGTCTATGCGCTGGCCTTTGATCCAAGCAGCACCATCCTTGCTTCTGGAAGCCGAGATGACACCATTTTGCTTTGGGATGTCGCCACTGGTGAGACGCTGGGCGCAGCCTTGACCGCAACGATGGGAGATGTATTTTCGCTGGCGTTTAGCCCCGATGGTAAGCTGCTCAGCGCGGGAAGCGGCGGCCCAGAGACTCTGACTCTGTGGGATGTAGATCTAGCCTCCTGGCAGGAACGTGCATGTCACATCGCCAATCGCAACTTGTCGAAGGCTGAGTGGGAACGATTTATTGGTATGGATGTTCCTTATCGGTGCACATGCCCGAATTTTCTGCCTGGAAAGGATGCCGTAGGGTGTGGAAATTGATTCTCAGTGAGAAATTGGCCCTAGCAGCACTGCTTATGCCTGCTTCATGGATGCGGTACAATGACAGCAAAGCGTTCTGGGGTTCCGGTGGAGACTCAACTTGATTATTGCAAAAACACTTGACGGACTGGTCATTCAAGATTTGGAGCTCCGAGGTGAGCGACCAATCACTGTCGGCACTAGCATGGCTGTTCGCACGGCCGAGTTCAGTGGAAATGTGTAATCGGCTGGAGTTCCTCAGCAACTGGCGTGGGCAAATCTGGCTATTCTGCTGCAAGCTGATGCAGGTGAAGGTTTCTTGGAAAGAATGAGAGCCATGTACACGTGAGGGGTCGACTCCCGTCGTCTCCGCCTATAGTAATATCCTCTAGGATTGGGAAAGCTCTCGGAAACGGGAGCTTTTTGCATTTCTGGCCCGTTCTTCGACCCCATGCCGAATGTCCCATAGTCTGTGACCAGGAGCCGAATGTTTCTCGGATGCCCGTTGCCATCCGGTATCAAAGAATTCCATATGATGGTATTGCAAATATTGCAATACCTGATACTATATGAATATGATCTCAGACTTCGAGTGGGATGAGAAGAAGAACCGAGAAAATCAAGAGAAGCATGCTGTCGACTTCGAACAAGCGCAGCGTGCCTTCCAGGATCCACATCGGCTCATTGTCAGAGATCCATCGCATAGTGATGATGAGGAGAGATGGTTCTGTGTTGGCGATATAGGGACAGGCATCGTGACTGTACGCTTTACAATGCGGGGCACAGTAATCAGGATATTCGGCGCTGGCTACTGGCGCAAGATGCGCCGAATGTATTACCGGCAGAAAGGACAACCATGAAGAAACTGGAGCCAACACGGCAAGTCGGCGAAGTTGCGCAATATGAAGATGACCCGTTTGACCTCGGCGAGGTTCCCGAGGATGAGATGGTGATTGTGAGTGATTTTCTCCCTCCGCCGGAAGCGCTCGTGTTGAAGGAACCGGCGACGGAAAAGATCACGATTGCGTTGAGCAAGGAAACTGTGACGTTTTTTCGGGAAAAAGCTCAGGAACTGGATGCTCCGTACCAGCGGATGATTCGAAATCTTCTGGACGCGTATGTTGCCCAGCATCGAGAGCATTGATGTACTGGAATGACAAGGTAGCAGCCTATTCAACGAGAAATGGGAGCATCTTTAGCTTGGGTGGAACGTAGAGTATCGAGATCGTACCAGACAGTGATCGACTCCCGTCCGTATGGTGCGGAAATTGCTCTCCAGAGAGAAATTGGCCAACGTAGCCAGTCGGTAGTAGTCGTGAATGATGCCCCCGAGCACATCGCGACAGCGAATTGGACCGTCACTGGGGCTTGATGAGACCGGCATTATCGGAGTGCGTTGGTCAATTCCCTGATGAGGTCGCCTTTCATTGTAGTAGGTCTCGATTTCCCGCAGTACCGACACGAGATGTCTCTGGCTGAAGATGAGAATGTGGTCAAGGCACTCGTTTCGAGCTGTCCGGACCCACCTTTCGGAGTATGAATTCGCATCGGGCGCTTGTAGGGGCGTCAAGAAAATTTGAACGCCTTCGGCTTCGAAGACCTGGTCGAAAGACTTGGCGAATTTCGAATCTCGATCATGGATCAAGTAGCGAAACTCCGTGCCTTGCTCCTGCAAATCCCACGTCAAGTTGCGAGCTTGCTGGGTGACCCAGGCTGAATCAGGATTGCTGGTACAGCCGACGACATGAACTCGTCGTGTGCCAAGTTCAATGAAGAAGAGCACATAGAGTGTACGTAGCATGACCGTTTTCACAGTGAAGAAGTCGCAGGCGATCATCTGGTGTCTGTAGTGTTTGAGGAATGCTCGCCAGGATGAGCGACCTCGCTCAGGTACGGGCGGAATGCCATGGCGGCGCAGGATCTCTTTGATGGTCGTCTTGCCGACATCATATCCGAGTTTGAGCAGTTCACCTTCGATCTTGAGATAGCCCATGCGTGGATTCGCGCGTGCCAAGCGCACAATCAACGCTTCGATATCTGGATCAGTCCGAGGTCTACCGGTATGTGTCAATAGCTTTGAGACAGATTGGTGAAAGAAATTAGTGTAGATATGGATTGTCATTGGCGAATCTGTTGTTCGTGAAGACAGATTCGCCGCCTAGAGGCGATGAGTTTATCGCTTTCTGGAACAATGTAGTGGTTCAAGTGCCGGGTCTGGGCAGAGTACGAGACCCTGCCCAGCACTACACCGTTCACCGGTATCAGCGCTCGGGTCGCTCTCCAGCGTTGCCCTATCCTCTGTACCGGCAGAGAGAGTATAGTAGAGAGCGATGGTTCGTTCAAAGGCTTATCCGATGTCGGCTGATTGATCCAGACGGCGTTGGGCAGTTGGGCCGGCGTCGGTTCCCCTTGACAAAGCGTTCGGGATGATTCTGATAGGCCTGCTGCAAGACGATCTGCCGATGTGCCAGTTTCTCCTCGGCTCGACCGTAGTGAACATCGGCCGGCGTGAGTAAGGAAAGAGCTGTATGATGGTGCTGCTGGTTGTACCAGGTGAAAAAACGTCTGAGACCATTGGCGAGCATCGAGCAATGAACCGAAGCGCTCCGGGTAGGTTGGGCAGTATTTGAGTGTGCGGAACTGCGCCTCCGAGTATGCATTATCGTCAGGGACGTGTGGGCGACTATGGCTCTTGGTGACGCCCAGGTCGCTCATCAGCAACGCAACAGGTTTGGCGATCATGGGGCCGCCTCGGTCAGCATGAATGGTCAGTTGGTCTTCTTCCACGCCCTGGTTGGCGCATGCAGCCCTGATCAGTTCGCCGGCCAATGCCGCCGATTCTTGTTCCGCCACCATCCAGCCGACGACGTAGCGGCTGAAGACATCGAGCATCACATAGAGATAGTAGTAGCAGAGCTTCACCGGTCCACGCAGTTTGGTGATATCCCATGACCAGAGCTGGTTTGGACCAGTGGCCAGCAGTTCCGGCTTGCCGTAGGCTGGGTGACGCAGCTGATTTCGTCGCTCTCTCACCTCCTTGTGTTCGTCCAATATGCGATACATGGTGCGCCAGTGACAGAGATAGACGCCTTCATCCAGCAACGTGGCATAGACCTCCCGTGGACTTTGGTCTTGAAAACGCTCGCTGTTGAGCACAGAACGGACCGCTTCCTTTTCGGCGTCATCCAGTGACCGAGGCGGCTTGGCCCTCGGTTGTGCCGCTTCCGGCGAGTTGGCCACAGGATTGCGCAGGCGATAGAGGCTGCTTCTCGGCATCTCCAAGAGGCGGCATGCTTCGGCAACACCGGTGACGGCGGCCAGTTCAGCACAGGCCTTCATCATCAGTTGTCGCTGTTCGGCGTCTCGTCGGGACTCGTCCCAAGTAGCTGGGCTAACTTTTTTTGCACGTCGATGATGTGTTCAGCCCGTTCCAGCCGGGCTTGCAGTCGCTCGTTCTCCTGTTGCAGCCGCTTGATCTCGGCGGCCTGGGGGTCCGGCTTGCGTCCTCGTTTCTGACCCAATGTGCCTTGTTCCCGCTGTCGGCGCCACGTGGTCAAGTGCGATGAGTAGAGCCCTTCCCGGCGCAAGAGCGCACCGAGCTGGCCATGTTCTGTGCATCGGTCCGCTTCGGCCAGAATGCTCAGCTTGTATTCGGCACTGAATCGACGTCGTTCTGCCTTGGGCACGACTTGGGGATCAGGTTCTTGTTGCATCGTCGGTCTCGTTCCGTTTGTGGCTCCTTGTTTGACCTGCATTTTCGACTCCTTGTCGGTTGGAATTCTACACTAATTTCCTTCCGCAAGTTGTCTCACTCATTATAGGCACAAAGGGTACCTGGTTGACGTGACTGCTTAAAGGTCCACTTGCGTCTCACCAGTTCCCGATGCCAGCCGAGTACGGTTTCGGGTTTGAAGATCAGGATGGACTGAGCCAGTTGTTGACGCGTACGATCGGCCCGTTGTTTGAGCTTGTTGGCAATGACCGCGAGCGACAGTTTTTCTAGTCTGGAAACGCGTGGTCGCTTGACCTGGTGTTCAAGAATATTGATCTGGTGACGGAGGATCAGCAATTCGAGTCTTTTTTGCTTTCTGTGAGGCGCATGATCGCACAAATATCGAGCAGCCAGGAACCGATCACTGACAGAGTCCAGAAGAACATATGCTCCTCGCATTGAATACGATTGTGGCATCTCAAGAGAGGAGCATACCTCTGAGCACGGAACCATCAAAGTCGTATGTTTCTCGAGAGAAAGGTGGCCGGGATCGATTTTCCGCACCATACGCCCTGTTTTTTGTATGCACAGGAGTTTGCACCGTAATTCGCTTGGAGTAAGAAACAATGACTGGTAGAAACGATCCTTGCCCTTGCGGAAGTGGCAAGAAATACAAAAAATGTTGCTTACCCAAAGACCAGGCATCTCGCAATCAAAAGATAAGACCGAACATAGGCCAAGATCTGTCTGAAGAGACAATTCCCCCAACAACTGAAACAAGCCTGCCTGCAAACCTCATTCCCACTGATGATTGGCGACCGGAACCAGAAGATGAAGCTGTTGATCCTCTCTTAGAGCGCATCAATGCCTTTTGGGATGATTTCATGGACGCGCCTTATGAACACAAATGGGCGGCGGTCACACGGATGCTGGCAGAAGAACCGGGATTGTGTGATGGCGAAATGGTTTTTGAAACAGCCAATGATTTGTTTGGGCTATCTGTTGCCGCCGGCGAAATAGACCGTTATAAAACGCTGCTAAACCAGTTTGAAGAAGTTGTTCCCGCAGCCTACGAAGAAGAATTGCATTACATTTTGGATTGGCGCATCCAGATCGCTTTGATTGAAGGAGACGATGCCGGCGTTGAGCGTTATTTCTTACAAATTTCGCCGTTGGCTGGCGAAAATTTAGACCTCTACTATCGTGTTATCAGCGCTCTGGCCTATCACGGCAGGTTAGCTGTTTTGCATGAAGGAATGCGGCAGGCACGGCCGTTTATCGCCGATGCCGATGGTTTGGTCGAATGGGCTTGCGGAGAATTTGGGGTACAATCGGTTAGAACTGCAAAAATGAAGCAATATCGCCAGGAGTGGGCAGGAGTCGGGCGCAAGTTTTCACGCGGACTCGATGTGAATGCTGTGGATGAATTACAGCATATGTATTGGTCGAGACTGGCGCCCATGATATAATCCGAGGCAGTGGAGTGCCGGAAAGCCAGTGCAGGGAGGTGCAATGCGTGATGTCTACAGAAATCGTGCTTGATCGACACATTCAGGTGACTCCTGGAGTGAGAGGCGGAAAACCTCACATTACGGATACGCGAATCACTGTAGATGACATTGTGATACTGCATCTTCGTATGGGGACATCATTGGAAGAGATCGCCGGAAAGTATGATCTCTCGCCGGCTGCCGTCCACGCAGCGCTGGCCTACTACTATGATCACCGTGACGCAGTTGATCAACTGATCGCCGAAGACGAAGCGTTTGTTGAGGCATTTCGCAGAGACAACCCTTCGCTTCTCCGAGAGAAGCTACATCGATTGAATCTTGACTAAACGCATTCGGTTCCATCTCGATGAGAATGTTGACCCCGATGTTGCCCGCGCATTGCGCCGGCACGGCATTGATGTAACGACGAGTGTCGAGGTCGGCATGCTCACAACCGAGGATGCTGCCCAACTGGCTTACGCGCTGAAAGAAGGTCGGGTGATCGTCACGCATGACGCTGACTTTTTGCGGATGGATGCTCGGGGTGTTGAACATGCAGGTATTGCGTACTGCCACAGGTCAGCCCATTCAGTGGGCGAAATCATCCGAACGCTGATGCTCATCTGCGAAGTGCTTGAGCCAGAGGAACTCAAGGGAAGAGTTGAATACCTGTAGGCGAGGAGATGGATCTGCTGCACTGCGCACGAATATGATCCAAAGCCGAATCAGGCGGCGAGTTTGGACTGAATGTGTCGAGGGATGAAATGGATGAGATTTGTACACATGAGGGGTCGACTACCGTCGTCTCCGCTGAGTACACTATGTACCCAACCGAAGAGTCCGCCAGATATGGCGGACTTTTTGTATTCTCCTGCTCCAAGGCAGCGGAGACGACTACCCGGCAATGAGTTTCGTCGAACGCGTGGTTACAGTCATCGGCTAGTCAACCCAATTTTCCTGACAATCTAGTTGCGGTCATCATTGACTCTGATATACTTCTCTTGCACCGAGGTGCCAGCCAGATCGGGCCGAGGGGTTGGATAAATGGCGTGGACCCCCTAGCTCCAGACCAGCCTCGGCGTTGAAATCGCCTCCTCAAACGTGTAGGTGAGGTTCCCGTACAATGCGAAACTCGATTCCCAACATGACGTCTGAACTTGAAGCCATCTTGCGCAATACAGCGATTGCGCAAGATGGCCCCGGCTCGATACTACATGACTTCCAGACAGCTCTGGATTTCATCGATGAGGTGGTGCCGGCCCTCACGAAATCTCTCCTACTTCCCCTGGCCGTGTTACAGCCGTTGAACCTCCGTCTTCAGCGCCAGATCGAGCACGGGCTTGCTCGTCCTCAACAAAAGTCTTATCCTCATATCAGTGGCCTGTTCTTGTTGCTACGCGCCTCTGGCATAGCGTTGGTGGATTCATCCGGCCGCAAGCCGTTACTAGTCATCGATGACCGGGCCCTGCATTCCTGGAACCGGCTCAATGGCGATGAACGATATTTTGCCCTTTTGGAATGCTGGCTGATCCGCGGCGATGCTAGCATAATCGGTGAACGATCGGGACGATTCGAGTTGGAAGCCCCTTTCTTCAAGTGGGCTGAGTTCTTCCGTATGCTTCAGCAGAATCATTGGTATAACGACGATTGGGCCAAACGAGTCCGCTACCGTCCAGGGCTGCCGAATCTGGCCTTGTTGGAACTCTTCGGACTGGTTGCGATCGAGGACGGTCCAGCTGTGGAAAAGAAGGGCTGGCGTATCAAAGATGTGCAGGCTACGGGATGGGGGCAGGCACTCCTAGCTTCGCTCTGGTCCAAACTAGCAGATGATTGGCGATTCTGGGAACAACTTGCGCAGCCAGATCAGATTCCGTCAGGTGTATTGCAGCCCTTCATCCAAGTCTATCGCCCTGACTGGCAACGGGTTCTGGAACTTCCTGGCCAGGCCTTTCAATCGGGCTCCTTCGTCTTCAAGGTATCACTGGAAGACAACCTTTGGCGGCAGATCATCATTCGTGGCAGCAGCACACTGGAAGATCTGAGTGACGCGATCCTGCATGCTTTCCGCTTTGACCATGATCATCTCTATCGATTCGTCTATCCGACGCGTTTCGGCGTTGAGGCCGAAGTATTCCACCCGTACATGGAACAGACGCCATCCCGTATGGTGCGGAAATTGCTCCTCAGAGAGAGGGCGGCTTACGCAGCAGGTCGATAGTAATCGTGAATGATGCTTCCCGCGCACATCGCGACAGCGAATTGGACCGTCACTCGGACTTGATGGGACCGGCATTATCGGAGTGCGTTGGTCAATTTCCTGGTGAGGTTGCTTCTCATTGCAGTAGACTTCGAATTCCCGAAATACCGACCCGAGATGTTTTTGATCTTCGCATCGGGCGCCCGTCGAGGAGTCAATACGATTTCACGGCCTTCGGGCTCGAAGGCCCATACTCTTGGCGATTATCGAATCTCGATCATGGATCAAGTAGCGCGATAGCATGTCTTGCTCATGCAGAGCCGAGATCAAGTTGCGAGCCTGTTGAATGACCCAAGGTGTTGTGATGACTGGGCCGGCGCCCAGGTTTTGCGCATGAGGGATGCCACGCCGCGGCGGATGGTGAGATTGACCCTCTCGATGAAGGCGGTCTGGACGGTGGAATTGAAACCGTGGCCCGTCAGCAGTTGGTAGAAGAGGGCGCGTGATCCCCAGAGCATACGCGTGATGGTGGACGTGAGACGATAGCGCTGTTTGCGCCTGACCAACTGCCCGTAGAGGAGATCGTCGGCAACATGCCAGTGGTCAGTTTGTGCCCGCTCTGGACGAAACCAGCTGCTTCTGGTATTTTCTGAGGTTGCGACGTCCGCTCCGCCATAAATGGACGGAGCTAAACAGCGACGCCCCCTCAAGGGGGCTTGTAGGCCGATCAAGCCCCCTTGAGAGGGCGTCGTTTCTTAGCCCGGCGGCTACAGCCCCGGAGCGGTCAGCCCAAACCACAGAAAATGCCAGAACTAGAAACCAGTAGCCGAAGTGGGTGGTATTGGCGTAGAAGTAGCTGCGGAGTCCGTCGCTGGTGAAGGCAGGGACGGAGTTTTCGTCCAGACGCAACCGCAGATCGTGGAGGAGGGCATGAGCATCCTCCTGGTTGCGTCCGCCCAGATGAAGGGATGGAATGGTCTTGGTGACCGGGTCAATAGCCAGCCAGAGCCAATGGACACCAGTCCTGACTCTGGCGTACAACTCGTCCAGTTGAACGAAGGTCAGGGCCAAGGCGTGGAAGTAGCGGTTGTGCAGCAGGATGCTGTGGTTGCCCATGCGTTGGAGCCGGCGCATACTGGTCGCATAGGCTGTGCGGGTACACTGTTGGTGGCTTCAACGGTTGAGTGTGGTGCAGATGCCTCAATCGTTTACCCTGACCGCTTATCTTGTCAAGCAGCCCATCCTTTCGGAATTATCCGTCGTTCCCGTAGGAAGTACCGAAACTTTTTTCTCGATGTCATTTTGTAAGCGCCTACAATGAACACCGCATAAATTGCCGCCGTTATCGCAAGTGTGTTGCTGGCGACATTGATCATTTTTCAGTTGCTTCTGGCTGCCGGGCTGCCGCTGGGCGCCTACGCCTGGGGTGGGCAATATGAGGGCGTCTTGCCAACCCGTATGGTACAGAAATTGATTTCCAGAGGGACATCGGCCCTTTCACCGTTGTTTTCTAATGACCCATTGGTTGCGTATGATCACCACGAAATGTCCGGCGGCATTCGATAGGGGCTCAACATGGCTACTGTACAAACACTTGAAGGGCTGGTCATTCGAAATCCCGAACTGCGAGATGGGCCACCGATTGTTGCCGGTACTGGCGTTACGGTTCGCACCGTCGTCGGCTACTACAAGCTCGGAATGACACCAGAAGAACTTTCCGATGAAATTCGAATCGTGCGCTCTGGTGTGTACGGCGCCCTGGCCTACTATCATTTGAGTCGGGAAGAGATTGAGGCCGACATACAAGCGAACAGCGAAGAAACCCGCAGAAATGCGCAACTGGCTGGAGTTTCTCAGTAAGCGGCGTCGATAGGTGACGCGGACCGGGACTAATGAAGGTTCCTCGGAAAGAACGAGAGTCTTGTACACGTGAGGGATCGACTCCCGTCGACTCCGCAGGCTTATAGTGTGCAACTATAAGATTGGAAAGAGCTCTCAGCAATTTGCTGGGGGCTCTTCTTGTCGCAGAGTGTTCTCTTCCGAAATCCCTCTGGTAACAGCGACTGTTGGCAAGGTGAGGCTCGTGCGGGCTACTTACTTCATCCGCCGGCATTTCAGTCAGGCAGCACGGCGATAATCGTGGTGTAAACTGCCAAGCACTGTAAGACCAATGACCCCGCCGGAAGCTAGCGGATCATCCAACGGAAATGGGATTCTCTGCGCCAAACCTTGATGCGGTCGACACTTGTTGTAGTACTCGACGTAGTCTCGGGTGATGCCGTTGAGATGCTTTTGGTTGAGCACGAGCATGTGGTCGAGACATCCTTTCCACCTCTGATAGGATCTGTCGGTCAATGTCCACCGGGATTTACTATGCTGACTGAAGTCGCAGTCGAAGCTGGCTAGGAAGCTGCAATCGATTCAAGGGCTTGTGGGCGCAATACTTGGACTTGTTTGCGTCCAAGCGCCACCCATCCTTTTCTTTGCCACCGATTGAGAATCCGGCTCACGGAATAGACTGTGGTGCCGGTTAGCTCAGCCAGATCCTCTTCAGAAAACGGGATATCGATCAGTATACCGCTGCCGGACGTGCTTCCCGCTTGTGACATCAGCCCCAGAAGCGCACGCGCGATTCTTTGTTCCACGTTCTCTGTCAGTAGTTCCTGGTAACGCCGCTGCGTCAGCTGATTGCGATCTACCATCACACGTAGGACGTTGAACGCGATTTGTGAATACTGCTCCATCAACTGAGCCAGAACCTCGCCCGCCCAGACTAGAGCTTCGCATCTTTCTAGCGCCTGTGCGGAAACTGGATAGGTGTATCCGCTGAGTACAGCAATGACGCCGTACTCTTGACCTGGACCCACAAACCTGCTCACGATCTCATGGCCGTCGGGCGTCACTTGGACAAGTTTCACGTAACCCCGGGTTAGGATGTGAAAGGCCACCGCAGGATCACCTTGGCGAATGATCACAGTGTCCGGTTCGAAGCGTTTGACGTGGCAGTGCTGAACCGCGCGATGCAGGGTCTTTTCGTTCACGCCCTGAAAGACCTGACTCTGGCGCACCCATTGGATGTACTCGTTGCTAGACATTGCGGCACCGGCAGCAGCGTACGCGTATCCCAGAACTCGTTTGAAAGACAAATTTACACTACCGGACTTGGTAGCGCCAATATCCCCCTGGTCGTATCGAGCGGACGCCAGGTATCGATCCGTAGATTGAAGTGAGAGAAAATCCGATCTGGCCTTGTGCACGCGCAAGGACAGCCGCCCTATTCGGCTGATAGTATTGAAATAGGATGGATCATCTTCCAGATCAATATGATGGAGGAAGGGCTGGAACAATGAAGACGATTGTCGGTCTCTACGAGGAATCGGACAATGCAGCCAAGGCTGTGCAGACCCTCGAGCGCGCAGGCTTTGCCGAATCGAGCGTTCGCACGTTGGGTAGCGTCAATGCAATTTGGCAGCATCTTGGTTGTACTCCTGGCAGGATCATGATCAAAGACTTTTCGATTGGCGCGGGCTTTCGGCATTGCCGGCTACAGTCTGTTTGGCGTGTTGGTTGCTGTGGGCGAAGTGATTCTCGGCTTTGAGAGCACGATTGCCATCGGCGCGCTATTTGTCTTCATGCTGCTCGGCGTCTTCGTGGGCGGAATGCTGGGCGTCTTCTTCGGCATGGTTGATGTGGAAGAGGAAACCCGACTCTACACCACAGGCATTCGCCGCGGCGGCGTCTTGGTTGTGGTCCGCACCGCTGATGAACATGTGCAACGCGCTCTGGATGTGCTGGAGCAGAGTGATGCCCAGGGGGTCAAGATCTGTTGGCGCACGTCGGATCGCCCTAAGGAGCGTCACCCTCCTCTGCCGAAAGACCGTCTCACGGCAAGGATACGGTGGGTGGCTAGGGGCCTTGGCCTCGCGTTGATCGGAGTCGTGCTCCTGTTCTTCATCGGTGAGGGGATCATGGGCGGAGACATGCCGAATCTGCCGACCATGAGCCTGTCTGAAGACTTCATGCTGTTGGCGTTGTTGATGACATTGTTGGGCATCGTCGTGGCATGGCATTGGGAGGGCATCGGCGGCCTGTTGATTGTGGGCAGTGTCCTGCTGTTTGAAAGCATCAATGCCTTGTCGCTGGGATACTGGCGCATCGGGGTGCTCGATCCCTTCTTTTTGCTCGTGGGCCTGCTCTTTCTGTGGAACTGGTGGCACACGGTCGGTGGCGAACTCGATCACCCGACCACGGGGCTCACTTGACTTCCGCATTGCTCGTTGGGGCCCTTCGCGCTCCGAATGCAAAGGAGATTTCTCTCATGCGGCAAGAACGAAAAGCGCTTACCGGCCGACGAATCGGCTTTTTCGGCAAAGGTGGAAGCGGCAAGAGCACCACCACAGTTCTCCTGGCCCAAGCGCTGCAAAAACGGGGGTACGATGTCTGTGTCTTGGATGCTGATTCCACGAATCTGGGCCTGCACCGTGCCCTAGGACTTGCCCAGGCGCCAGCACCACTCCTGGACTACTTCGGTGGCATGGTATTTAGCGGCGGGAAAGTAACGTGTCCCGTGGACGATCCGACGCCGTTGGCAGGGGCGACGATTCACGTAGCCCAACTCCCCACCGTGCACTACCGTCGGAGCGACGAAGGGATCCTGTTTTTGGTGGCCGGCAAAATCGGCGACCAAGGGCCAGGGGCAGGTTGTGATGGTCCGGTGGCCAAAATAGCCAGGGATGTGAGGATTCAACAGAATGCGGACCATCCCGTGACTCTGATTGATTTCAAGGCCGGATTTGAAGATTCGGCACGCGGCGCGGTGACGAGTGTCGACTGGGCATTCGTCGTGGTCGATCCGACTCTGGCCGCAATCCAGATGGCGAGCCACATGCAGATCATGGTGGAGCAAATCAAGGCGGGTGTACCGCCGGCCACGCGGCATCTCGAGACGCCCGAGTTGGTCGCCTGGGCGCAGCATGTTTTCAGAGGATCCAAGGTGAAGGATGTAGTGGTCATCCTGAATCGGATCAAAGATGAAGAGATGGAACGCTTCGTGTCTGCGGCACTTGCCGAGAAGGGAATTGAACCCATCGGCGTCATCCATGAAGATCCGACGATTGCCATGTCCTGGCTCGAAGGAACTCGCATGGATGCACCGCGCGTGCATGCCGATATGGAATCGATTGTGGAACGATTAGAGGCCGTCGCCGATACAATTCCGGTTCTGGCCTAGCGATCGACCATCTCATTGAGACTCAAGTTGGCGCGTTGTGTGCCGACGAAGAACGGATACGCGCCGGACAATCTTCGATCTTGAAGGAGGTATGTAATGAATACCGCACTCCTATGTGCTATGGGAGAGAACGAAGTGGATTGTGTTAATGTGGCCGCGATACTGATCCGCTTTGATGACGGCAAAACGGTGGTACTAACGGAAGAGTCGCTGCGCAAAGCCGGTCTAGAGCAGTTGGATGCACATAGCCGGTTGGAGGGCTGGCTGCGTACACGTGCTGACGATTTTGCTGCCGCCACGTTGAAAGCGAAAGCCTGAGGTTCGTGCCCGCCTGGTCTAATAAACTCATCCGACTGAGAATACAGGGCTACGCGGGATTGCGAAAGTGGTCGTGGATGATTCCTCCAAGTATGTCACGACACCGGATCGGGCCGTCACAGTCTTGCGGGATTTGGTGAGTTGGTGTTCTGAGATCGATGCCTTGATGCGGCCGTGCGGTTTAGTAGTAGCCGATATATGCGGTCAGTACTGAGCGCAGCTGGCTTTGACTGACGGTGAGCAGCGTGTCCGGTTGAACGATATGAAGCGCGTGTTTCCAGTTCGGCGACAGATTCGCCAGACAGACCAGTTTGATGCGATCCCAGTTCGACAGATGAGGCCGTTTTTGGCTACGTCTGAGAACAATCAGTTGCCGGCGAAGTAGTGCGTTTTCTACAAGCAGGTCATGTTTGCTGCGTGTCAGGTCGATGATCAGGTTGCCGTCGCCAGATCCGTTGGCTGGTCTCGTCATCTGTTTGATGCACTTCACTATGACATGTCCCACGATACGTCGGTTGTCTTGATGTAAGCTGCGGGTCGTGACTCGAACTCGACGACGGTGACGTCTTTCTTGCCGACGAAAAAGTCCAGGCTGTTTGCCTTGATGACGACGACCGCTAAGGGAAAGCGCTTTTCGGGTAGGATACTGTCGTTCTGCAAGGCCTTGGATGACCATATCTGCACACAGTCCAAATCGATTGTCCCGGCAACCATCCTTGCCCCGGCAAGCTTGGCCAGTTTGGCGAGCTCTTCCTCATCTAGCGTGAAAACCAATCCTCGCACCTGTTTGGCGCTGTTGGGATGATCGGTGTCAGTTTTCCGATCAGGTTGCGGGTCATCAAGTTGTGTCAGGTAGATAAAGGTATCCCTGACCACAGGAACATCGAAGTTCAAGAAGTTCCAACCCGGCTTATTCGGCTCGTCACTCCCATCGTAATTGACGTGTCTTGGATTGGCGCCCCAATCGTGATAAATCTGCCGAAACTCACCAATGTCCCTTGATGAACTGGGCGGTATGAAGAGATTGATGCCGGGACAATAGGGGACCATACCTTTGGGCAGGAAATCGAAGTACTCGCGTTCGCTTTCTACCTCAATGAATTCCAAAGAAGGTTCTGTAGCGAAATCAACGAACCGCAGCAGTTGGGACCCAGCAAATCTCGAGACTGGGTGACGAACGCGAAATCCCCATGCGCGCAGATGCTCAATCTGTGTTTGACCGTATCCGTGACCATAGATGTTATTGATCTTCAGCATACGACACTCCCGAAGATAGACTTGATTTCAGAATCGTCTGAGTTGAAGAATTTTGGTATGAAGCATGTCAACTATATACGGAAGGAATGTCCCAAACTTCGGCAATACGGCCGTCTACAATACGCCACACGACGACTACGTCCGGCTCTATCTGCTGGTCTTCAAGGATCAGTCTGTTTTGGGTCTGGATGACCAGCAATTCATCTCCGACCGCAGTAACAGAGACCGGGTGAACTTCGAAGGTGCCTTTCGTTAGCCCGGCAAGCGTCTTGAAGAAGGTTTGAAGCCCGCTCTGGCCGACATAGTCGCCCTGAATATCCGGTAGGATTGGGTTGAAGTAATGCCAAACGACATTTTCCGCAAATAGGTTAGCAGATCCGGCTAAGTTTCCAAGGTCAAGTCGCTTCAGTAGGGCGATGTTTGGGTGCTCTTCAGTCATGTAGTCTACTCCTTATGTTGGGTATCCTAATGTTGGGCAATTGGAATCGCCATCCCTTCAATGTCAGCGAGCAGTTTGCTCGGATCGCAGCAGAGTCCCATATAGTGGATGCCAGGTGGAAATGGTCTTTGCAGCATCTGTTTGATCATTGCGCTGGTTGGGACAGCCGTCAGAACATAGGCGTCTTCGTGGTACAGGGAAAGCTGAAAGCGGACAGGCTGACCTTAGTATTCGTCAGCAGCAGGTCGGCCAGTTCGCGGCCCACATAGCCTGCAGCGCCGGCCAGTAGAATTCGTTTGGATGGCTTGAGATGCATATGGCTGACAAATCTCTTGGTCACAAGGCCAGTTCTTGTTTATGTGCGAGCACGCTCAGTTCAGTCGGCGCGGCCGCGTGCCTTCTCCGGGAAGCGCATTTGCCACACCGGAATGCCCACGCCATAGGTGATGAATTGACTCTTCGGCATCACTTCGATGATGCGGTACTCGTCGGCTGTCTGGTCATCCAAGGTGACATGATGGTAGATCTTGTCGATCACTTCTGGCTTGACATCACCGTATTCCAGGACCTTGGCTTCACCGTGGAAGGTGATGGTGGCAGGCGGTACTTTGATCCATGGGAGCAACGGCACACGCTTGACAATGGGGATGGTGATCGACACGTGAGGATTGGCAGCAACGTGCCTTGTTTTCCACGCCTCTTTATCGGTGTTGATGCAGAGCTTGTGGTCATCCACCACATAGTTGATGCCTACCGTTCGCGCCTCGCCACTGGACGTAACCATGCCAAGTACGCCAAAGAAGTTCTTCTCGATTTCTGTCCAAACTTGGTCCGATGTCAGTTGAATCGTCATGATATATTCCGTTTACTCCAACTATTGCGATTATGGCTTGGACACGTAGACCACGTACCCTACGCTGATTAGAGCGAAGCCAACTAAGTCGTACGTACCCAGCGACGACCACTTGATTCTGCCCAGGCTCAATTCCAAGAACAGTGTAATGAAGGGAAGGGCCAACAATGTGAGCGTCATCGTCGTCATGTTTGAGAGTTGCACACCGAAAAAGAAGAGAGTCTGGGCAACAAACATCACCATGACGGCGCCAATGGCGATATAGATGTACTCTTTGGCCTGAATCGCCGACAACTGCTGTTGACCAGAAAAGACCGCATACCCTGTGACCAGCAGAGCGATCACGCTGGCAAAGAGAATCATCACGCCGGTTCGGAACCACTCACTCGTGATCGATGTCACACCAACGATAACCAGATAGCCGACTGCAGAAATGCACTGCATCAACAACCCAAGCATGATACCTTTTGACATTGCCTTATCCTTTCGGCGCCTTTACCATCATCTCATGTAGGCTGTACTGTTCTGCTGCCCTACCTGCTGTTGGTACTGCAATTGCCGTCGTCTTCTTTCTCCTACATAGGATGAACTGGTTTTAACCGATCGGGCAGCCAGGTGGGTCTGTCACCACTTCACCTTCAACGTATGAACTCTCCCCTTGGCCTTTGCACGTCGCGCCCGGTCAGCCCCATTGTCACATCGCTGGAATGGATGCCAACGATGCGGCAAACGATGTGAACTCGTTGTTTGGCGTTGGGCCACGATACTTGAACTGCGCAACGACTTGTGCGCCTTTCTCCTCCAATCCCTGCGCCATGTGCCGGAGCGTTGATCCTACGGCCAACTTGTAGGTGCAAAAGACCAGCGCCTTCTTGCCTGTCAGGTCTCCGAGCCGATCAATAAAGCGCATTGTTTCCTCAGTTGGGTGCTGCATTATGACAAAGATCCCTTTCACCCAACTCCCAATACAGATGAGGTCCGCTTGCGATATTTCATCTGGATCGGCCTGAAAAACGGGCTGGACCTTGCACTGATGACCAGATTTCTCCAGCACGTTAGCCATTGCTTTTGCTGCATTTTCTGTTGTGCCCGTGCTACTGTCATAGACGATCGCAATGTTCATTTGATCTGCTCCTTTACTTTATTCCCTACCCGAATCAATCAATCGTTCGGCACGACTATCCTCCCCGTCGCTCTTGCTCGAATGAGGTCGCGTACGCGGGAGAGGCAACGCGGATCGGCTGAAGCTGCCAGTAGGTGAGCGAGCGCCACAGCCACTCGACCGGACCGAAGCGGAAGTGGCGTAGCCAGAGCGGCGAGAAAACCAACTCCAATGCCCAGATTCCGAGCACGACGAGCATCTGCTCGGTCCGAGAGACCGTGGCAAAAAGTCCAAAGCCGTGACCGTAGAAGATAAACGTGGCAATGATCGTCTGGAGCAAGTAATTGGTCAACGCCATCCGCCCCACCGATCCCAACGCGTGCTGCAACCACGCGAACCAGCCTGTGCGCAGCCAGACCACGATCATGCCGACATAACCCAAGCTGACAAAGAGACTCGCCCAGTAGTTAAACTGATACCCCATGCCCAGCCGGGCGTAGATCGGATCCCAGCCGTGCGCGAAATTCTGATAGCCGCCCCAGGCAACGACGGGCAAACCGATCAGCAATCCCAGAGCGATCAGCACGAGATAGAAGCGATTGCGCCGTTTGCCGGAAAAGATGCCCCACTTGAAGAAGGCCATCCCCATCAGCATCAACCCACCGGCCCGCCAGAAGCCCCAGAAGAACAACGCCGTCGTCTGCAACTCCACCGCCATGGGCACACGCGCCGCCATTTGACCCAGCCAACCGCTGCGGTACGCCTCGATTTCGGTATCCAGAACTTCCTGGGACGGCCAGAAGTCGGCGACCAGTTCGGCCCTCACTTCGGACGGCGCATATTGCACGGATGCCCCACCGGCAAAGGAGAGAAGCGGACCGACGGCAAACACAATCACGCCGAGCAGCAGCAGCCACTTGGGCGACCAGCGCCGGAACCAGTAGATGACGAATCCGCAGATGGCATAGAGCACCAGGACATCGCCTGACCAGAGCAAGTAGCCGTGGACTAGACCGATAATCAACAGCCAGAACATGCGCCGGTAGTGCAACCTCAGCGAGTGTCCGCCCTGCCGTTCAGCTTTGGACGTCATCAAGACGATGCCTGCGCCGAAGAGCATGGAGAAGAGCGTCATAAACTTCTGATCGGCAAAGAGATAGCTAAACCACCAGACGCCAAGATTGGCGCCGGTCAGATCACCGAAAACGGCCGGAATCGAGTAGGCGGGCTCCGGCATGGCAAAGAACTGGATATTCATCAACAGGATACCCAGGAGCGCAAAGCCGCGTAGTACGTCCAATGTGAGGATCCGATTCCGAGCGGTAACCGGCTTGACTGCCGTTGTCATGATTGTGCCTCCCAAAATAGATGGTGATATCTTGGTGTTATGCCCATTCGATCTCTGGGGGAGTTCTCTCGATCATGTTCTTGAACCTGGGGATCGGATTCCCAAGCGCCAAAGCGCCATGCAGCTCATTTCCAGGTGGAATGCCAATCAAGCTTGGAATGCGCCGGTTCCATGACCGCGCCATGGGCGCGCGACAGGGAGCGAGCACCCAGCCGGTGTAGAAGTGCCCTATACCCAAGGCGTGGGCGACAAGGGAGGCATTCTGCAGCGCCAATTGTGCATTTACATCCGCAAACCCTATGGTCCGCCGGGCATGAAAAACCAGTAACGCAGGTGCGCCGTGGAGTATCGGATCGGCGCCGGATTCGTACGACCGTATCATCCGCTTGAATCCGGGTATTTCGTGCAGACCACTCTCGGCCTTTTCCCGGTCTGCTAGCAACGCGAGTGTTCTGAATAGTGGGTTCGCAAACCGTTTGATTTCGAACTTCAGATACTCGATGACCATCGCAGAGACTTGGTTCAACACGGCTCTGTCCTGAACAACGAGAAAGTCCGTGCTTTGCGAGTTGTGTCCGCTGGGCGCAAAGCGCGCCCCGTCGATGATGGTCTCGATGGTCTCTTTCGCCAGCGGCTTGTCTCGAAATACCCGGATGGAGCGTCGGGTCTTGAGCAACGCCATTACCTGATCTGTTGTGGGCATCTGCTCAAACTGAATCGCCCGGATGGTGGTCGCTGGGAATTCAGAGTGGCTAATCGCACCGTGAGGGCAGATGGCCACGCATTGGCCGCAAGCAATGCAATACTCTATGCGTTCATCAGATATCTTTGGTACGGTGGCCTTCTCGTCTTGTTGGATAACGGTGACCGGGCAGACCATGGCGCAGAGGCCATCTTTCTTACATCGTTCGGCATCGATTGTGACTTCAACCATCTTCACTTACTCCTTCAAGTAGATGACTCTGCTGCAAAAAGGTCCGGTTCACCACAGAGGCACGGAGAAGGCACAAAGGTCACAGAGGAAAAGCTCTGCTGACATCTGTTTATCTGCGTTCTTCTGTGGCTGAATCGTTGTTCTTGCCGTAGCGCCAGTACATTGACCAGGTATGCGTGATTGGGAATTAGGTTAGCGGTGTGAGCAAAATCTTTCCGCCTGTCATTTGATTGGTGTAATTCTGGACAGCTTTCCTGGCTTCCTGAAATGGGTACCGTGCCCGGATTTCGCTCTTGAGATCGGTGGCGATCAGCTTTTGGGAGCGCCGCCAAAGCATAAGGATTTGCAGCAAATTCTTATTGGAATAGAGCCAGGGCCCCAGCCAGAAACCGGTGATGGTCTTGCCCTGAAAGATGATCTGGTCGATGTTGGTCTGTGGCGCTTTGTGGGAAAGATTGCCATATACCGTCACGGTGCTGTTTTCCGGCAGGGCTTTGAGCAGTTGTCCCGTCATCGGTCCGGCAACCGCATCAAAGGCAAGGTGGGCATCAACCTGATGGCAGGCATCATGGAGTTGTCTGTCAAAATCCACATCACTGCTATTCAAGACGACGGTTGCACCTTGCGCCTTGAGTAGTTCCACCTGTGCATCTCGGCGCACGACGTTGACAACCTGAACCCCCTCACTTCGCCCCAAGCGGTTGACCATTTGCCCGAGTGCGCTGGCCGCAGCGGTGAGGACGATGGCATTGTGCCCGCCATCTTTTGTGATTTCCAGGAAAGCACTGGCCGCTAGTGGATTGACTATCGACGTGGCCCCTTGTTCCAAGCTGACCGATTTATTTAGTGGGAAGACGCCGCCCTTTGTAGAGGCCACCACATATTCAGCCCAGATGCCATCCCTTTCGCCCTTACTCAGGCAAGCAACCCGCTTGCCGAGGAAATAGCGGCCCATCGCTCCAGGGCCAACGGCGACAACTGTTCCCGAACCTTCGCCGCCGGGAACAACCGGAGGCGGGAGTTCGAAACCGTATTTTCCATCCAGGAAGGCTAGGTCCGAGGGATTGATTGGTGAGGCCGCGACTTTGACCAGGACTTCATCCTTTTCCGGTCTTGGGACTGGGCGCTGTTCAACCCGGAGTGCCTTGGCGCCGGAATATGAATCGAGAACCACGGCGGTCATCTGATCCGGTATTTGAGGTTGTGTCATTTTCTACCGCTCTTTCTCCATAAGCTCTCTGATCTTTCTCTCCTCCCAATCTGCGCCGAACCTGCCACCAAAGCCGAAAACCGAAAGCGCATGAAGAGCGACGGCAACGCCCCACCCTATGAGCGGCCAAATGAACCACAGTACGTCAGGAGATACAATCATATTGATTGAAAACAGAAGTAGGTTCACAACGACGTACACAGAAAGATGAATGTAAAAGCCCTTTATCGCCTCAACTCTCTCTTTCGCTTCTTGATATCTGGTTTCTTCCGTGTTCATTTCGTCTCCTTTACAGTCTGATTGTTTGTCACACAAATGCTTACTATCTGTCGCATCCGGTTAATCAAGCTCGATGCGTTTTATCGACAGCAGTGACAGACCCAGATCGTACAGTTTGCGCAGCAACCCGTGCAGAGCGGCTTGATCGATCACCTCGCCCGTCAATCGAGTGACACTCATATCCTCTGCATCGACTTGAGGCTCAATGGCCATGCCGTCGAACCAGTCGGCTCGGCTCTGGTCCAGATATCCCTGCACCGTAATCTGGTAGATTACCGGGCAATCTGGATTAAACGTGTGTCCTGCATCTGTCATTCCTGTCAACCTCTCTCCGACAAGATTGCGTTCAATATTATGATTTCAGGATAACAGGAGCGGATCGAAAGATAATCACATTTGAATGTGATCTTGAGGACAAAAAGATGTGATTGTCGGGGCGGGATTATGTGATGGAGGTTTATCTATAAGAGGTGAAGTTCCCTGGCTTTGGCGATAGCCTGGGATCGCTTGTGAACCATGAGCTTGCTGTAGATGTGCTTTACGTGCGTGCGTACGGTATTGAGGCTCACCATGATCTGGTCTGCAATTTCTTTGTAGGACAGGTCTTCTGCCATTAAGTGAAGGACTTCCATTTCGCGGTCGGACAGAGGTTCAATGAGGAGAGGCGGGAATGAATGGTCGGGCTGGTCAGGATGTGTACCAGTGTCCAATTCATTCAGCAATTGAATCGAAAACTCAGCAGCAATGTCGCGTCTGGCTGCTTCCTTGAGCAAATGTTCGATTGAGTCGCCATTGTCTAGAAAGATACGTACAATTCGCTGCGGTTCCGCCGAAACAAGCGCCCGCTCCAGGCAAGACAGCGCCTGATTGAGATCTCCAAGTGCATCTAAGGCTAATGCCTGAAGTATGAGGAGATCAATCAGCTGCCCCTTTCGCCCCGCTGATTCTGCTGACAGAGCGAGTCGTTCGACCAAACCGAGTGCTCTGGTCAACATAGCCCCATCTGATGAGATTCGTCCTTGCGCAACTAGCACCCGTGCCAGCGAGATATGTTCATACTCGTTTTGAAGGTTGAATTCGTTCTCGGCGCTCAGATTGCTTTCCTGCGCCCACCGAGACGCCGTATCAAGCTCTTCTTGTGCAAGCCACAACTGAACCTGGCAGGCAGTAAGTTCTGCCTGATACATTTGCTGGAGATCCATTTGAGTGCTGTTAATCGCAGCTTGCAACATCTTGTTTGCACCGTTTGCATCGCCCCGTGCTTGCAGAATCCGTGCCAATAGGATTTGTCCAATGACCAGCGATTGAAGGAAGCCCCCTCGTTTGGCTTGTTTGATTCCCCGGCGCACGTACTCTTCAGCGTCTGCTAACTCATTTCGCTCATAAAGTACATGGCTCATATTCGCTCGCGCCATATCTGAACTGAGTATCCGCAGTTGTTCCGGTGCACTGAACTCAGTAGACGCATCGAGCATCTCCTGGCATACTTCGACTGCTTGTACAAGCTTCCCTTGTATCACCAATAGACGAACCAGCTGTTCAACGGCCATAATAGCAGCCATTATGTTTTCGGCTGCCAGGAGCAGAGTGACAGCATCGGCGTATGACTGGCTTGCTTGCGCGATGTCTCCGACATCTCTGAAGTTAACGGCGAGTGTTAAGAGGAGAATCCCGCGCTCGGAACGACGATCGTCTGGTAGGAGATTTAGCACTTGCTGAGCTACTTCAGTGCTGCGCATCGGTTCTCCCTGAATACCAAAGAGAATCGCGCGTAGTGTGTTTATCTTGCCATATAGTTCGGCGACCTGTTCACTGTTGATGGGTGTCGTTTGCCTGGTAAGAAGTGCTTCTGCATCGTTCAGGCGTTCCTCAACAGCGCCAATCTGACCGCTGAGGAATAGATTCCAAGCAAAGTCGACAGATAATGAGGGGTCCGAACGGACTCTTTCACCTGGTAGCAACTCGAACCATCGCCGCACCGTGCTCACCTCACCCCGCTCGTTTGCCGTGTAGCTGTGTTCAGCAACCAGTCGTGCTGCCTCTTCAAGATCATCTGCTGCTATGGCATGGCGAATCGCTCTGTCGATGAACCCGTGTTCTTCATGCCATTTGCTGGCTCGACGATGCAGTTCGGGGATAAAGCTGGCCTGCTCTTGCTGTAAACGATAGCGCAGCAGGTCAGCAAATAGATGGTGATAACGATACCAACGCCGTTCGTCATCCAGAGGCACAATGAACAGGTTGGATTTTGCAAGTTGCTCCAACAATGGTTGCCCCTCGCTCTGATGAAGGCCGTCGTTTTCAAAATTCCAGACGGCCTCGCATAGAGAACCGGTCAGGCGCGTCAATATTGACGTTTGCAGCAAAAAGGATTGCACCCCTGGCGGTTGTTGTTGCAATACCTCTTCAACCAGATAATCAAGGACATGATGGTGAATGCCGGTGAACGATTGGATGAAACTGGTGACATGCTCTGCATCTCTTGCCTGCAAAGAGAGTGCAGCCAGTTGCAATCCTGTAATCCAGCCCTCGGTACGAGACCCCAGCGCGGCAATATCTTCTGCCGAGAGTTCGAGTCTCATCATTTGATTGAGAAATGTAGCAGCCTCATCATTCGTGAAACGCAGATCGGCGACACGCAACTCGGTCAATTGCCCCCGACCGCGCAGACGCGCCAAAGGCAAGGGCGGATCGATGCGAGTGCTGATGACTAAGTGCATTGTTGCAGGCAAGTGATCGAGAAAAAACGTGAGTGCTTCGTCAATTGATTGCGTTTCGATCACGTGATAATCATCTAGAATGAGGATCAGGGATTGGGGAAGGCCCGCCAGCTCATTGAGAAGGGCCGCCAGAACTGCTTCACTATTGGTCGCTCCGGATGATTGCAGCGCGGCCAGTGGTTCTAGTCCAAAGTCAGGTTCTACTCTTTGCACGGCAGCGATAAAGTAGATCAGGAAGCCATGCAGATCGTTGTCCCCGTCATCCAGCGAAAGCCAAGCAACTCGATTCATATTTCTCGAAGTGTGATCTTGTGATTGGCTCCCTTTTTCACCATCCAATTGCATACTGGCGATCCAATCACTCACCAGAGTCGTTTTGCCAAAGCCTGCAGGCGCGGAAATGAGCGTCAGCTTATGAGGCAATCCTTCGTTGAGTTTCTTGATTAGTCTTGGGCGCGTGACGAGTTCGGGTTGGGGCAGCGGAACGTACAGTTTGGTTGTCAATATGAGATTTGTCATTGGCACAACCTGACGCCAGGGTCTGGTGAAATACTGCTGCTAGAGGGCAATAGGATCTCCCCAAAGGAAGAACCACGAATCAGCAACATTCAGGTAGATCAGCGACGGAAGTTGGGCTGGATAACCAACCAGTCTGATGATCCGATTCTTAGGATACCTCAGCATTCGGATCTCCACAATCGTTGGGCCAGGGATCGGCCAATGACCCATTGACACTGTAGTCGCCAGCGACTATCATGGGCACATGAAGAACCATCGACAACGCATCAGCCAGATTTGCCAGAGGAAGGCCGGTGTTTACGGCTATGGATCCTCCGCACTAGCGTGCTTTCCATCCGACAGTAGGACAACAGCGGTTGGCGTCGTAACCGCTATTGAGTGAGTTGTGAGGTCCTTTGAAACCATCGGTGGAACGTGCTACAATTTGCTCAATTCAGCAAAGGTAGAATGTCGCAGTGGTTCGAATCACATACTTTGGCTATGACTGTTGAGAATCCAACAACACTTTCGATTGAAGCACTTCACAAACGCTTGGGTGATGTCGATATGCAGCAGATCGCTGCATGGAAACAGTTGACACCTGCCCAGCGGTTGGACCTTGCGTTTCAGGCATACCAGTTTGCATTGGATACCGTTCGCCTTACCGAGGAGCAACGTGCGCATGAATTGACGCCGGCCGAGATGGCGTGGCGGGTGACAAGAAGAATGCAGGGCAATCAGCGGCTGGGCAGAGAGTATCATGATGTCAGTACAACCGAGTGAACTGAGGGCTTTCTTCAGTCATGTGATCGACGTATTTGAGCGTCTAGCGATCCCGTACATGGTTGTCGGAGGCTTTGCCGCAATCTTCTACGGTGAGCCCAGGCTGACGTTGGACGTCGATGTCGTTGTAGACATGCAGATCCGTCACATCCAGCCTTTTGTGCAGGCATTTCCCATTCCAGATTACTACGTGCCAGACGGTGAATGAATCCCGTCGTCTCCGCCTATACTAATATTCTCTAGGATCGGGAAAGCTCTCGGAAACGGGAGTTTTTTGCATTTCTGGTCCCGTGTTGGCTACTTAGCTCATCCGCCAGCGATTCAGTCAGGCAGTTCGCCGATAATGAGGATGCAGGTCACCCAAGACCGAAAGAGCGATGACCTCACCGGAAGCCGGCGGATCAGCCGGAGGAGGTTGAACGCTTCGGTGAACCTCTTGTTTCGATCACGAATCAGAAGTCGGAATGATTGATTGACCGGACGTGTTTTTGCATCTGCCCATGATCAGTATTACGATAGATTTCATCATGATACTCATTTGTAACTGGTTTGTATTTCATAATAATTTTGATTCACAGGCGCGATTGTATGTCCGTATCTGAACAGGCTGACCGACTCCGTGGAGCCGGTCTCAAGGCAACCGGCCCCAGGGTCGCGATTCTGGACGCAATCGAACGCAATCGCAACCATCCGAGCGTGGAAGAGATCTACCAAGAACTGGCCGGGAGCCATCCGACCCTCTCCCTCTCGACGGTCTATGGTACGTTGAATGCATTTTCCCGGGCCGGGCTGGTGCGCAAGCTCTCTGAGGTCGACGGCCGCTTGCGCGTTGAGGGCACCAGGAAACCGCACGACCACGCGTTCTGCCGCATGTGCGGTGCGATCTTCGACATCGCGCCCGATCCGGAGAACGTCTCAACGCCGCCGGCAGAGCTGCCTGGCGGTCTGGTCGTCCTTGACATGCGCGTTGAATATGATGTTATCTGCGCAAAATGTGCGCTCTCTGCCTGAAGCCGGCGTATATACGTGCCCCAGGGTGAACATTCGGGGCATGGTCGAGAGATTTTTCTGCTTGCACGATGATAAGAGTCATGTCCATCAACTCACGAAAGGTAAGGTACTATGGAGAAAAATGGAACAAGCACCAACGGGAAATGCCCGGTGATGCACGGCGCGAACACCTCTGCAGGCGAGTCGGTCACGGGCTGGTGGCCCAATGCCCTGAGCCTCGACATTCTTCATCAGCATGATACGAAGACGAATCCGATGGGTGAGGACTTCGACTATCGCGAGGAGCTCAAGAAGCTCGATGTTGAGGCGCTGAAAAATGACCTGCATGACCTGATGACCGACAGTCAGGAGTGGTGGCCGGCGGACTGGGGCCACTATGGCGGTTTGATGATCCGCATGGCCTGGCACGCGGCGGGAACCTACCGGCTGGCCGACGGCCGTGGCGGCGGCGGCACCGGCAACCAGCGCTTCGCACCGCTGAACTCCTGGCCCGACAACGTGAGCCTGGACAAGGCGCGCCGGCTCCTCTGGCCCATCAAGAAGAAGTACGGCAACAAGGTAAGCTGGGCCGACCTGATGATCCTGGCCGGCAACATCGCCTATGAGTCCATGGGGTTCAAGACCTTCGGCTTCGGCTTTGGGCGCGAGGACATTTGGCACCCGGAAATGGATACCCATTGGGGCGCGGAGAAGGAATGGCTCGCGCCCTCGGACGAGCGCTACGGGGACGTGGACGATCCGGCGACCATGGAAAACCCGCTGGCCGCCGTGCAGATGGGCCTTATCTACGTCAACCCTGAAGGTGTGAACGGCAAGCCCGACCCCCTGAAGACCGCGGCCCAGGTGCGCGAGACCTTCGCCCGGATGGCGATGAACGATGAGGAAACCGCGGCCCTGACCGCAGGCGGCCACACCGTCGGCAAGACCCATGGCAACGGCGACGCCGCCCTACTGGGGCCCGCTCCTGAAGCCGCAGCCCCCGAGATGCAGGGCCTGGGCTGGGACAACCCCGAGATGCACGGGTTAGCCAGCCGCGCCCGTGACCTCGGGTCTGGAAGGCGCCTGGACAACCGACCCAATCAAGTTCGACATGGGCTACTTTGATATGCTCTTCGGCCACGAGTGGGAGCTGCGCAAGTCACCCGCGGGTGCCTGGCAGTGGGAGCCGATGGAGATCAAAGAGGAGGACAAGCCGGTCGACGCCAGCGATCCCTCCATCCGACACAACCCGATGATGACCGACGCGGATATGGCCATGAAGGTTGACCCGATCTACAACGAGATCTGCCGGAAGTTCATGGCCGATCCGGAGTACTTCAAGGAGACCTTCGCCCGGGCCTGGTTCAAGCTCACCCACCGCGACATGGGGCCCAAGGTCCGCTACCTCGGTCCCGATGTGCCGGACGAGGACCTGATCTGGCAGGATCCGATCCCCGCCGGGTCCACCGACTATGACGTGGCGTCAGTGAAGGCCAAGATCGCCGCCGCCGGCCTCAGTATTGCCGACATGGTTGCGACCGCCTGGGATAGTGCCCGTACCTATCGCGGCTCGGATATGCGCGGCGGCGCCAACGGCGCACGCATCCGCCTCGCCCCGCAGAAGGACTGGGAGGGCAACGAGCCTGAACGTCTGACGCGAGTACTGGGGATGCTCGAACCCATCGCGGCCGAGAGCGGCGCAAGCATCGCTGACGTGATCGTTCTGGCCGGCAATGTCGGCGTGGAGCAGGCGGCACAGGCCGCAGGCTTCGCGGTCGAGGTTCCCTTCTCACCGGGCCGTGGCGACGCGACTGACGAGATGACCGATGCGGATTCCTTCGATGTGTTGGAGCCGCTGGCCGACGGCTATCGTAACTGGCTCAAGAAGGATTACGTGGTCAGCCCCGAAGAGATGATGCTCGACCGTACCCAGCTTATGGGTCTCACCGCCCCCGAGATGACGGTCCTCGTCGGCGGGATGCGCGTGCTCGGCGCCAATTACGCCGGCGCCAAGCACGGAGTTCTGACAAACCGTGAGGGTCAGCTGACCAACGACTTTTTCGTAAACCTGTCCGACATGGCCAACACCTGGGCGCCCACGGACGGCAATCTCTACGAGATCCGCGATCGCAAGACCGGCGCGGTGAAGTGGACGGCGACGCGCATGGACCTCGTCTTCGGGTCGAACTCGATCCTGCGCGCCTATGCTGAAGTCTACGCGCAGGATGACAGCCAGGAGAAGTTTGTCAAGGACTTCGTGGCCGCCTGGACGAAGGTCATGAACGCTGATCGCTTCGATCTCGCGTAGTGTGAGAAGAACGGGAATGGGGTGATTGGGCTTATCGCCCCGTCGCTCAATTGAGTGGTTTTGGTGGGGCGTCCCGTACCTAGATTACTCGGTACGAGGGCGCCTCATCATTATTGGCGCGCATGGTCCGGAAATTGTATCCCAGAGAGAAATTGGCCTACGCAGCAAATCGGTAGTGGTCGCCGGCTACCGGACACTTTGCAACATGTCATTCTGAACGGATGCATCCGGTGGTTCTGCAGTCGGGAACCACACCGGCAATGATGGAAGATTCTGTAGCACAAGTGCCGCCAGTGAAGAATCTCTACAGGATGTGAGCGCAGAGACCCTTCGCTGGTTTCTCATCGGCCGCGAACGCCCTCGGATGACCCACCCAGGTTGACATAAGTTGTCAACCGGCAATGTATCTGATAATTCGTTACAGTGATCGTGCAGATCGTCAATTGACCCTCGCGCTGCTTCGTGAAATGCTTTCGTCAGAGTCCGCCATGATCGAGTATCAACGCAAACGGGCGTTGGCGAAACGGCAGCGGTTCTTATCCAGGTGCCTTTTGTCCCCAAGTAACCCAGTTTCCGGCCAAACATCTCCGCACAACCAGGTAGGCGCTTATCTGGTTGATTCGCCTCTAGGCGGTGGTGCTGCCGCTATGGTCTATCGCGCCCATCGAATTGGCGACACCCCACAGAAGATTCAGATCCCTCCAGACGCAGCCGATTCAGACGGCGCTGACGCAGACTCTGTGGCACTCAAAGTGTTGCGGCCTGAAGCAACTCGTGATCCCCATACGCTGGCCTGTTTCCAGTTTGAGGCGCGCGTGGTTTCGCGGCTCGATCACCCCGGGATCATGCGTGTCTACGACACTGGCGTGGACAAGGGGCGCATGTACACAGCCATGGAACTGATTGACGGCCCCAGCTTCGACCATTTTCTGTTGGCTCAGAAGCGACTCCCCGAGACCCAGGCCGTCGAGATCGCACGGCAAATTTGCCGCGCCCTGGATTATCTACACGCTCAAGGGTATGTTCATCGAGACATCAAGCCTGCCAACCTGATGCTTACACGCGAGGGCATTATCAAGGTGACTGACTTTGGTACTGCAATTCGTATTGAGGACGGCGCTGCATATGAAGTCGGCCTTTACGGTACTCCATCTTTTCTGGCGCCGGAGCAGATCAGCGTGGGGAGCCGCATTGATGGGCGATCGGATCTCTATGCGGTAGGGATGATTCTTTACCTAATGGTCACGGGACGCAAACCCTTCTACGGGTCGAGGGATGAGGTCTTGCAGGCGAATCGGGAGAAGGAACCGCCTGCACCATCGAAGTTTGCCCATGTATCACCGGAACTGGAGTCGATCATCCTGAAGGCTCTGGCCAAGGATCCCGACGCTCGGTATCAGAGTGGTGCTGAGTTTGCAGAGGCCCTCGATGATGTCACGCTGATATCGGAACCGGAAAGCGCATCCCTTGTGGCGCGCCTTTTTGGGTGGATCTGTCCTGGGGCATAGCCGCCGGATCATTTGCGTAGTCGTTCGGCCATGATCCCCATAATGTGCAACGCAAACATAGGTGTTTCATGTACCTGAAACAGGAATTGGCGTTCATCGACAACAGCCAGTACGCAATCGGTCTTTGCAATGGCGTCGGCCATGCGCGGCGAATCGTCGATCAGAGCCATTTCGCCAAAAATTTCGCCGTATGTAAGCGTATTCAGACGTCGGGAATCGGCAACGATTTCCACTTCTCCCTCCATCACAATGTACATGTAGTGACCAGGATCGTTTTTGCGAAAGATCGTCGCGCCGGCACCATAGGTTTCAAGTCGGTCAAGATTGTTGAATAGGTCCGCGGGATTCAAGATATTTCCTCCATTATATATCGTGCTGGCTACTCAACTCATCGGCCAGCGTTATTGGTCAGACAGGTTGCCGACAATCATAGTGGAGTCCGCCAAGCGCCGGCAGGGCGATGACCTTGTCGGAAGCCGGCGGATCATGGGGAGGAATCGATATCATTTGGGCCAATCCTTGATAACGTATCCGGCTGAACGATGTGTAGCGCATCTTTCCAGTTCGATGTCAGCCTAGCCAGACAGATCAGTTTGATGCGATACTCAGTCTGGATAAGACTAGCGGATGAGTTAAGTAGCCAGCATGGCTCCCCATGGGAACGCCCGATAATTCAATCCGGAGCAAAGCTTGGCGACATGGGATGTCAGGGTCAACGATCGAGGTTTGTGCATCACGCTCAATCGTCGAGACCACCAACAGTGTACCCTCATAGCCTATGTCTAATCAACTGCCCGTTTTTGACCGGTTCAATTGGCGTTTGGTGCAAAAATTGCTTCCCAGAGAGAAATTGGCCTACGCAGCAAGTCGGAAGTAGGTGAATCGGTGTCTCGAGATCGATGCCTCCGGGTAGATCTCGACAGTGACATGGACCGTCACTAGGACCTGAAGATACCGGCATTATCGGAGTGCCTTGCTCAATTCCCTCCAATGGTCAGCGAAATCTGGTACCCTTATTACTATCCAGGCAGGTTGATCGATGCTACAGTAGGATAGCATGTAGACATTTGCCGCCGCTGCGGCCTCTCCGCATCCCAGATTCAGAGGCAGGAAGCCGCATACCAGTTAAACCCGGCGGAAATCCATACACAGTTTCTACGATAGGTAGAACGGCTGGATTTCTGTGGTGGTACTTGTGCTGAGCACTGCCGAATTATTCACGCCCAACTCAAATAGAGACGGAGAACAAGACATATCTCATATCGCAATGACAGACCCGGCAACAGTGAGGTAGAATCGGTCGAACACTATCTAGGTGGCGTGGGGGGATGGGCATCGAGGCGACGACGCGGGCTCATTGTCGGCGCCTTGGTTGTTGTCTTCACACTATGGATTGCCTCAGGCATCTATGTGGTCCAGGCCGGTGAGGAGGGCGTTGTCCAGACCTTTGGCGCCTTTACGGGCGTGACCACGCCCGGACTTAACTATCACCTGCCCGCACCGTTCCAAAGCGTTACCATCGTCAATGTAGAGAGCATTCGCCGCGCCGAAATCGGCTTTCGGAGTGAAGGTCAACGGGACCGCGAAGATGTCCTGAGCGAGGCCTTGATGTTGACTGCGGACGAAAACATCGTCCAGGTTGAGCTGCTGGTCCAGTACCGCGTTGCTGATTCTGCCGGCTACCTCTTCAACGTCCAGGACCCTGTGGATGTACTGCGCACAAGCGCTGAGGTGGGGCTGCGCGGCACCGTCGGCCAGATGACCATCGACAATGTGATCACTGAAGAGCGGGCGCGAGTCCAGGACAACACACGCGTCTTCTTGACCCAGATGATGGAAGATTACGGCACTGGGATTCAGATTACGGATGTGCGGCTGCAGGTAGCCGATCCCCCGGAAGAGGTGCGGGATGCATTCCAGGAAGTTGTGCGTGCGCTGGCCGACAAGGAGCGCCTGATCAACGTGGCCCAAGCCTATCAGAACGATATTGTGCCGCGAGCGTCGCGGCGACAAGCAGCGCCTGATCGAAGAGGCCAGTGCGTTTGCGGATCAGCGCATTCTGCTTGCCGAAGGTGATGCCCAACGTTTTCTGGCTGTGCTCAAGGCCTATCAAACGGCCCCCGACATCACGCGCGAACGCATGCACATTGAAGCGCTTGAAGGGATTTTGGACGATGTGGGGCTGATCCTACTTGACGCTGAGGCGGTTGGCGGTGAAGTGCTGCCGTTCCTGCCGCTGGATAGCCTAAATGGCGCCGGCTCCACCACGCAGAACAGACCGGCCCGGCAGCCATCTCTACGTAGTCCCAGCGTAGAGACAGCGCCGCTCGAAGTGCAACCCGAAGAGCAAGTGGAAGAGGGTAACTAATGATGTTTTCACGATTGTTGTCCATCGTCGTTGCACTGGTTCTGGTAGTTGCGATCATTGCCAGCCAGTTTCTCTTTATCGTGGGTGAACGAGAGCAAGCCATCGTGCTTCAGTTTGGTGATCCGATCAAGACGGTTACCGAATCCGGCCTGGCCTTCAAGCTACCCTTCGTCCAAGTCGTTACCCGTTTTGAAAAGCGCACTCTCTCCAGCGATGCGCCACCTCAGGAGTACCTCACCGCGGACAAGAAACGCCTGGTCGTTGACCACGTGACGCGCTGGCGTATCGTTGAGCCGCTCACCTTCTTCAAGGCAGTGCGTACGGAATCGGGCGCGCGGGCGCGATTGGACGATATTGTCTTTTCCGAACTGCGGCGCGAACTGGCAACGGTAGAGTTCGTCGACGTGATCTCGGATGAGCGGGAAAACATCATGAACCGCGTGGCTGTTTCCGCCCGCGAAAAAGCGTCGGAGTTTGGCATTGACATCGTCGACGTGCGCACCAAGCGTGCGGATCTGCCTGAAGAGGTGGAGCAGAGCGTCTTTAACCGAATGCGGGCCGAGCGTGAGCGAGAATCTTCGCTCTTCCGGGCGGAAGGCGAAGAGCTGGCCAATATCATTCGCGCCCAGGCCGACAGAAACAGAACTGTGATTCTGGCTGAAGGGTATCGAGAAGCCGAGATCATCCGTGGCGAAGGCGAGGCAGAGGCTATCCTCATCTCTGCCGACGCACTCTCTCAGGATGCTGAGTTTTTCTCATTTATGCGCCGGCTGGAATCCTACGATGAAATCCTCAAAGTGGGTGATCGCTTGGTCATCCCCAGCGACGCAGCCTATTTTCGCTATCTAATCAATAGTGAGGCGCCAGTCAACCTAGACGAGAGTCAGCCAACCGCGGCGTCAACGGAAACAGTCTCTGAAACACCAGAGGGCGCTGCGCAAGCCTCGGAAGGTGAAGGCGATGGGGCAGGGGCTGATGCGACGGCAAGTGAGTAATATGTTGCGTCAGGTCTAAACAATCCGATTCTTTTGCGATCTCAGCGGCTAGGGATATCGGCTCTACGTTATTGGCATCAAGCACGCAAAGACGGTTTTCTCGCTGGCTGAACAATAAGCGGATTGAGGTGAATAGCCTCTATGCGCCTCTGGTGGTAGGACAGCAGAAATCGAGCAATTTCGCACCGACAAAAACGGCCTTCACCTCTCGGCAAGACGCAAGCAGAGTTTGGAGGCGCAGAAAGCATTAGTGCTGCTCACCGATCTCTGCCACAACTTGCGCGCCGACTCCCGTCAGCGCGGGTTAGCCGATTCTCGCTTTTCGGGATGGGGCGCAAAGTGGATTGTCCGCGACCTTCTGGCGATTCCAGGGTGGCTCTATTTGGTCGATGGACAAGTCAAACGAATCGAATTGCCGTCTGCCCATCCGTACGCTGATGACCTGATTATTTGCCTGGAAAGGTACCGTTCTGGCCGTTTTGACCTTCAATCCGAATAGAAATGGCCTCTGTTTGATCAAAAACAAGGTATCAAACCAGTCCTTGCTGGCGCTGGAAAACCCAGACGCGGCCCCAAACCGAAAAACACGCATCCGATCGACGGCCTTTATCGAGAGATAGAGTCTCTCATACGCAGCCTCTTCCTTGAATTGGGCTTCGCATTCTAACATCGTTTCCTATCGACACTTTTTTATCGATGTCATTTTGTAAGCGCCTAAGTTGCTCCACACGAGATGAACGTACGGGTTTGTTCAGCTTCCGCTCAGTGATACCAAACTGCTGGCGTTTCAGCAGCTGATACGTGCATAGGGCTAGAAAAAGGAAAGGGCATACGAATGACTGAGCGCTTGGATCCCTGGGTGTCGGCAACCATCCGTGACGAAATTGAGCGTCGCTTCTACGCCAAGATCAACGAACAGGCCGATTTGGTCAGGCTGGTAAATGATCCGGAATTTATGGCGGCGCCGGACCAGCATGTTGGCCTCTTTTCCGACCATGGTGTTGTTCACGCGCGCGACATTGCCAACCAGGTACTTGATGTGCTCGCAAGCTGCCACGGCGTCCTCATTCCGCGGCGAGATCCGCAACGATTTGCCCTAATGCAAGGCTATGCGGTACTGCTGGCCTACTTTCATGACGTCGGTATGATAGATTTTTCTGTTTTTGGCCGTTCCATGCACCCGGAATTTGCGGCCTAGGCCGTCTTCGATCCGCTCCTCGATGACTTGATCGATGCCATTTGGCGGGAAAACAGCGGTGGACTTGCATGGCACTTGCTTTTGCTCTCTGACAAGGGCCTACTAACGCAGGAACCAAAATTGGTTCTACGTGAAATGCTTTCGCTCTCGATCTGTCACAGCAAAACCAAGATTCCTGTAGCGATGCTAAATGATCCAGAGACCTTGCGAATCACACTCATCCAGACAGTGACCACAGAGCTTCACGCACTGTTTGCACAACAACAGATGCACAAGCAGCACTCTGACGCGCATAGGCCGCAGCCCGGCACTGAAAATGAACAACTGAATCCAAAAATCGAGCGCTATGCCCATCTCTTCCCCGATGAAGCCTATTGCTGGCTTGTGGATCAAAGTCCAGCTTTATTGGATTTCGTAGAGGATGTGATTGATACGATCCGCGCGCTGCGCGCAGCGGATGCGCTGCGTCAACGCGGCTCTGTATTGGAAACATCGGGCCACTATCAGGTCTTTGTGGACCAACACAGCGGAAATTCTGTCTATGCGCTGCGACTTGGTGCAGACCGCATTTACCTGCTGGAGTTGTCCAATGCGATTAGCACTGGAGAGGCAAACATCGCCAGCAGCGAATTAGAGAACTCGGGAGATCTGCGCATCTCGTTCCATCGCGGCTCTTTTAGTGGACCAGGTGCCCAAGAGCACTCAGCCCGCTGCGCGGCACTTGTCATCTCCGGCATTCAAGGTGATGTGATCGATAGCTTCAGGCGAGCCCAGAGAATACCTGATTTGAAGCAGGCATCCGAGATGCTTATCCGATTGGAAGAGACGGAGGACGACATAGCCTTTTCTCGGCGTGTACAAGACGAGTTGGCCAAGCTCGATTCGGATGTTGCCAACCGTGTGGTGTTGACACCTTCGCTAACCCACGCCCATCCGCAAGAAAGAAAACTCTATCTGGCTGCCGAACCTCTTCGCTGGGGCATGCCAACTCGCTGCGACGTACTCGCGCGCCTGGGCCAAACGGGTTATCCTGTGGAGAGAATCGATGAAAAGCGTTCATTTGACAACGTCCGCGCACTGACGCTCGATGCTGGCGACACCTTAATTGAGGCCCAAAGTCCTTCCTCTTTTGTCTATCTACCCCTTGGACCAGGGCTAACGATCATTCCCATGGGAGGGTATCGTTCGTTTCCAGCGCAGCCATGGTTGCTGCTAGGCGCAACGGGCGTTATTCGGGGTGGAGAACGCAGTGCAACGATTGTCGCAGAACGGGAAGTGCAGGTACTCATGATCCCAAAATCGACCTATCTCACCTATTGGCATCACACACTATCTTTCGAGGAATTTCGGGCAGCCATGGTGGATGCAAATGCAGAAACACCGTCCCCGCCCGAATCTATTACCCAACTGGAAAAGAGCGTACTTCTCCAGGCTGTACCCGTATTCAAGACGCTAGATCAACAGACGCTTGCAGACGTCGCATCCAAGACCAGAGAAGTACATGCAGCATCTGGGGAAACGATCATCACAAAGGGTTCTTTCGGCACAGATCTCTTCGTGGTAGTGAAGGGTTCACTGTCGGTCTACGATGACATGCTTCTATTAGGTAGATTGGGCCCGGGAGATGTCTTTGGCGAAATGGCTGCCTTCACACCGGAGTTGCGGACAGCCACCGTTACTGCCACTGAAGATAGCAGCCTACTGAAGTTGAATCAGTCGGACTTGAAGCTCCTTGTCAGCAACAAGCCAGAAGTCGCGCATGGAATTATCGAGGTTTTGGCCGCATACTTGCGCACAAGAACAGCTGATGTAAAGGAACTGACGAAGCAATTGGAGGAGCAAGCTGCCTACCGAAATCAGTGAATACCAAAATTAAGAATTTCATGCTTGACCCGTCACTATAGATTCTCAGAAAAAGATTCGTGCCCGTCCTCGTTCTAGTTTGGCAGCCACAGATCATAATCTGAACATCTATAGTACAGTTCGGCGTGAATACCACGACAGATTTCGGGCATGTCTACCACTGTTAGGAACTGTATGGAGATTTCTGCCGGGATGTACTAGCTTGAGGACGATGACGCCTCGACTAAGTTGGCGGCCAAGCGGGCAACTTGTTTGTCTTGATCCGCTAACAAGGCGTCAGCGGACTGATGAAAACGATCTGGAGCCAATGTATAGAGGCTCCACTCGGCTGTCTCTCTCACTACCGGGTCCGGATCGACCAGCGTTGACTCGATGAGTGGTATCATTCCGTTCGCTCCCCGCTGACCAACGGCATAGATTGCGCAAGCCCGCACCCAGGCTTGATCGCCATGTCTGATCAAGTTCTGCAGGCGCTCATCACAGGTCATTGTGGTCGCGATACTGAAATGCTTGAGGAGTCCCAAACGTTTGCCTCGATCCAACTTCGGGTCAATGAGCGGAAAACTCAACGCCTTATGAGCAGAGGAAAGCGTTACATCCAGCATCTCAAACGCGAGCGCTTGCTCAGCCCCATTGCCTCGCGCTAATTTTGATCCTGCGCTCAATATTGGCTGGCCTTCATACATCAACGATAGAAGCCAGAATATGCGCCGTTGCACCTGGGCCAAACTGTCATCGAGAGCTCGCTGCAGCATTACGGTGGCAGCGCATTCCTCCACCTCATCTCGGGCTATCAATATTTGATGTCCATGACTAACCTCCTGCAGAAGCGCATTGTTCACTGCAGCGAGTTCAGTGCCGTGCGCATGATAGTCACATGCGCTCAACACAGCGAAAATTTGATCGCGCACCGCATTCGAAGAGTGATCGACATGACGGCACATCAACTTAATCATCTCTTCGCCCTTCACCTGCAGGCACACGCGTACGAGCCGGACCGTATTATCTTCAGAGATTTCATCACCAGATAGCGCCTCTTCCACGATAGGCAGCATCAGGTTCCCGTAGGAAACGAGGGCCTCTGATGCCGCCGATCTTGTCGTATGGTCGGACAGATTGTTCACCACCAGAGATAACAAACTCAGATGTTTCACTTGTCCGGCTGCGGTCAGCGCCGCTCTGCGAACGTCTGGGTCCGGATCAGACAACAAGGCAGCCAGGGGATGGTAGAATTGCGCTATCGCCACTTCTCCGATCACGCGGGCAATCAGACAGCGATCCTCCGAATCATCAGATTGCTCACTCTCCTTCAGCCAATCGCCTGCCGCCAACACTCCGGGCACCCCTCCATAGCGCAAGAGACCAACCGCCGCGCCCAGACGCACGTCAGCCTCAGGGCTCTGCAGATACGGGGCAACCGCCTCAACCGCATCAGCTTCTTGCAGAGCACATAGTGTGCGGATCGCAGCCCCCTGCACGCGGGCTTCGGCGGTCGAGACGGCCATCTGTTGTACTAGGGGCAGAGCCGCATTTAGCTTGAGGTCTTCAACTCGGATGAGGGCTTCGATCTGAATATCGGCCGTGTCGGAGATCAACAGAGGGAGCAGGTAGTCAGTCGGGGAGGGGTGATCGACTCCCTGCAGAATGTCCAGGGCCAGTCGGACATCACTGGGAGAACTGCTTGATAACAGGCGTCGAACCACTGCTAGGTTGGCGTTGTCATTCAAGGGCAAACCGACCACACCAAGCGCACGCCGTCGCATCGTCCTCAATAAATTGGTGGCGTAGTCGCGGTAGACGAGCAAGGCTGAGATAATCCACAGCAGCGATATGCCCAAAGCAAAGGCAGCGAGATGGACCATCGTCATGTTGCTTGGCGCATCAAAGACCAGTAGAATCACACCTGTCAATCCCAGAGCCACTGATTGCGGCAGCAAGGAGCAAATTTTCAGTAGCGCCCAACATGCGCTGTAACGGTGGGGCGATTGCCCCCGCTACCATGAAACCTATGACAAAGCCGGCCACGATTCGCGGGAAATAGCGCTTAATCTGGCGGACGTCCAGCAACCGACCTGCCTGCCCACCCAGGATGACAAAACCAATCTGAAGGATCAGTGAGAATGCCACCATGGCGGCAAACGCGAGCCAACTTATCTGTGCAAGAGCGAGGCCGGCCCAAGTCAATGCAAGAAAGACGACGGTCACAAGTTCAGTGACGATGGAAACTTGCGCCAGGGACCAGCGTTGCTGGGCTTCAGCAAAGCCGTAGAAGCCGACCGAGCCAAGAATCGCAACGACAATATATACATAAGGCAGGGCGCCGGCGCCGAAGAAGGAGAGCAGCAGTGCGATGGAAGCGACGACTAGCAAACCCAGCGTTAGGCCCAGAAAGAACGCCTGACCGACGAGCAGTGTAAGACGGGTGACCAGATCATCCTCATACCGTGAAGGGGCAAGCACCGCCGTCATTGCGCTGTCCTGCCATCGGCGTCAGCGGTACCGGCAATGACACGACCTTGCCGACGGATCTGACGAGTCAACGAACGAATAATTCCCCGCGCAATTTCCGACCGGTCAGCCATGACTTCGTCAAACGGTTCTTTGTCGATACGAAACAGAAGTGCATCAGTGACGGCTTCCACAGAAGCTGATCGCGGCTCTGGATCAAGCAGGGCCAACTCTCCGATGATCTTGCCGGGGCCGGCTATCATGAGGGTACGATCACGGCTATGGACACGTACTTCGCCCTCCACGATGATATAAAGGCAGTCGCCGGCTTCTCCCTCTTGAATGAATTGTTCGCCGGCCGACAAGTCAACTTCTTCGATAATCCGGGCGACAGACGCCAGTATATGGTCCGGCGTATCGGCAAAAATATCGACTGATTTCATGATTGCAACGCGTTCGATGGTTAGCAGCATATTATTGGCGTGACATCTGAAAGGTTGTGTTGCAGAAAAATAGTAGGATGATTGATGCGGTTGATGCTCAATCAGCGGCGCCTCAACCGAATTTCGAGAGAGTCTGTCGAATTCTACAGTTCGGCCAGAGTGCACCAGGGCCTTGATCAGCGGATTCCGATTCCGCCACGTGATCAACCCTCGTCACGTCGCGTTTTCAAGATGTCGGTATTTGGAGGCTTGCACCATGACTATCGCCGTGCCGCCTGACTGAAACACCGGCGGATGGCTTGAGTAGCCACCACGGGATGCCACTGTCAGCGCCTTCCTGCGCGATTACGTTTTGGCTTACAGAATACCCTATCTCCGTTACATGATGCAAGGGAAAGGCGGACGCCCGATCGAGGTCTGTTGAGACACGTTTTGGGGGAAGTGTAAACAGTCATCCGCGGCGTGCGATTTCGGCTCTTTGGGATCTCAGGGGATAGGGCAGGTAGGGAAACCCGCCCTATCCCCTGAGATCCCAAAGAACCGCGATTTCTTACCCTGAGGGGGAGCACTGCACACAAACGTGGGTAGGCTGGTTTAGCCAATCGTCATTTCGCTGTCCTCTGCGTCTTGTCTGGGAGGCTTTCCACTTGCTCGACGGTATACGACAGACAGCGGTCGATCTCCGCAGGGTCAATCTGCATGCCGGATATGGCGGTTAGGTGAAGATGAATGCTTTTTCCGTCGTCAGCAATGGTCGATGTGGTGATGGTCAATGCATCAAGCTTCTCGTACTCATCTGTTGGGCATGAGCACTGGCCTGTTTGGCAGGCTTGGAATGCCTCAAGCAATTCCTGCTGCTTGTGGCCGACATCAACGACGTCAATATCGATTCCGGTTTCGGACTCACGAATGTCATATTTCATGTTGGCTGTTTCCTTTCTGTGTCGGCTCGACGGCCTTCCCAGTTGGTTCCAGGTGGTGGAAGGGATCACTGATGACGATCGGTTGTCTGTTCCAGGAACGAAAAGTTGCTTGTGTCTATTATAACACCTACAATACTTCAGAATGCTAGAGTCGGGATGACTATGGCCGATTCGTAGATAGAGGATTCTAACGGAGATTCATATGCCGGAACAACCAACAGAACCTGTGCCAAAATCGGTTGAGCCTGCGTACCTCGCAATCATAGAACGGACGGATGCTGTTTGCGATGAACATTTGAGTGCCGACTATGCCGCGCTGTCACGCAAGCTGGCTGCGAAGTTGGCACGAAAGCGCCCTTCTCCTATCGTGCGCGGGAAGCCTGGAATTTGGGCCTGCGGTATTGTCTACGCACTGGGTAGCGTCAACTTCCTTTTTGACAGGACCCAATCCCCACATGTGCGAGCGGACGAGCTATGCGCCGCCTTTGGCGTCAGCAAAAGCAGCGGATCAAACAAGGCCAAAGTCATCCGTGATCTGTTTGATATGTACCAGATGGATCCAAACTGGTGCCTCCCAAGTCTTATTGATGAAAATCCGCTGATCTGGATGCTGGAAGTGAATGGTCTGATCGTGGATGTGCGCAATACGCCACGAGAAATCCAGGAGATCGCGTTCGAGAAAGGACTCATCCCCTACATTCCGTCAGATCGTGATGGCGGCCAGTAGTCTCGACGCTCAGCAGGTATGCGGTTTCTCTGAGAGAGTACACAGGATGATGGGCACGCAATACGGTCATGCCATGAGTCTGTAATCGTGATAGATCGTTAGGAATGAAAAAGCCACCAACCGGGTTGGTGGCTCTGTTTTTATCTGGGTGGATCTGTGTGCGATTTCTCCCAGGATTGCAGCGCATCAATCCTTATGTTGTTAATTCCTAACTCTGAAATATTGCCTGTCGAATGTGCTCCAATCGATAAACTCTTCTGATCCGGCAAGAATTTCCTGGTGGCCTTCATCTGTTTGCAGCCATACCCGAAATTCGTCTGCATCACCTAGCAAGCCGGAACCAAAAAGGGAAAGCTTGTCCGGACCAATGTTGATTGATCTAGAATTACCCCAGAGAAGCACACTGGGGGTGAGATACGATGGAACTACTATCCGAGAAATATGCAGACCAAATGCACGGTGTCCTGAATTGCTACGACCGGATCGTAATCGCCGGTCATCTGCAACCGTTGAGCTACGCCAAAGGGATGACCAAGTATCTCTACAACGAACAGATTCGCATCTTCGACTACAAGGACTTTGCCCAGCCATTACGTGATCTGGTGCGAGAGAATGCGGTAGCGGTGGCCCAAGACCACGGTGTGGAGATTGAGTTCGTGACCAAGAGCAACGCAGATGCGCAAAGAAAAGCGCATTCGTCAGATTGTGGAAGCAGCGAGGCGACCACCCCGGACTGGTTCACATTCTCTCGGCCATGGAAGCGTGTACAGCCTATATGCCCTGGCACAACAAGCAGACGCACAAGACCTATGTGAAAACGACCCAAGGTAAGTGTTTGCATTACTACTTCTACTTCATCGATGCAGAACTCGGGCTCTGTTACCTGCGGGTGCCCACCTGGTGTCCGTTTCGCTTGCAGTTCTACTGCAACGGGCACAACTGGTTGGCATCCCAGCTGCGGCAACACGAGATCGACTATGTGCAGCACGACAATGCGTTTTTGCAGATTGACGACTTCGAGCGGGCCAATGAACTGGCGGCCGCGTTGGATGTGACGCAGCTTCATGCCAAGTTGGATCAGTTCGCCCAGCAGTATTGTCCGGTCGTCACCCATCTGAACCTCGCCTACTCCTGGAGTCTGATGCAGGTCGAGTATGCCACCGATCTCGTCTTCAAAGAGCAGCGCACCCTCCAGGCGATTTATCCCCATCTGTTGGAAACCCTGATTCAGGCGGTCAAACCCGCCGACATCGCCACCTTTCTGGGTCGCAAGCTGCATGGCCACTATCAAGACGAGATGGGCAATCGCTTCAATGTTCGTCTTGAGGGCAGTTGCATTCGACATCAGATGGGACCCGTCTCCATCAAGATGTACGACAAGTTCGCCATCGTCCTGCGCATCGAGACCACCGTGACCGATGTCTCCTTCTTTCAGCAATGACCGCCAGGTTCATCATCGAGATGGCACCACCACGACCAAGTGGGCGCCCATGAAGAAGACCATCTACAGCCTACCTGCTCTGCAGGAACAACTCGCTGCCGCCAACCAACGCTATCTCAAGTTCATCTCTGCCATCGAGACACCCGAAATCGGCGTCAAGAAACTGCACAAGTTGACTGAAACCAAGACGGTGAACCAACGTCGCTACAAGGGCTTCCATCTCCTCACTGAGGAGGACAGAGTCATGCCGTGCAACCCGTATGACATGGTTGCCTCTACCTGCGACATTTTGAAGGACTTCGGTCTGCGTTCCCCACGGACTGTTTTAATGGCATACTCGGCAGCCTTGATTACCAAGGCCCAGGCTTCTTGGCCTTTACCGTTCTGAATGTCTGCGCTTGCTACAGTGTGAAACTTCATGTGTTGCCCTCCTTTTGGACACAGCATGACTTAGTCATAGTCATGTCAACGATTTCCAGTATCCTACGCTTTTCCTTCCTGCTCAGGCTGTTCATGCTTGTTGCCCGCAATCGCCGAGCCGTTGTCCTGGGCTGTCAATCGTCGCCACCTCAGGTCGACAATTGCCACATGCCAATCCAAGGGCGATTGTTTCTTCCTGAGCATGACGTTTCCTCTTGGCTTATGGGGTAAAAAGCCCTAACAGTTGGCAGAGAATCCAGTTACACAGTGGCAACCACATATGTGAATACATTTGGTTGAATCAGGATTCCGCCATCAGCGAGACGGAATGGCTCAAGCGCGTGTTGGAAGGCTGAGCTCATTTCCTCTTCGCTGACAACTTGAAGCATATGCTGAGTAGGTCCAGCCGCAACGATGCCTTGCCAAAACGTTTCATAGTCTGGGTATTTGCCGGGGCAATCAGCTTCACCACTCTCCAATACCTTCAACCCCGCCTCGGCAAACAACCCTTCCAGCGTACCTGGAGCGGATAGTTCAAACGGGCCACTGCCTGACGGCGGTTCCGGCATTGTATCGCGTTGGGCCTTGAAGATCGTTGCGAATGCGACATTCTCGGGCGGGCCGAACAGACCGGCGACAATCCGACCTTCCGGCGCGCAGACTCGGCCAAGTTCGCGCAGTGCGGCTGCTCTGTCCACCGTGTATTGCACCGAATTGGCGGCAAAAACAACTTCAAAGGTATCGTCATCGTAGGGCAAATCTTCAATGTCACCTACCCGGAAGTCGCCATCTGGAACACGCTCTCACCCGCCAATTTGCTGCGGATCGGCTGGCTGAAGCAGAACAGGTAATGCAGACACGCCAGCGACATCTTTGCTACTTCATGCACTTTGCTGAGGAAGCCGAACCTCGACTGTGGAGCGGACAAGACGAAACAGAGTGGCTCGATCGGATAGAGTGTGAGCATGACAATTTGCGTGCTGCTCTTGACTGGGCTCTAAGCGGCGGCGAATTTCTGCATGGTATGCGCATCGTCGGCGCATTGTGGGATTTTTGGATGGATCGCGGTTACGCACGGAGTGGCAGTGGAGACGCGTTTGGATCCTGTGTGGTGCGAGCCATGAGCAGTGGGGCGCCGTAGCGCGCATCCAACTTGGGGAACCAGCCTTTTCAACCTTATGGGCTGCAGGGGCAGCGATGGAACTGGCTTCAGGCGCTCGACTATGCGGCAGGAAGGGAGCGAACGCGTCAGTAGACTTCATACCCTCTCCGTAAAACCCGAGACGAAAACGTCAAACCGTGAGGATCCCTTGCCCATTGGGGTACTTGGAACACGCTCTACGATCTTTCCGGTTGTTTCCTATCTGGTACCCCACGGTTCACAACTAGGAATCAGAATAGATTCGAGTTCGCCGACATGTAGCAGTGTAAATTTGCGAGAATCACAGAACGGCATAGCAAATGAACCGACCATTTGAAACGATCTATGCAAATCTAGGCAATGGCCAAAAGATGGCCGCCGATGTCTTTGGAGACGGAGATGCCATCATCCTGCTTCACGGCATCCCAGGTGGACCGGATGCCTGGCACAAGGTTGCGGTTGAGCTGGGGCAGTCATACAAAGTCGTCGTTCCACATCTACTCGGGTTCAAATGTAATTCTAGGCCGACGCAGCCCAACGAACTGTGGACGGGTCCTCAGGCCGAGGGCGTTCTATGCGTCTGTGACGAATTGGGCATCCACAACGCTGTCTTGGTCGGACACGATTTCGGGGGCCCGATTGCAGAAAAACTCACCGAATTACGACCGAAGGGTTGGAGTCATTTGGCGCTGTTTTCTACCAATACGTTCAGGGATACGCCGTTGCCGCCACCACTGTCTTTCACCGTCATGCCAGTCGTCGGCGCCATTTTCCAAAAATTCTTGTTTTCCAGACCGTCATTGGCCATGATGCTGCGTCAGGGTGTCGGACGGCCTGGCATTTCGCTCGAAAAGTCTGCGTATCTTGGTGATTCACAGCAAGTGCATGCAATCGCAACGATATTCGCATATGCACTGACGAACCTGGATTCGCTCTATCTCCCCCCATTGAGTATGCGATGTCTGCCAATGAACGGCCTTCCCTGGTTGGCTGGGGTGATAAGGACCCGTTATTTTTGGTCGATCAAGGCAGACGGACTGCAGAACTTGTAGGAGGAGCTTTCTCGCTGTACAAAGGGGCAGGGCATTTCACGCCCGAGGAATGCGTCGACCTGCCAAATCACATCGACTTGGTCGAAACCGGTTGTGCGCAGCATGGCAGGCAAGCGTCCATACAGATTGTCGTCAATCTGCTCGAAACGCGTGACAGTACGGGCGATGGCGGCTTGCCACTCGGTTGCCGGCGCATTGAAGTCCAGCAGGAAAAATGAACCGACTTGCGATAGCACACGCCGCTCCTCGGCGAAGAGGGTTTGCTTCTGCGCCGTTGGCAGGTGATGCACCATCATGCTTGCCACAACGGTGTCAATCGAGCCGGTAGCTCAGAGCAGCGCAACGGCTGAACCTTGGACGAGAGCAGGGCCGCTGCCGGCCTCAGCTACTTTGGCATGGGCCTGAGCCAGCATGGCGCCATCGACGTCCAGGCCAATCACGGTGGCTGCGGGCACCGCCTGTGCCAGCGGAATCGTCAGCGTGCCAGTGCCGCAGCCAACGTCTGTAATGGTATGGCCGGGCGCTGCCTGCACGGCATCAACCAGTGGTCTACGAATGAATTCCTCCCACAAGACCCACTTCATGATGGGGTCGTAGAAGCGAGTCAGCCGCGGGTCACTCAGGCCGGGAATGAATGTCGTCTGGCTTGACATGTCCACGAAGCTTCCTTTGAACGGATCGGTCCGTGAGCCAACGTTGATTGAGCGTGAAGTCACTCGAACTTCCTCATAGTTTGTATTGCGTCGAGCCTGTTTGTCTGGCGTCAATTCTCCCATTTTCAGTAGTTCACGATTTGTCATTCTGAGCGAGTATTTTCGAGCACTTCACTCTAGCAAAGGGCCAGCGAAGAATCTCGCTTTACACTAAATCGTGAACTACTGATTTTCCTGGTCTTCATCCGGGAGGGTTTGTTCGAGCGGGCCAATGATGCGCATCAAGATGCATCGACTCAACTGAACCTCAGTTGGGTTGCCGTATCGGCAACAGAGTGAGAACCTTTAACACATATCATACACCTGTCGATCAAGTTCAAAAATGGCACAGAATCAGTCCCAGCCTCCTAGCTCACTGAGGTCAACATGTCGAGAGTCAAACAGGTATCTCTGCTGCTCCTGCGCGTGATGCTCACATTTCTTGCGGTGCTGCTCTCCTATTCCCTGAGTACCCTCGTCATGGCAACATCCGACATCTCGATGACACGGGAGGAAGAGACTCAGGCTGCGCAAGGGCTTATCCGTGTTTCGTCGGCATACGCACTGGTGTTCTCATTTCTTGCCTTGCGCGCTCGTTGGTATGGACTAAAACTCGTCGGTGGCCTCTTCCTCGTCTTCTTTGGCGTTGAGACCTTCATGGCGCAGATCGAAACGCTCTACTTCAACAGCGCGGTGCAGATGGAGATGGACGTGTTTGTGGGTATCGTCGCTGCCGGTGCAGTGCGCGCGGCGCTCTGTGCGGTACTTGTTGTTCTAGTCTTTTCCAAGTTGCGGAAGCCACCAGACCTGGCCGCACAGCGAGGACCGGCGCTGCCGCCAAATTGGCCACTGCGATTCGCTGCATTGTCAGTATTGTACGTGATGATCTATTTCTTGTTCGGCTATTTTGTCGCCTGGCAATGGGAAGAGACGCGTCTTTACTACTCTGGTACGACGGCACTGAAACCTTTCCTAACACACTTCTGGGATTTGCTGGTGGTGGAGGATCCGATCATTCTTCCTTTCCAAATGCTGCGCGGTGCGTTGTGGACTTCACTTGCGATTCTCATCGTGCGCATGATTGAGGCCAAGCGTTGGGAAACGGCATTGGCAGTCGCGCTGACATTCGCCGTCTTGCTTTCCGTGCCGCTGGGATCGTTCCCGAATCCATATATGCCGCCTGCTGTAGCACAATCGCATTTCTACGAAATCTTCTCCTCCATGCTCGTGTTCGGCGGCGTCGCTGGCTGGTTCATGTATGCTCCATCGAATGGCAAGGCCACGTATTCACAATCTGAGGTGCTCTGATGACGTTCCACTCCGTACCTGGAAGAACTTTCCACGGCCATGCTCAATGTTTCGACGACCTGCGCGCCGCTCTTGAAACGATGCCAGTCATTGATACCCACGATCACTCAACGCGCCTGGGCCCCAAATACGACGATCCGGTGCAGGTGATTGTGGGAGAGTACATGCTGACCGATCTGAGTTCTGCGACGTCGGATGAATCCACGCGTATTCTGCTGGATGGCTCTGTCTCGCTGGAAGAACGCTGGCCTGTCTTGGAGCACGCCTGGTCACGCTCGGCCCACACCGGCTTTGCGCAGATCACACGACGCGTCCTCCGGCACTTCTATGATGAAGATGAGGTCACGCTTGCGGCGCTGCGGCGCATGCAGAATCGGCTGTTGGATCTGGAGAACGAAGAGACGTTTGACGACATATTGGAGCAGGCCAACATCGTGGCTCGGCTTGCGGATGTATGGCCCGATGTGCTCCAGGTCTTGAACGGTTCATATCAGTTGACCCCACGCGCTCATCTCGTCATCCCGCTTCCCGGCTACCATCAGGTACGAAGCTTCATGGAGATCCAGGCCAAGGCGGCTCCGCTCGACCGCTCAGTCTCCACGCTTGATGAATACCTGGACGTTTGCTGGGCGATCTTCAAGGGCTTCAAGGCGTTCGGCGCCGTTGCCTTCAAGGATCAATCGGCATACTTCCGCACGCTGGAATACGGCAACCCGACCAAAGACGACGCGGAGCGAGTCTTTAACCGGCTCATGGCCGATGCGATACGCTCAGCCGGCTATCCTGAAGAACTCAAACCGCTGGACGACTATCTGTTCCACGCCTTTTTGCGGATGGCTCGCGATCTCGACTTGCCGGTGCAGTTGCATACCGGTCATCTGGCCGGCCTGTACGGGGATATCCGCAAGGCCAACGCCGCTCAGATGGCGGACCTCTTTCTGCTGCACCGCGACGTACGCTTTGATCTCTTTCATGCCAACTGGCCCTACGGTGGCGAGCTACTTTTTCTTGCCAAGGCGTTTCCTAACGTGGCCATGAACTTCTGCTGGGCCCATGCTATCGACCCAATCTACTGCCAGGCATTGATGCGTGAAGCAGTAGCGGCTGTGCCCCACGCCAAAGTCCATGCCTTTGGTTCCGATTATGGCGGCTTCGGATTGCCGCCGGGCGGCGGCTACGTGGATCGGGCTTGGGCACATCTGCAGATTGCCTTGGACAACATGGCCATCGCACTATCCGACCTGGTGGAAATGAACTACCTGAGCTTTGCCCAGGCTGAGTCAATCGCCCGGGCCTGGCTCTACGAGAATCCCAAGGAATTCTATCATTTGGACGTATAGCTTCATTTTGACGCGGCTGGTCGCTTTGTTGAAGCGCACATGTATGACACATTCTCAACGAAGTACTGGACGCCCAGACACACGTGCCCTCTGTTTTTCTATCTCTTTCTGCAACCGTCACTCTTCACGATTGAGGAACGGCTACTTCAACGTCAGCAGCATGATGAGCTAGACACGAAATATCTCCTCATTGACATCCGAGACCTTGTTGATACCACGCATATCAGTTTCACGTTGGGCGACAGTCATCGGTCTATTATATATGGGCAATTTGTCAAAAATGTGCCTGCTTATCGTATGCGTTCTCTCCGGCAGTCTGCTAGGAAATGTGAAATGGCCATCCCCATCTTGAAAACCAAGTTCTACATCCCGCCCGTGCGCTCACAACTCGTGGCGCGCCCCCGCTTGATCGAGAAGATCAACGCCGGCCTGGACCGCAAGTTGACGCTCGTTTCGGCGCCGGCCGGGTTTGGCAAGACCACACTGCTGAGTAATTGGATCGCCAGCTGTGAGCGATCGATCGCCTGGATCTCTCTGGACAAGGGCGACAATATGCCAGCCCAGTATTTGGCCTACTGTGTCTCTGCCTTGCAAACCGTACAAGCTGACGTGGGCGAGGTCGCCTTCATGCAGCTCCATTCCTCCCAACCCCCTCCCATTGAGACACTCATGACCGGCTTGATAAACGACATCGCCGAAATTACGGCGCCTTGTGCCCTCGTCCTTGACGATTACCATGTGATTACCGAGCCGCAGGTTCATGATGCGGTCATTTTCTTGCTCGAGAACTTGCCGCCGCAAATGCACATGATTGTTGCCACTCGCGCCGATCCGCCCTGGCCGCTGGCCCGCCTGCGAGCACGGCGAGAGATCACCGAAGTGCGTGCCGATGACCTACGGTTCAGCGCTGTGGAAGCAGCGGCATTCCTCAACGACGTGATGGGACTTGGACTATCACCTGAGGATATCGCTGCCCTGGATAGCCGTACGGAAGGCTGGATCGCCGGCCTCCAATTGGCGGCCCTCTCAATGCGAGGAAAAACGGACGTATCCGAATTCGTCAGAGCCTTTAGCGGTAGCCACCATTATATTTTGGACTACCTAATGGAGGAGGTGCTCGGCCGGCAACCCAGCGACGTCAAGGATTTCCTGTTAAGCACCTGCATCCTGGATCGGTTCACCGCACCCCTGTGCGATGCAGTCACCGGTCGGCATGCTAGCCAGACAATACTGACTACGCTGGAGCAGGCCAACTTGTTCATCGTTCCCCTAGACGACGAACGGCGTTGGTACCGTTATCATCATCTTTTTGCTGACCTGTTGCGCGGACTCCTAACCCAGACCTTATCAGACCAGGTGCCGTCGCTGCACCGACGGGCCAGTGAGTGGTTTGAAGAGGAGGGCTCCATCGAAGAGACAATATCTCATGCTTTCGAAGCCAAAGATGATGAACGAGTCGCCCGTCTGATCGAGAAATACGCCGAAGACCTGCTTCACCAGAGTAACTACAATACCCTGCTGTCGTGGATCGAGGCCTTACCGGATTCGTTGCTGAGAACCCGTCCCTGGTTATGCGTTTATCGATCCTGGACGCGGCATTGGTTCGGCACTAGAGAGGGTGGAGAAGAGTGCTTGGACAACGCCGAACAAGCGCTCGACAGCCTGCCGCCCTTTCGCGAATCAGAGGAGGCATCGGAAGAACTGTCGCCGCCGACACAAGAAAGGCGATTGATTTCTGGTTACATTGCCACCGTCCGGGCCCATTATGCACTTACAGATGAAGAAATCCCACGTGCGATCGAACAAGCCCAGAAGGCGCTTCGGCTACTGCCGGAGGACAGATATTTCACACGCGGCACAGCCGCCATCGCTTTGGGGGGTGCGTACTGGGGAATAGGCGATATCTCAAGCGCGGAACAGGCATTTGCTGAGTGTGCAACCAATGCGTTGAAGGGTGGCTATCCCCTGAGGGCATCATCTGCCCTTTGCTACGTGGGGATGCAACGGACAAAACAGGCCAAACTGCTGAAAGCTCAAGCGGCCTATCGCAAGGCTTTGGCGCTGACGCAAGGGCCGGGGGGAAGATACTTCCCCAACGCAGGGTATCCACTGGTCAAACTGGGCGAACTGGCCTGTGAGTGGAACGATCTGGAGCAGGCCCACCGCCGTGTCGACCAGGGGGTGAACTACTGCCTTCAATTAGGCCATGTGGATTTACTGGCTGAAGCCTATGTTGCGTGTGCGCGTGTCCAACTGGCACGGAAAGATTTCGCGGGTGCGGAGGACACGCTCCAGCGAACAGACCAGCTCTTGCGGGAGACCAAAGTAGATCCGTGGACCGTTTGTTGGCTGGATGACTGTCGCTTGCGGCTGTGGTTGTCCACTGGGCGGCTGGAAGAAGCGATCCGTTGGGCTGAAATGAGTGGCCTTAGCGTGGACGATCAATTCAACTACCATCACGACCTGGAGCACACCAATCTCGCGCGGGTGTTGGTCGCTCAAGGTATGCGGCAACCTTTGGGCGCCCAGCTGGACGAAGCGCTACACCTGCTTGATCGCCTCTTTGCAGCCGCAGAAGCGGCGGGATGGATTCATGAGGAGATCAAGATCCTGGTCCTACAGTCGCTGGCACGCCAGGCGAGGGGCGATCGTGAGGGGGCGCTCAGGGCACTGGCCCAAGCCCTGGCGCTGGCCGAGTCGGACGGCTACGTACGCATCTTCATCAATGAGGGTGCGCCGATGGGTGAACTGCTACGGCAGGCGGCAGCCCGTGACATCAGCCTCGACTATGTGAACAGACTGTTGGCAGCTCTAGAACCTGACATGGCGGACGATCCCCCAGTGACGCAATCAGCATCTGCCGCACTGATCGAGCCGTTGAGCGACCGCGAGATCGAGGTGCTGCGTCTATTGACATCGCATCTGTCAACGCCGGAAATTGCCCAGCAACTCTATGTCTCCGTGAACACAGTTCGGTCTCATGTCAAGAGTATTTATGGCAAGCTCGCGGTCCACAGTCGGCAAGCGGCCGTTGTACGTGCACGAGAACTGAACCTGCTCGACCACTGAAAAATCGACTCCACTTCTAAATCCTTCAAGCGTCCGCTGGGAGATCGTGCCTCCATAATCACCCATGCAATCACCCACTGTGGGTGATGACAACTCACCCAGTTGTCAGCTACGCTGTGCTCAGAGATAAATAAAGAGGAGGCAGGACAATGAGTCACGGACGCAAATTTGACAGACCGGCAGTTTATCAAATCAAGGTGCAGGGACATCTCGACAAGAAGTGGTCAGACTGGTTTGACGGACTAGTCGTCGTCCCGCAGACCAACGATGAAACTCTGCTCACCGGTCCGGTTGTCGATCAGGCCTGTTTGCACGGTCTGTTGTGCAAGGTTCGTGATCTCGGCTTGCCTTTGTTGTTGGTCATGCGAATGGCGTCTGAAGATTGCTGCTCAACGGGAGGTGGTAAAGGTGTTGTGTATGATGAGTCATCCAGCGCAGATTCTGCACGTGCATGATGACCGGATAAAGGATTCGCTGCATAGAGCTGAACAGGCTCGCCTGATTCACGAAGCCAAAAGCGCAAAGGGAACGGAGGAACTGCGATTGCGTCGTCTGATCCGCAGACTACGGGATTGGAATTGGTCGCTTGTCGGTGCCAATAACGCCCAGCCGACTTGGAACGGTCGACTCAGCCATTGAACAGTTGGAGTCTCTGGGAATTCGTGTGGTCTGTCGCCTGAAACGGGAGGAGTGCTGCGTGGTGATCGTATTGGTAACTCGCACCGGTCGGTCAACCACATGAAATCCAGACCAGCCAACAGTCTACTAGAAATCTAGCGAAAGTCTCAGCCTGGGGAGGACAAAGTGTTTGATAGTCATCTACACTATCTGCTTGAGAAGCAGCGCCATGAAATGGAGCGTCGGCAAGCGCACGAATATTGGCTGCACCGGCGGCTTTCGGGAGTGAATCCCCAGAAAGATTTTCCGCTGTATCGAAGCCTGCATTGCTGGCTTGCGGCAACGCTGAACAGGTGGCGACATCGCTTCAATGTGCGTGAAACCCTAACGCAGCCCACCGAACGGCTGCGCTCCCCGAGAACCTCGATGCGATAGGAGAATCACATCGGTATGGAAAAAGAGAAGGAACCACTGTTTTGGGAAGTATCCGAGCCATTGCTGAGCAGCGGCGTGGCCGAACGCGGCACGATGATGGGCTACCCTTGTTTACGCACCGAGGGCAAGTTTTTCGCCTCGGTTGAGAAGAACACCGGTAATCTCATCGTCAAACTGCCGGCGCAGCGCGTGAAAGAGTTGATTGACATGGGGCAGACCCACCCCTTCGCCCCCAACGGACGCGTATTCCGTGAGTGGGCGCTCATTGACCACCCTGACCCAGAGCAGTGGGCTGCGTTTCTACAGGAAGCGCTCGACTTCGTCCAAGCGTCTTGAAGGGCCGGTACGCCGGTCTCATCATCCATATTTTCTCACCCTGGGAACTCCTGCTTACCTGTCTATCCAACAGGAACGTGGAGATCTATACATCGCGAAATCTTGGCGACTGAGTCAAGTTTTTCACGATGCGTATGGTCAAATACTTCGTCGACTTGAGAGAATGACCTACGCGGCTGCAGGATAGTAGTCGTCGATGATGCCGCCCAGCACTGGCCGTCTCTGCACCTGGCCTCCAGCCCTTTCTGGTACCCTGTTGATCGGAGACTGTTGAGCAATTCCTTGATGCGGTCGACGCGTATTGTAGAACTCGATGTACTCAGTTACTGTCCGCAAACAACTTAGCGGCTTGAACCTACCGGAGGTTATTTGCGGACACTCACTCAGTCAGCACTGAGCGCAGATGTACTTGCTCGCAAAGCGGACGTTTACGCCATTGATGATGATCTTGTCGAGACACTCCGAGCGTACCGATCGAACATACCTTTCAGTGTGTGAATATCGAAAGACAGCTATTCTATCAGCGACTGGCGATTGTACTCGACTGAAGAGGTATGTCGGTGTAGTTGTTTGACCGTACGCCGGATGGATTGTGCTACTTCTATCGGCGGCGCTGTTGGCGCTGATGCATTTTCGCTATCGGTGAGAGGCGCGATGGCAAAAATTTCGAGCAGCCAGGAACCGATCACTGACAGAGTCCAGAAGAATATGTGCTCCTCGCATTGAACACGGTTGTGGCATCCAAAGAGAGGAGCATACCTCTGAGCGCAGAACCATCAAAGTCGCATGTTTCTCGAGAGCAGTGTGGCTGGGATCGAATTTCCGCACCATACGCCCCTTGCGCAATATCCAGACGCTCACTTATCGTTCATTCAGATCAGCGATTGCCTCAATCGTGCGCTCCAGATCCGGCGCCACTCTGGCCCCTGTCGCCTGTTCGAAGGCATAGCCGATGGTGATCAGCCTGCCCTCGCCCAGGAAGTCCCCAATCAACGTGACACCGACCGGCTGACCGCTTTCATCGTAGCCGGCGGGCACGGTCAGGGCCGGGAAACCGGCCGCGGCGTAGACCTGTGATGTGTGAAGCAGGGCATCGAGATCGTACTCTGCGAAGAGTGCACCAAGGTCATCTGCAACAGACATGCTCTCCGCCACCTGAGACGCATACTCTTCTGCCGAAAGATCGCTGTTCACGGCGCTTTCGAGATGACCCTGGCCGTAGGGCGCACGGTTGGCTGGATCTTCGGCGTTGATGTCGACGATCTCGGCCAGCGACGCCACGGGAACCTCATCGCCCAATTCGGCCAGGAAGGCGTCCAGCGCGGTGCGAAAGCCGTAGTCGATCACGGCGGCGAGGTCTGGCGTTTCCGGTACGGCAGAGGCGGGAATTTCGACGAGTTCTATACCCAGATCAAGGAATGGAAGAGCCTGCTCTCGCACGCCATCGTTGACTTGTAGCATGGCCTCGCGAAAGCTGGCGGCGTCCTCCTCTTCCATTTCGAAATCGGCGATCAACTGATTGATGGATGCGTCATCCTGGACGACGATGCCTAGCTTTGTACCGGCGGCATCTTCGGCCATCAGATATTGGGTATAATCCGTAGCGGCGACTTCGGCAGCATCCAAGGTGGCGGAATCGTTCTGATCCACGCCAGTCATAGCGCTGAGCAGTACGGCCACATCCGTTACGCTGCGGCCGATAGGTCCGGGCACGTCCATCCAATCGACCAATGGCAGAATGTGGTCGCGACTGACCAATCCACGACTGGTCTTGAGACCGACGACGCCGTTGATGATTGCAGGTTGAATAATTGAGCCTTGGGTTTCTGTGCCCACAGTCACGGCAGCCAGATTGGCGGCGGCGGCCACGGCCGAGCCGCTGCTGGAACCCAGCGTGTCATAGGGTCCGTAGGGGTTGCGCGTCTGCCCGCCCAGCACGCTGAATCCGCTGGGCATGCTGACATCCATGTAGTTGGCCCACTCAGAGAGGTTGGCCTTGCCCAGGACAATGGCGCCGGCGTCGCGCAACTGTGCGACCAAGAAGGCGTCACGGCTCGGCTGCCAATCGCGCATGGCCCAGGCGCCTGCCGCTGCGTGCAGACCGTCGCCGGTGGCGATGTTGTCTTTGAGCAGCACGGGAATGCCGTGCATGGAGCTGCGCACCGTGCCGTTGCTCCGTTCTGCATCAAGCCCAAGAGCAATCTCCAACGCATCGGGGGTAAGTTCCAGTACCGAATTGAGCTTGTCCACATCGTAGCGCTGGATACGCTCCACGTAGTAAGTTGTCAACTCCTCGGCGGTGAGTTGGCCGGCGTCCATCAGCGACTGCATGTCGAGCACAGTGGCGTCGGCCAACAGATCATCCAATTCGGCGATTCGAACCGTATCGAGCGTGGCCAACGAGTCGTCGAAAGCGCTGAAATCGCGAACACGTTTGCCGGTGGTTTCCGGTTCGGTCAATGGATAGGACGGTAGCCCATCGAGTTCATCGATCCCGTCAGCGTCTGCCGCCAAACCCAATTGCCCGGGCGTGAGGAAGAGCGGCAGGAAGTCTGCCGGACAGGAACCGGAGTTGGTCAGGAAGATCACCGTGGCATCGGCCTCAGGCACGTAGAACCAGACGGTCTGAAAACCGGGCGTCTGCCCGCCATGGCCAAATGCACGAAATCCGCTTTTCGACGTACTGTACGACATGATACCCAGCCCGTAGCCGTCCATGACGCCGCCGCCCTGATCGGTTGTCAGCGTCTTGAAGTCGAGCATCTCGGCCAGGGTCGTGTCATTCTCGAACAATTCACCCTTGAGCAAACCTTCGGCATAGGCGGCCATATCCTCGGCCGTGCTGACGATGGCGCCGGCCGCGCCGCCCTGGGTAGCATTCCAGTTGGTTACGTTGATGAACTCGCCGGTGGGTATCGTGTAGTAGCCGTTCACGATGTCTCCCGGCTCTGGTGAACCCTCCAGGTAGCTCGAATTCTCCATTTCCAATCGATCGAAGATACGTTCCTGGTAGAGATCGGCGAGCGATTGGCCGCTGGCCGCCTCCACAACCATCCCGAGCAGGATGAAGTTAGTGCTGCTGTATTTCCAGCCTGTCCCCGGTGCGAAGTCGGCTGATCCATTAGCGATGGCATATTCGATTAGTTCATCGGGCGTGTAGGCCTGCGCCATCCCCTCCTGATCGTTGTTGTCGATGAGCGGCTGCATCAACGGATCGGCGAAATCCCAGATGCCGGATCGGTTGCCGGCCATCTGTCGTAAAGTGACCTGGTCGCCGTTGGGGATCTGCGCGGCAAGCTCAGGCAGCCAGTCGATCAGCAGGTCGTCCATGGAGAGGAGCCCCTCTTCCTGGAGCAGCAACGCCAACGCCACTGTGAACGACTTGGTGTTGCTGCCGATTTCAAAGCGGTCATCGACTTCGACAGCTCGCTGATCATCCGGTCCGGCGACGCCGGCGGCTTTGAGATAGCGACCGTCGGTCGTGTCGACCAGCAGCACGCCGCCGGGTGCATCGCAGAGGGTAACGTCGGGGCTGATCCAGGTGTTGAGCAGATCATCCCATTGGCCGAAATCTGTCGCGCTCGACTTGGAACCGGCGCCTGACACTGAACTATCCGACGCCGGACTATCCACAACGCCATTGACCGGCGCACAGGCGCCTAGCGTCAGCGACATGATGATCGCTATCAACAAAACCCATCGATATTTCACTGATTGAATTCCATTCTTTCGGTGCGTTAACTTCTTGAAAGCTCTGGGTGGCAAAACCCCACGTAGTGTACGGAAAAGTAGGGTGACAGGAAGTGATTATTGCTCCATTGTCACGGACTCCCTGTGGTACGCTTGTCCTTTCTGAGGGGGGGCGAACGGAGAAGCTCGAAGATCCTATCGCTCTTCGAGCGGTTCTGGGATACGCCACCGGGCCTCCGGGAGATCTAGCCCCACAACTCCCGTATGGTCAAAATACCTCGTGGACTCGAGAGAATGAGCTATGCGGCCATCCCATAGTCGATGCTCAAGATGCCAATGCCCGCAAATGTTTTGCCACAGCATGATAGGCGGGCAGCGTGAACGGGTCATTATTGGCATTGCCTGCTACGGGGTGGGACGCAAAGCGCGCGATGACCATATGTGCAGTCGGGTCGATGTACAGAGATTGACCATGCACGCCGCGGCCCATGTACGCACCGTGTTCGTTATGGGTGATCCACCACATGCTGCGATAACTCCAGCCCGGTAGCGTCGTGTATCCTGCGGCTTGAAAAGCCGATTTGCTGCCCCCGGCGCGAATTCTGTCGATGACGCGGCCCGGGACAACCTGTTCTCCCTGAAAACGGCCTTCATCCAACATCAGCTGGCCGAAACGAGCCATGTCGCGCAGCCCTGCGTTCAAGCCGCCCCCGGCAAAGGGCGTGCCGATGGAGTCGACTGTGAAGAAGGCATCCTGTTCCATACCAAGCCTTGACCAAATGCGGGCCGATAGGACGCTGGCAAGCGATTGGCCTGTCGCACGGCTGATCAACCAGCCCAGGACGTCGGTGTTGACCGTCTTGTAGCCGAACGCTAGACCGTGTTCACCTTCCTTCTGCACCGTCTCCAAGAACTGAAAGTAGGAACGCGGTCCTTCATAATCCGGCGCTTTGGGCAACGGATTGCCGGACGCAGTGTGCAGCCAGACTTGGGCATTGGGGTCCGCATAATCTTCGCTGTAGGCGAGCCCGGTCGTCATGTCGAGTACCTGGCGCAGGGTTGCATCGCCGAACGCACTGCTTGCTAGCTCCGGGATGTACTTCCGGACTTCTGTTGTTTCGTCCAGGCTGCCCTCTTCGATTAGCATTTCCCCCAGCAGGCCGACATACGATTTGGTCAGCGACATGGCTGCATGACGACCGCCTGGCATGAGCGCTCCAGCATAACGCTCGTAGACGATGCGTCCGCGATGCAGGATTACGATGCCGTCGGTGAAATTGGCGTCAAATGCCTCTGACCAGGTCATGGGCGCAGGGTGATTCAACGGCGTGAACGTCAACTCATCCAGATCTTCAAGAAGGCTACGCGGCAGCGAAATGGGCGCACCGAGCCCTCGAGAGATGCGCTTGGTCGGCATGAGCTGCTGAAAATGACAGACGCTCCACCGCATCTGTGGAAAATGGAAGTAGGTGCCGTCTTCGAAACGGATCGTGCGTTCTTCTGGCGGCGGCGCACCCGCCATCCAGTTGAACAGCGCGGGATCGGAATTTTTCGATGTCCACTCAACTGAGGCGGACGTTTCTTCAAAAACATCGTCACTCATGTCATATCCCTTTTGTTTTCATGTATCGTCCAATCATTTGGGCAAATCCCAGTCTACACTGTCAAACCCCGCATGATCAAAAAACCTCGTGACCAGAGAGAATTGGTTGAAACGACCCAGTCGAACCACAAGGCTTTCGAGCTCTCGATCAATCCGGGGTCGGCCGCCACAGTTGATCGGATTGCAGCTCAATTCCCGTTTCACCAGTTGGCGATGCCAGCCCAACACAGACTTTGGCTGGAAGATTCGGATGCTCTGGCGAAGCAGTTCTACGGTGCAATTGGCCGATGTTCTTGGTTTTATCTTCAGCACCGCACGCGCGATCCGTTCCATGCGCGATACGCAAACCGGTTTGTGTAGCTTGCGTTCTGCGATTCCAAGCTGTTGGCGTAGTATCAAGATCTCGAGATCCTTTTCGTGTTTGTTGAATCGTCCAATTCGGATCCAGTCTATCAATGCAGAGAACAGATGCATGACAATATGCCAGACTATGTGAACTCGCCCTTCGGTGAGCGAAAGGCGACTATTCAATCAGCAACTGGCGATTGTAATCGACTGAACACGCCCGTTGATCAGGTTTATTGACCTTACGCGGCATTGGGGGTCTCCTTCTTGCGTCCTTTTGTGCTCTTGTGCTCGTCATAGGGTTCCACCTTGCGTTGGACTGGGCATGACTTCAGGCTCACGCCCTGGCAGCAGTGTGGGCAATTCTTGGGCGAGCGAGGCTTCCAGCGTCGAGGCAGGCGTGCTTTGACTGCGCCTGAGGCGAGGGGCGTAGAGTTGCCAGGCAACCTTCAGGAACAAGAGGGCAAAGGGAAGCAGCAGGAGCCGGTCGAAATCGAGCAGTTGGCTGTTCATAGGCTGTGCGGGTACACTGTTGGTGGCTTCGACGATTGAGTGCGGTGCAGATGCCTCAATCGTTTACCCTGACCGCCTATCTTGTCAAGCAGCCCATCCTTTCGGAATTATCCGTCGTTCCCGTAGGGAGTACCCACGGACTTATGAAGATTGGGATTCGTAAGCATGTCTGGTCCAATTCTTGCGACGAAACTGTACATACCTTTGCCGCGACCCGATCAGATTTTGCGGGCGCGTTTGCACAAACAACTGAGCGAGGGGTTGTATCGCAAGCTAACGCTCATCTCTGCACCGGCCGGATTCGGTAAGACAACGCTTCTCGGCAGTTGGGTTTCCGAGTTGCACTCTGGAGCTACATCTCAAGAAAATCAGACCCAAGTAGCGTGGGTCTCGTTGGATGCACAGGACAGTGATCCGACTCGTTTCCTAACCTACGTGGTGGCGGCGCTACAGACCATTGAGCCTGACATCGGGAGCAATGTAATGGAACGGCTGCACGCTCCCCAGTCGCCGCCCTTGGAGGCAATGCTCACGGGTCTGATCAACCAACTTGCAACCGTTGCGGGTACGATCGTCTTGGTGCTGGATGACTTTCACCTTGTCGATGCCAAACCGATCGACGATTGCGTTGCGTTTCTACTCGAACACCTGCCGCCACAGATGCATGTGACGCTCGTCACGCGCGAAGGATCCACGACTGCCTTTGGCGCGTTACCGCGCCCGCAGCCAATTGACCGAAGTGCGCTCTGACGATCTACGCTTCACCCCTACTGAAGCCGCCGACTTCCTGAAACAATCGATGGGATTGAAGCTGACCGAAACCCAGATCGCAGCCTTGGAACAGCGCACTGAAGGGTGGATTGCCGGGCTGCAGTTGGCGGCTCTCTCTATGCAAGGACGCACGGACATTGCCGGCTTTGTCCAGGCCTTCACTGGCAGCCATCGCTTTGTGCTGGACTATCTCATCGAGGAAGTGTTGAAGCACCAAACGGAGAATGTTCGTCAATTCCTGTTGCAGACTTCGATCTTGGAGCAACTAAATGGCCCACTGTGCGATGCCGTGTGCAGTCGTCAAGATGGACAGATGATGCTGGAGTCGTTGGAGCGCGGCAACCTGTTCGTCGTGCCGCTAGACGATGAACGCCGTTGGTATCGGTATCACCATCTCTTTTCTGAGGTCTTGCAGCTTCATTTGCAGGAGGATCATTCGGATCAGATTCCTGTTCTCCACCGACGCGCCAGTGCATGGTACGAGCAGAATCGCCTGCAGGCGAGCGCAATCCACCACGCGTTTGCCGCGCAAGATCCTGAGCGTGCGGCATATCTCATTGAACTGACCTGGCCGGCAATCTTCAACGGCTTCCAGCCGGCTACTTGGCTCGATTGGGTGAGGGGCCTGCCTGAGGAGATCGTGCGGATGCGGCCTGTTCTATGTGTTGGATATGCCTGGACGCTACTGGACTGTGGAGAGGTACTCGAAGTTGGCGAACGCCTGAGCGATGCCGAAAGGTGGCTAGGCGCACCTGCGGGAGCGGCCACATCTGAGACTGAGATGGTTGTCGTGAACGAAGAGGAATTTCAGTCTCTCCCCTCGACAATCGCCATGGGCCGCGCGTACTTGTCCCATGCCAACGGCGATGAGGACGCTACCGCAAAATATGCCCGACAAGCGCTCGATTTGCTATCCCCGGATGAGTACTATTGGCGCGGCATCGCCGCCATGTTTTTGGGCTTGGCGTACCAGACCGGCGGCGATCTGAATACAGCCTATCAATACTTCGCCAGCAGTGTGGCCAGTCTGCACAAGGCCGGCCACATCCATTTTCAGCTCATCGGCACCGTGGCGTTGGCCGACATTCTGGTGACACAAGGCCGTCTGCGTGATGCGGTTCGCACCTATGAACGGTCACTACAATTTGTTGAAGCGCAAGGAACGCATGCACGACATGACGAGGCGAGCCTGCATGTGGGGCTAGGCGAACTGCATTTTGAACAAGGCGATCAGGCACGCACCGGAGAACACCTCCAGAAGGCAGAGGAATTGGCTGGACATGCCTGGTCGCCAGTTGCAGAGGCTCGCTTCTACACGCTGCAAGCTCGCATCGAAGCTGCCCAGGGAAAGTTTGAGGCCGCTCTCGATCTGTTGAACCAGGCGAAACAGGTGGCCGACCAAGCTGGACGCTCCGATCTGCATCCACTGTCGGCATTGAGGACACGGATCTGGCTTCAACAGGGAAGATTGGCGCAAGCGCTGGCATGGGTGCGAGAACGCCGCCTATCGGCTGACGACGATTGCAGCTATCGGACAGAGTCTGAACAGATCACGTTGGCACGGGTCCGCATCGCCGAATATGGTAGCGGTCGGGCAGAACAAGCCATTCGTGAGGCCATTGATCTGCTGGCGCGCCTCTTACAAGCAGCGGAGGCAGGCGGCAGAGACGGCAGCGTTATTGAACTCCTGGTACTTCAAGCGCTGGCGTACCATGCACAAGATGACATCCACGCCGCAAGTCGGGCGCTCATGCGCGCCTTGACCATGGCTCAACCGCAAGGCTATGTACGTGTCTTTGCCGATGAAGGACGCCCCATGCACACGCTCCTGGCTGAATGCCTGACCCGAGGGGCCGATCCAGCCTACATCACCCAGTTGCTGACTGCGATCTCCGTAGCAGGGGATGGTGATTTTACTGTGCCCGACGCCAATCAATTGCTCGTCGAACCGCTCAGCAAACGCGAACTCGAGGTGCTTCAATTGTTGGATGCCGGCTACAGCAATCAAGCGGTTGCCGACGAGCTGGTGATTGCCGTCAGCACCGTGAAGAAACATGTCAACAACATCTTCGGCAAACTGGGTGTGACGAGTCGTTCTCAGGCTGTCAGCCGCGCTCGTGGGCTAGAACTTCTTTAGCCTATATCGACATCGATCTGCCGTGTATAGAACCCAATGCCCCGGAAATACACCCTTGAATAGAACCTTTGTATGCCGACAGGCGGCCCTCAAATCCGTAAGCTGACCCCCGTAGTTACGGACGACGTGCAGAACAACAACAAAGGAGAAATGACATGGGTGTGCATGCAAAACAACAAAAGCCAATCTTGATCCTCGGCGGCACCGGTAAAACCGGACGTCGGGTCGCAGAACGGTTGACAGCGCGCGGCTTACCTGTCCGAATCGGCTCACGCTCCGGGCAACCGCCGTTCGACTGGAGCAATCCGGCCACGTGGATGCCGGCACTGGACGGCGTCGGGGCAGTCTACATCTCTTACTATCCGGACGTTGCCGCCCCCGGCGGGGTGGAAGCGGTCAGCTCATTCGCCAACGTGGCCGTGGCCGGTGGCGTCCGTCGGCTGGTACTGTTGTCCGGACGCGGCGAGCCAGAGGCTGAGGAAGCCGAAGCAGCTGTGCGTGCGTCCGGAGCAGATCTGACCATCCTGCGCGCCACATGGTTTGCGCAGAACTTCAGCGAAGGCTTCATGCTGGAGCCTGTGCAGCAAGGCGTCATCGCGTTGCCTGCCGGGAACACGCCTGAGCCGTTCGTCGATCTCGATGACCTGGCCGACGTCGCGGTTGCCGCTCTCATCGAGGATGGACATGTTGGTCAACTCTATGAACTGACCGGTCCGCGGCTGTTGACCTTCTCCGATGTAGCCGAGGAGATCGCCAGGGTAACCGGACGTGAGATTCGCTACGTTCCCATCTCTATTGAGGAATACGCAACTGCCGCTACACAGCAGGGGCTGCCGAATGAGGTGGTCGACCTGCTGCGCTATCTCTTCGGCGTTGTCCTTGATGGGCGCAACGCCCGTCTAGGGGATGGCGTCCAACGCGCCTTGGGCCGATCGCCACGAGACTTTGGCGAGTATGCCCGCACCGCAGCCGCCAGCGGCGTTTGGGCAGCTGCGTAGAAATATCAAAGAGATTCCACGCTGTACCGGTCTGGAAGCTGCGTGCTTTCAGACCGGTCGATTCAACGAACTAAATCCAGTAGTTCACGGTTGTCATTCTGAGCGGGTGTTTTCGAGCACGTCACTCTGGCAAAGGGCCAGCGAAGAATCTCGCTTTTCACCGAATCGTGAACTACTGAAATCGATCTGCCTACAAAGGAGGCATTATTATGTTTACTGACTCGCTCTTTCTAGTTACTCTGGTTGTCGCAACCTTTCTATCATCGCTGGTGGCAGGCTTGCTGTTTGTCTTTGCCATCGTGGTCATGCCGGGCATCAAGCACTTGACCGATCGAGAGTTCATCCGGGCCTTTCAGGCGATGGACGGAATCATCCAGGACAACCAGCCGCTCTTCATTTTGGTATGGGTCGGTTCAGCGATCGCGGTCATCGCCGCGACGTTGCTCGGTCTTGTGCAGCTGGATGGCTCGGCGAGATGGCTTCTGCTCTTGGCGGCGATCGCCTACATGGTCGGCGTCCAGATGATCACAATCGTTGTGAACATACCACTGAACAATCGACTCCAGGCGCTGAATGTCGATCTCCTGGATGCAACGGCGCAGCGCACTGCCCGTTTTGATTTCGAACCGCGCTGGAATCGCTGGAACGCCCTACGGACGATCATTGCCATTCTGGTGTCGGCTGGGCTGATGATTCTGCTTATTCTGCTATGAGATGACCGCGAAGAAAAACCGCGGGAACGCTTGTCGAGATCTCATTTTGACTCCGTACAGCTCTGGGAAGTACCCATGCTCATTTGCCAATTCTTCGATAAATATCTGACTCAGGAGGGACAATGAACACTGCAGAAATCGCCGCCGTTATCGCAAGTGTGCTGCTGGCGACATTGATCATTTTTCAATTGCTTCTGGCTGCCGGACTGCCGCTGGCCGCCTACGCCTGGGGTGGCCAATATGAGGGCGTCTTGCCAACCAACCTGCGCTGGGCCAGTCTGGTCGCCATCCCGATTTTGGCCCTTGCTGCCTGGTCGGTGCTTGCCGGCGCTGGCCTTGTGCTACTGGGGGCGGAATCGCGTGTGCTGGGGATTGCCGTGTGGGTCTTTGCCGCCTATTTTGCGCTGAATACGGTGATGAATTTGATATCGAAAAGCCCGTCTGAACGGCTTGTCATGACGCCAGTATCGCTGGCGTTGACGATCTGTTTCGGGATCGTGGCCCTTTCATGAACGTTGCGCAGAAAGCCGGACTGTCCGTATGGTCTAAAAAACTCATCCGACTGAGAATACAGGGCAACGCGGGATTGCGAAAGTAGTCGGGGATGATGCCTCCAAGTACGTCACGACACCGGATCGGGCCGTCACCGTTGTGCGGGAGTTGGTGTTTTGGGATCGATGCCTTGATGCGGTCAGTACTGAGCGCAGATGGCTCTGATTGACGGTGAGCAGCTTGTCTAGACACTCAGCACGAGCCGATAGAACCCAGCGCGCCGTGACTGTATGCGCGTCTGGCACCCGTAGCGGTGTCAAGACAATCTAACAGCCTTCAGACTTGAAAACCTGCTCAAAACTCTGGTAAAATTTCTAGTCTCGATCATGGATCAAGTAGCGAAACTCCGTGTCCTGCTCGTGCAGATCCCAGATCAAGTTGCAAGCTTGTTGCGTAGCCCAGGCTTAATCGGGATTGCTGGTACAGCCGACGACATGAATTTGTCTATGAAAATGGTGCCAACGTAAGGATAATGCTCTCGAAGTCGGAAGCGTCAAAGTTGGGCATCCGCCAGGAAAGTGAGGCCGGGATCGATTTTTCGTACCATACGGGATGAACCACATCATCAGGCATCGCCTTTCGCCGGTGGTCGATACTTCATTCTACCAGCGGAAATCGTGATGCCTGGTCCTAAAACGACCTGCGGATGGATTTTTGGACCATACGCCTCTATTCAAAGTGGATGGCCATTAAGATATTGATATGTGCCGCTCGTAGAGCGGGGATGATGGCTGAAATCTGGGAAACAACCAGCGCGATGAATAGCCCCACAGCGATCGCATGGGTCGAAACGACATAGGTGAGCTGATATCCGGACATTGCGTTCATGCCTAGCAGAAAAACACGAGTGAGGACGGCTCCAAAGAAGAGCCCTAAGAGTCCTCCGATGAATCCGATCAAACCCGCTTCGGCCAGAACCATCTGGACGATCTGCCGGCGCGTCATACCAATACTGCGCAGCATCCCTATCTCCTTGGTGCGTTCCATCACGTTCATCGTCAGTGTGTTGACTACGCCCAGAGCTGCCACAAGCATCGCAACCAGGGCCAGCAAGTCAAACATGATATTCGATTGGTCCATCAACTGAAAGATGCGTTGCCTGAGATCTCGATTTGACTCGATGGTCAGGTGGTATCTTCGGCCATAAATGCTATCGATCCGAGTTTGAACGTCGTCTACCGTCTGTTCTTCTTCTATCTTTAGTTGATAGGCATTAGCATTCCTGATCCGAAAATAGCGTCGCATATCTTGCCAGGTTCCTTGGATGACCAGGCCCTGGTTGTAGAAGTCAACCACGATCCCAGCGATTTCAAATGCCTGCACGCCGTTTCTGCTTTTCAGACTGATACTGTCACCTTCGCTGATTTTGTATTTTTCTGCCAGAACGCTAGAAACAAAGACTGCATCTCCGGCCGCAAATCGTTCGACGGCTCGTTGTGCGTCGGTTTCACTGTCATTGAAGAAAAAATGGGTAACGCGTGTGTATGAGGCCGGATCAATTGCCATGAAACTCAGTTGTTCATCCTCACCATTGGGTTTGACCCACGTCACTTCAAAATAGCGTAGTGGCGTGACCGCGGCGACCCCATCCACTGCTTCCAACCTGTGTCGGACTGTATCCACCATAGTGACGGACGAACTCACAAATAGGTCGCCACCCAAATAGGCCTCCATCCGATCCTGCAGGTCATGCTTGAATGACTCCGTCATGCCGCGAACAACCAGAATCATTGCCACACCTACCATCAATGCAGCCACGGTAAGCGTGGTTCGTAGCTTAGCCGCGGTGAATGTTGCCGCTGCCTAGACGGCCGCAATTGCCGTACATAAAACGAATGAAGGGCCGCGCCGCCCATTCCCAGGCGCCTATGCTAACCGGAATGAGCAACGTTCCGCCAAAAAAGAGGAAAAACACAGTAAGGCTGCCTAGCCGAAACTGTACGTCATAGGGAAAGGGATTGGAGATCAAGAGGAATGTTGATATCGTCAGTAGGACTATTCCCAGTTTCCAACCCTGTTGGATAAGCCATCCCCCACGATGTGTTCCCCGAATCCGCAGAGCGTCCATTGGAGAGATTCGTCCCGCTTGCCAGGCCGGAATGGTAGCGGCAAGCAATGTGACGAACATACCTACAGACAGACTGGCCGCAAGCGACCCGCCTGTAATCTTGATGTTCCCCAGTTCTAACCCAAGGATTGCTTCCATGACTCTCGTCAGACCGCTCGCCAGAACGATCCCGAACCCGACCCCCAGGAGTGAACCGACCGTTCCCAGGATCGCAGCTTCTCCAAGTACCTGGTTCGTCACCTGGCGACGAGTCATGCCGATGGTGCGTAGCATCCCCCACTCGCGAGTTCGTTCGACAACGTTCATCGAGAACACGTTGTAAATCAGAAAGACACCGACGAACAAGGCAACGCCGCTCAGAAAGTTAAGCCCAATCTGATAGTTGCCTAACATCTGGGTCATGCGTTTCCCTTGTGCCGCCGGATATACAATCGAATAGTCGGATCCTAGTAGAGTTTGAAGATGTAACCGAAGCCGTTCGATTGCAGAACCCGTGCCGGTTTTTGCGTCAACCACCACATCGATTTGGTCTAGTTCATCCTGCCGATCGAACAAGGTTTGAGCAGTCTTCAATGGAATCACACCAAAAGCCCCGTTGTTGACCCGACCGAGACCTTCTTTGGCTATCAAGCCGACCACCTGTAGTCTTTCGATGCCATATGGGGTGAGAATTTCGATGTTTTCAGCCACCTCGATATTATTTTCGTCGGCGAAGCTCTGGACCAGCACGACCTCATAGGCATCCGGTCGTGTCGGCTCCAGGAAGTCTCCATCGACGACTTCGTATATACGGGCCTTAGTTTCCAGTGCTGGATCGATTCCATATAGGAACAGACCACCCATCGTCGTACCAAAAAAGCTAACGTCTGTTTTGGTGGGTGGCATGTCGTCGGCCAGAACCGTTTTGATCTGTATGGAGGGGACGGCGCTATCAATGCCTTCCCCTTTCGAGAGCTGCCGGATGATCCGTTCTGAGAAGCCTTGTTCACTTGCGTCAGCGGCGGTGATGATCAGGCTGCTGTTTCCAGACGTATCCCGAAATAACTGCGCAATCGACTCCATGGCGGTCATGTTGGCAATACTAATGGCCAACATCCCGGCTACCCCGAGCACGATACCGGACGTACTGAGAAAGCTGCGTAGCGGACGCGATCGAAATGAGCGTAGCGTTAGCAGCCGGGCGAGTAACATAACCGTGAGCCCTATTCCTCTAGTTCCTCAAGTACGGCATTGATGACCCGCCGCCGGTCGGGAACTTTCATATCTCTTGCCAGTGCGATTTCATTGATGATCTCTCCATCCTGGAGAAAAATCACTCGGTCCGCATAGGCTGCGGCTTTCGGGTCGTGAGAGACAACGATGGTGGCCTGGTGTAGCTCCCTGCACGAGCGCTGCAAGAGTTCCATAATCGCCATGCTGGTCTTGGAGTCCAGGTTGCCTGTTGGCTCATCTGCCAAAGAACAGCCGGTTCCGTCAGAAGGGCGCGTGCCATCGAGACTCGCTGCTGTTCACCACCCGAAAGCTGATCGGGCTTGTGGTTGCGGCGGTCCGACAATCCTACAAGCCGCAGCAGCGTGGTTAACTTGCCTTCATAATCGCGCGGATTCTGGCCGTCAATGATGATGGGTAAGTTAATGTTTTCTTCGGCTGTCAGGTTTGGCAGTAGGTTGAAGAACTGGAAGACAAACCCTACGTTGTGGCGGCGGACCAAAGTTGCTTGGGTATCGTCCAGTACCGACATTCGATGGTTGGCAATAAATACTTCACCCTGAGAAGGCTGGTCAAGGCCTCCCAGCAGGTGCAACAGGGTTGACTTTCCACTTCCCGAAGGCCCCATGATCGCCACAAACTCACCGTTTTCAATTACGATGTCAACGCCTGCCAGCGCGACAACCGAATGATCACCCAGATCGTACTGCTTTACTAGATTTTTGGCTTCCAAGACTGCCATTGTCCGATTCCGTTCAGCTGGAGCCTATACATCACTCCGATTCTTTGACAGCCCAAGTCGCTGGGCTAGCTTCGAGATGTGTCGCATATGTGTGTCTTCGAGTCCGGAAGAAAAGTGGACTTTCCCCTCCCGTTTTAGGCGAATATACTGCCGGAGTTCAGGTATCATCGCCACAATAAATAGAATGTTGACAACGATTGCATAGAGCAGATATGCCCAGCTATGGGTACGGAACCACAACCATGGAATCAACAACCACATACCGGCCATATAAGCGATCAAGACATCTCGGCAGATCGCCAAGCCAAGAACCATCCCACCCAGACTGGTCACAAAGATCGCTATCCAATCGACCACAAGCATTCCCCCGAAAACTGGCGAGAAGCCACGTCCTCCCTTGAACGAATAGTATAGTGGCCAATTGTGGCCTACTACGCCCATCGTCGCTGTGACGAGGAAATAAGGCTCATCCGGGTTTCGTATCCAGAACGCAAAGGTTGGAATGGTAACCTTCAACATGTCGAGAAGTGTGGTTAGGCAACCGAAACTCGGTCCCGACCGCACAGAAATGCTCGTTGCGCTAACAGCCTTCATGATCATCTTGTCGTCTGTGCCAGGTATCTCAAATTCGGTCGTGCTTATGTCTTCCCTGGGAAGCACAACACTCGCTACAATTCGAGCAAAGGACAGTGAACCCAAGAGGTACCCAACAACCGCAGCTACAAGCGCAATGGGAAGATTCATAAAGAGGCTCGTCCTCACATCTGCTTCCTGATGCTGGACCGTGGTACGGTTCACACCAAGAATAGACTCTGTTGCCAGCAATGGCTGTTGCCTGGCAGAAGGGGCAGCAAATCGAAATGGTCTAATCTGGGCTACGCAACCGAGCCAAACAGACCGGCGATGAACTGGTTCTGCGCCATGATATTGTTGTTCTTTGCCACAGAGCCACTCCCTCTCACCCCGTCGATCAGTGCTCTGCTTGCTGTTGCGAGAAGCAGCTATCTATGCGTTCCTTGATTGCCTGAATAACCAGCGGATCGTCGTTCCATGCTCCCAGGTTGATCATGGGAAAGTTTTTGGGCACGTTGGCCTTCTCGATTAACTTTGGCACGTCGATCTGGCTGTGGAGCGCATCGGCGCTGATCGCGGCCGAGAAGTAGAGTAGACGTTCGGCGCCTGCGCGAAGGTAGGTCTCGACTTTGGGTGCAGGCTTTGGCTCTTTGAACTCCATCCAGGCTAGACTCACGAGTTCGGGGCGGTAGCCGTCCTCGAGGAAAGCGGCAAGCACATCCTGGCGGAAGCTCAGTTCTTGTTCGGTCTCTGTGGGCCACTCGCGATCCCATTCATCTGGCTGGCCGTGGCCGACCAAGAGTATGCCGACCTCGGATTTATCTGTCCCGTCCAGATGCCGATTGGCGCGCGCGACAAACATACTCTGCAGGGTCTTCGATTGCCAAAGCGGTCCTGTGTAGGTCAAGGGCACGCCGCAGGCATCCACGTTGGTCGCATCGATCAGAGCTTTTCCCTCTGCCGTATGGTTGGAGATGGTCAAGAATATCTCGGCAACAATGATTCGGCTAGCACCGTCGTTGAGCGCCTCGATGACGGCTACATCGGGCCTAGGATTGTCGTCCAGAAAACAGAGATAGAAACGGGTTGTTCTATCCCCTGTCTGCTGATAGGCCTGTTTCAGGCTGCGAACCATACGCGCATGTGTCTGACGGTGCCTGCTACAGCCGACCTCAAGGTAGCGTTGGCGTAGCCGGTAAACGAAGAAGGGTCGCGCTAGTAGCGGCACAAAGGGGATGCGCTGTTCGTCAAACTCACGAAACTGGTTGATCCAGCCGATGGGATCATAGGTCTCAGGCTCGCCATGAGTGAAGTAGACGACGGCCGTGTGGCCCAGTCCTGGATCCTCCTTGGATCGGGTCAGTGCAGGCAGTGGGCGCTCGTCATCACGGCTGAGGAAACGCACGCTCATCCACCAATAGCCGGACAGTGCACCGGCCAAGAGAATACCCAGTCCCAGAACGCGTTGCCAGCCGGCAAAGAACAGAAAAATCGACGCGGTCAAGGCCACGACCAGCAGGAGCACGGACAGAAGATATCGCTCCATTTGCAACGGATGCACCGTCAGGTAGGCGACGATTGCAACACCGAGTCCGAATGCTGCTACTGCCAAGAAAAGAGACGCAATTATCAGCTCGGTCATTCAGAATTCCTCCCTATCATGGACCATGATCCGACCGCTGTAGCCGTCGACAGTCACGACAACGCCGTCAGGCAACTGGCAAACGCCGTTCACCGAGACCACGGCGGGAATTCGATATTCTCGTGCCACGATGGAGCTGTGGGACAGCATGCCACCTGATTCGGCTACGATCGCGCCAGCTTTGGAGAAAAGCGGTGTCCAGCCGACATCAGAGTATGGGATAACCAGTACATTCCCCTCCTCAACCTTGTCGAAGTCCTGGCTGCCGCGAACCACGCAGACCGCGCCCTGATAGTAGCCTCGCGCCGTGGGCATGCCCGTCAGGTTGTCTACAGCCGGACGTTCTGGTGGCGGTGGCTCATCTCCATAGATGACGTCGGGCAGTGATATATCGTGGTACGCGTCCATCTCCTGGCGGCGCCGGTCGACATTCGCCATCGCATTGCCATCATCCCCGCTGCTCATGATGGTAGTCAGTTCGTCTATGTAGAGGTAGAAGATGTCATTGCGGTCTGTCAGGACACCGCGTTCGACCATATGGTCACCCAGTCTGTGAAAATAGTCGCGAAACAGACCATAGCCGAAGGTGTAGAGCGAGCTGATCTGCTCGCGATAGAGCCGGTACCGTCGAACTCGCCGGTGGAGCATGCCAAAGAGGGGACGAAGTACCCACGGTAAGTCAAGCTCGTCAACGCCAACTGATGGGCAACCATCTGTTGTGGACGGCGGTGTAGCGGTGGCCATCTTGATTACAAAGGCCGGGTTCTCCCGCCAAGGGGTTGCCGAAAAATCGTTGCCTGAGTCGCTCAGGTGGCCGAACCGATGGATGAACTCGTCTAGGGCATATTGAAAGCTGGCAGCGGTCTCGCTTGTCTGTGTGCTGTGATTGGTTCCCTGCCGTATCTCTGCCTGGACAGAAGGATCCAAAGAGAGAAAGTGTTTGTTAAGTTTGGCAAGATGCACATTGGGATTGAGGTCGTCAAGCGCAGTCAGTCCCTTCGTGACGTCGACCGATGCCGGGTCGTTGCCATTGCTTCGAAGCATCCGCTCCAATAGGCGGCTGTAGAGTTGCATAAGCAACGGCACGACGATGTTGTAGTAGGCGGTTTCATTGGTAACAGCCATCAAGTTGTTGATCTGTTCGAAAAGGGCAGATTCATCCATCGACCGCAGGTCGGCCCTGGCGATTGCCTCAAACTCAGCCTTGGCCCGAGGCACGAACTTGTCAACCCGGCGATCAAAGCGCCATTTGTCGTAGACAAAGCGCATCAGGTGCGGTGTATGTATGAGCGTCTTCGGCGTGGGGCGAAAGGAGGGTTTTGCTGGGCATGCCAGGTCGAGGCCCAATAGCAACTCTAGAGAATCCCGTGGCATGCCCAGCAACGTGAAGAAATCCCCGATAACGCTCATGTTGAAATAAGCGCGGTAGTAGAAGGCTTGGGCCAGTTGGCTGGGATCGATGCTGTTGGGTCCGATTACTTCGGTGAATAGGTTTACCCAGGCGCTGTTGACTAGTGGTACATTGACAGACCAGACCAAGGGTTTGATCTGGCCGGGCAGGACTTCGCGGGCAATGCGGTTGGAGTAGAGTGCCAGATTGCTTAGTGACGTGATCGCTCGTGCCTGCACCCAGTAGACGGTATAGCCATCGTAGACCCATTCCATGTCGACGGGCTTCTGCCAGGCTTTGGCGACGGTGCGCGTGCCAGCCACAATCTCTCGCAGGGCGGACGCTGGCACATCTGTCTGCACAGGTCGTACGATCCATTCACCCCATTTATCGACCCATCGTTCTGGTGTCAAACCTTCTTGTACGAGTGCCTCTCCACATCCCCTAACTGCCTCTACGACGACTTCGTCCATGCCGGTCATCGGGTTGCGACTAAAGGCGACACCGGCGGAGTGGGAGGTTACCATCTCTTGAATGATGACCGCCATCTTCAATTCTTTGCCGGCACGATCCATCGCATCCCGATAGGTGTTCGCTTTCGGTCCGCATGCCGATGCCCACACATGGCAGATCGCCTCCCACAGCGCATTCACACCTCGCACTGCCAGCACGCTCTCGAACTGACCGGCGAACGAATGTAGCGGCCCGTCTTCGATATTGGCCGAAGAACGGACCGCGAAGGATGTGCTGAGATTAAGGGTGAATGCAAGCTCCTCCTTTAAATCTCTTTCGAGATTCGGGTCCTGGGACAGCCACTTCTCGTATGCTTCCCATTGACAAACATACGTGGTTGGTACACGCAGTCCCAGGCGTGTGAGTCTGGTTAAGCCCTGAGCTTTGTTGCCTATCGAGCGGAGTTGCGGGCTGTGTCGCATTGCAAAGCGGAACGAGGATCTAACTGATCGCTTGCTTGATCCCGATGCAGATAGATGAACAAGATATCCAGCGGCCAGTGTCTGTTTCATGAGAGCGACTCTTGCCGTAGTTGTGGAAAGTAGTCCGAAAGGTAGCGAGGTTGTTACGACGGTATATCACGTTCGACCATGCTGCACTATGAAGTCACGATTTCGTGGGTTAGGGGTCCTTGCCAGATAGCCACTCGGCTTCCAGACCCATCGAACAGGCCTGCCTGACCAGCAAAATCAAGGTCCCGTACGGCTTTGCACTTGGGCATGCGCACAGAAGTGCCATTTGACGTACGGTTTCGGCGACAGGGTCAGTACCGTTTATGTCAGCATAACGACAAGCGGTTCTACGGCAGTTGTCAGTGAGTTCAGGAGGCTCTGCTATTAAGACTGTCCGTCTCAGGAGTCCGGCATTTGGGAAGGACCGAAAATCGCATTGACCGTGTCAATGGTCAACCATAGTCACGGGATGTTGGTTCTGACTATGGCCCTGGACGCTGCGATTGTGCAGCAGGTCACTGTAGCTGCCCATGCGCTTGCCGTTACCGATGAAATCGTGGACCTGTACCATCTCGATGCGGTCGGCTGCGGTCTTGAGGAAGTAGTGCGGAGTGATGCGTTGGCAGTAGATATCCGTTCTGTAACACTGGCAACGAAAATGCTGGATGTTGTGCTTGATGCCCCATCTACCGTTGCCGGCGAGGGCATGGACCTGGTAATCATTCATGCCGAATTATTCCATAGCGGATTGAGACAGGCGAAACCTGCGATGGAGCTCTCTGTCTTGCGTCCACGTGTGCTCCTACGCTCGGCATAGGGTTCCACCTCACGTTGGATGGGGCGGGACTCCAGGCTCAAGCCCTGACAGCAGTGCGGGCGGTCTTTGGGGGAACGAGGTTTCTAGCATCGGGGCAGACGTGCTTTGGCGTTCTTCCACCTGCGTCTGAGGCGAGAGGCGTAGAGTTGCCAGGACATCTTGAGGAGTCGGTCGAAATCGAGCAGTTGGTCGAACATGATCAGCGTCAGGCTTGCCCAGAATAATAAACGTCCCCGGCACGCACCAGCGGCACTCTGGTAGCTGAGCCTGTTCTAGTGTGTGCCGGGGACGTGCGGGCAGCCATTTCCTTTCGTTGGCCTCAATGATCGCTCCTGAGAACACTGCTGGCGTGCGCACAGTGTAGCCAATTTGTAGCCACCGTATTGCTAGACTTATGTGATTGGAGCACCGGCAGCGGCTACGACCACGGAGTGAGCGACTCGGACTGTGGTCTTGTGGTGGTTGATTGGAGGATAACAGAATGAGTGAGTTCATCCGATTTGCCCTCATTTTTGCTGTGGTCTTTGCTCTCGTCTTTGCCTTTGCCTGGCAACAGGCACGGCGTAGAACCAATGGCGACAGTCTTCTCTCGTGAGCACAAATGCTATCGAGATTGGATTGACGATGGGCAGCAGAATGAAGCGCACAAGCGCGATGGTGTATCTCTGGTGGCCAAAGGAAGGAGTATTCGAAGTGGACGTCGTTGAGACAAAACCGTTTGAGTCTCGTGAAGAGATCATGGAGCGCCTGAAGGAGAAACGCGATCTGTCGGGTGCAGACATGAGCGGAATGGATCTGTCCGGTATGAAGTTCGTTGCACTGGAAATGGTCGGAGCCGATCTACATGATGCCGACTTAACCGGCGCCGTGCTGGCCGGAGCTGATATGAGCGACGTGAACCTTGCCAATGCCGATCTGGCCAACGCCCGGATCGGCGGCGCCAATCTGAAGCATGCCAACCTGCGTGGCGCCAATCTGCATGCGGCCAAGATGGGCGGAATCAACCTGGAAGAGGCTGACCTGACCGGAGCCGACCTGAGCGAGAGCAGCATGGTGGGTGCAGGTGTGGCTGGCGCTGACTTCACCGACGTGGTGACGACCGATGCCCACGCCGCGGGTGTTTCCTGGCCAGACGCCAAGGTGCAGCCGGAGGAGTTGCCCGAATGCTGTCAAACCGCCGCGCTGGCTGCCGCTGGTCTTTCTGGGCATGGCCGTTGCCCTCTTCCTCACGTTCCGAATGGTGCGGCGCGCCGTGAAAGGCTGCAACTGTACGACTGAAGGTGTCGACGAAAGCCAAGCGTGATTCTATGGCTGTAACGGAACAGATGCCACAGGTGCATGCGGCCGGGAAAACGGTGACAGCCTTTGAAGAGGTCTATTTCGACGTACAGGCTGAACTTGACTTCACCAAACACCCGGGTGCGCTGGATGCCACCAACGAGCTGATCGATCTCTGTGCCATTGACAGCACAAAACATGTGCTGGATGTCGGCTGCGGCGTGGGCATGACGCCTGCTTATCTAGTCAAACAGACAGGCTGTCATGTCACCGGGCTGGATCTGCGCAGCAGCATGGTTCAGCGTGCTGTGCAACGAGCAGATCGTCAGGCACTCGGTGATCAGGCAACCTTCGTCGTTGCAGACGCTCGTTTCCTGCCCTTTCAGCCGAACACATTTGATGTCGTCATGGCGGAGTCGGTCTTCGCTCTCATCGCAGAGCAAGACCGAGCCATGGCCGAGTGTGTGCGCGTCGTGAAACCAGACGGCCGTGTGGGGATAGCCGAGACCAACTGGCGCAAGCCACCCCCGCCCGGCTTTATGGAACGTCTATCCGGTAGTTTCGGTCAGATGGTCTATGTGCTCGAACCAGAGGGGTGGCAGAAGCTGCTGAAGCGTGCCGGTCTGCGCAACGTGGTTGCTCGAAACCATCCGATCAGCATGCGTTCGGAGACCCGAGGGCGCATCCAACGTATCGGCATACGCAACATGCTGCGTATCTGGCGGAGGTTCTTCACCATCGCCTGGACGCAGCCCAAGTATCGCCAGTTTGTGAAGGAGGCGATGTCTGAGCCGATGGAGCTCGTGCGCTACTGGGGATATGGCGTCTATGTGGGGCAGAAATAGTCTCTGCCCGTGGCGGTGCTGAACTCGGACTGATATCGGCGATGCGCTGTTTCGTCGCGCCTCTGAGGGAAGGGAGAAAAGTGTCATGATGCTCTACGTCAAATGGCCGTTGTTGGCCGTGATGGTTCTGGCAGTTGTGCTCCATCTCGGTGCTTGCCAGCCGATTCAGGCCACGCTGTCCGATGCGCCGATCTATGAGGGAGCTACCTGCCCATTTCCCATTCCGCCCGATGTCGTTGAAGGCGAAGACGTGGTATGCGGTCACGTGATTGTGCCCGAAGACCATGCCAACCCCACTGGTCCACAACTTCGCCTAGCCGTTGTCGTGGTCAAGGACAACAGCGACGAACATCTATCTGATCCTGTACTTCTGCTGGCCGGCGGGCCGGGTGAGAGAGTGGTGGCGAACGCACCCATGCTGGCGCCGTTCCTGGAGTCGATCTACCCCAACCGGGATCTGGTGCTTTTCGATCAGCGCGGTGTCGGCCTCTCTGAACCGTCGCTGGAGTGCCCTGAATTCTTGGAAGCCCAGTTCGAGATTCTGGATGAGCCGGACAGCGCTGCCGCAGCGAAGACTGTCCACGACGCAGCTAAGGCTTGCGCCGACCGCCTGGTCGATGAAGGTCACAATCTGTCTGCGTACAACACCACCCAGAATGCCGCCGATGTGGATGCCATCCGTCGTGCGCTGGGCTACGAACAGGTCAACCTATATGGCGGGTCGTACGGTTCGCTGTTGGCCCAGGCCGTCATGCGCGACCACCCGGAGAACATCCGCAGCGTGGTTTTGACGTCAGTCTTGCCTTTGGAAAAGAGCCTCTTTGTGGATGCGTCCGTGACGACCACCCAGGCCATCCTGCGCCTACTCGACACCTGCGCCTCGGACCAGGACTGTAACGCCGCTTATCCCGACCTGCAGACCAAGCTCCTTGACGTCATCGACCGGCTCAACGCAGATCCAGTCGCCGTCACAGTCACCAACCCGCTCGATGGCCAGAGCTACGACACCTTGCTCACGGGCGAGACGATCCGTGCCAACCTCGTTACCTTTCTCTACACCACCCAGATCATTCCAGTCTTGCCCCAGGCCATCGACGACGTCTACAACGGCGACTATGAGTTAATGACGCAATTGAGCAGTACCCGATTGGCGCTGCTTGATCTGATCAGTCGTGGGATGACCTTCTCGGTGATCTGTGCAGAGGACCTGATCGGTCGCACGCCGGATGACCTGCTGGCGCTGATGGCGTCATTGCCTCGACAACTGGTGGTCAGTGCCGAACCGGAGACGATCATCGAACATGGCATCTTTGGCATCTGTGCCGATTGGCCGGTGGCAGAAGCCGACCCGTCAGTCAAGGAGCCGTTGGTCGGCGACATTCCCACGCTGGTGTTGGCGGGTGAACTGGACCCGGTTACGCCGCCCGAATATGGCGAACTGGTTGCAGACTATCTGTCCAACGGTTTTTTCTATGAGCTCCCAGGTGTGGGCCACAATATCATCATTGAAGAGTGCGCACGCCAACTTGCGGGTGCGTTCTTGGCAGACCCCAGCCAAGCGCCCGATGCAGCCTGTATTGCCGACATGCCCGGAGTGATCTTTGATCTGCCGTTAGAGGATGCGCCGGAACTGGTGCTGGAACCGTTCAGCGACGAAGCGCGTGGATTTCAGCGGTCTTGTGCCCGTGGGCTGGGAGGAGCTGGCGCCGGCCAATCTCGCTCGCCAGGTAACCGCGCTGGATCCGACCTATTTCGTGTTGGAGGGAACGCCCGGCACTGCCGCCGAACTCTTCGGCAATCTAGCCGGACAGTTGGGGCTGGATCCGGAGATGGCGCCCGACTCACAAGCGCAAGTCGGCAACTTCATCTGGAACTTCTACATCTTCGAACGAGGGGAAACATGGCGGACCTGGCACTAGCTGAGGATGACGAGAAAGCATACTTTGTCTTTCTGGTTTCTACGCCGGAAGAGCACGATGCCCTGGTAGAGCAGCTCTTCCTGCCGGCGGTGGAGGCCATCACGTCGCTCGCAGGCGAGTCTGAATAAATAGTGGGGTCATGATTCGGGCTCTAATCCTGGAGGCGATGGGATGGTCAGATGGGACAGCCTGGAGTTTCTGTTTGTTGTCAGTGCCTTCCTTTTTCAAATCGTACTGATCATCCATTTTGCACTGCGAAAATGGCATTTCGATCTCGCCATACGGGTTGGCTGGATTGTGTATGCGTTGAGCGTGCCTGCTGCAACCGTGAGCCTACTACTACTGCTGGGTGGCAGGCCTTGGTCGCTTTGGTTGGGCGGCTTCATCTACCTAATTTGGGCAACGCTCGGCTATACGGCTGAATATGTGAAGGATATTCAATGGCGTAACCCCATTCGATGGTCGATCTTCGCTCCCTACGTATTCTTGTATTTGGCCACTGTCATGTTCTATTGGTGGCCTCTTGCCCTCATCAGCCGACCGCTTTGGTATGTGTATGCTGTTCTGTTCGCCATCAGCACCATTCTCAATATCACGTCTCACAATGGACAGAGATCCTAGGCAGACCCTTGACTGATAACGAGCAAGCGTGTTGCGTGAAATTGAAGTGCCGTTCAGCGGCGTTCGATAGAGACACAACATGGCTACCGTACAAACACTCGAAGAACCGGTCAACCGCTAACGGCGCACGACCCTCGCACCAACAAAGGCTGGATGTGCCTGTCATTTCTGAGTCGCCACACGAACATCCAGAACGGCACGTACCGGGTCGGCAGCCAAAAATTGCGCGCGTAAATTTGATTCTTCAATCGTTCCAGCCAAGCGCCCTATAATCGCTGTTGCGGTTTCGTAAGCCTGCTGCGCCCGATCTTGCTCCCCCTGCTCCACATAGAGCGCCCCGAGCGCCGCCAAGATCGGCCATTCCTCACCTGGCAGGCCAATGGCCCGAGCCATAGCGAGTGCAGCGTCCAGATGGGCAATCGCTTGGTCAGGGACGCCATCCCACTGCGCCAGTACCGCGTGTGAACGCAGCAGTGGCAAACGATAGCGGCGATTGTCTCCCACGGCCTTGTCCAACCGTGCAATCTCGGCGCGTGCCAAATCGCCATCGCCGCCCCGCAAGAGCGCTTCCGTTTCAAACCAGCCGGTCTTGCCCATGGGCGGCAATGTACCGCCTGCGTGAAAATCCAGAACTTCTTTGGCATAGGGATATGCCTCATCCCACTCGCCCCGCAGTGCATGGATGGCGCATAGCTCTGCCGGCGTCTCGTCTGGAAACGGATAGAATCCTTCGCCACTGTCAACCGCATCTCTTAGATATAGGTATGCCTCCTGAGCGGCATCCAATGATAGGATCGTTCGATGGGCGAGGCCAAGCGTGGCGTAAAGCATGGTGAGATGTGGGTGTTTCACAGAGCGAGCAAGCTCGACTGCTTCTGTTGCCAATCGCACCCCTTGTTCATAGTGGCCCAGTTCTAGTTGGGTCATTGCCAGAAAGCGGGCTGCATCTGCCTGTTCCCATGCGCTGTCAGACTGTTGAAAAAAGGTGTAGGCCGCTTTCTGTGTGTCCAAGCTCTCCTGGAGGCGACCGTTTTGCATCTGGCACGCACCAAGCAACCGCCGCGCATCATGCGCAAGCCACAAGTTGCCGACCTCTTCAAAACGCTCCACCGCCTCAGCGGCATACTCTGCGGACTCTGCCCACGCCCGCCGGCTGACGGTCGCCATGCACAGACGGTATAGGCAGCGCGCCCGAAGAGAGGGATGTCCTAGTTCACACGCGATGGTGTATGCTTGACGCGGCATACTGGATTTCACTGTCTACGTCTGACATATGCCCCACAGTCATAGACAGATTTTGCGCCGTCTCCGCCATGCCCCGACGGTCGCCTGCCTGTTCGGCCACCTCTCTGGCGCGCTCTAGGAGTTCAAGCGCTTTGCCGGGATTAAACAAAGCCATATTGTACAGCTCGGAGAGATGGTTGAGACCCTGCCATTCCATGGCCGGCGCCCCAACCTGTTGCGCATACGCAATCATCGACTCGTATAGGATCCGCGCTGATTCGATGCTCTCGCTTTGTTCGTAGGCACGACCCAAACCGACATAGAGTGCCTGTCGATCGGCGCCGGAAATCGTCTCCGGCCACCCTTTTTGGTCCCCGACCTGAAAGGCCGTTTCGTAGTGGTTGGCCGCCACCCGGCTGGCGAAAACGGCGAGGGCTTCATTGCCGGCAATCAGGCTGTAACGAATCGTCTCTGCGACCAGTCCGGCATGAAGAGCGTGATACGCCAGCTCGGCAGCCAAGGCAGTGGATGCTTGCAGTGTCTCGAACGCGGTCCGATGCAGAATACGCCGTCTGGCCGCGCTCGCTTCCGTATAGACCACGTCGCTGATTTTCTGATGGGAGAATTGATAGACCGGGTCATGATGGAGTGAGAGGAGTTTTTTGTCTGTTTCCAGCAAGATTTGCCGAGATCGCAATTCATCCAACGCGGTGACCGCTTCAAGTTCGTCAAGACCCGCCACGCGATAGAGGTGATCAAACGTGGCTTCTTCCACCAGAACGGCCGCAGCCTCCAAAAGATTCCCGGCCGGCCCGCTGAGGCGCGCCAGCCAACTTCGCACAATCTCTCGCACTCCAGGCCACACGTTTGGCGCGGTCGTATGTTCGTGCAGCTTGTTCCAATCCACCGTCCATCCTGCTGCATCTGAGCCGGCGCGAGCCACTGTACCCTCGTCAACCAGCGCTTTCAGCATCTCCGTCAGGAAGAGCGGTTGGCCATCCGTTTCCGCAAACAGCCAATCCCTCAATCGATCCAGCGAGCTTTGGCCGTGATCCGCAAGCAATGTGGCATCATGCCGCGTCTCCGTGGCGAGCACGCGATCAACCAGTTGCCCGGTCTCTTGATCGGATAACCGGCTTAGGGCCAACTGCTGGGAGGCAGGATGGTCCCTGAGTTGCGCCAACCATCGTTGCGTCTCGGTCGAGTCAGCCAACGCTTCCTGCCGCAGCGTCAGCAACAGCAGAATCGTTGTCTCTTCTTCTGTCCAGCGCACAATGGCATGCCGCAGCACATCGAGCGAGGCTGTATCGACCCAGTGTCCATCATCGATGAACAAAACCAGCGGCGCGCGGGTGGCCAATGCCTGCCCGAGCCGGGCAACGGCTTCGTAGAGATGTTGGCGCGCAACGGCGTTTTCTTGAATCGGTTCCGGTAGATCAGGATAGCGCTCGCGCAGTTCCGGCCAGAGACGCGTGAGCTGCGCGAGCCACAGGTCGGAAAGCAGATCGTCGGGCGCATTTTCACGCTCCAGGCGCAGGCGAAAGAGTTGAATGATCGGCTGGTAGGAGAGATCGGTGCTGGTTTCATAGGCGCGACCCTGTAGGACCTCACCGCCTTGCGTGGCCACCCAAGACAGGAACTCCTGCGCCAACCGGCTCTTGCCGATTCCGGCGTTGCCCACCAGCGTGACGATCTGTAGCCCTCGGTCGGCGCTGCGCTGATAGGTGTCGACCAATTGCGCAAATTCTGCCCGGCGGCCGACGAAGGGGATGGTCAGCCGGGGCTCTTCCGGCCCGGCAGCCGGTGGGCTTGGCATGGTGGCCGTTGGCTTGTGGCGCGCAATCGTCTCCGCCAGTGTTTTGGTCTGCGCCGACGGCTCAACGCCCAACTCATCCCGTAGAATTGTCCTGCAAAGGTCATATTGAGCGAGCGCCGCGCTGCGGTGACCCTGTAGGGCCAGCGCCTGCATCAACTGACGGTGTGCCTCTTCGCGCCAGGGCACTAGCGCCAATTGTTGCTGTGCTAGGGACTGGGCCTCTCCATAGGCTGCTTGCGCCAGGCGTTGATCGGTTAACTTGAACAGGGCATCTAGGGCCAGCCGTTGGAGTCGTTCTCTTTCCTGCCGCAACCAATCGTCAAAGACATCGCTGTCACAGCCAAAGCTGGGGAGGAGATCACCCTGATAGCAGTCAATGGCTCTCTCCCACTCGTTCCGCTCCCAGGCAGACAGGAAATCGGCCACATCCAACTGATAGTCGCTCGACCCATTGAACTGCACCGTGGATCGGTCGATCATCAGAAACGGCTGTCTTTTCTCCCCCGTTTCCCCCAACAATTGCCGCAAGCGATAGAGCGATTGACGTAAGTTTTTCTTGGCCACACGATCCGGTTCGTCCGGCCAAAGGAGGGCTGCCAACTCCTCACGGGCGTGTGCTTGCCCCGCAGTCAGGGCCAGGAAAATTAAGAGCCCCTTGATTCTAGCCGAACGGAAATTGGTGATGGGTTCCCCTTCGTGCGTCGCTTGAAAGGTGCCAAAAAATGATAAGTGGAGATACGCCATTAAGCTGAGCCCTAAGTACAGAGAATAGACGACCGGATGGAGTGATGATCTGATTATATCGCCTGGACTATGAAGTGCAGAATTCCCTGAGACGATGCCTGAGCATTGACGATCTGGTGACGATTGGCGACCCACTGGCGACGCTTTGGGGACGGCCGATTGTCTATTCTGGCGCCTGTCAACCGTTCATCTAAGTACAGTTTCAGAAATTCTCGGGGATACAAGCCTGGTTTCTGAAAGAAACCAGGCTTGTGAAAGTCCAGTCTTTATGCAACCGTACTTAGTCAATAAATCAGGAGATATTCAGTGACTGTTTCTCAAACCCTACTTTCCAAACCGTGCTTTGGAACAATCGTGGGACTGGCGTTTGTTCTGCTTCTGTTCGGCACAGGCACCGCACAGGCCCAAACCTTGACACCTGCTCCACCCGCTCAATTATCCACCACGATCCAGGTCGAGTATGTAGGCACCATGCCGTCTATCATTGCGCCAATGTCGCCGCAACAGGACGGCCCCAATATCGGCAGTCCCGTCGCCGTCAAGCAGCAGATCTACTTTGTCGACCAGCACGGCGCGATTTTGCGTAGCAACCGGAACGGCAACAATATCACGAAGGTCTTTGACGCTGCCACGGACGCGCCGGACGGGCTGGCACTGGACAATCGGCAAAGCGTGCTCAACATCTCGCCGGGACGCACGAATGACACGCTCTTTGTCTGGTTCCAGGCCGGTAGTGAACCCACAACCGGCATTCCCATCTACCGTCTGCCCGCTGCTCTGCCGGATGTCTGCTGCGAACCTGGGCCCGGGATTCCAGTTGAGGATCTCTATCGACTTGACCCATTGCCGACGGAGTTCCTCCAGGCCATCTCCTTTCCGGGGCGCACAGAGTATCAGACTCTATACGAATACAAGGTTCAGGGCAACAAGCTGGCGAATCCCAGACCCATCGTCGCCTTTGAGGCCCAGGCAGGCCCCACCCACAACGGCGGTGGCATGTTGACCCTGCCCGACGGCAGAGTGCTCCTGGCGACTGGAGATCAACTGCCGTTCGGCGCAGACGGTCGTGATGCGGCCCAGGACAATGACTCTCATGTCTCAAAGCTGATCATCGTGAATCCTGACGATGGTTCCATCGAAATCGCAGCCAAGGGCGTGCGCAATGTCCAGCATCTGCAATACATCTGGGATGGTGCCGGCATCGCCTTTGCCGATATCGGCGGCGTAACCGCCGAAGAGATCAACACCGTCAGGACATCTGACCTCTTGGACACATCGGTGATGGAGAACTTCGGTTGGGGGCGCAATGCGGACGGCCTCGCGCGGGAGGGCACCTTCTACGTCGGTCCGGGCAGACCCATGATCTTCGGCACCGAGCCGCCGGCCAATGGCAGCGCACCTCAACCTGAGGCCGGTTTCATCCAGCCCCATGCCCAGTATGGCCGAAATGATCCTACCGAGTTTGTTGCCATTACCGGCCCCGTCGTGTCACCGGTTAGCTTCAATACCCTGCAGGCCGTCTGGGCGGACTTAAACGCCGGCACCATCTATGCCAGCGTGGATGATTTGGCGCAGACCAACGTGCCAATCTACAACCCTTTGCTGGTGGACGGCAATGGGAACCCGCTCACTGATCTGAACGCCCTCAACGGCGGCAACCGGGTCGACGCCCGCTTCTTCGTCTACCCCGACGGCGCTGCCGGCGTCCTACTGGAGGCGACCGGTGACTTCTATCGTCTGACCGAACTGAACTAAGGCTTTCGCAGAGTAATCACTATCCGTGTGTAAGCAAAGCCTCAAGCCATTCCAGGCAGAATTGTTCCAAGCAACGGATGCTTATTTTCCTGGGATGGCCTAACGTCCTAACGCAGATGAGGCCCCTTCAGAAAGGTCTGTTCATCTTTCTGAAGGGGCCGATTCAATGAAGGTGCACAACGATGATCTACATACTCCTGCGGCACTCAGTTGAAGACTACGGACAGTGGAAAGAGTGCTTTGATCTGCATCTTGCCGCCCGCCAAGCAGGGGGCGCGACCCACGAGGCACATGTTATGCGTAACGTAGAGCATCCGCAGGAGATCATCGTCCGATCGGGCTGGCACGATTTGGCGAGTGTCAGATCGTTTGCAGACTCTGTGAGTCTACAGATGGCGATGAAGCAGATGGGGGTGGTCGGTAAGCCGGAGGTTTGTGTGTTGGAGAGCGTGGCGTGAGGAACGTCAAATAAAAGATGTGGCATTGTGGAGAGTTGACGTCGCCAAAACACGCGGGCGGACAAATCGTACCAGACTTGCACACGTGAGTGGCCGACTCCCGACGCCTTCGCAGACTTCTTGTTGTACACTACAGGATAGGAAAGAGCTCCCAGCAATTTGCTGGGAGCTCTTTTTGTTGCAGCCTCTCCGTAGTACCCGGAAGATGATTGTCAGGGAGAAAGTGCGTTAGGCGGATCGATGCAGATTTCTTTCTGTATCAATCCGCCATATTTTTGTCACTCGCAATCTATCTCAGACGATGGCCAAATGGATACAGATCAAGCCAGATCGAAGCGATCCGCGTTCATGACCTTCGTCCAGGCGGCCACGAAGTCCTTGACAAACTTCTCCTGGCTGTCATCCTGGGCGTAGACTTCAGCATAGGCGCGCAGGATCGAGTTCGACCCGAAGACCAGGTCCATGCGCGTCGCCGTCCACTTCACCGCACCGCTCTTGCGATCGCGGATCTCGTAGAGACTGCCGTCTGTCGGCACCCAGGTGTTGGCCATGTCGGTCAGGTTCACGAAGAAGTCGTTGGTGAGCTGACCCTCACGGTTGGTCAGAACGCCGTGCTTGGTGCCGTCGTAGTTGGTGCCGAGCGCGCGCATCCCGCCGACGAGAACCGTCATCTCGGGGGCGGTGAGACCCATAAGCTGGGTACGGTCGAGCATCATCTCCTCGGGACTGACCACGTAATCCTTCTTGAGCCAGTTGCGATAGCCGTCGGCCAGCGGCTCCAGCACGTCGAAGGAATCCGCATCAGTCATCTCGTCGGTCGCGTCGCCACGGCCCGGCGCGAAGGGAACCTCGACATCGTGGCCTGCGGCCTGCGCAGCCTGCTCCACGCCGACATTGCCCGCCAGGACGATCACGTCGGCGATGCTCGCGCCGCTTTCGGCCGCGATGGGTTCGAGTACGCCCAGGACGCGGGCCAGACGTTCGGGCTCATTGCCCTGCCAGTCCTTCTGCGGGGCGAGGCGGATGCGAGCGCCGTTGGCGCCACCGCGCATGTCCGAGCCGCGGTAGGTGCGGGCACTATCCCAGGCGGTCGCAACCATGTCGGCAATACTGAGGCCGGCGGCGGCGATCTTGGCCTTCACTGACGCCACGTCATAGTCGGTGGACCCGGCGGGGATCGGATCCTGCCAGATCAGATCCTCTTCCGGCACATCGGGACCGAGGTAGCGGACCTTGGGCCCCATGTCGCGGTGGGTGAGCTTGAACCAGGCCCGGGCGAAGGTCTCCTTGAAGTACTCCGGATCGGCCATGAACTTCCGGCAGATCTCGTTGTAGATCGGGTCAACCTTCATGGCCATATCCGCGTCGGTCATCATCGGGTTGTGGCGGATGGACGGATCACTGGCGTCGACCGGCTTGTCCTCCTCTTTGATCTCCATCGGCTCCCACTGCCAGGCACCCGCGGGTGACTTGCGCAGCTCCCACTCGTGGCCGAAGAGCATATCAAAGTAGCCCATGTCGAACTTGATTGGGTCGGTTGTCCAGGCGCCTTCCAGACCCGAGGTCACGGCGCGGCTGGCTAACCCGTGCATCTCGGGGTTGTCCCAGCCCAGGCCCTGCATCTCGGGGGCTGCGGCTTCAGGAGCGGGCCCCAGTAGGGCGGCGTCGCCGTTGCCATGGGTCTTGCCGACGGTGTGGCCGCCTGCGGTCAGGGCCGCGGTTTCCTCATCGTTCATCGCCATCCGGGCGAAGGTCTCGCGCACCTGGGCCGCGGTCTTCAGGGGGTCGGGCTTGCCGTTCACGCCTTCAGGGTTGACGTAGATAAGGCCCATCTGCACGGCGGCCAGCGGGTTTTCCATGGTCGCCGGATCGTCCACGTCCCCGTAGCGCTCGTCCGAGGGCGCGAGCCATTCCTTCTCCGCGCCCCAATAGGTATCCATTTCCGGGTGCCAAATGTCCTCGCGCCCAAAGCCGAAGCCGAAGGTCTTGAACCCCATGGACTCATAGGCGATGTTGCCGGCCAGGATCATCAGGTCGGCCCAGCTTACCTTGTTGCCGTACTTCTTCTTGATGGGCCAGAGTAGCCGGCGCGCCTTGTCCAGGCTCACGTTGTCGGGCCAGGAGTTCAGCGGTGCGAAGCGCTGGTTGCCGGTGCCGCCGCCGCCACGGCCGTCGGCCAGCCGGTAGGTTCCCGCCGCGTGCCAGGCCATGCGGATCATCAAACCGCCATAGTGGCCCCAGTCCGCCGGCCACCACTCCTGACTGTCGGTCATCAGGTCATGCAGGTCATTTTTCAGCGCCTCAACATCGAGCTTCTTGAGCTCCTCGCGATAGTCGAAGTCCGCGCCCATCGGATTCGTCTTTGTATCATGTTGATGAAGAATGTCGAAGTTCAGTGCATTCGGCCACCAGCCCACGGCCGACGCGCCTGTGGCGGTGTTTCCGCCGTGCATTACCGGGCATTTCCCCTTCGTGCTTGTGCCGTTTTCAGTCATGTTTTTGTTCCTTTCAAGAATTGATGTGTATACCTTTTGTCGTCGTGTAAGCAGTTGAATTGTACGACTACGACCGATTACGAACCCCAGAATAGGCGTGCTCGTCCGTTTCAGACGGGGCGCGCACATTCTCCACAGACAACATCATATTCGACGCGGATATCGAGTACGATCAGTCCACCCGGCAATTCTGCCGGAGGCGTCGGCATGCTCTCCGGATTTGGCGCTACGTCAAAGATGGCGCCACATATGCGGCAGATCGCATGGTCATGCGGTCTCTTGGCGCCCTCAATGCGCAATCGTCCGTCGACCTCGGAGAGCTTCCGCACCAGCCCGGCCCGGACAAATGCGTTTAGCGTGCTGTATACGGTCGACAGGGAAAGAGAGGGGTGGCTCTCGGCCAGTTCCTGGTAGATCTCTTCTGCGCTCGGGTGGTTGTGGTTTCGCTCGATGGCATCAAGGATCGCTACCCGGGTACCGGTGGCCTTTAAACCGACTTCTCGGAGTTGATCAGCTTGTTTTGCTGCAGACATTCCATGGCGCCTGTAAATTAGAATTATTATGATTTGAAAATGAATATCAAAGTGGAATCCATAATAATGTCGATCGTGCGGAGATGCAAATTGTATGGCGCGGAAATTGCTTTCCAGCGAGAAAGCGACTTAGGCTTTTGCAGAGTAATAACTATCTGTGTGTAGGCAAAGCCTCAAGCCATTCCAGGCAGAATTGCTCCAAACAACGGATACTTATTTGCCTGGAATGGCCTTACGCAGCACTGAATGATCCGGCGATCCCGTAGGGAGTACCTTGCGTGAGATCTGTGCCCAACTGTCGGGGAATGCCTGGAGCGGGTCGGGCAGCGACTCTCCCCGCTCCAGATCCCACAAACGCACCACCCCGTCGAAGTCGCCTGTGGCCATCCAGCGGCTGTCCGGCGAAAAGGCCAGACCGATCAACGCACCCTCGTCGGGCGATCGGGGCGCGGAACGGGGTTGTCAGCCTGACAGCGTGCCGTCCAAAGGATCATCCGGCAGAATCGGGATTGACTGTGCCAATCCTTGATGTGGTCAATTCAGGATCGCGGGTTTTTCAGCGCACCCGATTCTCCTCGATGTAGTCCCAATTGATTTGATAGCCCATGCCTGGCTCCTGGGAAAGATGGACGTAGCCCTCGGTGTCCATCGGATCGCCCAGCGCGTGCAGGCCGCGCTTGTAGTACTCGCAGACGTCCTCGCTGGTGGCGCCCAGGATCTGCAGATTGGCAACCGGGATCATTCTAGATAGCCCAACCACTTCTCTTGGTATGTGATCATGGTGTCCAATAGTTCCTCTAGTCCGTGGTATCGATTGACGACCGGGTCGACGAGCAGGGCTTGCAGCGCAGCCTCTTTGGATCTGTGAATGACTGCCTCAGCGGTCAGGTCATGAACGGCCACCTGATTGGTCAGCAGGCCTGCGAAACCGCGGGGTATCCCATCCAGTCGGATTCCGTGAATGCCCTCGCGATCGACCGTGGCCGGGACTTCGACCACGATCCAGTTTGGTAGCTCGGCAATCAGACCGTTATTGGGGATATTGACCGCCTCTTCTTCGTATCCTGAATCGGTCACGATTCCCTCGATGATGGGGACGATCCGTTCGCTCAGATTCAGCTCGATCCTGGGCTCCACGTCGGACAAGTACTCTTCGTAGAAGCGGAAAAAGTCGAGGATTCCCTTATGATCGGCGACGTCGTGCGCCCACTGAATGTACTCAGCAAAGTGGCTGTCACTCGTGATCGGCAGGACCCCGAACTTCTCCGAATATGACCTGGAATACCCTTCTTTCAGGCCAGGCTTCGGTTTCAATGGTGGCGAGATCCGCCACTTGGCTGGGCCACTGCCCGGTCTCCTTGAAGTATTTGTAGACTGAGTTCATCGACGGCATATTGCCGAAAAACGCAGGCGCTTTGGCGAGAATGTCCGGATAGGCGTCTGCACCGCTCTCTCTGTAGGTTGCGGACACGACCGCACTGAAGTGATTTAGACCACCGGCCCGCACCGCCAGCGCCTCATAGGGAACGCCGAGGATCACAGGCAAAAACATCCGCAGCGAACTGATCTCGTGACAAAGTCCGACAAACTTGAGATCCGGAAAGACCCGATGGACGGTCGTGCAGATCCGGCTCATGGGGTTGCTGAAGTTGAAGACCGTCGCCTGCGGACAGAGCTTCATGACATCGGCACAGATTTCCAGAATGGGCGGGATGATACGCAGCGAATGAAACAGGCCACCGGGACCGCCATTTTCGCCGTACACCTGTTGCACGCCGTACTGTTGTGGAATGCGCCAATCTTGTTCCCATAGTTCGAAACGATCGCCGACTTCGATCGAGATGACGAGAAAGTCCGCTCCCTCAAATGCTTCTGTCCGGTTCGTTGTCGCAGATATCGTAAAGGGGAGTCCGCGTTCTTCGATGAACGCGCTGTCCCGTCTCTGCGACGATCGCCAAAGTATCGGGGTTGATGTCGTGCAGCACAATGTGGCTGCCCTCAAGCGCCTCGCTTTGCAGGATATCGCCAATGGTGCCATAGCCAAACTGGGCGCTCCCGGCGCCGATCAGTACAATCCGCTGTTTCATGTGATTCTCTCTCCTTGATGGATCTTTGCAGACGCCACGATTGACAACTATTGGGGGATCGCCCCCCAGTCCGGCTGGACCTCAGCCTCCATCATCTCGCCGCCAGGCGCCCCATAGCGCACAAGCACAGTGGATGTTTCCTCTCAGACCGCTCGATAGGTGAATTCGTCGACTGGTTCCAGACAGACGCCCAGACAAAATGTCGCGATGACCACAAGCAACAGCGTGCCGCCCCTGTACAGTCGATTCGACATGATAGTTCTCTCCCAGAGAAATTCAGTTGGATGGAAGCAGCGTGCATCTGTCGAGACGAGAGCAACGGTCTTTGCGGCCCCTGACAAATCTCTGCGGACGCAACGTCACGCGGCCTCGATCTGCTGGATCAGATCTGGAGGCAGTGGTCCCTTCTCGACTGCATGAACACACTCCTCTATTTCGGCGGGCAGTTTGGCGCCGATGATAATGGTGTCAATATGCGGTTGGCCTGCAATATAGCGAACACCCATTTCGGCCAGCGACATGCCGCTTTCGCGCTGTAGATCGTAGATCTGTTGATAGCGCGCAACAAGTCCAGGATCCATCCACTGCGGTGGGTTTTCCAAGAGTTCGGGCTGTGGTGTAGCCAACCCGCGCTGAAAGATGGCGCCTATGAGTTTGACACAGCCCCTGTCGCTGGCGAGAGGAAGGACTTCCCTTGCACGGCGACGAACAAGATCGTAGTTGAATGCCAGTAAAAACGTATCGATGTCGACATTCTCGAGCACGCGCTGCATGTTTTCGGCCGTATTGCCGGAGATACCGATAAATCGGCAGCGCCCCTGCGACTGTAGTTCACGCAGGGTCTTGAGCGCAGGAGCGTCATTGAAGTTGTACGCCCTATCCGCCTTCAAGTGCCCTTGCACAGATTCATCGGTCGACCACCAGTGATGGTAGTCGGCTTCGTGTAGTTGTAGCGTGTCGACGCTTTCGCGACGTAATAGACGCAGGTTTTCCTCGAATTGCGTCATGAGGGCGGTACGCGAGTGAAAGCGAGATGGTTCTGCAAAATAGCCCAGTTTGGTGGCTAGCAGATATTCTTCATCAACGCCCCGAAGTGCTTCTCCAAACACGGCCTGGGAAGCGCCTTGACCGTACATCGGTGACGTATCGAAATAGCGTACGCCCAGTTCCAGCGCACGGCGTACGGTTGCCACGCCATCGGCAAATGAACTGGCCGTGATAAAGGCGCCGCCAAGGCCGACCTTGGTTGTCGTGGCGCCTGTTGGGCCATACGGTTGTGGTCTCATGTACGATTATCCTTCCTGATCTGTTGTGGATTGATCACACGCACGAGCAACGCTTCGATTTTTGCCATGGTCCGAGGTCGGCCTGATGGACGTCGCTGTCTGAAGGTCCAATTGCGTCCCACGGGCACTCGATGGCAGCCGAGCATGGCTTCGGATGTGAAAGAGGGTCCTTGGATGCCAGCGCTTTTTTGCCGCCTCTTCGTAATAGTAACAGAAGACGTGGCTGGAGCAAGTCCGTTTTGCGGCACAGCATCAGGAGAAATCACGAATCGAGAACGGCTGGAACGTGTGTGCCATACCCCGGTATCCCGGGCTATGTAGACAACGGTCAAGAAGTGAATTAGGAACGGCTGGAAGTCATAGGTGGTGAAGTCTGGCGAGACCGCGTGGGCAATGTGAGCGGCCTGAAGCGCGTGACCATTTCACCCCAATGGGGCCGGCCGCGCACGCAGGCGAAGTGGGCATGATGGTGAAACGTATTGTTGCTGACCGCTTTATCCGCTTTCAGGGTGTGGGCGGGCTCAACCCACAGGTGCTCGTCTCCCCGCGCGTTCTCATCCACGGCCGCAAACCGACCAAGGGCGTGATCGGTCCCCGCCGCTCGGGCGAACCGCTCCCGGCCCTGGACGAGATGCTGATTGATGTGGGGTTGCCGCGGGAGCAAGTCTGTGAAATCGTTGAAGTGGGTGACATCAACACCTTTGCGCGGCACGCCGATGGCTGCCTTCGCTATTGAACCGGATAATCGTGACAATTCGTGTCCAGAAGGACTTCTTGCAGAGGGCCACAAACTCTCACGAATCTTTGCTCCAGGTCAATGGCGGGGTTCAAGTTCGTTCGCGACAGTTCGTGGCCAGAAAAGAGTTTTTGCACTTGAGTCATTCGTGGTTCCCATAGTGGGCATCTCACAAATGCTCGCGGAAGAACTGAATCGTGCGCTGCATGGCTTCACCGAAGTAGGGCGACTCGATGTTGTGTCCGCCGCCTTCGTATGTGTGCAGCTGATATGACTTGCCCGCTTCCTGCAACACGGCTGCCAGATCTTGCGAATAGCCGATGTTGACCACGCCGTCGTTGATCGCATGGTGAATCTGCAGCGGCGCTTCCAGGAACTCGATATTCTCTGTCAGCGAAACAGCCTGCCAGAAGGGCACGGTGGTATCTGGCGCCCCATAGGTCTCACGCAGGATGGCGCCCCGCCGGAGGGTAGTGCTCTGCTCGTCACGGCGGAATGACGGGTCCTGAATGGCATAGCGTGCCATGTCGTCATAGGAATAGACTGCGCCTGCCCAAATCACGCCTGCCTGAACGTCCGGCTCGACGAGCATGGCCCGCAGCACCACGTTCCCCGCCATGCTGTGACCCCACAGGCCGATGACCTCTGGATTCACGTAGTCCATCCGCTGCAAGCTCTTCAACGCCGAAATGGCGTCGACCGTGTAATCCGGCGAGAAGTAGGCGCCAGAAGGCTCGCCTTCTGAGTTGCCGAAGCCGCGCAGGTCGATTTTGAAGACGACAAACCCGTTGCGAGCCAGGGCATCCACGTAGGCTACATAGCGTTCCGTGGTGCGGTAAACCTCGGGCGGGATGTAGCCGTGGACAAAGACAATGGCCGGAAATCCACCGGCCGGAACATCGCCCGACGGCACGGTCAGCAGTCCGTAGATCTTGTTTCCTTCTGACTGGTAGCTGGCAACATATCGGGCGTAATTGGCGCCATTGGCTAGCACCTCCTCTACGATGATGTCGCTGCCTGAAATCTCCTTTGCCCGCAGCGCCGCAATGGTCAGTTCGTTGCCCACTTCAAAGGCTGGCACCGGGGTCTGCGCAGGAGTAGCCACTGCTGTTGCGGGTTCTTCCTCTTGAGGTAGGGGGGGAGCAGTGGGTGTCGGCACCAGTACCGGTGCGGTATCGTCCATCTCAAGATCAGCAACTGCTATCTTCTCGGTGCCCGACGGCTTGGCTTCCCCGAATGTTGGGGCCACCAGGGAAGGATCCAACGGTGCGGTTGGAGGGGTCCAGTCTGAGTCCGCCGAGCATGCGGCGACGAAGACCAGGAAGGTAATGAGCAAGACTGTGCGGGCTATTCTGCAAAACATGAGATCACTTCTTCTTTTTGTCGATTTCTCTTTGTGTCGATGCCGACGCCTCGACGACGAACTACTGGAATTAGAAACTGGCCTGTACCGGTGATTGTATTCTGCCGTTATTCTAACCGGATTGACCCCTGCCTTCGGTGGTCCGCCTACCTAAAGGACCGGTCAACAGGCGATCGCTTTCAGATGGGTTGGAAGAGAAGGGCCTCAAGCGAACCCGAAATTGCCGTGGGTCTTGCCGACAATGTGGTCGCCTGCGGTCAGGGCTGCGGTTTCTTTATCGTTCATGGCCGTCCTGGCGGAGGTCACGCGCACTTGGGCCGCGGCCTGGCACGGTCTCAGGACCCTGGTCCAGGTCAATGGCTATCTGTTGGACACATCGTGTAGCCGTTGCGTAGCCAATGTGTAGCCGACATGAGCGTATGGTGGAGCTAGTGAATCCCGACAGAAGTCTTCACACAGATCTACCAGTGGTAGAGTAGGTAGATTTCTGTCGTGGTATTTACGCCCAAATGTACTTCGTGTCGAACTGCTTTGGATCGTCCACCACGTTGGGTACTGAACCGGAAAGAGGGAGCGAAACATGAATCAGATGCAGATCAAGGATCGTGAAAACGAGTTGTTGGCCAAAGCGAAGCGACCTGCCCAAGAGGCCATGCGCCTGCACCCTTTTTATCGGGGCAAGATCCAGACGATGCTCAAGTGTCCCGTTCGCAACGTCGATGACCTGGCCATCTGGTACACCCCCGGGGTGGCGGCTCCATGTAGGGCCATCGCCAACGATCCGGATCAGGTCTATCAACATACGAACAAGGGAAACACGATCGCGATTGTCACCGATGGCTCGCGCGTCCTGGGCCTGGGCAACATCGGACCGGCCGCGGGTCTGCCCGTGATGGAAGGCAAGGCGTTGTTGTTCAAATACCTTGGCGGTGTCGACGCCGTGCCGATCTGTCTGGCGACCCAGGATCCGGATGAGATCATCGAGACGGTTCAGCGGCTTGAGCCTGCGTTTGGCGGCATCAACTTGGAGGACATCGCCCAGCCCAAGTGTTTCCGCATCCTGGATGTCCTGCGCAGCAGCATGGGCATTCCCGTCTGGCACGACGACCAGCAAGGATCGGCCACGGTGCTGCTTGCGGCGCTGACCAATGCTCTCCTGTTGGTCGACAAGCCGATCGGCGAGATACGCATTGCCATGATTGGCATGGGCGCCGCCAACGTCGCGACCTATCGCCTTCTTGTCCGATCTGGCGTTGAACCGGCACAGATCGTGGCCTGCGACAGCCGGGGCATCCTGAATCGACGGCGGCAGGATATCGAAGAGAAGCAGGATCGGCTTCAGGACAAATGGCGGGCCTGTGTCGAATCAAATCCCGACCAGATCGACGGCGGCATCGCCGAATCCCTGCGCGATGCCGATGTCTGTATCGCCTTCTCGCAATCCGGGCCTGATGTGATCAGGCCTGAGTGGATACACGCCATGGCCGACGACGCCATCGTCTTCGCCTGCGCAAACCCGATTCCCGAAATATGGCCCTGGCTGGCGACCGAGGCCGGCGCTGCCATTGTCGGCACGGGACGGAGCGACTTTCCCAACCAGGTCAACAACTCCCTCGGCTTCCCGGGCATCTTCCGCGGTGTCCTCGATGTACGTGCTCGCACCATCACGGATGAGATGGCATTGGCGGCGGCAGAGGCGTTGGCCCAATACGCCCGGGAACTGGGAATCGAACCCCTGTCCATATTGCCGCAGATGAATGACTGGGAGGTCTTTATTCGCGAGGCCGTGGCGACCGGAATCAAGGCACAGGAGACGGGCGTTGCTGCCGGCGAGCTGACGGCCCACGAACTGCACGAACGGGCGAACGCGACGATCCGCACCGCTCGCTCGTCGGCCGAACTCCTGATGAACTACGGAATGATCCCCAAGGCCGACAACGGCGCGCGTGGCAGTGAACTTGCTGAATTTGCGTGAGAAGAGGAGGATCAAATGAATACGGAAATCACACTCAGTGTGATCAAGGCCGATATTGGCGGATTCGTCGGCCATTCCCATATGCATCCGGAACTGCTTGAAACGGCCGGCGAGGAACTCGAGATCGCGAAGCTGCATGGTCCCATCATCGACTACCACGTGACATCGTGCGGCGACGACGTCGGTCTGGTCCTGACCCATGCCGAGGGTGTGGACAGCGAACCGATCCACAAGCTGGCGTGGGACATCTTCATGCGCTGCACGGAGGTCGCTCGTCAGCTGAAGCTCTATGGCGCGGGCCAGGACCTGCTGGCTGATTCCTTTGCCGGCAACGTGCGCGGCATGGGTCCCGGCGTTGCCGAGATGAGCTTCGTCGAGCGGACGGCTGAACCGCTGCTCATCTTCTTCGCAGACAAGACGAGTGCCGGCGCCTGGAATCTGCCGCTCTTTCGCATGTTCGCCGATCCCTTCAACACGGCGGGGCTTGATTATCTCGCCCAAGATGCACGACGGATTCCGCTTTGAAGTCCAGGATGTCAAGGAGGAGAGCACGATTCTACTGGAGACGCCCGAGGAGATGTACGATCTGCTCGTCTTCATCGGGGCATCCGGTCGATACATCGTCAAGAGCGTCTACAGCAAGGCGACCGGCCACATCGGCGCCAGCTCGTCCACCCAGCGGCTGGCCCTGATTGCCGGTAAGTATGTGGGCAAGGACGATCCCGTCTGCATTGTGCGGTCCCAGGGCGAGTTCCCGGCCGTGGGCGAGGTCCTGGAGCCCTTCTCCATGCCCCATATCGTACAGGGCTGGATGCGTGGATCCCACTATGGGCCGCTGATGCCCTGTGCCTTTGCGGATGCAAACCCAAGCCGATTCGACGGTCCCCCGCGCGTCATCTCACTGGGATTCCAGTTGGCGAACGGCCGCCTGATCGGCCCGGTGGACATGTTCGATGATCCCTCGTTCGACGAAGCCCGCCACCAATGCAACCTGATCGCCGACCACCTGCGCCGGCACGGACCGTTCGAGCCGCACCGGCTGCCGATGGAGGAGATGGAATACACGACGCTGCCGGACGTGGCCGAAAAACTGGCGTCACGTTGGGTCGAGATGAATGGCCATCTGAAGGAAGAACCGATCGCGGCGTAGGGAATGCGAGAGCCACAGAACGTGGACGATGCACGATCCAAAGGTCGTCCACGTTCGAAGCAAAAACGTGGCAGCCCACGCCAGAGGAGGTCGATGACAATGCTTCTTGACGGCGCCGCCGTGGAGCGTTACCTCACCCGGCTCCACGGACAGCCAGTTCAACTCAACACAATTCAAGAGCTCAGTGGCGCACCAGTCAAGGCCGGGTCGCACGGCAGTAGCGATACGCGGACGCTGAAGACCTTTGGCTACGGCAAACCTGTTCTGGTTCGCTACCAGATCGATGACGACGAGCATCTCGTCGTGCTACACACTGCTTTGGCCGATCAGTTCGGACACGATCATCGCGCGGATCGGGCAGCGGCAATTCTGCTGGACTATGACACGTTCAACACACTGCCCAGACACGTGGCCGCTCTGGACGTTGGCATCTTCGTGAACGATGCCCATCCGATTGACTCAGCGCCGCTGACGCAATCGGATGGGCAGCATCTGCTATCTCTGAAGGGCGGAAGTGAGTTCTTTTTACTGGCAGAGTACGTGGACGGCAGACCGTACGCAGATGACCTGCAACGTCTCTGTGACGGTGGTGAGTTGCAGGCGTCCGACCTTCACCGTGCCGGAGAGCTGGCAACCACGCTTGCGCAAATCCACGCCGTCAAGTGGCCGGTCCAGGGCGACCGAGACCCGTCGACCTGTTGCGTCGAGAACAGAGATTCCCTCTATCGGCGTCGAATCCGCGATACCATCGGCAGCGGTGAAGGAATCATGGGCCTGATCGACAGCTATCCCCTTGACTTGGGCTTCGTATCACCTCAGTGGTTGATGGCAATCGAGCAGGCATGCATTGAGTGGCGTTGGCGTCTCAGGAACCGGACCGATCGGCTGAGCCAAGTGCACGGTGACTTCCACCCCTTCAACATCCTGTTCACGCCGCAGGGCGAGTGCCGTTTCGTCGATCGAAGTCGCGGCGCCTGGGGCGAGCCGGCCGATGACGTGACCTGTCTGGCCATCAACTATCTCTTCTTTTCGCTACAACGCTCGGGTTCGCTGGCCCCACCGTTTTCTGCATTGTGGGACCTATTCTGGCAGACCTACCTTGACCTTTCCGGCGACGAAGATCTGCTGCGAATTGGCGCACCGTTTCTGGTATGGCGTGCGCTGGTTCTGGCCGATCCGGTCTGGTACAATGTACAGAATCCCGTCCGCTACACCCTGCTTCGATTCATCGACCGAATCGTCCATGAAGAGTTGTTTGATCCATCGGATGTGAACAGTCTGCTGAGCCCATAGATGACTCCACTGCAAGAACAGAAAATTAGCCACAGGTGGACACAGACAAACGCAGATGAAGAGCATTTTTCTCCGTCTTTCCTCTGTGGTCTCTGTGCCCTCCTCCGTGGTGAATCAGGCCTTTTTGCAGTAGAGTCGTAGATAGCTCAACATGGATCCCTGCGACTGGCTTTCCGGCATAGACCATCGACAGTCGGGTCTCACTGTGTAGTTGATCGTTTGTGGCACTATCAGAGGAACTTTCATGAACAATGTGCGAAGGAGCGGCACATTCATAGACCAGAGAACGGCACCGGGTTGGGCGCTGTGGTTGACGGGTCTGCCGGCTTCCGGAAAGACTACGCTCGCCTACCACCTACAAGAAAGACTGACAGAGTTGGGTATCCCCGCGTTGATACTCGATTCGGACGCGATGAGGCCAATATTGACACCACAGCCCCACTACACCGACCAAGAGCGCGATGCGTTCTATGGACGAATGATTGAACTTGCCGGCGTGATAGTGCGACAGGGCGGAAACGTGATCGTTGCAGCGACGGCAAACAGGCGCGAACACAGGCAGCAGGCGCGTTCGAAGCTTCCCCGTTTTGTCGAGGTGTGGGTTTGCTGCCCGGTTGAAATCTGCCGCGACAGAGATCCGAAAGATCTGTACAGACGGGCGATTGCTGGGGAAATCCGCGACTTCCCAGGGGTCGATGCCATCTACGAGATTCCGCTCGCGCCGGATCTCGTCGTCAACACTGCGATCCGATCATGCGATGAAGCAACTGATCACATCTTGCAGCACCTGCTCTCCAGACTTGGACACTGGGATACCCAAGGTGACGAAGACGGCAGGAAACGACAACGGTTGGGATTATTCATAGATGGTTGTGTGGATCATCATCGCTCTGAAAACAGACAACCTGCGGGAGACCGACAACACATTCATGACGAATGCGATGGGGTTTGAAGAAGTTGAACAGACCGCGGACTGGGCGCGGCGTATCTCTGGGCGCGACCTGAGTGAGCTGTTCGTCAATGCCGCCTTGGGCCTCAATCAGTTGTTGGCGCCTTGTGAGCAGATCACGGCGCAGGTGCTCGAAACGGAGATGACATTATAGTCATGTCATCTGTTTGCTCGCAGGAGTCGCATTCGGAGGGGAAAATGCAAGCGTCACATAAGATGCCTGCCCATAAATTGCAGGATAGTGAGCCGCATCCCTTTCAGGATCGAGCGGAAGCGGGTCGGAAGCTGGCTGAACGACTGACCGCCTACGCAGCGCGCCAAGACGTCGTCGTATTGGGTCTGGCGCGAGGCGGCGTGCCGGTCGCATATGAAATCGCACGGGCGCTCAACGCATCGCTCGACGTGTATGTCGTGCGTAAACTGGGAGTGCCCGGCCACCGAGAGCTGGCGATGGGCGCCATCGCTTCAGGCGGGATGCGGTTGCTCAATGAGGATGTGTTCTCGAGTCTTGCGATAGATGCAGCGGCCATTGAGGCTGTGTCAGCGAGGGAGCAGCAGGAACTTATGCGTCGTGAGCGGTTGTATCGTGGGGACCGTCCGGCTCGATCGGTGCAGGACAAAATCGTGATCGTGGTTGATGATGGAGCGGCGACGGGGGCTACGATACGAGTCGCGCTTGCAGCGTTACGCAAGCTGAAACCGGCGAAGATCGTTGTTGCAATCGGCGTTGCTCCGCCGGACACTTGTGACGACCTCACAGAAGAGGCGGATGAGTTGGTCTGTCTCCTGGTGCCGGAGGCGTTCTCGGCCGTAGGCCCTTGGTTCGACGACTTTTCGGCAGTCAGTGATCGGGAGGTATGTGATCTGTTGGCTCACACGACCACCAAACCATAGACGATATTGCAGCACAATCGATGCGACGAAGACTTGTGTCAACGGCCTAGCGTTGGGACAACCTCTTCTTTGGACGGTCTGCTTGGCGTGGTCAAGCACTTCTACAAGGCCTACGACCAGGCCACAAAGGTGAACCGGTGTATCAGCAGTATCGGCTCTGGTCAGCAGGTAGCTGCGTCCGAAGACGGTGCCCCGTGCGACTATACCCAGCTCTTCCAGCCACCCGGTTTCACGACTCAGCCACTGCAGTCGGACAACGATGGAAGCCAGGCGGAAGCCGATGCGGCAATAGCGCTCGCTGAGACCGCGGCCGCCATTGCGGCGCTCAACACCGCCCTGGGTGAAACCCACACCCGCATCTTCCAGGCGAGCCAGGCGGAAGCGTGGAACGATGCGGCACGCCAGGTCGAACAATACCGAAACTATGAAAGAGTGCGAGCAGATCGGATCGATGCTCCGCTCGATGTGTTGGCGGATGACCCGACCTTCACGCCTGCCGACTACACAGCGTATCTGGCCCAACTCAAGGCCAGTGGATTGCCGGCCGACCAGGTCTGGGGATGCAGTCTTCCTCTACTTCTGCGTGGCGATTTCGGCGCCATACGCGGGGACATCAGCTTCGACGGACGGGGGCAGCAGTACCTGCCAGGGACGACCGCGTATCTGTTGCCAGAAGGAAAGCGCCAGTGCGCGCAAGCTGCCCAGACGAATTCCGCGAGCGCGTAGGGCCACATGCAACGCAAGCGTGAAGCTAACCGTCAAATTCACCACGCCAATCAGCAAGGCGAAAAACACAAACTCGATAAAGACCCACAGTTCCGGACGAATGACGACCGACGAATAGCCCACGTTGGCCACCGAAAAGGCGACATGGCGGATGTCGAGCGGCAGATGCAGAAGGTACCCCAGATATCCTGTTACGCCGAGCATGACGCCGAAAAAGAAGTTGCCGTAGAGCGCACCGTAGTTCTCTCCCATGTAGTCAGCCAGCCTGTTTCGCGCATCCGCCGACATAAAGCGCTGCAGCAGCGGATGCTGGCGAATGCGGGCCGGAATATCGAGATAGAGACAGCGGTTATCGTAAAATCCGGCGATGAGCCCGGAGACGAAGAGCCAGACGCCGGCAATGGCGGCATACCATAGCGCCGGGCTCGTGATCTGGATTCTGCCCGTGCATTAGTTCGGCGGCTTTGTCCGGCTTCATAATGTTGCTGCCCGTCAGCGCATCGAAACCAAATCCGATCAACAAGGCAACGGGTAGCGCTGCCGCTACGTTGCCCAGTATCGCTGCAAATTGTGACCGACCTACCTTCACGATCAACTGTGCGATCTCGGTCTGATCGGCAATCCCCTTGTGCGCGTGTTCCAGCTTTTCGGCGAGATAGGCGGCGGTCATTGCTGGTTGTTTGGTCGCCACTGTGAAGTGGAGCATATGGATGAGCACGAAGCCCAGGCCGTAGTTTAGACTGACCAGGAGCGTGGTCCAGTTCAAGGGTAGACCTCGCTCAAGAATCAATATCTTGATGAGGGCCATGATGGCGATGAACACGCCGGCGCCCAACCCTCGCTTCAACATATCGATATATTCACGTCGACCTTCGGTCACATAGTGCTCGCCGGTCTCGCTGGCATGGTTTGTGACGCTCTTGGAGAGCAAATAACTTGTCTGACGAAACAGATAGATGATGCTCCGCTCGGTGCTCTGCTCAGCCACAAGCTGGCGAAAGAGTTCAAGGCTGCGCGCTTCACGTTCGCGGACGTCGTCAGCGTCGAGGATGCCCAGCAGCGCATATATTCGGGCCAGAATCTGTTCGATGCGCTCCAGCAAATAGGTTAGCTTGACGTCGCTTCCTTTGCGCACGGCAAGTTGGCGAAACTGCCTGATCTGTTCACTGCACTGCTGCAACATAACCCAAGCGTGGGCGGCGTCCCCCTGATGCTCGAATGCATCGGCGTTCCCAAGATCAGGACGCGTGGCCGGTTTCGTAGCGATAGGATGGAGTCGCTTGCGGTGTGCGGCGACGAAGTAGCTGAGCTCACGTGCCTGCGCGATGAAGTTGGAATCATGATCCAGAATCGACGGGTCCAAGCGCAGAAGGTCATCTTCCATTTCTTCGGCGGCCAGCCGAATTGAAAGCATTTCCAGTGCGTAGAGCGCTTCGCCCAACAGATGATCCGTGACCTTTTGACTGGACCCACCAGGGAGGAAAGTGTGAAACAGCTGCATCCACGCCTCATCCGGCACCGCCCGTACCCAGGCAGGATCACTGGGTTTGTCAAAGACCTGTGCCAGCAGTGTATTGGCGCTGAAGACAACTGTGGCTTGAGGCATGTACTTGTTGTACACTCGCCGCCACAGTTCGGCTGTGAAGGCGCGGCGCGGCAAGATGCCCGTATCGCTATACAGGGGCAAAAAGCGCAGCCTAACGACAAACGACTGTATCTTCTCGCGCAGAAGCGCGGCCTGCTCTGGGTCGTTCTCCATGGCGAAGGTCAGGCGCCGTATCTTGTCCACCACTTCCTGGACCTGGTCAACTTCTTCCGGACGCAGCCAGTCCACCAACTGGCAAATCAAGTCGATGTCGTTATCGACCTGAGACAATTGATCCCAAAAGTTTTCAAGACTGTCCATTTGAGCTCCCATATACACAAAACTGGACTACCGCAGAACGGCGCTTTCCAGTTGTAGAGTTTGAATCTGCGCTTGATTCGATATTTGTCTGAAGTTTTTCTGTGCCGGACCGACTTTGGTGCGGAGCGGTGGCGCTTACGCGCCAATTTTCAGACATGTTTTTCGTACAATATCAGCCTGTTTCTGGCGAATTTCTGCCCGTCAGCCAACTATGTACGAATGTCGTCGATCAGGATGGTTGTTGCTACATTGCATGGCCGCTCCCGGCGAAGGTGTCAGGTCATTCGCGGCACCAGACTGGTTCGACCATGTGATTATGATGCAAAATCTCCTGCTCGACTGTGATATTGCTTCGATTCCGTTGTTCCATTCACTTTGGCACATTCATCTTTTCCAATTGAAGACAATTTCCCGTCAACATTTTGCCCAATGCATGATCCTGCTCCTCGAAACAAGGCAACGACGCGCAATCGCGTCTCTTTCGATCGTTGGTTGGCCTTGAATCGGCTTGTTCCGGGTAGGGTTGGGCGACAACGGCTGTCAATTGGAGATGAGCGATGCCGGTGCAGCAGCCCAGCACATTCACTGTAGGGAATCGGCCCATAATGGGCAAACAACGTGGATCACGCCACTGCGTGATCAAATTCGGGGTCAATATCCCGATCTACGTTATACTACTGGCCAGGCCAATGGCCATCAGACGATCGGAATTTCTATCCAGTTTTGTGAGGTTGTGAGAAAGTGAAAGTAATCATTGTGGGTGGCGTGGCCGGCGGTGCATCGTGCGGTGCACGGCTACGCCGGTTGGATGAGCAGGCTGAAATTGTCATGGTTGAGCGCGGTCCCTATGTGTCATATGCAAACTGTGGACTGCCCTACCATGTCGGCGGCACGATTGAGCAAGAATCCAGTCTTCTGGTCGCAACGGAAGAGACCTTTCGTGATCAGTTCGCGATCGATGTTCGGACACGCTGCGAAGTGGTCGGCGTTGCGGCCGCAGAGAAGACTGTGGAACTGAAAAATCTCGTCACCGGTGAAGTAACCGTCGAGTCATACGACAAACTGGTGCTGTCGCCGGGTGCGGCCCCGATCCGCCCCCCGCTGCCCGGCATCGATCTGCCGGGTATCTTCTCAGTGCGAACCGTGCCCGACGCCAGAGCCATCCGCGAGTGGTTGGACCGGAAATCGACGGGGCAATCCGGCTTGAAGCGGGCGGTGGTTGTCGGCGGCGGCTTTATCGGTCTGGAGATGGTGGAAAACCTGATCCAGCGTGGCATGGACGTGACGATGGTCGAGATGCTCAACCAGGTCATGCCGCCGCTCGATCCCGAAATGGCGCGCCTTGTTGAACAGAACCTCGTTGAACATGGCGTGCACCTGCAACTCAATGACGGCGTCGCCGGTTTCAAGCAGAGCTCGGATGGCTCGTTGGATGTTCTCACGGCGTCGGGCAAGCATCTGCCGGCTGACATTGTGATTTTGGCGATTGGTGTGCGCCCTGAGACGACGCTGGCCAAGATGGCCGGCCTTGAGATCGGCGAGCGCGGCGGGATCCGGGTCGATGAGCAGATGCGCACAAGCGATCCCGATATCTTAGCGGTCGGCGATGCCGTTGAGGTCAAGGATTTCGTCACCGGCCAATGGTCGCTGGTCGCGCTCGCCGGGCCGGCCAATCGCCAGGGCCGCATTGCCGCGGAGGTGCTTGTCGGGCGCGACTCGCGCTACCGCGGCACCCAGGGCACGTCGGTCTGTCAACTCTTCGACGGCGTGATCGCTTCAACCGGCGCCAGCGAAAAGACCCTGGTCCGATTAGGAGAAGAGGATTTCGAGAAGATCTACCTCTACCCCAATTCCCACGCCGGCTACTATCCGGGCGCCAAGGACATTGCCATGAAGATCATCTTCCGTAAAACTGATGGTCTTCTTCTCGGCGCGCAGATGGTCGGCGAGGATGGCGTCCCCGAACGGATCGATTCGCTGGCCATGGCGATCCAGGCCGGGTTCACCGTCTACGATCTGGAGGAGTCCGAACTCTGCTATGCGCCGCCCTTCGGCAGCGCCAAGGATCCGATCAACTTCGCCGGCATGGTCGCGGCCAATGTGTTGCGCGACGATATGCCGGTGATCCACTGGGACGCTCTCGACGGCGCATTCACGCTTGACGTGCGCAGGCCGGATGAACTTGAGGTTTCGCACGTTCCGGGCGCGTTCAACATTCCGTTGGATCAGCTACGTGGACGCCTGGACGAACTGCCCCGCGATCGAGAGATCTGCATCGTCTGCCGGTCAGGCCAGCGCGCCTATTACGCCACGCGCATTCTCGAGCAGCACGGGTTCAAGGCCCGCAACGTGGCGGGGGGCATGTTATTGCACTCGCATCTTGCCGAATAGGGCACCGTCGCCAAACATCAAGAAGGGGAGCCCGCATGCGGGCTCCCCTTCTTGATGTTTGGCGACGGTGCGTGAAGCCTCAGCCACCCAGAGCCGTTAATTCCTCGTCCGAGATGGCCCGCATCCAGTCGACATAAAGTTCAAACTCGCCCGGTTGGTTGTCGCTGAGCATCAGGCCGAACGATCCGATGTTGGACTGGTCAAGCGGTCCGACATCCATCACGTAGCCGAAGTAGGTCGGAACCATCTCTGCATAGGGCACATAGACGATCTGCCACTGGTTGGGCGTCGTCTCGAAGAGCGCATTGTAGGAGATGTTGCGGTCGGTTGTATCGGTTCGAATGCGCAGTCGATAGGCGTTCCCGTCGCCGAGCACGCGCAGTAGAATGCCATCGGTGTTGCTCAGGTTCACGGTCTGCCATTCAGAACGCGCAGATGCGAACCCGCCGTTGTTCTCCAGCGACATGCTGCCTGCAAAGACCAGAACATCCGGCTCTGCAACCGCAACAGTGCTGCTGGAAATGCCGCCCATCACATTGTCGTCGACGGTGTACCAGCGTGGCTCACCGCCGGCGAACGTGAAGAGGGGAATGCCTGGCAGGGACGGGCTAGTAGGCGCACTCATATTACGTGATCCTTCCTCATTCTCGACCCCCTCAGCGGACGCTTCTGTGGATTGACGCTGGTCCGGGACTGGGGAGCTGGCTTGCTGGGCTGCCGTTGCCCCAGCCGAACGCATCGCATCGACGAGCATTGCCGAATCAGGCGCCTGCGCCGAACATCCAATCAACAGCACGCTGGCAATTGTGATCAAAAAGAGTTTGAACATGATCTATGCTCTTTCCTTTCCAACCCTTTGTCAGGTCCGGGGTTGCTGGCCGAGTGTCACGGCAATTTCCCGCTCCGTGCCGTCAGTGATGACAGTCATGTCGACGGTTTCACCCACTCTAGTCCTGGTCTGCAAATAGACAGTAAAATCCTGGAAGGTAATCACCATCTCATCGGCATCTTCAATGACATGGTAGTTGGTGACAATGTGACCTTCACGATCATAGACGAAACCAGTACCCGATCCACCCTGTGGTACTAGCTGGCCCATGAAACGCATGTAGTTTCGATTGGTGATGTGGACGACCGACGGGCTGGCATCTTCATAGCCACTGATCAGACGGTCTTCCAAACCAAAATCGATTGAAGATCGCTCAGGCTCAGAACTGGACGCTGCAACGGTCGATTCGGTGAGACCTTTTCTGACATCTTCACCAGCATCTTCGACGAAGGCCGTCGCTTGGGACTGAGGCGTTGCCATGACCGGCGTTTCCAGCAGCAGGAGGACCAGTAATGTGGCCGATGTCAATAGCAAGGCAATTTCACGAATAGTCTGTTGTTTCATATCAGCGCACCATATCATTGGTTATTCCATTGAACATCTGTCTATCATGATAGTGGAGGATGGCCAATCACACAGTCTTCTCGATCACATTTCTGTTCAAAACTTGTGCATAAATTTGACAAATTGTTGTTTGCTGTGGGATGAGCGTCATTTTGGCTCGATTGCCGGCCTTGTATCGGGTTAGCAAGATCCCTTGGCATACCGTTTGCCGGCATCGATCTGTGCACCGCCGAGGATGGCGAAGCCTACTGCTTTGAGATCAACCCAAGCCCCGGTTTCAGCTATTACCAAGCAACGACTGGCCAACCGATAGCCGATTTGGGCGCCCGCTATTTGGCCGGATACCAGCGTCTGGCGCACCATGGGCGCGCAGTCGAAGATCGCTCGCACGCTGAACTGTCTGGGAACTGATCTGGTCCTGAGAAGTAATGCTGTGGAAGCGAAGCATGCTTTCGGCGAGAGCGAGCGGACCTCCCGGCGCATCGGCTATCGCAGCGGATTGGTTGGCGCGCTGGCCGGCCTGGGAGACGCGGCCCTACTTGCGGGGGAGTATCAGCACGCTTGCCATCACCTAGACCAGGCACTGACGCTTGCCGAGACTATCCGAGAGATGGCATTTTTCTGTGCGGTCTCGTGCAGCCGTGCCAAGCTGCTGGCACGCATGGGGGCACAAGGCTGAAGCAATGGTTCTGCACCGGCCAGTTCTTGCCGAAAAAGGGTCCTACATTTGGGAACGACGGATAATTGGTTTGACCGCGGATGGCCGCTCTGAGGACGTGAAGAGCACCAAGCAGGCGAGGAGAGCGCCCGTGAAGTGGCAAGATCTGAGCCAGATGGTCCGAAATTCAAGGCCCTGGAAGACGGAACTGCTTCTTGTGACCTAGAGTGCTTTTGCGCTCGGCATAAGGTTTCACTTCACGTTGGACTGGGCGGGACTCTAGGCTAAAGCCTTCACATTAGTGTGGGCAGTCCTTGGGCGAGCGAGGTTTCCAGCGTCGAGGCAGGCGTGCTTTGACCCGTTTCTACCTGCGTCTGAGGCGAGGAGCGTAGAGTTTCCAGGAGATTCTGAGGAGCAGAACGGCAAACAAGACCAGCAGGAGCCGGTCGAAATCGGGCAGATGGCTGATCATGGGCCGTGAGGGCACACTGTTGGTGACTTCGGCGATTGAGGTGGTGCAACTGCCTCAATCGTTGCCGCACACCGCCCATATTGTCAAGCTGTTTTTCCAGGTTGAATTATCCGGCGTTCCTGTAGGGAATACCCGCTTGGCGTCTGAGTGACTGCCCTCCTTTGAGCGACCGCTGGTTTCAAAATAGACTCACGTTTGATGGGAGAATCTGCGGGTGTCCAGGTGGCAATGTCTTTCCTAATTTGCGGCTTGATCTTGCCCGGCTAGTCTTTCGGATTGCAAGTCAGCGAAGTTGAATGTGAGCGAATCTTGCGCATCGAACGAACGCCTTGTCCAACCCAGCCACATCTTCACCTTGGCATACAGCAGTGCGTCGCTAACAGGACCAGAGATACACTCATCAATACCAACTCCATATGCGGCTACGCATTCTGATTCCGTAAGATATGAGGATACCAATAGGAGAGGCATGTCATAACGCCGCCTCAGTCGAACGCACAACTCGATATCCTCCAGATCATGCCCGCTTGCCTCCACAATCATGATGTCGAAGTCACCAAATTCATGAGGTGAAATCGACAGATCCAAGGCCGTTGCATCAAGTATAGAAATGTCCTCTCCTCTCAACGCATTTTGCCATCGATCTTGACTGTACGACCCATTACCGGCCAGGAGAATTGTATAGCTAGACAAGAATCACCTTCCCTATAACGCACAATAGCGATAAAAAAATCCGGATGAACTGAAACACAGCCAATACTTCTGACAACGCAGGCCTCGTGGCCCAGCACCTCTCTCATTTACGAGAGATCAACTGCCCGGAGCCATAGTCACCAATTCTCGGCTGCTGGAATGAGTCTCTAGGAAAGTTAAGCCACGGTCCCAAGATCACTTACGCTAGCTTTCGCAGACGCTGGACTTGTGCTGCATAGCAGACGGTCAACCAGTTCAACGGCAAACTCTTGTATGGTGCTTGCGCATATAGAACCGATGACCTGGCGCTCTGCCAGTCCAAACTGATATTCATAACCTTGATAGCCGGCATCAATGGCCTTCGCCGGTTCCCGCAGCAACGATTCTGCAAAGCTTTGGCTGACTATCGCTGCGCTCAACAAGCGGCTTACCTCACGTTGAAAACTGGGAGAGTCAGGGATCCGCTCAGAGTGATTTTCAGCGAGATGGCTACTAGTGGTACGTGATCGTGCCGCAGACGGTTGATGTTTCATGGAATCCCTCAAATTTGAGTTACTCACGTTTACAGAGTTCAGTGGACGCATTGAGTACGATATGTCTGACTTCAAGGCGTTTGCTTTTCGCTCTCTTGGCCTGCTTGCCAGAACAACCAAAACGCACCGGACGCAACCAAGACATCGCCGAGACTAAATGCCACTCGTTGGGGATACCAGTCGGGCACTACGAAGCGATCTACAAGCCAACTAAGCCTGATGTCGGTGGCCGCAAGAATGATGTCCTTTGTGTACCCGAGACGAGCACCCGCTGTCCAGGTCTCAGCAGGCACGCTAGGAACGAGGCGATGAAGAGTCTCAAGGCTGATCGGCATGAGGCCGCCATTGGCAAGGATAGCAACGAGATTCATCAACAGGCCTGCACCCATGATCCAGAAGGCCAAGTAGCGTCTATTGAGCGACACAAACACCAACAGTAGAAGTTGGGACAACACTAGCGCAGTCGAAACGATTCGAGTGGAAACGTTTTCCCGCGTCAAGGGTACAGAAAACACAAGAAACTGTGGCAAAAAAGCAACAAAAACAATCGCTATTCCATGAATCTGAGGAGCATGATAAGCATGATCCTTGCGGGCTGCCCGTAGAAATCCAGACAAAAGGCCCAAAACAATGCCCCAAATCAAGATCACGCGAGGACTCCATTCCCCTATTATTCCAGCACAGTTGCCCGATGTACCTACTCATCGAAAAACACTTCCGACCGATTTCAGGTGTGTTCGCTGGAATCTAGTGCCCGGTAGCCCCTGGCGCCCCTGCACTGAGTACAAACATCGTGAGAGCAGAAATTGCCAGCATAAGGCGGAAAGTCTTTTCCCTGCTCAGCTCGCCAGAAATTGCGTTACGCAGTTTGTTTGTCATCATATCCTCCGTTGTTTACGAATCCGTTGTTTACGAAATATTGTCGCTGTTGACGTGGCCACCATCCGCAGAGTTGATTTTAAGTAATTGCGGTGACTCAATGCGGCCCGGTCGTCTGCAATCAATCAGTTATCCGTATGATTCCATAGGGTAGGCATCAGACTAGGCATCAAGCACACAACAGCTGGAAAACTCGGAGATGCCAGCCTGGGAGACGGCGAATAGTCTAGTGCCCGGTAGCCCCTGGCGCCCCTGCACTGAGTACAAACATCGTGAGAGCAGAAATTGCCAGCATAAGGCGGAAAGTCTTTTCCTTGCTCAACTCGCCAGAAATTGCGTTACGCAGTTTGTTTGTCATCATATCCTCCGTTGTTTACGAATCCGTTGTTTACGAAATATTGTCGCTGTTGACGTGGCCACCATCCGCAGAGTTGATTTCAAGTAATTGCGGTGACTCAATGCGGCCCGGTCGTCTGCAATCAATCAGTTATCCATATGATTCCATGGGTAGGCATCAGACTAGGCATCAAGGACACAACAGCTGGAAAACTCGGAGATGCTAGCCCGGGAGACGGCGAATAGTCTAGTGCCCGGTAGCACCTGGCGCCCCTGCACTGAGTACAAACATCGTGAGAGCAGAAATTGCCAGCATAAGGCGGAAAGTCTTTTCCTTGCTCAGCTCGCCAGAAATTGCGTTGCGCAGTCTGTTTTTCATCATATCCTCCGTTAGATACAAAAAATTAAGGCAAAAGTATAGTAAGCTTACTTTTTATTAAGGTTTGAGTGTAGTCTACCTTACCGTTTATTCTTTTTCAAATTTGGGGATGGCCGATGCTGCCCTATTGAGCAAGTACATCGATTCTGAATTGATCTCGACATGGCCGCCGGCTGCAAAGTCTATTTTTCTTAGTAGGGCTGTTTCAATGCGGCCCCCATCACATGCAATCGTCTAGTTGTTCGTATGATTCCATCGGGCAGACATCAGACTAGGGCATCAGGGCCGTAACAGGGGACAGAATCTTCAGTCCGCAAGGGCTATTAGCACCGAACATCTAGCTCTCAGAAATATGAGACAGGGACTCGGGGTACAACCACGAGATTGTTGAGGGATTCTGCTGGAATAGCGGAAAGTAAGAGGAGACGCAGGTAGGCAATCGATGGGCACCGAGCATCTTTGGAGAAGATGTGGCATACACTGTAGTGGCGCGCCGAAATATCGTATCTACTGGGGTCAGTTACGAACTTATTGAAGGATTCTGCTGGGTAGCGGAAGGTAGGAGGTAACGAAGGCGGGCAATCGAATGGGTGATGGGCACCATTGGCAAAAGCGTCGGCCTAAGTCCGACTCTGGACATAACTCAGAGCTCGAGGTTGAGTCTAGTCTTCGGCAAGGCACATGGTAGTGTGCTTCAGAAAGTCAGATGCAGGTTGCACTTGAGAGAAACGTCATCTACACGATCTCAAAAGATCTTATCCGTTAGCGATCTGTAGAGTTCTACAGTCTGGTCTGATGGTTCTGCGGCGACTTCTTCCTGCATGACGACTCTTGCACTCTTCATACTGAGCCACGATCTCGCCGCGATTGCCCATGGCGGCGTGCACCCGCATGGCAAGTCGATGGGCATCTTCCAGCCACGGCTCTTCAGCCAACACCCTTCTGCAGCAGCCTAAAGCTTCTAGAGCCTGATCCAACTCTAGATAGAGGGTGGCTAATTGAAGAGCCGCCTCCGTGAAAACCTGGCGTATCTGTTCGCGTATCGGAATTGCCCACATTGCGTCCACTGAGGCAAGATAGGGTCCCCGATAGAGTTCAACCGCCTCGCGTAGCAGCTTGACTCTCTGGTCCGCATCCATTGCCTGTGGCGCTTCCTGCGCACGCTCCAGAAACTGCTCCACATCATAGTCATAGTCTAGATGGCGATTGAATTTGTAGATCCCATCCACGAACAAAATGGCATCTTGTGGCAGTGCATTGCGCATACGGTAAATTGTGTTCTTGAAGCGCGTCTTGAGTTGCGATGACGTGCATTCCGGCCAGAAAAGAGCACCGATCTCTTCCTTGCGAAGGCCGGCGGGATGCGCCATCAGGCAGAACAACAGATCACGAGCAGCTTGTACCGTCCAATCGGCATTGGTAACCAGATTACCATGCGTCCAAACTTCTGTCGGCCCTAAGCCTCGTGCCACTAAGTCGGCGGCCCTCATATTCTCGATAGTTATCTCGTCAACCAGCATTCTTCGCAGTGTCGGTCGCAAACTCACCGCGGCTGTTTCAAAATCGTCCATTTGGGCCGAAAAGGAATCAAACAGAATCTCCTCTTCGCGTCCGTCCAGGATCGGCAACAACTTTTCTTTCTCTCTTACGCCAACGGCGACCAAACTGTGGATGTGAGCGGATCTGGATGCGATAGAGATCGCTTCAACAAGCGTTGCTCTGGCCGTCGTCAGGTCCTCTGCGGACTGAGCGATCGCAAGGAACAGCTGCGTAACAGCGAGATCGACGAAGCGCTCCAATTCTTGGAACCGTGTAACCGCGTCGAGCAGCGGCGCCATTGCTTTCTCCGGACTCCCCTGGGCAAGGTACAAACGGCCCATCGCCAATCGATAGAGGCTCCACTCATATATCGAATCTTTAGCTTGTACAATGTGACCGACGCTGACCAAATTCACATAGGCCGTTTTCCAGATCCTGAACTGAGCTTGAAATGACTGCCTGCGCCAGCTTGTTATACAATTCCAAGAAGCGCTCATGCACGGCATCCGCTTGCGCTGCCGAGCGACGGTAGAGTTCGGATGCAGCTTCGGTCAACCCGACATCATGCATGATGTCGGCCAGGCTGGCCAGGATGAAGGCCTCCATGCGCATGTAGCCGCTCCTCTGGGCGGCGTGCAGGCCTTCAACGAGAGTCTCTGATGCGGCCTGATAGTCACCTCGCATGTAGTGTAGGGTGCCCAGGTTGTTCAGTACATTGGCAAGTCCGGCCACATTGTGCAATCTGCGCCAAGTTTCGATGACTGATGTGAAATGGGCAAGTGCCTGGCGGTGGTTGCCTGCGGTCATGTGCGCCAGGCCGATCTCCATGGTGACAACGGCGAGATCCTGTTCATTCTTCAGAACTCGGTAGGCGTCCAAAGCCTTGTTCAGCCAAATCAGGTGTTCTGGCGTGCCCATCATATACTGAACAAGGCCCTTCAACCGTAGGCAGAGCGCCACACTATCCTCTAGATCCGGCTGGCCTTCCAACGTATCTAGCGTTTTGGCTAGTTGTAAGGCCTCTTCAGTGTCTGCCAGTGCCTGTGCGTAGTTACCGGAATATCGCAGTGCCGACGACCGATTCGCCAGAACACGAATAAGCAGAGCTGGATTCTCCTGGGTGCGAAGAATTCCTTCAACTTGGTTAAGCACTGACACACCCAAATCGGTGTCGCCCGTCAAGACGAGTGATGCGCCGTAGATCGCCATCACGTCGACACGGTCAAGCCTCACACCACTCGGTAGAGCGTTGATCCACCGAATGAGGAGTTGCATGTGACCTGCACGAAGCATTCTCTGTCCATACTGCTCAATGAATTCAATTTGTGCGGACACATCGTCAAGACGTGTGAGCAATTCGTGGACCCGTTCCCATTGAGCGCCGGCAACGTAGACTTCGGTGAGTCTGCGTGTCACAACCCAAACTTCTTGCGGATCATGACGAAGGAACTGATCTCTTAGGAATTCTCGAAACAAGGAATGGTATCGAATTTTCGTACCGTTGTGTCCGGTATTGCTTACGAATAGGTTGTTTTGCCGAACCTGGTCGAGTAAATTCTGCAGATTGCCACGAATTGTCCGATGGCCGTTTCCCAAGACCGTCGAACAGAACTCTGCATCGAATTCTTCCATGAATGAGGTGCGTAGTAGGAATGTCACGCAGCTCCGGATCCTGCTTGTCAAGAATCTGTCGAGCAAAATATGAATAGACATCGATTCCAGATGACCGCAGCGTTCGCATCTGCTCTTCATCATGCCACTGGTGCAGGTTCGCCGAGAGTAGCACACCAGTGATCCATCCTTCTGTGATCTCAGTCAACCGTACTGCCTGCTCAGTAGAAAGGCGTTGCCCGAAACGCTTTTCTGGCCAAACTTTGAATCTCTTGGGGCTGAAAGGCAAGCTCTTCGGAACCCAGACCGCTCACGTGGCCTCGCGCCAACAAAAGGTCCAGATCTGTCAGCCCGAGCAGCGTTCTGGAAGTCAGAATCACATGCCACTGCGGGCGAGCCTGTTGGACGAAAGAGCTGACAAATTGGTTGATTTCCTCTTGTTCATCTACTGTGTGGAAATCCTCAAGAACAATCACAAGATCACCGATCGAGTGATCAGCTAACTCTGTGACCACAGTGGTAACAAGTTGTTCGACGGTACTATGCGCGCGAAGCAGGGATTCAAGCATGGCCTGAGACTCGGGCCCGAAAGCCGGCACGACCTCTTGTAAGGCCCTAATAAAATGTGCGAAGAACCGATGAGAATCCTGATCCACCGAGGTCAGTGAACACCAACAGGAATTAACCGATCTCTTCTCAACCCAGTCACTAACCAATGCCGTCTTGCCGTAACCTGCGGGTGCAATCACCAGGAATAGTCGAAATCTGAGGACCGTATCGAGCACTGACAGCAGGCGCGGCCGTGACAAGACGTTTTCGTGCGTCTGTGGTGGCATACCTGTGATCGTTGATGCGGACCAATTCATTTGGAGTCTCTCCCCAATTCCAGACGAGTAACCGATCCCCAGTCAATAGAGACCATTTGCCTGAGATCGTAACTGTGCGAACCATCGCAAAAGATGGCTTTCAGATCGATACCCGGTGTGCTCTCGATCTGCATCCTTTGGAAGTGGCTGTTCATGGTCACCCGGCCCTGACGTGTCAAGAGTCTGGCGCTCATGCTGGGACTCTGCGTCACGCCGTGGAAATATGAGACCAAGCCAACTGGTGATTGGTGAACTTCTGATTCTATGAATCAACACGGTGGTTCTTTGCAGCTTCACGCACGGTGTTCTGAACGTTCGATGAACGGTTACTAACTCGGTATCATGATGTAAGGTTGATGTCTGTCATAGTGCTTGACCTCACGATTAGACTAGAACAACTGGTATATTTTCATCGACAGAATATAATTAAGTCAGTCTGATCATGAGATATTGGATAGATTCCATGTATTATTGTCAGTTAACCGAAACTGGATTCGCTCAGTTTTATCTGAAGAAATCGTCATGGAGATTCGTTGATCAATAACTAACAGTCTCCACCATCTACAAGAATGCCGTAATCATGCCAACTCTTTCCTCGCGTGCTCAAAGTTCTTATCCTGACCGACGATTCAGATGCATCCCGCGCTTGGACATCTGTATTGAATCGCTACGATATCGATGTAACCGTGACAGACTATTCCGGTCTGTCGAAGTTCGTGCCTGAGATCGGCACATTTCGCATAATGCTGGTAGATCATTATCAAGACCCCCAAAGTGCTCTCGAAATCTGTGAAAAACTACGAATGCTGACGCAGTATCCGATCCTGTTGTTCACATACGAAACTGACGAACGCTATCACATTGAGGCGTATCGACTTGGTGTTGAAGAGTGTGTCAGGAAACCTATAGGAATCCCACTCTTCGTCGCCAAGGCAAGATCCTGGTTGCGGCGAGTATTCCAGGACGAAAGCCCTCACGGTCGTTTGAGTTCCAGTAGTCTGCATCTGGACCCGCAAACACGTATTTTGGAGAACGAAAATGGAGAGACGGTTAGACTCTCGAACCTCGAATGCAGACTTATGACCATTTTCATAAGCAACCCAGGCCAAATCCTTGAGAGTAAACTCTTGACCGACCGGGTCTGGTCGATGTATTCAGATCCAGATCCCTACATGCTCAAGAATCTGGTTTATCGCTTGCGCAACAAGATTCAGCGTGTCTCAGTTGAAGGGCAACACATCGAACGTGTTGCCGGCATCGGTTATGTCTTCCGGGCTGCCGAGTAGATCCTGTTCAAACAGTATCTCAGGCATTTCCTTGGTAGGCCCACCGTACAGCAATCGGTCAACGTACGATATTGCCGCTTCGCCCCTACGCTTTCGCCACTCCCTTAGGCTGCAAACTCTTCACATGTCAAGTGATCATGCCTGCACTTCCTTAACAAGCGTTAAGGAAGTGCACTTGCTACATTTGAACAGAATACGCTGCCAGGTTTAAATTTTTCCGAAAATTGAGACCCAAATGGCCATTTTGGATGCCAATTTGGACCTGGATCGCCACTGCGCCTATCACTCCTAGCCCTTATACTTAAACACAGATACGGTTGCCACTCAGTCGTTTCGGCTACGATGCTACAGGCGCCGACTGTTCTCGGTTACCTTGAGTGACGGTGACCATATGCATCAAGGCCTGCGGTCCTTGGCGAGGCAAGGACGCTCGTATACAGAACCATTTAGAGCCGTACATAACGGGAACCCGTCGTGGCCCCGCACCATTGTTTGTGGGTGGCAAACTACAGATCTACGTAGTACGACTTCACGGCATGAGTCATTGGCCGAGGCACGAACAATCCTTGAAGGCTAGTTTACAGCATTCAGCGTCATAATTCAACTTCATCGGAGCCGCCGCACACTGGTAGGCCTTCATAGTTCAGTTCTGACGCATCGTCCGAGTAGGTTAACTGTTTCAGTCGCAGCAATCCGTAGATTCGCACTAATGATACGACCGACTCTCACTCGGTATAGCTTGTGAAGATTGAAGCAACTTGATTATTGCAGCGCTCTTGGAGTCCACAATCGATGGCGCGTGAGACATACCCAAGTGATCTCTCGAGCGAGGAATGGTATCTCGTCGAACGGTATGTGATGTCACGGGCCGGTCGGGGCAGGAGGCGTGGAGTCGAGGAGCGAGAGATTCTAGACGCCATTATGTATGTAGTGAAGACCAAATGTTCGTGGCGGATGTTGCCTCATGATTTTCCGTGTTGGCCTACGGTCTACTACTACTATCGGCGTTGGCGAGATGATGGCACGCTAAACTTAGTGATAACTGAATTGGGACGTTAACAGATCAAAGTAGCCATAACAGCTGACCGGGATGCCTCCATCGTTTGCGGCGAGGAACCGGCTGCGCCCCTGCAGGTGGAAGGATCCTAAACAATGCGCAATTGGCATTTACTGTACACGAAACCTCATAAAGAATTGTTGGTCCATGCTCAGCTTGAAGATCGAGGCCTTGAGGTCTTCTTTCCATACCTGCAACTGGAGCGAGGACACAGAAGAGGAGTCCGTTTGGAGGCGTTTTTTCCGCACTATTTGTTCGTCAATACGGACCTGATGGCAGCGGAAGCCAGTGGCCTGCGCTCACTTCCGGGAATGCGGAAGATTGTTGAGTTTGGCGGACAGCCGGCCGTTATTCCCGACGAGGTTGTACACGATATGCGCGGACGATTGGATCCTTATCGAGACAAGATACTGCGCAAAAGCGAGTGGCTGTTTAAGCCTGGCCAGCACGTTGAGGTCGTCGACGGACCATTCGCTGGTTTTGAAGCCGTCTATCAGCGGAGCTTCAATGGTGGCCAACGTGTTCAGATTCTGTTGGACATGATGGGATCTTGGACTCGAATGCAACTTGGCGTTGACCGGATAAAGCCTTCAGATTGTCACTGAATGTCCTGTAGGGAATCAATTGACAGGCCTGATTTCACGACTATTGTTGTCTTCTTTAGCGCATATGTGCGTTTTCTGCGGTCAATTGTTGGGAATTTGCGACTGCGCTAGTGCTGGCTTGGAATGAGTATTATCTGTATCTGCGTGTTCCCTTGTAGCCGTTAACCTGGTTTGACCGACGCTTTCGCGGTCGGACACAAATAAACTGCAATCGTATGCAGCATAGACGCTGGGAAAAGCCATGATGGACTACCAAAATGAGGGGTTGGAAATTCACAGTCCCAAAGCCAGAAGAATTCTAGTCGTAGATAGTTGTGCAGACACGAGACTGTTTCTGAGCTATCACCTACAGCGGCTCGGCTACTTGGTGGAGACGGCAATTGACGGTGCTGAGGCGCTCAGATTGATCGGAACTGGGCTAGATCTACATCTCATCATTCTTGAACTCATGTTGCCAGAGATGAATGGGTTTGAATTTGCCGAACATGTCCGCGCGTTTAGCGATGTACCCTTTATCGTTTTGTCAACTTGCGAGGACACCGGCACTAAGGTTGCAGCCATCGAGCGGTTTGCCGAGGACTACGTGACCAAACCGTTCGATGTCCCAGTATTGGCGGCACGGATTGGACGAGTGCTGAACCGCCAGCCATATTTTCAGAGGCCAAAGTCGGAAATCAAGATTGATGAAAGGCTAAGCTTGAATTTGGACCAGCGATACGTAGTCAAGGGCGATGAATCGGTTTCGCTTACACCCATTGAATCGAGAATACTGCGCGTACTGTGTGATAACCGCGGTCGTGCAGTTTCGTCCTCTTCCATGATTTCGAAGGTCTGGAATTCCGACAAACACTGTTTGATGCAGACACTCCGGGTCCATATTTTCCGTGTGCGTGCCAAGGTTGAGGCAGATCCCACGACGCCACAGCATGTAAAGACGATTCGCGGCCACGGGTATCGCTTGATCTGATTGAAAAAGGCAGAGATCAGTCGAGGATGCCAAGACAAGGCTGTCTCGCGCCCGATCACTCAAATAGTTCACACCAAATCGTGAATGACTGCAAATTGATCAATGCGGGATTCTGCCAGTTGCGTTGGTCGCCGAGTGGAACAAAATTCAGCGAGTTCTGAGAACCGTTGCGGTACTTGCGGCGACGAGACCGGCACGACCTGGACATATATGGCAAACGAAGAACAATTCTGCACGGATTCGCGCAGGAATGGCGGAGCGATCCTGCATACCTTGGTAATGTCAATGACTCGACCTGAGTCTGGTTGAGACGAGCGCCAATCGATCTGATGGATGCACGTAATGTGCTGGTGCTGGCATATCTGTCATGTTCAGACATCGGTGCCTTCGTGGTTTTTCCATGCTTTCTTCCCGTCCGTTTCTCATACGAACACCTAGTGAGCCGTTGCATTGAAACAGACAACGAAGCTGTCCTGGTTGGCGGGTCTCCGTCTCTATATCGATCGCCAAGCGACTAGTGCTGGCCAGTACGCACTTGAGCAAATCTTGTTTCTCTTGTTCGCATGGGTGCCGACCGTGGTGGGCATTGCGCTTCGTGCGGTGGCCTATCGCCTGGTCTTGAAGATGGATGGCATCGTAGCGATTGAGAATAATGTGCGTCTGCGTTTTGCAAATCTGATCAGGCTTGGGCGCAACGTCTACATCGATCACGGATGCTATCTTCATGCGTGTCCCGGAGGGATTACGCTAGGTGACAACACGTTCGTGATGCACGGCGCCGTGTTGCATGTGTACAATTTCCGAAATTTGCCCCATGCCCAAATCTCCGTCGGACGGGACTGCCTTATCGGCGAGATGAATGTGTTGCGAGGACAGGGGGGTATCACTATCGGAGATCGGGTGTTCACGGCCCCGCTGGTACAGATTCTCGCCGTGAACCATGTGTATGAAGATCCTCAAATACCGATGGTGGATCAGGGGATTACAGCTGAAGGCATCGTCGTTGGCGATGATGTCTGGATTGGCGCAGGCGCAATATTGACAGACGGCATCAGCGTTGGGAAAGGCGCCGTGATCGCTGCGGGCGCAGTCGTAACCAAGGACGTGCCGCCATACACGGTTGTTGGCGGGGTACCAGCGAAAATTCTCAAGCGGATCAGCGGTGACGAAGCGGGCATCGGCGAAAATGTGGCACGCAAAAAGATCTTCTTTGCGGTAGGTAAAATTTGATGTGGTCGTATTCACGTCAATTTTGATTGACATAAGAGTTCGAGCAGGTGCGAACTGGCCTGTCGAGTAGAACCGCTAACCCTAGATACGAACAGTTACTGGGGGGCTTGAAGGGCTGTAGACACTCGTGGAGAGAAGGTTCAAAGAGAGGGGCAGACGTATGTCAGTATTTTCTGTGGTCATTCCAGCCTACAATGAAGAGGACGGCATCACCGAGATTATGCAGCGCGTGCTTGCGATTCGAGCGCAGGTGCAGGAACTAGGATTCGAAGATGTTGAACTGATCGTGGTTGATGACGGTTCCAGCGATCAGACACCGGCTTTGGTTGCAGCTGAAGAGGGCGCCGTTCTAGTCCAACATGTGAAGAACGCTGGGTATGGTGCCGCCCTTAAGACCGGGTTCGCTGCAGCGAATGGAGATCTGGATTGGGTTTCTGGATGCCGATGGGACCTATCCGCCGGAGTATTTTCCGGACCTCTGTCGGTTGGGGTTAGACAGTGACGCAGATATCGTCATTGGATCTCGTATGGCCGGCGCCGAGAGCGAGATGCCCGCCGTTCGTCGTCTGGGCAATCTGATCTTCGCCCAACTGGTCAGCATTATCAGCGCGCGTCGTATCACAGATTCAGCAAGCGGCATGCGAGTTTTTAAGAAGTCGATACTGCCCACCATTTACCCCTTGCCGGATGGGTTGAACCTTACACCTGTGATGAGCACGAGAGCGTTACATGAAGACCTCGTGATGGTGGAGGAACCAATCCCGTACAGTGAACGGGTAGGGCGTTCCAAATTGAGCGTCGTTGGGGATGGCACTCTCTTTGCCCAGTCAATCGTGTGGACAGCAATGTCCTACAACCCGGTACGGCCTCTGGGGTTGATCGGCCTGTTGGCCCTAGTGATTGCCGGGATTATCGGCATCAGTCTGGTTATTGCACGGTTAAGCGGCATCAACTATATCACGGCGACCGGCGCTTTCATTCTGTTTACCGGCTTGGTTCTGGCTGTTGCCGGCATCAGCATATTGGCGCTTGGTATCAGCTTCAACTACTTCGTGGCGTTGTTCCACGGGGCGCCAATCCGTCAGGGGATATTCGGCCGGCCTTTCACAAACATGCGTGTCGCTGAACATTTTGGCTGGATCGGCCTTGGGTCATTCGTTCTTGGTACCATGCTTGGAATTTTCAGCCTAGCCCTTGGCACCAGTGGGTGGACGCTCATTCAAGTTTGGGTCTATTACCTGGTCGCCGCCTCCTTAGCCTTGGTTGGAATCCAGTTGATTATCGGATGGATCCAGATACAGGTTCTTGAGACATTGAGCATGCGAGAATCTTTGGTCGCCGACGATCTGCTGGGCAAGGAGACGCTCGCAGGTAAGCCGGTTGAAGGTGCGAGTCTACAGCCGAATGTCGCATCAAATCCTGCCTAGTCGCCACGTTTCGAAGCCCGTTGATGATGAATATGTCGCATGTGAAGCCCGAGTCTGTACCAGGGTGGAATCATGTCGTGAGAGGAAAAGATCCGAATTGAACACGTCAAATGGTTCACGACCAGAATCCGTTGTAACACCCAATATAGAGTTGACGCCCGACATTTCGAGCAACCTGGGGACGCGCCGCCTGCCGGCATTGCGTCCGTCACACTTTCCCGATGCCGGTTCCGAGGTGCAGACCTTGACCTCATCCAGCAGACCGCCTGGTACCGTGGATGTGCTGCTGGTCAATCCGCCCACCGAGGATGGTGCAATCTGGATCCGTAGCCAGCATCGCGTGGGACGGCGTAGCCGTGAGAACATGATCTGGCCTCAGGTCGGTCTGGCACAGATGGCGGCGCTGCTGAAGTCCGACTATACGGTTGAGATTATCGATGCTGTTGCCATGCGCATGAGCTGGGAGGAGTTCGCCGAACAATTGGAGCAGTGGCGTCCAAAATATTATCTGACCCAGGTGACGGCGCCAACCCTGCGCAATGATATGTACGGCGTATTCTTGGCCAAAGCGGTTGGCGCAAAAACTATGGCCTTTGGGACCCATGTAACGCCAATGACCATCGAGACGATGACGCCCTTTCCCGCACTTGACTTTGTACTGCGTGGCGAGCCGGAGATGACGATTCGCGAGCTATTGGATCGCTTGGAAGGCAAGACGCCAAGTGACCCGCGTGTTGTGAAGATGTTGGCGGAAACCAGCCAGGCGCAAACAAAGCGGTTTGGCCGGCAAACAGTCGTGGATATGTTTCCGGTCGAGGACGAAGAGTCGCCCTACGCGTCCATTCTGGGCTTGGCCTGGCGCCGTGGCGATGAAATCATCATCAACCCGGATCGCCCTTTCATTCCAGATCTAAATGACTTGCCGATTCCTCATCACGAATTGCTGCCGCTCGATAAGCAACGTATGCCCATGATTCAGGGGCCATTTACCTTCATCGTCACCAGTCGAGGTTGTCCGGCCGGATGCAAGTACTGTATCAAACATGTGACATATCAAAACAGCGTTCGTGTCCGTTCGGCAGAGAACATCGTCGCAGAACTGGAGTACTTGGTTCATTTGGGTATTCGCAACATCCACATGTATGCCGACCTCTTCACCGTGAACCGCGAGCATGTGATTGACCTGTGCGAACTCATCATCGAACGCGGGATCGAAATCAAGTGGACCTGTAACAGTCGTGTTGACTATGTAGATGAAGAGATGCTCAGCCTGATGGGGCAGGCCGGCTGTTGGCTCATCTCTTGGGGCATCGAAAGTGCCAACGAAGTCATTCTGAAGCGTGCTCGCAAGGGATACAAGAAAGAGCAGGCGTACTTGGCGCTGAAATGGGCCAGAGCTGCGGGCATCAAGAACTGGGGCTACTTCATCATTGGCCTGCCGGGTGAGACAGAAGAGTCAATCATGGAGACCATAGAGTACGCCAAAACTTTGCCCCTCGACATTGCCCTGTTCCACATTGCTGCGCCCTATCCAGGGACGCCCTTTTTCTATGAAGTCGTGGAGAATGGTTGGTTCCGCCCAGGCACGAAGTGGGAAGAGGTGGATATGGACCAGTCGACAGTGCTGGACTATGGAAACCTGTCGGCCGAACAGCTTGAGTACTGGCAGAAACGTGCGACCCGGGAATGGTCATTGCGCCCAGGTCCCGCATTGACATTTCTGAAGAGTATGAATAGTTGGGAAGGCACCAAGAGTGCAGTGAATGTCGGGTGGCAGATGATGCGTTTCGCCACCACATGAGTATCTATCTGGCCCGGTAGAACAGCAGTGACGATCTGAACACTGAGCGTTGATAGCCAGGCAACGGCTTGTATGTCTATGCCGGCCGGTAATTATCGAATTTCGACTGAAGCGAAAGGTAGCATAGACATGAAACTGTATCGTCAATATGCACGTGATCTGGGTGAATCGCTGGATCAGATGCCGTGGGATGAAATCGACACGATTGTTGAGGTTCTACATACAGCCAGGTTAAATGGCAACCACATTTTTATCATGGGGAATGGTGGAAGCGCAGCAACGGCACTCCATATGGCATGTGACCTGGGAAAGAACACGGACATGCCCAACGTTCCCCCAATGCGAGTCATGTCGTTAACCGATAACATGGCGCTTTTTTCTGCGCATGCTAATGACAATGCGTATGAGAATGTTTTTGCCGGACAGCTCGCCAACTTTGCCCGCCAGGATGATGTCGCCATTGCCATTTCCGCCAGTGGCAATTCGCCGAATGTGTTGAATGGTATTGCCAAGGCCAAGTCGTTAGGTGCGACTACCATTGGTTGGTCCGGCAACGATGGCGGTAAGTTGGCCGGCATGGTGGATATCCCGATCGTTGTGCCAAATTACTGCACTGAACAGATAGAAGACGTTCATCTCATTTTGGAGCATATGGTCACGTTGGCGATGCGTGAAGCGGTTCTTTCGATGCCGATCGCTGAAACAATGGATGCCGGTCACCGAGATTACGCACACTCTCTCGCCTAGGGGTGTCACTATGATGTTCAGATATGATCTGGTTATTGAACGGACGAGCAGAATCAATTTCTGAACATCTATCGTTATGATTTTGCAATTGATGGGCAGGCACATTGTGACAGATAGGCGTTTACGTGGAATTCTGCTGGATCGTGACGGCGTAATCAACCGTGAACGTGCCGACTATGTGAAGTGCTGGGATGAATTTGAGCTATTGCCTGGCGCGCTTGAGGCCATACGTAGACTGTCCACATTGTCTGTGCCGATTGCGGTGATTACCAACCAGTCAGCCATCGGTCGAGGTTTGGCTGACCGTCACGAGATCGACGCGATCCACTTGCGATTGAGCGAACTGGTACGGAGATCGGGTGGGCGGATTGATGGATTCTTCCTCTGTCCACACACGCCGGCCGACGATTGTCAATGTCGCAAACCCCGACCCGGGCTGCTGCTTCAAGCCGCCGAACGTTTTCGACTTGATCTGTCTGCATCGGTTTTTGTGGGGGATGCGCTAACCGACTATCAGGCGGCCGTCAATGCAGGGTGCAGATCGTTGCTTGTTCGCAGTGGACGGCGCTGTGCTGAGATCGATCGGTTCGCTACCACAGTACCTAGTGTGCATGTAGTTGACGATCTGTCAGTTGCCGCGGCGCACATTTGTCAAATATGGGCTTGATACCCCGGTAGGCATTTTCAATATGTCAAACAATTCGCAACAAGGAGTCTGCCCATTCATCGGTTTGGTCAATGAACGCACGGTGATGCTTTCGGAAACCAGCGAAATCCATCGCTGTTATGCGCCACTGCTGCCGCGCAAACCGGATGGTGATGAACAGCAGCGATTCTGCTTATCCGCCAATCATGTTCAGTGTAAGTACTTCACTTCCGCAGATTCTACATCCTTGGATTCTGAGCCCATCACTCAATCTGTGGTGGCGCAATTCGTCAGTGGTTCGCGCAAGACCCTTCGCCACGGCTGGATGGTAATGGCCATATTTTCGGTCCTGATCATTGTTGGGGCTTCGATTGTTGTCATTAATGCATTTGCATTACCGGGTGCGACGGAACCAGAACGTTCGACACCAACGAAAACCGCACAGGGGGTAGACCCCGGTACGCCGGTGCCTGTCGTGACGGAAAGTGTTGCCACCAACCAGCCCACGCCTGGTGTCGAATTGATCCTGATTCCAACGTCGACGCCCACAGCGGACGGTCGTACGCCTACCAGCCGGGCCGTTAGCACGGTCACGCCGCTGAATGGGGGGGAAATCTATAGACTGAGTCCAAAGCGCAGTGATGTGGCCTGGTGGCGCACAAATGACCCGCGACGCAACTATGTTGGTGACTCATATTTGTATGCCGGCAACCGTGAGGACGATTCGTATGTGTCGGCCGTCCGCTTCGACCTTGCCGAAGTGCCGCGTGGTGCACCGATCGGCGAGGCAGTGTTTCAGTTAACTGGATTACGGCAGGATCAGCTTGTGAGTGATGGTGGCGGACGTTGGTTAGCGCAGTTGCTGCCGGAGTCATCGCTAGAGGACATTGCAGCGGCCGACTTTTTAACAGCATATAGTGCGCCGGCGTCTAATCTTTCTCGGTCCGCTGAGTAGTAATGATGTGGCCGAGGAGAAGGACAAATACATGGTCTCTAGACGAAAATGGGCTCCGGTGGTTAGAGCAGCAACTCCTTGACGGAGCGACGTCGGTCTATCTGCGGATCCAAGCGTCACCAGATGCTGATCGAAAGAATCTTTTCGCCTGGGACAGCGGAGTTGGGGCGGAGACCCAGGGAGATGCTCCGTTGCTTATGGTTAATGTCGGGCCCGCGCCGGCTACACCCCCACCGCTGCCGACCAAACCGGTTTTCGTTGCCACGCTCACTTCGGTGCCGGAAAATGTAATCACTGTCGTTGCCCAGGCGGCAACTGCCACCGCTTTTGCGGAAACTGTTGGGACCTATACGCCTGTTCCATTTGCCATTGTCACGCCAACGCCGTTCCCGGCCAATTTGGCCACCGTTCAGGCGGTGGCATTGGCGAGAGGATTGCCGGCTGTCGTACGGCACACGCCGACACCGTTTAGTCCAGTAGCCGCAACCATGGATGCAGCCTATGCCACCGCCGTAGCGCAAACGACGGGTACATTCACACCCGTGCCGACCGGCTATGTCACGCCCATCCTGATTCTGCCCTCACCCCCTGCACAAAATGTCGCAACGGAAGCGGCACGGGCTGCAGTGGCCACTGAGTCGGCGGAACGAGGGACACCGGCGCCGACCATTCCCTGGAACGGGGAGATCGCCAACTATGTGATTGCTACGACCGTGCCTGAAAATGTAGCAACAGCGGCTGCCGAATCACTGATTGCAACTGCCCAGGCCAGCGTCAATGGTACGCCGACGCCGCTGGCAGCGAACGACGTTGTGATTACGCTGGTGCCGACGTTGGCGCCGGCAACCGCTACACCACTGCCGCTGTTGATCGCACCGACGATCACACCGATACCGTTTACGCCTACACCTGTGCCCGATGTGCTGCCAACAGACATCGGAATACAGGGCAAGGTTATCTTTCTGTCTGATCGTACAGGAACTGTGCAACCTCATCTACTTGATCCTGCAACAGCTGAGGTACAGCTCTTTACGCAGCAATGGATCTATGATTTGGCACGAGAACAACTGGCGCGGTCGCCCGACGGAAAACACATTGCTCTCGTCGAGCCGGATATCGCACGTGTCGATGCCCAAGGCAATCATATATTGCAGATCGTGGATCTGTCAGTCGATTTTGGCACCAGAACGCAGATCACCGCTTGCCGCAGCAATTGCTACGACCCTGCATGGTCATCGGCCGGCGATCAAGTTGCCTATGTCGGTATGGATGACGCAGATGAAGAGATCTACGTTGTCAATGCTGACGGTACCGGTTCACAGCAGCTTACGTACACGGATTGGCCATCAGATAAGCATCCGACATGGTCACCGGATAACACGAAGATCATGTTTTTCTCGAATCGTACAGGACGCAATCAGCTTTGGATCATGAATGCTGACGGGTCTGACCAGCAGAATATTTCTAACAATGAATACAACGATACGAATCCGATTTGGATTCGTTAGGGACATTCCGTGCAGGCCCCATTTGGACCGCAGTTGCAGCTGGATGTGCTTGATGACCGATGAACCGTTTTGGGGGTATCAGGATCGATGGATAGTATTGATCTTCGAAATCTTATCCAACCACTATTTCGCTGGTGGTGGTTGCTCTTGCTAGCTACAGTTTTGGCTGGAATTTCCAGTTTTACCTATGTCTCGCAACAGCCGCTGATATATCAATCTCGCACGACCTTGATGGTTGGCAGTGTATTTCAGGATCCCAATCCTGATGGCAACCGCATCTATTTATCTCAGCAGCTTGCTGCCACCTATGCCGACTATGCTCAACGGGCCACCATTCGCCAGGCCACGATGGATGCGTTGGGCATGAATTGGTTGCCTGAATACTCGGCGCGCGTCAGTGGTCAATTGCTGGAAGTTACTGTCGTTGACACAGACGCGCGCCGAGCCCAACAGGTCGCTCAGGAATTGGCCCGCCAGTTGGTTCTGCAGAGCCCCAGCGGGCAGGGCCAACTCGGTCGTCAGGCATTTGTTGAGCAACGTCTTCAAAAAATGGAAGGCGATATTTCTGAAACAGAACTTGAAATTGATCGCAAAAAGGAAGAATTGGCCAGTGAACTGAGTGCGTCCAAGATCAGACTTCTTCAAAGTGAAATTGAGATACTCGAAACCAAAGTCAGTACGTTGCAGTCGACATATGCGGAACTCCTCACCACAACGCAACGTGGCGCCGCCAATGCGATTCAGATCTTTGAAGTGGCAGATTTTCCGGAGCGTCCGAACTCTAACGGCTATTTGACCCAGGTGTTTGTCGCTATGATCTTTGGCCTTGTCTTGGCGGCCGGCGGCGTCTACCTGATTGAATTTCTGGACAACACGATCAAGACGAGCAAACAGGTGCAGCAACTTGTTGGACTGTCGACTCTGGGTGCAATTCCGATCTTGAGATAGCCGCGATATGCCCAATGATTCAGGGTTGGTCATGGTTCACAATAGCTTGGCGCCGGCCGCCGAGGCATTTCGAGTGTTGCGGATCAATTTGCAGTTTGCATCAATCGATCGTGATCTGCGTGTGGTCCAAGTGACAAGTTCGATAACAGGAGAAGGTAAGTCGGTCACCGCAGCCAATTTTAGCGCAGCGTTGGCTCGTGACGGCAAGAGAGTCGTATTGATCGATGCAGACTTGCGCAAGCCAACCCAGCATAAGCTATTTAAACTCGTCAATACGTACGGGGTGACGTCGGCCCTGTTAGGAAACCTGGATTCGGTTGACCAACTATTGCATGAGACTTCGATTCCGAATCTAAGCGTACTTACCTCAGGACCGTTGCCGCCCAATCCATCCGAATTACTGGGTTCGCAACGCATGCAAGAATTGCTCCAGACGTTAGCACAACAAGTCGATGTGATCGTGCTTGACAGCGCACCGGTGACCGTCGTTTCTGATTCTGCAGTGATTGCCAGCTACGTGGATGGTGTGTTGCTTGTGGTGAAGGCAGGATCGACTCGCGCCGATATGGTGAAAAACGCGGTCGAAGCGCTCCAGCAAGTGGAAGCCCAAATTCTTGGTGTGGTGCTAAACGCGGTGAAGGCGAATGAGAGCGGTTTCTTCTACAAGTATGACCAACGCTACGGTCATATCTATGGACACAATCAGGCCGATGAGCATTCCAGCCGTCGCTTTGGTATCAGACGGCGCAAGCGCAAACAACCGACTACAGTCGATGCTCCGTCGGCTCGAATTATGGGACAGCAAAACGGTGTTGGCATGGTACAGGTGGGTTCAAACGGTACAACAGCGTCAGAGCAAAATGTGCCATCGTAATCGAGCAAGATGGTTAATACACTGATATCCACGGCAGTTGGTCTCTTCTTACTGTCCGCATTGTTGGGTGTTGCCGTCTCGTTTGACACAATGGTCGCAATCAATCGGTTCGCGCTGCTAGCTGCAGGTCTTTTGGGTGCCGTAGCACTGCGTCCAATCAATGCAAGATTTGGCAGCGACCGTGTGATCCGCTGTGTGCTTATCGGCTGTGGTTGGCTGGCAGGAATTTTCGGTAGCTACTTTCTGATCGGCAAAACGAGCGCCCTTATTGGTCACAACGTTCAAATTACTTCCCTGATTGCAGGCACAACACTGGACAACGTCGCGGCGGATGCTCTTGTTGTTTTGATTCCGTTGGGATGTGGCGGGCTGGTCTTGAGTTACCGGCGACCGTATTCCAGCAGGTCAGCAACAGCCATTGGTGTGTTATATACCGTTTCGCTTGGGCTGGCGCTTGTCGCCGTTTTCTTTTCGGGTTCAAATGGCGCGCTTATCGCTTTGACGATGGCTGCAATCTGCGGTTCTTACGTGTGGTGGCGTGCGAATAACAGAGAGAAAATCGGTCTCTGTCGGCTTGGGGATGTTGTAGTCGCCGGTGGTCTGCTTGTACTGGTGACAGGCTCAGTCTTGCTGATCTCGTTTCCGGTTATCATCGTGCCGGGTGGGCTGTTGCAGCAGGCAGTCGCATTTGATTCGATGAACGGTCGCATTGCCCTATGGCAAGATGTCCTGGCCTTGATAGGGGATTACCGTTACACGGGCAGCGGTCTTGGTGTCACCAAAGATGTCTTCTCGACCTATCTGTTTTTGTTGCACACATCCTACCTAACGCATGCCCACAATCTGTTCTTGCAGATCGCTGTTGAGCAAGGGCTGCCTGGATTGATCGCCTTTCTGACCATCGTGTTCGGGACGGCGTGGACCCAAGCAGCGATATTCACCTATGGCACGAGACGTCAGCGTCTGATGTGCGCAGCAGCAATCGCTGCGCTGGTAGGCGTTCTGGTTCATGGTCTCGTCGATGCTGCACTCTATGCCAGCCCGTTCGTGCCGTTTCTGTTTATACCCTTCGCTGTGCTGTGGAGTTTGAACAGCAGTGTTCGACAGAAGCACAGCAGCGACACGGGGCATTTTCAGACGCACCATTGGTCTGGAGACTCTACCCGGGGCGTTCATCGCTGTTGCGGTCATCGGGCTATTGTTCTTCTTGCCTGGAACACGGTCAGCGCTGCAGGCAAATATAGGTGCGGTCAGCCAAACACGGTCCGAACTTGCTGTCTATGCCTGGCCAAAGTGGCCAATCCAGGATCTTTTGCGCCGAGATCACGTGGCTGAGCTGGTGCCGGCAGTGAATCGCTACCAGAACGCTCTGATCCACGATGTCAATAACGTCACGGCGCACCACCGCTTGGGGCAGATCGCACTTTCGATGGCGCAGTATGATGCCGCTCTGGCTCATCTTGAGGCAGCACATGCAGTGGCTCCAAACCAAATGGTTGTTCGGCGACTGCTCGGTGAGGCCTATGCCGTCACCGGCCAAACGGATCGGGCGCTGGTAATGTGGCAGTCGGTACCAATGCTGTCGGAACAACTGGAGGAGCGTCAGTGGTGGTACAGCGAATACGGTGATCCTCAACAAGAACGCTGGGTTGAGGAGGTGATCGCCAAGATGCCAACTGTATCTAGCAGTCGCTAGATATGGACCAGTGCCCTTCAGTCGAAGGAGGGGTTTTTTCGTTCGGATTGGCGGATAACAGCGTATGAGGAAAGCGGTCTTGGAATACTGGTGGCTTATCACAGTCTCGATTGTCGCAGGTGTTGCCGGTCAGGCAACGATCAAACTCGGTGTAGGTCAACCGCAAGCGGACACAGACGGTATCATTGGTCTCGTGAATACGATCCTTCACTCTCCGCTCATCTTGCTTGGTCTGTTCCTATACGGCGTCGGCGCCCTGGCTTGGATCGCTGTCTTGAGCCGAATGGATCTTAGCTTTGCTTATCCATTTCTGGCGCTCAATTTTGTGCTGGTGACGCTGGTAGCTCAGGTGGGTCTTGGTGAAGTCGTACCGTTATTACGCTGGTTTGGCGTAGGCATTATCTGTGTTGGTGTATTGGTGGTGGCTCGTAGCGCATTTTAGGCAGCGCTATCGACACCCTTTCTCTGAAGTGATCCTTGCGGCAATATCTGTGGAGAGATCGTCCACCAAGATGGTTATGGATCCGTCTTCATTTGCCGCGACAGATTCACGACTGACAATCTGGAGATCGGGATCGGGTTGATAGGGGTCCCACCACTCGATCGTATAGGGTTTCGTAGGTTGTAGACCGTCATAGGTGACAGATCCCGAGATCGCTGCAATCGGTTCATTATCAACGACGTTTTTCCACGTGTGCTGTTTGTTCTGGATCCAGAGATGTGCGCAGCCGTGCTCCACATCCTTTTGACCCCAGGCTCGTAGTTGGTCTGTGGACACAGACGCATCAATATCTTGATAGTTGCCGTTATTCAAGGACATCGTGTTGACAAAATTGAAAAACGTCCGATAGATAGGTCGGTAATCAAACAGGTAGCTACCGTTTTCATCTTGCTGAAAGATGTGGATACCAACGTGCCAGTAAGATTCGATCAAACCCCCTGGATTGATGCCGCCCCAGATCAGGTTGTGTAACCACACACCGTCTTTGTCTTCGAGCAGAACGTCGCTCGGACGGTCTGTCGCATCATGAAATCCGACTTCGCCGCGCAGTAACGGTTTGCCGACGCCGTCCGGCATCTTAGCGCCCAAAGCCATGCTCATCTTCTGGGTAATCGATGCCATGTCGTGGTAGTCGTCAGCGGTGTAGAGACTGTGGCGATCCGACTCTTGACCTTCGAGAAAGTACTGATGAATGTCGACGAAGTCAACATGTGGATAGGCCGGGTTGTCCCAAAAAGAGTCCTTGGGATAGGAGTGCCATATTGACGTTGACGCCAGATGATCGTTGGGTTCGAACTGGTGCATATACTTGGCGAAATCGTCGGCCAGTGCGTAGTGACGCTCATTCCACGGATCGCCTTCATTGAGCAACTCCCATGAGTGTATGCTGGTTGAGTAACCCCAGCGTGCCTGTAGATAACGCCACCAGGCCCGGTAAAGCCAATGAACTTTGGTCGTGTCAATTTTGTGCGTGTAGAAGTTGTCGGGATTTTCTTCGGCAATCGCTCCTGAGTCATCGTAGGCGTTGAAGATGCGGTCGCCTTTTTCGAGAATGACCGGACGTAAGTAGATCTGTTGTTGTTCCGCTAGTTCTACAATCTTGTCAAAGGCGAACGAATTTCGTTGGTCGAAAAATACGTGATGGTCAGCAGAGGCTTTGCTAATGATATTGGGACCGTATCGGCTATCGGTCGGATCAGTGGGCGTTAGATCCTCTCGGATGGAGACTTCGGTGATGAGTATTTGGGGCTGCGCAGCTCCATCATTGATGTTCTCGAGGGTCAGATGAAGTCGTGGTAAGTAATCGAAGCTGCCGGATGACCAGCGCCCAGACAGGGTCTGCCAGCGTGCATGCGTGTCGCGGCCATAGCCTTGAGAGACACGCTCAGCTTCGCCACAATTGCTGTCGCCGATCTGAATAGAGAGTCCACAATTGGAGTCTTGACAGCTAGCGTCGACATTCTCTGCCCAGTAGCGTGCCTCGATGACATAGGTTGTCTCTTGTTTGACTGCGGGTTTGGACAGTTGGGCGTCAAGAAAACGGCATTGATCGAAATAGGCATCGGCAGGAAACGCGAGCTTCATACTCCACTCGCCTGACGCTTCACCAAATGGAATCAATCCCGTCTCGGGGATATAGCCATTGTAGTTATTCTGCTGACCGATCCAAGGGTTCCAGGCTGAACCAAAGATTGACCAATGAGTAAGCCAGAAGCGGACGAGTTGAATTCCATTGTTCGACAAGACGTCAAAGTTTAACTTGTTGTCTGAGACCGGATCGGTCCAGTTGATGCTGTTGTACGGCATGTTGAACCCGAGCGCCGGGAAATAGCGGCCATTGTCGAACTCAAAGTAGCGGGAGTCGGCCGGACTGACCCGAATGAAGCCGGGGTTCTCAGATGGCAACACGGTAAATGCCTGTACAGGCGATTCAGTGACTGCATTGGCATCACGCACCGTCAGTCTGTACGCCCAAGCACCGGGCCTGTCGGGCGCGAAGCGAACTTTCCAACTATATTCGTCGGTAGGATAGATCCAGTCTTCGTCTTCGCCGACTTCATGGATGAAGTCCTGGTAATAGAAGGCCGGCTGCGTATAAATTGTATGCCAATTGTCCGGCGTAAAGAGCGCGTTCACTGTGACGCCGGTCCCCGGCTCGACACCTGGTGGAGGCGCCTCATCGTAGGGAAGGTAGGGGTTCTTCGCAACCGTCTGGACGTCGAAGGTAAGTTCCAAGCGGTCGTATGCTGCAATTGTGCTGTGCGATGACAAATTGGTCGTGACATCGCCAATTTGCGATTGGGGAAGCCGTGGCTCAGCCATGATCTGTGATAGATAGAGCCAATAATCCGGTTGTGATTCTTGAGCGTAAGATCGAGGAAGTGGATGGGAGCTCGCTACGGATGCGAGCAGTAACATGACCAGCATGTAACCGTATTGTGCGCAGAACATGTTGATTCACTTGCACCTTTCGTCGACACCGACTTGACTTCGCAACAAGTCGATTTTGAGGTCAGTCCATGATGACCGGCAGATAGACGGAATACTCTGGGGCACCGTCGATAGGCGGTTCAGTCGTGGAAGATGCTCTCCACTTCACTTGTAGGGATGGGCGAACGCTGGGTGCCGCTTCCGATGACCAGAAGTACTTGCCACTGTGGCGCTCGCCATCTGCCGAGTAGAGCGCAAGTCGCAGCGGTTCGCCGTTAGCGTAGGCATCGGCTGCAGCGTCGGTCACGGTCCAAGCATACGGAATGCCAGGGTCAAAAAAGTCAACCGGATCCACCCAGGTTAGGGCGATATTTTCGACTGCTAACGGTGCATTATTCCAGGAGATGGTCGATTCGTCCCAGTCCTCAGCGATAGTCGACACTTGAATGGCAGAGGGTTGGGCCTGACCGGGCTCATACCCAGCATTGCCAAAGTGATAGAAGGTGAACTTTGCTGAAACAAGCTCAACATCATCTGGGATGCTATCCAGCGGGAAGTTGATGTAGTACTTTGAGAAGCAAGGATAGTCCGATATATCCCACTGGTTCTGAATGTTGATCTGGGCGTACCCATCATAGTTCGTATTGCCCCACTCAGTCCAATGGTCGATGCCTTCGCCACACGTTGTATGACCGCCGACATGGGCATCGCGTACCGTAGCGCCGTTCAGGCCGTGGCGAATGGTCAACTCGTCCGAGTATGCCACGGCGAGCGTCTCATGCTCCGGTCTGCCAAATACTAACTGCCCCCATGTACTGAGGTTAGTGTCAATCATGTTTTCGGGCCAGTTCGTCGAGCGAGCTTCTTCTTCATATGAATCTCTGTCATGCATCGTGACCCCAAAGCCCCAATGAGATGCCGACTTAGGCGGGCTCGACAGACCGAGGCTTTCAAATGGAATGATGATCGTGGCCGACCATCCCTTGGCGTCTTCACCCGAGTTGGGTCCCTCTGCAGCTCGCCAACTAGTAGTTGCCGTAAAGTCGGTCGGTGAAGCGGACCAAACACCATCGTTGCCACGAAACGCTCGCTGGCTATATTCGGGGATGCCCCACTGCCCAAGCTGAACCGTGAATCGATAGGTCTCGGCTGTTGGCACAATCTGTGCGTTGTCCGTCGTGTCCAACCAAATACTGATCGCATCCCATTCGGTCAATTCAACTTCCTGGGGAAGGCTCACTCTGGTAGAGATTGCGATCCACGATATGAGCGACGATCTCTAGGTGTTCGTTGTAGTAGATTGTGCGTATATCGATATAGTTGGATTCCGGCCCGACCTGACCAAACCAAAAAACGGCGTGTGACGGGTATGGATCATCTGCTTCCCAATCCCAGTAGGGTACGTTTACGCGAACCTGTGGGACGTCATCTGGTGCAAACACCGGCTGTGAACCAACTGCTGTGTCCGGTGAAACGCGGAACCATGTGGCCGTTAAGGCAAGCGCGAACCACAATATACTGAACTTAGCTTTGTTTAATCGAAAAATACGCGGCATATCGGAAGAAGCTACCTTGCTACACAGGAGTTGACCAGCATTCGAGGCTTGTACCATGTCCTCCGTGAATTCTGTGCGGTGTGAATGGAATGTACCATAGATTTTTGTCTCGGAATCTACGATTTCACTACGGTTTCTGTATCGGACTTCTGCAAGTACCTGAAAAGGTTGCCTTCTTGGGGAAGGGGACAGAGTTCAATAGCTGTCTTGTGAGACGGATCGGACACTTGGTCGCAATTGCGAGTATGAAGCGAATGTTGAAACACTATCTGTACACTATTGCCGGTGTCGCCTTAATCGGTCTGGCGTGCTCGATCTGCACACCCAGAACGTCGATCCGGGCGCAAGGTGTCTCGTCGCCGTATTGGTCATCGCAAGCCACCATACCTGACTACCACAACAACACAAATCCGCTAATTCTTATCTGATGATCGGGCAGGTACCGTCCATGCATTTGCCAGCCAGTTGGTTGAGAACGAATCGTACCGAGCAATCACCTATAATCAGTGGACGCCTGAGAGTGGCTGGACAAGCTCCAATGATATATTACTCTCCCCCTGAAAGCGGAAGCCCGTCTCTTGGACGTCGTCCTAGATGTTCGTGGCGTGTTCCATCTTATTTTTTTTGGCGGTGATGAAACTGAAGCAAATATCTACTATACCCAGGCTTCGGTTATTCAGGCCGGGCAGGCTCCGGCCTGGCCATCTCCAGTCCTGGTGGGTGAAGCAGCCAACAATCCCGAATTGGGTGCCATGGTCTTAGATGATGAGGGCAATTTGGCGATCATCTACAGCGGTCGACAAGAGGGTTGGGGGCTGTATACGCTCTATTCTTCCGACACTGGAGAGACTTGGACTCAACCCACGCTAACGTTCCCTACCTATGCCGAATTTTTTCCAGGCTTCGTCGACCTCCATCAGGGTCAATCGGGCTTAATCATGTTGTCTGGGACTTGAGGAACAAAGGGGGACAAGGCCGAAATATCAACTATGCAAAGTTGAACATTGAAGAACGGCGGTGGAGTGAGTTAATCTCGCTTGCGGAGGTAGAGACAGGCTATGGGGTGTTGCTTCCTTCGGTAATCGAGCATGGCAACGAGGTGATAGTAACGTATAGCGGAATCACTGTAAGGCATTCGACGGATGGGGGAGACACCTGGACGGAGCCGGTGAGACCGTTCCGCCAGACAGGCATAAACGGTGCCGGATCTTTTGTCGTGGATGGTAATGATGACCTGCACCTATTCTGGGCGCAGCGAGTTTCCGGGAGTCCGGATATTCATGGAGTTTGGCATAGCATTCGGCGGGCCGGGCGCTGGACAGAACCTGAATCCGTTGTTTCAGGACCCCAAGTAGATGATCTTGTTGGAAATACGGCCTACGATCCGGCGGATCCGAAGGCGGTAGTCATTCGGGGCAATGTACTGTTGGTCACGTGGCGACAAGATCCCGGCCTCAAAGCAAATGGTGTCTGGTATTCATACCAGGTATCAAATATCCCTGAATTACCACTGGTCCCGCTGCCGACGCAACCAGTAGTACACATGCCAACTCCAACTTTGACTCTACCTTCGGCTCTACCGTCACCAACGGCTACTGGAACCGTTTCGCCCAGGGCGAACGATTTCGAAGAGGAAACTGAGTCGTATGAAGTCTATGATAGTCCAGCGAAGCCGCTGATCGCAGGGATAGTTCCAACCTTGATGCTGGTGTTCATTGTAATCGTCACACACCAGTTGAACCGCCGACGCGGCTCGTAAGAAGCTGTTTGAAAAGGGTCATTTCGGAGTGAGTCTTCATGGCATGATATGTGGTATTGAAATATGGACGAACGCTTCACTTCTGACGGGTAAAGGCGTTCACAGTCTTTAGCATGACGCTGAATCGGACAGCGACCCAGTACGACAACCGGCCCGATATACCCGCTATACTTTTTAGACAGCTCCTAATACTACAACCGCAGGCAGTACTTCGTTTCGAATTCAGCTATTCGCTACCTCTGGTGGCCAACACCTGCCATTGCCAAGGTTGGACCTAAAATGGAGGCAGCTCTAAGTACGGTTGTAGTAGTACTAACAGCGTGATATAGCATTCAGGTCGAACCAGAAGATATCTTGGGATGAAAATGCAGTGATTCGGCTATCGCAACTCGCCCACAAGCAATATCGTGGAACACACAACGACAAAGATTGTCATAATGGCAACGTACTTCGGCAAATGGCCAGTTTGGTTTCCGGCATTTCTACTTTCGTGCGCCAAAAACGATGTATTAATTGGTTGTTCTTCACCGACTGCAATATCCCGGAAGAGGACTATCCGAATGTCAGGTTCGAACCGCTGAATCTAACGCAGCTAAATCAACTTGCGAGCCAAAAGCTCGGTATTCGAGTTAGAAAGGAAGCCTTTTCGCAGGTAGATCTTCAGCCTGCCTTTGGAGTCATTTTCGAAGAATACATTGACGGATTTGACTACTGGGGCCATTGTGATGTGGATGTCGTGTGGGGAGATATCCGCAATTTCGTCACGGAGAAGAAGCTAGCATCTTACGACATTGTATCCTTTCGCAAGGAGTTTCTGGCTGGACACTTAACGTTGTGGCGGAATGAACCTAAGATCAATTCGCTCTTTTGTTCTGTGCCAGGCTATCAGGATATTTTTGCGTCACGCGAGTGTTTCAGCTTTGATGAAGCCGTGATTTCTACTTTTTTGCGATCTTGTGATGAGGCTGGCAATCCTTTGGCGAGCGTATATTGGCCGGAAGGACGAGGTTGTTTGGTTCCTGGGAACCATCACACCAGTTGGCTGGTACTGGAAATCTGGCAAACTCTACGACGCCACACATCGTGAACACGTATATCTTCACTTTCAAGAGTATAAGTCGCAGGTAATCGACATTGATTTTGATGTCGGTGATGACCCTGCGCAATTCAGGTTTTCTCGCCACGGTATTTGGTCACATCGGATCCCTGCCAACGTGATCCTTTGTGATAATGTCGGATCGATACATCCAAGCAGGTTGTTTGACAGATATCTGTCAAGATTAACCGACGCGGTGCGCTTTGCGAAAAGAGTAATCCACGTACATGATGCCTTCTGGTCCAAAAAACTAAGAGTGTATGCTATCAGAGCTGCAGATGTACGACTTGATCGAAAGACCGGCGAGCTGTTCTTGGTACGCCTGCAAGTCTGGATAGCAAAGGACCAACATTTCATTCTTGAGGGTTACTACTCAGCGTTGAATTTGGTCGACAGGCAGCAAGCACGATTTTCCAGAAATGACCATGGTGATGTGTTCGTTGTGCTTGCCGGTTTGACGATCTGTATTCAATGCGCAAACGACGTTCGGGTTCTTGAAAAACTCTATGTGGAAGGCGTCTGTAACGTACGGTTTTCACGTCCTACAGTTGTTCTGGATATTGGCATGGGCGTCGGCCTCGAAGCCATCTTTTTTGCTAGCCAAGAGGATACCGTCGTGATTGGTTGTGAGCCGTGTAGAATGTATGACCAGGCGCTACGCAACATAGCGCTGAATCCGACGCTTTCCAACAAAATACAAACGCAGGAAGCGGCGTGGGTATTGCGAACTACAGAACGATTCCAGGGTATCTTCCACAGTTCAATGTGTCTACTGAAGGTTGTGCAAATGCTATCGAGCCTGAGACGAAATCTGACTTTCAGTATGAAGATGTGGCAATAAAGGACGTTGCAGACATGCTGGATTCAGTTGTAGCGCAGTTTCCAGACAGAGATGTAGTCGTGAACGTTAGGCTTAAGCGTGCCAATTACTTCATTGATGGCATTTCGGAACATTCCATTGTCGATAGACTTTATGCCGCTGGAAAACTGGAACTGATCAACTACATTGTGCTTGAGTGGCAAAGCTCGAGACAGCATCAGGATCCTCACTTGACAGTCGATTTGCTGTCTGGACACGGGTATACGGTCCTGGAAACCGCGCCGCACTCGGCCAACTCCGCATTGATATACGCGCCGCGACAACTCAAGCTAGTACACTTTGGCATGAATAGTTATACAGATGTGGCAGAGGTATGATAGGGTATAGGGCATCGACTCAAAGCCAAGACAAGCGAGTGAAAGATGCCTGGACCCAAACCATTGCCTGTCACATTATCGAAAACAGCGAAGCGCCAATTGCAACAACTGGTGCTGGCGCACAAGACCCGGCAGCAGATAGCGAAACGAGCCTGGATGATCCTGCTGGCGGCAGAAGGGAAGGACAACTCGGCAATCGCAAGAAAGGTGGGTGTCACCGGTTGACCGTCAAGCAGTGGCGAGAAAGATGGCTAGCTCTGGAACCGATTCCACTGGAAGAAGTGAGTGTGGAAGAGCGCCTGGAAGACCTTCCTCGACCAGGTGGCCCGCCACGAATCACGGCAGACCAACGCTGCCAACTAGAGGCATTGGCATGCGAGGCGCCAGAGCAGTCAGGGCGACCGATTAGCCAGTGGACAGGACGAGAAATCGCTGATGAAATGATGGCTCGCCAGATAGTTGATACGATCTCGCCCAGACATGCGGCGAGACTCTTAAAAAGAAGCATCAATTCGTCCTCATCTGAATCGCTACTGGTTGAACACCGAAAAGGATGAAGCGTTTGACATCAAGTGCACTGCGATCAATGAACTCTACAGCCGGGCGTTTGAACTGGCCCAAAATGGCGAACTCGTCGTTTCGAATGATGAGATGACCGGTGTTCAAGCCCGAGAGCAAAAGCATCCTGCCAAACCAACCATGGCAGGCAAACCAAGACTGGTGAGGGGCTTGGCATCAGACTCCTCCAGTTGAATGTGGATTTTGCACCATCATTCTACTCGGTTTTGTCTCTGCCGCCCCTTTCCCTCTCACTCAATAATGGCCAAAGTGGAGTGCACTAGACGGTAATCCCGAATGTGGTCATAGGAATAAACGCAAATAAATCCAGTAATTGAGTTTGAGCAAGTGTCCAAGCGCTATAATCTTGGTTTGACAAGAACTAGCCTGCCTAGGGCGGTTAGTCATTGGGTCAAGCGTATCAAGACTGGTGGAACTGATTCTTCACTAAATAACGTATTCTGGGCACTTGAGGATGTGAGCTTCGAACTTCAGTTCAAGGACAGTCACTGGCACTAATCGGTCCGAATGGAGCCGGCAAGACAACGATATTGAAGCTCCTGGCAAATATCACCAAACCAACTTCAGGGAAATTGACTACTGTCGGCCAGATGTCGGCTCTAATCGAATTGGGTGCAGGCTTTCATCCAGACCTGACTGGTCGAGAGAATATCTTCCTAAATGGGACGATTCTCGGCCTGCCTGAATCTGTCAAATCACGCGTTCACTTCGATGAGATAGTTGAATTTTCGGAGCTTGATCGCTTCATTGATACGCCAGTCAAGCGCTATTCATCAGGTATGACGGTAAGGCTTGGATTTGCGGTGGCATCGTGCATGGAGCCTGAAATCCTATTGGTTGATGAGGTTCTTGCCGTTGGTGACGCATCCTTTCAACAGAAGTGCCTGAGCCGCATTCACTCATTGATCAATAATGGAACTGGCATCATCTTTGTCTCGCATAATCTGTATTTGGTTCAGGCCATGTGTCAGTTAGGGCTGTATCTTCAGAACGGGCGGGTGCAGCACATTGGCCCCGTCAGAGACGTGCTTGATAAGTAGAAACGACATTCATCAAGAACACGCCGACAGATTGAAGGTCCCAACTGGAAGTAGCTATAGTCATGACGACGAAATCGATATCGAAATTCTGGACATCGGTCTATCCAGTGAGGATGGCGCATCGGCGGATAGACTTTTTCAGCGATCAATCGGTAGACATAAATATACGCTATGGCGCATACAGGTCACTCGGCAGGGTTCATGTCTCTGTTTTTATCTTTCGCTCAGACGGCGTTACGTCCTGCATGATCCGGACCAAGCTGGATGAGTACGAGCTAGTTGTTGGACGAGGTGAAGGCACAGTTACGGTGCAACTTAAACCACTTCAGTTGGTAGGAGGAACGTATTATGTTGAAGCCGAATTCCTCGACGAGACCGACTCAATGATGATCACCTCGAGAGCAGTTCGTTCAGATTGGTTCATGGTTAAGGGCAAAGCGCTTAGTCACAATGAAAGCAGCGTGTTTGAGCCAAATACATCTTGGACCCACACCGTTGATAGTTCAAATCTCAAGGCGGACAACCCATAAACCTCAAACCATGCCCACATGCGGATCGAGGATCTTATTGGATGATTTACCCCAGGGTCAATTAATGACTCCACTGCAAGAACAGAAAATTAGCCACAGATGGACACAGATAAACGCAGATGAGGAACATCTATTCTCCGTCTTTCCTCTGTCATCTCTGTGCCATCCTCTGTGCCTCCGCAGTGGATCAGACCTTTTTGCAGTAGAGTCATTAATGGGCTCTGAAAAGTTTATCCTGCCTATCGGAAACGTTAATTGACACCGGCTTCTCTCTGGTAGGTCAGCCAGGCAATGGCTGAAATGCACGTCCCGATGGAGCAACTATGTCAGAAACTTGTGCTGGAGACCATCTATATGTTTGAAAACGGGCTCGGGATTTATCAGGCAAGAGAGCTGCTTTGGTCATGGACCAGTCGCAATATTCGAGCTCGCTATCAACAGTCAGCTCTGGGCTGGATGTGGGCGGTCCTGCAGCCGGCGGCTCGGGTCGCCGTTTTTTCATTGTCTTCACTCGCTTCGTCCCGATCGACACGGGTGACATACCCTATGCAGTGTTTTCATATGTGGCTATCGTTCCATGGACATTCTTGGCTGCAGGCTTCACTATCGGATATGACTGGTTCGCTCGTGGGCAATATCGATATGATCATCTGATCTACTTCCCTCGTGAGGTTTTGCCTACCGCCGCAATGCTGGCGCGGCTCATGGATTTAGGCGTGGCGACTGGATTGCTCATCATCCTGATGATCATCTTCAAGGTTCCGATCTTTCTCGCCGGCTGGCTGTTTCTGCCTGTAATTCTGGCCATTCAGATCTCGCTAATTTTGGGACTGGGTTTGGCCTGTGCGGCGCTGAATGTGTTTTTCCGTGATGTTGGCTCACTGGTGACACTGGGGCTGCAGCTGTGGTTCTATGCATCGCCGATTATCTATCCGGTCTCGATGGTGCCGGAAGCGCTGCGGCCGTTCTATTTCTTGAACCCGATGGCAGGCATCATCGAAGCCTATCGGGACGTAATAATCAATGGGCGCATGCCAGGCACCTATCTGATCCCATCCGCCGCAACTTCGGTGGTCATTTTCGCGCTTGGTTACTGGTTCTTTAAGCGTGTCGAATTCCGCTTCGCAGATATTGTTTGAGAGAAAAGACCGATGACAGATTCCATAGTGAGCGTAATCGTTCCAACCTATAACGGCGCACGTCACATCCGACAACTGATTGAGAGCGTACTGGACCAGACCTACCCCCACTTCGAGTTGATCGTGGTTGATGACTCATCGATAGACGAGACAGCGCAGATCGTAAAGGAGTATTCGGATCCAAGAGTCCGGCTGATCGTCCGCAGTGAGAATCGGGGCACAGATGCGACAAGGATTACGGGACTCAATGAGTCGCGTGGCGAGGTCATCGCGTTTCTCGATCAAGATGACCTCTTTCACCGCGACAAGCTTCTGCATCATGTTGACTATCTTGAGCGACATCCGAACATCGGATTGACCCATAATGCCCGGCTTATGATCGAGGGCGATGGGGGAAAAATCTTGAGAATTTGGCGTCCGCCGATGCCGTTGACTTTTCAAGACTTCATTCTAGGTTATCCCATAGCACCCAGTGACATGGTAATGCGGCGCCGCTGGGCGACGTTGGAAGAAGTCTGGGACAATAGCTTCACTCAGCAAGGTGAGGAGGTGATAGACAATGGTGGAGAGATAGTCTTCAATAGCCGCCTCTGGATGGCTGGATGTCAGTTTGGGCTTATTAACCGTGCCTTGAACTACAGGCGCTTGCACCCGGTACGGATTCTCTCCGATTTAGATCTCAGATGTAGGGCGGAATTGCTCTGTCAAGAGATCGTGTTTTTCTGACCCTCGTTGTCCAAATGAGGACACGCGATTCGGGCTCGTGCCGTGTCAAACATCTACATAACGTTTCTTTCTTAGCACTCGATCAGCAGGAAAAAGAACTGGCGGCGAGATTTTATTCACCGCGCGGTGCAGTTCAATCCGGTAATTGTATCAGGCGAGCCATGTAAATTGGTCAGGTATTTATCGCAAGTTGCAGCCAATTTGACGAGACTGGTCATGTCAGATCAGTTGAGCGAGTGTTTGGCTCGTTACCGACAGCATTTGACTGGTTGGCGTCCCAAAAGGAATGGGCAATCGCACGCGGATATCTTGTCGTGGTACTAGGAACGCTATCTGGGATCGAATGGTTGACGCTGATCGACTGTTTGCAAAAGCAGTGGAACTGGACGTAGCTATTGACAACAACTATGTCGTTGACCTTGTTGGGCAACTGAGCGACTACAGACTGGAATTTGGTTCTATTGCACAGAGTGACTGCCTACGCAGACTAACCCCGTATCCTGACAGCGTCGGTGGTAATCGGCTCACACCGAAGAGTGATGGGACAGTTAGCTGTTAGTCAGGCATTTCTAGTTATGAGGCTCGACAGCATATGAATGTCGCTGCAAGCGTAGGAAGGGCTGTAATCCACGATCCGAGACACCTGGCGAATCGGGGGTTCTTTCGATTCTGGCACGCTCGCAAATGCATCTTCTTCGTTCCAGTTTTGGAAGATGAGCGCATGTGCGATTGTAGGAAGAGATGCTCTACTTGAACGCACGATAAAGAGCTGCACATCTAGCGGAGATAGTCCACCAGCTGTCTATTCATTTTGTGTGCGAAGGTTATATGGGGAACTGAATATGAGGAAGGTCGTGATACAATCCAATCGAACTACATTCCATGGAAGGGCTATTTCGACATCATCAATGATGTTGACATGTTCATATTTTATGACGACGTGCAATACACCAAGAATGACTGGCGAAATCGTAATAGGATTAGGAGTGCCAATGGCCTGCATTGGTTGACTATTCCCGTAGGCTCACACAATGACAAATTGATTCATCAGATTGAAATCTCGGATACCAGGTGGTGCAGAAAGCATTGGTCTGAGTATTCAACAGTCCTATGCAAAATCACCGTACCTGGACCAATACCGTGGCTTCTTGGAGAATTTTACCTTCAACAGACATGGACCAATTTATCGATGCTAAATCAGTGCCTCATTAGGAAGATCAGCACCGAATGTCTCGGCATAGAAGTTGAGTTCAGAGATTCACGTGAATTTGAGTTGCATTCTAGCATAGAGCAGATCGACTGCTTGGTCTACTGATCGAGGTCGGTGCTTCCGTTTATGTTTCCGGACCTGCGGCAAAAGCGTATCTTGATGACCGAAGCTTTCGCGAAGTTGGCATCGAATTAATGTTCAAAGATTATTCGCATTACCCAGAGTATCCGCAATGTTTCTCTCCGTTTGAACATGCAGTATCGATTGTGGATCTCTTGTTCAACTGTGGATCAGAAGCACCTTACTACATCTGGGGGTGGCGTGAAGCCCAGGAAGAAAACACGAATGATCTTCGTCGCTGACATACGGACCGAGATTTCAGGAGCATAGGAAAATGTCGTACAGCATACCTTTTAACCGTCCTTCAATAGTTGGGAAGGAACTCTACTATATCTCACAAGCCATTCATAACGGCTATTCGGCCGGTGACGCCGCCTTTACAAAAAAATGCCATGCCTTTCTTGAGGAGGCGCTCGAAGTGCCCAAAGTCCTTTGACCACCTCCTGCACCCATGCCCTGGAAATGGCCGCCTTGCTGCTGGACATCCAGCCTGGTGATGAGGTCATTGTGCCATCCTTCACCTTTGTTAGCACGGCCAATGCTTTTGTCTTGCGCGGAGCCAGACCTGTCTTCGCTGATATCCGTCCCGATACGCTGAACATGGACGAAACCCGGCTGGAGCGTCTCATTACGGAGCGCACCAAGGCCATTGTGCCGGTCCACTATGCTGGCGTGGGCTGCGAAATGGATGCGATCGGTGCCATTGCTAGCAGATACAACATCGCCATCGTCGAGGACAATGCCCACGGGCTGTTTGGCAGTATAGAGGACAGTACCTAGGGACGTTCGGCACGTTTGCCACGCAGAGCTTTCATGAAACCAAGAACTTTATCTGCGGTGAGGGAGGCGCCCTGCTCATCAACGATCCGGCAGTATATCGAACGCGCCGAGATCATCCGCGAAAAAGGCACCAACCGCAGCCGTTTCTTCCGGGGGCAGGTCGACAAGTACACCTGGGTCGACATCGGCTCCAGCTATCTTCCGTCGGATCTGCTGGCCGCCTTCCTGTACGCCCAGCTTGGAAGCGCGCGAGCGAAATCCAGGCCAAGCGACGGCAGGTCTGGGAGTACTATTGGGACACATCTTGAGGATTGGGCCGACGACAATGACGTGCGGTTGCCGATCGTGCCAGTCTACTGTGAGCAGTCCTATCACATGTTTTACTTGCTGCTGCCATCGCTGAAGCACCGCCAGGCCTTGATCGACCATCTCAAGGAGCGGGGTATTCTCAGTGTCTTTCACTACTTGCCCTTGCACCTATCCGACATGGGCCGGCGTTTGGCGGCAAGGAAGGCGACTGTCCGGTGACGGAGGATGTGAGCGACCGCTTGCTACGCCTGCCGTTCTACAACGACTTGACAGAAGCCGACCAAGCACGGGTTGTGGCTGCCGTCCGGGAATTCCACACCATCAACAAAACCAGCCCGCGTATGTACCGCTATCCGTGAGAGAATCCGTGATGAGCTGACACGAATGGGGTACGCATGCCGGTTGTACCAAATCACTGTGACCAGGCCTACCATATGTTCTATCTGTTGCTGCCTTCCCTTGAAGATCGCCAGGCGTTGATCGGCCTTCTCAAGGAGCAGAGCATTCTTAGCGTCTTTCACTACTGGCCACTGCACCTGTCTGACATGGGACGCAAGTTCGGTGGCAGAGATGGTGACTGCCCGGTGATGGAGGGCGAGAGTCGGCTGTGGCCAGCCGAAGGGTGAGCATCTTTTGACTCGATCACTACAGATTACCGAGAGGAGTAAGATAGCCGCATTTGTCTGGCTAATTCTTGCAATCGTTCTTCAAGCGTCAGCACAGCTATTCGGCAAACAAGCAGCGGTGGTTAGTCAGGGCGAGGGGCTGACCGCGATCGTACTGAACCACTGGTATATGCTGGATATCACGTCGCTTGTTGGTCAGGCAGCCTGCTGGGTGATGGCGCTGCGCTCTTTTTCGCTGTCATTTGCCTATCCGTTCACGAGCATTGTAATTGGTCTGAATCTTCTGATGGCCTGGGCTATCTATGGCGAAACCGTGACGACAAATCACATCCTGGGTATCGGCGTGATAATGGTAAGCGTTGTAATCGTCAGTAGGGCACATGAGTGATGCACTTCACAGCGCTTGTGATCGGCATAGTCTTGACGAGCGGCGCCCAGGTTCTGCTCAAGAGTGGCGTATCCTACGAGGACTCTTGGGTCCGCAGCTTCCTCGCTTGGCGTACGCTTGTGAGTTACGGATTGTTCGGACTGGTCACGATTCTTCATGTTTACGCTCTTCAGGAAATCGATCTGAAGACGTATGGCGCATGGATTTCGGTGAACTATATCCTAGTCACGCTGCTTTCGTGGGCAATATTACGGGAAAAAACGCCCCGGAATACCGTTGTGGGTTGCGGCCTAATTGTCATGGGAATACTTATTTTTAATCTACCCAAGTAATCGCTGCGTTCATAGTGATGCAGGCTAGAGTCGTTTCGTTGGGTATGCTGGCCGAGGCAGTCTCGTCATGAGCCTCTCATCTCAGAAGTAGAGGAATAGCGTGGGGTGTCAGGAAAGGCGAAGCGGTCCACGCCATATATTGGAGGATCCATGAGTAGTTGGATGGTAACCACCCAGTCGCTGTCTGTGATTGTTCCGGTCTACAACAGTGAGGCTACGCTGCAAGAGCTCGTGACACGAACTGAATCTGTCTTGGCTTCTATAACTGACGATGCTGAGATTATCCTTGTGAATGATGGAAGCCAAGACAGCAGTTGGGCTAAAATCTGCGAACTTTCGACGAAGTCCTCAAGTGTTCGTGGCCTGAACCTCATGCGCAACTACGGGCAGCACAATGCGCTATTGACCGGCATCAGGGCTGCCCAGTATGAGACCTCGGTCACCATGGATGACGATCTGCAGCATCCGCCCGAAGAGATTCCGCGTCTACTCTCAAAACTGGCGGAAGGGTTTGATGTTGTTTACGGCGTGCCTGCGCAGGAACAGCACGGATTGTGGCGCGACATCGCTTCACAGGTGACCAAACTGGTATTGCAGAACTCTATGGGGGTGGAGATTGCTAGAGACACGAGTGCGTTTCGAGTATTTCGAACACAAGTGCGTGACGCGTTCCTCGCCTACGATAGCGCTTTTGTCGACATTGACGCGCTGCTTACGTGGGGAACGACTCGCTTTGGCGCATTGAAGGTTCAGCACGATCCGCGTCGCATTGGCAGCTCTAACTATACAGTTGGCAGTCTTGTGATCCATGCGGTTGACATGTTGACTAGTTTTAGCACCGTGCCGTTGCGTATTTCCAGCATCACCGGTTTCATTTTTACGGCGTTTGGTTTCGTCGTACTGGTGTATGTCGTGGGTCGCTACCTCATTGAAGGGGGAGATGTCCCAGGCTTTGCGTTCCTGGCATCGATCACAGCCATCTTCGCCGGCGCCCAGTTATTCGCTGTTGGCGTCATCGGCGAATACCTTGCTCGAATGCACTATCAGAGTATGGGGCGCCCATCTGGCGTGGTTCGGGATACGACAGACGACGATATCAACACGGGCAGGCTGCAGATGCAGGATGGACGCCGCAGCGAGAAAGATTTCGCGGTTGGAATAATAGATGAGAAAACTCACAGACCAAATGCGTAGAACAATAAAAACCATCTCAGGATTGTTTGGACAGAAAAGCAGGCACTGGCAACAAATGCTGTTTGTTGCGGTTCTGGCTATTGTCCTCATGCAGGTGGCTGGCACTGCTGGAATCAGGACTTTGGCGGTTCGCGAGGGATGGGGAGGCGGAGTCACGCCACATACGCTTCCCATTGCTGACACCATCCCAGGCCGCTTCCTACGCTGGGATGGTAACTATTATTTGGAGATCGCTGAGTGCGCCTGTATTCCCGAGGGTGACGCGTGTGCGTTCTTTCCATTGTATCCATTTCTAGCGTTTGCGTTCAGTTCTGTCTCGGGTTTGTCTGTGCCATGGAGCGGACTGATAATCTCACTTATCTGTTTCATCGCTACGGGACTGGTCATGTACAAGTGGGTAGTGATCGACTACGATGATGAGGTGGGACGGTTGGCGGCAGTCGCCACCTATCTCTTTCCCATGGCGATTTTCATGGTTGCTTTTTACGCAGAGCCCTTGGTGTTACTGACAAGTGTCGTCAGCGCCTACTATGCACGGCGGGGCCAATTTGTATTGAGTGGATTTGCCATTCTCATCGCTGGAGCCAGTCGAGGTACCGCATTCTTGCTTGCGATACCATATGTAGTCGAATTTTTGCAGCAAGGCAATTTCCGCAGGAATGAGATCGTGAAGTTCATTGCTGGCGGAATAATCGCACCTATTGGATTCCTGGCCTACTATCTGCTCAGGGGTTTTGAGGTGTCGGGCGAATGGAACACGTATTATACATGGCCCTGGGCAGTCTTTGTTGATGGCCTAAGAGCGGCCGTTTTTGCGGAGAACATCAACAAAGACTGGTTTTCTCGTGCGCAGTCTTGGCACGATCTTCTCTACGCGGTCTTGCCACTTGCCCTTTGCATTTGGGCTTGGCCTCGGCTTCGACTCAGTGCTTCAGTATTCATGCTGTCCAGTATCTTGTTTTTTTGGTCAATACACGGTCCGTATGGCTACGCGTTCTGGTCAACGCCGCGCCGTATCGGATCTCGTCTATCCCATTTATCTCGCCATGGCTTTGCTGATCGTGCGCTTGCCGGCCAGATATCGCTGGCTTCCACTCACCATATCGGCAGCCTACCTGGGCGTGATGGCGGCTTGGTTCGCCAGCGGGCGCTGGGTAGCGTAATTGATGGCCTCTTCATGTGGTTCCTTTTTCGGAAGTGAGAGAGTTGGACGAGGAACAGAAAGAGATCTGACGGTAACTGTCTGCTCATGCGCCGGACTTTGCCGATGATACAGTATTGCTATTCATCCTGACGGGTTTTGGAGATCGGCTAGGATACCATAGTTGGGAGAGGATTCTGGCCAAGAAAGTAAAGGTTGTTAGGCTGCGTGAACCGGTTGCAAAGAGATGGCTGTCGACGCAGGGATCTAGTATAACAAGCGAAGGCTCTGCGTGACGCGCGCTTTGGTCTACAGTGATACTATCTACGGAGGATCGTCATCGGATTATCCAGACCAAAGTTGTCAGCTACAGTTTGTGCTGGCAACAGACAGCAGAGAGATCTCAAGGAGAAATCGAGATCATGCCTTCATCTAGATCTATAAGAGTGAAAATGTCAAAGATATTTCTCGCCTATGTGATCGTACCAATTGCTGTGCTAGCAGCGCTGTTCGGCTTGACAAATGTTGGCCTGGAGGTCCACAGTTCGGTCATGCCGGCCTCTGAGGACATACCGGCAACCGAGAGTGCTTGGCCCATGGTCGCGGCCAATGCTCAGCGAACATCATGGACGCCTGAGGAGGTGAGAGGGCATCTTGATGTTGAATGGTATCGACCGATTGAACCATATGTTCACTTACAAGATTCAGCCGATTGCGGGAAATGGCAAATCTTTGTTTCCACTGCCCGTGGACTCTATGCGTTTGATGCCGAACGGTGGTAACCCTTGTGGGTTTATCCAACGGAACTCCCTCTGGGTCATACGCCGACATCGCGTACGTGAATGGCACCATCGTGGTATTCGTGGGTGGTTATGATCGGCAAATCCATGCGATTGACGCAAACACTGGTCAAGAATTTCCCGGTTACGTTCCACTTGAGGCCGATGCCGGATTTGAGACCAATCCGCTTGTTGTCGATAATGTAATATTTGCCGGTAACCGAGATGGGTATTTCTATGCGCTTGACGCGGTAGATGGAGCCCTCAGTTGGAAATTTGAGACCGATGGACCGATCCTCTATTCCGCTGCATACAACGATGGAGTCGTTTTTTTCGCTTCCAACGATGCGCATGCTTACGCACTTTGACGCCGATAGCGGATCTCGATTTGGAAATCCCAGATATTCCTGGATCTGGTTTCCATTCCTATCTGGCCAGTTGTCTATACTGATAAAAGCGCACGGCAAGGAACTATGTTATATTTTCGAGTGGAGAAAACTACCTTCTCCAGTTCTGAATCTCGTCGATTGACGGAGACCACTACCCTTTTTGCTGACGTTCCGCTACAGTGACCTGATCGGTCCGGCTAGTACGCCATATATCGGGGAAATGGGTGCCAGGAACTGTCGCTATCGATGCAAGCATCATCACCGATTACTATCAGAACCGTCCGATCGCAGAACAGTCTTTGTCCTGCGATGGAGCAACAGGGCAGGAGTTTACCTTTGATTCTAACGGTGATGGTGCAACAAGAGTACGCACCATTTACCTGGTCAGGAGTAACTAGCTCTGGCACTAAGTATCCCCAGATCGTAAACGGTGTTGATGGGGTCTATTATCAGGCTACCGCCTATTATGCCGCTGGTTGGAGGTCCGGGGCGGTCCGGTTGGCTGGAAGTTTGGCACGCAATATATTAGTCGTGTTCATACAGGGAATGGTCCGGGATCCGACAATTGGTCACGCAAGCGATGAACCAATGGCTTACTCGTCGGGCGGCAGGTTGATTTACTGGAGTCTTTGTTGCGATAGAGAAGCGGGTGCATATGATGTCACGATCCCATCTGGGCAACCTAACAGGGATTGGTACTACTTTGGCTACAACTTGGCCAGTAATTCGATGGCCCCTGGTTACCAGCAAATGTACAATTCTGGAGATGAGACTAGCTACAACGATGGGGATGGTTGGCAGATATATCGCGGAAAAAACCAGAGCAAGAATGGACTTTACGGTAAGCATTCTACGGCACAGTCGCCTCCGATTCCATACCGGGGCAAGCTCTACTTGCTCAAAGGGAATGCACTTCTTGCTTTTGGCCCAACAGACACCAACGCGCAGACACCCCTGCCATTGGCCGAAACTATTCCCGTGCAAAGGGCCTCAATTCACCTGACCACGGCGGTAGTCATCGAACGACTGGAAACTGAAGTGCGAGCAATCCTGGATGCCGGGCATCTCCGACCCGGTTACCACACATCAAGCGTGATTGAAAGGCACGGAAACGGTAACTATACAGATGAACGTGAACTCGGCGAGATTTCCGATTATTTCCAAAGCCCGGCCGACACCGTCTATACTCTGCTCTTGGCTTACCCTCACCTGTCTGCAGCCACTCAACGGCAAGTAATCGGCTATACTCGAGACAACTATGGCCCAGGAAAAGAGTATGACTTGACTACGATCGTTCATGTTGGCTGGGGCACAGGGGCGGCGAGGGAAATTTTCGATATACCGAAGGAAATCTCAGACAACTGGGGCGAACCCTATCAGTCACCATTTGAGCCTTCGACACAACCGATCTGCGGTTGGTGCGGTTATTGGGAGAACTTCCCGCCATTCTCCTTTTATGCTGCGTGGCAATATGCTCAGGTAGTTGGAGACAATGACCCTATTATTGCCAAAGAGCTATTCGACAGGATGGGTTCCAAGCTGGAAGCACCTTTGAATGACACCACGTTCAGAAACAGGCCCCACTGGCTTAATCAGTATATCGCCGGTTACAAGGGTTACTTGGAATTGCAGCAATTGGCAGGATATGCCCAAGATCAGGACGTAATTGCCAGCTATGAACACATGTTGGCGTTGCGGACCGAAGATTTCGACAAAGATTCCCCATATCCGCTCAGCCTTTGTTGTGCCGAAAACTGGGAGGAAAGTTACAATAACACCTTGGCCGTTGCGAGGAATTTCATGTTCCTCACACCCGAGCTCGCCGATTACCTGAATCAGCATGCCTACACTCAAGTGCAGGAAGCGGTCAGCGAATATGAGTATGTCGCTCCATACTGGTTCGTGGCTAAGTTTGACAGTTCATACGGGGAGGGAACCTTCCAACATCTATATGATTACCCCGCATTGTTCCAGGCCAAGGCTCGAATTCTCAAGCAGCCATACGAAGATCTGGTCAAATGGCTCGACGTGCCGGCCTTCTATCGGGGCGACCTCTTCTACATTCAGAATTTGGTAGCCGCTCTTTCCGCTGTCGAGGCATCTCCATATGAGCTATCCGTTGTGCCGTCACAACATGTGATCAAGGTGGGAGAGTCAGCATCCGCTGAGGTTGAGGTTACACATCGAGGCGGTTTTACCGGAACCGTGACGGTAGAGGTCGATTCGGACAGCATTCCAGCGTTACGCGTCGATGTGCAAGGTCCATATGAATTTTCACCGCCAGGCGGCAAGTTGACGGTCACGATGACCAGCTTGGACGGTGATAGGTCATCAGCACATCTCGGTCAGTGGTATAGGATACCCGTGACAGGCAGTGGTGGTGGCAGCAACCAGGTGGTGACAATAGATTTGCTTGTCGCCAGCCGGTTTTCCTATTTTCCATCAATAGTCACCTCTGGTTCCGTCACAGGCACGAATTGAGTTCCAGTAGATCACGATCTGTCATTCTGAAGAGCGAAGCGAGGAGGAATCTCTGGTGTTTACACCAGAGATTCCTTGTTGTTGCCTTTCCCGGAATGACAGATACCACCGAAATCGTGAACTATCGAGTTCATGAAAAGCGTTTGAACAAGGAGCTGGATTCAGCAACGCAATATGAGGATAGACCACCTGTTTTGCGATATGAACAGCTTTGGTGGTGCGGAAGAGCATTTGACATCGTTGGCGATCTTGCAGAAGGCTCAGGGTGACGATGTACAGGTCTGTTTGATACGGACGCCGCCGCCTCAGAATCAATATGTTCGGCGGCTGGAGTCCGCCGCTATTCCGGTATGGCAGCGGCAACGCTGGATCAGCCAACTGATCAGTGACTGGGACACCCAGGAAGCAATCCTACGTACCTTGCTTCGTCTGCTGTCGCCGCTGATTTCAGTCGCCGCATGGACTTTCAATAGAATCGGGCGCAGACCGTATCAGAGCGCACGCGACTCAATTGAAGGACGCATCCGGGGCTCTGTACGGCGAATTATGCATCCGCAAATCGAGCGACCGCTGTTTCTGTTTCTCTTCGGCATTCGATACCATCGCCGCCAGCCCGACGTGCTTCATCTTCACAGCTACGGTGCGGGATTTGAGTACATCCTTGCATGGGCTCACGAGCGTGACATCGCTGTTGTCTATCAGGAACATAGTACGCCAGACCGAACGAATCGGCAGTTCTATCAGTTACCGACAAATCTCAATCAAGCGACGATCGTTGCCGCTGTCTCGAACGCGAGTGCCCAGTCGTTGCGTGACCTGTGTGGTGTGACGCGGCCCATTGCCATAGTACCGCCCATTGTTACCGTTGCTGTAGACGACAAAGAGGTGTTGTGTTCGCCCGATCTGGAGAATCGGATTGTGCGTATACACACGATTGCACGTCTAAGCGAAGAGAAGGGCCTGAGCTATCTCATTGATGCTGCCAAAGAGGTCGTCGCGTACACGTCCCAATGTTCAATTCACAGTCCATGGGGACGGCCCGTTGCGTGCTCAATTGGAGGAACAGATCAAGTCTGCTCATCTCAGCCACCAGATGCAACTTGCCGGCAGCTTCAAACGCAACCAACTTGCCGGCATCATGCGCTGTGCCGATCTGTTCGTATTGCCATCGATTACAGAAGGATTCCCGCTGGCCATCGTTGAAGCCATGGCGTGGGGACGACCAATTGTGGCGACCAAGGTTGGCGGCATCCCGGAACTGCTGGATGACGGAGCGACTGCACTTCTTTGTCCGCCAAGGGACAGTGAAGGATCGGCATTGGCAGTTTTGTCGTTGCTAGGTAATCCTGAGCACGCGCAGACGTTGGGCAGAGCCGCCAGACAGGCCTATGAACGAGGTAGTTTTCGACCCGAATGTGTTGTGGAACAATTTCGAGAGGTCTACCTGCAAGCATTGCAGATGTGCTGATGTGATATTTGAACAGATTCCCTCCCTTCTTCCGCTGCCCAAATATAGAGTCTCTGCTCATATCACCTGTGCGGTACTCGAGAGAGGCTAGTTGAACAAATGCGAATTGCTTTCTGCGTGCCGGAACTGAGCTGGTTGGGTCCAGTGTCAAACGGTCAGCTGTCAGATGCAGCCCACTTGCAGCAGGAGTATATCGCTGCGGGCCTACTTGGGCGTGGTCATAGCCTGACGTACATCGCACCGCATGGGCTTGATCAGGTTGTCTGCACCGACGATATCCAGCAACTGAGGGTCGCACCTCGCACCTGGACTGACAAGCGTTGGTTCGACATGGCAAGCAAGGGCGCCTGGCATCTACAGCGCAGGCTAGGATTTCCTTATCTGAATTTGTTCTCGAATTACTGCCGCTATGATGCATGTCGACACTGTCTACCCGGCCACGATCTTGTACATGAACGAAATGGCCTTTTCAACGCTGGCGTGGCCATGGCCTGTAAGCGGCTTGGCTTACCATATATCGTCTTCTTTGATGCAGACCAGATTGCAGAGCTCGATTTTCTGGGAGAGCCCGTAACAGGATTGCTACGATGGCGCGCACGTCAAATACTCAACTACAACCTGAGCGTCGCTGACTGTATTATCTGCGTTTCAAAACCGGCGCAATCTCAACTGATGACTGAGTGGCGCGTACCGAAGGAAAAGATCGTTGTGTTTTCCAACGGGGTTGATGTTCAACGCTTTAGGCCATGCCCAGAGAGGCGTTCCAGCATGCGTGCTGCCTATGGCATTGCCAATGAGCCGCTAATCATCTTCGTAGGAAGCTTTCACAGGTGGCATGATGTTGAGACGCTGCTGGATGCCTTTGCTCGTCTGGTGACGAAAAATACGTCGGCTCGCCTCTTTCTTGTGGGTGACGGATATGATCGTCTGGCAATGGTGCAATATGCTGATGCACTTGGCATTGGCGGCTCCGTGGACTTTACTGGCCATGTCGCTCATTCCGACATGCCGGACCTCATGATGGCTGCCGACGTGGCGGTGGCACCGGTCCCGGTCATGGATCGGGACCTATGGCTCTCCCCTATGAAGCTATTCGAGTATATGGCGTCCGGGCTTGCCACAGTGGCGTCGGATGTCGGGCAGTTGGCTGATGTCGTCCAAGATGGTTACAATGGGTTGTTGGTGCCGCCAGGGGATGCTGACACGATGGCGAATGCGCTGCAGCGGTTGGTCGATGACCCTGCTCTGCGCACTCGTATCGGCCAGCAGGCCAGGAATGATGCGGTGCGGAAACACTCCTGGGAGCGTTATAGCGCGGGTTTGGAACGCTTGTATACGGCAGTGATTGCTGGAGAGCCAGTTAGCATGCTCTAGCCTTCAGCACCGTTTTCGCACGGTGATGAGATACGTATGCAGCGTAGCCACAGCGTGGGCCTGTCGATGCTGAGCCCTGGAAAGTGGGGGCAGAGGTGGTATGATTTTGTTTTGGTTTAGCTGAAAACAGACAGGGCATGACCGTGGAACTTGAACCAACCCGATGGAAATACAATAGTGTTGAGACCTCACGGCCCCGAGTAAGTGTTGTTATCCCGGTTTACAATCATGCTCAGCTATCTTGGCGAAGCCGTCCAGAGCGTTTTGGACCAGACGTATCGGGATTTCGAGGTGATCGTTGTCGACGATGGGTCATCGGATAACTGTCGTGAGGTTGCCGCCTGCTTTGGTAACCAGATTCGCTACATTTGGCAGGCGAACCAGGGCCTTGGCGGTGCACGCAACACCGGGATCCTTGCCGCTGACGGCGACCTGATCGGTCTGTTGGACGCCGACGATCAGTGGCGCTCCACCTTTCTGGAAACCATGGTGTCGCTTGCTGACCAATGGTCCGATGCGGCTATCTACTACTGTTGCGCCCAAGGGATGGACGCCGGTGGCCATGATGTGGCACAGGACTTTGGGGGGCCGGCCAGAAAGCCGGAAGAGATGCAGGATGTCCTGTTGCGGGCCAACTTCCTGATTCCCAGCACGGTAGTGATGCGTCGGTCAACGGTTGTGCAGGTTGGACTGTTCGAACAATCGAACCGGGCAATCCATGGCTGCGAGGACTGGGATCTTTGGCTGCGCATTGTGCCGGAACATCGTTTCATCGGCACATCAGACTGTTTGAGTTCGGTATCGGTTGCATGCCAATACATTCTCGGCCAATCCTCAGCGCATGCAGGCTGCCGTACAGGCCGTTATTGAAAAGCAGTTTGGGCCGGATGATGGACATTGGATGGACTGGTCTAGAGCAAAGAGACGGGCATATGGCGGAGTCTACCGCTACCTGCTTATTTCCTCGACCCGGCATCAGGATGATCTGCGAACTCGATCGTCCTATATGCGTCGCGCTTTGCAGGTCGACCCGTCGCTTGCGACCGATCTCGATCTCTTCTATGACTTGGCCATGTGTGCTCAGCCGATGGGACAGCGGGGCACGGCAGAGGATCTGAACCTGGCCGATAGTGCGCATCAGATGGCCGCACTGCTTTCATTCGTCTTTGAGTCCGCAGACACGAGTGATCTGTTGCCGTTGAACCGAAGGATGAAAGGGACAGCCAACTTCGCACTCGGGCTTTTGGCCTACAATACGCACCAATTCGCCACGAGTCGGCGTTTTCTTGCGCAGGCACTGCGCTATCGGCCCGATCTCTGGCAGGATCCACGCCTTGGCAGCAATCTGCTTAAGTCGCTGGCCGGTGCTAGAGCAGTGTCGGCACTGCGGCGATATCGACGATAGGTTGCCGAATCCAGCGCGGCTGAATGACAAATAGTTCGAGCATTCGACGAACATGCGGGCCTGTGGCAATGGCCATACACTGATGTTGACAGTTCGATCAATTTCGGCCGCCGCTGCGGTAACACCGACGCCACTCTGTGACGTCCCAAATAGGACGCCATATTCAACGGGTAAACTATGCGCATTATATTTGTTACGCTCTTTTTTCCACCGAACCGAACGGCTGGTACTGAGAACTACACACATGGCTTAGCATCAACCTTGCAGGCTCGCGGGCATGATGTCAGCGTGGTCTGTGCTGAGGACTGGGAATCTGGCTCAATGTACTGGAATGGCGTTACGCAGGGCATTTATGACGGTGTACCCGTAAGCCGGATCCACTTGAACTGGACCAAAGCTGACAACCCCAATCGGATTCTATATGACAGCCCAGATGTCGAAAGATGGTTTTCGGATTATTTGGCCGAGACGAATCCAGGTGTCGTACATGTCACATCGGCTGCCACATTGGGGATAGGCACGCTCAGAGCTGTGCGCCGTGCGGGCATTCCCCTGTTGCTAACGTTGATGGATTTCTGGTTTCTTTGCCCCAAGACCGTCCTGTTGGCGGATAAGCAACGTTTGTGCAACGGGCAGACGACAGCATGGGAATGCCAACAATGCCTCCTGTCAGGATCAGGAATGTTCAGACAGTCGCACAGTCTGCTGTCGAACGGAACGCAAATGCGATTCTGGCGCAATGCGGGGAACTCCTCGTCGCTGGCTCGGGTACGCGGCTTTCGCGGCATGGCTTTGAACATGGATGAGCGCAAAGCACTGATGGTGGAGATGCTAAATGCGCCGGATGTTATTCTCTCGCATTCGAAGTTTGTTCAGCATATGTTTGCCCAGGCCGGGCTTGGGGGACCCATCAAGCATGTGCCGAACGGCCACGACCTAAGTTGGCTTGAACAGTATCATGGTAGGGCGACCAGTGGAATGCTGCGCATCGGCTACATGGGGCAAGTCACCGAAATCAAGGGCGTGCATGTCTTGGTTGAGGCCTTTCAAGACGCCTCGCTGGCAGGAAAAGCACGTCTCGACATATGGGGAGACCTAACACATTCGCCAGATTACGTTCGCCGGCTGCGCACGATAGTCGCAGATGATAGGGACATCAGCCTTCGTGGTCGCTTTCGACCGTACACAACTCGCTCAGGTTATGGCCGAAATCGATATCTTGGTCGTGCCTTCTCTTTGGTATGAGAACGCTCCATTGGTCATCTACGAGGCATTTGCCTCCAATACGCCTGTAATTGCCACCGCTCTGGGAGGGATGGCCGAAGCTGTCACCCATGAGGTCAATGGTCTGCTTTTTGACCGGGGCAATGTGCCGGAACTCGCAAATATGCTGCAACGAGTCGTAGCCGAACCGGGGCTGGTCGAGCGCCTTCGTAGCGGAATCCGGCCAGTGCGAACTATAGGGGATGAGGTATGCGACCTGGAGGCGCTCTACCTTAGCCTGATTCCGCCGGAGCGAGAGACATCGCTGGCCAACGTAAATTGATTGTGAAGTCTATCATGAAGATTCTATTTATCTCGAACGGCTATCCGCCAAGACAGTGGGCCGGTACCGAAACCTATACCGCAGGCATCGCGCAGGGCTTGCGTGCGCAAGGACATGCCGTACAAGTGCTTTGCGGTGGAGATTGGGACACTGGCGACCGATACTGGAACGGCGTCGTCGACGAAGAACACGATGGGGTGGCCGTCCGGCGCATCAATATGAACTGGATGAAAGCGCCTGACCCAAATCGCTATCTCTATAACGATCCGGAGAGTGCTTCGTATCTCTCGTTGTACCTGGATGCGCTGCGACCTGACATCGTTCATGTCACCTCCTGCGAACGTCTATCGGCCAGCGTGCTTGGCGTCGTGAAGGAGGCGGGGCTGCCGCTGGTGCTCTCGCTGACCGATTTTTGGTTTCTCTGCCCACGTATGAGCTTGTTACACAGCGACGGACACAACTGTGACGGCCGCACGACGGCCTGGGATTGCCTCCAGTGTCAGACGAAACAGAGTCGGGCATACCGATTATCACGGCGCCTATTCCCCGATCATGCGGCGTCGCAGGTCATGTCCTGCGCCAGTCGAACGACCAGTCTGTCGAAGCGCCGGGGGTTTCGTGGGATGGCGTTGGACATGGAGGATAGGAAAGCGTTCTTACTGCGCGCTATCCAGTTGCCCGACCGGCGACTTACGGCATCTCGCTTCGTCCGCAATATGCATGTCTCGAACAATGTTGATGTTCCCATTGACGTCCAACCATACGGACACGATCTTGCCTGGTTGAACGGGTATCCCGGCAAGAAGCCGTCGCAGACGGTGCGATTCGGCTTTGTCGGGCAGATCTTGCGGTCCAAAGGAGTCCATCTGTTGTTGGAAGCGACGCAGTTGGCGTATGAAACCTTGGGGAATTGGTTCACGGTCAAGATCTATGGGAATCTAGGCAAGGATGCGCAGTACGGTGATCATCTGCAGGTGCTGGCATCAGAATTGCCAAACGTAGAATTCTGCGGAACGTATGCCCATGAACAGAGTGGGGCCGTTTTTGCCGATATGGATCTTTTGGTCGTGCCGTCGATCTGGTATGACTTTCCGCTGATCATCCATGAGGCGTTTGCTGCCCAGACGCCGGTTATCGCAAGCGATCTGGGCGGTATGGCCGAGGCGGTATCCCACGAGGTCGATGGCCTCCTCTTTGCGCCTGGGGATGTGGAGGATCTGGCAGGCCAGATGATCCAGATCGTGGAGCGGCGCGAACTTGTCGATCATCTGCGCAATGGCATTGGTCCCGTCAGGACGGTGGCTGAACAGGCGCTGGAATTAGAGGCAATGTATCGTGAATTGTAATACTGTCCAGCGTGATTTCCTCGTATCATAGCAATTGGTGTTGAACATAGGAGAATGTAGGCAGATGAGCAAGATTCTAGTTACCGGTGGAGCAGGCTTCATCGGTTCACATGTTGCGGAAGCATTGATTGCGCGGGGCCATTCTGTTGTCGTTCTGGATGATTTGAGCGGCGGGTTTGCGGAGAATGTACCGACTGGCGCCAGATTTGTAAAGGGGAGTATTACCGATGTGGCCCTGATCGATTCAATATTCGACCGCATGCGTTTTGACTTTGTCTATCATCTTGCAGCCTATGCGGCCGAGGGGTTGAGCCATTTCATCAAACGCTTCAATTACAACAATAACCTGATCGGCAGCGTCAATCTGATCAATGCTGCCGTCAATACCGATGTGAAGTGTTTTGTCTTCACTTCCTCGATCGCAGTATACGGCACCAGTGTCGAACTGCCCATGACCGAAGAAACCATTGCCTGCCCTGAGGATCCGTACGGCATCGCCAAGCTGGCCGTTGAACAGGAGTTGAAAGTATCCAAAGAGATGTTTGATCTCGACTACATCATTTTCCGGCCTCACAACGTCTACGGCGAGCGCCAAAATATCGGCGACAAATACCGCAATGTCGTGGGTATCTTCATGAACCAAATTCTGCAGGACAAGCCCCTAACTGTCTTTGGCGACGGCGGCCAGGATCGGGCGTTCAGCTACATTGGGGATGTCGCTCCGGTGATTGCCGCCTCTATCGATGTGCCGGCGGCTCGAAATGAAGTCTTCAACATCGGCGCCGATGAACCGTACACGATCAATGAGATGGCCCATGCCGTGTCTCATGCAATGGACGTTGAACCCAACATTGTCTTTCTTCCTGCACGCAATGAAGTGGTCAGTGCGTACTCATCTCATGAGAAACTTCGGAGTGTGTTCGGTGACCGGCCGGGCACGAGTCTGGCTGACGGGTTGAGCAGTACAGCCAAGTGGGTTAAGCAGCATGGTGCCCGCACCAGCCAGGAGTTTGACGGCATTGAGGTTACGAAGAATTTTCCCAAGGCGTGGACGATGCAGATCAAAAACGAGCAGGTCGCACCGGTAACAAGGGTAAACGGAAATCAAAGCGATCTTCATGTATCGGAACGCTGATCCATCCTTACGATCGTCTTCGCTCTCGACGAGAAGGAAATCATGCCACAACCTCTGATAATAAGCGTGATTCTGAACACGAATCGCCGTGAAGACACACTTGAATGTTTGGCTTCACTGGAAGCGAATACATACGCCAACCATCGAATCATGGTATTGGACAACCAGTCCACTGATGGCTCGGTAGAGGCAATCAAGCAACGCTTTCCTGAAGTTCAATTAGTCAACTTGACTGAAAATCTCGGCTATGCAGGCAACAACAACGTTGGCATAGCCGAGGCTATGGCACAAGGTGCCGACTGGGTTTTTGTCCTCAACGAAGATACAATTTTGGCACCCGATTGCCTGGAATGTCTGGTTGACGTCGGCGAATCTGACCCATCGATTGGCATTATCGGTCCCATGGTTTATCACCATGATGATCCCGAGGTCATTCAATCGGCCGGCGGCATACTAGGGCCGCATTGGAATTCGATTCACCTGGGCATGGATCAGCCGGATCGGGGGCAGTTTGATGCACCACATGCTGTTGAATGGATCTCCGGCTGTGGAATCTTGGTGAGGCGATCCGCAATTGAGCAGGCCGGCGCGATCGACGAACGCTATTTCTACTTCTGGGAAGAGACGGAGTGGTGTATCCGAATCAGTCGAGGTGGCTGGAAAGTCATTCATGTGCCAACTGCAAAGATGTGGCACAAGGGCGTCACGGTCGACCACAAACCGAAACCGTCGGTGACCTACTATGCCACGCGGAATCGGCTGTTGACCTTGTCCAAGCATCATGCTCCGCCACGCGCATGGATTGCGACTTGGATGGGTCTGCTTCGAACGTATACAAGTTGGACAGTCAAACCTAGATGGCGTACCATGTCCGAACATAGAAATGCCATGGGACGCGGCGTCACCGATTTTCTGCGCCGCCAGTATGGGCAGATGCCATCACCACAATAGGTACTCGGCTAATTCGATATGCAAATTCTTTTCCTGTCACGTTGGTTTCCATATCCAACCAACAACGGCTCAAAGCTGCGGATATTCAATCTGTTGCGCGGATTGTCAGAAGAGCACGCTGTCACGCTCATCAGTTTCGCTGATGAACCCGGTGTCAACCCCGATGTGCCTGAAGTACGCAAAGTGTGTGAGCATGTACACCTCGTGCGCTGGAAACCATTTCAGCCAAAGAGTTGGTCTGCACGAAAAAACTACCTACGGCTAACGCCAAGGTCTGTCATCGATACATACTCTCCGGAGATGGCGCGTTGTATTGAGGAGTGCCTGGCCTCAAACGATTTTGATCTTGTCATTGCATCACAGTTGGCGACGGCCAGCTACATCGAGTACTTTGCTTCGATGCCATCAATTTTTGAAGAGGTCGAGCTTGGTGTCCTTTTGGGTCAGTATAAGCAAGCAACGGCGGGCTTGGATAAGATGCGTCACGGGCTTACTTGGCAGAAACATTTTCGTTACGTTTCTCATCTCCTGAGTAGATTTCGAGCCTGTACCGTTGCATCTAGTCAGGAGCACTCGTTGGTTGGCGCCATGGCGCCGCACCTTGCTAACACCGAGATAATCCCGAACTGTGTCGACCTCGAAGCCTATGTCGATGTGGAAGCGGTTTGCCAGCCCAACAGCCTAATCTTCACCGGACCATTTGGCTACTTCGCCAACCATGATGCCATGGTCTGGTTTCTCAGTGAAATCTATCCGCGAATTCAGGTCCAACTGCCTGACGTCCAACTCACAATCACCGGTGACCATGCCGAATTACCCCTTCCGCCGGCCACCAACTTGACATTAACCGGTTTTGTCGAAGACGTGCGCCCGTTGATCGCAGGATCTGAATGCAGTCTGGTTCCACTGCGTCATGGTGGCGGCACTCGGCTCAAGATTCTAGAGGCGATGGCCTTGGGCACTCCAGTTGTGTGCACGAGCAAGGGCGCCGAAGGCTTGGAGGCGAAACATGGAATCCACCTGCTGATTGCCGACACCCCCGAAGAGTTTGCCTGGGCCGTGATACGTATTCTACGTGAGCCCGAACTCCGCCGGTCTCTGTCCGGCAATGGCTTGAGACTGGTACGATCGAATTATGACTGGGCCGGGGTGATGCCACGCTTCCTCGATCTGGTTGATCAGACGGCGTACCGCCAGCAATCGGCGTAGCGCAGAATCAAGCAATAATCGTCACTTCACCCACTTAAACGCGACCAGACCATGTTCATCGATCGTCGGCTTCGTCTAAGAGAACAGATTGCTCGGCAGTGGCTTCCGTGGCTATTGGCTGCGGGGATCCTTCTGATATGTGTAGCATTTCCATTGGGACTGTCGTCGGACGAGCTGATGCTACTGACCGCAGTCATCGCGGCTTTGGTCGCAGTAATTCTCTTCTTGCGTTGGCCCCCTTTCGGCCTGCTTGCGCTACTGTTTACTGCGCTCTTGCTGCCGTCACCATACTTGCCGGGTGGTTTGAATATCCCTGTACTTGTGCTACTTGCACTGGTGATGTTGTGGATCGTGGATATGGTGATCCTGCGCCAAGAACTACGCTTCGTACACTCACGTCCGCTACGGCCATTGCTCGCCTTCAACGGTATCGTGTTGCTCTCTTTTGTGATCGGTCAACTGCCCTGGTTCTCCAATGTCTTACATGCGCCACTCAGTGCACAGATCGGTGGTTTGTTGATTTTTCTGCTCTCGACCGGCGCATTCTTGCTCGCTGCGCATCAACTCCACGATCTACGCTGGCTGCGTTGGCTGACCTGGATATTTATCGTCGTTGGCTGGTTGCATGTCGCCGGCTGGTTTATCCCGTATGCAGGCATAGTCACCAGCCGTCTGATCCAATTTGGCGTGATTGATAACAGCATCTACTGGACCTGGCTGGTGGCGTTGGCGCTAAGCCAGGCCTTATTTAACCGAGACATATCCTTTTTCTGGCGGATCGTATTCGGTTTCATCGCCGTTTCCACGCTCTATGTGGGTTTTGTGTTGAATGGGGAATGGAAATCCGGATATTTGCCAGCGATGGCTGCAGCCGGCGCCATCGTAGCAGCGCGCTCTTGGCGGCTTGGGCTTTTCATGGTCGTCATTGGATTGGCGCCTGCCGCATATCTTGTATCTGATGCGATTGCGTCTGATACATATAGCTATTCGACGCGAGTAGACGCACTGGTCATTATGGCGCAAATGGCTACAGTCAGTCCCATTCTTGGCTTTGGGCCCGCCAACTACTACTGGTATACGCCCCTTTACAAGATTCGAGGCTGGGAAGTCCAGTTTAATTCTCATAATCAATATGCTGACATCATTGCGCAGGTGGGACTATCTGGGGATGGCCTGTTTTCTTTGGTTTATTGCCGAGTTGGGTTGGCTGGCTTGGAATCTGCGAACTGAGGTCGACGACGGATTTAACCGCGCCTATGTCTACGGCGTCATCGGTGGATTAGCTGGCACCTTGGTGGCTGCGGCGCTTGCAGATCTGGGTGTTCCCATTTGTCTACAACATTGGGATGCGCGGATTCCGGGGCAGTATGCTTGGCTGGATCTTTCTAGGCGGACTCCTCAGTGTCGAATATGTTACACGCTACTCGACAATGCCCGATTCTTCGACCTGATCAACCGTGTTAGGCCAATGCAGGGGAATATTTTTCCACGAAGGGTCACGAAGTTATACAAAGATCAGCTTTCTTCGTGTTTCTTTGTGCTTCGTGGCTCACTACTGAACTGACACAAGAACCCCCTACGATGAGAGTCAGCATCGTGTTTTGCCGATTGACAGGATTGATCCCGGAAAAGGCGATTACGGAATGGAGCTGCCGAACAAGCTATTACAACTATCGCAACTTGAGGCGAGGAGATTTGGCATAGCTTTGATCGCAATAGGAAGCATTGTCGCTTACATATCCGTTTGTCCATGGCGCGGTGGTGAGATTCTTTGCGGCGTATCTGTCTGGCGATCATGGGATTACTCCAAATGGACAACGTGAATTGATATCAACGTTCTGGTTTGGGGCGATCTTGCTCCTCTGTATTGGGTGTTACTTCGATAAAGCGCAAGATGAGTATTGGCGCACGAAAATCGGCGAGGTTTATTGGAGCGAACCGCTGTGTCGTAGAGAAGTCGTGCAGCCATCACCTCGAATTACACTTGTTTTCTCAACACTAATCGGGGTAATTTTGATTGTTGCTATGCGTCTAGCTTATCGGTTTCCAGAAATCTATCCTCTCTTGTACAGAAAAGATCATGGAGTGATCGATCTTTTTGTGCCTGCAAGCTTCGCGATTTCTGCACTTCTGCTATTCTTCACAGCGGGGAAAGTATGGACAAGCCCTACGTCCACAGATCATCGAACGGCCCTATCTTTAGGGTTTCTGTTCTTGGCAGTGTTGTTCCTGTTTTACGTGGGCGAAGAAGTCAGTTGGGGACAAGATTTCCTTCAATGGCAGACGCCATCAATTTTTTCGGGCAATGTTGAGAATCAGACAAACCTGCATAATTACTTCAATGCGTATTTCGATTACGGATACATTGCATTGTCACTACTTTCGGTCGTCGTTCTTGCGTCCGTCTGGTTGGAGTATGGTCGCCATTGGCTTCCTTTCAACAGAGTATTCTTTCCACACCCAAGCTTGCTTGGATTGAGTCTGTTGATCTCATTTGTTTCAATTTGTTTCAATTGTGTGGTTTCACGAACAAGAGATGCTTGAAGAAATGATTGCAGTTTTTATTCTCTTTTTCAGTTTGCGAATTCTTACCTGTTTTCGTGCCGAGGGATTCTCCTTGCAGGTTGAAAACCGATGAGGAACTACACTTTTTTTCACAACTTCTGTTCGCTCTGATAACTGAGGTGGCTCACCATGTCAGGTATAGAAAACGATTCATGCGCAGCCCAAGTCAGCAAACGCTGTTGGCAGTATAACGGGAAATCCTGCACGAGATTCGGGAAGCGCTTGATCGTCTAGCAGGCGAACTGCCGTGCTCAGAGCCAGTAATGAAGTAAGCATATCCTGAAGGAGATTGCTATGCAACAAGACGATATCATCGGCCTGATTCCAGCCGCCGGTAAGGGCGTTCGGCTAGGACTGCCCTACCCCAAAGAACTCTATCCGGTCATTCGTGACAATCGCTACAAACCTGTATCGCAGTTTGTGGTCGACAACATGATTGCCGCCCAGTTGCAGCACCTTATTTTCGTAGTAAACGAAAGCAAACATCAGCTGATCAGCTATTTCGGCAGTGGTCAACGCTTTGGCTGCGACATCAGTTATGTGGTGCAGGAAGCCGATAATGGCAACGGCAGCGGTGGTTCGACTTCACCCGGCCTGGCCCACGCGCTCGACGCCGGCTATCACCTGACACGCGGCAAAACCGTCTGCTTCGGCATGGCAGACACCATCATGCAACCGACAGACGTTTTTGCCCGCATGTTGTCGAGCATGCAGCCCGAACGATGACGTCGTACTTGCCATGTTCACGACTCAGCGACCCGAGAAGTTTGGCATGGTGAAAATCAGCGGAGATGGCACTGTTTGCGATATCGTTGACAAGCCGCAGAGTACCGACTTGACCGAAATGTGGGGCTGCATTGTCTGGCGGCCGAGATTCACTGAATTTCTCCATCAGTCGGTCTGCGAAGGTATCGGTGACTTCGCCGCAATTATGAACAGCGCCATGGCTGAGGGCATGCGGTTTCGCGGTGTCCAGATGCAGAATGGGGTCTATATTGACCTGGGCACCTATGAAGAGATCATGGAGATGGAACACCAATTTCGCGAGGAGTAGACCGTGGAGACAATGACGATCACAGCGGAACGCACTGCTGTTGCACCGACACTATCAAAGGCGCATGCAGAGCACGATCTTTCGATCGTGCTCGTCTGTTGGAACAACAAGGAGTACCTAGCTCCTTGCCTGGATTCGCTCTACGCAAGCGAGATGCAAAGCACATACGATGTCGTCGTGGTGGACAACGGTTCTACCGACGGCAGCCAGGAGATGCTTCGGCGCGAGTACCCGGATGTGCTGATCATCCAGAACGATCACAACGTCGGTCTGGGCAGGGCCAGCAACCAGGGCATCGAGGCCACCAAAGGGCGGTATATCCTATTGCTCAACAACGACACCGTGGTCAACGGCCCGTCGCTGGATGCCATGGTGGATTCGTTGGATACACATCCAAAGACGGCTGCGGTCGGCGGCAAGCTGCTCAATCCGGATGGCAGTGTGCAGTCGTGTTACAACAACTTTTCGACGCTGCATGAAGAGTTTCTGATTGCGACACGCTTGGGTGAGCTGATCTGGGAAGGGTATCCGGCTACTATCGACGACAACCAGATTCGATCGGTAGCGTGGCTGGGCTCGGCCTGTCTCATGGTACGCCGGGCGGCACTAGATGAGGTCGGGCTGTTGGACGAAGAATATTTCATCTACGGCGACGAGGAAGACATCCAGTATCGGATGGTCAAGGCCGGGTGGGAAATCTACTATCTACCCCATGCCACCACGATCCATTACGGTGGGCGGAGCATGAATCGCTGGGGGCGTCGCAAGATGGTCTACCGGGGCAAGATGCTCTTCTATCAGAAGAACTACGGTCCGGCTCGGACTGCCGCGCTGCGCACTCTGTTGGGCGGCCTGAGTTTGTCCAAGCTGGCGCTGTGGAGTACGGCGTCTGTATCACCGAAACATCGCGACCGGGCACAGAAGGAGCTACAGTCCAACCTGGATGTAGTCAAACTGTGTTACAGGCTGAAATAGCGTTGGTTTCACGTGTAGTCGCTTCTGATTTGGGCGCAGGAAAACGAAATGACAATCGATGGACAACTTGCTTCGCCTTCTCCAGGCGAAGTCCAGGCAGCCAAAACCAGACCATTCAGTGTACTCCTGTCGGCCAGATGGGTGTTGGTGCTGATCATTGCGTTGGCCGTAGGTCTGCGCGTCGCATCCGCGCTCTATCAAGGGAATAGTGTCGCCGATCTGCCCGGTATCTACGATCAGATCTCCTATCATGGCCTGGCTGAGCGGGTGGCCGCCGGCTATGGGTTTAGCTTTGCCGAGGGCCACTGGCCGGCTACACCTGGCGGTGAGCCGACGGCTCACTGGAGCTATCTGTACACGCTCTATCTGGCTGCGGTCTATAGCTTGTTCGGCGTACAACCCCTGATTGCGAGGCTGATCCAGGCAGTTCTGGGAGGAGTGCTTCACACCTGGTTTGCCTATCGCATCGGGCGACGCCTGTTCGGTGTCGAGACGGGTATCTTGAGCGCGGCCTTCAGCGCTGTCTATCTCTACTTCGTCTATTATGCCGGCGGGCTGCTGACAGAGACCTTCTATTTCGTCTGCATCCTGTGGTCACTTGACTTGGCCATGCGTATTGCCGAGCAAAGGGCGCGGCCATACCGGCGCCGGCTCTGGCTTGAACTAGGATTGGCCATCGGTATCACACTGTTGCTGCGCCAGGTCTTCGTGCTCTTTGTCCCGTTTCTGTTTCTGTGGATCTGGTGGAATCTGTCTGAATCGCCAAAGACAGAGCAGACAGCACTCGGAAATCGGCTACGCCTGCCCGCGGTGAAGGGCTTGATGGCCGCGGCGTTTGTCGTCTTCCTGCTCATCGTTCCATGGACGATCCGCAACTATCGGGCCTTTGAGACATTCGTACCGCTGAACACAAACGCCGGCTTTGCCTTCTACTGGGGAAACCACCCGATTCACGGCACGAACTTCGTCCCATTGTTGCCAGTCGATGGGCCTTCCTATCAAGACCTTATCCCGCCCGACCTCCTTATGCTCAATGAGGGCGCAATGGACCGGGCCTTGCTCAAGGAGGCGCTTGGCATTATCCGTTCCGATCCCGCCCGCTTTGTCCTGCTCTCGGTCAGTCGAAGTCGAGAGTATTTCAAGTTCTGGCCGTCGCCGGAGTCGAGCACCGTCAGTAACGTGGCACGGGTTAGCTCCTTTGGGATCTTCCTGCCCCTGATGCTGTATGGACTGTGGGTGTCGGCAACCCGCGTGCGCAGGCCGTGCAGGCCACAGCAGAGATCGGCCATCCTGCTGCTCTATCTGTTCATGCTCATCTACGCCGGAGTCCATCTTGCGACCTGGACGCTGATACGCTACCGGTTGCCCGTTGATTCGCTGCTGCTGATCTTCGCCGCTCTGGGTGCCGTGGATCTGTTGCGGCGGCTGGGTTGGATCGATGAGCCATTCAAGAAATCGCAGTAAACATATGGACACACAACGACGAATCGGAATCGATGCTCGCTTTCTGACCCATCCGCAGCCGGGGGGATTCAAGACCTATACGGAAAACCTGGTGCGGGCTCTGGCTGATGTCGATACCGTCAATGAATACGTGCTCTATGTTGATCGACCGGTCGACGCTGGTTCGCAGGTGCCTGGCAAGCCGAATTTTCACGTCCGCGTCGTTCCAGCTAACGTCCCGATCCTCGGTGTACCTTGGCGCGAGCAGGTTGCGCTCGCCAAACAGGCAAAGCTCGATCGACTCGATCTGTTGCATTGTCCTTGTCTGACGGCGCCTCTTCGTACGAACTGCCCGTTAGTGGTTACGCTGCACGACATGATCTGGTACGAGCCCGCCAAGTACTCCCAGTCTGCTTCGCTCTTGTCAAAGCGGAAGCTGATGGAATGGTATTACCGTCAGGTTCCGAAATTGTCTGCTGAAAGAGCGCTCGCCATCATCACGGTCTCTGAAGCGGCGAAGAGAGATATCATCGACCTTCTACACATACCGCGTGAACGAGTTTACGTTACCCCCGAGGCAGCCGGCAAGGTCTACCGTCCAATTAAGGACGAGGCTCGGCTAGCCAGACTTCGGGACAAGGTCGGACTGGGGTCGGATTTCGTCCTCGCAATTGGCTCGGCTGACCCGCGTAAGAATATCGGTAACCTGTTGTCGGCCTTTGCCGCCCTGCCCGCAGCCGTGCTTGCAACGTATCAGCTTGCGGTGGTCTGGACGCATCCACATCTGTCTGAACAGCATGGAGAAAGTGCCCGGAGATTGGGCATTCAAGACAAGGTGCGTTTTCTGAGGCAGGTAGGTGATGAAGACCTGGCTGTTCTATACAACGCTGCAACGCTGTTTGCGTTCCCATCACGGTACGAAGGATTCGGTCTACCGTTGCTTGAGGCGATGGCCTGCGGAACTCCAGTGGTCGCTGCTGACAATTCCTCTATACCAGAGATTGCCGGCGATGCTGCGGTGTACTTCGATGCCGAAGACCAAGCTGCGATGACAAGTGCCTTGACAAAGGTGCTCATGGATAAGGACTTGAGGCGCGACTTGGTTCGACGTGGCCGCATACGGGCGGCCGGTTTCTCGTGGATCAGATGCGCACATGCAACCCTCGATGCCTATCGCGGTTGCTTTCAGTAGTACGGGAGATTCGACCTATGTTGTGTTCCACGATCATTCCAACTGTATATCGACCCAGTTTCGAACGAGCAGTCAAGAGCGCTCTTGAGCAGAATCTCGGTCCGGACGAGCATGAGATCATCGTCGTGAACGATAGTGGAGAACCCCTCCCACGTTTGGAGTGGCTCGAATCGCCAATCATCACGGTTATCACGACTAATCGCTGCGAACGCAGTGTTGCCTGCAATACTGGCGCTGCTTTGGCGAAGGGCAAGTATCTAAAGATTCTGCAGGATGATGATTACCTGTTGCCTGGCGCAATTGTAAATCTGGTTGACGTGGCCGAAGCGACCGGCGCAGATTGGGTCTATGGTGCGCTCAATCGCGTGGACGATGACGACGTCTTCATGTCCGTCAATCGCCCCGAGGTGCGCGGTAACCTCTTCGGACTTTCCGTCGCAGGCGACTGTTTCCACCTCTCGGCATCGTTGATTCGGCGGGATGCCTTCTTTCGAGTTGGCTGCTTTGATCCCTTGATCAACACCTCTGAGGACGTGGATCTGCAGTGCCGTATTGCGCTGACGGGTGAAATCGAGCGAACCGAAGACTTGGTCGCGGGCATTCGTGTTGGGGTCTGGGGCAATACGACTACGAATTTGGAGTAAGAAGAAACGCGACAGTCGCATCGTCCGAGAGAAGGCCCTCAACCTCCCTGGTGCGGCGCGTGGAACGCGAGAGTCCATCAAAGACGACGATGAGTTACGTGGTCGTTGTTGCCGAGCATATTTGATTTCTTCGCTGCTGAACGTGCGATCTGGGCATGTTGCCACGTCGTTCTCCCGTGCGTTTGCCGCAGTCCGGCTCTCTGGGATTCATCTGATCCGCCCACGTTTTTGGAAGGGAATGCTTATGCGATCCCACTGGCATCGCCATGAGAAGCATCGTGAAGAGGAACATTACGTGCAGCACTATCCCGAACGCGACATCAATTCTCAGGCCTGGTAAGGATTGCAGGAGGATTCATGACTATCGCTATCATCACAGGATCTGCCGGTCTGATCGGATCGGAGGCTGCGCGCTATTTTGCTGCAGCCGGCCTGACTGTAGTCGGGATCGACAACGACATGCGTCGCCGCTTTTTCGGCGACGAGGCTTCGACTGCGTGGAACCGCGACCGTCTGGAGGCGGACCTAGGACATCGATATCTGCACCGTGGACTCGATATTCGGGACGCCGACGGCGTCGATGCACTCTTTCGCACCTATGGAGCTGACATCGCGTTGGTCGTCCACACGGCAGCCCAGCCCTCCCATGATTGGGCGGCCCGCGAACCGCTGACCGATTTTTCGGTGAATGCCAACGGCACGCTGAACCTGCTCGAGGCGACCCGCAAGCATGCGCCGGGCGCCACCGTTCATCTTCACCTCGACCAACAAGGTCTATGGCGACACCCCGAACCGGCTGCCCCTGGTCGAGACTGGAGACACGTTGGGAACTCGACTCCGGCCGCATCATACGCCGAGACGGCATTCGCGAGGACGATGTCGCATCGACCACACGCAGCACAGCCTCTTCGGCGCATCCAAGGTGGCCGCCGATGTGCTGGTACAGGAGTACGGCCGCTATTTCGGCATGAAGACCGGCGTCTTCCGCGGCGGCTGCCTGACCGGGCCCGGTCATTCCGGAGCCGAGCTGCACGGCTTCTTGGCCTACCTGATGAAGTGCGCGGTCACCGGCCGGCCGTACTCGATCTTCGGCTACAAGGGCAAGCAGGTCCGCGACAACATCCACAGCGCCGATCTGATTCGTGCCTTTGACGCCTTCTTTCGTGCGCCCCGGATCGGCGAGGTCTACAACATCGGCGGCGGCCGTTTCAGCAATTGCTCCATGCTGGAAGCCATCAAGTTCTGCGAAGAGATTGCCGGTCGTGATCTGAACTGGGCCTACTCCGAAACCGATCGATCGGTGATCACATGTGGTGGATCAGCGACAATGGGAAATTCGCGCGACACTTTCCTGGATGGGAACCGACCCACGACATCCGTCAGATACTGACTGAGATTTACGAACGTAATCACGGACGATGGGTACCGGCGTAGGTCACCAATTGACCGAGTCAAGCGGGGTCAACCCGAGAGGGGGCATTTGATGCGAGTATTGTTGGATCAAGGTACGCACGAGATGCGCAACAAGGGCAGCAACGCTCTCTTGCAGGCAGCGGTAGACAAGTTCGAATCACTCTGGACTGATCTTTTGTTCGACTTGGTCTCGTTGTCACCGATGCTCTCGCGAATCTATTTTCCGTCAATGACGCCCGTGCATCCGCAGAGCTTGAAAGCGGTCACTGGTCGCTTTGACAGAGTAAAGAGTATTGTGCCAAACACAGCCTGGATGCCGCTGCTCGAAATGCGCGAAGCAATCTGGCATCGTCGCCAGACCGCGCAGTCGCCTCTGGAAGCGGTCGCCGATCCGGAAACGGCGTACGCTGCGGCCAACGGACCGACTGCCGATGTGGTAGCAAGTAGAACGATCCCCGAGTCGCTGTTGGAGAGTATCACGCGCTACGACCTGGTGGTTGCGACTGGAGGCAGCCTTATTCACGACGATGTGAAGGGGCTGGCCTTTGGGGTACTAGAGAGACTGGGCGCGGCCACGGCTCAGGGCATTCCGACGGCAATGGTCAGCCAGGGCTTTGGCCCGATCGACGATCCAGCGCTGAGGTCCATCGCTGCAAGCGTATTGCCCAAAGTCGACCTTATCTTTGTGCGTGAAGATCAGGTGGCAATTCCTCTCCTGCAATCGCTTGGCGTCTCCAGGGGACGTATTAAAATGACCGGTGACGGCGCGATTCAGATGGCGTACAACGAACGCCAGGAGGGGCTGGGCAGTGGTATTGGGGTTGGTCTGCGCATCGCCGGCTACACTCGAACGGACGACCGGCATGTTGAAATCCTGCGCTCCACGCTGCAGGCTGCAGCCCGGCGCCATCACGCACGGCTTGTCGCGCTTCCGATCTCGGGTAGCCACCATGAGTCAGATAGCACCCATATCGGCCGCGTCCTCACTGGCTACAACAGATCGTGGCCCACTCGACGACGCCTAGATGGCCATGATGGGATCATCAAGCGCGCCTCGAACTGCCGGATCGTGGTTACCGGCAGCTTTCATGCCGCGGTCTTCGCGCTATCGCAGGGTGTTCCCGTAGTGGCGCTTGCCAAACAGGCAAACTACGCCATCAAATTTGAGGGATTGCACCACGAATTTGGCTCGGGCTGTCGGATTCTGAGCCTTGATGATGACCACCTACAAGAGAAACTCGGCGACGCAGTTGAGTCTGCCTGGTCGACAGCAGAGGAACAGCGCCCGATCTTGCTCGATGCAGCCGCCAGGCAGATTGCACAGCGAGACGAGGCCTATCTGCACTTCAACAGCATTATTCGAAACTGAGAAGCACCGCTGCAAGCATAGCCCGTTGCAGCCACATTGAGCACATACCGCGTTGGGAGTGGCAGGATGGAAAATGACAGCAACGATCTTACTCCGAGAGTCACAATTGGTCTGCCTGTGATGAATGGAGAGAAGTACCTGGCGCTTGCAGTCGATGCAATTCTATGTCAGAGTTACCGGGACTTTGAGCTTGTCATTGTCGACAACGCCTCCACTGATCGAACCCAGGAGATCTGTGACGCGTATGCTAGGCGCGATCCGCGGGTGCGCTATTATCGCAATGAAAGCAACATCGGCGCGGCTCCGAATCACAATCGGGCCTTTGAGCTTTCCACAACTGAATACTTCAAATGGTCCGGCTACGACGATCTCATTTCCCCGGATTTCCTCGAAAAATGCGTTGCCGTCCTTGACCAGAAGCCCGAAGTTGTGCTGTGCATACCTGAGACAGCCATCATTGATGGCGACGGAACATTGATCGGCTATCAGCATTACAGAGCGGATCTCAGTTCGCCAAAGCCCCAAAGACGGTTCATCAATTTTGTGCGCAAGACCGATATGGGCAACCAGACGTACGGTGTTATGCGTGCATCGGCAATCCGGCAGACATCAATGCACGGCAGTTTTCCGGCTTCCGATCTTGTGTTCCTGGCCGAACTCACGCTCTATGGTCAGTTCCATGTGATTCCTGAATATCTGTTTTTCCGCAGGCAACACCAGGAGCAGTCCACCGCTGGGCAATTGACTACTGAGCGTGCGCGTGTGCTCTGGTTTGATACCTCCTTGGAAGGCAAGATCGTACTACCCAAGTGGCAATATCTCCTTGGATACGTAAAAATTGTGCGGCGGGCCCCATTGACGCTCTATCAGAAGACACGATGTTACGGCGAGATTCTGCACTGGAGCTTGATTCCTCCACACTTCCGTGCTCTGGTCAAAGATCTATTGCTTGCAACTCGACAACTGCTCTTGAAGATCGTACATAAAGTTCGGCCGACTTCGGATACGGTTCGTCAGATCAATTCTTAGGAGAGACGGGTGCAGAATGAAGCCACACTTGGGGTCGACGCGAATGCAGATATTGATCGGTGTAGGCGTAGCCGTCCTAGTCATCGTTTTGATTTCATCTGTGTTTTTCCCTCAGAGACACGAAGCACAACCGAAGAGTCTTTTTGACTACGTTGTCGTTGACGCTAAAGGACCGGATAGTCTATGGCAGAAAAGCGTAGGCGATATCAACAGTGATGGGCTTCCCGATCTGCTTGCTGGTGGACAGGCGTCAGGAGGACTCGTCTGGTACGAGAGTCCTGGTTGGATGAAGCGTGCGGTTCTGTCTGACGGTAGCTTCAGCACTGATGCCGAAGTGGCTGACGTGGATAATGATGGTGACAATGACATTATCAGCTTGCTGACAACTGGAATCGTCTGGTTGGAAAACCCTTCATGGGAACTGCACACGATCGAGGATCGAGTCCTCCACGATGTTGAAGTATCTGACTTTGACGGTGATGGTGATGTGGACCTAGTCACACGAAACCAGGGTGAGTTCGGAATGCAGGGTGATGTTTTGCACTTCTATTGGCAAAATGATGACCTTTCATGGACCCATGAGTCGATTCAGATAGAAAATGGAGAGGGGCTAAAAGTCGCTGACATTGACGGCGACGGCGACAAAGACATAGTCGTCAACGGCAGTTGGTACGAGAATGCCGGCCGTGATACAACTGCCTGGATGCGTCATTCATTCACTGTTGACTGGTCTCACCCGAATGCGTTTGTTGGCACGGGTGATATCAATGATGATGGACGCATCGATATCGCGTTGGCACCGTCAGAGCTGGCTGGTCAGATCTACCGGATATCTTGGTTTGAGGCTCCGCTGGATCCGACCAGCGGTGGCTGGTCAGAGCACGTCATTGATGAGAATGTCGAAGCTGTATATCACTTCATCGATATTGCTGACATGGACAATGATGGTGACAATGATATTGCGACAGCTGAAATGGCCCAAGGGCAAGATCCGGACGAGGTGAAGCTCTATCTCAATGACGATGGTAGCGGTCTGGCTTGGTCGAAATCCATCCTTGGCACCAAAGGCTCCCACAGTATGCGTGTGGTGGATGTCGATGGAGATGGAGACAAGGACCTCTATGGCGCGAACTGGCAAGGAAATCTGGTGGAGTTGTGGGTGAATCAGAGCTGTTCAGTTCGCCTAGACAGCTGGCAGAGACACGTGATTGATTCATCCAAACCTTGGCGGTCTGTCTTCATAGACGCAGCTGACCTTGACCAGGATGGTCGCAAGGACATCATCACCGGCGGTTGGTGGTATCAAAACCCGGGACGGGTTGACGAAACATGGCCACGCACCTTCTTTGGGGATCCACTGAACAATATGGCCTCCGTTGCAGACTTCGATGGGAATGGCAGGGTTGACGTCTTGGGCACGCAAGGCAAGGGCTCTGACACTGATGCACGCTTTGTTTGGGCCCGCAATGACGGCGCCGGATCCTTCGCTATCCTGGACAATGTCCAGGGCGCCGAGGGTGATTTCCTCCAAGGTGTCGCAGAAGATCAACTTGGTTCTACTGGAGAAACTCAGGTAGCATTGTCTTGGCATGGGCAAGGAAATGGAATTCAGACACTGACCGTACCGGCGGACCCGTCAAGTGATAGCTGGAATTGGGAGAGAATATCAACAGTCTCGCAGGATGAAGCGCTTAGCTCCGGCGACATAGATGGTGACAGCGATGTGGATCTACTCCTTGGCACAATCTGGTTAGAGAATACGGCCAATTCATGGCAGGAACACGTGCTCCACGACACAGATGGTGCTCCATATGGCGAAAGTGACCCGGATCGAAATCGACTGGTCGATATCAACGGAGATGGCCGTCTGGATGCGGTTATCGGCTATGAGGCGATCAACGTGCTGGGAAAACTTGCTTGGTATGAACAGGGCGCGGATGCAAAGGCTGACTGGGAGGAACATGTGATTGCCAGCGTTATTGGGCCCATGAGCCTCGACGTGGTTGACATAGATAAGGACGGTGACCTGGATGTCATTGTGGGAGAACATAATCTGCAACAACCTGGTGAGGCAAAGCTTATCATTTTTGAGAACGCGGATGGCGGAGGGGATAGTTGGCTAGAGCATTTGGTCCATACGGGTGACGAGCATCACGATGGCGCGCAGGTCGTTGATATCGATGGAGATAGCGATCTCGATGTGATTTCGATCGGATGGGGACATAGCAATGTTCTCCTATATGAAAATACTTCACCGATCTGTTCACCACCCGGACCGGCCACGCCGGTGCCAACTGCGACTGCTACGGATCTGCCGACCGCAACGCCTGAAGCAACGTCGACCATAATACCCGGCACACCTGAACCCACGCCAACAGCAATAACTCCTCCGTTTCGATGGCGGGACTTTCTTCCTTTCGTTGTTCAGTAATTGCGATATTTCTCATTTGCGAGGATGTTTCCATCATGCCTAGCGACGGAAATTGCCCAAACTGCTTGTCTGGAAGAACGTCTATCATTCTTGAGCTACAACAAGTTCCGGTGAACAGTGTGGTCGTTCTGCCGACGCGGGAAGAGGCCCGGAGCTTTCCCAGAGGCGATATTGTTCTGGCCTACTGTAGTGAGTGCGGGTTCATTACGAATCTGGCATTTGATGCTAGTCTGCTTGAATACTCGCCTAGGTACGAGTCCACGCAGGCACACTCTGCGACATTCAACCAATTCCATCGACATCTTGCACAACGGATCATCGATCGCTTCGATCTGTGCAGCAAGACTGTTGTCGAGATCTGGCTGTGGCCAAGGGGAATTCTTGCGCTTGCTTTGTGAACTCGGCGGAAATCGCGGGATCGGGTTTGACCCGGTTTACGTCGGTAAGGAGAGCGATTCTGAGATCGGCAATGGCGTACAGTTCATCAGGGACTTCTACTCCGAGCAGTATTCTCACTGCAATGTCGACTTCGTCTGTTGCAAGATGACGCTTGAACATATCCACCAGACGGCCGAATTCGTCAGAATGATTCGCAAAGCTATTGGGGACGCTCCTGAAACTATTGTCTTTTTTCAGGTCCCGGATGTTAAGCGTATCCTGCGCGAGATAGCATTTTGGGATGTCTACTACGAACACTGTTCGTATTTCTCAAAAGCTTCATTGTCGAACCTATTCTCGCGAAGTGGCTTCCAGATCATCGATCTGCAAACGGAATATGATAACCAGTACCTAACCATAGCAGCTATTCCTGCCGACGTCCGTGATTCCAACAGCTCCACAGTCGAAGAGCTTGAAGCGTTGCTCCAGGACGTGGTTCGCTTCGTGCGAAAATATCAGGAGATGGTCTCTGCTTGGCGACGTCGCTTCGAAGTCATGTCCGCTAAAGGACAGCGGATCGTCATCTGGGGGGCAAGTTCCAAAGGCGTAGCATTTTTGAATGCGCTCGATATTCATAGTGAAGTGCAATTTGCTGTGGACATAAATCCCCGTAAACACGATACGTTTATTGCAGGAACCGGTCAGCGGATAGTGGCTCCTAGCTTTCTTCGATCATACGATCCTAACGTCGTCATTGTGATGAACCCCATATATCGCACAGAAATCCAGCAAACGCTCGAAGAAATGGGTGTCGATGCCCAGATATTGACTACTTGATCAACAACGAGTCCCTACAATGAACAGAGGATGTGAGTTGCAAAAAGACGCGGTTAGGTCGCATTTTGATAGTATAGCGACTGTCTATGCTGGACAGTATAAGGGCGACTCGCCTATCGGACACCTCCTCACCGAGCGCCAAAGGTGGGTACGCGAGTTGACCAAGGATATTCACGGCGCACGGGTACTGGACTTGGGATGCGGGCCTGGCTATCCTGCGGAATATTACATTTCACGCGACTGTCAGTATTTGGGCATTGACTTATCACTGAATATGTTGCGTGAAAGTGCGAGCCGATCGGTCTTTTCCCAACGGGCATATCTTGCTTCAGCTGATCTGATGTCCCTTCCGCTTGAAGATTCTTCGTTTGATCTGGTGCTATGTTTAGGAGTGCTGGAGTATGTGGTAGACATTGGCACAGTAATTGAAACTGTGTCAAAGATACTTAAATCGCGAGGAGTTTTCGTCCTTTCTATGCAGAATCTTGCGAGTCCGTATAGGTGGTGGGACCGCTATGTCTACACCTCCGGGACGGTTCTTTCGATCAAGAAGACGTTAAATCGTCCGGTCTCAGCCGACCCGACGCTGAAGCTCGTTCGTGCCCGAGATGTGAAGATAATTCTGTGCGATCATGGTTTGGCTCCGGATGATGCAATATTCTACGACTTCAACCTGTGGATGCCTCCCTTCGACCGATTTTTCCCAAAAATATCGGTTGCCACAACAAGACGGCTCGAATATCTGTCCCATTCCCGTATGAAACGTTTGGGTACTGGCTTCATCATTAAGGCCCAAAAACGAGTTTGACCAATTCTTAGAATCAGGTATCTCTGGGATTCGTACATCGACCGTATGAGTCTCAATTCATTTCCGAATTCACTGGAGGCTACTATGCGTGTGATGGTAACCGGTCACAAAGGGTATATCGGCACGATACTTGTGCCGATGTTGACCGCTGCAGGATATGAGGTCGTTGGCTATGACAGCGATCTCTATGAGCGATGTACGTTCCAGCGGTATTCATCGAATGTTTCCGAAATCAGGAAGGATATCCGCGATGTCGAGATAGCTGACCTGGAGAACATCGATGCGATTGTACATCTTGCCGCACTGTCTAACGATCCGTTGGGCAATCTGAACCCAGAGCTGACCTTTGAAATTAACCATCGGGCATCGGTCAAGTTGGCCGCGATGGCGAAAAGCGCCAAGGTGGAGCGATTTGTCTTTGCCTCGTCCTGCAGCACATATGGTGCTGCAGGGCAAGTCATGCTTGCTGAGGACGCTGAGTTCCATCCGGTGACCCCTTACGGACAATCGAAAGTAATGGTAGAGCGTGACGTATCCGCACTCGCGGATGACAACTTCAGTCCGACCTTCCTGCGCAACGCCACGGCCTATGGTGTTTCTCCGCGACACCGTTTCGACATTGTGCTAAACAACCTCACTGCATGGGCCTATACGACAGGGCTCGTATACCTCAAGAGCGACGGGTCGCCATGGCGACCTATCGTGCACATTGAGGATATCTCCCGCGCGTTCATCGCGGTACTTGATGCGCCACACGAACGAATTCACGCTGAGGCGTTCAACGTTGGTATAAACGAGGAGAACTATCGGATACGTGAATTGGCTGAAATCGTGAGCGAGACGGTACCTGAGTCACGCGTCGAATACGCAGAAGGTGCAGAGCCGGACAAACGCACCTACCGTGTTGATTTCAGCAAGATTGCGGATACGCTGCCTGACTTCAAGCCTCAGTGGAATGCGCGACGAGGCGCACGGCAGCTCTACGATGCCTACCGTCGTTCCGAGATATCGCTCGAGGAGTTCGAGGGTCCGAAGTACAAACGGATCGATCATATCAAAGCGCTCATCGCGGATGGTGAATTAGACTTGGAGCTTCGATGGCGTGAGCCGACTCTCGAGTAGGGCCACGGACCACGTGGCCCATTCTCGGACCAGGAAAGCTTCAACGTTATTCGAGTGGCGACATGGTTGCACCGCAGCGTTACCGTGTTGTTGAGTTCCAATTGCTTCGGATCTTAGGCGGCGAAAGCGATCTTCCTAGCAATTTTTGAGAATGACTGGATGAGAGTGGCAATCTTTCAGGAAGAACTCGTATCAGCCCTCTGAATTTCGAGAAAGGCCCAATTCTGTTTGTCTCTCGTATATAGTGGAGACTCATCGGAGTGACGGACTCAGGGAGATAATGCAAAAAACTATGATGCCAGCATCAGATATAGATACACCATCACCAAAAATGAAGGAAAGCACTAGTCCGACCTGCCGATTCTGCGGTACATCGCTTCATGCAACATTTGTGGATCTCGGCATGTCGCCGTTATGCGAGAGCTACTTGGATGCTGAACAACTTAACCAAATGGAGCCATTCTACCCACTTCACGTCCACGTATGCCACGTGTGCTTTCTGGTTCAGTTGGAACAGTATGTCACTCCTGAGCATATATTCACCGAGTATGCCTATTTCTCCTCCTTTGCAGACACCTGGCTGCAGCATGCCGAACGCTATACAAATACAATGGTGGAACGCTTCAGCTACGATCAGGAGTCACTAGTGGTTGAAGTGGCAAGCAACGATGGCTACTTGCTCCAATACTTTGTACAGAAGGGTATCCCTGCACTTGGCGTAGAGCCCGCGGCCAACGTAGCGCGCGAGGCCATAAACAGAGGAGTACCGACACGCATCGAGTTCTTTGGGACTGAGTGTGCGCGCCAAATGCTGGCCGAAGGATTAGCAGCGGATCTGCTCATTGGCAACAATGTGCTGGCGCAAGTTCCTGATCTGAACGATTTTGTTGCTGGGCTAAAGATCCTGCTTAGACCGGGAGGGGTCATTACGCTGGAGTTCCCCCACGTCATGTGCTTGGTGAAGGATAACCAGTTTGATACCATCTATCACGAGCATTTTTCCTACTTCAGTCTGTTCACGGTTGAGAAAATCTTCGCTGCTCATGGGCTATGTCTGTTCGATGTTGAGCAACTGCCCACCCATGGCGGATCGCTGCGAGTATATGGCTGCCATGACCACGACAGGGGCAAGACTACGGATCAGCGCGTCGTCGATCTGCGCGAGCATGAGTTGGCGGCAGGCATCAATGACCTTGCTTACTACAGTGCGTTTGCCGAGCGGGTCAAGGAGACCAAGCGAAAATTGCTTGAGATCTTGATTGGCGTCAAACGGGAAGGCAAGACGGTAGTTGGCTACGGTGCACCGGGAAAAGGCAACACCTTGTTGAACTACTGCGGCATTCGCACCGATTTCCTGGATTTCACAGTTGACCGCAACCCTTACAAACAGGGCAAGTTTCTGCCGGGTACTCACATTCCGATCTATCACCCAGACAAGATTATGGAGACTCAGCCTGATTTTGTGCTGATACTGCCATGGAATTTTGCTGATGAAATCATGAAGCAGATCGAGGGTATTCGTGAGTGGGGTGGAAAGTTTCTCATACCTATTCCCGAAGCAACGGAGTATCCTCAGTAGATTGTTGTCTGCAGTTCATGTCCAAGTGAGCGAGCCCATTGTCTTAAGCACACATTTCGAGCCCCAAATAAACATCAACCATATCCTGATTGAAGCATACCGTGATAGCGCGCGCTCGATGATAACATGCCGAAGTGATCCTATTGTTTCTTGCATGAACCTTGCGTGACTATGTTCTCCTGATATGATAGATACCAAACAATAGCGGGGAGGAGTATTGTGAAAGTTGTACTGTTTTGTGGCGGACTCGGAACACGTCTTCGGGAATACTCGGAGACAGTGCCAAAGCCGATGGTTGAGATTGGCTATCGCCCCATCATCTGGCACTTGATGAAATACTATGCTCACTTTGGTCATACAGACTTCATCCTGTGTTTGGGTTATCGAGGCGACTACATAAAGCGATATTTTCTGCAGTATGACGAATGTATGTCTAATGATTTTGAGATGTCTGAAGGAGGCCGTGTTGTCAAGCTCCACAACTCCGACATTTCTGATTGGACCCTGACGTTTGTTGACACAGGCTTGAACAGCAATATCGGACAGCGGTTGAAAGCGGTTGAAAGATATTTACAGGGCGAAGAAGTTTTCATGGCCAACTATACCGATGGTCTATGCAATCTTGATCTGAATCAATATTTGGATTACTTCGTCCAGCAGAGTAGAGTGGCATCCTTTCTTTCAGTGCGTCCGTCAAATTCATACCATCATGTAACAGCGACGGCAGAGGGCATTGTAAAGAGTGTCGATCCGATCGACCAGGGAGGATTTTGGATCAACGGTGGCTTTTTTGTCTTTAGACCTGAAATCTTCAACTATATTAAGGATCGAGAAGAGTTGGTATTTGAACCGTTCCAACGTCTGATTGCAGAAGAACAACTTACAACCTATCAAAATCCAGACTTCTGGGCTTGCATGGATACCTTCAAAGAGAAGAAGATGTTCGATGACATGTACGCCAGTGGCAAAACTCCATGGACAGTGTGGGACCAGGCCGAGACAACAACTCATCAAGGCTTACAAGTCCAAATGGAGAGGTCTGTCAATGGTCAGGTCCTTTTGGATCGGTCGAACCTAGTGCCGCTCCGCCATCACGGAGACCAATTCCGTCCGCGTCCAAACAACGCGTAGTGAGTTCGTCCTTGCGCGACTTCAGCCTAGAGCGAACCAGCACCTGGACATGTCTTCGGGCGAGATGTCTCCGCGATCTGCCTGAACTGAGTTAAGGCTATGCCGCTTCCGCTCATATAAGCACCGCAGACTCATCATCTACCAGAGGAAAATGTATGCTACAACTTAGTTTTGGTCTGGAACATTTGAGCTCGCCCTGGGTTCTCTGCCTTGGCGCTCACAGCGATGATATCGAGATCGGTTGTGGCGGCACCATCCTGCGTCTCATCGAGGAGTACCCCAAGCTATGCTTCTACTGGGTGGTGCTTAGTGCAGAATCTGCGCGTGCTGACGAAGCGCTCGCCAGCGCGGGCGGCTTCCTGCGGGGCGCGGCGAAGAGCAAGATCATTGTCAAGAGTTTTCGTGACGGCTATTTTCCGTATTTTGGTGCGGAGATCAAGGACTATTTCGAGGAACTGAAGCAGGTGAATCCGGTACTAATACTGACGCATTTTCGTGATGACCTTCATCAAGATCATCGTCTGGTCAGTGAACTGAGTTGGAACACCTTTCGCAATCACTTGATCCTGGAGTATGAGGTTCCCAAGTATGATGGTGGATTGGGGTCTCCAAATGTCTTTGTCCCGCTAGCCCGCGTCACGGCTGAACGCAAGTGCGACCTGCTTGAAGCACATTTCCAGACCCAAAGCAATAAACACTGGTTCACGCGTCGGACCTTCCTCTCAGTTCTTACGTTGCGCGGTATCGAATCGCGTGCCCCAGAGCAACTTGCAGAGGCGTTCTACGCACGCAAACAAGTCTTTCTACCAGGTCTCCCGCGAGATTCCGAAAAAAGGCAGGCAGTGTCAAAGCCTAGCTGGAACGACGTCAAAGATGGCAAGTAGACGCCGGCTAGAATCGATTTGTGTGAAACAAGCAACGATACAAATGTACGATGGTAGCTGGCTGCTCCTCACAGCAGCCAGCGTCCTTTTTATCATATATATGACACTCTTCCCCTTCGATTTTCGATGGGACAGTGTCGATCACTCGATACATCAATTTGTATTGGCCAGGCTGCAGGCTGCATCTTTCGTCGATCCTCTGAATTTCGTGGGCAATGTATTGCTCTTCATTCCGCTTGGGTTCTGCCTTGGCCTGAGGTTGTCAGCGCGCAAGGGCGCTGACTTGCTGCTGTTCGTCTTGGCGATCGGAGTCGGTCTGTCGGCGCTGGTTGAAGGTTTACAGATCTGGTTGCTCATTAGGACTCCGTCGATCGCGGATATCGTTGCCAATGGCATTGGTGCTTTGCTTGGTGCATCGCTTGCCCGCTGGTGGACCTTGGCCTCTTCCCGGCACGGGGGGTACCTGCTCGGAAGCCGGTTGACAGGCCGTCCACTTCCTCTGTTTCTACTGCTGACATGCTATGCTGCCTATCTAGTTGCCATATGCACCCTAACGATCGGACTGCGACATGCCATGCGGCTCAGCAATTGGGATCTGGGCTATCACCTCGCACTGGGCAATGAGACTACAGGTGATCGAACTTGGCGGGGAAACATTTCTGACGTGCTCTTCCTCGACCGAGCGATCAGTCAGCAAGAGGCGCTTTGCCTCCTTGCTGATGGCTGCACTCTCGATATAGACGAGGGCGCACTAGTAGGCGCTTACCGACTTCATGATCCGACTGACGTTTCAGATCGGTCTGGCCAACTACCTGACCTGGAATGGCGCACAGCGGATGATACAGTGTCCGCTTCTGAACTACGTATAGGCATGGGGCGAAGTTGGCTGGAGACGACGACCCCGGCAGCAACCTTATCACAGAGATACAGCACAAGTTCCTCATTTTCACTGATTGCTACGGCCACCTCTGTATTGCCGAGGCAGAGCGGTCCTGCTCGAATTATCACTCTGTCCGACGGCCCTTACGCAAGAAATCTCACTGTGGGACAGAGTGGCGACGATCTGAGCATCCGGGTGCGTACACCGCTGACTGGAGATAATGGCGTAGTACCTCAATTCTATGTGCCAAATTTGCTGGAATACCTGGTGCCACAGCGATTTGCCGTGGTTTTCCAGGGCAATCGCCTTGCCGTGTATTCGGACGGTGGACAGCGAGTACATCAGCTTGATTTGTCGCCGAGAACCATGCTTTTTCGATATATTTCGCCCGTGAAGGGAGGGGACTACGGTGGATGGGAAATTGGACCCTCATCTTTTCAGGCTACTGCGTTTAGCCTCTATTACAACATCATCATGCTTGCGCCTCTCGCTATTTTGGTCGCATCGATCCATCACGAACGAGACGGTCGCTGTCTGATTCGGCGGGGCGCGCTGAAGTGGGCTCTTATACTAATCGCGCCATTATGTCTCGAACTTTCGCTTGGCTCAGCCGCTCACGTGGCGACACAGATTGCAAGCGTGTTTTTTGGGATTGGCGTTATGATCAGTGTAGTATCGCTTGTACCTAATCCGGTAAGGTCTGATTGACTGCCATTTATTGCCGTCTATGAAACATGCGATTTTTTGGCATCTTCGGACGGCCGCCCACTGAGGGAAGCGCTTTGCTGCGCATCTTTTGGTGTTTCGGCGGTCGCTTTTCTGTTTTCCGCCAACAGATGAACATCCGATTTCTAACCAAAGTCCTGCCTTGCCCACTGGATGTCGGTCCCACGATGCGCACCTGCTACGTGCTGTGTTGCTGAGCCCAGGCTCATGATGTTACGCTGGTCTCGTTCGTACGGCCTCTGACGATCAGGCGGCATTCGATCATTTGACGCAGTTCTGTAGGGCCATTTACTCGGCTCCCACCGCGAATTCAAGGTTGAAGCCGTACGCCTGGTGGAAACAAGCGAACTCAGAGCGTAACAAGTCGCCAATGATCTGGGCATTAGAACACAACGATCGAGTTGGAAATATCTTTTGGCGTAATCCCCGAATTTCGGCGTATTTATGCGTGCTTTTCAAACAGCTTCTATACGTGTAGGGAGTTCTCAACCCAATGAATGATGGAAAATCAGCCTATCGCGGCGCAGCCGCACGAAAACGGCTGCACGTCGGCACAACCTTCCTTCTCGTCTGCTTGCTGCTCGTTTTGGGTGGCATCATGACGGCAGACACGGCAGCTGCCGCACCGCCGATGCAGGAAAGCACGCCCTATTCTTTCTGCCCTGCCTACTACGATACCCAGGGCACTCTGGTTGTCACTGAGACGGTAATCTTCGATACCGATGATCTCACCATTGACGGGAAAGCAGGTGGTCAATTGGTTGACGGCATCGCCATTTTTTCATTCGACTCGATTCAGGTCATGGCCGGCGGTAGGATTGTGGGTGTTGGTTCGAACCCTCTTGGGCTCCTCTCCCAGACTGACATTCAGGTCCAGGGCGTCATCGACGTCAGCTCGGATGATGGCATCCTCGGGGCCGGTGGCTTTGGTCCCGGCGCCGGATCCGGGGCGGGTGGGAATGGACTGGGCGATCCCAGTGGCAGCGTCGCCGGTGGCGGCGGCGCTGGATTTGGCGGCGCTGGCGGCGGTGGCGGCACCGCCGGTGGCGACCCTTTTCATGAGGGCAGCAAGGCGGTTGGAAGCGGCGGCCAGTCCGGTGATGGCGCCGGTGGCGGTTCTGGCGGCGCCGGTGGCAATGGTGTTGATCCGAATTTCACCAGCAGTGATCTTGCCGGACAAGGTGGCGACGGCTATGGCAACCTGGCCTCTGCATTAACTGGCGGATCTGGCGGCGGCAACACCGTCAACGGCGGCAGAGGCGGTGGCGGTGGTGGTGCCGTTTTCCTTGGTGCGCTGGGCGACATCGTTATTGAGGCATCCGGCGCTGTCCTGGCAAATGGCGCGAGTGGCAGTATTGAGCCTGGTTCGGCGACAGGAGGAGGCGGCGGCGGCAGCGGCGGCGCAATCGTCTTACAGGCGACTGGTATCAGCGATGCCGGTATCGTTGCAGCGAATGGCGGCGACGGCGGCTCTGGTGCCGTTGGGCTTGACTACCCATCGGATGCTCCCCAGGGTGCTGGCGGTGGCGGTGGCGGTGGCGGCGGTGGCGGCGGTCGTGTGCTGTACTCCTATAGTGGTACATGGACTGGGCCTGTTCCCTCTGTCAACGCAGGCAATGGTGGCGGTGGTGGCGACGGTGGCGACCGCGAAGGAAATCCAGATCGTTCAGGCCAACTCTGCCAGTGTTCCTGTCGCAGATAACGGTTTCGAGGGACAGGTGAGCGCCTCTGCACTGGACGGCGATGGTGGTTCCGGTGGTTCCGGCGGTCTAGGCGGCGACAGCGGTGATGGCGGTGATGGCGGTGATGGCGGTGATGGCAGCATGTATGGAGATGGCGGCGATGGCGGCGATGGCGGTGATGGCGGCGAAGTCGGCGGCAGTGGCGGCGGCGCCGGTGCTGGTGGTGGCGGTGGTGGCGTCTTCACCGAAGATGCCGCAGGCACATTGCGACCAGACTGTACGTTGAATCTCAGCATAGACAAGTATTGCTATCCGGCAGACGGCTTCGATACCAACAGTGGGCCGCTAAACGCAGGCAGTATAGACCGCAGCGCAGCGGTTGATTCTGAAATCATCTATGCTGGTGAACAGTGGACCTGTGAGATCGACGTCTGGAACACCGGCTCATTTGATGTTGCCAATGTGCGCATTCGGGACAGCATTACCCAGGATGGTCCGGTTGTGCTGGAAACGGCCGCCCTTGACGGTGAAGTCGATAATTCTTTCTGTGATATCGACGGGGGCTCGTTACCTGATGTCATCAGTGCAGCATTTGGCGACGCCGCGAGTTGTGAGATAGGCACGGTTCCGACCGGGGGACACACTCGGTTCAAACTGGGGCTGTCGGTTAGCCCCCACTATTTGGTGTTTGAGCCGTTTGAGCCGTTCATCGACTACCCGGGCGAGGCGCCTATCTGCAATCGGGCTGAGATCTCGCTCCCTCCGTACGAGGCTGAAAAGCGTCCGACTTCTGAGTACTGCACCGTCGTCAAGGACAAGGCTGATCTGCGCGTTCTCAAAATCGCCGATACCGCTACGGTCCAGGTGGGCGACCCCATCGAATACTGGATCGAAGTTCAGAATTGGGGCCCTTCCGCTGCACGAGGCGTGGCAATCAAGGATCTGCTCTCCGACTTTCCGGGTATTCCTGGCGTTGACGGACCTACGATCACTTCTTCTCGCCCTGACTTCATCTGCGATGTCATCGAGAGCAGTGAAAATTACTTGCTCTGTGTTCTTGGGACGCCGCTGGAGCCGATGGGTGAGTTTTCCATTGGCGGTACCTGGCGCATCAAGGTGACGAGTACGACCGGAGTTAACGAGCCCACCACTGTCACGAACCCAGTGGAAGTCTTCACGGTTGACCACAGCTCAGGCGCTATCGGTGATCCCTTCACCGGCACGCCGGATCTGGATATTACCAACAACAGCGCCACAACCGTTACGGTTGTTGGGGCAACGTCGGATCTGGCGCTGACCAAGGGGATCGCTTCGGCAGAAGACTGCCAGGGCCAGGTTTGCCTTGCCGGAAGAAAGGTCAATTATGTCGTGACCGTCGACAATAAGGGTCCGTCGGAAGCAACAGACGTCAAGGTCGTCGACGTGCTGGGGCGTGGCCACATGGTCACAGACATCGCCATGGAACCAGATCCCGGCGATGAACCTTGTCTGGTGGAGGAGCGTTTCGGTAACCAGGTGCTCAACTGCTCCTTGGGCAATATCGCTGATCGTGGGCAAATCAAGCTAACCATCGGTACGACGTTAGCGCCAGACGTCTCCGCCGGCACTATCGTCTCCAGCACCACTTGTGTCAGCAGTGACAATTTCGACTCGAACTTGGAGAACAACTGCAGTGAATCCAGCTTGGAGGCGTACGCGCTTTCCAAAATCTACGTGAACAAAGACGTTACACCCAGCCCAGTCAAGGCAGGGGAATACGTCCACTACCGCATCAACGTTCGCAATGACGGACCGTCCACAGTAAGGAACCTGGTCATCACTGAACGCTTTGACACCGACGACGGTTTCTATGTCTCCGTGACTTCGGTGGGTGTTTCCGGTGGCGACGGTAGTTGCGATCAAGAGAACTACCGGGCAACGGGCATCCGTTGCAGCTTTGGTGATATGGCACCAGGAGAATCTCGCAGGGTGGATATTGTGTCAAAGATCGATCCGGCGACCCCGGATGGATGGGTTATCGATAACAGGACGGATGTGGAAGCTGACTCGACGTTGGATGGGTTCACACAGGGAAGCGACCGAACGGCCAGTGTTGTCGTAGACGCTGGTGGCGGCGGACTGGCTAACCCGCTCTTCATTCCGTATATTGTGCGCTGATATTTGAGGAATCGCTGGGTCGATCTTGAGTTTTTTTCAGATTGAGGGTAAGATTGAGTTTGATGTCAGCATAGAGTAGAGGCAAGCGATGTTGTGCCTCTCTGGTACAGGATGTCAGCGCGATTGCTGTGGTAAGACTGGTAGGTAGACGACCAAATCGATCTCGACTACTCCAGTCCAACCAACATGTGTGTTGGGCAGCGACGCTCCCACATCGGGGGCAATCCAAAACATAGGAGTACATCAGTATGAGCGGACACGAGCGAGTAACACACAGTAGGCGTGAGGTAGTCAGGATGGGCGGCATTGCGTCGCTCGGCCTACTGTATACAAGCCCGAACATCTCAACAGTGTTGGCCAAACCTGCCTTTGCCGGCTACGGTGGCAAAGAGCCTAAGAAGCCTAAGAAGTCTATGCAGTCTATGCAGTCTGGGCAGTCTGGGCAGTCTGGGAAGTCTGGGAAGTCTTGGAAGTAGCCCAGATTTCGTATTGTGCATTGCCTGCATCGATTGCGTTGACTTCCTGTACCAGAGAGGCACAGCATGCATAAGCGAGGATTTGGAACCCATTGGCAAACACGCGAGAATTAGATAACATACCGAGCCCAAGGGCGGACGTTGCAGAAGAACAGATCGGAGAGGCGTTGTTTCTCCACGCAGACTCTAGCGGTGACGCCGTCCATCGTCTCAACAGCGGTGCAGCCATCATTTGGTACTTGTGCGATGGCGTTCGCACGATTGCAGCAATTGCCTCTGTAGTTTCCCAAGAATTCTCAGTCCAACCGGATGTTGCCAAGAACGATGTCATATCCGTTGTCGAAGAACTTCGCGCGCTCGGCTTGCTAGAGTATGTTGAGTCGGATCGACAGGTTTGAAAAGCGTGTGACGTTGTCGCGTGACCTACAAATCTTTGCTTCATCAAGTTCTGAATCCGAGGAACTGCTGCCTGCCGCTCTGTAGAGTTCCGTGGTTGCCATTCGTTTCTACAGATCGAGCACAAATATTATGGGCCTGCCTGCAAACCTATCGAGTAGTACGTGGTCTATTTCACAGCAATGGAATATTCTCGGCAATTCCGTTTCCTCATGTACAACGTCACCCCATTTTGCTGACTGGCTGTCCAGCTTGATGCGCAGTTTCTCTGCCACTGATACCAATGCAGAGCGAACCAGTCTGCAGTTTAGGATTGTTGGCGAGTATCTCTCCCCTACCACGGCGTCCGGATCGCCAACTTTTCAAGTGTACTGTAATGAGGCACATGTGGGAGAGGGTACTGAGTACTGGCAGTTGCTTCGCCTAATGGAATGGCAACTGGATATCTTTCTGTCAGAAAACACAACGGAACAAGCGCTTCTACATTCAGGCGCAGTCGCACGGGATGGCCAAGCCCTTCTATTGATCGGGGAATCGGGCGCAGGGAAAAGTAGTTCGTCTCTGGCGCTTTTCCTTGAAGGCTATCGCTATTTATCTGATGAACTCGCTGTGATAGATCTGTTGAACGGGTCTGTCTCTGGGTTCGTCAAGGCGTTTAGCCTCAAGGACCCGGGCCTGTTTCCTATCTTGGATCTTTACGCTGAGCATATGCTTGGGCCGGACGGGCGCCAAAACCGTGAGTCTATGACGCCAGTTTGGTACGTCCATCCACTTGACATTAGACCTGACTCTGTGCAGGTATCGTCCGTTCCGATACGGTACCTAGTCTTCCCCCAGTACGATCCAGCCCGCGCTCCCGCACTAGATCCGATTTCACCGGAAAAAGCTATGACCCTCCTCATCGAAAACTATGTCAACACCCGGACCCTTCGCACGGGAGGACTGGCTCGTCTGGCTCAGCTAGTACGCGAAACGCCGGCGTATTGTCTCACCACACCAGGTGTGGAAGAAACCGTGGCCCTGGTCGAGACGCTGGACTGGAGTATCGTGGAATCATGAGGTCTGAGCGGAACGATGACATCCGAAGACACACTTTTGCTCACCTGCAGTCGCCAAGATTTTCAGCCCAGACATGGTCGGCAGGTAGCCAAGCTTTGTCGTTCCTCATCGGTTGACTGGCCAACTGTGGGGTCTACAGCCATTGCACATGGAGTCATGCCATTGGTCTATGCCAACCTGCAACTGTGTAAACCAATGGGGGTGGATCTTCCTGATGACATAGAGAATTGGTTCCAGAACGAGTTAGTTGGCAACATAGTCCGGACGCGGAAAGTGGAGAAGAGGCTGCAGGAAATCCTTGGTTATTTCGCGCGAAAACGAATTGATGTCATGCTGATCAAGGGCGTGGCGCTTGACCTTGTCGTCTATGAGCACCCCTGGTACACGTATTCAGCCGATACAGACCTGGTTCTGAGGATCGATCGGTCCGCATTGTCTAACCGGGAAAGGCAAGAGATTCTTGATGAACTGCATGGCGCCGATTTCGAACATGATTTCTTTTCTCACCATGACGTGACTATGAATGACACACTGCCCGTTGATTTCGATCTCATCTGGCAGGATTCTTGGACGATAACGGTTGGTGATGAAAAAGCCTATGTCATGTCACCCGAAGATATGCTCATCGCACTGTGTATCAATAGCTGCCGGAAGCGCTTTGTCCGCCTGAAGTCGTTATGCGATATCGCTACAACTGTACACCAGTCAGAGGAACTGGATTGGAAGTTGCTTCTTCACAAAGCCGATGCTTATGATTGCCGGACCATCGTTTACGCTGCATTGCATATTGCCGAACAGACGGTTGGATGCACGCTTCCAGACGGTATACTTGATGCGCTTCAGCCGAACCAGATACGTTCTAAAGCCATTGCAGAGTTAAGCAGGCGTTTGTCGCCGGTCTCACTGCCGTTGGAGGGTAGCGCACAGACCATGGGCCGGTCGGCTCATTGGTCGTTGCTGCTTCCGTATGTCACCTTTGAGCCCTACCAAATAACGCGTCGACTGAAGCACATAATGCAGAATCCGTCGTCCTGATGATTGGATATCAGCCTAACCAACGACAGACGGACCCAAATCTAACGTTTGCTCAACAGAATTGGGCAACGAAGAACCTCGATTCCGCCGAAACAGTACGCTTCTGACTGTCACTGGTCCCAGTGAAAAATAAAGCCCGTGCCTGCAACGATTTGGATAGTTTGTCGCCAATTTGGTACATGCCTTAGCTTCGGGCCGGGTGCTGCTGAATTGAGGCATTCACAGATGAAGCGTGGACAACTGACTCTTCTTCGTAGTTGAATATCCTCTAGGCATGGCGGCTTCTCCTCGTGCCTCTGCCCAATACCCCTCTCCACGTTCGGAACAATTGTCTTTAGTCACCATTCTTATCGGGCATTTCTTGGGACACTGAAGCATATTCCTTGTCCCAGGATTTTTTATGCCTGTTTAGGAAAACGGCACACCAAAACTGACCAAGAACTAAACAATTCTTCAGGTCTCACACGAATGAGACCCTATTGGTCGATTTCGCGACTCTGAATTGCCAAATGAGACCAGTTCTGATGCTGAGGCTTTGTATACTTATAAACAGCAGTTAAGAAATCGCCATTCAACTTCGGTAGGTACGGGCGATTTGTTGTGAAAATTCCCTCGAGAATTTTGGTCTCAGTATGATGCACTGTCTGAGTTCCTAAATGACCGTTCAGGGAAATGATGGTGCATCTGGCCTGTTGGGCTGCAAAATCCTGTTTGTGACTGATAGCAGTCAACAGCTGATGCCATAATTGTCCCCATTGTGGGCTAACGACCATGCATATTCTATTCCTAACACAAGTCCTTCCATACCCGCTGGACGCGGGACCCAAGGTGCGCGCCTACTACGTGCTGCGTCACTTGGCCCAGACGCATGATATTACGTTGGTTTCGTTCGTACGGCCCACTGACGATCAGGCTGCGATCGATCATTTGGCACAATTCTGCAGGGCCATCTACTCAGTTCCGATGGAACGTTCGTCCTGGCGCGACGTGCAACATCTGGCAGGTAGTCATCTTGACGGATCAATCTTTCATCATCAAGCGTGACTGGGTGCCGAGGATGGCGGAGCTGTTGACCAGCCTCGTCGACGAGGCGTCGCCACCATTTGACGCGGTCCACGCCGATCAACTGTGGATGGCGCCGTACGCCCTGTATGCCAAACGCCGGCAGCTTGGCTCGACCAACCTTGTTACGGTGCTTGACCAGCACAATGCGGTCTATTTGATTCCTCAGCGCCTCGCTGAAAGCGAGCCTAACCGGGCCAAGCGTGCACTGCTGCGTCGAGAGACGCGTAAACTGAGCCAGTTCGAGGCGCAGATCTGTAGTGAGGTTGATCAACTGGTATGGGTTACCGATGAAGATCGATCTGCGGTTCTCCAGGTAACCGATGGCGCAGGGGTAGCGTCAATCGAAGCGTCACCTACGATCCCAATCTGCGTTGACTGTGACGATATGAGCGTAATACCGCCGAGCAGCAACCCGTTCCGGGTCACCTTTCTTGGCGGTTTGCATTGGCCGCCCAACGCGGCCGGGATCCAGTGGTTTGTCTCGGAAGTGTGGGAGCGCATCGCCGCAGAACAGCCGTCCGCCCAGTTGACCGTGATCGGGAAAGATCCGCCAACGGCTCTGGTGTCTGCGGCTGAAGGCTCCTCTTCCATCGAGATCACCGGCTATGTCGATGACCCGACGCCATACCTGGCCGCGACAGCGGCGTTTATTGTGCCGCTTCACGCCGGAGGCGGGATGCGTGTCAAGATCCTGGACGCCTGGCGTTGGGGCCTGCCGGTTGTGAGTACGTCGATCGGCGCCGAAGGAATATCAATTGATGATGGAGAGAACATCTTGATAGCCGACGATGCCCGCTCCTTTGCCGATGCAGTCCTCTCTGTTCTACACAACGAAACGATTGCCCGTCATCTGCGTGAAGAAGGGCGACGTAGCGCAGAGCGCAACTACGACTGGCGAAGCGTCTATCGTGCCTGGGATGAGATCTACCAACCGGAGCGGAGCTATGAAGATCCTCTTTATCGTGCCCTACGCACCGAGCTTGATACGAGTCCGGCCATATAACTTCCTGTGCGCCCTTGCGCGCCAAGGGCACGAACTCACGGTGGCTACGCTCTGGTGTGATGAGGATGAGCGCACCGTTTTGGACGAGTTGGCCTCCGATGGCGTCCGCATCATTGCCCATCAACTCGTTAAGGGCCGCTCGGTATGGAATAGCTTGCGTGCTTTGCCATCGCGTCAACCGATTCAGGCGCATTACGCGTGGCACCCTGGGTTGGCGGCATCCATAACGACTGAACTTGCTATGAACTCGTACGATGTCGTTCATGTCGAGCACCTTCGGGGCGCTATTTACGGATTGCACGCACGCAAGGCCCTTGAGATGGCTGGTCGTTCCGTGCCAATTGTTTGGGATAGCGTCGACAGCATCTCGCATCTCTTCTCCCAAGCGTCGCAGCACAGCCGGAGCGCCAAGGGACGGCTGATAACCAAACTGGAACTGGGCCGTACGCGCCGGAGTGAGGAGGCGCTACCCAAGCTCTTCGACCGTGTACTCGTCACTTCCGCCATTGATCGAGCCGCCTTTATGGATCTCAGCGATGAGCCCGAGGTAGTCTCTAGGCGCATCGCCGTGGTGCCCAACGGTGTCGATACACACTATTTCAAACCGGACCTGGCGAGAATCGAAGCTCCGACTCTGGTTGTCAGCGGCAAAATGAGCTACCACGCCAATGTGACCATGGTGCTGCATCTCATGGAATCGATCATGCCTGGCGTATGGCAACACCGTCCCGACGTACGCGTCTGGATTGTAGGAAAAGATCCGCCTCCGGAGGTTCGTGCCCATGGCATAACCATGCCGAATGGCACCCCGGCCAATACGATGTCCGCCAGAGTCGTCGTCACTGATACAGTGCCGGACATTCGTCCTTATCTGCAGCAGGCCACGTTGGCCGTGGCCCCTTTGGCCTACGGCGCAGGGATCCAAAACAAGGTGCTTGAGGCCATGGCCTGTTCCACGCCTGTGGTTGCCAGCCGAAAAGCCGTGGCCGCGATCGATGTCGAGGACAGGCACGATCTGGCGATTGCCGATGATGACGATGAATTCATCGAACGAGTCCTCAACCTATTGCCCGACGAGGAATCTCGCCGCCAAATGGGTGCAAACGGCCGTGTGTTTGTCGAGCGTCATCATTCTTGGAACGCCATGGCGGACCAGCTAGTTGCGAACTACTATCTTGCCGGTTGCGAACGGCCGTCATAGATGTGGGACATTTGCACAAATGCCGGATATCCTCTGATTTTGGCAGTCCGAATTCTGAAATAGGAGCAAGGAACAACAATGTCATCTTCAAGTCTGTCTCGCCTCGCAACTGCGAAGATCGAATCCAGACGATCTGTCCCTTGGCGAGTTTTTGCCGTAAGCCTGGCAGGCGTCGACGCATTTGCTCTGGGCGCCGCGTTCGTCGCAGCATACTGGCTGCGCTATTACGCCGGTTTCACCCTGGAACCCGGGATCATTCCCGTCCCCCGGGACTATGTACAACTAGTTTTGCTCATAATTCCCGCTTGGCTGTTTCTGTTCGCTGTCATGCGTTTGTATGACCGGCACGTCCTTCTGGGCGGTACCGAAGAGTACATGCTGGTTTTCAATGCGTGTACCACGGGCATCGTGTTTATTCTCATGCTCAGCTTTTTTCTAGGACGATCGTAATTTCTCGCGCGTGGCTAATCATGGCATGGGGCCTATCAATCTTCTTTGTAGCTATCGGCCGTTTGATCATGCGTCGCATCGCCTATCGGCTGCGTAATCAAGCCTTTTTTGTGATGCCGGCCGTGATAATCGGGGCAAATGATGAAGCATACAGGCTGGTTGACCAGTTCTGGGATAGCCGTTACTCCGGTCTAAATATCCGGGGTGTTATTGCTCAGAACACAGACGGGCCTTGGTCCCTGCCAGATGACGGGCATAGAGGCTGTCCCTATCCTGGGTACGATAAAGGACCTGCCTGACTCTGGTCAAGAGATACGACATCTCGGAGATCATCGTGGCCACCACCGCTTTGCAACATGCGGAACTGCTTGACATATTCGACCTGGTCGCGCCGCTGCGCGATGTCGAGTTGCGGCTGTCGTCAGGGCTGTACGAGGTGATAACCACGGGCATGCAGGTCAATACGATCGGCTCAGTCCCGTTGATGACTGTGAATCGTGTTCGTCTGGACCGTACGGAGAAGACGATCAAGGCGGTGCTTGATTACGCGGTTGCGTTGGTGACGTTGCTTCTACTCAGCCCCGTGATGCTGGCGATCTCCTTGGCTGTTCGCTTCACGTCCCCTGGCCCTATCATTCATCGGCGTCGCGTAATGGGCATGGAGGGCAAGACCTTTGACGCCTTCAAGTTTCGCACGATGTATGTGAATGGTGACGAGATACTTGAGCAGTATCCTGACGTCAAGGCGCAACTGGAATCAGAGCATAAGCTGAGAGAGGATCCCCGCGTGACGCGTGTGGGGAGATTCCTACGCGCCACAAGTTTGGACGAGCTGCCGCAATTGATCAATGTGCTCTTTGGTCAGATGAGCCTGGTGGGGCCGCGTATGATTACAACTCAGGAGACTGGTGAATACGGCCAGATGCGCCACAACCTACTGACGGTGAAGCCAGGTATCACCGGCCTCTGGCAGGTCTCAGGCCGCTCCGACCTTAGCTACGACGAACGGGTACGACTGGATATGTACTATATTCGCAACTATTCAATCTGGCTGGATCTGCAAATCCTGTTTATCCAGACGCCAGCCGCAGTGTTCAATGGGCGTGGCGCATATTGAGCACTTGCTTGACCCACCACAATAGATACGGATACTGGACATCGATTATTGACTGGAGGCGACATGAAAGCACTGATCCTAGCAGCTGGTAAGGGCACCCGCTTGAAAAACCTCACCGCAGACTTACCTAAGCCTATGCTGCCGGTTGGCGATAGGCCGCTGCTGGGCCACACCGTAGCCTGGTTGCGCCAGCATGGTGTCCGGGAGATCGCAATGAACCTGCACCATGCCCCCGGAAAGATCGTGGATCACTTTGGTGACGGTGCGGCATATGATGTGGCAATTACCTATTCGTACGAGAAAGAGTTGCTTGGCACGGCAGGTGCCGCAAAGAAATTGGAGTCATTTCTCGACGAAACATTCATGGTTGTGTATGGAGATGTTTTCACGAATTTGGACATTTCACGTCTTGGTGTTTTCCATGAAAACCGAAGGAAAAATGCTGGGGTTGAAGCGACTTTTTCCATGGCCGTCTACCGTGTCCCAAATCCGACGGAGTGCGGGTTGGTTGAGTTGGCAGGTGATGGCCGGATTTTTTCCTTTGTGGAAAAACCACCGGCTGATCAGGTCTTCACCGACTTGGCAAATGCTGGCATTGCCGTCTGTGATCCTGAACTTCTCGATCTGGTTCCAAGCGGCCGGTTTTTCGATTTCGCCCATGACCTGTTTCCACTGCTGTTATCGCAGGACATTCCTATCTTTGCACGGCCAATCTCCGAGGATGAATTCGTCATCGATATCGGGACGGTCTCTGGATATGCAAGGGCCCAGCAGACACAACGCAGTCAGCGAGAGCTGAAACATGAGCCAGCTCAACTCTTGCACGCCTAATTGCCCATAATGTCGCAGAAGACGATGTCGCAGAAGATGACGTTCTCTGCCGCGAAAGATGGCTCTAGGCGCTTCGTCAACTTTGGTTAGGATAGGACCATGATCATTACTCAAACGCCCCTACGAACAAGTTTTGTCGGTGGAGGTACTGATTTCAGAGAATTCTTCCTCAAGGAGGAAGGATGGGTTATCACTTCCGCAATCGATAAGTATATCTACGTCATTATCAAGGAGCGGTTTGACGACAAGATTCGTGTGGGATACACAAAGACCGAACTTGTTGATGAGGTCGACCAACTTGAACATGATCTGGTCAGAGAATGTTTACGAAAGACAGGCATCACCAAACGAGTCGAGATTTCGACCATGGGTGATATCCCTTCATCGGGATCCGGGCTTGGCTCGTCCAGCACGGTTACGGTCGGGCTGCTGAATGCGATGTTTACGTACCAGGGCGAGACCAAAGATGCTGCTACGTTGGCTCGCATGGCATGTGAGATCGAGATCGATGTCTTGAAGAACCCCATCGGTGTGCAAGATCAGTACATTGCCGCCTTCGGTGGCCAGCGCTTTATTCATTTCTGTCGAGACAATCAGGTGCGTGTCGAGTCGCTCGGGCTGAACGAAGATCAGACACGACGTCTGAATCGCAATCTCATGCTCTATTTTACGGGTGTCACGCGGAAGGCGTCTTCAATTCTAGACGAGCAAGTGAACAATATATACGACACTGGTGAGCACTTGCGCGAGCTGAAGAAGCTTGCATTGACTGCACGCGATTGTCTGCATGCCGGCGAGTTTGACGAGTTCGGTCTCTGCCTCCATGAAGGCTGGGATCTGAAAAAGCGGTTGGCCAGTCGAATTAGCAATCCCGACCTAGACGAGTTATATGCAACAGCGCGCAAAGCTGGGGCGTTGGGAGGAAAAATCGCGGGGGCGGGTGGTGGCGGATACTTGATGCTTTACTGTCCTCGTGATCGACAGGATGACGTACGCGCGGCCTTGTACTCAGTCAAGGAATTGCCGTTTCATTTAGAGCGGGACGGCTCCAAAGTGATCTTGAATGCTAGACGTTGACTCGACGTAGAGGCCGTTCGAATCGACTAACAGAGCCGATGCCTGGCGGTCTTCAATACTAGGCAAAGGAGTACTGGATGAAGGTACTGGTAACAGGCGGCGCAGGATATATCGGCAGCATCACAGTCGCTGGGTTGATCGATGCCGGCGCCGACGTAGTCGTATTCGACAATCTATCGCAGGGGCATCGCAGTGCCGTGCATCCGCAAGCAGGTTTTGTCTATGGCGACCTGGCCGACAGGAATGCCATTGACGAGGCGATGCGCGGCCATCAGCCCGACGCAGTAATGCACTTCGCAGCGAATACATTGGTTGGCGAGTCCATGGAAAAACCATTCCTGCACCTTCATGCCAACGTCGTCAATGGGCTCAACCTCATCCAAAGTGCGGTTGACGCCGGCGTGGAACGCTTCATACTGTCGTCAACCGCCAACCTCTTCGATGACCCGGAGCGGATTCCGATCGCTGAAGACGAGCGCATCGTTCCCGGTAGCCCATACGGCGAATCCAAATATATGCTTGAACGGGTGCTTTACTGGCTTGATCGCACCAAGGGCTTGAAATTCGCCGCACTTCGCTACTTCAATGCCGCTGGTGCATTCGGGACGTATGGTGAAGATCACTGCCCCGAGACGCATCTGATCCCAATCGTGCTGGAAGTCGCTCTGGGTAAACGAGAGCAGGTCAATATCTTTGGCGACGACTATGCAACGCCTGACGGCACCTGCGTGCGCGATTATATCCACGTTGCGGATCTGGCGCAAGCCCACATTTTGGCCTTGAACGCCATAGAGCAAGAAAGCTGTACCTACAACTTGGGCAATGGTCGAGGATTCTCGGTCCGAGAGGTAATCGACGCAGCCCAGGCTGTGAGCGGACGCTCGATCAAGACTGAAGTTGGTCCTCGTAGACCGGGGGACCCCGCGACATTGGTGGCCGACAGTACCAAGATTCGCAGAGAACTGGGCTGGCAACCCAAATACACTGATCTTAAACAGATCATTCAGACCGCTTGGGATTGGCATCTGTCTCATCCAGATGGCTATCCGGAATAGAGCTACATCTGGCCCGGAAATTCCGGGCATAAACACACGTATCAGGTGCGTTTCCACCACGATGACGACCACTGAAATCTAGACTTAAGGGGAAAAGCGACCATGACAGATCTCATCAGAGTATCAGCAAATTCTCGGTCGACAGCCGTTGCCGGCGCGATTGCCGGTGTCATGCGTGAATTTGGGTACGCAGAGGTGCAGGCGATTGGCGCCGGCGCAGTCAACCAGGCTGTGAAGGCCGTTGCCATAGCCCGCGGGTATTTGGAACAGGACAGTATGGATCTAGCAATAGTACCCAGTTTCACTGAGGTGATGATTGACGGCAATGAGCGGACTGCTATTCGGTTTTCCGTCTCCAATACATCCGCATCTCTCACTTCAATTCCAATAAACCAGATGAATTTCGTCGAGAGTTTGGGATAGGGTGAGTGTCACGGCAGCTCTAGACTGAGAATTGCCTACGGTACACCGACAATCTTGATCGGAGCGTTCAAGTAGATGGGACAATGAAGACTTTCCATATGCTGCGACATCAACCCGCAGATTGAAGACAGACAACCGGCGTCTCCGTCGGCCCATAGTCGAGGATTCTCAGAGAGAGCCCCCAGGATACCTGGGGGCTCTTCTCGTTCTTGGCTTCGGTGTTTTGCCAAAAGGGGTAGAAATCAACAAGGGTAGAAAGAGGTACGTGCGTGACGCCGAACCGTAGACAGGCTCAGCTCTCTTGGTTAACGGTCGGAGCCATAGACGATTGGTACGTAGATCGCCCGATCATACACCGGCGGCGGCGAAAGCGTCAGTTTCACTTTCTGCCACACGGCGAACGTCGAAACATGGTGGTTGGACGGCAGACCGCCGCCGCAGATCGTCTCACTGCCCTCTGTCGGCATCCAGCACCAGGGCCCCGACTCGCCGCGCTCCGGCACGTAGCTGCTTCCCGGTCCAATCGGAATATTGATCCAGCCTGAACGCTCCTTGGTGTCACGATAGACATAGCCCTCGTAGTCCGGATTATTCACGTTCTCGAACCCGTCAGACCAGTAGATGACCTCCTTGAGCCGCACCAGCTCGCCGTCGAGTCCGATGACCGCGGCAAAGAGGTGATGATCGGCCCCGGCATCATCGAAGTAATCGTCCGCTCCAAAGGGTTTCAGGTAGGCGTCGCGTGCCCATTGGGGCACGGACCAGCGGTCGTCGGTCACCTCCCAGGAGCCGTTGATCGTGGTGAAGACATCTTTGAGCAGATAGACGTACTCGGCGCCGTCGGGCACAGGCGACTTCCAAAGATCTTTGATATAGACGTTGTTCTCCTCGGCCCATGGGCTGATGCGCTGCTCGAGATCCGGCACGGTCCCGCCGGGTGAGGCCTGCGTACCAACGCCATCCGGCAGAAGCGCCAGAAAGGGCAAGAGTGACAAGAGCAAGAGCTTGACCAGCCGGCCGGCTCTTCCCCTTTTGTGGACCACGTCAGTAGCCAAAACCTGCGATCTGTTGAGTCCGATGGAAGGGTCGGCGCCACGCTTGTCTGTGGTCATGGGCTGCACCTCTTTCTCTTTGAGTTGTATGATTCGATTGTGGTTTATTTGGAAGTCGCGTGGCCGACACGTGAAGCTCGAAAAGTGAAGCGTGAAACGTGAGGTGCACTTCACGTTTCACGCTTCTCTCTAGGCTCTTCACGCGGTCAACGAATTTCCGCAGAACTCCGCTGTTACTTTACACTGCCTGTGGAGGAATTACCGAATTGCGAGCGGTAGAAAGATGGACTTCGTTGCCGGTGGCAACGAACTGTTTGTGCTTCCAGGTGTGGGTTCCTGATTCTTCCAATCGCTGCTGAACGTGAGTAATTCGCCCCCGCTGTTCGTCCCCAGCCACGCCATAGATTGACCGGCGCTCACCGTTGACACGAAGTCGAATTGCCCCGGACTCAACTGGCGCCAGACGCTCTTGGCTTCGGCCACGTCAGAACGCCCCACATCCTGCCCGGTCCCCCACTGTACGAAATCCACCATCGCGTCTTTGCTTTCGAAATCGTCCGTTGTGTAGAGGCCCAGATCGGAGGCATTGTTGTCCAGATCCGTATGCGCTCGAACAACCAGAATTTCACCCGGTTCGAGAAGGTAGTCGCTGCCGACGACCAGCGGGAGCGTATCGATTTTGCCATATTGGAAGCGTGCACAGAGCCACCACTCGCCGATGTCGATTGCCTCGCTGCCGGTGTTGATGAATTCTACCCAATCCTCATTGCCGTTGCCGCCATAGTAGACTTCGTTGATGAAGACAACCGTATCGGCGATCGGCTCGCCGGCAATCGCCAGGGTCGCAGCATTGCTGGTTGCTTCGCCGGCGTTGTTGGTTGCAACGGCTCGATAGAGACCGGTATCGCCCGTCTGCACATCCGGGATCACAAGTTCGGTGCCTGTTTCGCCAGGAATGTCGACCCCATTCTTCTGCCAACGGATGGTGGGGAGCGGCTGTCCGCTGACCTCCACACGGAAGGTCGCTGTTTCGCCCTCGGCAACGGTCTGGTCGGCGGGATGGGTAATGAAGGCCGGCGCAACCAGCTTGATGTTGACGGTGAGTGTTGCAGCATCGCTGGTCACTTCACCGGCGCTGTTCGAAACAATCGCCAGGTACTCACCGGCGTTGTCCGCCTGTGCATTGGCGATCGTCAATTCGGGATCGACCTCGCCCGCAACATCAACACCGTCCTTCTGCCAGCGGATGGCGGGGTATGGCTCGCCGGTCACCGTCACACTGAAGGTGGCGTCCGCGCCGGTTTCCACGGTGCGATCGACTGGATGGGCCACGATCTGAGGTGCGACCGGCGTCTTGTTGACCACGTAGACCTGGGTCGCGGTCTCGCTCTCCTCGAAGTTGGTGCGGAAACAGGTGGCCTTGACCGTGTGTCTGCCCAGACCCAGCGCAAAGGAATTGCCGTCGTATTCCGACGATGACTCGTCCGGTTCTGTGCCGTCCAAGGTGTAGTAGATCGTCGCGTTTGGCGTCGATGTGGATAGGCTGACCTCCACCGTCTCCGTCATTACCGAGGTCGGCGGCGAGATGCTCGGCTGTGCGCACTGGATCGTGTAGTCACGCGTCACCACCGCACTGTTGGTCCAGCCAAGCTGGGTGGCAATGGCTTTGACCTGGGTTGATGTGCCCACATTGAAGTTGTACGGCGATGATCGGTTGGTGCTGTTGGAGTTCGGTACCGGATCGTCGCCGTCAGTGGTCACGTATACCTGGCGGATCTTGAACGGGGGAACGGTCTGTCCATCAACGGTGACCTGGATCGTATCAGTATAGATGCCGCTGGGCGGTGTCACATTTGGATCCTCAATGGTGCCGGTTAGACTGGGATCGAATGTGTTGAATGAAGTCTGGCTGATATCGCTGTCGGCCATGCCTGCCTTTTTCGCGCGGGTGCGCAGGGAGTAGCTGTCTCCTGCTGCGAGCACAATGGCTGTTGTGTACAGCTGATCTGGCTCTGCAGCGCTGTTGATGATGTAGAAGATGTCGGCGCCTTCGGTGTTGGTCGTCAGCGACACGGTTGCGGAACCGGTGATGTTGCCGCCATTGGGATCGATGATCGGCGCCTCGACCTTCACGAGATTTTCGCTGAAGACCGTGAAATCGGCGCTGGCTGTTTCACTGGCGTTCGCCCCGGCGAGAAAGGCCTTGGCTTTGACTGTGTGTTGGCCGACGCCTAGCGTGAACGGACCGGAATAGGCCGTTGAATAGGAGGTCGGTTCCGCCCCATTGGTCGTGTAGCGGATGACCGCACCGGACGTCGCATTTGAGATCGATACCTCCAACGATCCGGTCGCCTCGGTGCCCGAAACCGGCGAAATCACCGGCGTGGCGGCTTGCGGCACGACCGTGAAGAGCTTCTCGACCACGTCACTCGGCGTATAGCCCTCTAGATAGATACGTGCCTTGACGGTTGCCGTCTGATCCAACGTAATCGGTTCGGCAAAGAGGGCCGAGTTCTGGGACGGCGTACTTCCGTCTGTCGTGTAGCGGATTTCGGCCCCTAACACAGTCGAACCCATGTAGACGGTGACCGATCCAGCGAAGTCGCCGCCGTTGGGATAGATGGTCGGCGAGGGCAGCGTGATCGGGTTGACCGTAATCTCGCCCGATTCAGCCACGTCACTCTTGTAGTAGCCGTCTTTGTAGGCCCGGGCCGTGATCTCGTATGTGCCCGGCTCCAGGGTGATTGGGCCTGTATATTCCGTGCCGGGATAGAAGAAGCTGGGACTGCGTCCGTCGGTTCGATAGCGGATGGTTGCACCCGATGTATTTGTCGACATGGTAACCTGATGGGGTTGGCTGTAGATGCCGCCGCCTGGATTGATCACCGGCGTCTCGACCTTGGGTGTGGTGCTTATATACGTGGCCGTCGTGGATGCACTGCTGTTGACCAGTCCCGTCGATCCGTTGGACTGAAACGCTCTGGCCTTGATCGTCACGCCATAGTTTAGGTAGATCGAATCACCTTGTTCGGGGATGAAGATGAAGGAGTCGATGCCCGGTTCACTGCCGTTCAGCGTGTAGCGAATGTGGGTGTTGCTGCTGTTCTGGCCGGCCGAGCCGTAGTCGATGGTCACCTGCATGGGCATCGCATAGCTGCCACTGGCGGGATCGACGGTGGGTGCCGTCACTGTCGTAGGCGTGACGCCCCAAATGGACTCGATGGCTTTACGCAAGTTCGGTAACGGCCCGATCTCTTTGCTTCCGGTCTGGGGCGTACCCGTATTGCGCAAGATGGCCTTGATGACCGCCGGGGGGGCGGCGCTTCCGTTCTTGGCTTTGTAGTTGGCCTGTACAATCGCCGCCGAGGCAGCCACGACAGGGGAAGCACCCGATGTGCCGCCGAAGGAGCGCCGAAACCAGAGATCGCGCTGCGCTGTGTCGGGTGACGATCCGCCAGGATAGAGATCACCGTACCCGGCACTGACCAGGTCACTGCCCCACCCCTGGATATCGACCGTGCTGCCATGGCTGCTGAAACTTTCGGCTGAACGGGCGGAGGATCCCCATTTGGGCGGCTTGCCCGCACCGACGATCAGCGCGCCTGAGTCATTTTCACTCTTGAAAGGGTGATGACCGCCGTTGCCGCTGGTGTAGTCGCTGCTGTCCAGATCCTGGCTGCCGTTGCCTCCGGCCTCCACCACGATCATGCCGTTAGCGACCGCTGTGACAATATCATCGTACCAGGGCTTGTACCACTCCACCGGTACCAGGCCAAACTGACTGTTGTCGCCGGGACTGTAATTGGGGCCCGCGGTCTGCTGCTCAATGATGATGACGTCGCCGGGGTTGAGCGCATTCATGCATTCGATGACACCGTTGCCCACATCGTAGCCGCCGGTTGTGGTCTTGGCCGCTGCGAAGTAGTAGCTGGCGCCGTAGGCGATACCCTTGACCCCCCAGGTGTTGGCCCGCCCACCCATGATGCTCAGGACCGCGGTACCATGGTCATCGCTAAATGGGGGATCCTTGGGATCGCCCACGAAGGTGACGTCCGGCAGATCTTTGTGGCCGGCATTGTAATCATATTCAACGTCGCAGATGCGAATGCCGCTGCCGCTAGCCGTGGATCCCGTCCCAGGCCCAGCGTGCGTCCACGCCTGCGGGCGCAGCGTCAAGATAGCCCTGATAGGGATCGGTGACCTGGTTGCCGCTGACGCTGCCCGGTATTGCATAGTCTTCCACATCCGCCAACGGGCGCCGGTTTCGGGAATCAGAAAGGCGCCCTCGATAGAATCCAATGCTGCGTACAACTGAACTGCCTCGACTGCGTCCTGCCCTGGCGGCAGTTCCAGCCGCATGTAGTTGTTCAGGTCCGGCAGGGGCCGGCCGGTCCGTGCTTCGCCATTGGCCCGCAACGTATCCAACTCGGCCTCGCTGGCCGTGTGGGAGCGCTGCCATTCGCCGCCGGCGGAGAGCGCCATCAGGGCGTTCGTTTCCGCTGCCGAGATCGAGCCGCCGTCGATATTTCGAGGTGCGCCTGCGCGCAGGCGCATCTGTCGGTTGTCTTTGAACTTGAGCTCAATCACGTCTTGCTCATAGGTAGCATAGACGTTTGATAGATCATCGGGCAGATTGGTCTTGGACTCGATATTGCCTTGAGCCAGAAGTGGTGTACTGTTTGCGGCGAGAACTGCAATGGCCAACAAAATGGCCGCAATTAGGTATCCGGCGCCGCGGTCTAGCTGTGCGCCCAATTTACCCTTTGGTCGCTTGTTCATTTGGTCCTCCTTTACAAACACAAAAGCCGTCGTTCACTGCCCAGGCGGGCGCATCAAACCAGGGAGTGCGCTCGTCTGGACGAAGAGGTTGACTCGTCGCACGAGTGAACCTGACAAGGGGCGATGTGGTATACGACACAGCAGGTAGTGGGGAGCCATTGTCCGTGAAACGAGTTGCGCCATTATACTGAGAATCCTCCGACTTGTCATCCTTGGAAAATATCGTTGGCCTGAGAGTTGGGTGCATTTCAGGTTCGAGGTGGAACGTGCCGGCGACGGTCCACGAAGACTTCGCATGACCACATTTGGACCGTCCCTGGCACGTGGATTCCTGCTGCGGCGTAGTCTGCCCACAGGGTTCAGGCAGTTGATTCATCGGTCTTCCTATAGTACTCTATGGCCCGTAACAACTCTCCAGTCTATTCAACTCAGGTCAACTTGACTATCTCATGGAGCGAACCATGGCCTTTCACGAACGACACCGCGAAGCTTTTTTGGCCCGGCCAAGTGACGCAGACGACGCAACCATCCTCGGTGACACAGTAGCCTACGGCGTTGGCCTGGAGCGTCCCGATGTTGCCGACGGTGAGACCTACTGGCGCATCACAGGCGTCCACCATCTCACACCGGACGAAAACAGAGGTCGACATGTCGTCCTTGCCGATGCCGTCGACGAAGCAGGCAACCGCGTGAGCGACCCAAACCTGCGTCTGCGCTGGGGCTGGGAAGCACAGCGGGAAAATGAACAAGCCCCGCCGCGGTCGTTCGACAAGCCGCAGAATGAGCCGGCCACCAATGTCGATGTCTACAGCGGTCAGCACATCTGGGTCGATGTCGTCGGCGACAACCTGATCAGCGATCGGGTCGTCAACATGCATACCAATCATCCCGACGAGCACGGCCCCAAGGGAGAGAACTGGAACTCCATCGGCCACCATTCCTTCTATGTGGTCTTCCAACGCACGGTGAAAGAGGACGAATCGGCTGTCCTGCCGCCCGTCGAGCCGCCGACTGAGCCACCTGTGGAACCGCCCGTCGAGCCGCCTGTGAGCCACCTGTCGAGCCACCGACCGTCCCGCCGGCCCAGGGCAACAAACTCGGCTTCTATCTACACGTATCGACCAATCAGCACAACCTCTACACTGCCATCGATCGTGTTCAACCGCCGGTGATTCTCATCCATGCCGATACGGCCAACCGGACGCTCCTGCGCGAGATCAGGGAGTGGCGCGCGCCCGATGCGTTCGTGATCGGGCGCATGTACAAGGACAACCACACCCAGCGTCTGATGATCGATAATGATGATCCAGAAGCCCATGGCCGCGCCATGGCGGACGAGATCATCCACTATGATTTTGGCCTCTCCACCGAAGAAGGCGCCAACGGACGCCGTCTCATCGATGCCTGGATGAGCCTCAACGAGGCTGTGCCTGGACCGGGATCGCAGCAGTACGCCCAAGAGCCGGAGGAGACCTCGCGCCTGTTGGCCAACTATGATCGCTTTCAGGTTGCCTTCCGCCAACGGCTCCAGGAGGCTGGAATCGAGGCCATCGCCTTCAACTTCGGCGCAGGCAACTTCAGCGAGCCTGAACACTACCTCGATCACTTCTCCAATACCCTGGCCGAGTATCTCTATTTGGGCTTCCACGAATATGGCTGGCCGACCATGTATCCGGCGCCCGGCAGCGCCTCAAGCGCGGGCAGCTATCGGCGCTGTCTGGAAGGCATTCGCACTCGCTACGGCGATCGCCATCGCGTCGTCATCACCGAGGCCGGTCTCACACGGATGTACAAGGATCCGACGTTTGGTGACAAGGGCTGGCTCAACGTCGATCAGACCCTGACCGAAGCGCAATATTGGTCGTCGCTGGAGTGGTACAACAGCTGCATGATGGCGGATGATTATGTTCTCGGGGCCGCGCTCTATGAGGTTGGCCATCACGGGTACTGGGAGACCTTCCGCCATCTTGGGCAGGACAACCAGGGCCAGGAGATTCACCTCATTGATCGGATTGTGGCGCTGAAGGAAGCCGATTCTGCCACGCCTGTGGCTGTCCCCGCGTTGCCCAGGACAAAGGTTCCCGCACTCGATGGTATCACCATCAGTGGCCGGCTGACGCTGCATGGATATGATTTGGTCGACGCATCGGTGCGTCTTGTCGGCGGCGCAGAGACGTTGGGCGGCGTCGCCAGGGCTGCGCTCGATGCACCCAGCTATGTGACCTGGTCCCGGCGGTTGACCGGATTCGAAGGCAGTGCCTGGGCGCTCTGGCTGCGCCACGTCAGCGGCGAAGTTGCAGGGATTACATGGCCCGAATTCAAGCGGCAAGCGGCGCAATACAATCCGGGCCTCACAGAGAGTGAAGGCCGCTTTTTAGCCGACGACGAATACTGGCTACCCGAAAATCGGGATGTTGCGGCGGAGATCCTCTGGGATCGACATCTGACCGGTTTTGACGGCAGGCTCTGGCGGTGCTGGCAACGCTTCGTCAGCAACAAGGTCGTCGACATGACCTATCCGCTCTTCAAGCAACAGGTCCTGCTGGAGAACCCGAGCCTGGTCGAAGACGGCCGGTTTGTGGCGACGAAGCACTACACGTTGCCGCGCAACGCCGAACACAAGACCTTTGCGCTGCAGACATGGACAAACAGCCGGGGCGGTTTCTCCTTCAAGAATATACCGGCAGGAGCCTATCGGTTGGTAGTCTCGGCGCCGGGCGTCATACCCTACTCCACTGAGTTTTCCGTCGACCGTGACGTCACGCTCAATCTGCAGCTACAGCCCCTCATCGGGCAGACGCCCATCGATGTCGATGGCGACACTGATGGCGAGATCGCGCCGCAAGCTGCCAAGGATTCGTTTGTCCGTGCCCAGGGCGGCGAATTTGTCGAGGACGGCCGTCTCTTCCGCTTTATTGGCGTCAACATTCGCGGCCTGGTCCACTACGGCGATCCGAGCACGTTGCAACATGCTCAGAAGAGTCATCAGCAGGAACAACTGCAGGCCGCCTTTGATATGGGTGCACGGGTGGTGCGCGTCTTCCTCTCGAGCATGCATGTCTCTGCCGAGGCGACCGTCGAACGGCTGCGCGAGGTGATCGACCTGATCCATGATCGCTATCCCGGTCTCTATCTGCTGCCGGCCTTTGCCAATCTCTACGCCGACGTGCCGTTCCGCATCCCCGGCGATGAACCGTTTTATGCCAAAGTTGATCCCAACTTCCCGGCCGATCTGTTGTCGGCGCCCTTCTTTGAAAGCGGCTACCCCCGGAACTACCTGCCCTATCTGCGCAAGGTGGTCTCCGCCTTCGCCGATGAGCCGAGCATCTTCGCCTGGGAGATCGGCAACGAGTTGAAGCTCGATCCCCACGGTCCCATCAGTATGGACAATCCCCGCATCGCGGCCTTCATCAACTTCATGCATGTTGCAGCTCGTGAGATACGCTCGCTGGACTCGAACCACATGGTCACCACCGGCATGCTCAGCACGCGCCATGCCTCGCTCAAGCACAACCCGCTGGAGAAGAGACTCTACGATCCCGCCTGTTTCGATTTCGTCACGGTCCATTGCTACAACGAGGAGTATGAGAACGACGACAGTGCGCTCGCTCAATCTTTGAACATGCCCTATATCGTCGAGGAGGCTGGATTCGGCAATCGCTACGGCGGGGATCGGAGTGGTTGGGTTCGGCGGGACATGGCGCGCTGGTTCGATGGCGATCGACCGGCCGGCGGCTACATGCAGTGGGGGTACATGGCCACCCAATTCGACATGGGCGATGGGGATGACGACTCGGGCATGGATCGATGTCTTCACGGCGATTGGGATGCGCTATGGCGCGTCTACAGCGAAAGGGCCGACGCTCTCGCCGGCTACCGCCCGAATATTCCCCCGCTTCCAGTCGATCCTGATCAGCCGCCCAAGCCGCCCAAACCAGGCAAGTTCCTGCCCGGCGATACCGTCTACGCGCATACGGTGGTCAACGCGCGGCAGAACGCCGGGCCACATCGATCCGCCGGCCGACGACCTGGTTGGGATGTTGCTGTACGGCGCCCGCGCCACCATCACCGGCCCATCCGTCGATGCCGACGGCCTGATCTGGTGGCCCATCCATGCCGCCCTCGACACAGGGGAACACGATGCCTGGGCCGCAGAATCGCTGCCGGGCCGGCTCCTGCTGAGCCTGGCCCGGCCGCCGGCTTTTGCCTAGCGAGAGGTGTGGCGACGCCATCGTTTGCGTCGCAAGCCTGGAGGCGTCACCGAAGATGGACGTTTAGTGACTCAACTGCAAAAGGCACAGATGAATCTAAAGAGGCTTCATGCAGTCGCCCCATAGTATCCTCACTGAGTCCTGGTTCTTCGGTATCCCACTGCTTCAACAACGCAAATCGCTTTGTTGACTGCGGTAGCGGCACCTAGGAGCGACGTTTTAGCGTCTCCCTCAGCGTTTTTCTGCCTAGGTTTCGGCCGATCTGGCGAACGCATAGAGCCAAAATAATTGCTCAGTTGTGGTCCCTAGCTAAGTCATGCCGCGCTGCATATTCGCGCCTTCGTTTCTGATGTGCGGGCGATAATCACCGCATAATTTTTAGCTGCGCGATTGACCCGTGCCGATCCCGAGCAGAGCATGTCCTAGCCGCCAAAGCGGTTGCTATAAGGAAAGCCGTCGTTGGCCGTCTTCACAACCAGCACTGGACAATGGGCTAGCTCGATCACCCGTTCGGTCACAGAGCCAATCAGAATGCGTCGTGGCCCGCGGCGCCCAACATGGCCCATCACAATCAGGTCGGCGTCTATCGTGTCTGCTGCTGCAACGATCTCTTCATAGGGTTCGCCCTCACGAATCTCGCGAGCGATGCGGACGCCTACCTCTTGGCCCAGACGTTCCACGTGGCGCAGGTATTGACGGCCGCTGTGCCGAAACTCCTGGTGGGTGTCCACCGTCGGTTGATTGGCGTGGTGGGCTACCTCCCTGAGCACGGTCATATCGACCACGTAGAGCGCCGTCACTTGTGAACTCAGCACGCGGGCGATGCGGAAGGCGGTCTTTGCGGCCTGGATTGAGTTCTCCGAGCCGTCGATCGGCGCCAGAATTTGGCGAAATAGGGGTTCATTCATCCGGGTCCTCCTTGCGCCCATCACGCAACGACTTGACACGTTTGGCACGGACAAAGGCCTCCCGTTCCTGCTCCTCCAACACAGATCTGGATATGGGCAATGGCGGCCTCGTATTGCGGAATCAGCACGTGTTCCAGCGCATTGACGCGGCGACGCGTTCGTTGCAGCTCTTGCGCCAGACGCCAGACCGTGGTGACAGTCTCCACCCAATGACCAAGGACTTCAGCGACTTCGATCCAGCGCAATCCCGCCTCGTCAAGGGTGACGCTGGTGTCGCCCAGCCCATAGGCCAGCGGCATTGGACGCACTTCCATCTGGACCAGGGGAACGATGACGCCCATGATCGTGCGCGTGGTGATTTCGGACTCGATTTCGGCGCGCTGAGCCTGGCTGGCCCAATGAAGCCGGTCTGAACCCATGCGCATACGTGCAGTCACGAGCGCAGTGACGGCAGCCTGCATGCGCGTCTGCATCTGAGTTTGGGCGTGTTCGGCATCGTCAACCAGTCCGATGAGCTCGTGCATCAGCACCTCCTGTTTGCGTTTGAGCAGAAGGTACCCTTGCCGCGCTTGCGCCAACATCTGTTCGAGTTCGAGCAGCGCGCTATGCGTGGGCGCGACATTGAGGATGTCAACCATTTCCGCCCCCTGACCGCTGAAGGCGCTGCCGGATCTCTTCCCGCGGCAGGCGCGTGAGTTCGGAACTGGGCAGATGCGCCAGCACCGACCAGGCCAGGTCCAATGTCTGTGCGATCTCACGATTTTCATCGGCCCCTTGCGCCACAAATTCCTTTTCGAAGGCATGGCCAAAGGAGAGATAGGCGGCATCTACGCTGGAGAGCGCCTCTTCGCCGATGATGGCGGCCAACGATTCCACTTGCTGAACCTGGGCATATGATGCGTAGAGTTGATTGGCCAGTTGCGGATGGTCGGCTCGAGTCAGATCGGCGCCGATTCCATCTTTCATCAGCCGCGAGAGACTCGGCAGGACATTGATCGGCGGATAGATGCCCTGACGGTGTAGATCGCGGCTCAGCACAATCTGTCCCTCGGTGATATAGCCGGTCAGGTCGGGTACCGGATGGGTGATGTCATCGTTGGGCATGGTCAGGATCGGAAGCTGGGTGACGGAGCCGTTGCCGCCGCTGACACGTCCGCAGCGTTCATAGAGTGAGGCCAGATCGCTGTACAGGTAGCCGGGGTAGGCCTTGCGGCTGGGCACCTCGTCGCGGCGGCCGGCCAGTTCACGCAGCGCCTCGGCGTAGTTGGTCATGTCGGTGAGGATGACGAGCACGTGGTAGCCGTGCTCGAAGGCCAGGAACTCGGCCAGGCTCAGGCCGACCCGCGGCGTGATGATCCGTTCGACAGGCGAGTCGTCCGCCAGGTTGAGGAAGAGCGCCGTCTGGCTGAGGGCGCCGCTGGCGGCGAAACTGTCGAAAAAGAAATCGGCCGTGTCGTGGGTCACGCCGAGGGCGACGAAGATGATGGCGAATCGTTCGTCCTGCTCTGCCAGCCGCGCCTGGCGCGCAATCTGGGCGGCCAACTCGTTGTGGGGCAGACCGGCGCCCGAAAAAATGGGTAGTTTCTGTCCGCGTACCAACGTGTTCATGCCGTCGATGGCGGAGATGCCGGTCTGGATGAAGTCGTGGGGATAGCGGCGCGCCACCGGGTTGATGGCGGCGCCGTCGATGTCGACGCGCGCTTCGGCAAGGGGCGGCGCCAATCCGTCGCGTGGTCTGCCCAGGCCATCGAAGACACGGCCCAGCATTTCGCGCGCGACTGCCGCCTGGAACGGCCTGCCCCGGAAACGAACACGCGCCTCGTTCGGGTGTAGCCCGGCACTAGATCGCCATAGCTCAATCACCGCACGCGCTTGGCTGGTCTCTAGGACGCGCCCGATGAGGACCGAGCCATCGTCGGTGAGGACCTCGGCCATCTCGCCGTAGGCTGCGCCGACATCGCCTTCGACCACGGCAATCGGGCCTTCGATGCGGTCGACGCCCACGTAGTCGCAACTGATTCGCGGTGCGTTGCTCATCGTATCCCCCGGTGCTCGCTGCCCAGTTGGCGCAGCTTGCTGCACACGTCGGCGCAAATCTGCTCGATCTGGTCGGCATCCTCGTTGGCGATCTCTTCCTTGAGTCGAATCAATCGCGGCGCATCGATGACCTGTCGAATTTCGAGAACGGGCACGCCCAAAGTGACCAGGTTTCGGCCCTCGTCGTAGAGCTTGACAAAGAGGCGAAGCAGGGAGACCTGTTTGGCGGGCACGGTGTAGGCATCCACCGGATGCAGCGCGTTCTGTTGCAAGAAGCCCTCCACCAGCAGATGCGCGGCATCCAACGTCCAGCGCTGGCTGTCCGGTAGCGCATCGGCCCCGACCAGGCGCACGATCTGTTGCAGGCGCGCTTCTTGCTCCAGCAGGTCGGCGGCGGCTTGACGGAGCGTCGACCAGTCAGCGTCTATCTCGTTCTGCCACCACTCGGCCACTGAGTCCGCATAGAAACTGTAGCTTGTGTGCCAGTTGACTGCGGGAAAGTGGCGCGCGCTGGCCAGGTTTCGGTCCAATCCCCAGAAACAGCGCGTGAAGCGTTGCGTGTGCTGGGTGACCGGCTCGGAAAAGTCGCCGCCCGGCGGAGAGACGGCGCCGATGGCCGTGATCGACCCGGTGCGCCCGCCCAAGGTGCGCGCCCTGCCGGCGCGTTCGTAGAAGGCGGCCAGCCGCGAGGGCAGATAGGCGGGGAAGCCCTCCTCGGCCGGCATCTCCTCCAGGCGCCCGGAGATCTCGCGCAGCGCCTCTGCCCAGCGGGAGGTGGAATCGGCCATCAGCGCAACGTCGTAGCCCTGGTCCCGATAGTACTCGGCCATGGTGATCCCGGTGTAGATGCTGGCCTCGCGGGCGGCGACCGGCATGTTGGACGTGTTGGCGATGAGGATGGTCCGTTCCATGAGCGGGCGCCCGCTCCACGGGTCGGTCAAGGCGGGGAAGTCTTCCACGACCTGGGCCATCTCGTTGCCGCGCTCGCCACATCCGATATAGACGATGATCTGCGCATCGGACCATTTGGCCAAGCTGTGTTGGATGACCGTCTTGCCTGCGCCAAAGGGGCCGGGGATGGCCGCTGCACCCCCCTTGGCAATCGGGAAGAAGGTGTCCAACACCCGTTGTCCGGTGATCAACGGCAGGTCGGCGTCCAGTCGTTCTGCCACCGGCCGCTCACGGCGAACCGGCCAGCGCTGGGCCAGTTTGACGACGTGCTCGTGGCCGTCCACATCGACAAGGCGCGCGATGGGATCGTCGAGCCCATACTCGCCCGCTGCGGCCACGAAGGTGACTCTGCCTTGAACGCCGGGCGGCGTCAACACGCGGTGCTCGATCAGCGTCGTCTCCGGGACGGTCCCGATCAGATCGCCGCCGGCGAGGACGTCGTCCAGCTGGACCTTGGGCGTGAAGGCCCAGCGCCGTTCAGGCAGCGGCGGCGTACGGATGCCGCGGCGCAAGTAGATGCCGCCCTGTTCGTAAACGGCCGCCAATGGACGCTGAATACCGTCGAAGATGTTGCCCAGCAGCCCTGGACCGAGGGTAACGGCCAGTGGGGATCCGCTGGCCAGCAATGGATCGCCGGGGCGTAATCCAACCGTCTCCTCGTAGACCTGGATCGTCGCTAAATCATGTTCCAGCAGGATTACTTCGCCGGCAAGTCGCTCCTTGCCGACCCAGACTTGTTCGGACATGGCCAGCGAGCCGATGATGCGCGCCTGGGCAACCGGCCCATTGATGCGGGTGAGGATACCGGTTACCGGATTCATAGGATCTCCAATAGCGCGGCAACCTGCTCCCGCAACTCCTCGCGGGCAGAGGCGAGACGATGGGGCAACGAATTGTCGACCACCCGCCGGCCGGCCTCATCAGCGGCGAAAAGGCCTGCCCATGTGTCGGCAGGTTGGGGCGCTCTGCGAAAGGTCGTTCCCGCTTCAGATCCCCACTCGGCCAGGCGCTCGGGCGTGAGCAGATCATGTCCTTTGGCGTCCGCAGCAAGCACAATCGTGTCGGATGCCACTGCGCTCGCGGCTTCCAGTGCCAGGCGCTTCAACAGGTGGATGTACCGGGGGTCGTCGACCAGTAGACGCAGACGCGCTTCAGCCTCGTCCCAGACGCTGTCGAGCAAGGCCTCGCGCCGCTGCAGGTGCTGCCGCTGAATGTCCAGGGCTGCCTGCGCCAGCGTACGGCGGTGCAAGACCTCGGCTTCACGTTTGGCCGCGACGCTGGCTTCCGCCTGGATTCGTTGAATTTGCGCAGTCGCCGAATTCAATATGTCCCGGCTCTCCTGGCGAGCTTCCTCCCGCGCATCGAGCACAGATTGGGTGGCGGCACGGTGGATCAGGGAGGCAAGTTCATCCACATCGCCGATCAGTTCGGGCATTGGACCTCTCCTTCGAGCGTTCCATTCGGGCTTCTCTAGGGTCTCGGGTGGTCGACTGCTGCGAATTCATTCGCTGGCGTCGCCCCACTCACGCTCACATCTATCTCGATTCAACTCTCCTCCGTAATCCGCTACGGTTTCAGCTGGACACCGAGGGCATGTTGCAGTAGACCGCGCAGATCAGCTTGCCCTGTCTCGCCCGACAAACTACTGGGAAGATCGAGCACGATCGGCATCGCTGACGCTGACATACGGGCATCCATCTGCGCGCGTAGGGCGGCAGCCCACTGTGATGAGATCAGGATGATCTCGGCCTCGTGCTCCGACACGGCCTGATCCAGTTCCTGCTGCGCTTCTTCAGCGCTATGGACGATCCGGCCCTCGATGCCCAGCAGGCCAAAGCCGAAGACGATGTTGTCGTCGCCGATCACCAGCAGCTTTGCTTCGTTCATCGTACGAGTATCATGAACGAGATGATCAGGCCATAGATGGCGATGCCCTCGGCCAATCCGACGATGATGAGGGTACGGCCCAGTAGGTCCGGTTTCTCGGCGATGGCGCCGATGGCTGCGGCGCCGGCGATGCCGACGGCGATGCCTGAACCGATGGCTGCCAGGCCGATGGCCAGCGCAGCGCCCACCGCCGTGTTGTTCGACGAGGCGCCCGCCTCTTGCAGCAGCGGCGTCGCCATGGCGATTCCCGGCATGTTGAACCAGAGCAACAATGCCGCCAGGGCGGCCACCAAGAAGACCACGGTATCAATCGCCACAAGGCCACGGACCAACAGTTTGACAACTCGATTGGGTATCATGCCATTCCCTCCTCTGGGCAGGCCATTGATTCGTTCAACAAAGAGTGCAGAGGCCGATCTCAATAGGCGCCTTTCGGCCCGTCAACGTCGGGCAGGCGCATCGGTGTAAATCGGCGTCCGTTGCCCTGGAAAAACTTGCCGAAAAACTCGTAGTACTCAAGACGCAGCGTCTGAATGCCGACGATCAACCCTTCGAACGCGACCAAGAACAGCGTGCCCAGAATCAGTATGGGCCATTGGCCCCACGGGCCGGCCATGACGGCCAGCAGCAGAATGACCCGGCTGAGGCCCTCATGAGCAACGGCGAAAGCGCCCAGTCGGACAAAGGAAAGGCTGTTGCCGATGTAGCTGATCACCGTCTCCAGCAGTTCGAAAAAAGAGAGAAGCAGGGCTTCGCCCCATCCTTGCGGCGCCAGCGGACGATGTTTGGAAAACCAGCGTCGAAGGGGTTCTTGAAAGAAGAGCAGGGCGAAGGGAGGCGCCGTCAACAGCAGCCAGGCGGATACCGACAGGAGGCCCTGCCAAAGCGCGATGCCCCCACCCAACAATGCCCAGTAGAGCCAGACGCCTGCCAGTCCGTTTCTGTCCAGAAAGAGATGGGTCCAATCGTGAATGCGCCATGCATTGACCAGATGCAGGACGAAGCCAATGTTGAGAAAGATGATTCCGCCAAGGATGGCGGCCAGAAGGATCTCCGTGATGTTGTCCAGGGGACGCACCCACAAGGCCGGCAGAACATCGATGCCGAATGCCGTTCCATAGAGCAGACCAAAAAGGAACCCGCTTGCACCGGCGCTCAGCAGAAGCATGGCCGTCTGCCCCTGTCTGTGGTGGCGATAGAAGAGCCAGGCGCCGCCGGCGGCCAGTAGCAATCCATGGCCGATATCGCCAAACATCATGCCGTACATCAGCAGAAAGCTGACGGCCAGTAGGGGTGTAGGGTCGAGCTCGTTGTAGGCTGGATAGCCGAAGGCGGTGACAAACTGCTCGAAGACTTGGAAGAAGGGCGGATTGCGCAACAGCGTGGGCGCTCTGGCCCGCATGATGTCGGGATCGATGACCTCGATGACCGCCCGTCCGGCGCTGGCTGCGTTCACGCCGTCCACCAATACCTGAACCTTATCAGCCGGCGTCCAGCCCGAAATGACGTAGATGCGCCCCTGGCGGGGGAATCGTCGCATGGTGTCCGCCAACAGTGCATCGATACGGGCGCGGTTCCACGCGATCAGCAGCCGTTCCTTCCATTTGTCAGCCAGTTGCCGCCGCTCCTGTTCCAGCCCCTGAATGCGTTGGACGGCGTGCGTGCGCTGCGTTTCCAGATCGATCAAGACGTCGGCAGGAAGGCCGGACAGGTCCTGCGGCAGTGGGATTGTCTCGAAGAGCGCGCTGTGCAGTGCCCGATCCAGGATGGGCGTGTGTTCATGGGTCGTCGCTGCGAAGACCAGCATGCGGTCGCCGAATTCATGGACGGGCAAGATGACGAACGGGATGCGGAAGAGTGCGGTCTGAATGCGTCCCAGGTTCTGACTCGGCATGGTTCCGGCCACAAGGTACAGAATGCGAAAGCCTGCCAGTTGCTCAATGGGAATCTGAACCGGCGTCAGCAAGACGTAGTTGTTCGATGAGGAGACTCAAACGCTCTTGTTCCTGTTGCGCCTCGGCCAGCTGGGCCTGCCAGTGCGTGATTGTCCCCTCGACTGCGTGCACGGCTTCCATGCCACGAGACAGATCGGTGTGGATGTCCGCCACATCTTTTACTTCGAGCGATTGCGGGGAAATGCCCAACGTCTCCAAAAATCCGTGCAACCGGCTCACCTGCGACGAGTACGAATTAGCCAGCCCGGACCAATCGGTTGCCGATTGATCGACCTGGGTGTCGGTCTCTAGCTGCAACAGGCCCATCCGGATCAACGCGACGGTCACGTTTTGGATGTCGCGATCCTGGATGAAGAGGTTGATCTCACTCATTGGTGCGGGCCTAAACATGGCTATCCTCGATTCCCGATGAGGAAGGGCTGGATGCGCTCCATCGGCCAGGCGAAAGATCGACCTTCAATGATTGTCGTCAGGTCTTGGGTTTCGGCTTCGAGCAGGATCAGATAGGCCAGCAGCGTGCCCAAATGGAGGGGGTAGCCGCCACGTGCGTGACGCGCCCGATCCACCAGGTAACGTTGGCTATTCACCTCTAGGCGGGTCAAGGCTTCACGTTCCGGCAGCGCCTGAAGCTGATCCATGCCCGGCAGCCGATCGCCCCACAGGGCGCGCACGGTCTCAACCAGGGGCGCACCCAACGCGATCCGGCGCACGATGTCGGCATCCACACGCAGGCCGCGATGCAGGGTATAGTTGAGGATCTCCTCAGGCGACAGGCGGGCGAAGATGCGGTACCGATAGGCCCAGAGCAGGTTCTGGACATCCAGCTGGAAACCGAGATAGGCTTCGGCCTCGCTGCGGTCGCGTCCATGTAGAGAGCTGATCAGGCTGCGAAGGCGATGCCCATAGGCAAGATCCAGGGAGGCCTCAAGCACGAAGAGCGAATGCTCGCGCTGGTAGCGCGGCATGGCCTGGTCCAGCGCTCGCTTGTATGGCCCCTCTTGCAGCCGGTCGACCATCGCCTGGACAGAGTCTGATTCGGCAAGGGCACGCCATGAAATTGGGGTCAGATCTCCCAGATCAACGATGATCGCCTCGACCCTGGGCCACGCCTCCTGGTAGTGTATGGAACGCAGAACCGTCTTGAGGTTGTCGATCTCAAAACGGCGCCAATACCAGACCAACAGGTCGCGAGGGGTGCCGGCGATCAAGTTGGAGGGTCGCAGCGATAACCGTGCAAGCTGCCTCCATAGTCCGCGTTCCAGTTCGGCCGCCTGTGGCTGTTGGCCATCAGGCGCCAGTCTCCACTCCCCATCCGGTTTGCTGCAACAACGTTGAGATCGCCGCCGTGTCGGGTGCGTCCAAGATCTGACGCCACAGAAACGGATCCACCATGCGCGTGTAGAGGGCGCGTACCTGTGCATTGGCAGCGGCATATCGGGCCGTGTCGAGCAGAGCGGCCATTTCATCCTCCCTCGCCCGTTACCCAGCGCACGACCAAGCTTGCTGCCGCATCCAGGTTCTTGCGCGCGGCTTCTTCCATCGCGCTGTCCCGGCGATCTGCGGCCATGTGAAGGGCGGCAACTTCGTCGCTGATCTCCTGCTTGCTCCTGTTGATGAGCGCCTCGGCATTGGCGGCCGCCTGCCGACGCGCATCGGCCAACATCTGCGTTGCGGTGGCGTTGGCTTCGGCAACGGTCTGTTGGGCCTGCAAGCTTGCCTCATCAACCTTGTGCCGGGCATCGGTCTCTGCCGCGACGAGACGTCCCAAAATCTCCTGTTTGGATGTGTCTACGTTGTTGTCCACACGCTCTCTCCACTCTGCGCGCCCTTGCTGGGACTGTTTTTCAGCAGCCAATGCAATCAATGCGTCACCGGTTGCCTTCATGCTTCGCTGCTGAATATGTGGCGCATGCGGTCCATCAGCCCTACATGCTTTTCCTCCACACTCTGCTGCATCTCTTTCGCTTTTTCGTCCAGGTAGATCATCTCAGAGAGAAGGAGGGCGATCTGAACGCGGTCTTCCGGCTTTTCGTTCGCTTCCAATGCGTGCAGTTGGTCTTCCAGCTCGTGGCGGACAGCGGCAATGTCGCCGCCAGCTTGCTCGACACGGCCATCCAACTCTTCGGCCATGGCCGAACTGACGATATCACGATCGCTCATGGTATTGCTCCTTTCCAGCCTGAAGTTCGACTCGTCGCCCAGCCATTGCCAAGCGGCGTCCATCTGGTCCGCGTGAAAGAATTTGGCCTCGTAGGCGGAATGGGGAACTGCCGGCTTGGCCACCCATTTTCCCCAGCATCTGCCGCCCACCAGGGCCAACTTGCCAATGCTCCTGCGGAATTCGCCGCCGAACTGCAGATCGGCTCCCCATGACATATCGCCATTTCACGCGCCGCGTCTCACCGGCAGATCAACACTGGACTAACGGCGCCGTGCAGCACCTCGTCCACCGTGCTGCCGAAAACTGTTTCGACAAAGTGACTGTGGCCATAGGACCCCAGGGCAATCAGATCGCACTCTTCGTCTGTAGCCAACCTCAAGATTTCCCTGGTGGCGTGGCCGGGGACGAAGAGATGAGTTGTTTTCTGGCTTTGCTCCGCCAATAGCGCCTTGCCCATCTTCCATGCGTCATGGCGGCCGCTGTTGCCATCATCTACCGTGAGCACGACGATCGTCCGCGCCTTGCGGTTTGTCATCTCCGCGGCAACCTTCAAGACATCCACTGCCCGTTCACTGCCGTCGAAAGCGACCAGGATGCGCTTGATGGGACGCATCTCAGCCTGGGCAGTCAGCACCGGCGCCTGGGCATGGCGGACGATCGTTTCGAGCACCGAACCCAGCTGCGGCCCCGCCCATTCGGCTCCTTCACCTCGCCTGCCCATGACCACCAGGTCTGCGCCGACAGTGCGGTTCAGGATGACATTGGCGACGATGCCTTCCACATATTCGGTTTCGCATAGAACCCCCGCTGCGTCGCAGCGCTCCTGGGCTTCAGCCAGCGTCGCCTCCCCATACTCAGCCAGATGTTTGCCGATCGCGACCGCGGCCTGCGTCCGATCTGCATGGGGATCGATGGACATCGTTTCCGGTATGGTGGCCACTCTGTACGGCGCCTCGATCAGTTTGCTGTCGGCCACAAATAGGGCGTGGATCGTCGCCGCCTCTTCCTGGGCAAACTCAATGGCATGGTCAAAGGCCACAGATGCGTCGGGAGATCCGTCAATTGGCGCCAAAATATGCTTAAACATGGAGCACCCTCCCTGGGTCCGCAGGTCCGAATTCGGTTCTAGTTTTAGTATGGCGGAAGTACGCCCAACGTGCAGTGACTCACGTCACACGGGGCTCGAATTGAGGATGCAAATAGAGGATGTAGGCAGTGGAGGAGCGTATGTTTGGATCAGTGGCTGTCGGCCAATTTCTGGAGTGCCTCCCAGTCATCGATCACCAGCCGTCCGTGGTCGCTGTGCAGCACGCCTGCCTGCTTGAAGTGGTGCAGCGAGCGGGTGACCACCTCTCTGGCCGTGCCGATCAGGTGGGCGATCTGACTGTGGGAGAGGCCCCAGGAGAGTTGAATGCCCTGGGGCGTCGGTTGCCCCTCCTCGCGCATAGACGAGGATGAGTCGGGCCAGGCGCGTCGACACGTCGGTGAAGGCCAGGTCGCCTGTCAGCGCAGCCAAGTCACGCAGACGCTTGCTCAGGTAGGGTAGCAGTGAGCCGGCCACCTGTGGATGACGCTGCATGATCTCCACCATGCGCTCGCGGCTGACGACGTATAGACGGGCGTCACCCAGGGTCGTGGCCGAAGCGGGATGAGGCCGGTTGTCCAGCAAGGGAGGGATGTCGAAGAAATCACGCGGCTGCATCACGAAGAGCGGCTGTTCGCGGCCGTCGAGCGAGAGCTTGTACAACCGTACCCGGCCGGCGGCGACGATATAGAATGCGCGAGCACTTTCGCCCTCCAGAAACAGCGTCGTCTCGTTGGCGTAGGTATGGAGATGAAAATCGTCGGCAATGTCATCGAGTTCAATTTTAGGCAAGTTGGAGAACAGAGCGACAGTGCTCAGAAAGGTGAATCGATGGTCTTTCATGGACCCCTCGGCGCGATACGTCATCTTATGGTTCTATTTTATCAAGTTGTTGGAATGACGACGAATCGCGCCCCGCGACCACGAACGCCTGATCGAGACATTACACCATCGGCACATTGATGAGATCGCGCAAATACGCAAGTACAATCCTCAGAATACCGATCGGTCTGTAGTTCACCAGATGGCGTCTCCAAAATAGCTCCCTCTTATCACAGACTGTCGAGACACTGAAGGCATAGATCTCCCCTTGGAGCACCTGAAGCGTCTCGGGATCCGCTTGGTCCCCACGTTCAATGGCGTCCAGACGCTCCTTGATCGCACGCGCCTGTTTGATACGACGAGCCACCTCCTCTCCTCTGGCTCTGCCGATCCGGCCATATTTCAACTTCAAACGATTCAAGGCTTCAGCTGCGTCGTACGTGGCCGCCACCAGTTCCGCTCGACTCATCCAAATCGTCTCATAGTTGAGTATTTGTTCCCAGGAAGGCTGGACAAGTAGTTGACGATGCTCCTCCAGGGTTCGAGCGAAGAGACGGTAGCCGAAACGCTCCGGCTCCTCAAAGCCCCTACTACCGGGATCGATGAATGGACCCATTGGCGATACAAAGCAAGACAGGCGTTTGTCAGACTCTTGCATGAGATGTTCACAGTAATCGATCGTCTCTTCCACTGATCTTCGCGTCTGTCTCGGCAGGCCGATCATGAAAAAGACATCGATCCGATGACAGCCCAACGCTTGTGCTGCTTGAATCACCGCTTCCATCTCAGCGTTTCCATATCGGGTCGTCTCATCCTGGACGCCGCGGATATCTTCGTCGTGACTTTCCGGAGAAAGTTCCAGGCTCCAACTCGCCACCGATTCATCGATTGCCGCCAAGAAGTCCAATGGCGGCATCTTGAATAGCTCGAAGACAATTTCGTTCTTGATGTTGGCCTCCCGAAGAAGCGCCAACGTACGATACGCATGTTCATCTCCCGCCTGAAGCAAGTCTCCAACCAGAAAAATCGGACCTTTGGAGAAGCGGCTGATGTCGATCATGTTCTTCACAAGATTTTGCGGACTGCGAAACAGCGGTTGGTCGCGTTTGCTGAGGAGGCTGCAGGCTTGGCTCGAACTGCCACAAGTCACGCACTCGTGGGCACAGCCTTTGACAGTAAAGACCGCCGTGATGGGGTTCTGCCACCAGCCGCTAAAGGGCAGGACACTCTGTAGATCCCGGTGGCGTAGCACCATTTTCACCAGGCGTTCAGGCATCAGGTCCACGTAATCGAGGGTTTTTGGAATAAATGTAAACGGGTTGACATGCACCTCATCGTTGGCTTTCCAGGTAAGATTGGGCACCCGCTCCGGCGACTGTTCCGCAGCAAGACACGTCAGCAACTCGTATAGTGGCGGCTCCACAGAACTTCCCCGCAGGACGTAATCCACCGCAGGATACTGGATGAGTTCCTCATGAAAATAGGTGGCGGAAAGACCACCGAAAATCACCGGCACCGTCGGGTGGATCTGTTTGACTAGTTTCGCCACCTCGATGGATCCATGGGCATGGGGCAGCCAGTGGAGGTCGATGCCAATTGCCTTGGGATTGAGCTTGGCGAGGAAGGCAGGAACATCAAAATGGCGCTCGTTTATCATCCTCAGGGCTAGGTTGACGATTCGCACGTTCAGGCCTCGCTCCTCAAGGTAGCTTGTCATGGTGAGAAAGCCGAGGGGATACATCTCGAACACTGGCGACGAGGGGATCAGATCACTGATGGGGCCATACAAGATGGCCCGCTCACGAAAATCGTAGACGCTGGGTGGATGAAGCAATAGAAGATCGATCTGAGACATTTGGACTCCCGATTTGGTGGCCTCACCCCTTTTTGCAGCAGGGCCTGCACCACCGTCCGCCAGGTGGGGTCATTCCCTAGTGTTTCAGAGAGCACTGGCTGGAGGTTGTACACGTAAAGCCATGAGGTTTCTTGCATGAGTCAATTATAGACGACCGTGCAGCAGATTACCACCATCGAACCGAAATCGCAGGACTTGTCTCGGGTTTGCTAAACGTGAGCTGTAGACGCCGGTCAGGCTGAATCGAGCCAAATGCCTTGTGACTGCAGCGCTCTTTCTGAAGACGATCTACTTGCTCTTGCTGGATGGCACGGTAGAAATGTCTGTTTGATTGCAGACGGGTCCCGAAGTGGATGGTAGAGTCTTTTGGCAGTCATGACGTAATGTTCATGGCAAAGAAGACTTGGCCGCGGAACGCAGACTGGCTGTCGACAACTGGCGCTTGATGCGTGGAATAGAACAACCTATCGAGTACAAGCTTGTTATCTAGGAGAGACGTATGTCCGACAAAAAAATCATTGCTGTGGTCGGCGCCACCGGCGCCCAGGGAGGTGGCCTCGTTCGGGCCGTCCTGGACGATCCGGACAGCCAATTTGCTGTACGTGCCTTGACCCGAAATCCCGATTCAGATCCAGCTAGAGTGCTTGCCGAACGAGGCGCAGAGGTCGTACAGGCCGATCTCGACGACGTCGAGAGCCTTCGCAAAGCGTTTGAAGGGTGCTATGGGGCATTCGGTATCACCAATTTCTGGGAGCACTTCTCGGCGGAGAAAGAAAAGGCTCAGGCGGCGAACATTGCCGCAGCGGCAGAGGCTGCAGGTGTCAAACACGTGATCTGGTCCACTTTTGAGGACACGCGCAATCTACTGCCCATTGACGACGAGCGCATGCCCGTGCTTCAGGGACAATACAATGTGCCACACTTTGATGCCAAAAGCGAGGCCAACCAATATTTTAGCGATAGAGGCGTGCCGACGACTCTGTTGTACACTTCCTTCTATTGGGAAAATTTCATCTTCTTCGGCGCCGGCCCCCAGCCTGGTCCGGATGGATTCCTTGTGCTGACCTTGCCGATGGGCGATGCCAAGTTGCCGGGTATCGCAGTCGAGGACATTGGCAGGGCGGCCTACGGTATTTTCAAGCAGGGTGATGCGTACATCGGAAAGACCGTTGCGATCGCAGGTGAGCACCTGACAGGTGAAGAGATGGCTGCAGCGATGAGCAATGCTCTAGGGCAGGAGGTCCGCTACAATGATGTGCCTGCCGATGTGTATCGCAGCTTCGGGTTCGATGGCGCCGATGAGATGGGCAACATGTACGAGTACAAACGTGACTTCAATGAGTCGTATGTGGGAGCGCGCAACCTGGACCTGGTGCGCTCTCTGAACCCCGATCTACAGACCTTCGACGAGTGGCTTACCGAGAACGCCTCACGAATTCCCCTGTAGTCGGGTGTTTGATCTGAATGCCTGATGCAGCGTCTTGGGCCCTCTGCCCCTATCGAGGTGGGACGGCCTGATTTGCTGAACGATGAGGATAAAACAGAGAGAGCCTTCGGCCAACCGAGGGATCTCTCTGCTTTATATAACCTGTTCCGAAATGATTGACACTGTGTTATCCGAACAGCCCAAGATGGAATCGCGTTCGCCTCGACGACTCCGCCACCAGCTTACCGCGTAGCAAGACGAATTTCTTTTCTGCCTGGTACTGAATCGCGTCGTGCCAACTATTGGCCTCCAAGACCACCAGGTCGGCGGGATTCCCAACGCTCAGACCGTAGTTCTCCAAACCCAATACGCTCGCGGGGATTTCCGTGACCATGGGCAGCACGCGATCCACTTCGCCATCCCAGGCAAACTGGCCGTTGTGGGCCATGAACTGGGCGACTTCGAGCAGATCGTTGCGCCCGAACGGATAGAACCAGTTGTCGATGTCATCCTGGGCGCAGGCCACGGGGACGCCGGCATCGATTAGCTCACGCACGCGCGTGATGGCCCTTGGCCAGGGCTGGCTCGGCGCGAACTCGGTGGCGATCAACGAGACATGGCTATTGGAGAAGATGGCGATGCCCGCCTCGGCAACCAGAGAAATCACCCTCTCAGCGTACTCGTCCGGATAGAATGCCAGCGCCGCACATTGGGTGGCGCTGACCCTACCGACCCATCTTCGACGAATTGTTTCCCGTGCCACCATCTCCAGAGACCGCACCGTGGGATCGGCGACGTCATCGCAGACAAAGTGGAGATCACAGTCGTGCTCCTGGGCGATGTCGAAGCACCGCTCCACATGGCGCTGCTGGGCCTCCGTGCCCTGTTCGATCCACGGAATACCGCCAACCACATCGGCCCCAAGGGCCATGGCCGAACGCATCAACGACAGACCTTCGTCACTGCCCAGCCCGTCTTGCGGAAAAGCCACGACCTGAACCGTCATCAAATGTGCATAGCGCCGGCGGATCTCCAACAGCCCTTCGATGGCCGCCAGGCCGGAGTCTTCATCCACATCGGCAAAGAGACGAATCGCACAGGTCCCGTGGCGTATGGCCAGACGCATGGTCTCGTCGACTCGTGCAATCACATCTTCAGCCGTGTACTGCTGTTTGACCAGCGACGCTGCTTCGAAGCGGGGCAGTTGCGCCTGCTCCGGTGAGAGACGGCTCAACGGACGGCGCCAGAATGACTTGCAGGCATGCAGTTGGCCGTTGACAAAGGCGGGCAACGTCAAGTTGCCGTTTGCCTGTAGTTCGACGTCGGCATCGATTGTCAACGTCGGATCGATGGCCGCAATGTTGCCCTGGTCGATGCCGATGTCGACAATGGCTCCATCGGATAGACGAGCTTGACGCAGGATGATCTCCATCAGGACTCCTTTTCTAGCCCGGCATCATGCCACGCTCGGTCGATCTTTGTCCGAACGATCAATCGCCCTGCCTTAAAGGTCGCCAACCGTGGCGGGGGACAGAGAACCGCATCGGCTGCCTCTCGGGTGTCGAGCACGACCAGATCGGCCTGACGACCCAGGGCGATAGCGCCGGCGTTGATGCCTAGCACCTCGGCAGGCGTCTGCGTGACCATTTGCAGGCTCGCACGCAGGCCCTCTTCGCTGGACATGTGCGCAAGGTGGGCATTCAACTGCGCGATCTGAAGGGGATCGTAGGCCCCGAAGGGATTGAACGGATCGCCGACATTGTCGGAAGCGGCAGAGACTGACACGCCGCGTGCCAGCAGAGCCGCGACAGGGGTGATGCCGCGTGGAGCCGGATGCATACCGCGTCCCATCAGCACCAAATTGCATGATGGCAAAGTAATTACATTGATGCCGGCCTCGGCCACTTTGTCTATCACACGGCCTGCGGTCGGTTCGTCGACAAAGCCCAGCGAGCAGCAGTGCCCGGCAGTCACCAACCCCTGCATGCCCCTTTTGATGGTGACCTCTGCCAGATATTCCAGCGCGAGCATGTCTGGGTCTTCGGTCTCATCAATGTGCAGGTCAACCGGCTTGCCGGTCTCCTGGGCCAAGGCGAATACCTGGTCGATGGATGCGTTCGGGTCATCGGTCAGCGACGGTGCGCCCCCGACACAGTCTGCGCCCATGTTCAGCGCCTCGCGCATCGTCCGTCCCGCTTCTTCACCGGCGCTGATATCGCCCAGGGCCACAAATTGAAGATCGATGAGACCAACCATCTCTTCACGCAGGGAGAGTAACGTCTCCAGCGTATCCAAATCCGCGGCCACTGAGGTGTCCACATGCGAACGCATGGCCGTCACGCCGTTGGCAATCGCAGTGATCAAGGCCCGGCGTGCAGCTGTCAGGACCTGTTCTCGGCCACGCGTCGCCTTCGCCATGCCCCACTGTTCAATGGCCTCGCCTAACGTGCCGCTTAGATTCTGAACGTTCAAGTAGGTCTTGTCGAGATGGGTGTGGGCATCGATGAGGCCGGGCAACACGACACGTCCGTCCAGATCCCAGACCTGCTCGGCATCGACCTTCTGTGGCGGTCCAATCGCAGCAATCTGGCCTGCGTCGACGCCAATATCGACGAGGGGCACACCATCGGCAAGGCGGGCGTTGCGCAACAGCCACTGCATTAGCCGCCTCCTTCAGCCACTTCAAAGCAGCTGATCGTCTCAATCAGGCCGCTCAAACGCTGCACTGCGGCGGCCAAGAGCTGCTCGCCTTTCTGCGCGCTGCCGAGGGTCGCGTCACCGAAGACGCCGGACGGGCTCCAATCGCGGGTAAGCCATGCCGCGGATGCCGCGCCAAAGAAGTTGAGCGGCGTGTCGCCCCCACCGAAAGTCGGCATGTGGCGGAGCGCCCGATCGGGATGCACAAGCTCGGGCGCGATTGCCAGCAGCAGCGAGGTCTCCAACTCGCCTGCGTGGAAGCCGTAGCGCGCCTCTTCATCACTGATCTCGAAGGGCGGATCGACGTAGAGTGAGGGGTGCAGGCAGAAGCAGAGCAGGCCGGTCTCGGCGCGGATGTCTCGGGCCGCGGCGTCCAACACGGCCATGTTGCCGCCATGTCCGTTAAAGAAGGCAAGCCGTCGGAAGCCGGCCGCGCAAACGCTGCGCGCGATGTCATGTAGGACCGCGAGCAGGGTCTCTGTTGAGAGCGAGAGGGTGCCGGGGAAGCCGACATGCTCTACGCTCTTGCCGTAGTTGAGCGGCGGCAGCGCCCATGCCCGCACCTCCGCCGGGAGCTGGGACAGCGTCCTCTCCAGCACATGGGTCGCCAGCAGCGTGTCAGTGATCAGCGGCAGATGCGGTCCATGTTGCTCGATCGCGCCGACGGGCAGGATGACCAGGCCCGGATCTTTGTCGAGAGCTGCAACATCAGTCCAGGTGAGTCGCGCAAGCCGGCGCTCAACCATCGGTTCGGGCATCTTGTAGTCTCCGTAGGTGGCCAGGATTGAGCAGAGCGTGGGGATCCCAAGCCGTCTTGGCATCCAGGATCGGACCACCGTTCCAGCGCGCATCCTCGTCCAGGAAGTGGGTATGCGGATCGGCCGTCCAGATGCCAATCGACTCACAGAACTCGGTCAGTTCCCTGAGCTGCTCCGGGGACTGGTAGCGCACCAGCGTCATGCCTTGTGGCACCAGACGTCCGCCAAATTTCATGAACTCGATGTGCTCGACGATCTCGTCGCCGAAGCGTGCCTTGCGTTCTGCCAGTTGATCATAGACGCGCTCGGGGTCGAACTGATCTTGAAGATAGGTGAAGCGGTCGTCGGCCTTGATGGCCCAGAGCGTCGTATGGTTCCAGGCAAAGTCAGTCAACATCAGTTTGCCGGGACGATAGATGCCATCGGGATCGTGCCAGGTGATCTGGCCGTGGAATGGTTCGATGGCTCGCCTAAGCTGCTCAGGCTCGGCGACCAGATGCAGCAGCAGCAGGGCCTTGCCGTCGGGGCACACATCTTGCTTCACCAGTGGGCCGAAATAGGAGGGGATGGGCCACTCGATCACCGAGACCAGCCGTTTGGCCAGGCGTTCATCATTGGCCAGCTCTTCTGCGCAGCGCAAGGCTGCCTCGAAGGTGTCGAAGGCAACTGCGTACTGCTGCCATGGCTCGGCTGGAGCCAGTGCGAATGTCAGATCCACAATGATGCCGGTCAACCCGCAGCTGTGGATCACGCCCTGGAGTTCGAACGGATCGTCCACGACCAATAGCCTGGGTTCTTCTTCGATGGTCGCCACAGTGGCGGCGAGGACGTTACCTTCGTCCCAGAGCGTGCCCCACGTCACAGAACCGACGCCGCCCGAGCCGCCTGCCAGAAATCCGCCTGCGGTGGCGGTCGGAAGCGTGCTGGGATAGAAGCGCATTTCAGCGCCGACCTCGCGCGCTGCCTGTTCGAGTCGATGGAGGATCAGCCCTGCCTGCACGCAAGCGTATGTCGGTGTCAACTCAACGATCTGGTCGAGCCTGCGCATATTGAGCACGATGCCGCCCTGCAGCGGGATGCCCTGTCCATAGTTCCCGGTCCCCGCGCCGCGCGGCGTGAGCGGAATGCGTTCGCGCGCAGCCAGCGCAATGACGGCAAGCAGTTCGTCGACCGTGCCCGGCTGGACAATGACATCGGCCCGTTTCTCGGCCAACTGCGCCTTCAAGACAGGCGAGAACCAGTAGAAATCGAGTGAGCCACGTTGCAGTGCATTGCCCTGGGTCAGGGTATTCTCTCGGCCGACAATGTCACGCAATTGATCGATGGTGACAGTGTCCATGGTCACTCTGCCTCCCCAGGATAGGTGCAGCGTGTGCGTAGGAAGAGGTGGTCGCCGGCCCTATGAAGACTGTAGGGAATCGAGCGCGGTGCTGAGGGCGGCAACCAGGCGACCCCCTCAGTATAGCTGGGGCGGAAGAGATCCGGGCTGCGGCCGACGAAGGTCGGGCAGAGCGCGACGAACTCCTCATCGACCAGATGGGCGTCGAGCATGTTGGCGAAGACGCGTGCCCCGCCTTCACAGAGCAGATGGCGCACGCCATAGTCGTCATGGAGAATTCGAGCCAACCGAGGCAGATCGACCGCCTTCTCGCCCAGGTCAAGCACAATCGTGGAGGCCGCTGAGCGATGATTGGCCATCTGTTGGGCGCCGGCGCTCGTGGTGGCGACGATGACCGTCAACTCTTCATCCTGCCAACAGGCGGCGTCGAGGTTGAGCTTGCCGTCGTAGGACAAGAGCACCAGCAGCGGCTTGCCCGCATACCCTTCACGTTGCCGGTTCTCGTTGAAGCGGGATGCGCCTGCCGGATAGATAAATTCGGCGGTCCATGAGTGGTCTGGTTCTACGTCGAGGGTGACATCGCCGACGAGCACGGCATGGGCGCGCATGCGCAGCAGCGCCATGAGCCAGCGGTCATGTGCATTGGAAAGGCTGATCGGTCCTCCGCCGGCATATGCCGGATCGTTGTAGGAGATTCGGCCGTCTCGTGACGTGGCGAAGTTGGTGTAGATGTAGGGTCGGCCGGCGATCGAGGGAGGATGCCAATCGCCGGGATAGATGGAGCGCAGCGCTGGGGGCAGTGAAGCCTCAGTCGCTCGTTCGTCGGAAAAGAGCAATTGGAACGGAGCCGTCAGCCCCATCAGATCTGTCACTGTTTACCCTCCGGATATAGGAAATTCGTGCTCCTTCGTGGATCGTTCTTTCCTTCTCTGGTCTAATACGGATGCTTGACGCTGCGGTCGGATGAGAGCGATTCGGTTGTCCGCTCGGTCAGAATCTCAATGGCGTCGGCCAGATGCTCGTCGCTGATGTTGTATGCGCCACGCTCTACGCGCAGCTTATGCGCTTCCAACAGCACTGTGGCATGGGTCACGCCGATGGGCGGCTCAAACTTATAGCAGGCCAATTCGATCAGTTGGCCGAGCGGATCGCGGAAGTAGATCGAATCCATGAATCCGCGGTCGATGTTGCCGCTGTGCTCGATGCCGCGCTCATCCAGCCGCCTGCCCACTTGGGTGTATGTCGCTCTCGAAACGTTGAATGCAAGGTGATGGACAGTGCCCACGTGGTTGGGATTTGGCGTTGCATCGGGCCGTCGAGATTCATTGGTGAAGACGGTCATGGTCGTGCGACCATCACCCACGTCAAAATAGAGATGGCCCTCTTCCGGCACGTCCAGATTGGGCTGATCAAAGATGAAGGGCATGCCGAGCACCCCTTCCCAGAAGTCGATTGAGGTCTGACGATCCGCTCCATTGAGCGTGATGTGATGAACGCCTTGGGCTTGTATCTTCTGCATGGTTTTATTGCCTTTCATTTTCTTATCTATTTTCGGTGTTTACGATGAGTCGACCTGGTGGCAGCGGGCGGCCACAAGGGCAGCCCCTACCTGACTCATGCGGAGACATTCATATCGTTTACCATACCTCTTGCAAAAGGGCCATGGCCCTTTCTACGTTCGGTAGCGGTTTTGGATTGTCGAGCACTGAGCGGCTCTTCAGCATGTTCTCTGCGATCAGCGGCAGCATCTCTCGATTCATGCCTGTTTCGCGCAGGCGCTGGGCAGCGCCAAGTCGACCAATCAGCTCGGAAACCCGATCAATTGCCAGATCCACCCGCTCGTTCGCCGTGAATCCCATGCGATCGATACCCAAGGCATTGGCGACGAGGCCAAGCTCGTCGGCCAACATGTCCCGATTGAAGCGCATGGCGTGTGGCAAGATGATGGCATTGGCAACGCCGTGTGACAGGCCGGCTGTGCCGCCGAGCACATGGCAGGTTCCATGGTGTATCCCCATCTTTACCGATGCGAGGGACGTGCCGCCCAGGTGCGCACCGATCATCATGTCTGTACGCGCAGCCATATCTTCGCCGTTGATGTAGCATCGTGGCAGGCTGTCAACAATGTATCGAATTCCCTGCAGCGCCGCTGCTGTTGACAGGGGATTGCGAGTGATTGAGTAGATTGCCTCAATACAATGAGCGAGCGCATTGATGCCGGTCGCTGCTGTGATCTCAGGCGGAAGTCTGCGCGTCAACTCCGGATCGTAGAGTGCCACCTGAGGTGTGACCCGGTTGCTGCGCACGGTCTCCTTGCGTGTCGAGCCGTCGGGCTGAGTTTGAGTCACGCCGAAGACCGGCGTCATCTCCGACCCTGCGTAGGTTGTGGGAATCGCAATCGTGGGTGTTTTCGCCTTGTCAGCGTCCACCCGCTCACGGTCCAGCGCGAAACTGACTGCCTTGGCCAAGCCGATTGGGCTACCGCCGCCAAGCCCGATGATTGCGTCCGCTCGACGATGTTTCGCCAGATCCACGGCTTCGTCCACCTGCGCCGCCGGAACGTGCGACGCCGCGCAGTCATAGATCCCAACCAGGCGCTCACCCAGAGCGTCTTGAATCGCAGCGACCACGCCGGCGCGCCGCTGTGAACTGCTGGTGCAAAGTAGGAAGCGCTGCCGGCCATGGGGATCCAACAGGGTATTGAGCTGTTTGATGCTGCCTGCGCCAAAGATGATCCGTTGGGTCGGCAGGGAATAGTCGAACTGGTTCATGATTTCTCGATACTTATGATGACTCTAGTGCATCGTTAGCGAAGATATTGTCATTTCGAGCGAAGCGAGAAATCTCGCGTTGCTGGCGCTGAGATTCCTCTTCGCTGCGCTTATCGGAATGACAAAATTCTGGTTAACAGAACACTAGTGCAAAAAGCCTTTTCTTGACACGAATGGTCACGAATTCACACGAATTTTCTCTATCACGATTTCTGCTCTCTGGAGCGACGACGCAGTAGTCTGATCCAGAGAAGAGGTCTCTCGATTTTTCGAGAGACCTCTTCATTCGTGCTTCAACGCGCTCATAATCTGTGTTCGGCTACCTAAGGCCATTCCTAAGGCGTCCGGCTGCGATCAGCCCAGATAGGTGTTGAACCAGTTCAGTGTGCGTTCCCAGGCCTCGGCTGCGGCCTCCGGTCGGTAGGCGTCGGCACGTTCATCATTGAAGAAGGCGTGAGGGGCGCCCTCATAGATGTAGGCCTCAGCGGCATAGTCGGTCTCATCCTGGACGATCTGAACCATCTCTTGGAGGGCGTCCAGGTCAAAGCGGTCCTCGGTTCCATAGTGGGCCTGGACCGGGGCCTTGACTTGAGCCGCCTCTTCCGGTGTCAGCAGTGTGCCGTAATAGGGGATGGCGGCGCCGACCCGGTCGCTGGTGATAGCGGCCTGAAGTGCAAGTCCGCCACCCATGCAGTACCCAACGACACCGGCTTTATCGCCTGCCGCATAGTCTTGCTCTAGGAGGAAGGCCATCGCCTGGTCTATTTCGCGGACGGCTTCCGGCTGGTCCAGTTCCATGACCAGCTTACGCGCTTCATCAGGTTCTGTTGCCACGGCGCCCTTGTACAGGTCCGGCGCCAGCGCCACGAAGCCTGCTTCGGCAAAGCGGCGGGTGACGTCCAAGATGTGTTCGTTCAGTCCCCACCATTCCTGGATCACGATAACGACAGGCGCCGGCTCGCCGCTGGACGGGCGGGCCAGATAGCCGCTGAGCTGTTCGCCGTCGCTGTCCGGATAGGTCACCATCTGCGTGATCAGCGTACCGTCATCCATCGGCGCTGTGGCCAGTTCTTCATCTGGGGCCGGCGTCTCAAGCATCTGAGGAGCGGGTGCATTCTCGGGAATGGTCAGCGTGCAGGCAGCCAGCACATTGGCTACGGACAGACTACCGACCGCTGCGGCTGTCCGTTTCAGGAATTGACGGCGACTCACTGTACCCAGTTGGTAGGATGTGACGAGATTCATTACCTTGATGCGATCCATTTTGTTCTCCTTTGCACATATTTTGCACGACTTTTTGCCATCGACAGTCTAACATAGTCTGGGAGGTCTGTTTGTAGGATTCCTTCAAAGTTCTGCGTTCAAGTATTTGGGGGGTCATTGGGAGGATCATCACCTTGGATTGGCATCGCCCCTGTTATCCGCTTCTTGGCGGCGCACCATGGACGCAAAGAGCGCTGGCCTAGTATCGCGTCTACTCGATGCAGCGATTGAGAGGAAGCTTTCGGCCATGGGTCTGTCAAAGCGCTAGAATAGCATCATAGATGACAGCAACAAAGTCGCCTTGGTTTCTGGCTAAACTGAACGATCTTGAGAAAGTCTATCACTATGACAACTGTGCGAATTCTTCTATTGCTGGGCAGCGCGGCCATTGGTATCGCTTTGCTTTTTTGGCGTTTTGCAGTGCGTCCCAGTCAATTGGCCGTCCAGGCTGATAGCGTGCATTTTCCAGTGGTCTCAGGTTCGAATCTGGATCGACAGCAGATGATCTTTCCTCGTGATTTCGAGGGCGAGCTCAATTTGCTCTTCGTGCCTTTCTTGCAGGAACAGCAGTCGGTGGTCAATACGTGGATCCCCTTTGCTGAAGAACTGGAATCTTCAACGCCGGGGGTGGTCTATTATGAATTGCCGACCATCCAGTCCATGCCCATGGTCTCGCGAACGTTTATCAATGAGGGCATGCGCGCCGGCATCCCTGATCCAAAGGCGCGCCAACGCACCATCACGCTCTACATCGATCTGGACAAATTCATGGCCGCGGCAGAGATTGACGGGAGAAATGATGTCCACACTATGCTGGTCAATCGCCGCGGCGATATCCTCTGGCGAACAACGGGCGTCTACGATGCCGAGAAAGGCGAGGCCCTCCGTCGCGCAATAGAAGCCGATCGATAATTGACATAATGTTGCGCTCCGCCAGTCTTCTGGCTGCTCTTGGTTGGACATTCAATGGCTGATTCTCAACGGGTCACCGACGGCATCAAACTTATGCGACGCCTGGCGCTGATCACGGTGTTGATGGCAGTGGTGCTATTCACATCAGGCGCTACTGCGGAAAAGCAAACTGCGTCGACGTCCCGAGGATTTGATCTCGGATTCCACATTGCAGAGGGCGACCATGAACATCTGGCCGCCGCACGGGCGGCCGGCGGCAATTTCGTCGTCTTCGTCTTCAAGTGGGCGGACATCGAACCGACGCCCGGCTACTATTACTGGGAGGCGCCGGATGCCGCCATGCGCGCGGCAGCATATCATGGCGTGGAGATGATTGCCCGTCTCGATCATCCGCCGGACTGGGCCTTGGACCCGGCAAGCCCGACGCCATGGAACCTCGACGCCTATGCAGACTTTGCCGGCCTTTTGGCAGAGCGCTATGGTGATCGTCTCGGCGCTGTCATCATCGGCAATGAGCCAAATCTGAGCCTCGAATGGAATGGGGAAAAGCCGGACAGTGCCGCCTATGTTGAACTGCTGAAGAAGCTCTATCCGGCGATAAAGGGGTCAAGTCCCGATCTGCCGGTGGCGATGGCCGGGCTAGCCTTCACCGAGGGCGATTTGGAGAATGTGAACGACCTCGATTATTTGCGAGCTGTCTATGCTGCGGGCGGTCAGGACTATTTCGATATACTTGCCATACACCCCTACGGTTTTGGCCGGCCGCCTGCGGATCCGCCTGAGACCGACCGGTTGAATTTCCGTCGTCTTGAACTGCATCGGGATCTGATGATCGCCGCCGGCGACAGTGGAACACCCGTCTGGATCACAGAGATGGGCTGGCGCACGCGTGCGCCCAATCCGGACGACAGCTGGCAGGTAGTCTCTTCTGACCAACAAGCTCGATATACCGAAGATGCTCTGAACTATGTGGCCGAAAAGAGCGATTGGCTCCCACGGGCTGCCCTCTGGCAACTGAAGGACGACGGTGATCCCTACGGCTACGACCTCTGGGATGACGAGCGTTCGAGCCCACTCTACGCGATGCTACGTGCTACGTGTGCGACCGACAAGGTAGCCTGTACTGAAGCCGAACAAGCCAGTCGTCTCGGGCGAGTCGGATTCTGTTGAGATCTTGGCGTCGGACGCGATCGTTCGCCTGGGTGACATTGGGACGCTGCATCCCCATTGGGTGCACTTGTACAATGGCGGCGACGGTTTCAGCCCTCGATGGGACGGCGAGTTCTTCGTCGACGAAACTTCGGCTGAGATTGAGTACGATCTTCTGATGGAGACAATGCAGGTTGACCAGGCTGCCAACCGCGTGCGCATCAATGGTGAGGATCTCGCATCATTGTTGCCGCGCTCGCGGCCGGATCCAACCAGCACATGGGTCACGCAGCGATTCCCTGTGCCGCCAGATCGGTTGCGTACCGGCGTCAATCGGATTGATATTGAAGTCAGCCAACGCAACCCGGTCTGGCAATACGAGTATTGGCGCTGGGAGAACGTTCAAGTGCGCAATGTCCGGCTGCTTCCGCGGGCTGACATGGTCTTTCCGACCGTGCTTGATTGGCAACCGCTGGCCTCGCCGGGCAGCTGGGGAGAGTCGATTCGCCTTCGTCCCGGCCTTGAGAGCGACTTCTGGCTAACGACCAATCGTCGGGGCGGACTCTGGCAGGGCCAAAATGGAGTTGACGCATCGGTTGCATCAGCAACCGCTCGGCAGGATCTGCTTTACGTTGACATAATGGCTGGTGTGGAAGGAGAAGTAGTCGCCACCGATAGGGGATTGTACTGGCGAACTCGAGGAGCCGACCGTTGGCAGCCTGCAATCGGCGCGCCGAAACAATATGCCTATGTTGTGCAGGAGGGCGGTGGGCGCTTCTGGGCCGGTTTTGAAGACGGCGGCGTCTGGCAGGCCAGGTCGCCGCTTGGTCCCTGGACTTCGGATGGGCTGGAGGAACAGACGGTAACCGATCTGGTCTACGATTCGGTCCGGGACAAGATGTTTGCCGCAACATCAAGTGGCGTTGCTGTTCGCGAGGGGAATGGGGAATGGCGTCCTCTACCCGATCTCCCTGATGGGGGGAATCGCTTGGTGGTCCGACTCTTCCTATCTCCACAGGGCCAATTGGCGGCCCGTGTGGGTGATTCGTTGTGGGAGCTTTCTGCCGAACAGGCCAACTGGTCTTTCTTCAGTCCACCTGACGGTAACCGGGCCTTCTCCGTCTTGAACTGTTGCGGGACAGGCGCTATGGTTGCCACGGATCGCGGGCTGTGGGCGTATGGCGCAAGCGGACAGTGGCAGCGATCGGATGAAGACGAGATTCTAGATGTGGCCGCTGGTCGCTTGACCGATCTGATCGAGGCGGGTGATCGCCTTATTGCCGCCGGCGAAAACGGGTTGATCCAGTCGGCTGACCGCGGAAGCACCTGGACGGCGGTCGATGGACTCCAATCGGTCGTCAGCGATCTGTTGGCCCCGGTGGGGCCTGGCGAACCATGGCTGGCAGGCACTGCTACGGGCGCCTACCGATCCGACGACGGCGGTCAAACCTGGCAGAGTATATCGCCGGCATGGAACATCCAGGCGATGGCTCGTGCCGACACCGGGCGCGTCTATCTGGCGACCGGCCGCGGCATCTGGTCGGCAACGCCATCAGACGGATCGTATGATTGGCAGGGTGCGCAGGGCCTGGAAGGCGTCCGCTTCTTCTCTGTCACGCCGGATCCCGATGATGGTGAGAAGATGTGGGCTGGGACATGGGGAAACGACATCGGGATCGTCAGCGAGAACGGTGGACGCGTTGGGTCCCTCGGCAATGGGCTGGAGACGCTGAGCGTGTTGGACGTCCTACACCACAGGTCATCCTCAGCCATTTCCGCCGGCACGATTGAAGGACTCTATCAAAGCCTGGATAGCGGCGAATCATGGGGTCGGTTGCCGGGTCCGCTCGTCAGCCAGACGGTCTACAGTCTCCACGAGGATATGGAAGGCGCGCTCTGGGCGGGGGCTGCCGATGGACTGTGGCACAGCAGAGATATGGGACGATCTTGGACTAGAAACGCTCAAATCGGGGCCGCGTCTGTGATTCGTCTAGGGGACCTCTCGTTACCACAGGGTCAACGTTTGCTCTGGGCAGGCACCGAGACGGACGGTTTCTGGTATTCAGTCGATGGAGGGCAAGATTGGCGCTACGGAGGACTGGGCGGCGGTAGTGTCTTTCGATTGGTCGCTGATCCGGATCAGCCAGGACGTCTCCTAGCCGGGACCGATGATGATCTGTTCGAGTCGGATCAGCCGGTCAGATCCAGCGTTCCCTGGAAGCCATTCTTGTGGGCTTCCAGGATGCGCGTGGCAACCTTTTTCGGTGACGCAGCATCCGAAGGCATGCGCATTGGGACTTTTTCCCACAAAGGGAGTGGCGACAGCACCAGGTCTGACCACGGTAATGCGGCGTTTTCGCTCTTCCTTTTTGAGCGCCTCGGCAAAGGCTTCGAGCCCGGCTTTCGCTGCTGCGTAGGCGGACAGACCGGGTAGGCGTAGACGTTCGCTGACTGCACCTAGATAGACCAGGTGCGCGTCTTGCGCCAGTAACGGCATACTGAAGTGAGTGGCAAGAAACGCGCCGGACAGATTGGCGTCGAGAATGCGATACCAGTCATCGGGGGTCAGATCTGCCACCTTTTCCGCGTGGATATCCCCGGCGGCGTAGATCCAGAGGTCAATGGCTTCTGTCTCCATGGCTGCAGCCCTCACCGCCTCCTCAATCTGACTTGGTTTCGAGAGATCCGCTTCCAGGACATAAGGAGTAGGTAGCGCCAGGTCCACGGTGTTTCGTACCACGGCGATCACCTGCCAGCCCTCATCATGCAGGGCCTGCACCAAGGCACGGCCGATGCCGCCTCCTGCGCCCCAAACCATTACCGTTCCTGTCGTCATTTGACTCTCCTTATCTTGCCTTCATACACAGTTGGATGAGGAGCGTGAACTACATGGTCGTAATCCTATCATCCTGATTTTGCATGGAAGCGAGACGAAAATCTGTAGCGGTGATCGTCCTTTCGACACTCTTGTGGCGTAAACACAAGGCTGCTGACGTCTGTGAGCTGAAATCGATGGCAGTCAAGCAACAGTCGTTAGGCTCCCTCAAATCGGAACGAATAACCAATGCCTGCAGCTGTATGAATATAGCGAGGTCGTTGGGGGTCGGGCTCGACCTTTGCGCGTAGCCGACTGATTAATCCGCGAACCAGTTCCCGGTCGCCGCGATCGCTGTATCCCCAGACGCGATCGACGATGGTGTCAGTGGGTGTTCACCAACTGATCTCTACTTTCAGCCAAGCAGCCGTCTGCCCTTAATCCGGTCAGTGTCGATGCCAAAATGGCGATAAGACGGTCGTTGGATTGCAGAACTACGAGTCTCGCTTCGCGTCCATGCAATGGAATCTGACCGCCGGCAAGCGTGCCGTGGCCACCCCAGACGCCTTCATCACCGACCATATCGCGGAGTACGCTTCCCGCACCTTGTTTGGCCCGGGTTCTCACTGAGATGGTGAGCGCCTCCCCGTATATGCCCGTGCAGACCACCCAGTTGGATCCCGCCAGACGCAAGAGCAGGTCTGCGATCTCCGCTGTGAGATCGGGGTATCGGATCTTTCCCAGATCGGAAACGACCAAATCATCAAACACGTGTGCCCCCTCCAGCGCGGTGAAAATCTTTGAAATAGTCAACCGGCACCTGGGCCTGCTCGATTTCAGATAACACATCGGTGTCGATGCGAGGCTGTAGATAGTAGTAGGCCGCTACGTCTGCGGGAGCGGCGTTTCGGCCCAATCCCCGGGTATCAGTCTTGATCCCGTAGAACAGAGCCGTCGCCAGAAGCGGATCGATTTCGACTTCGGCCTCACACAGATATTCTACCAGGATGGTACAGGCCGCACCGACATCCGTACGGACGTCATAATAGGCCGCCTTTAGCAGTCTCTTCACGCCAGGCATGGTGATCGATGACCGCCACAACTCTGGCGCTATGCGGTAGCATATTGTTGCCGGCTCCAGGCTGGGTATCCGCCATAATGACGGGCAATGTATCGTTCGATACTGCGCTGGAGAACCGCTGAAGGGGATGCTTGAGGTAGCGCACGAGCGCCTTGTTTTCTGCACGCCCAATGATCCCGCTGTAGACCATTCGGCATTTGATATCTGTGCGGGCGGTCAGCAGCGCGGGTAGGGCGACAACACTCGCAATCGCGTCGGGATCAGGATTGGTATGGGTGAGTATGCAGATCCGGACAGGCCGGAGAGCGTATCCAGCAGCAATTCGACGTGGCTTGCGGGCATAGATTCACCATTGCATTCGTCATCTGGCTGGGCAGCAGGGGTATGGCCACTTTCCGTGTTGGCTGGAATCGGCCACTCTAACGTCATGGCATTTTACCAGAGGAAAGCGGAAAACCATAACACCTCTACTTCGCCTCAACCATCGATTTTCGCCGATCTTTTGTTTGGGGCAGCCCTACAGTCTATTCGATAGTAATTCGTGACAATTCGTGTCAGAATGGGCTTTTTGCAGTGGACCCATTACCGCTCGGCGATGCGGAACCCGTAGGTGCCGATCTCGTCGGCGGCAACGCCGACGATCAGCGTATAGATTCCGCTTTCGGGCACCATCACATGTCCGGCGTCGTCGCTGATGAAACGATTGAACATCTCTGCGCCGCTCGGCGCAAGCAGACGCCAGTTCAGGCCGAGAAAACCGCCGGGGCAGCGACTCGAAGAAGAGCATCTGGTCTTGTTCGCCGCTGAATGTGAGAGCACGTCATCGGACGGTTCGCTTGCTGCCTTGCGCTCATCAAGCAGCGGGGCCAGCCAGTCGTCGGCGACGCAGATTAGGCGTTTCATCGGCTGATTGCCGGACGTCGGCAGCCACATAGAGATGGGAATCCCGACCGGGCATTGTTGTGGAAGAAATGTGTTGAACGACGCAATAATCGTTTGCTGTCAAGCCGGCGAGCGAAATCTGGTTTCGGACTTCAGGTGAACGTTTGACCCAAAGATGGTAGAATGGCTTCGAGCAAGGACCAATGGCATTACAGCAGAACATGTGGCCACTCTTGAGGGATCTGAAAGGAACGTGGCACTGGGGCTCGCGTCGTAGCCGGCGTGGCTCGATGTTCGAAAATCGCTCAGTGATTGCGGCGGTACTGACCCAGCGGTTCGAGTCACCGATACTGCTGACTGGGAGGAATCTGCCTGTGAAAATCAAAATCTATGCAACACTACGGCCTATTGTCGGCGGGGCCTATGTGCCTGACATCATCGAACCCGGCCAAGATGTGCGCGCCCTTGTAGACGGCATGGTGACACGCTGGCCCGATCTGCGACCCGAGATGTTGGACGAGCAGAACAACTTGCTCAACCGCATCCATATCTTTGTCAATGGGCGCAGGATCTCCTATCTGGACGGATTGGACACAATCGTATCCGAGGGCGATGACATTGCCATCTTCCCGCCGGTAGGAGGCGGTTAGGTCGTGCAGATACGACTGAACAGTACCCTGCGCGGTCGCATTGGACGCCGGGCGTTCGAACTTGACCTGCCCGACGGAACGACTGTACGTCAGGCGCTGGACATGACGGTGGAGGAAGCGCCTGATCTGATATCGATCCTATTGGATACCGAAGGCAATCTTCAGCCCAATTTCGTCATCTTTCGCAACGGACGCAATATCGAATTCTTCGATGGACTCGACACGTCACTCAGCGTGTCGGACACGCTCGATATCTTTCCCAAGACCGGCGCCCAGAAGGCCTTTGCCACGTCTTGAAAACAGGCAAAAAAGAGGGGTATCGGTTCACGAACCGATACCCCTTTTTTTTGCCTGTTTTCAAGACAACTAGATGATCTCCAACTCCTTCAACTTGGCCTCCGGCACGACGCCGTTCTCCCAACCGCGCACCTTGTAGTACTCCTCCAGCATCAGGTCCAGTTCGCACAGACTGCCTTCGGATCCCTGGCCGTCTGCCGGTTCCTCGGTGAAACGCTTGGGCAGTGTGTCGCTGCCTTCGGCGAAGCCAACCTGGTTGTTGTAGTAGCGTTCCAGATTGTAGACCCGTTCACCCAGCGTCAGCAGACCGCCGGCGTCGATCTCCATGCCGGTCATGGTCGTGAACTGGGCGGCGAAGTCGTCCAGGCTCTCGGCGAAGGTCGAGAACTTGCAGACGTCCAGGCAGTCGGTCATGGTGTGGACGTTCTGGAAGATGGCGGTCAGTTCGCCCTTGCCTTCCCAGGCCAGCCGATCGGTCAGGTCTGCCGGGCCGAGCACATTGCCGATGATCTCGGCGGCCGGCGTGTAGGCGCGCAGGTGGCAGGCGCCGCGGTTGCTGGTGGCGTAGCCCAGGCCCATGCCCTTGATGCCGCGCGGGTCGTAGGCGGGGATGGCCTGGCCCTTGCAGGACATGGCGATGTCGGGGTCGCCCAACATCTCGGCGGCGATGGCAGTGCCGTTGGCCAGGACGTCGGCCACCTCATCCTTGCGGTAAGCAACCCGCTCGATCAGGTCGATCTGCGCGTCGGCATCCGCCCAGGCCAGACCGTCACCGTTGGTCAGGCCGTTGTCGGTGGCCTCCATGTACATGGAGAGCACGTTGCCCATCTCGATGGTATCCATGCCGAAGCGATTGCACTGGATGATCATGAAGCCGACGGCAGCTGTGTCGCCGGTCATGCAATTGGTCCCCAGCGCCCAGGCCGACTCATACTCGTAGCTCTCGCCCTTGACTTTATATTTGCCGTCGGTGATCTCAAACTCCTTCTTGCAGGCGACGGGACAGGCGTGGCAGGTCGGATCGCTGGTCAGGATGTTCTCGCGCACATACTCGCCTGAAAGCAGCTCAGCATCCACAAAGGAGGTGCTCTGCGAGTTCTTGGTCGGTAGCGCACCGACCACATTGGCCATGTTCATGAGCACGTTGGTGCCGTAGACGCTGAGCCCGCCCTTGCGCGGGGCCGTGACCACATCCTCGTTCATGATGGCGGCGAGCGCCTTGCGATCGGCCTCGCGGAAAGCGGGGCGGTCGTGAGGCTTGGGCTGGTTGGCTTTGTCGCCCTTGATGACGATGGCCTTGAGGTTTTTGGATCCGCCTACTGCGCCGGTGCCGCCACGGCCTGCCGATCGATCATCTTCGTTCATCCAGCCGGCAAAGCGCACCAGGTTCTCGCCGGCCGGGCCGATGGCCATGACCGCGCACTCTTCGCCATGCTTGGCTTGCAGCGCAGGCGATTGCATCCTGGGTCTCCATGCCCCACTCGGCGGAGGCGTCGTGGATGGTGACCTCGCTGTTCTCGACGTAAAGATAGCTGGGGCCGTCGGCCTTGCCGCTGATGAGCAGACCGTCGAAGCCGGCCCACTTGAGCTTGGCCGCGGTCCAGCCGCCCATGTGGCTGTCGGTGACGGTGCCGGTCAGCGGCGACTTGGTCACCACGGCCAGGCGACCGCTCATCTTGACCTCGGTACCGGTCAGCGGGCCGTTCATGATGCAGAGCAGGTTGTCCGGCGAAAGCGGATCGACCTGCGGACCGTTGTCGAGCACGTACTTGACGCCCAGGCCGCGGGCGCCGACATACTTGCGTACATCCTCTTCGTTGAGCGGTTCGTAGGTCACAGCGCCCGTGGACAGGTCGATGCGGGCGACATGGTTGTTGAAGCCGGCGATCATGGGATTGTGCCTCCTAGGTAGTAGACTGTGGTCAAACGGTGTGGATGAGACCCGAAATAGATCGGAGGGGATCCATATCTTGGGGGAAACGACCTCTCAATCAAGGTTCTATTGAACGCCTCGCTAATGGAGCCCGGATGGGACCACGTTGGGAAGAGAACAGTAGAACTGGTTTCGAATTCCTACGACAAGTCTGAATTCCGATGCCTGAATTCCTGTGTCGTGCTTTGGGGAATTGGAATCTATTTTACAAAAATCCGATGATCCTGCAACTGGCTGCGAAACGGAGTGTAATTCATGCTCGGGGCGGGCATTCGATCACCCTGCCGGGACGGCCTCAGACCTCGCGGCGGTCTGTATCCATTTTTGCAGAGGAGACGCATAGTCTCCGTTCAGGAAGTGTAGCAGGGTTAGGAGACTGCTCCATGTGCCCCGACTCTGAATTGTAACCCGATCAACGTTAACTGACGGTGAGTGCCTCAGACTAATTGCATGGCCACATCGTGGATTTGAAGCAGTCTTTGAGGGTTCGGATAGGCGCCTGACTCAAGGTTCTTGATTACAACATGATGTAGCATCGGGACATGAAATTGGAATCGACGATTCGCCAAACGCCCTACTTGTGACGAAAATGGACAAAGATGCGCCCATGATTCTTGCTGTCCTTGTCGATACGGTGATATTGGGCGCGGATGTGGGGCTGGTTCAGAAAGCGCAACACCTTCTTCTTCAGTTGTCCGCTGCCTTTGCCGGGAATGATCTCTACCAGTGAGATCCGTTTCTCCATGGCCTCTTCGATGATGTTGTTCAACTCCATCTCGATACGATCGCCCTTGTTATATATATCATGTAGGTCCAATTTGAGCTTTGCCATGCGTTCCTCAGGTTTCGATCTGTCATTTTGTGTCGATTGAGTCAGTATATCCTACCGATACAGCACAAATTGTCGGATTCACGGCACTGTAGCATGATCCTGTACAACGGGCAACGCGACCATGGTTTGTAACAGGTCCATGCTTCCAAGCTCGACCTGACAAGGCCACTCATCTTCGGCTACAATGCCAATCAACTATGGACACATGGATAGAAGGGAAGTATTGCCATGACAGTGAATATGGAACGAAACGCTGCCGGTCTCCAGTACGAGAGCTGGGCAAGACCGGCCTGAAAGTCTCAATCATCGGTTTTGGCGGGGGCCACCTTGTTCGTCCCCATCTGGATGAGCAAGCGTCGGTGCGGCTGGTCCACGCGGCCATTGATGCAGGCGTGACCTTCATGGATACGGCGTGGGAATATCACGACGGTGAGTCCGAGCGACGTTTGGGCCTTGCCCTACAGGGCCGTCGCGACCAAGTGACGCTCATGACCAAGGTCTGCGCACGCGATCGGGAGACGGCGGAGGAACAATTGCACGACAGTCTCCGCCGGCTCCAGACCGAAGTCATCGACGTCTGGCAGTTCCACGAGATCAACTACGACAACGATCCCGACTGGATATTCCGGGCCGACGGCGCGCTGGAAGCGGCGCTTGCAGCGCGCCAAGCGGGCAAGATCCGATTTATCGGCTTCACCGGCCACAAAAGCCCTCATATCCTGCAGAAGATGCTCGACCTAGGCTTTGACTGGGATACCTGTCAGCTCCCCATCAACGTCATGGACGCCCACTACCGCAGTTTTCAGCACGAGCTTCTGCCCGAGCTGACCGATCGCGGTATCGGGGTCATCGGCATGAAAAGCCTGGGCGGTGGCGGCCAACTGATCACCGATGCAGGGCTGACGGCCGAGCAGTGTCGGCGTTATTCGCTCTCTCTGCCCATCAGCACGCTGGTCTGCGGGATGGAGTCGCTGGAGAATCTGCAGCAAGATGTGGGCATTGCACGCGAGTTCACGCCCATGTCCGAAGCGGAGCGGCACGAGTTAGAGGCTGCTGTCTTCGAAGAAGCCACAGATGGACGCCATGAGTGGTTCAAAAGCACCCAGTATTATGATTCGCAGTTCCATCGTGATCAGCATGGTTTTCCGCCGATCAGAAGTGTCGGCCAGCCGCCTGAGCCGTCGGAAAGCGACTGAACCAAGCAGTTTTGATCACACTGCATACACATCGAGCAATTGCAGGCGCATTGCTTGAAGCCTTTGGGTCATGATTCCAGCGAAGCGCTTCATAAAATCATAGCCGAAATCATGGTCCTCTTCGCACTTTTGCCGTAGGCATACTCCGTCAAAGGCAAAGGCTCGAACCGGTTCAAGTGCTTTGGCGTGATAGAGCCAGCCATACGGATCAAAAAGCCAGGACCAGCCAAGGACATCGTCGGCGCCGACTGTCTGAAAGGTTATCAGGCCACGTCCAGGTACCGAGATGCCCAGTGATGCCCGACCTTCTCGAATCAGATAGAACTCTTCTGCCTTCTGGCCTTCCCGAAACAGGAATTCATTCTCGTCAAAGCGCACATTTTTGGCGCACCCGGTGACCAACTCTAGGTACTCTGGGGCTAAACCGGCGAAAAACGGATGCTCGGCAATGATCGGTTCTAAGGTTCTTGTTTGCATGGTATCTCCCTCCCAGTTATCAGGCTATGGCTGTTCAGATAATGATCCGTGGCTGCCAAACTAGAACGAGTACGAGTGGACGAGGACGGGCACGAATTTTTTTTCTGAGTATCTATAGAACACGATGACGTATACGAAACGATACCACCATGGTGGCTACATAATGGCGACAATATTGTGGCGACAAAAAAAACGGTGACGAAGGAACTGCCTGTCCTCCTTTGGCGGTTTTCTGACCGCTTTGTAGCCACTTTGTAGCCACAGCTATGCTAGTGTTGACAATGTCCGATAGAAGGAACGAATGAGTTTGTATCACTGATTTCTTCAAGTCTGTCAACCAATCTAGGAGATCGGCCATGTCAACAGTCAGTTTTCGCACTGCAGCCATTGGCTGTGCATCGGCTTTGGCGATAGCGTGCTTGCTGCTTCTTGCTTTCTCGGAGAAGGGCGTTGCACAAACGATCATTCCCCGGGTTCCGTTGGTGGAGGTCGCCCATCCGCCGGATCCGACCGGCGACTTTGTCTGGTCCGGCGGTTTTGGCGGCGTCGCGGATATTCAGGATGCTTTCAACCGGGCGAGGGCGACTGAAAATGCAAACCTGGGTATTTTTCTTGAGCCGATGAAGCTGCCCAGCCAATCCATTTGGAACGGCATGACTGAGGGAGAGCGGGCGCTCTGGCTCGTGAACCAAGAACGCACTACGCGTGATCTAAAGCCTTTGGATGGGCTGGAAAAAAATGTGAATGAAGTCGCCCAGTCCTGGGCATATTGGCTTCTGACCGAATTCGAAGTTTGTCCATGAATACAACGGTAGCACCCCGTATTCACGACTCAATGCCAAACCTGTCATCAATGCCTGCCATGATGCGCTGGGGGTGTCGGAGAACCTCTACTTCATCGGCACAACCGTCTCCGGCGGCAACCCGCTGCCAATTGAGCAGGCTGTCTATACATGGATGTACGATGACAAGGCCCACGGCTGGGGACACAGACATGCCATACTATGGACGCCCTATAACGAAAACAGCGGGACGCCCGGCCGGGAAGGGTTCCTCGGCATTGGTCATGCTCGCGGCAGCTATACCTCGCCCTTTAACGGGGTCACCTATCCCGACGCCGACCTGATCGTCATGAACGTCTTCGACCCATGTGCTCAGTGGCAATATGCTGCGCCGCCCGAAGTGCCGGATCCGCCCGCTCCGGCCCCGGAGGCGCCGCCGCCCGTACCCGGTACCCATTCGGTCTTGGGCGCCGCCAAACTGCCGACGTGGGTCGTCATCGAGAATCAGCCGTTTGAACTGGGCACATGGCCGGGAAACTGGCAGATCTCGGACGCCAATGGCGCTACAGACGGCGAGTACACGTGGGTCGCTGCCAATTGCCGCAAGTTCGCGGGCGACTTCAGCGGAATGGCCGTCGGCGGCGGGGACGGCAGCAGCGCCGAATGCGCCGACCACTATCCCAACAACGCAAAGTCCTGGGCAATCTTTGGCCCCTTCAGCTTGGCTGACGCCATCGCCGCCGAGGTGCAGATCAAGGCTTGGGTATATACCGAGCCAAACCACGACTGGCTCTGTCTCACCGCATCTCTGGATCGCAAAGAGTTCAACGGTCCCTGCGTTTCCGGTGACAGCGGCGTCTCCGAAGATCACCTAGGGTGGGTTGACGAACGCCTGGATCTGAACAGAGTCTACAAGTTCGGCAGCCTGCTTGGTCGCTCCAACGTATACATTGCGCTCACATTCCTGTCCGATGCGGCGGGAACGAAGCCCCATCAGGGCGTCTTTGTGGACAACGTCGTCCTGCGCAAAGCAGTGATAGGCGATCCGTCGGCAAGCAATCGGGTAGAGAGTGCCAAGACCGCGGCCGGCGACCCTTTGCCGGGCGTTGCCATCACGGATGAGGTCGGCCATCGTACCATGACAGATCGCGACGGCTCCTTCTCGCTGACAGGACTGTCAGCAGGCAAACATCTCCTGACACCGTCCAAGGATGGCTATCAGTTCTATCCGCCCGTCGTCGAAGTCGATCTGAGGAATGGAAACGTTGCCAACGTTTCGTTTGTCGGCACGACTTCGACCCACTACAACATCTATTTGCCTGTGGCCTTGCGTGGTCGCTAGTGCAGGCCGGCCCAAATAGCAAGGCGGTTACACCCAAGTACTCCTACTCGTTCGCGGACTCGCAATCGGCCAGTATGCCAAGCAGGAGTACGTGTGCAGAGACCGATGTCTTATTTCGGCCACGCTATACTAACCTGACGGCGCCACGAAACCATCAGTTTTATGAGCTACAATGACAGACCCGGCAAAGAGGTCTGAAGATGACACAAGCATTGGCAGGAAACGCCGCCACTTGCAACGCTATCAGCATGATCTGTACGCCATGAGAAATAGACATACCCCCTGCCGGATGGTGCGCACCATCCGGCAGGGGGTATGTCCAGGTCTGGTCCGTCAATCCAACGTAACCATACTGTAGTTGAGCGTAGAATCCACGAAGTGAATATAGAGTTTCTGCTCAGCTGCGTTTCCGGTCATCCAAGCTGCGCGGCCGTCCAGGAGAAATGCGTCATCGCCACGATGCAGGTGGTGCGCCGTTGGTGATCAACTTGGCCGGTTGGAGGGCATTCCCCTCGTCGTCAATCACCATTGCATAGACGCCGTTGAAGGTGCCGGGAATGTCTGGCGTGGCAAGCCATTCTTCCCAAAGTACAACATATTGATCGTTGCCAATGCCGATCAGCTTCGGTCGTTCGGCATGCGCATTGGAGGCAGCGGTATACTGAGTCAGCCAACGGAGCCGATTGGTCTGTTGCACACCGCTCGATTCGACTGTCAGGGTGTCAGGCAAGGTCGGATCGATGCTATTGTCGTCTTTCTTGACGCGCACGATGGCGAGGTTGCGCGGCCCGTTGACAGGCTGCCCGGTAGCGGCATTGCTTTCAGTTGCGAATAGGGCAATATAGCCGTAGTCGGGATCCTGTTCGATCACCGCACTATTGCCTAGTCGGGTGTAGGTGTCGTTTTGTCCGAGCGCACCCTTGATGTGAAAGAGTGGATGGGAGGCATGGTGCCGTCCGAAGACGAGTGTGCGCGGATATGCATCTCCCAGATGGTTCTCGATGATGCCGGCGCCGTCAAAAAACAGCCGCTGGTCGAAGGAATGGCTGACCCAGATGGAGCTAGTGCGGAGGATCTCGCCGGTGGTTGCACTCAGCCGGGTGGATAGAGCCTTCTGATGACGACTACCACCGATATTCCAGTCCGGATCGGTGTTGATTCCGTGTACGAGTGCAATCTCGTCCGCACCGACCGCCAACCGCGATGTGGACGCCACCATTGGGTTGATGATCATCTCCGCATTGTTGTCAAAGGCATGTCGAGCGATGTCCAGGTCGATGTTGAATAGAATATTGCCGAGCTTGTCCAGCTTGATTGTTCGGACAATGTCATTGCGGTACGTATTGAGTGGGGGGTACGTGGAATCCACTCTGTCATCTTCATCCACGCCCGTCGCATAATAGCGGTTGCCGGCAGCATCGCTTGCCAGCCCCATTACCCGATCCAGAAAAGGGATATCCGTTAGGGCCTGAGTAATCTCGTAACCGGTTGGGCTTGGTTCGATATGCAACAGGACGGCATCCCATGCAGTTCCGGCGTCATAGTCCTGGGCCAGTACATCAAGTTCGATACCGTTCGAGGCCACGACGATCTCTGGGCTTTTCCCGTATCGATTACTCCAGTAGCCCGGACCGTACAGATCATTCTCATTGGCATCGAATGGCGTCAGGACCGAAGCAACAGGAATGCCGGTCGTCGGCGCCTGGAGGTCGATGGTATGCGCTGCGTCTGCCGAACCGCCGCAATTGGTCACCTTCACATTGACGGCCTGGCTGCCGGCGACATCCCATTGATAGGTTGCGTTTGCAGTTCCCTGGCCGCTGAGGGGTTCCGGTGACCAGTTGTATGTAAGAGGGGCGGTCGCGTCTGCCGGTGAAAAGCCGGCTGCAAAGGCATATTGGGTGTCGATCAGACCGGTGCTTGCCCCATCGATGGCTGCGCCGGTAAGCGGGCGTTCACAGGCTTCGTTGATCGTGATGGTATGTACCGCGTCTGCCGATCCGCCGCAATTGGTCACCTTTACATTGACCGTCTGGCTATCGGCGACGCTCCATTGATAGGATGCGGCCGCCGTCCCCTGGCCGCTCGACGGTTGCGGCGACCAGACGTATGTGATTGGGGTGGTCGCGTTTGAAGGAGAAGGAGCCGGCCGTGAAGGTATGTAGCGTGTCGATCAGGCCGGTGCTTGCGCCGTCGATGGTTGCGCCGTTAAGGGCTGCTGGCAGGCCGACGCTGCGCCATCTTCCTGGATAAGGGGCATGTAGACCGAGTGCGTCATCGTGACTGGGGGACTCGGTCACTATCGTCCCGGCAGCTATCGTCTCGAAAGATGGCCATCTGTATTGGGGGATCTGCGAATAGGTTTCGCCCTGCGAAGCATTAGCCGGCGTGCTGCCGATGCTCAACAGCAAGATGAACGCCAAAATCACTACAAGGACGAATAAACTAGGGTTTGATAATGGTTTTCGCATGGTTATTTCCCTCTCACACAATGTATATCGGACTCATTCATTCGTGTAGTCGTAATCGTATGGTGAGCGATCTGGCTCAAAGCCGGGATTGATCGCAGCCGTCCCAGTGACCGTCTCCGACGTAGGGCACGAAGCCGTTCTCCAATGAACGCGATAGGCGTCGGCAATCTGCTCCGGCTTGGTCGTATAGTCGACGGTAAGCACCAGTTTATCTGCGGCCCGCCACTGACGCAATATCGCCTCTCGTGCGGCCGTCCACTCGGCCGGGCTGGCTTCATGGTCGCGTGGATTGCCGTAGTAGAGATCTTCAACGCCGATTCCGTCTACAATTTTCAAGTAGTCGGGAAACTCGACGCCCAGTTCTTCGGCGTTCTGCGGAAAGATGCCGAAGCCTGGGCTGAGTTGCCGGGCGTACTGCGCCAGGGCAATGACGAAGTCGGCCATTTCACGGTCGGCCTCTGTGCGCCCCTGCTCATCGTAGTAGTCATAGGCGTCCACTCGATCCAGGTAGACGCCATCGCAGCCCAGATCAATCAACTGATCCAGATAGCTATCTGCAGAGCCAAAGATGATGCGCTGCCAATCCGGATCCCAGTAGTTGACCCAGTAATCTCCTTGCCAGTCCGCATCGGGCTGGTCCAGCCAGGGGGGCGGATCCTCCTCCCGATCCGACTGCCAATAGCTTCGATAGTCCTCAGCCTGACCAATACTCATGTAGCAGAGCACGATCTTGGGACCGCCGGAACTCTGTTTGAGCGCGGGAAAGGTCTGTGGTGAACTCCCGGCCGTGGAGATGCTCACGACAACCAGGTCGAACGCCGTCTCGCCGATCCGCTTGGCATTGCCGCGCTGAAGCTGATAAAGCCAGTCTTCAACGGCCAGCCGATCGGGGTCCGCCGGTAAAGCGTTGCTGGAAATTGTTGAGACGGGTATGTTCGTCACTGCTTCCGGCGTCGGTGCTAGCTCAGGCTGCGCGCAGGCCGAAAATGCCATGCTGAAGAGGGACAACGCTATGAGTGTCAGCAGCCGTTTCATCATGATGGAAGTTGTCTCGCTTTCACAGCGCTGTTAGCTGCAGTGGCTCAATAGTCCGGCAAGAGGGTCTATTGCAGCAGCATATCGTTTGACTCGCAAGCATGACTCAGTCTGATCGCGCTGATGAGTAAGGCCGCTGCAAGAAAATGGTTCACCCAACATTAACGCTTACACAGCGTCTTTGAGGTCGTCGCATAGGAATTGCTTTTCTTGGAACTGCCTTAGCAGTATATCCTTGATCCTCTGCATGTCAACATAGTGCATAGAGGCTTGCAAGAAGGGCAAAATGCTAAATCCATATGTGAATTCGGCAACAATGTTGACAGGCATGAGATACTGTTTTTCATAACGGCGTCGACCTTGGACCCACACAAGTCTGGTTCCGCCCGTGTAGTTGAGTCTTCTGTTCCGAAGGAGAGAACGAAAATGATATCGAAAAAAGTCTCTTCCCGATTCATGGTTATGGTGCTGACAGTACTGATGACCTCCAGCGTCCTGGCCTACGAATGCAGTACCCATTCGGAAACCGAAGCATCGCCGCTCAGACCGATCTGGCGACGTCTGAAGAGTTTGACGTTAGCCTAAGCGTGCAGGTGAGTCATCGCCAGATTATGTTTCATCCCCTGATGCCGTCTGCGATGGAGGCAGTGCTCCAGCCGTAGAGGGAATATCGCTCACAGACTGCTATCAACGCAATTTCACCGTCGGAGGCAACGCCCGCAAAATTCGTGTCTGGTACACGACCGATACTGATACCTACACTGTTGATGACGTTGACTACGTCCATGGCATCGCCGGTGAAGCCCAGGCTGCAGATGTTGCCGATGCCGTCCAGGAGTCATGGGAGGCCGTCTTTGCGCACAGTGCACTGGGTGGAAATACTGCACATGAACCCTATATCGACGGCTGCAGTTCGGTTCTCAATATCCAGATGCGCGATGGCAAGGGCTGGTCGGGTATTGCGTACTGGGCTTCTTCCGGTACTTGCAATATCGGTATCGATGCACCGATGGTTCTAAGCGGCGTCGGTATCGGCGATGACGGTGTCATTTTTCATGAGGTTCAACATTACACGCAGTATTCCTACAATAACGGCTGCTATGCTGATTTCAAGCCCTTCTATTCTGCCGGCAATGCCTGGATCGAAGGCTGGGCTAATCTGGCCGGTAAGAATGCGACCAATGCTGCCAACGATGCAGACTACTCTGTCTCCATCCTACGATAGCAGCAATTCGTACTATGATCTTCTCGTACACCGACCTCCATGCCCAGTACCTCTTGGAGCAGTTCGGTGGCAATGGCGCACCCTGCGATCCTGACTTTGGCGTTAAGCAGGTCTATGAGCATTATCGTCAGTGCGACCAATATGATGACATATTCGTGATGGACGAGACCATCCAGGCCCTGACCGGTGGCGCCAAGACCGAGCGAGTGGGCCTTTGTCGACTTCGAGGCCGCCTATTATGCCTATCCGTACGCCGATCCAATTACTGCAACCCGAACTCGTCTTTTCCCGTATACAGATGATCAGCCCAGCCGGCACGCCTGCATTCGCTCAAAACGTGAATATGGCAGGCGGCAGCCAGACCTGGGTCGAATCTTCTCCAGAGGACTGGACAGGGAAATATTATCCGCGTTAATCCCCATGTCCGGTTGCGAATTCGTTGAGCTTCGAGTTGAAACGCAGCCGCCTGGGCGGCGTGATCGGGCATCAACTTCATGGCCGTTGAGACCAGCGAGCCCAAGGTCCAACGATCGGCCCACATCGGCGACAATGCTTCTCGCTTCTTTGCCGGGTTCCCGGCCAATGACCAGCTTGCTGGTGAATGTGACCTCGTTTGACAGTGTCATGACCTACGAGGTGAATGCCAGCTTGTGTAACGCCTTCCCTCAATATTCTGGAACCCGTTCCACAATCCCGGGCATGCCATGGTCGGCGCTCCATCTGCATCCCTTTGCGACCTTGACCCGTTTCGAAGTCATAAGCAGTGGACTGCCTGTCAGCGGTATCGATCCGACGACCATCTCGTTCGATGCCGAGGGCGACGCAGCAACATTGGTCCCAGGTTCGTTCCAAGAGGTCGGCCCCGGTGAATACTGGGCCGCTGTTATGCCGCCATCAAAAGCCGGCGGGCACGACCTTTGTCGACTACCGAGTATGTCTGAATACCACCATCTGTGATACGGAAGCGGATGCGTTGCTCTATGTCGATCCCGGCAATGTAGACACGGTTTATGTGATTGACGAATCCGGCTCCATGGCTGATGGAGGATACGCCGGGTGAGGGCAAACGTATCGACAATGCCAAGAAGGCAGCAACGGTACTTGCCGACCTGCTGCGAGACGGCGACCGCATCGGCGTCATCGGTTTCGGCGGTGAGGACACACCCGCCGGCTGTGGTCTGCCACCGGACGGCTCCGGCACAGGCAACTGCCCCGACGCCAGTATTACGCGCCTGGCCCGTATAGACAATGTCTCAACGCCGGGCGATATTGGCGTCACCAAGGCGGCCATTGCCGGTGTAACGGATCGGTTGGTCTGGACAAACATCGGCCAAGCGCTCCTAAACGGCAAAGACATGCTCTTGAATAATCCCGGCAACACCAATCCGGATCATATTGTATTGCTGAGTGACGGCCGCGAAAACGTCAACCCACTCTACGACACGCCCGCAGTGAAAGACGTGATCCAGAATGCCGGGTCTGTGTCGACACCATCGGGCTTGGACCCGAAGCGCCTGGCGCGCTGCTGGCTCAGATTGCCGCCCAAAACTGCGGCACCTACATGCCGGTACCGACATCCGGGCTGGGGACCAGCTTGTCGCCGCCAGTAGTGCGTCCGCTGAAGCACAGTTAAGTTCAATGGACGCGCCGGCTGAGCTAACCGAGGCACTCGCTGCCGCTGCGTCTGCAGAGTTCTATCCCGCACAACTTGGCATTGCCAATGCCAACGAATACATCGATGTTGTATCACAGGATTCCGACAAGACTCTTTCACTTCCTGCATAAAAGCGTGCCGACCAGCGAATGGAAAGAGCATTCAGCCGTCATCGACAAGTCTGTTCGTAGCTTCCAATTCCTGGTTGCCGGCAATAACACTGACACCCAGGGCGTTCGTCTTGTCGAAGTGAAAATGCCTGGTCCGAATCAACGCTGGATACCGATCAGCCCCACGGATAAGAGTACGCCGGTCGATTGGGACATCCGCAGCGATCGAGACAAGGATGAAGCAGACTATCAGGACGTGCTCATTGTCAAGAATCCCGAACCTGGCACGTGGATGTTCAGGGCCCGATACGCTGAGATCCCTAGTGATTTCATCATGAGTCTGTCCGTCGATTCACCCATCCGCCTTGAAGGCAATCTGCGCAACCTGAAGCATGGAATGGCCTCTGCAGGTGACGTCGTGCCTATTGTGGCCACACTGATGGATCGAAACGGCCTGCTTCCAGGCGCATTGGTGGGTGCAATAATCGCCAACGAGGGGGGCACAGATGGCACCTTGTTGCTGGACGACGGTAATCACAATGACGGCGCTGCCGATGACGGAATCTATGGGTTCCCATACAGCTTAACCGACCACGGAGGATCCTATGCCGTCCGCATTATTGCGTTTGTCCCGAACCCCGCAGATCCTGGCGAGACGCTTGCCCGCGAGTGGAATGGAGGATTCTGGATTGACGGTCCCCAGGAGGAAGTCGAGTACACCGGCGACAGCGACAAAGATAATATGCCCGACGATCTGGGAGAAACGCTGCGGTTTGATTGTTGGCGAGGACGACTCCAAGGGTGACAAGGACAAGGATCAGCTCAGCAATATCGAAGAGTTGGAACTAGGTACCTCGCCTTGTCGGGCCGATACCGACCGTGGCGGCGAGCAGGATGGCAGCGAAGTAAATGGCAAGCGCAACCCACTGTGGGCAGCCGACGACAAGGCCACCAAGATCACAGGTATCACTTTGAGACCGTTGAGCGAACGGATCGCCGTCGGCTGGTCTCAGCGTGATAGAGCCCCACCACCGTCGTTCTCTGTATCAGCAAGGTAAAGGGAGAACTGGGCGATTGCCGCGACATCGGGAACGAAGGAGACTTCCTGCTGCAAGGTCCAGACAATGGCGTCTCTTACTCCATCACGCTATATGGCGAGGGCGAGAGCGGCGCTCGCGGTGCGTATGCCGATCAGATGGAAGTGATGCCCAAGGAGGATCCAATCCCGCCCCAGGGTGCTTTCTTCATCGGCGGGCCCAATGTCATCCAGGGCGGTGACGTCGCAACGGATCGTAAAGTGATCCTGTTCATTGATGCTGTGGACACCGACAGTGAGTTTGAAGGGCCGGCAGGGTTTGGCTCACACAGCCTGCCTCATGGTCTGGTCGGACCCCAGTTCACCGGCATGTTTGAGGCCAGCGGCCACGTGGAGATGCGTTTCGCCAACGTGCTTGAAGAGGTCCAAAAGGCGGAATGGGAACCGCTCTCCAATAGCAAAGAGTGGCTGCTTGAGTGCAAGAACGGCTCCTCCTGCGAGGTCTTTAGTCAATTCCGAGACGGCGCCGGCAACGAGTCCCTGGTCATTGACCAGCGCATCGATCTGCTAGTCCCGGAACCTGTATGCCATGACCTGACGCGTGTCGCACACGGGTGGTGGTGCTGATCCCGTTGCGACTCCGGCGAATTCAGACGGTTGCGATGCCGGCAAATATGTGGCCGGTGCAACCATTACTCTTACTGCCGATCCGGCTGACGGCTGGAAGGTGAAGGGTTGGTCCGGTACAAACAACGATACCAGCACCAGTGAGACCAATACCTTGACGATGCCCGACGGTATCCATAGCGTTGGCGTCACTTACGATGAGGTTCCGACGACTGGCGGAGATGTGGACATCTATCTGCCATCGATGCATAGATAGTGTCTGTGTTTGACCGCCTATCCTGCGCGAAATAGAGAAAAGCTGACCCCGGCATTGGCCCGGATACACCGCTCAAAGCGGATATCTGTGGCTAATGCTGGGGTCAGCTGTTGTTTTGGCTTCTTCAGGATTTCACAAGGTTGATATCACATTGTAGGGTGAGTTTCCTTCGTTACTCTCCCGGCACAGTCGTGCTGCTTCGCACCAACTCGACGAAGCCGGCCACGTCTTGATTCTGTTCGAACAGATCCCCGACAAGCTCGGCCTCTTCCAATACGCCGGTAAGCGAATTTTCCTGCGCCCAATAGCTTTCGCGCAGCACCTCGGCGAACTCAGAGACGACGACGGCCAACTGGAAGCTCGGGCCGGCAGCCTCGAAGTTGTCGACCAGATCAGCGCTGTCCAGGTCGGCGCTGATCTCGCTCACTTCTCCGCTCTCCGGATCTTCCCAGCGCAGATGAACCGTCGCCAAACGGCCTTCCGCTTCGGGATGGCGCTTTATCTCGTAGAGTGCTGTAACGCTATGGCCGGCGCCAATCTCTCCGGCGTCAACGCTGTCGTCGCGAAAATCGTCATCGGCGATGGCCCGGTTTTCGAAGCCGAGGAGCCGATAGCGCGCTACCACTTCCGGGTTGAAATCGACCTGCACTTTGGCGTCCTTGGCGATGGTCTCCAGGGTGCCGGTCAGGTTGTTTACGAAGAGACGACGGGCTTCGTTGATGGTGTCCACGTAGGCGTAGAAGCCATCGCCCTGATTGGCCAGCTGTTCCATGAGCACATCGTTGTAGTTGCCCATGCCGAAGCCGACCGTGGTCAGGTAGATGTCTCGCTGGGCATATTCCTCGATGGTCTTGAGAATGGCTTCCGGACCGGTCTCGCCGATATTGGCCACACCGTCCGAGGCGAGAATGACGCGATTGTTGGCCTGGGCATCGAATGCCGCTTCTGCCTGGCGGTAGGCAAGGAGCAGGCCACCTTCCGCATTGGTCGCGCCTTCCGGCGACAACGAATAGATTGCGTCAAGAATGGTGTTCTTCTCGCTTGCCGGCGTGGGCGGCAGCACGAGCACGGGCATCGTCGCCGTAGACGACAATGGACACCGAATCTGTGGGTCGAAGCTCCTCGACCATCAGCGTCAGAGCACGTTTCACCAGTGTGAGGCGATCCTCCCGGTCCATGGATCCGGAGACGTCGATGACGAAGGTCAGGACAGCGTCCTTGCGCTCTTCCGCAGGGATCTGGTAGCCCTGTATGCCGACGCGTACCATTTCGTAGCGTTCGGTCTCACCGAAAGGCGACGGCGCACCGTCCAGATGGATGGCAAACGTCTCGTCCTTGTCAGGCAGTGCATAGTCGTAATTGAAATAGTTTACGAATTCCTCGACGCGTACAGCATCCTTGGGCGGGAGCAACCCATCTTCGATATAGCGGCGCGCCACCGTATACGAGCCCGTGTCGACGTCCATGGCGAAGGTGGAGAGATTGTCGTCCTCGGTGTCGATGAAGGGGTTGACGCCGTAGTTTTCGAAGAACATGGCGTCGGGCGTGGGCTTAGGCTGGCCCGTGGCCTGTGGCACAGCGACTTCGGACCTAGCCATTTCTAGCGGGGCGCTCGGCATAGGTTCACCCGCTTCCGAATCGGCTGCGTTCTGGGCAAGCTGGACTGCGGAACCACAGGCCAGTGCAGGAAGCAGAAACAAGGATAGGGCAGCAAAAACCATCACCGCTGCGCGGCGCTCTGAGAACAGGCGTGACATGGGAGACCTCCTGATTGGACTCGCAGTGAACGACTTGCTAAAACGATAAGGTATGCCCGTGGAATCGAGCCGGCGGCATCCATTCTCTCTGCGCCACTCATCAAGAAGACGGTCCGGCGTGCCGCGATGTTCCGGCTGATCTGAGCAGGGCGGATTGTCAATCCGCCTGGCCTAGCCCAGCATTGCTGAGCTGTGTGATAGGAGGCGGTACCAGGCGACTCGAAGCGTTCTGTTCGCTCATCGAAAAGAGGTGGCGTAAGGTAGGATAGGCGCATTCGTGGATGGCCGTTCTGAGAGCGTTCGTCTCGAATGCGCAGCGCACCGAAAATAAACGCAGTGTCGCGATTTGAACTGATCTGGTATGCTGCTATTCTTTGTTGTCGTCGTTCTATGGCCAAAGCGCTGAATCTTAGCAGGCTGTCGGATAAAAAACAGATAGGACACGGATATGGCACAGACAAACACGGTCAAACTTGATGCAGGAGAGTCCTTCCCGAACATGGGCATCCAGATTGTTGGTGAAACAGCGCCCATGCGGCTGCCCAATGATCTTTCGGCCGAGTACACCGTTTTTCTAGGGTTATGAATATCAAACAACCCGTCGACTGGGTCGATCCATTGATCGATACCGCCAATCGCCGTTTCTTTTTCCTGACTACCGCCAGCCATCCTTTCGGCATGGTCAACCTGAGCCCGGACACGCGCGTGGGACAGGAGGCGTGGGGCAGCGGCTATCGATATGACGATGACCATGTTCACTGGTTCAGCCATGTCCATGCCTGGCAGCTCTGCGGCATCCCGGTGATGCCGACAATGGGTGAACTCAAGGGCCACCTCGGCTCCGAAGCGTATAGATCGTGTTTCTCTCACGACGATGAAGCGGCGAAGCCCGGCTACCATGCCGTCACCCTGGACGACTATGGCATCCGAGCTGAGCTGACGGCAACCTGCCGCGTGGGCCTGCATCGCTACACCTTTGACCGCGACGGCGATGCGTGGATCATCTTTGGTCTGGGCGAGACGATCATGCTGCCCATGTCTGACTGCTTTGTTGAGCAAGAAGACAATCGCACGTTCTCCGGCTTTGTCGAGAACGAACGCACAAGGCGCCGCCCCAAACGCACCAAGATCTTCTTCGACGCCACCTTTGACCGGGATGTGGAGGAGGTGCGTGCCTGGCGCGACGGCGTTTTCGAACCGTTCCACACGGCTATGGCGGGGCCGGGCATCGGCATGGCCCTGCGCATGCGGGTGAAGGCCGGTGACGTGGTCCAACTCAAACTCGCCATTTCCTACTGCGGACGCGCTCAGGCCAGGCGGAATCGCGAGATCGAACTCGTCCATTGGGACTTCGACCGAGTTCGGCTGGAAGCCCGAGAGACCTGGAATCAATGGCTGGGTCGCATCGAGGTCGAAGGCGGCAGTGACGCCCAAAAGACCAAGTTCTACACCGATCTCTTTCATGCACTCAAGGGGCGGCGGCGGGTCAGCGATGCCGACGGCAGTTATCTGGACAATACCGGCGATCTGCCCGTAGTGCGCCAGATACCCTCTGGGCGAGGACGGGCGTCCTCTCTACGATCATCACAACTCGGATGCCTTCTGGGGCGCGGCGTGGAGCCTCAATCTGCTCTGGTCGCTGGCCTGGCCCGAGGTCACCCACAGCTTCTGCAACACGCTGGTCGACATGTACAAGAACGGAGGCTTGATCCCGCGTGGCCCATCGGGCGGCAACTACACCTTTGTCATGACCAGCCCGACCTCGACAACCTTTCTGGTCTCTGCCTGGATGATGGGCATCCGCACCTTCGACATCGACACGGCCTACGCGGGCATGCTCAAGAACCACGGCCCGCATGGTCTCATGGCCAAGGCCGGCTATGAGCACTACACGAGCACCGGCGGCGGAGCTGAGTACTACCTGGATCGCGGCTACGTGCCCATGGGTATCCAGGCCGATGCCTTTCATGTCCATGCAGCGGCCACAATGACGCTCGAGTACGCCTATCACGATTGGGCGCTCTCTGAGCTTGCCGGCCTGCTGGGCAAGGAAGAGGATGAGGCGATGCTTGCCGAACGAGCGAAGAACTATCGCCATCTCTGGAATGCCGACTCTCGATTCTTCCAGCCGCGTGCGATGGATGGAGCGTTCGTGCCGGACTTCGATCCCATGGCGCCCGACGGCTGGGTCGAAGGCAACGGCCATCACTACCGCTGGTTTGTGCCACACAATGTGGCCGATCTAATTGAGCGGTTCGGCGGACGAGACGCTTTCGTTCAAGAACTCGATAGTCTCTTTCGGGCAGCCGAGGACAGCCAATTTTATCGCACCCCATGCGGCAGCATGAAACTCAAGTGATGGACTACGGCAACCAGCCATGCATGTATCTAGCCCATCTTTTTAACTATGCAGGGGCCCCATGGCTGACCCAGAAGTGGGTTCGACGCGTCATGGAGGCGGCCAAGAGCGATGTCACGCCCTACGGCGGCTACGGCGGTGATGAGGACCAGGGACAGATGGGCAGCCTGAACGCGCTGATGGCCATCGGGATCTTTAACGTCCACGGCGGCTGCGACCGCGAACCGTTTTACGAGATCAGCAGTCCCATCTTCGACCGTGTCACGATCCACCTGAACTCACAATACCATGCAGGCGGCGCCTTTGTGATCCAGGCGGAGAACAACGGGCCCGGCATTCGCTACATCCAGTCAGCCAAACTCAATGGTCGGCTGCTTGACAAGCCCTGGTTCCATCACCGTGATCTGGTTGCCGGCGGCACACTCCTGATTTCCCTGGGCGATGACCCCAATCCACAGTGGGGCAGCCGGCCTGATGATGCGCCGCCTTCTATGGGCTAGTGGATTCGGTGTCGCCATTCTGTGGACAACAATGGCGTATGATCCTATCCCGGACAGACGAGTGATCACGGTCATGGTGTTCGATGCGGGAGCCGAATGGAAGGCGCTCATCGATAGCGAAGGGGGCATCGCAATGGAAATGGTTGTGTTGGTCATGGACGACATGGAGAAGGTGGCCCGTGTGCTTGAGGCCTGGAGAGAGGCCGGTGTGTCGGGCATCACCATTTGGGACAGTCGAGGACTCGGGCGTAAGCTCCACTATCGCCGCTTGCTCGACGACATCCCGCTGATGCCGAGCCTGGACTGGCTGTTGCAGCCGCGTGAAGACGATCACTGCACCCTCTTCACGCTGGTGGACTGCGAAGAACTGGTGGACCGGTTGATCGAGGTGACAGAGGCGATTACCGGCAGTCTGGATGGTGAGGATCGGGGCATCCTCTTCGTGCTGCCGGTGAGTCGAGCAGTCGGCGTTCGCGGTACCGGAAACAGAGCGGCGCTGGCTCAAGCCGCCCCGCCGCTGGTCGCTGAAGCATAGCTGCGCAGGAACCAGGTATGGCGCCTGTGGGCTGAGAAGCAGATGTGGCACTCTGGGATCTCTGGCGGTGGGGCAGATTTCTCGCCTGCCATGCTTTGGTGGGGAGGGAACCCCACCCTACCTTTCTCCGTCACCCCATAGGTTCCGAACTGCTGAATGACCAAGGCAATGTGGAGCGTTTCGATGTGGTTTGAAGAACTGACCGGTTTCCGGGAATCGTCGCCGAAGCAGGTGCGTGAGCACCTTCGGCTTGAAGAAGAGACGCTGATCTCGCTCGTCAACGGAAAATCGTACCGATACGGTCGACTGGAGATCCCATCTCTGGCCGAACTTCGCAATCAGGTCGGCACTGAACCTGGCGCGCCAGGTAGGCTATCGGCTCGCGAAGTGGTTGCGGACGTGCAGGCGCTGCATCTTGATGACGTCAATGCCGGCGCACTCTTTCAGGTCGCGTCCCAGTTCAACTTGCTGGAAATGGTCTCGCCGGATGTGACGCCTGAGCGGGGCGTCGGCATCTATGAAAATGATCGGACCCAGGGTCCTGTCTGTGCCGTCGCAGCCGGCGCAGGCACAATCTTCCGTAACTACTTCGCGCCGGTCAATGGGCAGGTTGGCCAATCAGCCGGCAATCAGATCGATTGTCTTGCCGATCTCGGCAGAGCGCTCGGAAACAATGATGAGCGACTCTGGGCGATGCGGAACGGCTATGCGCTGCCGTCTCATGAAGGTCTGCTCGCGATATCGGAGCTGCTTTGTTCCGCAAGCGACGAGCAGCTTGATGGCTATCGGAGTCTACTGCGCATCGGCCTTCATTGGAACACCCAGGTGACCCTGAACGGCTGCCGACATCTTGTCTCTCAGGCCTATTGCGCCGCCCTGCCCGTCGCCTATGGTCGTCATGCTCCGCAACTCTGGGAATCCTTTGCCCGGTTGATCTTGGAGGCTTCCTATGAGGCGACGCTGCTGGCGGCGATCATCAATGGGCGAGAGACAGGGAATCGCACATGCTATCTCACGCTACTTGGCGGCGGCGTCTTCGGCAACGCGAGTGACTGGATCATAGATGCAATCCAGCGTGCGCTAATGCTCTATGCCGGCACTGGTATTGATGTCGCCATCGTGAGCTACGGCTCGTCCAAACGGTGTGTGCAACAGATTGTTGATTCGTGGCTGATATGAGATCCGTCAAAGTTTGTCGAACAAAAAAGAGGGCCCGAAAGGGCCCTCTTTCTGTTAACAAGCTGTGCCGACGCTTACCTGACAATCCTTGTCTGGCAATTCCCAATTACTGGAAGATTGCCATGATCTCTTCGATCACTGTGTTGAGGGTGGCGTCTTCATCCTCTCCCGTTTCGATCAGATATCCGCCTTGCTTGGTATGCTGATTGAAGGAGATCAGTTCACTCGCTTCATCTTCGTTGATCAGTGTCGCTCGGTGGCATCCACCACAGGCTCTTGAAGCGGGGCCGCTGACATAGCTAGGCACTTCAGGAATGCTTCTGTCGATCGTTTCATTCGATGCCGAAGCCGAAAGCAGACCCGGTAACGACATGGTTTGATCCGGCACATCATATTGGCCTTCAAGATGGCAGGACTCACAGTTTGTGACGCCATGTGTCGGATATGGGAACCCGATGTGGTGCTCATAGTGCAGGGCTTCCACCGGATCGTCGAAGTTGATTTCGTCAAAATCATACGGCTGGAACGAATGGGTCGCATGGATATAGGAATCGAGCGATCTCGACTGCATTTCCAGATGCGAACCACCGCTCTTCGTGATGTGGCACATTCTGCAGACAACGATGCTTCCACCTCTGTCCGGAGAATGGAAGGTGGTTGCCAGTGCATCATGGCAGTCGTTGCAGCCATCCACCACCTGGGCGATCGGACTGTAGAAGCCATCGTCAAAGGCATTTGCGCCCAGATCGAAGGTTCTCGAAGTGAGCGTTGAGTGCAAGCTGAACGCCATCCGCATTCTCCAGCGTCGGCATCACGGCAATTTCGGCTCTCTTGACGGTGCCATCATCGAGTCAGATCAGTCCATGCCGACATGTCGGCAACAACTTCCCAACTGCCGTCCCCGGCCGATACGGTGGTGAAGCGTGGATGCTCTTCACCGACATCATATTCCAGGGCTCGCTGGTCACCGCTACTGCCGACTGATTTCGCCATCGCCGTTGTCGTCGAAGAGGCGTTCGTGGGCGCCGATGATGTAGTCCTTCGTGTCCCAGCCGTACAAGCCGACCATCACGGTCGGTGCAATGGCTGCCACATCAAGCCCGTCCAGATCCGGCGACTCACCGGCGCTGAAGGCGATAGTGAGATTGGAGCCGTCGAAGGATGCACTGTCAATGGTGATCGAAATGGCGTCGGAATACTTCAGATCTTCTGCAGCATAGATCACCTTGTCATAGCCGGTGTGGATCTCGCTCAATCCTGCTGCCTTCTTGCCCACTCGGTGGCAATCGTTGCATTGATCTGCCGCCAGGTCCAAGCCTTCATGGCCATCCGCCAGCAACATCGTCGCGATTGAACTCTCGGCAGTGCCGTATTCCTCGGAACCGGTCATGGGATGACAGCTCTTACAGGTCGCAAGCGTAAAATTGTCGTCCGATAGTACGGTATCGAGTTTGCCTTCGTGGCATGTCGCGCAGTTTGCCATGGACTGAGGATAGGGGAATTCCATGGCATGCGACATGTGCACGTCATTCATCAGGGTGGTTGGATAGGCGTACTGGGCTTCCTGCTCAGGCGTCAATTCAACCTCTTCCGCCAGAACCGCGGCTGCCAGCGCCGGATCGTCGACCAGCAGTTGCCATTCGAAATGGCCGCCTTCACCGTTGTCCAGGTGGCAGGCCTTACAGGTGTAGAAATCAGTGCCGGGATCGTCATTTACCTGGGCGTAGATGTACCCGTGCTTCAGGTAGGGATCGGTGTGGCATTTGACACAGCCTGCATCGTTGGCTGAAGAGACATAATCCACGCCTTCCCCGGTCTCCAGGATGGCTGCAAACGGGTACTTGGTTTGACGGATGCGAGCCGGCAGTGTACCCAGATCCTCGTCTCTGCCGTATAACACAATGAGGCCGGAGACGTCGCTCACATCGGGGGCCTCTCCGACCAGCGTGCTTGTATTTCCACCGGCGCCATCGTAGGTCAGATCACCTTTGAGGGATAGTCTCTCGGCAGCCGGCTCAAATTGGAACTTTCCATCGGCATACGGTACAAAATAGATCCCCAGAGAATCTGCCTTTGCAGCATTGAAGGGATCGCCGTCTTTGGTCATGTTGAAAGTCACTATGCTCGTGTCCGGAGCGGAGTACGAGTACGCCAAGTCGGTAACCTGAATGACACCATCTTGATAAAACTCATCATAGGATGCCTGATGTTCGGCGCCTGCATCCTTATGACAGGTCACACAGGACTCAGGCTGGACGCCATCCAGGTGGGCTGGAATGGCATCGTCAGTGCCTGGGGCATCCTGTGCGGCGACGGGGGGGGCGACCATGACGACAGCAAGCAGGGCAACTGCCAGTGCCAGAAATAGTCCAATCTTGACAATCCCGGCATTTCTAGACCACATCGTTCTTTCCTTTCTGTGAAGAAAATGGATGGAGAGACAGCTTGTTTTTCTCTGACGTCGATCTGAGTAATTGATTTCTGCCGATTGGTTGGTGCAGACAGCAGTGTTCACAAAGCGACCCATCAGGTGCGCGTCGATGGTTTCGAAAGGTAGGACGGCCGAGCAAGTATGGCGCTCCGTCTTGCCCTCTGAACAAATTGCGATGGTGCAACCGGTTCGAAGGCTCAAATGGTTGCGGACGCACAACGTCCGGGTAGAGCCTGCTACTAGATTGTATAATTTTGCACAAGCGGTGCGCGCGCTGCTGTGCTAGCTTCGATCGGAAGGCGTTCCCTATGTAGGGAATGTTACAGAATGAGTATACCATGATTTCCTGGACATTGCACAAGTTCGAAAAATCGCGGTATCGCGTCATGCCTGCATCAGGAGTCGATCCCGCCGGCGCAACTGCGACGTAACATCGTGGTCTCCGGCATCAACCTGCTGGCCCTGAAAGGCAAGACCTTCCAGATCGGCGAAGCCACGCTTGAGTTCACCGGGCTCTGTCATCCGTGCAGCAAACTGGAGCGCCGTCTCGGCCCGGGCGGCTACAATGCCATGCGCGGCCATGGCGGAATCACGGCCTGCGTTCGCCAGGCCGGGCTGGTTCGGGTAGGCGACGTGGTCCGGTATGAGGTGGGCCAATCACCGTAGGGCGGGTATCCCTACCCGCCGATCTTCGGTTGCCCCGATCGGTTGGGTGAATGTAACCGGTTCGGCAGGGTAAGGATACCTGCCCTACGCGGGCGGCGCCCCCTCAAAACATCCCTTGCGCCATGCCAACCTGGGTGCTACACTAACCACTGCCTGTCCAATAGCCGCCTTCCACCGCACCGCCAACCAGAGCCGAAGCTTTGACACCCTCACCGCCCGCCGCCAAACCGAAACCGGACGACCTGAATATTCTGATGCGCTGTTTTGGTTATCTGCGGCCCTACTGGCCCAGGGTGGCTGGAGCCTACGTGGCTTTGTTGGGCGGGATAGGCTTTTCGCTGCTCATCCCCCAGTTCATCCGCTGGATCATCGACCAGGGCATCGAGGCGGGCAACCTGCCTGTGCTGGTCGGGTCGGTTCTCGCCCTTCTGGGTATCACGGCGGTCAAGGGAGGGCTCACCTTTGTGCAAGGCCGCTGGTCCGAGATCGCCTCCCAGGGCGTGGCCCACGATCTACGCAACGCCATCCACACCAAGCTGACCGAACTCTCCTTCGGCTATCACGACCGCACCGAGACCGGCCAGCTGCTCTCGCGCACCGTCCAGGATGTGGAGCGAATCCGCTTCCTGACCGGTCGGGCCACGCTGGGCATTGCCGGGGCCGTCGTGCTGATCCTGGCCACCACCGTCGTGCTCTTTGCCATGAACCGGACCCTGGCGCTGCTGAGCATGGCCATGGTACCCTTCCTGGCCTATCGGGGCTTCGCCTTTGGCCGCCAGTTTCGTCCGCTCTCGTTGGTGCTCCAACAGCAGCTGGCCGTGTTGACCACGCGCATTGAGCAAAATCTGCGCGGTGCACGCGTGGTCAAGGCCTTTGCCCAGGAGGAAGCTGAGATCGATGCCTTTGGGCGTGAGAACAGCGACTGGTTCGACCTGTCGGCGCGTGCGGCCAAACTGCGCTCGCTCAACATCCCGCTCATGGATCTGATTGCCAACATCGGCACTGTGGTCATCATCTGGTACGGCGGTCGCCTCGTGGTCGAGGACCAACTCACCTTGGGCGAGTTGGTCGCATTCACCACCTACCTGGCCCAGCTCGTGCCGCCGGTGCGACGCATGGGTATGATCATCCCGGTCTTTGCCATGGCGCTCTCGGCCGGAGAACGCATCTTCGAGATTCTGGACACGCCCGCTGATGTGGAGGATGAACCGGGGGCTGAGGACCTACCGCCGATTTCAGGCCATGTGCGCTTTGAGGCGGTCTCCTTCGGCTATCTGGCCAAGCACCGGGTACTGCGCGACGTCTCGCTGGATGCTGCGCCCGGCCAGGTCATCGCCCTCTTGGGCGCAACCGGCTCAGGCAAATCCTCCATCATCAACCTGATCCCCCGTTTTTACGACCCGGACCAGGGCCGCATCACGGTCGACGGTCACGATCTGCGCGGCCTTACCATCCACTCGTTACGCAGTCAGATCGGCATGGTGCTCCAGGACACGACCCTCTTCGCTGCCACCATCGAGGAGAACATCGCCTTTGGCCGCCCGGATGCCGGTCATGACGAGGTCCTTGAGGCTGCGCGGTCAGCCCAGGCCCATGACTTCATCATCGAGATGGAGGACGGCTACGAGACGCACATCGGAGAACGGGGCATCACCCTCTCCGGCGGGCAGAAGCAGCGCATTGCCATCGCCCGTGCCCTGCTCAAGGACCCGCGCATCCTCATCCTCGACGACGCCACCTCCAGCGTCGACACCGAGACCGAGCGCCTGATTCAACTGGCGCTGGAGCGCCTCATGCAGGGGCGAACCTCCTTCATCATCGCCCAGCGCCTCAGCACCATCCGCATGGCCGACCAGATCCTGATCCTCGAAGCGGGACGCATCACAGCCGCGGGCAAGCACAGTGAGCTGCTTGAGCGCTCGCCCCTCTACGCCGAGATCTACCGTGGTCAACTGGAGATGGTGCGATGAAAGAGAAACGGTATGAAGACACATGTGGGGACAAGGCATTCCTAGAACCGTGTCAATCATGCGGTAGCGCTCGACCATTTGGAATCGGCCAATTTGCGATGGGGGCATTGGGGAATGCCTTGTCCCTACGTTTTACCACTCGGAACAGCTTTGAAAGAAAAACGATGTTATGGGAACAGATGGCGTGACGAACATAGGCTGCGCGGCAACCCTAGATGCCACTTGTAGAGACGGGGCCTCAGCATGAGTTTCTCCATCGGCAGCAGCGGCGCGGGGATGGGGCCGCGGGGGGCCCTCCGGCAGTTTGGTGATGAGCGTGACGGACGCGCGCTTCGACCGCCGGGTGGTCCGGCGCATGCTCGGCTATCTGCGTCCCCACGCCGGCAAGATGTTTGCAGCCCTGGCGCTGGTCTTCGTCACCTCGCTGTTAGCCCTCTCCATTCCCTACCTGATCGGCGTGGCCATCGACGACTACATCGCCGTCGGCGACCTGCCTGGCCTCACCCGTATCTCGCTACTGATTGCCGCCATCTATTTGACCCTTTTCGTGGCCACGGCCGGCCAGCGCTACCTGCTCTCTTGGACCGGCCAGCGCGTGCTGGCCAGCATGCGGGGTCAGCTCTTTCGACACCTGCAAGAGCTGCCGGTCGGCTACCACGACACCCATATCATCGGCGTCACCGTCTCGCGGGTGATCAACGACGTGGCTGTCATCAACGAACTGCTCTCCCAGGGGCTGATCACGCTGATCGGCGACATGGTGCTGCTGGTCGGCATCATGGTCGTCATGATCTCTATGAGTCCGCAACTGGCGCTCTATACCTTTTCGGTGTTGCCGCTCATGCTGCTGGCAACCTACCTCTTTGCCAAGCGTGCAAAGTCGGCCTTCCGCAGCACGCGCACCAGCATCGCAGCGTTGGTCGGTCGTCTGGCCGAGGATATCTCCGGCATGCGTGTGATCCAGGCATTTAGCCAGGAGACCAGTTCTCGGCGGCGATTTGAAGAGGTCAACCTCAAGAACCGGGACGCCAACGTGGAGGCAATGTCGCTTTCGTTTGTCTTCCTGCCCACCGTCGAGTTTCTGGGCATGTTGGCCACGGCCATTGTATTGCTGCTGGGCGGGATGGCCGTCATGGGCGACAGCCTCACCGTAGGCGTGATGGTGGCCTTCCTGGCCTATGTGACCCGCTTTTTTCAGCCCATCCAAGAGTTGAGTCAGCTCTACACCACCATGCAGGCGGCCATGGCAGGCGGCGAGCGCGTCCTCGAACTGCTCGACACCAAGCCGGATGTGGCTGATCCAGAAGATGGTCAGGCCATGCCGGTCATCAAGGGCCGTGTCGAACTAGTCGATGTGACCTTCGCCTATCGGGATGGTACGCCGGTGCTGCACGAGGTCGACTTGCTCATTGAAGCGGGGCGGACCGTGGCGCTGGTGGGGCCGACGGGCGCAGGCAAGACCTCCATTGCCAATCTGATTGGTCGTTTCTACGATGTGACAGACGGTGCGGTACTGATCGACGAGATCGACGTGCGATCGGTTACCCAGCGCTCGCTGCGTGCCCAGATGGGATTGGTGCCCCAAGACCCGTTTCTCTTCTCGGGCACCGTGGCCGACAACATTCGCTTCGGGCTGCCCGACGCCGACGAGGCGACGGTCGAGGATGCCGCACGCCGGGCCAATGCCCACGATTTCATCATGGCCTTGCCCGACGGCTACGCCACCGAGATCCTCGAAGGCGGGGCCAACCTCTCGGCCGGCCAGCGCCAACTGATCTGCATCGCCCGTGCCGTGCTCGCCGATCCGCGCATCCTCGTCCTGGACGAGGCCACGGCCAGCGTCGACACCGTCACCGAATCGTTGATTCAGCGTGCCCTCGACCATCTCCTCCAGGGACGTACCTCCATCGTCATCGCTCACCGCCTCAGCACCATTCGCAACGCCGATTTGATCTGCGTGGTCGAAGCCGGACGCATCGTCGAGCGTGGCACGCATCGGGAACTGATCGACCTGGACGGCGTCTACGCCACCCTGGTTGAGCGTCAGTTTGTCGAGATGTGATCGGCCAGAAGCTAGGTTATTGGGTCAAGCTATTGTCCAACTCGTGCATGCGTTCCAGCAGCCCCTCATGCATTTCGCCGATTGAATGACGAACGGTCGACTGTCTAGCTATGGCGGCTTGTCGGTCCGGCTACCGGCTGGACGAGTGCGGTGACCTCGGGTCAGTCTGGTCATTGAGGCTTGTCACGCTACCAGCGTGACCTACCAACCCCTAGACTCAATGACTCCGTTGTGTACTAGCGTTGTACGCCGCGCAACGACAATTCTTGAGCGAGATGACAGGCCGCCCAATGGCCCGGCTTGACTTCGGTCAACAGAGGCTCCTCGGCGGAACAGATTGCCTCTGCATAGCGGCAGCGCGGATGGAAGTAGCAACCGGTCGGCGGGTTCGACGGGCTGGGGACCTCGCCGGCCAGCACGATGCGCTCCTTCTTGAGCGTCGGATCAGGCTGGGGCACGTTGGAGAGCAACGCTTCAGTGTAGGGGTGTTGCGGGTCGAAGTAGACGTCGTCGGTTTCGGCCGATTCCACGATCTTGCCCACGTACATGACGGCCACCCGGTCGCTGATGTGGCGAACGACGCTGAGATCATGGGCGATGAAGAGATAGGCCAGGCCCAGTTCTGACTGTAGATCGCGCAGCAGATTCAACGTCTGGGCCTGGATGGAGACATCAAGCGCCGAGACAGGCTCATCGGCCACGATCAGGCTGGGGTTGAGGGCCAGTGCCCGTGCGATGACAATGCGCTGGCGTTGACCGCCGCTGAAGGCGTGGGGAAAGCGGCGGAGATATGTCGTCGAGAGCCCCACCAGATTCAGGAGCGAGATGACTCGATCCTCGATCTCCTGACCGCTGGCAACCTTGTTGACCAGCAGCGGTTCGCCGATGATCTCCAGGACGGTCATGTGGGGGTTGAGCGACGAGAATGGGTCCTGAAAGACCATCTGCATGTTGCGTCGCACATGATAGAGCATCTTTTTGTCGGCATTGGCCACGTCGACCATGCCCAGCTCCGGATCATTGAAGCGAATTTCGCCCGAGGTCGGTCTATGGCCGCGCATGATGCAGTGGCCGGTCGTGGTCTTGCCACAGCCGCTCTCGCCGACCAACCCCAATGTCTTGCCGTAAGGCACAGAGAAGCTGACCCCGTCGACGGCTTTGACATAGCCGATCGTCCTCTTTAGCAGTCCCCGCGTGATCGGAAAATACTTCTTGAGATCGACAACTTCCAAAATCGATTGCTCGTCGTTGACCGTCATCCGCTAACAAACCTTCCGCGTTGAAGTGGACTGGAAAACGCTTTTTGCCACAGATCTACACTGATAAAAAAGATGGGACACAGATGATTCCATTGGGTGGCATCTGTGGAAATTTCCTTTTATCTGTGTCCATCTGTGGCGAATTCCTACTCCTCGTACAACAGACATCGCACGCTATGTCCGCTTTCCACCATGATGTCCGACGGCATCTGCGCATTGCAGACGCCGGGCATTGCCTCCGGGCAACGGGGGTGAAAGGGGCACCCGGTCGGAATATCGCTCGGGTTGGGCACCATGCCTTCGATGACGCTGAGATGGGTCTGACGCTCGTCGGTCAGGCGCGGCACCGAGCGCATGAGCGCTTGGGTGTAGGGATGTCTCGGGTCTGAGAAGAGCGTCTTGACGTCAGCCCGCTCCACGACCTTGCCCAGATACATGACAATGACCTCCTCAGCCATCTCGGCAATCACACCCAGATCATGGGTGACAAACATGATGGCCATGCCCAGATCGGCCTGGAGGTCTTTCATCAGTTTGAGGATCTGGGCCTCGGTCGTCACATCGAGTGCGGTGGTCGGCTCATCCGCGATCAGCAGGCTGGGTCCGCAGACCAGGGCCATGGCGATCATCACGCGCTGGCGCATGCCGCCCGAGAGCTGATGGGGATACCGGTCGACGGCCTGTTCCGGCTGCGGCAAGCCCACCCGCTGCAACATGTCGATGGCCATCTTGCGCGCTTCCTGCTTGCTCTTGTTTTGATGGTGGACCACGGTCTCGGCGATCTGATCACCGATGGTGTAGACGGGGTCGAGCGACGTCATGGGCTCCTGAAAGACCATGGCAATCTCAGCGCCTCGAATGTCCCGTATCTGTCTGCCATATTGGTCGCATTGGGCGATGTCGATGATCTCGACCCGCTCGCTTGCGTCGCCGGGCCGAAGCTGGTGGTAGAGGATCTCTCCGCCCGCGATCTTGCCGGGAGGACGGACCAGGCGCAGAATCGAGAAACCGGTAACCGATTTACCGCAGCCGCTCTCGCCCAACACGCCCAAAGTGCGCCCGCGATCGATCTCGAAACTGACATCGTCGACTGCGCGTACGATGCCTTCATCCAAGAAGAAATAGGTCTGTAGACTGCGTACTTCCAGAAGTCGTTGGCGTTCATCCATACTGGCGTGATCTTTGCTTTCATTTGCGGTTCTTCAGGAATGCCTACGTCGAATTCTTGAAGAGTGACGAGTGAAACGGAAGAGCCGTCTTGCGGTAGGGCGGGTATCCTGTTGATTTCAACCTATTTGCTAAATGGATCCGCCGCATCGCGCATGCCGTCACCGAGGAAATTGAATGAAATTATCGTCACCACCACAAAAATCGCAGGTGTGAGTAGCCATGGCTGTTGCAAGAGCACGCGCACATGCTGCGCCTCGTTCAACAACAGACCCCAACTGGTCATGGGCGGACGGATGCCAAGTCCCAAAAAGCTCAGTGCCGTTTCGCCCAGGATCATGGCGGGAATCGCCAGGGTTGCGATCACCAGGATGTGGCTGGTCGTGTTGGGCATGAGGTGGCGCACGATGATGCGCCAGTTGCTGCAATTCGTGTAGCGAGCGGCAGTGATGTAGTCTTCCTCGCGCAGTGAGAGCACCATGCCGCGCACCTGACGGGCCAGCGCACCCCAAGTGACCAGCGAGAGAACGACGGTGATGCCGAAAAAGACCTGCACCGACGACCAGGTCGGCGGGATGAGCACGGCCAGTGCCAGCCAGAGCGGAATCTGGGGAAAGGCAAGCAGAACCTCAATGATGCGCTGCATCACGTTGTCAAAGAGGCCTGCGTAGAATCCCATGGCGACGCCGATGGTCGATCCGATAAGGATGCTCAATCCGACCCCGACCAGGCCGACGGTCAGAGAGACCTGGGAGCCGTACAAAATACGGGAGAAGAGATCCCTACCTTGCCGATCGGTCCCGACCAGGAAGAGCTTGCCTGGTTCATCAACGCCGAACAGGTGGCGATCCATTTCGATTAGCCCGAACAGCTTGATAGGGACGCCCTTGGTGAAGAACTTGAGGGGGTAGCGAATGCTGGTGTCATCGGTGTATTCTTTTCTGTACGTTGTGGGATTGATCGAGGGTTCCAGCCCGTAGACGAAGGGTCGAATGTGAAAATTGCCCTCGGCGTCGAAAAAATGGAGACCGTGGGGAGGTGAACTGGCGAACGCATCATGTGTGGTGCGCACGCCATAGGGGGCCAGAAAGGGCGCAAAGAGGGCCATCAGATACATGAAAATCAGCACGGTGCCGCCGATGAGGGCAAGCCGGCTCTTCTTGAAGCGCAGCCACATCATGCGACGTACGCTCAACACCGCAACTTTGGGTTCCCCGCCAATCACTGCTTGAGGCGTCTCAATCTCGCCCAGAACACTCATAATTGGGTATCATCCTATTGAAATCGAATTCTCGGATCGAGCCAGGCCAGCAGAATGTCCGCCATCAAGGTGCCTATCAAGATCAATACGCCGATCAAGATGAGGATCGTGCCGCCGAGATAGATGTCTTGCTGAAGTGTTGCACCCAGGTAGACCGTCTGGATCGTCGGCAGGTCGAGCACAATGCTGGTGATGGTGAAACCGTTGATTAGCCAGGCCAGCGTGGTGCCCAACGACATGACCAGCGGATGCAGCGCGTTGCGCACGCCATGTTTCCAGATCACCACCCGCTCGGGAATGCCCTTGGCTCTGGCCGCGACAATGTAGTTGCTGCCCAAGACATTGAGCAGGTTGGCGCGGATGACGCGCATGACCCACGCTGTGCCCGTCACCACCACAGCCAGCGCTGCGATCCAGATGTGCTTCAAAAGATCGATGAATTTGTAGAACGACCAGGGGGCAGTCGCATATTCCTGGGAAAAGAGTCCGGTGAGCACCTCGCCGCTCACGACCCAGGCCAATACCAGGAAGCCCAGTGCCAGCAGGAAATCGGGCAGGCCCAGACCGATGAATGCCACGGTCGTCAACGCATGGTCACCGCGAGAATACTGGTGGGTCGCCGAATAGATGCCCAACGGAATGCCAATGCCCCAGGAGAGCAGAAAGGCCACCAGAGAGACTGCCAGGGTTAAACCGATTCGTTCTGCAATGATTTCACGAACAGGACGACGCTGGATGAAGGAGTCGCCGAAGTCGCCGCGCACGAAGTCGCTCATCCAGTTGACGAAGCGAATGTGGATCGGTTTATCAAGCCCGAAGCGGGCGCGCAGTTCGTCTTCCTGGGCACGGGCCGTCGTGTTGCCCTGGGACTCCTGTTGGAGGATGTAGATGTCGACATAGTCTCCAGGCGGGAGTTCCATGATGACGAAACCGACAACCGAGATCAGAAAGAGCGTCGGCAGCATCGTGAGCAATCGCATGATGATGTATCGGGTCATACCGGCTCTCCATACGGGCCATTGAAAAACGGATGGTCATCCAGTTCACCCAGGGGTGAACTGGATGACATAAAACCCTAGCGGATAAAGAACTGCTCCGGGTCGGCGGTGCCGGGGAAACCGATATCCCAGGAGGCCACCACGCCGGTGTCCGGTACATTGTGGAAGTTGTTCTTGACAACCACCGGGCTCACATGTTCACCGACGGTGCCGATGCTGAGCGGGCCTTCATCGATGTGAATCTGATAGGCCTCCAGCAGCTTGGCGTCCCGTTCGACTGGATCGGCGATGCTGATCAACTCGGTGTAGGCATTCTGGAGCTGTTCCAACGCCGAACCGGGGCGCGGGGCCACGCCGGTCTCGCCGCCGCTCACATAGTGCTGGCCGATGCGCACGCCGCCCAGCGAGTAGGTCACGCCTTCGACTGGCGTCCAGACGGTGGCTGCGGAGACCAGGCCCCACGCAGCCGCACTGCCCCAGGCTCGGATCATAACTTCGCCTGCCTGAGCACGCTGGTCGAGGATCTGGCCGTCGATGGCGTTGAGCGTGGTCTTGAGGCCCACGGCATCCCAGTCTTCCTTGATCAGGTCCATGGCGTCCAGCGTCCCCTGGTCGGTGACAACGACGTCGACGATGATGTCGAGCGGCTCGCCGTCGGGGCGCTCGCGGAAGCCGTCGCCGTCAACATCGACAACGCCGATCTCGTCGAGCAGCTGGCCGGCCAATTCGGGATCGTAGTCTGCATAGGAGGTCGACCACTCTTGATAGACCTTCTGGCCTTCAGGCGTCTGGAACTCGGGGCTTTCGGGGCTGAGCGCGAATTGACGAGGTGTCGCCAGACCCAGGGCCACGATGTCATTGATGCGCTGGCGGTTGATGGCGTACGAAAGTCCACGGCGGAATTCGGGCGTATACATCAGGTCTACGATCGCCTCATCCGGGTAATCGTACATGAGGATGAGCCACGGCCACGCGTAGTCGCCGCGGTTCCACATGATGACTCGATAGTCGCCCTGTTCCGCGTTCTCGATGACCAACGGGATGTCCTTGAGATCGACATCGCGCACCTGCATGTCCAACTCGCCGGCGATCGCCTTGAGCGCAACCATCTCGGTCCCGCTGCCGCCCTCGGCAATGTCAACTTCCAGACGATCGATGTAGGGAAGCTGCCGGCCTTCGGGATCGACTTTCCAGTAATAGGGATTGCGCTCGAAGGTCGCGCTCTGGCCGGACTTGAAGTCGACCAGTTTCCAGGGCATGAAGGTTGGCATGTCGGGATAGTGCAGCCGGCTGGCTACGTCAAAGCGGTTGACCAAATCATCGGTTGACTCGACATCCGAATTGTACTTGGGATGGAACTGCTCCATGTAATGGGCCGGAACTACGAAGGCTGACGAGTGATAGTGGCCGCGGGAGTGGTTCTCCAGGAAGAGCGGGTTAGGCGCAGCGAACGTGTACTTCAGCGTGAAGTCGTCCACCTTCTCCACCGTCATCGGCTCGCCGCCGACGGTTGTGCCGCCGGGAGGACCCACAGGAATGTCTTCGTCCAGGACCATGTCGTTCCACCAGAAGAGGTAGTCGTCCACAGTCAGAGGCTCGCCGTCGGACCACTTGATGCCCTGGCGCAGGTTGACGACCAGTTCAGTGGCATCGTCATTCCATTCCCAATCTGTAATCAGATTGGGGCGTGAGCCTGACGTGTCGCGCTTCCATTTCAGGAAGGGCTCTACCATCATGGTCTGGCGAGTCCAGCCAAGCTGGTCATTGCCGTCCACCAGGTGCCAGGTGCCGCCGTATGTGCCCAGTTCCTCGACCGGATCGAGGACCAGCGGGTCGGCAGGCAGCCGTTCCTCCAGCGGGGGCAGTTCGCCGGCGGCAACCATCTCGGCCAGCATGGGGGCCTCCTTGGCGTCGGTGTCGACCGCGGCAGGCGCAGCGTCTTCACCTGTTGCCTCTTCCGCCGCGGGGGCTGCATCATCTGCCGGGGCCGGTTCGGCCGCGGGTTGACCGCCACAGGCCACAAGGCCCAGGGCCACAATCAAGATCAGAATCGGTAGGAAAAATCTACGCAGTTGCATCTGTTCTCCTCCAGGTCTACATTGACTTGCCAGGTAATCTCAAACGCTTTGATAGCTTTCGTTTCGTTTGGGCTTCTTTCACCTCCTTCGTTGTTTCTATTACATCAATGCGTCTGCCGCAAAACGAGAATTAGCCACAGATAGCCACAGATCAGGACTTGATTTTCACAGATGTTTTACAGATGTCAAGCGTCATTCCAGCACTATCTGTGTCTCATCCTTTTCCCATCCGTGTGAATCTGTGGCGAAAAAAGCTTCTGCAGTGGGCTCAGCGATGATACACGATCATTGTACCCTTCGAATGTGCATCAAGCGGCTGACGTAATCGCCGCGTATGTCGATGGGCATGCCACGATGCATCAATGCGGCGCCGCTCAGCATCTCGGCATTGTCGTCAACTTGATAGATCGCTTCAGCGTCAAGACCTTGCAGCCGCACAACTGTGTTGACCGGACCAAAGTTCGAACTGTGCAGGAAAATGAAGACGACGCTCTCTTCACGGTTCTTCTCTCCAGCCTTCTCTAGATTTTGCGCGACATACTGAACGGCGGTCAGTCCACTAAGACGCGGCGAGCGCAGGCGATAGAGCAGCCCGTGCTGGACGATATTGCGAATCTCTTTGTATTCGGCGATCAGCTTGCGAGCTTCAGCCCGGTCTTCGTGAGTCCAATCGAGCAAGTTGGCCCCAATGCCCAACGCGCCCGTCATCGCTGCATGGAAACGGAATTGCAGGTTGGGCAGGCGATTGTTCATGAAATCGGAGTCTGTGACCCACATCATGCGCGTCTTGGGCGCATAGGCCATGGAGTTGCCCTCAGCCATGAGCAGATAGTCGGCCGGATCGGTATTGTCGCTGGTCCAGACTTGATCCATCCAGCGCAGAATGCCCAGATCGACGCGCCCGCCGCCGCCGGAACAGGACTCGAAGAGCACGTTTGGATGGCGTGCTCGCAACCGCTCGACGATCTCGTAGACACCCAGCGCGTGGCGAACCCAGAATTCTCGTTCGTGGCCTGGTGCCGCGTCCGGCCAGCCCGGCTCACTGAAGTGACGGTTCATGTCCCACTTGATAAACGTGATGTTGTGGGCTTCCAGGATCGCGTCCAGGGCATCAAATATGGTGTCGCGTACATCCTGGCGTGCGAAATTCAGCACCAGTTGGTTGCGCACCGTTGTGCGTGAGCGATCGGGAAAGTGATAGACCCAATCGGGGTGGGCGCGGTAGAGGTCGCTGTCGGGATTGACCATCTCCGGCTCTACCCAGAGGCCGAAATCCATGCCCAGTTCGTTGACCTGGTCAACCAGACCAGAGAGACCATTGGGGAATTTGTCCCGGTCGACGAACCAATCGCCCAGGCCGGCTGTGTCATCCTTGCGCCCGGCAAACCAGCCGTCGTCCACCACAAAGAGCTCCGCGCCCAGGTCGGCCGCAATTCGCGCCGTCTCCATCTGATGTTCGGTCTCGACATCGAAGAGGGTGACGTACCAGGAGTTGTATAGGACGGGACGCAGCCTGTGGGCAAACGTCGCCGGCAGGACATCGCTGAGTTGATAGCGATGCATTTGTCGGCTGGCATGGCCGAAGCCCGACTCAGAGTAGCCGGCGATGAAGGTCGGCAGCGTCAGCGATTCGCCTGCCTCCAGTCGCCAGGTGAAGTCAAAGTCGTTGATGCCGCCGGTCAGCATCACCTGGCCGTAGTCGTTGCGTTCGACCACAAACTTCCAGTTTCCGCTGAAGGCGAGAGCGCCATGCCAGACTTCACCCTGAATCTCATCGGCGCTGCCGTTGGCGTCAATGGCAAACCAGGGATTGGCCTGGTGGCTCGTGTTGCCGCGGCGGCTTTCCAGAACTTGCTTGCCCAGGCCGATGGGCATCTCTTGGACTTGGGTTTCCGCCCCCCATTTGCCGACCAATGTTGTGAGGCGGTAGCTGTCGTGTTGCGGAAAATGCCATGCGGCCGATAGGATCTGTTCCAGATCGATGGCCGCGTCGCCCTTGTTCTCGATGATTGCCGACCGCTCGATCAGATCGCATTCGGGAATAACACGGTATATGAGATGGACGGCAAGCGGGTAGTGGGTATCCCGGAGAGAGACAGTAAGTGTCGCACGCTCTCTCTCGTTTTCTTTTTCAGTTGTGATCGAGGATGAAGTCGTGATCGAGAATGAGTCATAACGAAGGACGACATTGCGCACGCCGACATTGCGCACGCCGACATTGCGCACAGCACGCCGACATTCGCAATCGACATTGTCTGCATTGTCGGCAAAGGTTGCTTTGATGCACGGCTCGCTGTAGTTGACGTCGCCCCAAGCCGGGAACTCCTCCTGGGAGATGCCCTCAGTTCGCTCGAACGCCCAGGTGCCGTAGGCTGCCGGCCACCCGTAATCGCTATCCCGACTCAGTCGTTTTCCCCAGTAGCGATGCTGCAAATAGCCGTGCTCATCCAGCCCAAACGCGTAGGCTGTATGTTCGGTCAACAGGATCCAAAGTACACGTCCGTCCTCCGAAACCAGGTGGCGAATGTGCATATTTTCCATGGATCAATCTACTCCTGGAAAGTGTTCGGCGCTATAGAACGGGGGCTTGCAGATATTATTGCAAGGTTATCAGCAGCGCGTGTTAGTGTTGTTGGGAAGCTGTTCTCGATCGAGCGACAACGCTTCTATTTAACCATACTCTGATGTCGTGGGCAATGGACAAAAAAATGATTGAATGGACGATTTAACGATTCGACTGATGGATGAGAGATGCCGTCACCCTTGGGGCGTACTGCGGTATTCACGCGGTGAGACGCCGATGACCTTCTTGAATAGGCGTGAGAAGTAGTAGGCGTCGCCATATCCCAGGGCTGCGCTGATCTCATTGACCGTTGATCGTGTCAACGTCAACATCGAGCAGGCATGTTGCATCTTTAGGAAAATGAAATAATCCACGGGCGAGTGGCCGGTCTGCTCTTTGAACAGGCGCGAAAAGTGAGACTCGGAGAGTTCGGCATGGGCTGCCATCTCGGCCAATGAGATGGAACGATTGAGATTCTCGTAGAGAAACGAAAGCGTCGGTTCCAGATTTCTGAATCGGCTGGTGCGCGTCGTCGGCGAGAAGGCTGCGTTGTTGAAATAGAGCTCGGCCAGCAGGTGTTGCAGCGTTTTGGCGCTGAAGATCAGACGTTGTTGCACAAAGCCGTCACGCAACGCGCCGGTACATCGGTTGAAGAGTCTCTCGACGGCGCTGCTGCAATCGGGGTCGACATCGAGCCGGCATGTTTGCTCGGGGGCAAGGCGAGCGAAATAGTCACCTTCGAGTCCGGTGAAGTGCACCCAGTGGATCGACCAGGGATCGATTTCGCTTGCTCCGTAGACGTGCGGTCGCTCAGCGGGAATGACCAGCGCCTGGCCGGCGCCAAGATGCTGCTCTCCTGCCCCTACGTCGTACCAACCGTTGCCGTCGACGCAGAAAAGAAGAATGTGCTCCGGGGCGCCGTCGTCACGTTGGCAATAGTGATAGCGCGCCCGCGGGTACCAGCCGACGTCGGTCAGTATGAGGGAATGCAACAGTGGATGGCCGGCGCTGCGCTCCAAAACGGGACGTGGAATGACGAAGAGGATCTGGTCTAGAAAGCCTTCACGCAGTCGAATTGGAAAAGCAGAATCGTGATGCATTTTCGAAGGTCCGGTCGAGAGGATGATGTCACTAAATAGTAATATAGTACAGTATATCATAGATTTCTCTATTGCAGACGCCGTTTCAGCGTGGTACCGTTGGGGTCATTTGAATGGTCGAAAGTGCCGGATCTAGTCTTTTCATATACGGGGAACGGTTCAATGGGTACAACTTCAGAACCGGTCATCGCCTCCATCGAACCGATGACCATTCCCACCTACGCGGTGGGCGCGCCACAAAAATGTCCGATGTTCTTGGAGAAGCGTGTCTATCAGGGTAGCAGCGGGGCCGTCTATCCTCATCCCGTCATCGAACATGTCTCAGATACCAAAGCGGACAGGACCTACACGGCCATCCGCCTGGAGAACGCGTACCTGCGTGTCATCCTACTGCCCGAGCTAGGTGGCCGTGTTTACGAGACGCTCGATAAGACGAATGGCTATCATTTTACCTACTTCAACCAGGTCATCAAGCCGGCCCTGGTCGGACTGACCGGCCCCTGGATCTCGGGCGGCATCGAGTTCAACTGGCCCCAGCATCACCGTCCCAGCACCTTCGAACCGGTCGACTACACCATTGAGGAGCATGCCGACGGCAGCAAGACGGCTTGGCTGGGCGAGGTCGAGCGCATGTTTCGCACCAAGGGCATGGTCGGTTTCCGGCTCTATCCGGAGCGGGCCTATCTTGAGCTTGATGTACGCCTCTACAACCCAACCTCTTTTCCCCAAACCTTTCTCTGGTGGGCCAATCCGGCCGTCCATGTCAACGACGACTACCAATCCGTCTTCCCGCCTGACGTCTACGCCGTCATGGACCACGGAAAGCGTGACGTTTCGACCTTTCCCATCGCCACCGGTGAATATTATAAGGTCGACTATGCGCCGGGTACCGACATCTCTCGCTACAGTAACATCCCGGTGCCGACCTCGTACATGGCCTATCATTCCGACTATGACTTCTTGGGCTGCTATGACCATGGTGTGCAGGCGGGCATGTTGCACGTGGCCAATCATCATTTGGTACCCGGCAAGAAGCAGTGGACCTGGGGCCACGGCGACTTCGGGCGCGTCTGGGATCGGCAACTGACTGATGAGGACGGCCCCTACATCGAATTGATGTGTGGCGCCTTCACGGACAATCAGCCCGACTTCTCCTGGCTGCAACCGGGTGAGGAGAAGCGCTTCACCCAGGTTTTCATGCCGTATAAGCAGATTGGTCCGCCGACCAGCGCCAATCAAGACGTGGCGCTCAATCTGACTGTCAATGGTGACAAGGCGTCGCTGGGCATCTACTGCACGCGGTTGATTGAGCTGCGCATTGAGGTGTCAGGTGGCGATGAGACCTTCTACATGGGCGAGCAGACTGTTGACGCTGCTCAAACATGGCAAACCGTGATCGACCTGCCGCAAGATATCCGGCCCCAGCAACTTGCTGTCCGTCTGTTTGAGGGCGGCCGAGAGCTGATCTCCTGCCAACCGCCTCCCCAGGAACAGCCCGATCCGCCTACACCGGCTGAGCCGGCCAAACCCCCGGCAGAGATCGAGTCAATCGAATCGCTCTTCCTGACCGGGCTGCACCTGGAGCAGTACCGCCACGCCACCTACGGGCCGGAGCCCTACTACCTGGAAGCGCTGCGCCGCGATCCCGGCGACAGCCGCTGCAACAATGCCATGGGCTTGCTCCTGCTCCGGCGCGGCAAGTTTGCCGAAGCCGAAGCCTACTTCCGCACGGCGGTGCAACGCTTGACTGAACGCAATCCCAATCCGTATGACGGCGAGGCATACTATAACCTTGGTCAGTCGCTGCGTTTTCAAGGTCGAGACAGCGAGGCATATGACGCCTTTTTCAAAGCTGCTTGGAACGCCGCCTGGCAGGACGCCGCCTATTTCGAACTGGCGCGTCTGGCGGCCAAGCGAGGGGACCTGGCCACAGCATTGAGCCTGACCGGTGATGCCATGGGCCGCAACTGGCGACATCACGGCGCACGACATCTCAGAGCGGCGCTGCTGCGTCGGCTTGGCCACAGCGAAGAAGCGCTTGAGCACATTGCCCAAAGCCTGGAGTTGGACGGCATGAACGTCGGTCTGATCTACGAGCGTTACCTGCTCGACGCAGATACCGTTTATCGCACGTTGATGCGAGACAACGTCCATGCCTTTATCGAACTGGCGCTCGACTATGCCCACGCCGGTCTTTTTGACGAGGCGGTGGCGGTGCTGAACGAAGCGCCGCAGAGCGATCCCATGGTCGGTTACTACCGGGGCTGGATTCTGCTTCAAGTCGGAGATCAAGGCTCCGTCGACATCGCCTTCGATCAAGCGGCCCTGGCGTCGCCTGACTACTGCTTCCCCGATCGGATCGAGTGTGTGCCTGCGCTGGCAGCGGCCATCGCGGCCCGGCCGGGGGACGCCCGCGCTCCCTACTACCTGGGCAACTTCTGGTATGCCCGCCGCCGCTCTGCCGAAGCCATCGCCTGTTGGGAATCCGCCGCCGAACTCGATCCCGACTATCCCGTCGTCTTCCGCAATTTGGGCCTGGCCTATATGAAACAGCGTGGCGATGTTGACAAGGCCCTTGCCGCGTACGAGCGTGCCTTGCTGCTCGCTCCAGATGACGCGGCGAATCTTCTTCGAACTCGATCAATTGAAGAAACGATTGCATGAGTCGCCCGAGCAACGCCTGGCAGATCTGTCCGCCCGGCTGGACCTGGTGCGCCAACGCGACGACCTGATTGTTGAGTACGCCACTTTGCTCAATCTTCATGGCCGGCATTCTGAGGCGTTGGACCAACTGCTGGACCACACCTTCCATCCGTGGGAAGGAGGCGAGGGCAAGGTTTCGGAACAGTATGTGATCGCACATCTCGAAATGGCTCAAGAACAGTTGCTCTACAGCGAACCCGGAGCGGCGATTGACCTGCTGGAACATGCCCGGCACTACCCGGACAATCTCGGCGAGGGGAAGCTGCCGACTGCACAGGAGAACCACCTCCTCTATTGGCTGGGGGCGGCCTACGAAGATCTGGGTGACGACGAGACAGCGCGTAGGTTTTTCGTTGAAGCCTCGGCCGGCACATCCGAGCCGACAGCTGCGCTCTATTACAATGACCAACCGCCGGAGATGATCTTCTACCAGGCGAAGGCCAAGACTGCGCTCGGCGATGAGGCCGGCGCAGTTGAGATCTGCCGGCGTCTGATCGCCTATGGGGAAGAGCACATGGATGACGACGTCAAGATGGATTACTTCGCCGTCTCTCTGCCGGACTTCGTGGTCTTTGACGGCGATCTGACGCAGCGAAATCGTATCCACTGTCATTATATGACGGCGCTCGGCCATCTGGGCTTGGGTGATTTTGCAGAGGCCGCCAAAGCGTTCGACGCTGTCCTGGCGCTCGAACCGGCCCACCTTGGCGCAACGCTGCATCGCCGAGGGTGCGGGGACTCGTAACTGTTCAGAAACGAGAGAGAGCGAGATGGGACGCGGGTCGTCCATATGGGTAGCCGGATTTATGCCACAAGCGCGGCTACTCATATGGACGACCCGCTTTTTGAGTTCTACTTCACGCCGGTCAACGTGATGCCGCGCACGATCCAACGCTGGACCAGGATGAAGACGAAGAGGACGGGCAGAATCACCAGCACGGAAGCGGCCATAGTCAGGTGGATCTGGTTCGAATGCTGATTGGAATACCAGGTCAGGATGATGGGCAGCGTGCGTACCCGGTTCTCAGTCAGGACGATCAGAGGCCAGAGGTAGGCGTTCCAGTTGAACATGAAGGTCAACATGCCGAAGGTCGCCAGCGCCGGCCCCAATTGGGGTAGCACGATGGACCGATCGATACGAAACTCGGACGCGCCGTCGACTCTGGCGGCATCGATCAGATCATCGGGGATCGACTTGGCGAACTGGCGAAAGAGAAAGATGCCGAAGGCGTCGATGGAGGCCGGAATGATCAGCGCCAGCAGCTTGTTGAGCAACCCCAGCTTGGCCAGGATCAGGTAGCCGGGAATCATCGTCACCTGGGCCGGAATCATCATGGTGGCCAGGATGAACCAGAAGATGATGTTCTTGCCCCGAAACCGGTACTTGGCAAAGATGTAGCCAAAGAGCGAACTGGTAAAAAGCACCTGGATCACATTGGCGATGGCGATGGTGGCCGAGTTGCGATAGTAGAGCGTCAGCGGCAGATCTTCGTCTTGAAAAATCTTGAGATAGTTGTCGAAGGTAAAGGTTTCCGGGAAAAAGGTCGGCGGCATCTGACGCAGTTCCCGCCCCGTCTTGAACGATCCAAAGATCATCCACACGAACGGCAGCAACGCAATCAACCCCAACAAGATCAGTAGCATGAATGAGCCCAAACGCTGCATGCGCTGGCTGCTGAAACTCGGTGTCACCGTTTGCCGCACGCTCATGCCTAGTACTCCCACTCGGACTCAAGCATGCGACTCTGCACCAGCGAAATGACCAGCACGAGCACAAAAAGCACCAGCGCTACAGCCGATGCCCAGCCCATCTGTTGGAAACGGAAGGCGTTGTCATAGATGTCAATCACGAGCACGCGCGTCTGCCCGTTGGGCCCGCCGTCGGTCATCACCTGGATGATATCGAAGACCTGGAAGGCCGAGATCATGGTGAGGATGGCGGCCAAGAGAACGGTCGGGCGCAGCAGCGGCAGGGTGATGTAGCGGAACATCTGCCAACCGTTGACGCCGTCGATGCGCGCCGCCTCTTTGATGCTCTCGGGGATGCCTTGCAGCCCGGCGATGAAGATTACCAGGTTGTAGCCCAGATCCTGCCAGAGATAGGCGATGATGACGGCAATCAGCGCAACGGGGACGCCGGCAATGACCAGACTCTGGTCGCCCGTCCAGTTGATGGCGATCAGCCGGCCGAAGATACCGGTTAGAATGCCGTTCACCAGGCCGCGCTGCGGGTGGAAGACATAGCCCCACATGATAGCAACGCCAACCGCCGGGGCGAGCACGGGCAGAAAAAAGACTGTCCGGAAGAGTGATTTCAGACGCGCATAGACGCTTTCGATCAACACTGCCAACGGCAACGTAATGGCCAAGTTGAGCGGAACGACCAGAAAGGCGAAGAGCAGCGTGGTCTTCAAGCTGTTGTGGAACTGGCGGACAATCAGCGGAGCGTCGTCTGAGAAGTCCAACATGGCCGCAAAATTCTGCAGGCCGACGAAGGGATTGTCGCCGCCCAATCCCAAGATCGGCCCGCCGGCCCGACGGGAACTGTAGTCGAAGAAGGCCAGGGTGAATCCCCACAGCAGTGGAAAGAGCGTCCAAAATGACATGTAGAGGACCAACGGGATGACGGTCCACATGAGAAAGCGGCGCTGGGCCTGATCATGATGCTGTTTTCGACCGACGAGACTATTTCTGGCCATGGTTGACGGGATCCGGGTTGTCGGAACTGATGGCATCTCGATGCCATGAATACGGACGCCGGGTGGCAGCCACTGGCACAATGTAGCCTTGTCATCGAAAAGCCGATCTACCAGTGACTGTCACCCACAAGCTGTCTACATCGACTCATTCACTTCCCGAGTCAGTGCCTCAAGCGTCTCCTCGGCGGTTGCATTGCCCTGCAGGAAGTTGAGGATGCGCGGATAGGTGATCTCGTACCAGACCAGATCTCGATCCGGGAAAGCGCCTTCGGGCTGGGCATAGTCCAGCAAATCGAGGAAGGGACCGAAGTGGGGGAAGTCCGCAATCAACTGGTCGGCAGCATCACCGGTGGCGTTGGCCTTGAGCGCGGGCAGCGTGGCTGATGCCAGGTTCCATTGCACAGCGTTTTCAGGATCCAACGTGACATACTTGATGAAATCCCAGGCAGCGTCCTGGGCCGGGCTGTTTTCCGAGACGGCGAGACCCCAACCTGAGGCGGCTACCAGTGCCGGATCAGCGCCCACCGACGGCAGCGCCACGTACTGGGTCTTTTCGACAACGTCCGGGTAGTCGCCGACATACTCGCCGATGATCCATGGGCCGACCAAACCGGTGGCGCAGAATTCATCGAAGTAGCAGTCACCGACCCAGTTTTCCTCATCGTTGAAGAGCACGGGATCCACAATGCCTTCATCGACCAAACGCTTCATCAGCGTGAGCGCGTCCATTGCTTCCGGCGTATTGACATCGTAGCCCTCTTCGGTGAGGTATTGGCCGCCGTTCTGCAAGATCAGCGAGTAGAACGTGGCCGGAACCGCGTCTGAGGCCGTGAAGTGATAGCCGGCGCGGGTCATGACACCGTCTTGCATGCCCGTCATCTCTTTGGCGTCGGCGATGAAGTCATCCCAGCTGTCCCAACCGTCGGTTATGTCGGTCAGACCGACCTCTTCGGCGATGGCCGTGTTGACCAAGGCCGCGCCATACTCGATGTTGAACTCCTGGGGCACGCCGTAGAGCGTGCCGTCGCAGACGTAGCCGGCCAGTTGTGCGGCGAAGATGGCGTCCTCGGCTCCGGCGACGCTGAGCACGTCCTCGGGCGTCGCAGCCAGGTTGCCGCCGTCGGCATAGCTACAGACCCAGGAGCCGAACATCTGTAGAATGTCGGCCTCTGTGCCGGCCGGAAGGGCCGTCTGGAGCGTCTGAATGTAGGTGTCGTAGTCAAAGGTCTCGAAGGCAATGGCGACGTCTGGATTCTCCTCCATGTACGAGTCGGCCAGTACCTCAAGCCCGGTGTTGAAGGCGTCATTCTGATGGGTCCAGATGCGCAGTTGGACGGCGTCTTCGGCCGCAACATCGCCAGCGGAAGGCGCCGCGGGCGCTCCTGCGCACGCGACCAGTAGGGCCAGCGCGATCAGGAGTGCAGGTAGGATCACAAACTGTTTCTTCATGGGTTCGTCTCCTTGAATTGGTTGGGTAGAGCAAATATGGCTGCAAGCACCTATGGCTATAACGTGGGGGACAGACGTGAGTGGACCATTACGGACAGGTGAGGCAGCTAGGATTACCGCCCTACTGAAAGTGTGCCTGAATCCTGGTCTTGTGTCAATCGCGTTTGTTTGACTAGCTGAACCCCAACCGACATCTACTCCAGCGTACCGCAAAACAGTATCGCCTCAAGCCGGCAATCTTTGGCGGCTTTTTTGTGTCCGGCTCGATGCTGGTCACGCCACAAATGACACGTTCGCCTAAGCGCTGTGATCTGGAACACAACCGCTGGATGACCTGACGCACGGTCAGGGCGAGGTTCGTCGTCTATGCTTTCCTCAGCACACTAGATGGCAAGCGCTACCGTGAAATGTGCCATCTGCTCAACGGAGGTGTGCGCGAAAATCAGACCAATGTTGAACCCGTGCGCATAGTGGAGGTATGCCCGTGCGGATCAAAATTCGCTTTGAAGACGGCGCCGCCAACCTCGACCGAAAAGGGTTGGCGCTTTGAATTACCTTTCAGAAAGAGGGTGTTCCATGATTTCTCGAAAATCCATGTGGCCGAGGCTGCCTATCTCTTTTTTGGCGGTTCTTGTCGCGATCTCGCTCGTCGGCATCACACCCCAGACAATCAACGCCGCGCCCCAGGCTGTGGAGCAGCCGGACAATGTCTCCTGCCGGCCCCACGGCGGTGCGCCCGATCAAGTGCGTGTTGAATGGGCGGACACCAACGACGGCAACGCCGACTACAACATCTATCGCAAAAATGTCAACGACAACAACTGGGGCAACCCTATCGCCACTGTCACCGATCCCGATGCCAAAGGCCGCTGGCGCTATGTGGACGCCGCCGCCAGCAGCACGGACGTCTTTCACTACAGGGTGACGGCCGATGACGGCAACGATGAGACCACTGCGGGGGCCGACCAAACCTGCCGTGAGCCAAGTCGACTGGAGGGCAATGGTCCCAATTACCGCATGTACTATCGTCTGGTCGAGTGCCCCGACTACGACGGCAAATCGGCCTGTACGGAGAATGTGAACGTCGGCGGCAACAACAAACATGTCACCGAAGCGCTGCAGACGAGTGAAGCCTACCACGCTCAAATGGTCGGCTACGGCTTCAACGATCCGGCCTTCTTTGACGGCCAGAAGCCCTTTCCGCTTGACTTCTTTCCATGCAACAACGGCTGCGCCAACTCGGACGGCATCCAGTACCGGCCGGATTGGTTTGCCAGCGGCGAATACGATCCCACAACCGGCAGCGGCTCGGACTACGAGTTCTTCGTCGTCGGCCACGAGATCTTCCACAAGGTCCAGGGCGCGCATGGCGGCTCCAGCCCCGATCCATTCGGCAAATGGATCATCGAAGGGCAGGCACGCGCCACCGAAGACAAGTTCTGCATCTTCAACAACGCCCAGTGTGACATCTGGGATACCGTGGCCCAAAAGTATTACATGGGCCAGATAAATGCCTACCTCGGCGCACCTGAGAAGGGCCTGATGGAAGCCTCCTACAATGCCGCGCTCTTCTGGATCTACGTCATGGAACAGTTCGCCGACACACAGACTGAGCCTGACTATGGTATCGACGTGATGGTGAAATATTGGCAGCAGAGCGAGGAGAACAAGGCCGCGGCCAGCTCCAAGGACGGCATCGGCACGCTCAACGACACCCTTCAGAACAAGATCGGCACTCCTCGCCGGTTCAAGGACATCTTCCAGGACTTCGCCGTCGCCAACTACGTCAAAGATCTGGTCAGCAACCCGCCGCCGGCCGGCTTTGCCAAGTACAACTACCTGGACGAAGAAGAGTGCCTCGGTTGCAGCTACGACCCGGTCAAGCGCACGGTCTCCGGGCCGCTCAACCCCGACGCGTCGGTCTTCGGCACCGTCTCCGTGGATGCATGGGGAGCACGCTACTTCGAAGTCGACCCGAACTCCTCGCTGTCAGTCATCAATGTCGAGGCCGAGGCGTTGCAGGGCACCCCCCATCCACTTCACTACCATGTGCTGGCCATCGACAACGGCCAGGTCGTCGAGCAGTGGAGCGATGAGGGAACCAGTTTCGATCTGAGCATCCCCAACATCAACCCCGCATACGACCGCATCGTGCTCATCGTCACGGCCATGGACCACGCGGTCAACTTCCGCTACGCCTTCAACTTGACTGACGGCCTCTTCATTCTGTCGCCCGACGCCCAGTTTCCAGGCTTAGCCGGTGAGGCGACGTCGCCCAAGAAGTTCATCGCCAAGGTGGAGGTCTTCGACACCAACCTAGATCCGGTCGTCGGCATCGACACCGCCCAGTTCGTCATCACCGTCGGCAATACGGTGATCAATCCGCCGGCCAACCCGGCTGACGATGCGATCATTGCTTCGACCTACATCGCCGGCCAGTATTGGCTTGTGCTGAGAGCGCCGGCCAGCCCCGACTGCACCGAATGTGATCTCACCATCGAGTATGGCGACTACACCGATACAGAAGTCGACGCCGTGGTCTACGGTCCGCAACCGAGCATAGACAACATGATCGTCATCGACCGCTCGGGCAGCATGCTTGGCGACAAGATTGAAGCGGCCAAGGGCGCGGCCAACCTCTATGTCGACTCGTACGACACCGGCGACCGCATCGGCGTCGTCAGCTACAACGACGCACCGTCGACTGAGTTCAACCTGAGCAAATGGACCAACGTCACGCGCGAGGCGGCTCAGGACGCCATCGACGCATTGGCGATCCCTGACGGCGCCACGGCTACGGGCGCGGCGCTGCGCGAAGGCCTTGCACAGCTCGTCGCTCTGGGCACGCCCAACCAGGCCTGGACAATCGTGCTGCTCTCCGACGGCAAGGACACGGTTGACGATACGGCTGACCACATTCCCGAATTTATCAAGGAGTACAAGGCGCGCAAGAAGGATGGCGATCAGGTGCCCGTGATCCACGTGGTCGCGGTGGGCGATGACGCCGACGGCGTGGCGCTGGAGGCTCTGACCGCGGAGTCAGGTGGCCTCTTCCAGTTCCTGCCCGAGGGTGGCGTCGCGGCCGCCGATGCATCGGCAACCGCCAACACGCTGCCGGTCGACCTGGCTGAGATCTATCGTGTCTTTGCCGAAACCGTGCTCGCTGAACAGCAGATCTTCGCCGAAAGCTACGAGATCGGTGTCGGCAAGGATAGTCCCGCGGTCAGCACGATCCTGGTCGATGGCGGCGCCAGTCAGGGCGTCTTCGTGGCCAAGATGTCACCGCCCGATGCCGCCAATGTACCGTTCATGCGGCTGAGCAAACCGGACGGAACCATCGTCGCTCCCACATTGACGGCGGACGGCCACCATGTCTGGCGAGTACCCGCACCAGAAAAGGGCGAGTGGAAGCTCACTGTTCGCCCATGCGGCAGTTGTCCAAAAATCTACCTGGTCGAGGCCGCCTTGATCAGCGATCTGACGCTGGAGGTCTTCCTCGGGCTGCCGCCGGAAGAACGCTTGGCCGGGAAAGCCATGCCCGTGCTGGCGCTGCTCTCCGACATCGAAGGCATCACTGGGGCCACCATCGACGTCACCGTCGAGCGCACTGGCGAAACTTTGACGCTGGTCGATGATGGCCAGCATGGCGACGGACTAGCCAATGACGGCTTCTACGGGGGAACCATCCTCAATACCTTCGAGCCCGGCGGCTACAGCGTGGTCCTTGACGCCGAGGGAACGTCCAGCCTGGCGGGGCCCTTCAAGCGACGCGCACGAGTGGCATTCTACATGGCAGGCGACGACGATGACGACAAGGATCGCTTGCCAAACTGGTGGGAGGGCAACTGCACCGATCCCAAAAAGGACGATGCAGGCCTGGATCCCGACGATGACGGTCTGGTCACGGCCCAAGAGTTCTTCCGGCATACCGATCCCTGCGATCCAGACACCGATGACGGCGGTGAGGCTGACGGCTCAGAGGTCACCCGGGGCAACGACCCGCTCTTTGCGCCCGATGATTTCGCAGAGCCGCCGCGCCTCCAGGCCTGGCCCAGCGTCGGACAGGTGTTCCTGCGATTCAGCACGTTGGCCGCCTCGCCGCAGGTACAGATCTATCGCAGTACCGCACCTGAAGGTCCTTTCGAACTGATCGCTGAGAATGTCACCGAACCGGCATTCACTGACGGTAAGCTAAAGAATGGACAACAGTACTGCTACAAGGCCATGGCTCGTGGACGCGCCACCAGCGCACCCTCTGCCGTCGTCTGTACCACGCCCAATCTCGATCCTTTCGCACCCCACGGCGAGGTGGTGCTGCCGCCGGGCGTGGTGTCGCCGATACCGAAGACGACCACCCTTCTGCTCGAAGGCTATGACGATCCCAACACCGAAGAACATCCCATCTTCGACGGAGAACTGATCGTGCCGGCGGAGGAGAGCGGCCTGGCCGAGATGTTGCTCTCCAACCGTGCCGACTTCGCCGGCGCCGAGTGGGAACCCTATCAGCCATCCAAGGCCTGGACCTTCGCTCCTGGAAGCAATGGTCAAGCCACGGTCTTCGTGCGCTACCGAGACCATGCCGGCAATGAGTCGGATGTGACCGCACTCAGCGTGCGCGTCGATCCCACACTCACCGAGACCTCGGCAATTTATCTGCCGTTGATCATGCGCTAGAGAAGAGGCTGAGGGATCACATTTCTTGTAGGTCCGACTTGGAGTCGGACGAGATGCGTAAATTGTCATTCCGAGCGCAGCGAGGAATCTTGTCGTTGCCTACCTTGAGATTCCTCGCTCCGCTTCGGAATGACAATTGGTGCCTTCGCGAAGGGATGTGTTTCAGATTCGGTGCATAATGTGCCGGGGACGGTCCAGTCCAGTTGGGTCATACGATCAGTGCGTGGACCGTCCCCGGCCGACTCGTCCACACCGCAAAATGCACCCTCAGTTGGGCGTGAATACCACGACAGAAATTCGGCTGCCCTACCTCTGGCGGGAACTGTATCAGGATTTCCGCCGGATCACTAGGCCGAACGATGCCGATGCCGCCGTATGCCGGTCTGTGCTACAATGACGGTGATTCCTCAGCACTGCTTGCAGGAACAAACGGGCCATCCAATTCAAGAGTGCCATGCTGAACCGGCTAAACAGCGCAATAGTACATCGCCTACTCATCACAGTTGACTCTATTGGGCTGGCGTTGCGAAGCATGGCCAGCCGCTGGCCGGTGACGCTGCTCAACCTGATCGGCGTGGTGATGGCCGTAGCCTTGTTGAGCAACGCCGGCTTCTTCGCCCACGCTGTGGATCGGGCCGTGTTGACCCAGGAACTGGCCGCCTTCAGCGAGCAGACCGGACGCAATCCGTTCTCTCTGCGTGTCTACTTCTTTCCTTCTTCACGCAAACCTCTGTCACTGGCGGCCGCCGAACAAGTGGCCGCCAATCTCGCCGAGACCCTCTCCGGCGAGATCGGGCTGCCGGTGCGCCATGTTGGCGTTCAGGTTGAAAGCGGCAGTGTCATGCTGCTGCCCAACGAAGATGACACCCGCTATGCCGACAGCAGCGGCTATCTTCGTTCCGTGGCCGTTGCCTACGTCGACGAGATCGGGCCGCAGATGGAGATCGTGGAAGGCGAGCCGCTGGCCGAGCAGAACCGCGATCCCGGCGTCATGGACGTCTGGATGCATGCGGACCTGGCGGCCGAGATGGGCGTCGACGCCGGCGAGACCTTTCAACTCGGACTCAATATCGTTGAACCGATCAGCCCGGTACGCATAGCCGGTCTGTGGCGGGCCCTGAATCCCGACGATCCTTTCTGGTTTAGCGATCCCGATCAATCCTTGGCCAATGCCCTGATCGTGCCCAAGGCCAGCTATGAGCAGTTTGTGCAACCCGTCCTGCGGGCTAAGTCTCGTTATGCCTCGTGGCATATCGTACTCGACGATCGTGCCCTGAACCCGATCCATGCCCCGGCCTACGTGGAAGGCTTCAACCGGGCCATGGTCATTATCGACCGCTATCTGCCCGACGCCAAACTAGACGTCTCCCCGCTGGGGCCCCTGCAGGACTTCACCGGTCGGCAGTCCATCCTGGCCACCCAACTGCTGGCCTTCAACCTGCCGGCGCTCTTCTTTCTGATCTACTTTCTCTTTCTAGTGGCCCAGATCGTCGTTCGGCGTCAGGAGCGCGAAATCAGCATCCTGGTGAGCCGGGGCATGAGTCGCTGGATGCTGGTGAGGATGACGCTGGTCGAACAGGGGTTACTCTTTCTGCTGGCCGTGCCGCTGGGTCTGGGGCTGGGTCTGCTGATCGCCAGAGGCATGGGATACACTCAGAGTTTCCTGCGCTTCGTCCCTCGTGAACCGCTGATCGTCTCGCTGCAAGGGATGAATCCGTGGCTGGTCCTCGGCGCGCTGGGCCTGGCCCTGCTTGCCCGCATTGCGCCCGTGCTCCAGAGCGCGTCTCGGGGTGTCGTCGAACAGGAGCGTGACCGAGCAAGGCCCAATGATCGGCCCTTCTGGCAACGCGCCTACTTGGACCTGTTGCTGATACTGCCGACCCTCTATGTCTATCGACAACTATTGAACCAGGGTACGTTTGCGGACCCGCGCGGCGAAGGCACGGACGCGCTCTTCCATGATCCGCTTCTAGTGCTTGCGCCGGCCCTCTTCATCATCACCGCATCGTTGTTGCTCATGCGTCTCTTTCCGCTGGTGCTGCTCTTCCTGGATTGGCTTGCTGCGCGTACACCGTGGCTGACGCCTCACATGGTGCTGCGCCACCTGGGGCGCCATAGCGCCGACTACACACCGCCCCTGTTGTTGGTGATCGTGTTGTTGGGACTGGGGATCTATACGGTGACCATGGCGGCCAGCCTTGATCAGTGGCTGGTCGACCGTGTCTACTACCAGACCGGCGCCGATGTGCGTTTTCTGCCGTTGCGCCGCACAGACGACGGCGCTGAACCCGTGGTTGTGCCCATGGGAACCTTCGAGGACCTTCCCGGCGTCACCGCTTCGGCCAAGGTGGGCGACTATCCCATCTACCTGAAGTTGTCCGAAGGCACGGTCAACGGGCGTTTCATGGGCATCGATCGCCTCACCTTTCCACTGGTCTCCTGGTTTCGACCAGATCTTGCTCCCGAACCACTGGGCGCTGCTGATGAACCGGCTAGCCCAATCCCCAGATGCGATCCTTGTCTCCGAAGACTTCCTGCACGAGACGCAGCTACGCATCGGCGATCAGGTGAACATGCAGGTGTCGCTCGAACCGGGGGTCTGGGCGCCCGGACCCTTCACCATCGCCGGTATCTACACCCACTTCCCCACGGTCAACGATGGCGAAGTCGTCGTGATCGGCAACCTGGATGCGCTCTATCTGGCCGCGGGCGGCGACTTTCCGCATCAACTCTGGTTCGCATTGGCGCCCGGCGCGTTGGGCGAGGATCTGCTCAAACGCGTGATCGAGAAGGGGTACCTGGCCAACTTCTGGCGTAGTGCGCCGGATATCCTGGCCGAGGAGCAGGCCCGGCTGGAGCGGGTAGGGCTTTTCGGGACGCTCTCCGTAGGCTTCATTGCGGCGGCGGTCATGGCCATTCTGGCGCTGGTGATGTATGGCGCGGCTTCGTTGGATCAGCGTGGCTATCAGTTTGGGGTGTTACGTGCTCTGGGCCTGGGCGAGCGTCGGCTGCTCGTTCAACTCGGGCTGGAATACACGATGCTGACGCTCTACGCCACGGCCGCCGGCGCGGCGATTGGCATCGCCGCCGCTGTGCTCTTTACACCCTTCTTCCGCATCACCGGAGAAGCGCCGCTACCGTTGCCGCCGCTGATTCCCCTGATCGCCTGGGATCAGATCGTGCTGCTCGCTCTCTTCTTCGCCGGAGGCATGGTTCTGGTCGAACTGCTGCTTGTGGGCCGCAGTCTGCGTCGTCGTCTCTTCGATTCGCTGCGGATGGGCGAGACGGGTTGAGGTGTCTGGGGAGCGTGCCAAGGAAACGCTCTACTGAATCGAGGTCTTTTTTTCACCACGGAGGCACAGAGGGAGCACGGAGATCACAGAGAACAAACAGAGAAAATGTTCTTCCTCTGTGGTCTCTGTGCCTCCGTGGTGAAAAAAAGACCTTCTTACACCACATTCGATCGTGAATGCGATTTCTCTTCGCTGGCCTAACCCCGTCCCATGTACGGCATCTTCGTCGCCATCACCGTGATAAACGGCACATTGGCATCCAGCGGCAGGCTCGCCATATAGACGACGGCTTGAGCAACATGATCAGCGTCCATCATGGCCTCGGCTTTGACCTCGCCATTGGCCTGCAGGACGCCCTGGCCCAGACGCTCAGACATGTCGGTCAGCGCATTGCCGACGTCGATCTGACCGCAGGCGATGTCATAAGCGCGCCCATCCAACGCGGTCGCCCGGGTCAGGCCGCTGATGGCGTGCTTGGTCGCGGTGTAGGGCGCTGAGTTGGGGCGGGGGACATGGGCGGAGACCGAGCCGTTGTTGATGATGCGTCCCCCTCTCGGTTTTTGCGCCTTCATAATTCTGAACGCTTCTTGCGTGCAGAGAAAGGCCCCGGTCAGATTGGTGTCGATCACGCATTGCCACTCCCCAAGCGAGAGTTCCTCCAGCGGTACGGCCGGCGCGCCGACGCCGGCATTGTTGAAGAGCAGATCGAGGCGGCCGAACGTCTCGATGGTCGTTGCGAACAAATGTCGTACCGATTCGGGATCGGTTACATCGGTCGGCACCGCCATTGCTCGCTCGCCTGCGCCCGATTCGGCAACCGTGCTCTCCAGCGGCTCAGCGCGTCGCCCGGCCAGGACGACTGCATCGCCTGCGCTCAGCAGCGCCAGCGCCGTCCGTTTGCCGATTCCACTGCCGCCGCCGGTAATGATGGCGACTTTTCTCTCTGTTTCCATCGTGTTCTCCTTTTTCATGCGATTTCATGGCATCGTGTTTGGCATCGCCCATAGCATAGGCCATTGCCACGACAAGCTCAATTGACAGACCCGATTGCTGGATCTACGATGGAGGTAAATTTGCTGTTGTATCACGTACGTGGGTCAAGTTGCCATCTTGACTACTGTATCGTTAACGTAAATTTTGTCATTGCGAGCGGAGCGAGAAACCTCGTGTATGCGACGATGGAGCTTCTTCCTTCGTCAGACTGAGACCAGGAATATGCTTCGCTCATCGGAAAAAAAAACGTGGTCAACATCGCACTGCGTGTTCGCCGAGGTTATAGAAAGGAAAACCCTGAATGAAGAAATTTGAGTTGACATCAGTGCAGGAGGAGACGCTGCGAACAACCGCAATCACAGAGCAGAGACCCGGCCCGATTTTGAATGATTTTGAAGTCATGCTCGACTTCGTAGCGGAAACAAGTCCTGTACTGACGAAGAAGCATATTCTCTCCCTGCCGGCGTTGGAACCCCTCAATGAGCGGCTATCACGCCGTATTGAACATGGTCTTTCTCGTCCCCAACAGAAGTCGTTTCCCCATATCAATGGCCTGTTCTTGCTTCTGCGCGCATCGGGATTGACCCGTGTGGATGCGACCGGGCGGTCGCCGGTGCTTGTGATCGATCCGTTGACTGTCGAGTCCTGGCGTGGTCTGAACGCCGAAGAACGCTACTTCGCGTTGCTGGAGAGCTGGCTGCTTCGGGGTGACAGCGAGATTATCGGTGAGCGTTCCGGACGGTTCGTTTTCAGCCATCCGCTGCGGCTGTGGTCTGAGTTTTTCCAAAACTTTGATCAGGTGAGCCTCTACGGTGATGACTGGGTAGAGTTAGCACGATACCTTCCGCAACTGCACAACCTTGCACTGATGGAACTGTTCGGGTTGGTCACTGTGTCCGATGCGCCTGTGGAAGCGAAGAAGGGGTGGCGCATTGCCGATGTCCAGTCCACAGAGTGGGGTGAGGCGCTACTTGCTTTGCTTGGAGGGAACATTTTGGTTGACTGGGATTTCTGGGAAATACTCGCGTACCCGGAGGAGCAACAACCTGGCCAGCTACAACCAATAATCCAGCCGTACCGCCCGGATTGGCAGCAGACACTCTCGTGGTCGGATGCAGGTTTTTGCGACGGACTGTTCATCTTCAAGGTCTCGCTAACAAAGAAGGTCTGGCGCCAGATCACGATTCCAGCCACAAGGTCGCTTAGCGACCTCAGCAATGCCATTCTAGAGGCCTATCAATTTGACCACGACCATCTCTACCTTTTCCGCTATGCAACTCGATTGGGGATGTCGGCAGAGGTGCTGCACCCATATATGGATGACGGACCTCATGCCGATGATGTGCGAATCGGAGACCTGCCGGTACAGCCAGGGTTTTCCATGCTCTACAACTACGATTTTGGCGACAATTGGCGTTTTAACGTCGTACTGGACCGCATCGAACCGTCTGATCCGAGTGTTGACGCATATCGCATCGATCAAAGCGTAGGAAAGTCTCCGCAACAATATCCGCATTGGGATTGAGGTCAATGCTGAGAATTGTTTTTCCACGAAGGAACGCGAAATCACACAGAAGGCGGCGAACTTTCGTGGTGCTTCGTGGATCATTTTTCTGTCGGAAACGCCTGGGCGGCTGATCCAAGGTTGTTTGTCGCGTGGGCTTCTTCTGCTACCCCGGCGTCAGCAGTACCTTTGACACGTTGCCCGGCTCATCCAGCAGCCTGTCAAACCAGGCGCCGCCGTCGCGCAGCGGCGCTTCAACAATCCATGGGTCCAATCCCACCACACCCTGATCCAGCAGGTCGAGGGCCCTGGCAAAGTTCCTCGGCGCATAGGCAAACGAACCGCGCACCACAATCTCTCGTCGGATGATGTCGGCGGCCGGCATCTCGCTGACCTCCTGATGCAGGCCACTCAAGATCATTGTGCCGCCTGACCGTGTGGCGGCGACACATTGGCTCCTTGTGATTGCCAGACCTACGGCATCGACGGAGACAGCCACACCCCGTCCACCGGTCTGTGCTCGCACCGTTTCGACAACATCGGCGGACCGTGGGTCGATCACCGTCCCGCCCAGTTCTTCAGCCATGGCCGATCGTTCCGGACTTAGGTCGGCCATGAAGACGCGGGTTGCGCCATTGAAGAGAAGTATCTGCATGGTTAGCAGGCCAATGGGCCCCGCCCCGATGATCAGGCAGTCTTTGCCTGAGACATCGCCGGCCATCTCGCCGATGCGGACGGCGCAGGCCACCGGTTCCGTCAACGCGCCGTCGCGCAGTGATAGACCCATGGGCAGCGGGGTGACCTGCACCACGGGCGTAGTCACATACGTGGCATAGGCGCCGGGTCCGTGAGCACCCAGCACGCGTCGGTGTGGGCAGAGGTGACTGTCGCCACGGCGGCAGTAGCTGCATTCACCACATTGACTCAATGGATTGACTGTCACCTCTTGCCCAATACGCAGGCCAATCTTGGCGCGGTCGATGTCGGGGCCAAGCTGAGCGATCTTGCCTGAAAACTCATGGCCCATCACCAACGGTGGCACGCGCAGCGCACTGTGGCCCAGGTAGCCGCTCAGCTCTGATCCGCAAATGCCGGCAAAGGCCACTTCAATCAACACTTCTCCCTTGCCGGGTATCGGTTTCTCCACTTCGTGCATGACCATCCGACTGGGCGCTTCCCAGACCAATGCTTGCATGGATGTTTTCTCCTTTACGCGATCCGGTTTCTTTTGATTCATTTCGGTTCTCAGTTTTTTTTGCCACAGATGAGTCCACTGCAAAAAGGTGAATTTTGGTCGCATTGCACTTTGAAAACCGAATAGAACTTCCTGAGCGACGGCGTGGGAAACGGCGTAAGTAACGGGTGACGAAAAAGTAGAGTGACCGCTCGATAATGGATAGAGTCGAGAAAGTTATCCATTATTGAGGGGGTCATTGATGCGAAACCAATCCGTCTCCGTCGTCGAAATGAAGCGTATCCCCCACCGAAATGCTGTCAACCGAGTGCGTCAAGCCTACCAGAAACTGGCGCAATTGGCGGACGAGCAGGCCAAGTTGAAGCTCAGGAAGGAGCCAAATGATCATGGAACAAGTCGCCCTTTATGCCCGAGTATCGACACCCCAGCAAGTGGAAGAAGCGACGATCGAGAGTCAAATTGCGGCGATTGAGGCCTATGGCGCCGAACAGGGATACAGCTTGAATCCCGACCACTACTATCTAGACCAAGCCGTGAGCGGCGGGCAACTGGACCGGCCGCAACTGAATCGACTACGAGATATGGCTCCTGAAGGCCATTTCGACATAGTTTTATGCCTGAGTCCAGATCGCTTGGCTCGCAACTATGCCCACCAATGGGTGCTGAACGACGAGTTCAGTCGCTGCGGCATCCGGTTGCGCTTTGTCAATCAGTTGGGCGATGCGGCCACCCCCGAAGGTCAATTTCTCTTGGGCATCCAAGGTATATTTGCCGAATATGAACGCACGCAGATCAAGGAACGGTTACGGCGAGGCAAGCTCTATCGGATTCGATCAGGACAGTTGATGAGTCCGGTGCCGCCCTATGGATACAAGTACCTGCCTGTAAGTCAACCCGATGGGGGTCGTTGGTTGGCTGATGAGATTGAGTCCCCCGTTGTGGAACAGATGTTCCAGTGGTATATTCAAGAAGGACTCACCCTCCATCAAATCGCCGACCGGCTCAATCAGGCCGGAGACGCCATGCCGCCTCGAGGCCGGCGCTGGCGGTACAGCACGGTACAAGGCATTCTGAAGCAACCGGCCTACACAGGTCTTACCCATTACAATCGCAATCGGCGTTTGCCGGAGACGGTTGGTCAATCACGGAAGCACGGTCGAGGCACGCTGACCACGCCTCGCCGTGAAGCTCGGCCCCAAGACGAATGGGTCGAGATGCAGACACCGCAACTGATTGACCCAGAGATCTGGCAGCAAGCCCAGGAACGAATGGCGATGAACCAGAAGTTTGCCGCACGCAACAACAAGCGTCACTTCTACTTATTGCGCAGTCTGCTGGTCTGCGATCTTTGCGGCCGCACATTGGTCGGTCGCACGGCCAACGGTTGCACGACATATTCCTGTACCGATCGGGGCAAAGAGCGCAACCTGGATGTGCCGCCCCATAGCCGTTCGATAGCCGGCAAGCTGATTGAACCGCTGGTTTGGAAAGCAGTGACCGAATTGCTCGACAACCCGACCTTGATCGCCGATGCTTGGCAAAGCCAACAAGAGGAAGGCGGCGACTTGGACGAAGCAGAGCGCCTTGAGTCGCGTTTGCACAAACTTGAACGGCAATGGGCACGCCTCTTGGATGCATTCCAGGATGAACTGCTGACCAAGGACGAACTGACTCAGCGTAAGTCTCGCATTGACGCCCAACGTCAAGTCCTGCAAGAACGAGTGACGCATCTTCGGCATCAGCACCAGCAAGTACAGGCTAAAGAACAGATGATGGATGACTTCGCCCTATTCTGTGCCAAAATCCGTACCAGTCTGAACGATCCTACGCCAGAAGTGCAACAGGAAGTTATTCGGTTGTTAATTGATCACATCGTCGTCAGTGATGACGTAATTGTCATCAAGCACATCATTCCCACTGACGATGATTGTCGTTTGTTACCGAGCCACAGATGGACACAGATAAACAACTGATATTCACCGATGAACTATGAACCACTCCTGTGCTGTCTGGTCCAATCTGTGGCTATCCAACCCTATCTGTGTTCATCTGTGACTCTACTGCAAAAAACCTTTTCTTGACACGAATGGTCACGAATTTACACGAACTATCTGGTCACCCCAGAGAGAACATTCGTGATAATTCGTGTAAATTCGTGTCAAGATCCCTTTTTGCAGTGGACTCATCTGTGGCTGATCTTTTGTTTCTGCAGTGGAGTCACAGATTCACACTGATAGAAAATGGATAGGACACAGGTTTTTCTGGAAAAGTCCTTGACGCCCAGTGATCATCTGTGAGCAACCATTTGTGAGAATCATCCGTGAGCATCGGCTTTCACTATCTTTACACTTTTGGCCTGTCATTCCTGCGAAGGCAGGAATCCACTCTGATCACGAAAATGGATACCCGCCTTCGCGGGTATGACACCCTCTCTGGCAGCAACAAACCTGCAAACATAGTGGGCTTTCTTTCTGTGTGCATCTGTGACAGAAATTCCCCAGATCGGCATCGTTTCGGCCAGCGCTCGCAGGCGCTAAGCCGCGCCCGGTCGATGGTAGGTGGATGACCAGAAGCTGTCCAGATCGGCTACTTGATAGAGCCGGTCTGAATCGTTCTCCACTGCTCCGGCCACATACCGATTGTTCTCTGGATTATGATCGATCTGCGCGCAGACAATCAACGCCCGATCCACGCCGTTGCCATCCATCTCGAACAGCAACTGGTCCACCCGTCCTCGTTCTTCCGGATCAGGAACCGGCGGCTCATAGGGCCATCGTTCCCACGCATGACAATGACTATCAATCACCACACTCATGCCGCAATCTCCCCACCCTGCCTGCCATAAGCCTGTCGAAGGGTCACCCCCTCACCTTGTCACCCTCTCGCCCCATCATCTCAAAACGGCGCAAACCACTCCGCCTCCACGCCAAGTCCAAAACCAGGGGCGTCGCTCGGCACAAGAAAGCCATCCTCGGCGACGGGCTGGCCGGGCAGGCGCGGCGCATCGGCCAGGGCCACGCCAGGGCGCGAACCCATGAAGTATTCGAGCCAGGGAACGCCTGCATAGGCGTAGGAGAAGTGCTGGCCGAAGGGATTGCGTGCGCCGCCGTGCAGCATGACGCTGACGCCCGCGGCCTCGGCCATGGCCACGATCTTCTGGCAGACGGTCACGCCGCCGCACCAGTTGATATCAGGCTGGAGGATGTCGGCCACCCGATTCTCGATGGCCCACTGGAAGGGGACACTGGAGTACCAGTGCTCGCCGGTCGTTAGGGTTTGCCAGGGCAGGCGACGGCGTAGTTCTTGATGCGCGGTGAAGTCCTCGGGGATGAGGCACTCTTCCAGCCATTTGAGGCGATAGGGGCGCAGTCGCTCGGCCAGCCGCACTGAGTAGTCGACATCAAAGGCCATCCAGCAGTCGAGCATGAGCTCGCACTGATCGCCGATCTGGTCACGCACGCCGGCGACGAAGGCTTCGTTTTTGTCCAGCCCGGCCAGGCCGTCGGCAGGACCGTAGGGGCAGGCCAGCTTGAATGCTTTGAAGCCCAATTCCTGGTACCACTCCACATCGTTGCCGGTGACGTAGCAGGTCATCTTGTCGCGGGCAGGGCCGCCCAGAAGCTGATAGACCGGCTGATTCAGCAGCTTGCCCTTCAGATCCCAGAGGGCAAGATCGATGGCGCTGATCGCATAGGAAGCCAGCCCCTGAGTGCCGTAGGGCTTGGTCAGCCGGAACATCATGTCGGCGATGGTTTCGGTGGCCAGGCAGTCCTGGCCGATCAATTGCGGCGCCAGATGTTCGTTGATGATGGCAGCCACCGGCGTGCCATAGCTGGTCGAACCGGCTCCCCAGGTTCCATCTTCAGCCGTTACGACGCACCAGACCTCTTCCCACTTTGGCATCCACAGGTTACGCATGCGCTTGACATGGGGATAGCGTGACATGGGATTGGCCACTTCCGCCGTCTCCCACCAGGACGGACCGCGGCCGCTACGGTCGATGCCATCGTCGGGCAGGGTCAAACGCATGGCCTTGATATCGACAATCTTCATCGTATGGTTCCTCTCTTCGATCAGCTGTAAACGTCAGACGCAAACGTAGATATCGTCTACGGTGCTTCAAACAGAGCTCGACTTTAGAGTAACCGAAATGAACGATTGACGAAAGTGAGATTTTTGCTTCACGGCGCAATGGGCGGATGGCATATGAGAGGTCCGACTTGCAGTCGGCATACGAGCGGTGACCTCTGGATTGTCTAGTCCCGTGCGGACTGCAATATAGAGTAACCGAATACGGCGTTGAAGATCCGCTTACGGTTCAGTCTGGGGGCCGCCGACCTCGCGCATTATCGTCAAAGCGGCATCGATCTCGTCCTGGACGATGGTATGCCCCATGCCGGGATAGATGCGCTCCGTGACGTCGCCGCCCATGCGCGTCAGTATCGTGCTTGTTTCCTGGACGCGTTCGAGCGGAATGTGGAAATCAACGTCGCTGCAACCGACGAAGACGGGCGTACCCGCCAGCGATCCACCGTAGTCGCGTGGGGTTCCCGGCGGGCCGATGAGTCCGCCGCTGAAGACCAGTAGGCCGCCGTAGCGACGTGCGTTGCGGGCGACAAACTCCGATGCCAGACAGGCCCCCTGAGAGAAACCGCCCAGGACCACACGCTCGGAGGGATGCCCGCCTCCTCGGCACGTGCGACAAGATCGGCAATAACGCCCAGTCCGGAGCGTGATGTCCGGTTCGTTGCTTTCGATGGAGGCCAGAAAGCTGTTGGGATACCAGGTGTTGCCGGACGCATTCGGCGCGAGGTAGGCGTAGCCGGGCGCATCCAGAACGTTGGCCAGTTGGAGGATGCCCTGTGCGCTATCGCCGCGGCCATGGACGAGAATGAGCGCCGCCGTTCGCCTGGTCCAGTGGCAGGCCACTTGTGAACACCGGCTGCCCGGCGTGGGGGCCCGGCACGGCAGGGTCGTGTGGTCTGCTCAGACATGGGCATACTCCGCCACTTCGATTTGCGGCAGGCGTGCAGCGATGGATTCGCGCTGCGCTTCCAACCAACTGCGGCAACATCAGGCTTCTGCCAAGCTCTTCGACCGGCTCGTCGACTGCGAACCCGGGTACATCGGTGGCAATCTCGAAGATCGTGCCGCCGGGCTCGCGGAAATAGATGGAGCGGAAGTAGCATCGATCCTTGACCTCAGTCACCGGGATGCCGGCTGCCGCGAGGTTGCGCTGGGCCTCGGCCTGCTCGGCATCATCGGGGACGCGGAAGGCGACATGGTGGACTGTGCCCGCACCCATCTGCCCACGGCCCAGCCCAGGACGTTCCACCAGGTCGACGTGCATGCCATGGTCATCAGATGCTCCCTTGAAGCGAATGCGAAGACCTGCATTCGCCCTCTTCTTCACCGACCAACGTGTAGCCCATCTGGTCGACCAGCAGCGACGCCGTTCGGTCGGCACTATCGACCCAGATTGTGACGCCATGGAAGGCGCGTAGCGCATGATCTTCGGGGATTGGACCATCGGCCCAGAATTGTGGCGCTGGTCGACCCGAGTGGGTGATGAGTTCGACGCGCATGCCGTCCGGATCTTGAAAACTGAGGACATCCTGCACCAAAGCGACGCTCCCGTTGCAGTTCGCTCACGCCGTGGGCTTGCAGTCGACCCTGCCAATAGTCGATGGACGAAGGCTGGATGTTGTAGGCGCTGGCTGCCACTTCGCCATTGCCGACTCGGCCGGGGCGTGCGCCGGGCCAGGGGAAGTAGGTCATGATCTGTGCCGGGGCTGCCCACGAGATCGCCGTAGTAGAGATGGTATGTGCCGTTGTCGTCGAAGTTTACGGTGCGTTTGATGAATCGCTGACCCAGAACCCGGGTGTAGAAATCGATATTCGCCTGTGGATCACTGGCCATCACTGTGATGTGATGGATCCCCTGAATTGGTTTCATTTCGACATGCTCCTTGACATCTGCTCTCTGTCTGCTAGGATAGTAAGCGGACTGTAGTCCGTTTGTATGGCTCAATCATAGATGAGAACGAAACAAGATACTGTGGACGACATTACACTTCATGCCACCGGACCGACGATGCAGGCCCGCAGACGCCGCGCAGATGCCATGGCCAACGAGGCTTTGATATCTGGCCGCGACAACCAGGCTCTTTGAACAGGACGGCATCGAGGCCGTGGCGATGTCGGCGATTGCACGAAAGGCGGGCATCGGCAAGGGGACGCTCTATCGTGCCTTCGCCAACAAGGGCGAACGTCTGTCTGGCGCTCATGGATGAGGACCTGCGGCACTTTCAAGATCGAACGCTGGCGCTTGCTGGCGGAGCAAGGCAGTGCGTCACCGCTGGCACTGTTGGCAGCCTTTCTCGACAGCCTGGTGCGTTTTATGGGGGGCCATGCCACGCTCATGTGTGAGGCTGAGGAGCAGGGCGCGCTGCGCAATCGCCCGGAGATCAACCAGACGTCACTGCATGACTGGTTTCGCACGACGGTGCTTCTACTGTTGCGCAAAGGGCAAGCTGAGGGAGAGATCGCAGGAGACGCCGACCTGGATTATCTTGCCGATGCCGTGCTTGCTCCGCTCAATCCGCGCTTGATACGACATCAGCTGCGAGAGCATACATTGCCACTTGACATAATTAGTGAGCGACTTGTACGTTTTGTGATGGGCGGCGTACGAGGATAGCCGGAGGGAGGTCAAACAGGTGGCAAGGGCGTGGTGAACCATGTTGCCGCCATCTGCGCTCTGGGCTAGACTATCGGGAGTAGAAGTCCGGGCGCTCTTTGGAAGCCAACGAAGAACGCCTGAACTGCTGTTAACTGACTGAAAATGGAAACGTCGGCGTCACGTCCGACAGGAAGAGAAGGGGGAATCGCATGAATGTTGATGTTCGCTATCGACCGGCCTATGCGCTGGCATTGGTCACCCTGGACGAAGGCGAGTCGATCCAGGTTGAAGGCGGTAGCATGGTCGGCATGTCGCCCGACCTGGAGTTGAAGACTGAGGCCAAGGGAGGTTTTCTGAAGTCGCTTAGTCGCTCGGTCTTTGGGGGCGAGAGCTTTTTCCTCAATACCTACACCGCTTCCAAAGAAGGAGATTCAGTGGCGTTGGCCCCGCCGCTGCCCGGCGATGTATCCGTCATCGAGATGACCGGCCAGTCGCTGCTGGTTCAGTCGGGCGCCTATCTGGGTTCATCTGAGGGGATCACGGTCGACACCAAGTGGTCGGGGGCCAAGAGTTTCTTCGGCAGCGAGGGCCTGATCATGCTGCGCATCCAAGGCCATGGAACGCTCATCGTCTCCAGCTATGGGGCCATCCATCCCATCGAACTGGCGGCTGGCCAGAGCTATATCGTCGACACCGGCCATCTGGTCACCTTTAATGACGACATGAAATTCAAAGTCAAGAAAGTTGCGGGCTGGAAGAGCACGCTATTCAGCGGCGAGGGGCTGGTGGTCGAGCTGACCGGACCGGGTAACCTCACGCTCCAGAGCCGCAGCCAGGATTCCTTCCTGTCGTGGTTGATTCCTCAGTTGCCCAAAGATTCATCGTCGTCATAGTGGGGAATGGTGACTAGGGAGCGGGGAATGGTGACTAGGGATTGGTGATCGGGGAGTTGAGGGACTCTTGGCTTTCTCTAACTTCCGTAACCTCTCATATCCCCAATTCCTGATCCCCATTCCCTGATCCCCATTCCCCAACCCCTTATCCCCAATCACCATCAACAAGGACCACCCATGGAAAAATTTGCCCCACTCAACCTGTCCCCCGACGAACTGATCGACTACACACCCGAATGGACCGGCGACCGCTTTGACGACGGCCGGCCTAAGGTGCCGGATCAGATCATCGAGCGCATGCGCAATGTCACCATCACCCAGGCCTGGGGCGTGCTGCGCGGCGAAGGCTATCACCACCAGTTTGAAGGCGATTTTGTACCAACGCATCCCGGCGAGGTGCTGGTCGGCCGTGCCCTCACGGCCATGTATATGCCACGCCGACCGGACATGCGCACGCTCATGGAGGCCAAGGGCGAGCGACTGGGCTGCGTCGGCGATCAGATCTCCTGGCCCATCGACATGCTCGTGCAGGGCGATGTCTACGTGGCCGACGTATACGGCAAGATTGAAGAGGGTGCGGTCATGGGCGACAACCTGGCCACCTCGATTTTGGCCAACTCCGGCAACGGCGTGGTCCATGACGCCGCGCTGCGCGATCTGGATGGCGTTGAAGAATTGCCCGGCTTTGCCAGCTTCTTCCGAGGCTGGCATCCCTCCTACGCCTCGCCGACCATCATGTTGCTGGGCGTCAACTGCCCCATCCGCATCGGCCTGGCCACGGTCATGCCCGGCGACGTGGTGCTGGGCCGCAAGGATGGGGTGATCTTCGTGCCGGCCCATCTGGCCGAAAAGGTCGTCGAGACGTCGGAGTTGATCCAGTTGCGCGACCAATTCGGCAAGCAACGGCTCAGCGAGGGCAAGTATACGCCGGGCCAGATCGACACCCGCTGGATCGATGAGATTGAGCAGGATTTTTCGGCCTGGCTTGAGGATCACATAGACGAGCTGTCCGTGCCCAGAGAGGCGATCCAGGAACTGTTGAAGAGTCGCACTTGGTAGGAGTTGGAGATAGAACACGGATCGGGCGGATCGGATTCGGTCTGCGCGGATTTGAATCGGGTCTGTCCAGAACGAGTCAAATACGTAGGGGCGTGCCCTCGTGGCCGCCCGTCGTTTACAACCAATCATTCCGACCGATTTTGAACACGCACATCTGAATCAGGAATTATCCATGTGAATCCGCCCAATCCGTATGATCCGCGTTCCATCCCTTTTCCCACAGGAGAAACCCCATGAATTCCAAAGAACGAGTCCTGACCGCACTACGCGGTGAACAGCCCGACCGCGTTCCCTTTGTCGAAGGCCAGGTCGATCCGCCGATCCAACGAGCCATGGTCGGCAAGGACGAGTTTTTGCAGGAGGAGGTCAACGAAGTAATGGGGTTGGACAACCTCATCGTCGACCTGACGCCGCCCATCTTTGGCGAGTACGAGGAGCATGACGGCATCAACTTCGTGGCCCGGCCCCTGATCCACGGGCGCGACGATCTGGGGATCATGAGTTTCCCCGACCCTGACGATCCCGCGCTCTACAAGCCGGGTGAGGTTTTGATCGCTCGCAACAAGGGCACCTACGCGGTCGCCGCCAAGATGCGTCTTGGCGTATCGCCCATGTTAATGAGCTTGGGTCTGGACGGCTTCTCCTACGCCCTGGCCGACGATCCCGGACTGGTCGACACTGTCCTCGGGCGCTACGCTGATTGGAGCATCGCTGTCATCCGCCATCTCAATGATCTGGGCGTCGACTACATCTGGACCTTCGACGACATGGCCTACAAAACCGGCCCCATGTTTTCGCCACGGGTGCTGAACCGGGTGCTGATGCCCCACATGCGACGCGTGGCCGACGCTATCCGGGCGACCGACCTGCCCTGGATCTTCCACTCCGACGGCGATCTGATGCTGCTGCTCGACGATCTGCTGACCCTGGGCTTCGACGCCCTGCATCCGCTGGAGCCAGGCCCCATGGACATCGAGGCCGTCAAGCGCGACTACGGCGACCGACTCTGTCTGGTGGGCAACATCGATCTGCACTACACGCTGACGCTGGGTACGCCCGAGGAGGTCGATGCCGAGGTCAAACAGCGCATCGAGACCATCGGCGTGGGCGGCGGCTATATGATTAGCAGCGCCAACTCGATCACGTCCTACTGCAAGATCGAGAACGTGCGCGCCATGATCGAGGCCATCCGCAAATATGGGGCATATCGCTGAACCGATTTGCCCCATATTCCAGTCGGTCACTCACTGTCCAGATCATTGCATCCCTTGATACTACAACCGCAGTTCGCGTTCTGCCATGCTGACGACCAGAGGAAGGGAGCATCTCCGTATTCAAGAAGTTGAGATTCCTCCCTCCGGTCGCAGAGACAAATACGGTTGTAGTAGTAACCCCGTTCAACAACGGAAGCGTAGCACAGCGCAGGTCGGCTGTAGGCGCTGTTATGCGGCTTCCCCCGACCGGAAATAACCGCCCGCTTGCGCTACGGTTGTTAGTTGCGTATGACCAGAGGCAGGTAGATATTGCACCAAATCTCATCCGCACCTAGGTCATAGCCCGCACCAGTGGGGCGGAATTCGCCATCAATGTCCGATGCGACACTCGCGTCTATTCCCTTGTCGATGGCCGCAGAACCAGCCATCAAGTGGTAGCCATCCGCGGCAAACGCCGGATCGCCGGTATGCTGGTTGTGCAGTGTCACAGTCGCTGTCGGGGACTGGGAGACGGTGATAGGCGTGTTGTGCCAAAGGATGCCGTTGACCGTGACCGTGTTGCCGCCGGTGACGCTGATGCCCACCGCGTGGCTGACCAGGATGGTGTTGGTCAGGCCAACGGTGCTGCGTAGTCGTGGCTCGCCCCGCTCAGTCTGAGCGACATAGATTCCGCTACCATCGCCAGCGCTGTTGCGAGCGATGGTATTGTGGTACAGTCGCGGAGATGAACCATTGCTCCACAGCCCGCCGCCCGCGCTGCCGGCATGGTTTTCGGCAATGACGTTATTGATGAACCACTGTGCGCCGGCTTCAGAGACCAGACCACCGCCAAAAGTCTCGGCGGTGTTGAATGTCAGAATGTTGCCGACGAACGCAGTGCCGTCTCCAGTCAGGTAGGCGCCGCCCCCGCCATAGCCGGCGCTGTTGGAAGGAAAAGGTTATCGCTGATGGTTGGGTGGTTCCAGGCCCGATATAAGCCGCCGCCGCCAGTCGGCGGAGTTATGACTGAACATGTTGCCGCTGACCGTGGCATTGCTGTTGTACAGGGTCAACCCACCACCCAGGGTAAGGAATCCAGAACAGGTGTTGCTGAAGATCTGGTTGTTGCGGATGACCGCCGTAGCTGTGATGACGTACAGGCCACCGCCTGTATCAGCGCCCCATGGAATGCCACCCAGCCCCTGCGCCTCGCCACCGGTGATCCGCAGTCCCTCGACCGTGGGGCTGATTTTCCCGGTGATGTACAGCACCCGCCCTTGCCCCCCCGCATCTAACGTAGTGGGATTGGCGTCAGGATCAGGCGTCGTCCAATTGGTGATTGTATATCCACCCTGGATGGTCACTGTCTTGCTGATGTAGACCACCTGGGCGACCAAGCCAGTCGTGGTAACGTCGTTGCGGGGACGGATGTCCACATCGGTGTAGGTGCCAGCCGCTACTTTGATGACGTCGCCGTCGCTTGCAGCGTCTACAGCGGCCTGCACGGACGAATAGGTACATCCGCTGGGGCAGACGTGTAGTTCAGCGGCGGGAGCATTGGGAGCTTTGACGTGTCCAGCACTTGGTGCAGCCACGGCTGACAGAGTCTGGGATCCCAGGATCCACAGCAGGGCGAAAGTCAGGCTCAATCCTAAAGCAAGTGTTGCGATCAACCCTTTATACTTCATCTGGAGTTCTCCTTTCAGATCGCAAGTAGAAGCGTGTAGGTATTTACAAAACGCCCTCGTCAGCCGATCTGATTACCAGTGGTGAACCCAGATTGGGCAGCGAGAACGTTTTCTCACAACTTGCGCTTTCCTACGTTGCATCCGCTTACGAGCATGAGTATGCGCGTTCGGCTGAACGCGCATACTCATCGACGGGTGGCAACCATCATGAATGTAGTCTGTAGAACGTCCAGGCCGTCACCTGTGAGCGGTTTTCCGGTTCCTGCAACGTAATCGCCTATCGAACGTGCCGTCTGTCTGGGCGGCAGTCGTGCCGATTGCCGATTGGCATCGGTGTTCAATACCATCCGCTATGGATTTCTAGCCTGACGGTTTCGCCGGCTCCCGGCAAATAGAATGGATAGCTGGCGCCGATAATTTTCTCTGTCTCGGGCTGGAAAGCGACCCAATGAAAAGGCCCTGTGCCGAAATCCTTTTCTGCCACTTTCCAGGCTATCGTGCCTCCTGATGCTTGGCCGCGCCAGCCCTCGACATCATGCCATCGTCCTTCTCCATCCAGCCATTGGACCACGGTCCAAGCGTCCGGCTGCGTGTACAACACGATCCGCCCGGTGGCGCTGTCGCCGGAATCCCCATTGGATGACGGTGATGGATGTGGACCTGGATGCCGGGGGATGTCCGGCCTGGACGGTGGTTCCTGGGCGGCAACTGCCTGAGGCGCGATCGCGGACAGGACTAGCGCCAGCACAAGACAGAACGTGATCAGAATCCAAGATCTGCTTATCGCCTTGTTCATGTTCAAAATCTCCACTCGTGGCCACTCGGCCCTCTCTGGTGATTGACTGAATAGAACCGTGCAGAGCTGTCTTCCTATTGATCGGGCAGCGGTCGGTGCGGAATCAGTCTGTGTGTGGCGTCGCCCTGGCCTGCGCCTCTAACTCCACCATCAACGTTGATTGAAACCGGGCCCAGTGCGTTGTTGCTTTCGTTGCTCTCTTCAACCCAGCCGCCGGGCATGCCTGGACCGTTCCAGGCATCGACATAGACCCAGAGCTCCTGGACGCCGCTACGGTTGAAGTGGCTGTGCCATTGCGTCTGTCCTGCGTGCAGGTATGGATCAACACCGGCAACGGACGTCAATCTGATGACCTCGCCCGGCGCCACCGGCCTCGTCACCTGCCAGGCCAGACCCAGATCATCGTCACATTCATAGGGAGCATCGGGTGGCGCTGGACAGAGCGCTGTCCAGATATCGCCGGCTGTTGCGGGAGGTCGCGCCGGGTTGACAAAGAGATCGACCCAGAAATTCTCGCCGGCGGGCGCGGTCCCGATGTTCTTCAACACCACACTGAGGACCACATCGGTGCCGGTATCCAGCCCGGTGGACGGTTCAACAAGCAGTTCCAGCGGGACTAGGTCCGCCTGCTGTGGACTGGGCTGGCCGGAAGAACTGGCTATGATCGGCAGGAAGAGATCCTCCGTCACCAGTGGGGGCAAGGGCCTATCTGACAAGGCGAAGACGCCTGTCTGGCACACCGGAACGGCAATCAGGTTTTCGCCAAGGAAGCGATGGGCATTGTATCCATGGCAGAGCGCCGAAACCCAAGTAGTACCTTCAAGGCGATAGAGGTTGAGTTCTGTTTCCTTCATGCCGGAAATATCATCGTCACCGTACGCCACCATCAGCACCGCCGGCGGTTCACCGTCATTTTGTCTCAAACTGAAGTCGACGATTGGCTCGGTCCACAATTTGTATTTCGATCCCTGATAGGCCACTAATTCGAACGGCATGACGGCTTTTGTGTCATCGCTCTGGACCGAAACCTGTGCATCTCGCAGTTCGAAGCGAGTGACGGCAGAGAGACTTGCACGTGACGAGTAAAAAGCGACTGCACGGCTGGAACCGTCCAGGTCATAGACAACGGGATCGTATGGCTGCTCAACGGCATGCCCCATATCTGCGTCAGCCGCGGCGCCGATTTGGATAGAGGCATAGGCTACATTGTTGTCGATGAGATCATCGCCGTCGTGCACTTCAAGGATTGTGTCATCGGGATCGATGACGGCGTAGATCTTCTGCCTGCCTGCGCCGCCGGCTGTCCAGGTGGCTGAGACCGTCTCTGAACCATCTGAACGCCGCAAGAGAGGGATGGGTCTGTCGCCGATGTGGGCGGTTCCTCCGGGATTGCACTCAGGGCCGGGGTCTCCGTGACAGAAGCGTACCGTCACATCGCGGGCCGTCTCATTGCTGAAGTTGCGCACTGTCGCGCTGATAGTTACGCTGTCGCCGACTTCGGCATAGTCGTGGCTGATGACGATGTCGGGCGAGAAGAGCTTCTGCGCTTCACCGCAGGGTGGAACCACCGGTCCGTCGGGGTTTGGAAAGCCATACCAGGGCAGGATGAAGGCCGGATCGGGTTTGTCATACAGTTGCCAAGCCGCCGACCGTCCCGGTTCCGCCTGGTAGTTCAATGCCTGATAGCCGTCCTTGGCCCAGTAGAAGAGCACCCTTGTCGTGAATTTGGTCCGGTCCGGCTGGGGCGCCAGGAAGTAGCTGAATGTCGTGTCGGTGCTTGTGGTGAGCTTGTCGGTTTCTAGATGGCTGTTGCTATAGTCGCCTTGGACGTGCGCTTTGAAGCTGCTGCTCACGTTTACCAGCCCGAGCTTGGCCTCAGCCGTCATTTCCGTTTCCACTCTGGCGCTGATGGCGTGGTTGAACTCAACACTCTTTAACTCGCTATCCAGCTTCTCAAAGGTGATTTCACCCTCTGCCCAGTCGCCTTCGGTCACATCATAGACCAGATCGGCAGGGTTGTAATCTGGAAAGGTCACGTCGCCTATCGGATCATAGGACCAGACGTTGTTGGGCTGATGACCGGCGGAAAACCACCCTTCATCGCAGGTGCCGCCGCTATAGCCGCCGGCTGTGTCAGGATATTGGGTAATGCTCGACAATGGAAAGGCCACGGCAATATAGGGGGCATCTGCGTTTGAAGCGTTGTCCAGCATGCCAGGTGCGAGTATGGGGTATTCCCACACGCCATAGGGCGTGCCGAAGTAGACGATCTTGTCGTCGTTGGCGGCCACCACTTTGCGACGAAAGCCAACTGATTGCAGTGCTTCCGTACTCTTTTCAAAGTTTCCGCCGTGGCTGGCGTTCAGACTTTTCCTGACACAGGCTTTTGCACTGGCTACGCCCTCAATGCCACCTCCGACACATGTCTCTGCTTCAGCCCCCGCAGAGAGTTCATAGGCGTGAACAGTCTGGAGGGTCTGCTCTGACGTCTGCATATCGAGCGTGCCGTGTTTGGCATGGGTGCAGTCAGGGCTGTCGGGCGAGGGAGTACACTCCCCTTCCGGGCTTTCGATCAGTTGATAGTCGCCTTCTGCATCCTTGACCAGATCCCGATGTTTGGGCGGCATGTTGACCACCGCCACCAGCGTGTCGACCCGGTTCTGGACGCGATAACTTGGCGGACCGACGCGTAGACTCTCGCCGGTGAAATCGCCTAGCACCAGGTTGTATGCGCTAGCACGGTCCAACGGTTGATGGACAATCGGACCGTCTCCGAGTGTTTCATGTTCGTACACATCCAGGTAATAGCCTTCCTCAATAAATTTGCTATTCTGGTGGGAGGCCATCACAATCTCGTCCTTTAGATCTTGATCCAAATCTCCAACCGCCAAGGTATCGAGGTAGGACCAACGAGAATATGCGTTTCCAGTGTCGCTAGGTATCTCGTACCTACCTTTCTCCACGAAACCACCGCTATCAGCTTTCCAACCATACACAACCAGATCGCGTTGCAGATCGGGCCAGTCATCGTGGTCGAATGAATCGTCTGCTCCACCTCGTGGCCAGGTAACTACGATCTCATCGCCATCTTCAGGACCATCGACATCCCCTACTGCCAACCCAATGCCGGTGGAGTATCGGGTTTCAAAACGAGGATCGTCATAACGACTGTCCCGAGCCTGAACAAACTTGGATTCCTCCATCTTAAATTCTGGAACCGGATCATTGTCAAAGCGGTTGAAACGCACTATCAATTGGTTCGCATACTCAGCGTGACGAAAGTACCAATCGGAAACCACCACGAACTCATCGTTGGGTGTGTAGGGATCCGGAACCATATCCCCCGCGGCAATGCGGAGCGTCCCGCCAAAATGGTGCCACTCATTCGACCTTGGCCCGGAGTCAAAAGTCTCTTCTAAGCCTACAGGCGATTTCCCATCCGTAACTTTGTTGAACCGGAAGACCTTGAGTTGATAAAAGACATCGAATTCATCATCATCATCTGTATAGGACGGTCCGTTAAACGTCTGTGGAGACACAGAGACTATATAGACGAGGCCGATCTCATCGACACCATCTCCGTCAACATCCCCGGCGGTAATCTTCGGGACTGTGCCGCTAATGGGATCCGCCAGTTCGGCTATCTTCAATGGAACAAAGCCATTTTGAATGTCATACAGCTCAACTCTGATTCCCAACTGAGACTGATACGTCAGTACAATTTGTTCGCGTCCATCTGCCGAAAAATGGCCTGCCTCGATGTCCAGTAACCAGTTTTCAACCGCGAAGCCTTCAGGCGGCGGAACCGTCTCGGCAGTGAGTTTGGTAACCACCGCGTCAACATCCAGCCCGTCCATGTAGCTCCAGGCTTCCCAGTTGCTGCCGTTGTACATGGCGCTTCCCAGGCGGCCATCGTCGGTTCGAGCATAGAGATGGATCTGGCCGCCGGTTGCCGTCACGGTCGGTGCAGAGGCAAAGTCTACGTTTCCAGGCAGGAGGCCGGTCGCCGCTTGCCAATCGTCCCAACTGCTGCCGTTGTAGGATAGCTGCCACAGCTGGTCGTCTGAACCTCGCACCAAGACCAACAGCCGCCCTATTGCCGGAGATACTACTGCCGGTGCAGACGCAATGGTCACGCCAATCGGCAACCCGGGCCGAACGATGCGTTGCCATTCCCAACTACTGCCATCATCGGTGAGATTCCACAGCGTTTCGTCCGCACCGCGGGCAAAGACATCGAGCTGACCATCGTGGGCCACCGCACCCGGCCCGGAAGCGAGCATACCGCCCAGATTCTCTGATGCCTCCCATGTCGCTCCGTTGAAGTGACGCCGGCATAAGGTGTTATCAGACCAACGCCAGAACAGGTCCAGCTCGTTGCTGCCGCTAGGTACGACTGCCGGTGCCGGCAGCTCGGGTGTGGGCACGGTACGTGAAATTGTCGGCGGGCTGCACGCTCCACCATTGTCCAGTGCCTTCCAATCGGTCCATTTCGCACCGTCCCACTGTCTGTGCCAGATGACCAAATAGTTGGGCGCCATGTTATCATCCAGACCGAGGGCAAACACGTCAAACTGACCCGCAGCCCGGGAAACGACGGCCGGTGGGGAGAGCAGACGACCGCCTGCTTGCTGCCAGTCACTTCCATCGTGATACCACAGCGCATCGTCGTAGCCACGGACGACCACTTCGAGCGGGTCAGTGCCGGGCACGACGGCAGGCGCTGATGTGACTCTGCCCCGCGTACCCGGCATTTCACCGATGGATAGATAGATCTGATTGCCATCGCCGATCCAGGCTGTGATCTGCTCGTCCACAAGATCGCCGTTGAGATCACCGGCGGCGATATCGTAGAAGCGATGGTTGCCCACTTCCACTTGGCTATTGGGAATGCTGGTGAGCGTGGTCGTCATCAGTTCGTAGGTTTGTAGCGTTAGCTTACTCGTATCATCGTACGAGGCAAGCATGAGCTTATCCAGGTTGAGGAGCCGGTAATTGCCTTGCAGCGGGTCGTCAATCACGCCATCTGCCAGCATGGCGTCCAACCCTGACAGTGTGACGGTCTCCTCGACGCCTGCCGCAGAGACTTCGATTACTTCAGTTTCATATTCCATGGCCCTTGACGGCTGGCCCGGTTCGTGATGGGGAATGGGGTGGGCCGGCAGTGGGCGTGCCGGCATGCCTGAACCGGCTATCTGTGGGGGCGTTTGCGGCTCCGAAGACGCCACTGACTGTGCAGCCGGAGGATCACTTGCCGGGTCCGGGATATCTGTCGTCATGGATTCATATGTATTGGCCTGCACGGTGGGCAGTGAAGGTGTGCTGTCTGTCACTGGTCGTGCAGATGGAGGTTCACTTTCTGGGACCGGGATATCCGCGGTCATCGATTCTTCCGCTTTGGCCTGCACGTTAGGCAGAAATAGTGTGCCGTCTGCCTCATCGTTCTGCGCCTGCTCCACGGTCACTGATAGGGCAATCGGTGTAGGATCGGACGCACCGTTCCCGATCGATGGCAAATAAACCGTGTTGCCATCCTGTGCTTGGATGGAGATCGGTGCGAGCGGGGCAAAAATGAGCACGCCAATCACTACAAGAATTGGTAGTTGACAGGTCTTCATCTTGTTGGCTCCGTTTTCAGTTGGAACTTGGGAAAGAAGTGAATTAGTGGATTCTGTTTCCGCACTTTTGTCTTTTCTACCCTCGATCGAACGTTTGCAACCGCTGAGCAAGGGCTTTGTTTTTGGACTCAATAACTCAGGTTATCACCGTTGAGGCCACAGAATGACCACAAAGTGGCTACAAAGTGGCACCACGATGCTGCCCGTGGGCACTGGATATCCTGAGGACTGTGGGTTTTGCCCAGCCGAAAGAAGCTTGGGCGATTCGCCCAAGCTTCTTCAGGGTGGTGGATTGGGGTTCCGGCGCTGGATTCTGCCCGGTCGGCAACATCGATCTGCACTATACGCTGACGCTGGGCACGCCCGAGGAGGTTGATGCCGAAGTCAAGCAACGCATCGAGACCATCGGCGTGGGCGGTGGCTACATGATCAGCAGCGCCAACTCGATTACGAGCTACTGCAGACTCTACTGCAAAAAGCCTTTTCTTGACACGAATGGTCACGAATTTACACAAATGATGTCGTCACCCCAGAGAGAAGATTCGTGATAATTCGTGTAAATTCGTGTCAAGATCCCTTTTTGCAGTGGAGCCACTGCAAGATCAAAAACGTGTGGGCGATGATCGAGGCGATCCGCAAGTATGGGGCGTATGCGTAGGGCGTGGAGGCTATGGCGCGCATTTCGCGCGTTCACCGCACGGCGTTGCGTCACGCGGGAATGAATTCCGCGGCTAACATCGAAAAGCGCCCTCAGGCGCTGCGCGGGCGGCGCAGACTAAGTGACTGTCCGCAATCAACCTCCGGGAGGTGGTCACGAAATTCCAGGTAAGCGAACGGGTGCTGACTACCTCCCGGAGGGTGATACTGCTACGTTGTTTGCGGACAATATCTATCGAGGTCGCCATCGCTGAGGCGGCCGTCTATCAGGGTGCCACCTGTTCGGATGGGGCGCTCGCGGATGTCGCCATGGCTCGGGCGCAGGAAGCCAACGAGCAACCATGTCGATGGTAACGGTCTCGCCGGCGTGGGGCAGATAGAATGGATAACTGGCGTCGATGATCCTTCCCATCTGAGGCTGATAGACCACCCAGCGAAACGGCCCACTGCCGAAATCCTTCTCCTCGACGGTCCAGACAATCGTGCCGTTCTGAGCTTGACCTCGCCAGCCTTCGACATCGTGCCAGTGGCCCGTGCCGCCCTGCCATTGCACCACGGTCCAGGCGCCGGGCTGTGTGTGCAGCACGATTCGGCCGGTGGGGTCGTTGTTTCCGTGCCTGCTGTCCTCTTCATTGTCGTCGCAAGAATCGCCATAGGCGAGCATGGGCCGACGTGACGTCAGATCATGCGCTGCAGCTCCCTTCGGTCTGGCCGCCGGAAGGACCAACGCCAGGATGAGAGAGAGTGTGATCAAGATCCAAAACCTGGGCTGAGCATATCGCATGTTCATTTCCTCCGAGAATGGGTGCACTCAATCCGTTTGTTCAATTGAGTTTCCCACGTGCGGGGCTACACAGCGGCTACAATCTGGCTACAGCCCGACTACGGGCTTTGTTTGCGTTGAGCCGGAATGCTTCTACACGCTCAGCTGGTTTTGTTTGCGAAGCAGGTGCAAAGCGCCAACGCACCAATTTCCATTCATTGCGCTTGATTGCGCCCGTGTCGAATGACTGTCAACATCTGATCCGGCGCCGCATATGTGTCGAGTTTCTCTGCCCTACCCGATCAACGTCACCGTCTGCCCCGTTGCCGCCGATTCGTAGGCCCCAAAGACCAACTCCATGGTCTTGAGATTCTCGTCGCCCGAAGTCTCGGCGGGCTCTCCACTGCGCAGTGAGCGCAGCAGATCGGTGTTGCAGTCGACGATGCTGGCATGCACGATGTCGTAGGCCGGGTCGGCCCAGGCATAGCGGGGCGGGGCATAGCGTTTGGAGAGCGTGCCATCAGCCGTGGTGACGCGGATCCAGAAGTCGGGCCCAAGTTCGATGGAGCCGTCGCTGCATTCGACGTGAATGAAGGTCTCGGGGAAACGCTCGGTCTCGGTGCGGCTGGCATAGCTCATGGAACAGGTGACGGTCACGTCGTCAACGGTCTCCATCATCACGGTGGCCACGTCCTCGCCGGCAATGTCGGGCGTTACCTGCGCAGTCTGACAGTAGAGCCGTCGCGCATCGCCAAAGAGGAAGCGCGAGGCGTCCAGGATGTGGCTGCCGATGTCGGTGAGGATGAACTGATCTAGCTCTTTAAGGAAGGGCTGGTTGACGAAGACGGGGAATGAGTTCGCATAGACAATGTGAGCGCGGAAGGGCTTGCCGGCCGCGCCGGAGTGCAGCAGCTCGGCAAACTGGCGGATGGGATGTTGCCAGCGCCAGTTCTCGTGGATCATCAACGGCACACCCACTTTCCGGCAAAGAGCGACCATGCGCCGTGCCGTCGCCAGATCCGGGGCCATGGGCTTCTGACAGATGACCGGCTTGCCGTACCCGACCGCCAGCTCGACGAACGGCGCGTGGGTATCCACGTCGGTGATGATGTCGATGAAGTCGACCTCTTCGCTGCGCAGCAGTTCTTCGGCATCGCCGTAGACCGCGGGCACACCAAAGCGCTCGGCCAGTGCTTCGGCCTTGGCGACCGTGCGGTTGTAGCAGGCTACGCATTCGACGCCCCCGACTTCCAGCCAGCCTGCCAACTGGAATTGGGCCCAGAAGCCTGTGCCCAGGATGGCGAATCGTAGATTGTCCATGGAAAGCCTCCGAAGGTGGGAGCAAGATGGCTGGATGCTCGTAAATGAAGGGTTGCATCGCCTGATGCAAAGGCATATAATCTTTGCAGAGTGTAGCTGAGATCTCAGTCGAATGCCAATTGCAATTTGTACTGCTGATCAACTGAGTTTGGACAACCACATGAAGAGCTTGAACGACGACCGGCCCGTACTGCTTAAGGAACAGGCCTATCTGCAACTCAAACAGATGCTGGTGGACGGCACCTACGTGCCCGGCACCTTTCTTTCCGAGCGACGGCTGGCCGAGCAACTGGGCATGAGCAAGACGCCGGTCAGGGCCGCCCTGGAACGGGTCGAGGCCGAGGGCTATATCACAGTCTCGCCGCAGCAGGGCATCGTCGTGCGTGAGCTTTCGCTGCGCGAGATCAAGGAACATTATGAGATCCGCATGGCATTGGAGACCCATATCGTTCGTTGTCTGGCCGGATTACTTGCGCCGGAACAGGTCGAATCTTTGGCCCGCAACCTGGACGCCCAACTTGTTGCTCTTCAGGAAAACGACATCATGACCCATGTGGCCCATGACCGGGACTTCCATCTTCTGCTGGCGATTTGTCTGGACAATCAGGAGATTCTGCGTGTGATGCGGCGCCAACTGGAGCGCGCCTTTCGCGTGACCTCACAGATTTCGATGCGCCATCCCGCGCGTATGCAGGAGAGTTACGAGGAACATCTGGGCATCTTTGAGTCGATTCGAGATGGCGAGGGCGATCGAGCTGCTGCGCGCATGAACCATCATCTGGAAACGGGTCGGCGGTTCATTCTATCAGCCTAGCCAAAGAGGGTCGACTGAAGGGAAACAAAGGCATATGTTTTCGAAATCCATCATGGGAACCGGCTCAGAGCAGCCATTGCCGACCCAAGTGCCGCTTCGCGCCGGTCCGCTCTCGCTGGTCTACGAGAACGGTGATCTTCGCTATGTCAAATTTGGCGAACGGGAGCTCCTACGTCGCATCTACGTGGCCGTGCGCGATCACAACTGGGACACGGTTCATCCCGTGATCTCAAACCTGGAGATGCAGATCGATGACGCATCATTTGTCATCGCCTATACTGCCCGGCATCAGCAGGGCGATGTTGACTTTCTGTGGCGGGCCAACATCTCTGGCGCCGACGACGGGAGCATCGAGTTTTGCATGGATGGTGAAGCGCTCAGTACCTTCCGACGCAACCGCATCGGTTTCTGCGTGCTGCATCCCATGAGTTGCGCCGGTGAGAAGGTCACCATCGAACATACGGACGGCTCGACGGAAGAAAGCCGCTTCCCGGTCCAGATCGCGCCCCAGCTACAGATCGCTGGCACGATTCGGCCTGTCTACCCGTTCGCCGACATGCGTGCCCTCACTCAGCAGGTCACGCCTAACCAGACGGCTAGAGTGGTCTTCGACGGCGACATCTTCGAGATGGAAGATCAGCGCAACTGGACCGATGCTTCCTACAAGACCTACAGCACGCCGCTGGAGTTGTCGTTCCCGGTGGAGGTGGTGACTGGGACGCGGGTGGCGCAGTCGGTGACTTTGACGCTGGACGGTGCAAAGACCGAAGATCGAAAGATCGAAGATCCGGCAGACAACAATGTTGTTACAATTGTCGTTGACCGTGACAGCACAGAACCGGTCCCGGCGATCGGACTTGGCATGGCCAGCCATGGCCAGCCGCTGACAGAGCGAGAGACCGAGCGGCTGCGTGCGCTCAATCTGAGCCATCTGCGTGTCGACCTGTCGCCGGCCGAGCCGGGCTATGGCGAACGCCTTGGCCTGGCGACGTCGCAGGCCAGGGAACTGGGCGTGGAACTGGAGGTCGCTCTCTTCGTGGGCGATGACGCGGCAGACGAAATCGCCGCATTACGTGAGCAACTCGATCTTCTGGCGATGCCCGTCTGCCGCTGGCTGATCTTTCATCGCGATCAGCCGGTCACGCCGTCCGACCTGGTTGATCTGGCACGGCAGCATCTTGAGTCCTACAAACCGTCTGCACTGTTTGGCGCAGGCAGCAATGCCTACTTCGCCGAGATCAACCGCCGCCGTCCGGATATGAGCAACATCGACTTCATCACCTACTCGCTCAATCCGCAGGTCCACGCCTTCGACAACGCTTCGTTGGTTGAGACGCTCGAAGCCGAGGCCGCCACTGTGCAGAGCGCTCGACACTTCGCCCATGGTAAAGGCGTCGTCGTCAGTCCAGTGACACTACTGCCCCGCTTCAACCCAAACGCCACCGGACCCGAGCCTGAGCCGGAGCCTGGCGCATTGCCGCCCCAGGTCGATCCGCACCAGATGTCGCTTTTCGGCGCAGCGTGGACAGTCGGCAGTCTCAAGCATCTGCTTGGAAGCGGTTTGGAAGCCGTCACCTACTTTGAGACCACGGGCTGGCGCGGGGTGTTGGAGCAGGAAGTGGGCTGTCCCCTCCCGGCGGTCTTCCGTTCAGAGCCGGGCATGGCCTTCCCGCTCTACCATGTGCTCGCTGATGTCGGCGAGTTTGCCGGTGGCGAGATCTTGGCCGTCACAACATCTGACGCGCTGAGTGTCGATGGACTTGCCCTGCGACAGGGCGATGACGTAATGCTCCTGGTCGCCAACTTCGCCTCCTACCCACAGCAAGTTCGAATTGAGGGTTTGGGTTCGCCGGGGCGCCTTCGTCTGCTAGATGAGTCTACCTTTGATGCCGCTACCGGTTTTCCACAGCAATATCGTCAGGAAACGCGTCCGATTTCGGCGAATGGGGGTCGATTTTCGCTGGACCTCGGGCCATACAAAGTCGCCCGCATCGACATAAATGTGAGGATGGATGAACCGAAATGATCAATGGTGGTCCCTGTAGGTCGGAATGGCATGCCGCCCGGTCTTGGCGGCTTAGGCCAATCCAAGAAAATGATTCTCCCAAAGTCCCCGGCACTGCCCAGCTGAAGTCTGGTCAAGAGATCCCGTTTGTGGGCAGTGCCGGGGACTTGCATCGGCGAACCTTTGTTTCTGGAGCAGCCTTTGCCAAGCAGGCGACAGTCGAATCCATCGCTGCAAGGTGAGTCGCGCCGTTAAATTGACGCCAGGCAACCATTACGAACCCAATACATCGAACAACCACGGAATCGAAAACAATGGACCATCGCATTCTCGCAACCTACCAGATCGAAACGGCCCACCCGTTGGAGCAGGCCGTGGCAGCTATGGCCGGCGAACAATCGTCCGGCACGTTCATTGCCTTGCCGGGCGAGACTGACGAACTGCGTGAACGTTTTGGGGCCGAGGTCGTGCGCATCACGCCACTGGATACGGTCAATGGACCCAGCCTGCCCGGATCTCGCCCGCTCAAGAATGTCGAAGAAGCGCACGAATTTCAGCGCGCCGAGGTCGTGATCTCGTTTCCGTTCGACAACATCGGACCTTCACTGCCCAATCTGATGACCATGGTCGCGGGTAACCTCTTTGAATTGGGCCACTTTTCCGGCCTGCGACTGATGGACATCGATCTGCCGCAGCCCTTTGCCGATGCCTATCCAGGCCCTCAATTCGGCATCGACGGCACACGGCAATTGACCGGCGTGTACGACCGACCGCTGATCGGCACCATCATCAAGCCCAGTGTCGGCCTCTCGCCCGCTGAGACTGCCGAGTTGGTCGACACGCTGGTCGGGGCCGGGCTGGACTTTGTCAAGGATGATGAACTCATCGCCGGCCCGGCCTACTCGACCCTCGAGGCGCGCACCCGGGTCGTGATGCCCGTCATCGAACGCCACGCAGCGCGTGCGGGACGCAAGCTCATGTACGCATTCAACATCACCGGCGATCTGGACGAGATGCGCCGCCATCATGATACTGTGCTGGCGGCCGGCGGAACCTGCATCATGGTCAGCCTCAACAGCGTCGGCCTGGCCGGGCTGATCGCACTGCGCAAGCACAGCCAATTGCCCATCCACGCCCACCGCAACGGCTGGGGCGCGCTGTCGCGCCATCCGCAACTCGGTTTCTCCTACGTGGCCTGGCAGAAGTTCTGGCGCCTGGCCGGCGTCGATCACATGCACGTCAACGGGCTGCGCAACAAGTTCTGCGAGGCCGATGCTTCCGTAATCGAGTCGGCCCGCGCCTGTCTGACACCCATGCTCGGCGGCTACACCGTGATGCCCGTCTTCTCGTCCGGCCAGTGGGCAGGCCAGGCGCCTGATACCTACGAGGCGTTGGGCAGCGTCGATCTGATGTACCTGGCCGGCGGCGGCATCATTGGTCACCCAAGCGGACCTGCGGCAGGCGCGCTCAGCTTGCGACAGGCCTGGGAGGCGGCCACGAGGGGCGTCTCGCTGGAGCGGTACGCAACGACCCATTCCGAGTTGAGGGAGGCGTTGGAGAAATATGGCTCACTCTGACCTGTTGATGACTTTCTACGGTGACGATCTCACTGGCTCCACTGACGCCATGGAGGGGCTGACGCTCAACGGCGTGCCGACTGCACTCTTTCTGGAACCGCCGACGCCTGAGCAACTGAACGGGCGCTTCGGGAGTCTGCGCGCCGTGGGCGTAGCCGGCGTCAGTCGCACCATGGACTCGGCGCAGATGGATGTCGAACTGATTCCCGCCTTCACTGCCCTGCGCTCTCTGGGCGCGCTGCTCTGCCACTACAAGGTCTGCTCGACCTTCGACTCGTCGCCGACTGTGGGCAGCATCGGCCATGCGATTGATATCGGTCAGGATCTCTTCGGCTCAGACTTCACGCCTTTGCTCGTGGCCGCGCCTTCGTTGGGGCGGCACATGGCCTTTGGCAATCTCTTTGCCACCGTTGGCGATACCACCTATCGGCTGGACCGCCACCCGACTATGAGCCGGCATCCCATCACACCCATGGGCGAGGCCGATCTGCGTCTGCATTTGGCCCAGCAGACGGACAAGCGTATTGGCCTCATCGATGTGTTGCACCTGACCGAGGGCGACCAGGCGTTGGAGGCGCGGCTGGCAGCCATGCAGCAGCAAGGCATTGAGGTCGTACTCTTCGACACCATGAGTGAAGCACATCTGACCCAAATCGGTCGACTGATCTGGAACCAGATCGGCGACAGACCGATCTTCGTGGCCGGGTCGTCGGGCGTTGAGTACGCCTTGACCGCCTGGTGGCGACAGACCGGCATCATCGAAAAGCCTGCCCCTCTGCCGTCGCCGGGCGCGGTCGATCAGCTGATCGTGATGTCCGGCAGCGCTGCGCCGGTGACAGCCGGACAGATAGAGTGGGCGATGGCGCATGGCTATGCCGGACTGCGGCTGGACACGGCCTACTTGCTCGACCCAGCGACCGAAACCAGGGCACTGGAAGTTAGTGTGCAACAGGGTTTGGACGTCTTGGAAAAGGGGCAGAGCATTGTGCTCTTTGCCGCGCTCGGTCCAGATGATCCCGCCATTTCAGCGACTCGTGCCATTGCTGAGAGACAGGGGTTGGATGCGGCGGCTGCCGGTCGCAAGTTGGCTTTGTACCAGGGAGAAATATTGCGCCGTCTGATGGTGGAGACTGGCTTGCGTCGTACCTGCGTCACCGGTGGCGACTCGTCGGGCCATGCTGCACGCCAACTCGGCATTGTCGCTTTGGAGGTGCTCACCCCCATCGCACCTGGCGCGCCACTCTGCCGAGCAACAACGAGTGATCCAGCGCTGAATGGCCTACAGATCGCGCTCAAGGGCGGCCAGGTTGGGCAGATCGGGTATTTTGAATCGATACGAATGGGTACGACGGAGTGAACAATAGATACGCGGATCTATCCCAAATAAAATAGCCATAGGAGAAAAAAATGACGACAAAGATTGCACTATTGGGTGCGGGCGGTAAGATGGGTCGGCGCATCACCAACAACCTCAAGGATCTGCCGGAGTACGAGGTTCGCTACGTTGAGGTGAGTCCGGTCGGTATTGCTTCGTTGGCCGAAATCGGCATCGATGTGACGCCGGAGGACAAGGCACTGGCCGGAGCGGACGCGGTGGTGTTGGCTGTGCCGGATCGGTTGATCGGTCGCATCAGCGCGCAGATCGTGCCCAAGCTGGATAGCGGCACGATCGTCATCGGGCTGGACCCGGCGGCAGGCTATGCCGAGGTCATGCCGGAGCGAGATGACATCACCTACTTCATTTCGCACCCGTGTCATCCGCCTGTCTTCAACGACGAGGTCGATCCGCTTGCCCAGACCGATTGGTTTGGCGGCGTCCATGCCAAGCAGAGCATTGTCAGCGCATTGCACCAGGGCCCGGAGGAACACTATGCCGTGGGCGAAGCGATTGCCGTGGCCATGTATGGCCCCATCATTCGTTCGCATCGGGTCACGACCGAGCAGATGGCGCTGTTGGAGCCGGCACTGGTCGAAACGCTGGCGGCCACCTGCGTCACCGTGATCCGCGAGGGCATGGAACAGATTGTCGACATGGGTGTCCCGGAAGCGGCTACGCGTGATTTTCTGATGGGCCACATCCGCACAGAACTGGCCATCGTTTTCGGCGAGGCCGGCTTCCCTTTCAGCGATGGCGCCATCCTCGCCATTGAGAAGGCCAAGGATCGCATCTTCCTGCCCGACTGGAAGGAGAACATCTTCGCAATTGACAATGTGAGGCGTAGCGTGGAGGAGATTACCGGGGCGTAGAGCAAGCGGCTTTGGATCGAGGGTGCTGTGCAGCAAGTCTGCCGGAGGTGAGCGATTCCGGCTTCCGGCCTGAGATTGAGAGATTGAGGAATTAACCAATCTCTCAATCTCCCAATTCCAATGTCTAACGGAGAACGATAAGATCCCTCCTATTCTAGTGAATGCTGAGTTCGTTCACTAAACTGTCGATCTTCAACCCTGCGTCCCGCAGCGAACTGCGCACAACACCCTCGATGCGGTCCTTTTCCGGCTCCTTGTGCACGAATCCGCTGAGTGTGATGACGCCCTTTTCGCTTGAGACATCTACATCCTTCCAGTCATTGATCAGCGGGTCCTCGGCAATGGCCGTCTGGGCACGGTGGACGATCTCTTCGTCGTTGTACTTGGTATGCGTGAATCGAGTGAAGATCCCCATTTCCCCTTCTCCTTCTGAACGCTTCGCGACAATGCCGTTGGCGATCCCATCTCAGGTTGACTTTCAGTGAACGGGTTCATCCTGAGCGGCAGTTGCAATCGTACCATCCATATGGCTACAAAATGGCTACAGTCTGGGAGGTGATATTCTACCGTCAGTCGGCATTGGGCAACCAGCGCACTTCCTATGCCGCGAGTGGATTGTTTCCGCTTCGTGAGGGAATCCTACACCGAGAAAATGAGTTGAAATGAGCAGGGCTGACGTCGGTCACTCGAGAGTGGCCGACGTCAGCCCTGCCCGTTTGCGGGTTACCAGCAGGTCGCATGTCTTGGCGCAGACTCATCGCCCCCTAGTTCGCCGCCGCAAACGTGTGGCAGTCGCTGCACGTGATGCGCGCTTCTGCAGCCCGAAGATCGTCGTCCCTATCTTCACCGACATGTTGATCGTGCACTTCATTGAAGAAGCGGTCCCCCCATTCCTCCTGGTCATCCTCGTAGCCATGGCAGCTCAAACAGAGTGGCCGGCCGTTGCTCTCGGACTTAGGTGTGTAGCCCAACGCATTGAAGTCCATGCGCGTTGCGGAGGCGGCATGGCAGTCGTCGCATGCCAGCGCGTCGGAGGCTGGAGCAACCTCGTGGTAGATGCCCATGAAGCGTTCAGCGCCGATAAAATCGTAGCCGCTTTGTAGCGGCCAATCCATCGCCGTGGCGCCGGCACGGATCGAGGCATCGACGTCACCGGTCTGAAAGAGCATCCCCAGCTTGACGGGGATCAAGCGGTTGGTGGCCACATCAAAGGGCTGAACTGCGGTGTGATGTTTGACTGGAATGATCTTGGCATCCGGGTCTTGGATGCTGCCAAGCGGCCTGGACATCACAACACGATCACGTGGACCGAGGGTGAACGGGTCGCCAAAATCGTAAAATTCGGATGTGCCGTTGTCGAAAAGATAGACTGGTGACACGTTGGCCTGACGGGTCATCTTGGGCTCGTAGAGCCGCTTGGCCTCAACGATCTCAGCTTCCCGATAATCGCGCATCATCTCGGTGGATTTGACCTTGGCGAAGGTTGGAATATGGCAGGATGCGCAGTCAACCCGCGCTACATGTTCGTTTAGCCGACTGCTGTCGTGAGGCGCCGATGGGTGGCAATTGGTGCAGGCCACCGGCTCTGCCAGATCGGTGGCACGCAGATCGGTGCCGCGACCGGCGATGCGGTGTTCTGACGACACGTGACAGTCCAGGCAACTCAAGCCGGCGCCGCCCAACTCGGGTGCGGCCATGTGGACGTCGAAGTGTGCGCTAGGGGGATTCGCATGTACGGATTCGATGTCGCCGCGTTTGTTGTTGTCTCCACCTCCGGCAAAGGCGTGGCATGAAAGACAGTTGGCGCTGGTGGGTCTCTGTACATCGGTGATGCCATCAAGCAGTGGGACGCTCATGCGCTCCGGCGCGGGTACGAATTGGAATCCGTCTGCGGACGGCTCGACCTTGCGTTTGTACGTCGGCGAATGGCAGACAAGACAGTCGATGTTCTCGATCTGGGCCTGGCTGGCCTCTGCCGCCGGCTTTGCCCCCATGCCTACGTGGCAGGTGGCGCATCCGCCGTCCACGGTCGTGCCGTCGAGGTTGACCAACTGGCCAATGAAGTTGATGTCCGGATAGCCGCAGAAGTCGTTGATGCCGCCCAGCTTGCCGCCGCCTTGCATAGCGGGCACATCGGGCGTGGGGCCGAACCATTGGTAGTGGACCGAACTATGGACTTCCTGCGCCTGGTCCGAGTGGCACCCGATGCAGGTGGCGCTGCCTTCGTAGGTCGAATAGGCGTCTCGGTGGGAAGTGAAGGTGGAGCTGATGGAGGCAGCGTGCACGATTGGCAGGAAGAGTTGCGGCGGGTTCTCGACGCTCGGTGTCGAAGCGGCGGATGTTGCGTTGATGGCTAAAACATCGGATTCGAGTTGTATCAGCAGATCGAGCATGCGGCTGGCTGACGTGGTGGGACGCTGCACTGCCTGTGGGGCTGCGTTTGACACAGCCAGCGCGTCTTGACTGCGCAAGAAGTAGCCTAGGCTAAATAGCACGGTCAAAATCGTTACGCTCAGACCAAATCTGACCAAAGGAACAATCGGGCGTCGTCCGTCATCTCGCGGGTGGAACAGGGCCATTTCTTGTTTCCTCACAATCTTCCTCGCCTATCGCTTGCGGTCGTGTTGAGACCGATGTAGGATGCCAACAAACTGTGAAAGCCGCATAAAGCCGGCACATGGACAGCCTATGCGTATTGCCGGACATTCTGGTTAACAACCGCTCAAGTGTAGATTAAGTCTAAGTTAAGAGTGCCAACGATGGAAGAGCCATTTTTGCCAGTTGATCAAGGTGAACTCGTCCATGGCCTGCGCAGACTCGGTGTTGAGCCGGGCAGCGGCCTGATCGTGCATTCATCGCTCAGTAGTTTTGGAAGCGTGGTTGGCGGCGCGGATACCGTCATCGACGCTCTGGTTGAAATCGTTACCCCTGAAGGCACAATCTTGATGCCCAGCTTCAACCATGGTGAACCGTTTCATGTCAGCGGCCCCGGGATCTATGATCCGACGACGACCCCGACGACCAATGGGGCTATCCCTGATCGATTCTGGCGCAGGGAGAACGTCTACAGAAGCCTAAACCCGACCCATGCCTTTGCTGCCTGGGGTAAGAATGCAAGGCGTTACACAGCAGGCCATCACCGGACCTTGACCATGGGACCGGCATCACCGCTCGGACTTCTGCTCGAAGACGATGGATTCGGCCTACTCTTGGGGGTCGGCTACCGCGCCAACACCTTTCATCACGTCGTCGAAATGTCGACAGGCGCGCCTTGCCTGGGCCTTCGGACGGAGGCCTATCCGATTCAGTTGAGGGATGGACGCAGGGTTGAGGGGCGGACCTGGGGATGGCGGGCCTCTTCCTGCCCGTTTACGGACGGGCAGCAGTATGAGGCTGACATGATTGCTCGCGGCTACCACAGCGAGACCATGATCGGTGGATGCCGTGCGATTCTATACCGGCTCAAAGATTGCTACGAGGTTGTGGCTGAGCTATTGCAGCAGGGGAAGGACGGTTATCCCCCTTGCCGACTCTGTCCGATTCGCCCACGCAGGGTGGAGGCAACGGTCGACTCCGATTGGAATCAGCAAGACGCATCACTTGATGCAGGCTCACAGGCCCGTGGCTATTGACCCTGTGCCTAAATTCGGCAACCGCGCCCGTCATTCCGACCGCAGGGAGGAATCTTGGCGTCCGAGACGAGGAAGTGGCTCCGCTCTCTGGTCATCAGCATGACAGACTTTGATGTGCCGTTTTTGCATTGAGCGAGCGCATGAACTTCAGAGGTCCACTGTTGGTCCCATCTGCATGGTTGGTCTACAATTCATGCAGGCAAGTGGGAAGAAACGGTGATGCGAGGTATCATCTGCGTCTTGTCCTTTTCCCATCTGTGTAAATCTGTGACGAAAAAGGCTCGTTGTAGTGGACTCAAATTGACAATCTCCTGATTGACCGAGTTTTAGGCAGCCTGTGGCGATCTTCCTTGACGTATTCATCACCATCGTCTTTCCGGTCTTCGTACTCATCGGCTTTGGCGTTCTGATGGATCGCCTGTTTGCCATCGACGTACAGACGCTCTCCAAGTTTAATTTCTATCTGCTGTTGCCGGCCCTTCTCTTCGTCGCCATTCTCAAGTCGGATCTGGACCCGATGATGTTCGGCACCATCGTCGGCTTCACGATGGTCCATCATGTCCTGATGCTGGCGCTTGGTTGGGGCATCTTCAGCATCGCACGCTATCGGCAGCGGCGTCCTGTCCTTGTCCTCGGCTCGATGTACTACAACGCCGGAAACTACGGCCTTCCCTTGGTCGGGCTGGCCTTTGGTCCACAGGCGTTGAGCGTTGCGGCCATCATTCTCATGACGCAGAATCTATTTGGATTCATGTTGGGTCTGTGGCTGATCGGGGATGAGGGCCAAAGCTGGCGAGATATTCTGCGTAACTTTCTAATCGTACCGTCGCTCTACACGATTGCCGCGGCCCTGCTGATGAGTGCCTTCGGCTTTCAACTGCCTCAGCCGCTAGCCGTGCCGGTTGAACATCTAGCCAATGCGCTGATTCCAATGGCCTTGTTGATGTTGGGCGTTCAGCTTTCACGCGGCAGGATCACGGGCCGCTTCGCTGACGTGGCTGCGGTCTCTCTCGTCCGGCTTATCGGATCGCCTCTGGTAGCGATCGCGCTGGTGGCGGTCTGGGCAGTGCTGATCTCGCCGGGCATCCTGCTCTTCGCACCGGTGCTTGTCGTCGTTGCAGGGGTGCCGGTGGCGGTGACTGTCTACGTGCTCTCGATTGAGTACAAACGAAATCCCAATCTTGCCTCACAGATGATTTTCTGGTCCACGTTATTGAGCGCCTTTACGGTGACGGGCTGGTTGATACTCTACCAGTGAGTCCACTGAAAAAAGAGACTTTCGCCGCAGATTTACACAGAAAAGAACCTTCATCAATTGCATAGCGGAGAGAACCAATATGTGGCCAAAGCAAAGCCAAAATACGCTTGAATCCATTCCTCACCTGCGCAAGCAAGGAGACGCGGTTCAGCTTATCGTGGATGGAAAACCCTACCTGATCATCGGCGGCGAACTGCACAATTCCAGCTCGTCCAGCCTGGATTACATGAAGCCGATCTGGTCGCGCTTGAAGGCATTGCATCTCAACACTGTCCTCGCCGTGGTCGCCTGGGAGATGGTGGAACCGGAGGAGGGCGTTTTTGACTTCTCCTTGGTCGATGGCCTGATCCGCGAGGCCAGACGCATCGATCTGCGCCTGGTGTTGCTCTGGTTCGGCACGTGGAAGAACGGCATGTCCAGCTACGCTCCCTCATGGGTAAAGCGAGACTTCAATCGCTTCCCGCTCGTCAAGATCGAGGGCGGTCGGAGCATTGAGATTCTGTCGACCTTTGGCGATGCTACCTGCGAAGCCGATGCAAAAGCCTTTGCGGCGTTGATGGCCCATCTGCACGAGGTTGACGGCCGCAAGAACACGGTGATGATGGTCCAGGTACAGAACGAAGTCGGCGTGTTAGGCGATTCGAGAGATCGGTCGGCGGCGGCCGACGCTGCTTTCGCCGGAGCCGTTTCGCCGCAGCTGATGGCGCAGTTGACCGAACATCAATCTGAGCTGGGATCGGGGTTGCTTCAACGCTGGGAGGCCCATGGCCTCAAGGCCGGCGGAACCTGGGAGGAGGTCTTCGGCAGCGGCGTCGAGACCGACGAACTCTTCATGGCCTGGCACTATGCCCGCTATGTCGACGCGGTCGCAGCTGCGGGCAAGGCCGAGTACCCGCTGCCTCTATTCGCCAACGCCTGGCTGAGCAGTCTGGGGTCGGAACCCGGCGGCTGGGCAAGCGGCGGCCAGAAACCCGGCGAGTGGCCGAGCGGCGGCCCCCTTCCCCAGACCATGGATGTCTGGATGGCCGGCGCCCCCAATATCGACTTCCTGGCTCCAGACATCTATCAGCCAGAATTCGAAGCCTGGTGCCAACAGTATGTCCGCCGTGGCAATCCGCTTTTCGTTCCCGAAATGCGCGGCAATGAAGACGGCGCTCGCCAGGTCTTCTATGCCTTCGGTGAACACGATGCCATGGGTGTTTCACCCTTTGGCATCGATGCCATCGACCCGGATGTGGAGAACCCCATCGAACGCAGCTACGCTGTGCTGAGCCAGCTGGCTTCGGCCATCCTGGAACATCAGGGCCAGGGCAAGATGATCGGCTTCTTGCTCAACGAGGAAGAGCAGGTGATCACTCGGCAGTTGGGCGGGTATCAACTGGAAATCTCGCTGGACGAGGGCTTTGGCCAGTCGGCCGAGCGCGGCGCCGGCCTGATCATCGCCACCGATGACAACGAATTTCTAGGCGGCGGCTTCGGCTTCCGTGTACGCTTCAAGTGCGCCGAACCAAACCCGAGCATGGTTGGTATTATCGCTGTGAATGAAGGTCGCTTCGAAAAAGGTGACTGGATTCCGGGTCGTCGCCTCAACGGCGACGAGACTGGACGCGGCAACTACTGGCGGTTCTATGACTACCAACCTGGAGATGGCCGTGCCTTTACCAATGATGTAGCGACTGGGATCTCAACCTGTACCGTCTATCGGTATGAGTAGTCCTTTTTTGGCCTATGAACTTAGCCTATGAACGTGTTCAGTAGCTCACACGCTTCATCCCCCAGTGTGAGCAGATGCGCGTGGAGAGCCGCAGCCTGCTCAGCACCACCTGGACTGCGCAAGCGCGGTGGTTCCGCGCCCGGCGGCAGAGCGGCAGCACGCTTGGCAACCCTCGGCCAATGGATGGCCTGGCCAGCGATGCTGGTGAGGGCAGCCGTAGCTGCGTATCCGAAACGAGCCATCCGTCCATCGCCCTTCCAGCCAACGTCGCGCAGGCCACTCATGTAGCCGTCAAAGATCAGGGCGTCCAATTCAGCGATTCGTTCGATATCGATGGCCACAAAACGCAGACTCGCCGCGAAGAGCGCAACGAGTTCCTCGCCGATGACACCGGGACCCAATTTGGACCAGTCGATGGCCACGGTCTGAGATCGACCGTCCTCCCCGTCACGGGCGATCAGATTGTACCGGAACGCATCGTGATGGCAGAGTGTACGCGGCAACTGGTCTAGAACCGACAGCAGTCGGCCATGATCCGACCATAAGCGCAGGCCATGGGCGATGCTTTCGTCTGTCGACATACCGGAAAAGAGCGGGTTATGGCTTAATCGGGGTAACTCAGTAATACCAGGCTCGGCCAGTGCCAAGCGCAGGCGAAACTCGCCGCTCGAGAGCCATGAAACGGGAGGCAGCGGTCTACCGACCAGATAGTCGCCATTGAATTGACCAAGATGGCGAGCTGCCAATCCATAGCGTTCCAGTGGCCACTCGTCGCTTCCACTCTCGTGTACCTCTTCCATCCAGAGCCAGGCCTCTTGGTCTGCATATTCGACCCCGCTCAAATAACGCGGTGCGGTCAAACCCTCGGCCAGGTCATTCAGCAGACCATCTTGGTAGATCAGCGCTTCGCGTTTCCAGTAGTCCCAGGCCGTTGGCTCAGGGCTGCCACGTTCGGGCCCCAGCACTTTGAGCATGGCTGACCAGTCACGAGTTTCGTCGCAGACCAATGCCTCGCCCTGAAAACGATAGACCCCGTAGGCGTGGCCGAACCCGCCTTCAACTACCTGATAGTGCCAGGTCCTCACGGTGACGTTGGTCGTGTCGAACAATGCACGTACAATCGGGGTCAGGGTTGTTTGGTCTACCGATTGTAGTCGTTTCTCAAACTTGCTACGGTCCATTTCGGACATCGTTATTCCAAGGTTAACGGTAGGTGATAAGTGGCAGGCGGTCGGGCCGTACGTTAACACACTCAAATGATATCAGATTCGGACGCTACGTCCACCTGTGAAAACCTACACTGTTTTCCCATCCATGTTCATCTGTGTCCATCTGTGGCAAAATCAGTTGGAAATCTAGGACTGAACAAGAATTGAAGGGAGAGAACCATGTACCAGACCGACATGTACGAGGGTATGATCGCCGAAACGGTGACGATGCAAGGGGCCAATGGCGACACCATCAACGCCTACTACGCGCGGCCGCTGGGTCCCGGACCGTTTCCCAGCGTTGTCGCCATCCACCATCTGCCCGGCTGGGATGAATGGTACCGTGAGGCCGTGCGCAAGCTGGCCTATCACGGCTACGCTACGCTTTCGCCCAATCTCTACTTCCGCTCCGGCCATGGAACGCCCGAGGATGTGGCGGCCAAGGTGCGAGCCGAAGGCGGCGTCGCCGATGACCAGGCCGTGGGTGATATCGAAGGGGCCATGGACTTCCTGCGCGCCCAATCCTACAGCAACGGCAAGGTGGGCGTATGGGGCACCTGTTCCGGCGGCCGGCATGCCTATTTGGCCGCCTGCCGGCTGTCCGGTTTTGACGCCGCCATCGATTGCTGGGGCGGTCGGGTGGTGATGACCGAAGACCAGCTTTCACCCAAGAATCCGGTTTCACCGCTTGACTATACGGCTAATCTTTCTTGTCCGCTGCTGGGTATCTTTGGTGAAGATGACGGCAGTCCCACGCCGGAGCAGGTCGCTATTCAAGAGGCAGCGCTAGTGGAGTATGGCAAGGACTTCGAGTTCCACATGTATCCCGATGCAGGCCACGGCTTTTTCTACTATCACCGGCCCAACTATCGCCAGGCCCAGGCAGTAGACGGCTGGCAGAAGATGTTTGCGTTTTTGGAGAAGCATTTGGGCTAGTACTGGCGGCGGCGTCTCAAAAATACTAATCCACGAAGGCGCACGAAGAAGCACGAATAAGTAAACTTTCGTACGATTTTCGTGCGCCTTCGTAGATCGCTATGGTTTTGGATTGTCTTGAGAGAACGAATAAGAGCATGCAGGTCAGGAGATACCAAAATGTGCACCATGATTGTGAAACAGATCGAAATTGAAGGGAGCGGCAAGGCAGGGGGCGATCGGTTTGATCTCGGCCAGGCCAACGTCTCATACGATCATCCCTTTGATTTTGCTCAGGAGCATGCGCTCAACATCGACTTTGTCAACGAGGCCATGGGCCCCGGTGCGCGTGTGGCGGTGGAACTGAGCGCTGAAGCTGCGCGGGCATTGGTCGAGACCATCCAGTCCGTTCTGGCCCAGGCAGAGGCGGGGGGCCACGTCGAACAGGCCTAGTCCAGCACTTTATGGCCATTCTGTCGGGTGACGAAGTGGGGCTTCACAAAGACTACAAGGAACAGGACGCGCGTCGTCAACGCCTGTTTCATTCTGAGTGCCCCGCGTCGGCAATCCGACGCGCCAACTGGGATGACAGGCTGTGTCATTAGAAGCTTGCTGGCAGAGCAGAGCAGAATCTGTAAGATCGCCTGGGGATCTGTTCTTGGCCTTTTGGATCCATCGATATATCGATGGATACTCAATCAGGGCAACCGAGAAGCCTCTGCTCTCCTTGAGTTCGCATAGTGAACGTTCGAATTTCGCTTCGATTTTTCTTACGTAGACATGTTTTGCGAGACATGATATTGTAAGTTCACTGCTTGGGATTCAACTGATCTTCGTTCAATTCGCGAGGGACATCTCCTAGCAACTTTTGCGCTCTAACGTACAGTCGCGTACATAGCTCAGACCAACAACACGAAACAACGAAATCGAAGGGATGCCATCATGAAATCACGCAGACTCCATCTCACTATCATCGCCATTCTTGTGTTATTGCTCTCCGCGTCCATGTTGGGTGCATGCGGAAGAAACCGGGACGAACCGACCGGCGACACAGTCGAAGAGCCTGTTGCCGATGTTGAGGCTGTCGCTGGGGGCGTTGAGGTGGAAGCCATCGAGGACGAAGAGGCTGGTACAGAAGGCACAGATGAGGTCGCAGCCGACGGTGAAGAAGCTGCTGCAGAGGCTGAGAAAAGTGCAGAAGAGGCTGCCGGCGAGGAAACCGCTGCCGACGGTGAAGCAGGCGATGCTGAAGTTGCAGAAGAGGCTGCCGCTGAGACCGAGGATGTGGTGGCCGATCCTGAGGTAGGCGACGCTGAAGGCGCAGAAGAGATCGCAGCCGAGAGTGAAGAAGCCGCTGGTGACACTGGGGAAGGCGCAGTGGATGCTGCTGCTGAAAGTGAAGAAGCTGCCGGTGAGACCGAGGAAACTGTAGAAGAGCCTGCCGCCGACGGTGAAGAAGTTGCCGGTGAGACCGAGGAAGGCGCAGAAGAGGCCGTCGCCGAAAGTGAAGAAGTTGCTAGTGAGACCGAGGAAGTTGCCGAGGAGGCTGCCGCTGAGATCGAGGATGTGGTTGCCGATACTGAAGTAGCCGACGCTGAAGGCGCAGAAGAGGCCGCAGTCGAGAGTGAAGAAGCCGCCGGTGAGACCGAGAAAGCCGCTGCCGATGCTGAAGCAGGCGATGCTGAAGGCGCAGATGGGGCCGCTGCCGGCAGTGACGAAGTAGCCGGCGCGGGTGAAGACGACACGGGCGATACTGCTGGTGGTGGTGAAGAAGCCGCCGGTGAGGCTGAGGGCAGTGCAGAAGAGGCCACGGCTATGGCTGAGGAAGCCGCTGTCGACGCTGAAGCAGGCGATGCTGAGGGCGCAGACGAGGCGGCAGCCGCCGGTAAGGAAGTAGCCGACGCGGGTGAAGAAGGCGCAGACGAGGCCGTTGATGGTGAAGAAGCCGCTGTCAACGCTGAAGCAGACGATGCTGAAGGCGCAGACGAAGTTGTCGCCGACAGTGACGAAGTAGCCGACGCGGGTGAAGACGACGCGGGTGAAGACGACACGGGCGATACCGCTGATGGTCGTGAAGAAGCCGCCGGTGAGGCTGAGGGCAGTGCAGAAGAGGCTACGGCTATGGCTGAGGAAGCCGCTGTCGACGCTGAAGCAGGCGATGCTGAAGGCGCAGACGAAGTTGTCGCCGAGAGTGAAGAAGCCGCCGGTGAGACTGAGGACAGTGCAGAAGAGGCCGCAGCCGCCAGTAACGAAGTAGCCGACGCGGGTGAAGAAGGCGCAGACGAGGCCGTTGATGGTGGTGAAGAAGCCGCCGGTGAGGCTGAGGACGGTGCAGAAGAGGCTACGGCTATGGCTGAGGAAGCCGCTGTCGACGTTGAAGCAGGCGATGCTGAAGGCGCAGACGAAGTTGTCGCCGAGAGTGAAGAAGCCGCCGGTGAGGCTGAGGGCAGTGCAGAAGAGGCTACGGCTATGGCTGAGGAAGCCGCTGCCGACGCTGAAGCAGGCGATGCTGAAGGCGCAGACGAAGTTGTCGCCGACAGTGACGAAGTAGCCGCCGCGGGTGAAGACGGCGCAGACGAGGCCGCTGATGGTGGTGAAGAAGCCGCCGGTGAGGCTGAGGAAAGTGTCGAAGAGGCCGCTGCTGAGGCCGCTGCCGGCGTAACAGACTCTGCCGACCTGACGGCTGTATTGACTGCCGTCGCTGTCAATTTGCGGGCGGGTCCGGGCCGCAGCTACGAGGTCGTTGGTTCAGCCGCTGCCGGCGACGAGTTGACGATTGTGGGGCAGGCCAATGACTGTGCCCAGTTGGTGGTTCTCACAGCCGACGGTGTTGAGGGCTGGCTTTCGGCCTTTTTGGTCTCGACTGATGTGGCTTGTGAGGATGTGGAGGCGGTTGAGGCTCCGTAGGCTTTGACCTCCCTGCGATTTTCAATCTCAAAGAAAAGGGACACTCGATTCGAGTGTCCCTTTTCTTTGAGGCGATTATTGCGGCGGATGGGTACCCTTTTCCGCAGATTGAAGCCCGCACTAGGACAGATCCACTCACCCAAATGCCATGATCTCCAGCGTCCGGATCAATGTCATGCGCCAACGCCCGGCCTCATCCACCGGCAGATAGATGGCGCGCCGTGCAACGCGGGCCGCCTCCTCCGGGATGAAGTTGTCATCCTCAAGATGGCCCAGGCCCATCTGCAAGCGCCGCTGCATGGCCTTGCGGTTCATGTTCTCCAGCGATTCGCTGCGCACGACCAGCTGATCCAGCTCGCGGCCGATGTTCTGGACCCCTGCCGCCTGGGCCAACATCTTGACCCGGATCTGGAAGAGCAGGGTCTCCAACTCCTCGGGAATCGACTTTGTCTCTTCGACGATGCCGAAACGGTCGATGAGCTCGCGCCGCATCTCGTCGATGGCTTCGTTGCTGGTCAACCCGGCCACGCGGCGGTAGATCTGCAAGCGCAGATCCTCGTCCTCAATGTAGTAGGTTGGGATCTTGGCGTCGACAGGCAGGTCCAGGGTGACCGGCGCGGCGAGGGGGTCGCTGATGTCGAAGGCGGTGTCGGTGGAGTGATAGGCTTCGTGGGGTGGTTGGGTGGCGATAACCTCCTCGCCCCCCGCCCCGGTTGCTGAGCCTGTCGAAGCACGCTCCTCGCTCCTCACAGCCTTCTCAAACACTTCCTTCTTGCGCTGCGCTTCGTTGATGGCCTGGGCCAGCAGGCGCGTGTACAGGTCGAAGCCGACGCTGTCGATCTGGCCGTGTTGGCGAGCGCCCAGGAGATCGCCTGCGCCGCGAATCTCCAGATCGCGCATGGCGATGCGGAAACCGGCGCCCAATTCCTCGCTGCTCTCTATGATGGCTGACAATCGGCGGCGTGCGTCAAAGCTGAGCGGCATGTTCTTGTCGTAGAGCAGATAGCAGTAGCCCCGGCGTGAGCTGCGCCCGACCCGGCCGCGCAGTTGGTAGAGCTGGGCCAGGCCCAACTTGTCCGAGCGGTTGATGATGATGGTGTTGGCGTTGGGAATGTCCAGGCCGTTTTCGATGATGGTGGTGGAGACCAACACGTCAATCTCGCCGTCTGCGAACTGCATCATCGTGTTCTCCAACTCGCGTTCGCCCATCTGGCCGTGACCGACGGCGACGCTGGCGTCCGGAACCAGCCGCTGGATGCGCTCGGCCAGCGAACGGATGCCGCGCACCCGATTGTGGACAAAGAAGACTTGACCCTGGTGGTTCAACTCGCGCTGGATGGCCTGACGCACGATTACGTCGTCATATTCGGAGAGCACGGTGTGGACCGGCAGGCGCTCTTTGGGCGGCGTGTTGATTGTGCTCATGTCGCGGATGCCGCTGAGGCTCATGTGCAGCGTGCGCGGAATGGGCGTGGCGCTCAGCGTGAGCACATCGACCTCCGTGCGGATCTGCTTGAGCTGCTCCTTCTGGGCCACGCCGAAGCGCTGCTCCTCGTCGATGATCAGCATGCTCAGATCTTTGAACTCCAGGTCACGCCCCAGCAGGCTATGGGTGCCGACAACCAGGTCAACGGCGCCTACGCGTAGCCCCTCGATGATCTTTCTCTGCTGGGCCGGTGTGCGAAAACGGCTCAACATTTCGACGCGGATGGGGAAGCTGCGCAATCGTTGGCTAAATGTGCGGTAGTGTTGCTGAGCCAGGACCGTGGTCGGCACCAGCACAGCCACCTGCTTACCGTCCATAATGGCCTTGAACGCTGCGCGGACGGCCACCTCGGTCTTACCGTAGCCGACATCGCCGCAGATCAGCCGATCCATGGGTTGGTCCGACTCCATGTCATTCTTGACGGCGTCGATAGCCGTGAGTTGGTCATCAGTCTCCTGAAATGGGAAATTAGCCTCAAGTTCCTCTTGCCAGGGCCCGTCTGGGCTGTAGGCGTGGCCGGTCACCATCTCGCGCTCGGCATAGAGTTTGAGTAGGTCGTCGGCAATCTCGGCAACCGCACGCTTGGCCTGCTCCTTGACCGTCTGCCAGTCGGCCGTGCCGAGGCGAGTGATGGGCGGTTTGTTGTCGCCTGCGCCCACGTAGCGGCTGAGGCGATCGGCCTGATGCACGGGCACGTAGAGCTTGTCGCTCTTGGCATAGCTGACGCGGCAGATACTCGCGCTCAAGTCCGCCCACTTCCATCTTGGCCAGCCCCTCATACTGACCGACGCCATGCTCGATGTGGACCACATAGTCTCCCGGCTTGACATCGGCAAAGAAGATCTCCGGTGCGACCGAACTCTGGGTCTGCCGTCGTCGCCGCGCCTGAGGCTTGCTCCAGCCGAATAGCTCAGTGTCGGTGTAAAAATGGAGACTGGTGAGAGGGGATTGGGGATTGGGGATCGGGGATCGGGCAGAAGTCGCTGATCTCCCATTCCCCAATCCCTGATCACCAATCCCTAATCCCCCATTCCCCAATCCCCTAATCACAAAGCCCTCGCCATATACGCCCTGAACAAGCGTGATGCTGCCGGGCTTGGGTGTGGCCGTGATGTCGCTCTGGACGTGCGCGATGATGTCTCGCTCTCCCAGCAGTTCCTGGATGCGGGCCGCCTGTCGTGTGCCCAGGATGAGGCGCTGTTGTTCCTGGTGCAGGTTGGCCAGGTCGCGGGCGATCTCTTTTGTCTTGCCGCCATAGCGTGGGCCGGGTACGAAGCTGCGGGCCAGCTCGGTGTTGGCCGCCGCCGACTTGCCGTACAGATCGCCGAAGCCGAGCACCAATGGGGCAGCGTCCAGCAGTTGTTGGCGTAGTTCTTCGACGCCGAAGTAGTTGGGCGCAAATTGACGTGGCAATTCACCGCCGCGTACCAACTCTTCGCGTTGACTTTCCGCCTGGGCTTCCAGGTCGGCGACTGTGGCCATCAACTCGGCTCCGTCGTCGATGACCAGCATTGCGCCGCCCTGGGCACCGTCCCTCGTGTCTTCTAGGGCATAGTCTAGTAAGCTGGCCGGCTTGTCGTAAACGTAGGGCAGATACCACTCGATGCCGTGAAAACTTTGCCCTAGGCTCAGGCGTTCCACCTCAAGACGCAGCTCCTCGCGGATGGCCAAAATCAAGTTTGAGTCCTGAAGCGGGGAGCCATCTGCCCCGCCGGAGAGGTTCTCCGGGGCGTTCAACGTCGTTCCCTGAATGCCCAGGCGGCTCAGAATGGCTGGACCATATTTGCTCAGGGCCTCGCCGCCGGGTCCGATCTCGACCGAGTTGACGCTGCGCAGCGTGCGTTGAGTGGCAGGGTCAAAGATGCGTAGACTGTCGACCTCGTCGCCGAATAGATCGATGCGCACCGGCTGCGGCAGATCGGGCGGCCAGATGTCCACGATGCCGCCGCGCCGGGCAAAGGAACCCGGTTCTTCGACAACTTCGACCGGGTTGTATCCGGTCTGCGCCCAGTTGACGGCCATCTGCTCCAGCCGTACGATGCCGCCGACGTGGATGGGTCGCAGGGCCATGCGCAGCTCGCGCGGGGGTAGCGTCTTCTGCATGAGCGCGCGTGCGCTCGCAACAACGATCGGGGCCACGCCCGAGCGGCTCTGGAGCGCGGCCAGCGAAGTCAGGCGGCGCTGGCGGGTGACGCCGCTCCAGGGAATGCGTTCATACGGCAGGGCGTCCGGCTCTGCGAAGAGGAGGACCGGCGGCCCGCTGTCCTCCGGAGCCGGCAGCCAGCTTTCGAGCTGGGCCACAAGCTGGTTGGCCATCTCGCTGCGCGCAGTCAACAGAATGAGCGGCTGATCACTGTGCTGCCGTAGTCCGGCCACCACATAGGCGCGCGCAGATGTCAACAGCGCCTGCGGTTCTGACGGCGTCTCCGTCAGCAGGGCGCGATAGGCAGGGAGATGATTGAGAAGGTTGAGCAGGCCGGATAGATGCATGGGAAAAGAATAGTGAATGGTGAACGGTTGATTGTGAATTGTTAATTGTTAATGGGTTGATGACCTCAATGCAGTGTCCGGACTCGAATGGGTAGCATTAGGCGTTATCAATTCACCATTAACCATTAAATCGATTCATTGCTCTATCAATGCCTTCAAACAGCCAACACTCCAGGGCATCCAAGATGGTTCGGCGCAGGGGACCGAAGTCGATCTCTTCGTCCTCTGTGAAGTTCTTGAGCACGTAGGTTGCCGGGTCCATGCGTCCAGGAGGGCGGCCGATGCCGACGCGCACGCGCGCGAAATCAGGCGTGCCCAGATGCTGAATGATCGATTTTATGCCGTTCTGGCCGCCGGAGCCGCCGTTACTGCGCAGCCGCAGCTTTCCGGAATCCAGATCGAGATCATCATGCACGACGATCAGGTCTTCGGGTTCGACATCGTAGTAGCGCATCAGTGGACCGACTGCGTCGCCACTGAGATTCATGTAGGTCAATGGTTTGACCAGCAGCACTTTTTGGCGCTGCATTTGCGGCGGCGAGCCGGAGAGAATATCCAGCGGCGAGGTGCGTTTCTGGACCCAGCCATCGCCGGTCCGGGCCTTCATTTGCATCTTGTTGACGTCGATCTTGTGACGTTCGGCGAAGAGATCGACACATTGAAAACCGATGTTGTGCCGATTGTATACATAGCGCGAGCCCGGATTCCCGAGACCGACAATCATCTTTGTGGTTGACATAAGTAATGCTCTAGGGACGCGAAAACCGGGCAATTCGCGGTGGATTGCGTTGCCCGTCGTTGTTCGGTTTCAGTAGTCACGATTTCTCATGCTGAGCGAGTATTTTCGAGCACGTCACTCTGGCAGAAGGCCAGCGAAGAATCTCGCTTTTCACTGAATCGTGGACTACTGAGTTTGGCCAAAATGGAGCAGACGGTTTGATTGCCTTCAACAAACAGAAGATCGGCAAGGATCCGCCTGATCCGTCACATCTGCGGTCTATCCCGACGCGGCCCTCTATTCTACCACGGAGTCTCGTTCGCTGCTACTGTCTCGCTCGTGCCCAGCGCAACAGTGCTTTGCCGACATAAAAGGCCAAAACAATGAAGAAGATGGAGGCGCTAAGGCGAACGCCGCGGAAGAACTGCTCGCTCAAGCGATCCAATGCCAGCGCCTCGCCAATCTCGCGAGTGAGACTGCCCGAGGCTTCCTCTTCGGGTGATGCATCGATGACTCCCGCGGCGCCGGCGGCCGGCTGAACCGGATCGACGATAATGGCCAGCGATTCATCGTTCGCTGAAGTTGAGGTGGGTGACGGCACCAGCGGCGCGTCCAACTCAGGCTGCGCCACGTCCCCTACCACGGGTGTGGGCTGTGGCGCGGGTGTGAAGGTCGCCGTCGGTATCGGCGTGGGTGTCGGCTGATCGGATGTCGGCGAGGCCGTAGGCTCAACCGGTCCCTGATTGATGCTAATGTTCGGTGCAAAATATTCAGCATAGTTGCCGTCGAGCTTGACCACACGCAGGCGCAGCGTGTAGATGCCGGGCGCAAATGCCGCCGCGTTTAGCGTTCCCAACTGCCCGTTGACAACAGGCGACGTGCCGCCTGTGAAGTAGATGTAGGCGTCATCACCGCTTGGCTCGAGCTTGTAGTAGAGTTCATATTTCTGAAAAGGATCGATCACGGCCGTGCCCATGACCGGTACATCACCGGAGATGGACGATCCGGACGAGGGCGAGGTGATTCCAGACGTGTTCTGGGCATGGAGTCTCGGACTGGCCATCGACCCATAGCCGAAGACGAGTCCCATGACAAACAGGATGTTGAGCATCCACCTGGCAAGGTTCGTTTCTCTGCCCATAAGGATCATTCCGTATCTGGCTGTTCTGCACGGATGTGTTGAATGATGGCCAACATCTCGAAGTCGTTGAGATCCGGCCGGCCACCGCTCTCCGGCATGACCAGCCCGCTGGTATTGTCCGGATCGTCGAGGCCGCGGCCTGCGCGGATGAAGGTGAGCATCTCTTCATCGCTGCGTTCTGTGACGAACGCCGATGGGGCCAAGGTATTCCCGAGCCCATCTACGCCTTCGAGTTGTGCGCCATGGCAGGCGGCGCATGCTTGCTGGTAGAGTATCGCTCCATCGACGGATGCACTCTCCGCCCCGACTGGCTCTTGGCCGGCTGTGTCGGCGATGACGCTGGGCGAATGCGATTCGGTATCGGTATCGTAGCTCTTACTTGCGGCTGCCAGCAGCGATGCCGCGAAGTAGACGCCGACGACCGATAGGATTATCGCTGCAACAGGCCTCCACGGTACCTGCTCGCCGCTGTTATCTGCTTCCTCACCATCATATTCGTCGAGTTCATCGGGTTCGGCCTGAGCCACGATCACCGCCATCAGCGTGATGATGATAAAGGCTGACAGCGCCAAGAATGGAATGGTGATGAAGCCCAGCCAGTTGATCCACATCGATGTACAAGGAACGCCGACCTTGCAGATGCTGGTTCCAAAGAGATCCGTTTTTTGCAAGAGGTAGTGATAGGTCGCGAAGCCGATGCCCAGAAGTGAAAAGGGCAGGACATAGTAGGCGAGACCTCGGTCACGACGGAGCAGCCCGATGGCGATGATGCCGGCCAGCGGATACATGAGAATGCGCTGATACCAGCAGAGTGTGCATGGGATATAGCCGGCAACTTCGCTGAAGAACAGGCTGCCCGCCATGGCGATCCATGCTGTCAGCAGGGCAATATATAGACCGTACCGTTCAAGCCAGTTTGACGCTGATGCCATTGTGATTAGCTGCCCGACTCTGCAAGCAAGCGGTCGATTTCCGCCTTGATTGCATTGTAATCAAATGGATCCGCCGGCTGTCCATTGATCAACACTGAGGGCGTGCTGTTCAGCCCCAGGCTGATGGCTTCGCTGACCGAGGCGTCGACGGCTGTCCGGTACTTCTGACTGATCATGCAATCGCGAAATTCGCCTTCATCCAGGTTCAGGTCGCCCGCGTAGTCGACCAGACGTTCCAGTTGGAAACCGGCCTGGCCTCGGCTGGCCGCTTCGGCAAAGAGGCGGTCGTGATAGGGCCAGAACGCGCCCTGGTCCGCAGCGCATTCGCTGGCTTGCGCGCCCATGGCTGCGCCGGGAGCGTGCATCTGCAGGGGGAACTGCCTGAATTCGAGGATCACGTCCCCGGTTTCGACATACTCAGCGACCAGTCTTGGCTCGATCGTTCGCGCCCATTCGCCGCAGGCCGGGCAAAGGAAGTCTTCCCAGGCTTGCACTGTGACGGTCGCCTCAGGATTACCCAATTGGGCACGGTTGACCCATGCGTCCTCAACTGCCGGCGGCTCGATCGCTGCGGTTGTGCCTCGTTCATTCAGAAACACAGCCAGTACGATCAGGAGGATGAACAGCACGCCTGCACCAATGATCCATGGAGTCAGAGAACGCTTGCTACTGGGTGATTTCGACTTTTTGGGTTTGGCGTATTTTGCCATTGCACAGCACCTCTACAGAAATTCGAGTACAAAGATTCAATTCCGAAAAATCAAAGCCGGGTACAAAAGTCAGGCTAGGAACCTGACAAAGATTAGTTGAAAAGATCAGCCGAGCACATCTGATGAGCTCGGCTGAAGTCTCGGCGGTTCAGTATACGCATTTTATGCTTGCGCGGCAAGAAGCAGGACTCAATATTCCCAGTAGCTGGCGTCAAAGACGCGACTCAGAATGCGCTCGTTTTCTTCCGGCGTCGCCCACTGGGGCTGGCCATAGTCGTGCAACATGGTTGTCAGCAATTGGGTGCTGATGTGTCGATTGTCATAGATCGTATGTTTGGCGATGATTCCCTCACGAGTCTCTTCCTCCCACATTTGGTCGAAGAAGAGGTTTCCCAGGCCGTAGAGAATAAGGTTCCCATCGGTGAACTCGACTGCCTGTGGAACATGGCTCTGCACGCCAGTGACGATGTCAGAACCGGTGTACACCAGTGCGTTGAAATCGTCGCGTTGCTGAGCCAGCGGCACAACATCGTAGCGTTCCTGGTACTGTAGTTCCGTGAGGACAACTCTTGCCATGTCTCGTTCTTTCAGATCTCGAATCATGGCAGACATGATATTCAGATCGAACGGCGCGCTTCCGGGATAGTACTCTGTTGACCAGGCGAAACGTGGGCCAAAACTGTTGGCGCCCAGGAACGCCAGCTTGTTGCCGTTGTGTTCCAGCAGAAGCGGCCTCATGGCCGATTCTCGATCTTCTCCTCCGCCGTAGACCGGTAACCCGGCCTCTTCGTAGAGTTCAAGTGAGTAAATTGCGTCATCGTAGCCGTAGTCGTTCTGGTGATTACCGGTCAGTCCGATGATGTCGACGCCGGTCTTCTCCAACGTCGCCATGTAGTCGGGATGGCTGCAGAAGGTGAGATTGTTGGGATCCGTGTTGGTCCTGCAATCGGCCACAAAGGGGACTTCATTGCTGATGTGCGTGATGTCTGCGCTGGAAAGCTCCGGACCAACGACCTCTGCAGCCCACTCTGGTCCGAACTCATCCATTTTGGCCGCCGTACCGCGTACCATGGCTGTGACACCGGTCATGGCGATGACGGTCAGGCGATCTTCCAGACGATTGCCTTCCGGCAGTTCGGCCAGGAACTGACCCACCAGCGCCGACTCTTGAGGCGAGGCAGCGTCTTCGTGTGCGTAGAACGTTGTCACCAGTGGGTACTCGTCGACATCGAAGTTGTTGGCGTTTTCGATGGGGTTTTGTCCATCGATTGCCAACACCGTCAGGCTCGGCTCCAGTTGGTCGAAGGGCAGAATCGTCAACGTCGGTGATACGCTCCATGCCGCCTCAATGACATCGGCAGTGGTGGCAACGCCGGAAACGGAGACATCCGGTTCGCCGAGCAATTGGGTCAGCGCCGGCAAGGTATCCGTGAGCACCACCACTGCATCGATCTCGCGATTGCGACCGCCCCAGGCATTCTTCAGGTCTACCCATCGGATTTCCGGGTCGATCGTGTCAAAGCGTCTGGCAGGCACGAAGAGCTGGTCGTATACTGGGCGACTGCCCGTGGCGTCGATGCCGATCTGCAACGTGACCGGCTCTTTAACTGCCGTCGTCGTGATTCGGCTACTGTCGGTGACATAAGCCGCATTGGCGATGACCAGTTCGTCAACCAGACCGCCCAGAGAGACACGCACTGACGGATCTAATTCGATCAAAAGAAACTGTTCCGGTCCTGGGGGTGGAGACGCCTCATCAACGGCTGCGTTGGGCGTGGTGTCGTTCTCTTCATCGGCCTCTTCATCGGCAACGGATTTGGCATCCGTTTGGCTCGCCTCGCCGGCCGATCCGTCGAACGTCATTGCAGTCTGGTCAGTTTCGGAGCCGTTTTCGGCTCCTATCGCCTGCTCATCGACAGCAGAGGCAGCGTTTGGCGTTGACACTGCCGGAACGTTGATGATCGCCCACGTTGCCATCGCAAGGCCACCAACGATCATGGCGATTCCGAGGAAATATGCGAGTGGGCGTGATGATCGAAGTATGTCCATGTGGGCATGCCCTTGTGGAGTGGTAGATCGAGTCCAATGTGCTCGCGCAAAGTATATCGTACTGGCGTTCGCTCTGCAATTTCGAGTCTATGGAGGGGTATAATGCGCGCTTGGGGCAGGATGCCACGAGCAGGGAATCCCATGGCAGGTAGTTTGAGCAGAGCCGATAGAGTATGCGATACTATTTGGCATATACAGTTTTGGGCATCTACGGTTTGGGATAGTGTCGTGGACGATTGCCAACAAATGCCGAATTTGGACAACAGATGGGTTTAGCCGAACTTGCCACGCTCCGAGAGATGATTCGCCAAGCGATGCGACTGAATCCGGCGGTCTTTGAGTCCGTTCAACTCTCACCGCAAGGAATCTACTTTGCATTGACGGTCGTGGCACTGGCTAGCATATCCGGGGCTACGGGCCAGAGCGTCGTATTGCTCGTCAACCGCGTGCGTCCGCGTCGATTTGTATTGGCGCTGGGAATTTCGACAGTCAGCCAGATGGTCGGGTTTGTCCTCTGGTCGATCACAGTCTGGCTAGTTAGCACCTACATCTTCGGCGCAAATCAACAGTTTGTTGCGGTGGCTGCGGCTGTGGGCCTGGCCTACGCACCTCAACTGCTGGCCTTCTTTGAGCTTGTCCCCTTTCTCGGCAATGCTTTTGCAGTGCTGCTCACATTGTGGAGCATGCTGGCGATCATCATCGCGGTGCGCGTGGGCACCGGTATCGAATGGTGGCAGGCCATTGTGACCAGCGGACTGGGCTGGCTGTTGCTCATTCTCTTTCGACGCAGTATCGGCCGCCCGATCTACGCCTTGGGCTACTGGATAGAACGCAGGGTGGCCGGCAATCCGCTGACGTTCAACATGGAGGACATTCCGCAATTGCGCCATGCCTCCGACATCCTCCAGAATATCGAGCAGTGGCGAGAGCGTGTCAGCCAGAATGGTCTAGTGGAAATCCGACAGCGACTTGAAGAAATGGGAAGAGTGTTGGATCGGTCGGGCAGCGAATCAGAGGATAAGACCCAATCAAATCAGGCGGATGGATCAGCGAAAAGCGATAAACCGGACGTGACCGACAAGATCAGCACGGGAGACGAGTAGCATGGGTTCGGTCTTTACCCCGGTCTTGGCGGTACTAGGGCTCGTCTTGTTGGGCCTGTTTATCTGGGCCGCCTTTTCGCCGTTTGAGACATTGGGCTGGTGGGCAGGGTGGTTTGGCGACAAGATCTACGACGACAATCTGCCCTCGGACGGCTTCATTCGCAAGGTGCCGCCGGATGCCCGTGCGTACGTCATCTTCTTGTCGGGCATCGGCCGGGTCAGCGGTCAAACCTTGAGCTATCGAGAGCAGGAGTTCCTACGTCATCTTTCCATTGCAATGCCCCATGCGGTGATCATTGATGACATCTTCCCCTACTCCGTCAACAATTTGGCGTTGACAGGCCAACCCTTTTTTGGCCGTCTGTGGCGCTGGGCATTGCGTCGCAAACTCGATGGCCCTGCGCTGGCCGGCATGCTCATTAATGTCCGCAATACCTTTCAATGCCTGATCTCGCTGGACCACCGCTATGGACCGATCTATAACCAGGCAACGGCCGAAGTGATTCTGCATGGATTGATGCGCTATGACTATTCGACGGACAGCGATACGCCAATCTTCATCATTGGTTACAGCGGGGCCGGCCAGATGGCGGTTGGCGCCACAACCTATTTGCGTGAATGGGTGCGCGGTCCCATCTACGTCATCTCCTTGGGCGGGCTTTTCGGCAGTGACCAGGGTCTGCTGGCTGCCGATCATGTCTACCACCTCAGCGGCAGCATCGACAAAGTTCTGATGATGAACTATCTGGCGCCTGGACGCTGGCCGATCTTCGCCACATCCGAGTTCAACCGCGCGAAGCGTCAGGGGCGCATCACCAATATCGACATGGGTCCGATGACCCATACCGGCAAGACCGGGTACCTGGACGGCAAGACATTCCTCCCCGACGGCACGTCCTATGTCGCTCACACGGTCTCTGTTGTCTCCGATATCGTTTCCGGCTGGATGAACAGCGCTGGATCAGAATCGCAAACCGGCGAGAACTCGAGCCGGTTAGCATCGGTAGTAGAGCCTGATTCAGAGGACTCTAGTGCGGTTTGAGTCCGAGAAAAAACTGGACGAGGGACAAGAAGCCGAGAGTGGGAAGCCGAGGTGCTGGTCGGTGGATCACAGATGGCTGAGCAAACGTGTGGCCGCTCACTTGACCGCCATCATGGCCGTCGCTATACTTGGTTTAACAACAATATAACGAACCTTCGGGGCAGGGTGAGGATTGATATCCAATTCCCGACCGGCGGTGATCCGGTTCTACGAAAGCAAGTGATTGACTGCTTGGACCGGTAAGCCCGCGAGCGAAGTAGAGAATGGTGCAACGGTGCGACTTCCTACTTTGCAGGAGAACGGTGAGCGCAAGCAATTCCGACGCCGACGGTATAGTCCGGATAAGAGAAGGATAGGAGTGCATCGACCTGACGGCGAAATGCCGGCCATGTTGTTTCGGCTACCACCTGCACGCCCTTGACGCCCGAAGTCCACCGGTCTTGCCGGTGACACTTCGGGTTTCTCATTGGGTTGTTTATCGACAGGTGAGCGGATAGACCGAATAACGGGACGTGATAATGTCGCCAGAGGACATGTTGACGTACTGTTACCGTGATGCTGGGCAGGTAAAAGATCGCCTGCTTCAACCAGTGACGTCATCGTGAAATGTTGATCCTGTGCATGATTGTCCCGAAATCGATCAGACGATTTCGGGCTTCTTTTTGTAATGATAATGGGGACAACGCATGGTTACCGAGGCTGGCAGGCCCTCAAAAGCGAATTCATCCACTTCGATTGGAACCGGTCTGCCGCAGCCGGTCATTGAACGAAGCAGATCGAGACGGTGGGCCGTCGATCATATCGAGCATCTCTTGGTGCCGGTGGTCTTGGTGGCTGGATTGATACTATGGGATCTTCTAGTTCGCTGGCGAGAGTATCCGGCCTTCATTTTACCGAGACCGGCTGTGGTCATGGCCAAGTTCCAGATCGTTTTGACCGACGGCACGCTCTGGCGGCATACGTCAGTCACACTGGTGGAGATTGGCCTGGGGTTGCTGTTGGGGTTGAGTTCTGCGTTGGTGCTCGGCTATATCCTGGGCAAGAATCGGCTGGTCGATCGCTTGCTGGCTCCCTACATTGTCGCAAGCCAGAGCATCCCGATTGTGGCGCTGGCTCCGCTGTTGGTCATTTGGTTCGGCAGCGGCTTGACCAGCAAGGTGTTGGTCTGTGCGCTCATCGCCTTCTTCCCTACCCTGATCAGCACCATCGTCGGCATTCGCAACGTGGATCCGGATCTCCATGATCTGATGCGCAGTCTACGGGCTTCCCGCTTGCAGATCTTTCGTCTGTTGGAACTGCCTGCAGCACTACCGGTCATCTTCGGCGGCCTCAAGCTAAGCGTGATTTTGGCCGTCGTCGGCGCCGTCGTCGGCGAGTTTGTCGGTGCTGATGTGGGGCTCGGTTTTCTGATCAACCTTGCGCGTGGCGTGTTGGACACACCGCTTATGTTTGTGGCGATCTTCAGTCTTATCATTATTGCCCAAGTTCTCTATATCTCCGTCTCACTGCTGGAGAGCTACTGTCTGCGTTGGCAACGATGAGATTTCCATAGAAGCGGAATTCTTACGGATTATATTCCTAGAAAGCGTGAATCTATGTTAAAGCGTTCGACACTCGGCCGTGTTTTTCTTGTCGCTACCTTGCTTCTGATTCTTAATCTGATGGTCGTCGGCTGTGCAGCGAATGTGCTTGACGAGACTGGTGACTCGCCGACTACACAGGAACCCATCGGCGAGTCCGTTGACAGTCCGGCCAGTGCCGATGATATGACGTCCGTCAAGCTCGGCGTTGGATTCATCCCTAGCGTTCAGTTCGCTCCCTTCTACGCCGGGATCGAGCAGGGATTTTATGCGGATGAAGGCATCGAGCTGGCGTTGGACTACGGGTTCGAGAATGACTACCTCAAACTCGTCGGCGTGAACGAGAGTCAGTTCATGATCGGCAGCGGCGACCAGGTGGTGCTTGGCCGTGCCCAAGGGCTGCCCGTGCGCTATGTGATGAACTGGTACTCTCGCTATCCGGTGGTGATCTTTTCCAAGCAAGAAGCCGGTATCACCCAGCCGGCCGACTTGGCCGGCATGACGGTGGGCATTCCGGGACCGTATGGAGCCAGCTATGTCGCCTATCGCGGCATCCTCGAGGCCGGTGGACTGACCGAGGAGGATGTGAAACTGGAGAGCATCGGCTTCACCCAGGCCGCCGCCGTCAGTCAAGGCTCGGTCGATGCCGCGGTCGACTACGGCGTCAATGGGCCGATCGTGCTGGCACTGGAAGGTATGCCGACCCACAAGATTGAGCTGGACGACTACATGCATATCCCCGCCAACGGCCTTGTGACGAACGAAGCGACGATTGCTGATAACCCCGAGCTTGTGGCGCGCATGGTGCGCGCCACAGCCAGAGCCATCGAATATACATTGGCGAATCCGGACGAGGCGTTCGACATTTCGCTGGGCTTCGTGCCCGAGGCGGGAGGAGAGAATGCACCCGCCAATCGAGCGATCTTCGATGCATCGCTGGCATACTGGACGCCGGCGGCCGGCAGCGATCTGGGTGAAACAGAGCCGGTCGACTGGCAGGAGGCCGCAGCCTTCATGCGGCGCATCGGCCTGGTCGACACGTTGGTCAATGGCGATGAGCTGTTTACCAACGAATTCCTGCCGTCGTTTGAGGCGACTGAATAGGCAATGTCATACCCAATTCTCGTAGTCGACAACGTCAGCAAGACATTTACCGATACGGACCAGCCGCTGGTGACGTTGCAGTCGATCAATTTCAGGATCGACGCAGGCGAGTTTGTCTGCCTGCTGGGGCCGAGCGGGTCCGGCAAGAGTACGCTTCTGCGCATCATCGGCGGATTGACGCCCGCTGATGAGGGGACCGTCTGGTTCGATCAAGAGCGCCTGACCGCTCCGCAGACAGATATTGGGTTCATCTTCCAGTCCACCAATCTGATGCCATGGCGGACGGTGGTCGAAAATGTGCTGTTGCCGGTAGAGGTACAGGGCGGGGCCGTAACCGACGATGATCGACGGCAGGCCTGCGAGCTATTGACCCTGGTGGGTCTGGGTGGATTCGAAGATGCCTATCCCAAACAGCTCTCAGGGGGCATGAATCAACGCGTTGTGTTGGCCAGGACGCTCTTGCAGAATCCACGCCTCTTGTTGATGGACGAGCCCTTCGGCGCGCTGGATGCGCTGACTCGTGAGCGGCTCAATCTGGAACTGCTGCGCATTCAACGCCTCCAGACCAAGACCGTCTTCATGGTGACCCACAGTATCCCCGAAGCCGTCTTTTTGGCCGATCGGGTCATCATCCTCAGTGAACGACCCGCCCGCGTCATCGCCCAGGTGCCCATCGATCTGCCTCGACCGCGACGGATCGACATGACCGGCAGCGAGCATTTTGGTCGCTTGAGCATGGAAGTGCGCAAGCATGTCGGTCAACTGTCCGAGCAGGAGCCTGACAGTACCGAGTATGCCGGCGCAAGCTCGCTTCAAGAGGATGCTGTATCGTAGGGTAGGTTTTGCTTGCCATAGGCATCAAGCGAAGCGATTGTCCGTAATTAGGTTCGTAGTGACGGCTTCAGCCGTTCGGACCGCTAAAGTGGTTACTGCAAACAGAACCGCTACGGTAATACCGAAGAGCCCCCGGTTTCCAATCAGGAAACCGGGGGCTCTTCGTTCTGGTCGTCAAATCTGCGTTGCTATGCAGCCAAGGATTCTAGCGAATGATCGTCGGCAGATAGACCCGTACGCTATTGTCCTCAGGCTCCTTGGTCTTCACGATGATGGCGCCCTGGCTGGACGAATCGGCTGCGTTCACATAGGTGAAGGAGCCTTCCTCTGCGAACGTCACCTGGGCGGTCTCGCCCGTGGGGAGGAGGCCCGAATCCCACTGTTTGGCTGTGGCTGCGGCGGCGATGCCTTCCGGTGTTCCGCTGAAGGTGGTTGCCACATCGAGGCTCACGTTGAGCCATTCCACGGTTGTGCCCGGCTCGATCTCAAGATAGGGCGGATCGAAGCCGTCCTCGGTGATGCGCACCTCGGCTGTGCGTCCGCCGGATTGGATCGGCGTCATCGCATAGACGCGGCCGGGGACGAAGACGCCCTGCGAGCGTACCGGGCCGAACCGGAAGGGCTGGAAGCCGTCGATCTGCGCCGTCAGGCCATACCCGCCAGGCGGCGTGAGGAAGCTGAACTGTCCCTTGGCGTCGGTCAGTTGCGGGTTGGACTGCCCGAATGCCTGGGCTTCCCACGGGGCCAATCTCGGACCGCTATCATCGGCGTTGCGCTGCCAGAGCGTGACCGCTACATTCTCCAACGGACTGCCGGTTTCTGCATTGACCACCTTTGCCGGGTCGATCGGAATCAGGAAGCCGCTGTAGGTTGCTTCATTCTCACCGCAGGTCACCGCCAGGTTGACCTCGACTTCGTCATCGAGCTCGGGGGTATTGACGATTGCAGTGTAATGTCCATCGCCGTTATCATCTTTGAAGTCCCAACTCAGAACATCGATCCAGTTGAGCGTGGCCCCTGCTTGGCCGTCGCAAATCAGGTCCAGGCCGATTTCATAGGTGCTACCGGGCCAGACCGGGATCTTCCAGCCGTTGGGTTCGGCGCGTCCGGCGTTGTCCACGAATTGCCATGGGCCGCACGAATCATCGTTCTCGCTGACGGCTGCGGATTGAACCGCTGCGTCGCCATATTTACGCACGCCAAAACTGGCCGGATCCCAGAGCAAGGACGAGTCGACGGATAGGATGAGCCGGTCTAGAAAGTCCACGACCAGGCTTTCTGCATCTGCAGCGCTTGCAGAAGCATCCGTCAACGTAACTTCGTGAGTGCCGTCGTTCAGCGCGACCTCTGTCTGCCAGAAGCCTGTTTCGTCAGTGACCACATTGACATTACCTGACTGGAAGCCGGTGGACGAAAGGGTCATCGTCGAGTTCGGGGTTCCGAATCCCTTGAAGGCGTAGGTGCAGGTGAGGCAGCCTGTCCACCCAAGAGTGCCGGGCCTCGGACTAATGATGAATGGATCGGCCTGCAGGCGTAATGCCGTGCTTGACGCTGAATTGTTGCCCCCGTTCACGTCACCGGGACTAATGACACGTGTTGAGAATTGAACGTCGCTGTTTTCGGGGTCGTCGTTGGGCCAGCCGAGCAGGATTGAGCCTCCCTCGCCGGGCCGCACGTCGCCGAGATTGACAACAAGACGACAATCTGAACCATTCGCAGGATTCTGTGATGGGCAGCGGGTCGTTTGCGAGGTCGGCGGCCAAGTCGATCTGCGAACCATCGGCCGATGCAACCGTACAGGTCAAACAGCCAACCCAACTGGTAGAGATGACGGGCGGTATGCCGTGATAGGGGTCCATCTCAATTTCGAGGCTGGCACTGGGAGATAGCCGATCGCCACGGTTGCGTATCTGAAGTTTCAAGAAATTTGATGCCGGCGATCTTTCTCGTTCCGGCCGCCGAGACGCTTTCATCAGCCAAGTCAGTCTGCAGGTTGCTCTCGGCTGTAATGCTCATGTCGGGACCGAAGCCGCCCGCTGCTGTCGTTGCTGCGCTTGGCACATAGAGGTAGTCTTCGGTCTCACCCCAGCGTAGGCCATTGGCCGGTCCACGTCCGTCGCCGTAGGTTTGTCCGGCTCAGCTTGACCGACTTCTCATCGCTGAGGGTTGCGCGCAGCCACATGGTCTCGTTCTCGCCGCCCAGCGGGACAGGAATGAGGCCGGTGGGGATGGTCAGTTTGATGGTGCCTGGTGTCGATGGGTTGATGATCTGGTCGATAACGATATGTTCACGGGCGTTCAGGCCGTCACAGGTGCTCCGTTTCCTCCCAGTCGCCGTTATGGTTGCCGTCCAGCCAGATGTTGAGATAGGCGGAACTTTCGGTCTTGGCAAAGTGATCGATGGCGACCTGCGTAAGCGTGACTTCCACATCGATGGATGTGGCGACGCAGTGCTGGAACGAGAGCAAAGGCGAAAGAGGATCGATGCCGTCATCGCGCACATCCAGATCGGCGATGTCGCTGGGCGGATCGATGTTCTTGCGCGGCCCTGCATCAACGGCCAGCTCGGGGCTGATAAGACTGCCCAGATGTAGCGGACGTCCGTTGCGGTGCTTGGGGCCGGGCGGCGTGCCGGTTGCCGCGTCAAAGACGGTGGGGAAGCGTGCCTCGACGCCGGGATAGGCGTCCATGGGCACGCCGAAATGGTTGCTGCTGTCCGGCGCGTCGCCGAAATCGCTGAGCAGAATGAGGAACTGAATGGCCAGGGTGAACTTCGGCTCCAGTTCAAGCAGACGCTGGATGAAGGCCAGCTTTGGGGCTGCAATGGCCGTGGCATTGGCTTCGTCGGCCGAAGCCGCCGCAAGCGCCACATCTGCACCGGGCGCCACTGCCGTCATATAGGCGCGTGCTTTGCCGCCAAGGACGCACTCGGGCGTTCCTTTGACGGTGCCGCGTACCCGGGCCTCGCTAGTCTGTCCCGGTTCCGTCTTGACCAGAAAAGCGCTGATCGCATTCAGGCCTTCTTCTGCTCCAAGGGCGCGAATCGGCACCGTTGAGCCACGGCCTTCTGTAACGGCCGCACGATCAACTATCATTTCACAGGATGGCTCGTTGGGTCCCACAGCCACGTCCTGGATTTCCATCTGAAGTAGGGTGTCGACCCACAGGCTGTAGATGGGCTGAGCGCTGTTGTTGGTCAGGCGCAGAATGACTTCTACCTGCTGGCGAGAAGACACTTCGGCCTCAGAAGCTGACTATGAGATCGTCGCCGTCCTGGTATTCGATCGACTTTCACGAAGTCGATCTCAGAGGGGTCGACGGGCGATGGGTACGTGACCGCCACTGACCCTTGGGTCTCAATCACTGGATCGCCGCCCCTGGGGCCCGCCTCTCCGGCCAATACGATTGTTGGCGGTTGACCGGACTCGTTGACCAGCGCACTCGTGACGCGAACGCCGAGCGTGAGCACTCCATCTTTCTCATGTCACCGGTCCAACCGATCGTGTTTCCCTGGCGCCGGATCTTGTCAGTCCGGATCTCGCTACGTCTCGTCCTCAATCAGTCTCGTCTCGACCTTGTCGATTGGGCCGACTCAGGGTCAGACGCAGGGCAACATCCGTAATAGGGCTGCCGCTGGTATTGGTGAGGACGACTTTGAACGTCGTGACGTCGCCGGCCTCGATGGAGGTGGGGGTGGCGTCGATTTCGAGGGTTGCCGGCGGATCTGCGGCCGATACCGGCGACGTTGATAGGGTCAGAACTGCTAGCACAGCCACCAGGCAGACGGAAAGTGTCAGGTGAACGCGCTTGAAGAAAGTGTCGAACATGTGTGGAGCCTCCTTGAATCGATTGTCGCTACGTGCCGTCTAATCTTTGGGATGCAGACTTGGGCAGTGACTTCGCTGTCGGTGACTTCGCTGTCGGTGATTTTGCTGCCGGCGATGTATGGTGTCGATGTGGTTGTGACGCCGTAAAATCTGCATCGTGTGTATACCATAGCAGGCTAGGATCGATCAAGGCTTGGAATCTCTGGATGTTTTTGGCTCAAATCGGCTCAGAGTGTAAGCCGGTGTTCACCACGCCGGGATTCGGCCATGCTGCATCGTTGTAGTAGACGACTGTTTCGGGCGGTAGTCCGGAATGCGGAAGGTAAACGATGCGTGGCTACTCTGAGAATCTGCCCGACCATTGTTGACCATGGGTATCCCCTGTGGTAGGCTTTTCGTCTGGACGCAGATGATCAAGTCGATCTGCGTCCATCTTTTTCGTGTGAATTTGGGATCCGGCTTTAGCGAAGGAAAGAGCGATGAGTGACAGCATGACTCCTGCCGCGTACTCGATTTGCGCCAAGTCCAACCGGTTATTTGCATCTGGGCAGCCTGCGTACGGCGCTCTTTGCTTGGCTCTATGCCCGGCATACGGGCGGCCAATTCATCCTACGCATTGAAGATACCGACCAGAAACGCTACAACCCTGAGAGCCTGGACAACATGATGGCTGGGATGCGTTGGTTGGGTCTGGACTGGGATGAGGGTCCGGATATCGGCGGCCCCTATGGCCCCTATACCCAGAGTGAGCGTAAGGAACTCTATCAGCAATACGCCCAGCAGTTGATCGATCAAGGCGACGCCTACCGCTGCTATGCAACCGGTGACGAACTCACGCAGATGCGCGAGGAACAACAGGCCCGCGGTCAGTCGCCGGGTTATGACCGTCGTCATCGCTATCTGACCGATGAAGAGCGTGCCGCATTCGAGGACGAGGGGCGTTCATTTGTCGTGCGTTTTGCCGCGCCGTTGGAAGGCACAACCGTGGTGCGCGATCTGCTGCGCGGTGATGTCGAGGTCGAGAGCGCCAGCGTGCTCGATCCGGTGCTGGTCAAGAGCGACGGAATGCCGACCTACCACTTGGCCGTGATTGTGGACGATCATCTGATGAAGATCACCCATATCCTGCGTGGACAGGAGTGGTTGCCGTCAGCGCCGCTGCACAAGATGCTCTACGACGCCTTTGGTTGGACCCCGCCTGAGTTTGTCCACATGTCGGTGATTCTCGATCCCAGCGGCAAGGGCAAGATGAGCAAGCGCAAGAAGGTCGTGGCCGGTAAGGAGTATCTGGCGTTGGTCCACGAGTTTGAGGAGGCCGGCTACCTGCCCGAGGCCCTGTTCAACTTCCTGGTCAATATCGGCTGGAACTTCGGTGATGAGCGCGAGGTCTTCACGCGTGATGAGGTCATCGAGCGCTTCGAACTCAAGGACATGACTTCATCGCCCGCTGCGTTGCCCTATGACAAGCTCGAATGGCTCAACGGCATCTACATCCGCGACATGGATGTGGAGGAGTTGCAGGCGCGACTCATCCCCTTCCTGAGCGAGGAATTGGGCATTGACGCGGAGACGCTCGATGCGGACCCACGTCTTGCCGGGCTGGTTCCGCTGATCCAGGAACGACTCAAGGTGCTCAAAGGCGCCGGTGAACAGATCGACTGGGCGTTCAAGAACGCCGACCAGATCACCTATGCTGATCCAAAGGAACTCATCGGCAAGAAGTTGGATGCTGCGGGTACATTGAGCGTCTTCGAGCAAGGTATTGCCTTGCTCGAGACTATTGAGCCGTTCAGTGCCGAGGCGATGGAGGCTGCATTCCGCCAGGCAGCGGTAGAGGCCGAGCTCAAGCCGGGCAGTTTCTTTGCCCCCTTCCGCGTCGCCATAACCGGCAAGAAGGTCTCGCCGCCGCTCTTCGAGAGCATGGAGGTGTTGGGCCGCGAGGAGACCATAGCCCGCGTGCACAATGGTGCAGCTGCATTGAAGGTATATGCGGCTGAGGCCGCCTGAACTGTGGAGTGATCGGGCAGTAGGGCAGTAAGGTTGCGGGGGGAGGGACCTGTCTCGAATCCCCCCACTTCCCTGCTCCCCTTAACCCCGCAGATTTGACCCGATTCCGCCCTCTATGTTACGATCTTTCCGTAATTGAGATCGATGGGGGATAGTTTAATCGGCAGAACGTCTGATTCTGGATCAGATGGTTGGGGTTCGAGTCCCTGTCCCCCAGTCTTGCACCACGTGATTAGATATCTGACATATCCACTAGATATTTTGTTGTGAAGGTGCTTCTATTGCAAAAGTCGTCACCAGTTTCCTTGCCGGGATGGGGTGGCGACTTTGCTATTGGTCTTGCAGTTCGATATTGTGCGTTCTGGCGAATGCTTCCAGATCTGCAACCGCTATCATGTACTTCCAGTCCATCCCATGGACTGCCTTGCGAGCCGGGAGATGACCCTTCTTGATGTCCTTCTGGACTGACCGCTCTGTGACGCCCAAGCGTTGCGCCGCCTGGCTCGTCGCTAGATCGCCCATGATTGGACTCGTCGATAATTATTGTTGAGCCTGGCCAAGGGCTGGGGTATCACAGTTGCGCTCTTGCGAGGTCATTTTTGTCAGACCGCAACGAGCGGTGTTGGTTCGTTCTCGCCTGATTTTGTCCACTTATGACTGGTATTACTTTCGGGATGTTTACACTGGTGGCTGCGGGCATCCGCGCAAGCGAACTCTGCGATCTCAGTGTCGGAGACTACGACACGAAGCGCGGCAAGATCACCATCCACCACGACAAGGGTGACAAGATGCACATTCTCTTCGTGGGCACCACGGCCATGCAGCGCATGTGGCGCTACCTGCTGGTGCGCGGCAAGAAGCTAGCCCCGAGCGAGCCCCTCTTCCTGGGCAAGTTCGGCGACCGCATGACGCCCAGTTCGCTGCGATAGATGATCAAGCGAGCCGGCCGCCGGGCCGATGTGGAGAAAGCGCACCCACATCGGTTTCGAGATACGTTCGCCATCAACTTCCTGCGTAACGGCGGATCCGTGCTGGAACTCAAAGAGATGCTGGGCCACGAAAAGTTAGTCACGGTACTGATATACGCCCGCTTGGCCGAGGTCGATTTCGAAATGGCACAGCGGCGATCGAATGTGGCCGACACATGGAATCGTAGCCGATTCGGATGTCGCAAGCGCCATTCCTGGTTTGCATAGACCATAGCCCTCCCTCTCCCCTCTCCCTTTCCGAGCAACAATGAATCTACAGAAATTCTCACCCGTGCGGTCGTTGGTCCGGGTCGCTGCAACTGCCTTGCTGACAACACTTTCCCCATCGAGTCAGCCAATGCGCAATCCTATGATCCCAGCGCAGCAAACCCAGGTGGTTCGTTGGTAGGTCATGGCCGAGTTCTACCATTGAAGCCGTTGGGTTGTCGGCGAGTGAAGCCGTGGCACTGCTTGAGGGCGCATTGCAGGAGAATCGCACGGCACTGAAGCGGTTTGTGGAGACCGGTGGGCTAAAATCGATCTCTTCTCACTTCAAATACAAATTATTGTAGCCTGATTGCGAATAGGCAGATTGATATATGTCTATCCGCAAGCGGTAGATGCGTGTAACCTGGGACTGTCGCAAGCTTTTTGCGGATTGAATAGAGGGAGACCCAATGATGTTGAAATGGATACAAAGGTCGATTGCTGCGGCCGCTGTCGCCGCAGTTGCCTTAACTTTTATGGCTGTGGCACCTGCCATGGCAGGTGAGAATCCGGGCTACGGACCAAACAGTGCACTTACGCCCAGCGACGGCTGGACAGTCCTTGCCCCAGACGAAAGTCGGTGGTACACGTTCCACTACGATTACGATCAAATCGCAGACGAAGCGACTGAGACGATCATCGAATTGAAGAGTCAATATGAGGATGCGGTAAGCTTCGAAGTATGGACCCCGCGTACGGTTGAACATTGGATCAATGGCGACAACACGGATACATGGAATCCTGTGGGGGCCGGAAGCAAACTGAGCGAGCAGACCGGTGACGATTCCGACGACACTACCTTGCGTTGGGCCAGCAATGGCAGCGTCTCAGAGACCTACTATGTGATTGTAACCAACACGCGAGACTCTGAGAGCATCTACGATCTGCGTATCACTGGCGCGGATGTCAGCTATCCCGGTCTAGTACTACCGACCGTCCACGTGGTCGCAATGACAGTCGCGTCCCCGGCCACCGCCACGGATGCGATCATGGCTACTGAATCTGCTGCACCCATGGCCGATCTGGTGATCAACAACGGCAGTGGACCGTTCGACGCGATGACTATCAGCAACGAGACCGGCGTGTTGGCCACAGGCGAGAGCCGCTGGTACTCCTTCAAGTACACCTTCGATGACGGCGACGATAGCGACAAATCTGCCGATGTTACCGTCCTCGTCAAAGGCGATACGGAAGACGCGCTGAGTTTCGAAGTCTGGAACCCACAAACCGTACAGCATTGGATCAATGAAGATGACACCGATGAGTGGAATGCGGTCGGCGCCGGCTCCAAGCTGAGCAATGACATAGCCTTTGACAACAACGAACAAGAGAGCCTGAGCAACCCGTACAAGAATGACCTGATCTGGGTTGGCAGTTCCAGTGCGACAGATACGTATTACGTGATCGTCACGAACGACACTGGCCAGTCACAGGATTTCCAGATCGCCATCACGGGATCGAGCATCTCTTTCTAGTCGGACAACTTCACTTCACATAGCCTTCAAAGGAGAGGGCTATGAACGGAGCAAATCGGACGAGTCTGGTAGTTGGCATGAACGAAGTTCAGCCAACCTTCGGTGCCGCTGGTGATCCGCCGGTTTGCCTCCGTTATAACTTCCGAGACACCAAACAAAGTGGTTTCTGATGCCATTTATTCAGAAAAATAGGGGAGAACGGTATGACAGATCTATCAGTTGCCTTACTTGAAGAGCTGCGTGGCGACGTACGCGGACAACTCGTCGCCGCGGGCGACCCCGACTATGAAGTAGTTTGCAAGGTTTATAACGGGATGATCGACAAGCATCCCGCACTTGTCGCACGTTGTACAGACGTGGCCGATGTGGTGGCGGCGGTCAATTTCGCCCGAGACCAGAACTTACTTCTAGCGGTGCGCGGCGGCGGTCACAATGGCGCCGGCCTGGGAACATGTGATGATGGTCTGGTGATCGATCTGTCGGCCATGAATGGCGTGCATGTCGACCCCAAAGCGCGCACCGCACGTGTTGGCGGCGGTAGCCTCTGGGGCGATGTGGAGCACGCGACGCATCTCTATGGACTGGCTACGCCTACAGGCATTATTTCCACGACGGGGGTCGGCGGCCTCACCTTGGGGGGCGGGGTCGGCAACCTCTCGCGGAAGTGCGGCCTCACCATCGACAATCTACTTGAGGTCGATATGGTGCTCGCCGATGGCTCTTGGGTCACGGCCAACGCCGACGAACATCCGGATCTCTTCTGGGCCGTGCGCGGCGGTGGCGGAAACTTCGGCGTTGTCACATCCTTTGTCTTCAAGTTGCATCCCATCGACACCAACTACGCCGGTCCAATGATTTGGCCGATGGAACGCGCCAAAGAGATCATGCAGTGGTATCGCGACTTCCTGCCCAGCGCGCCGGATGACCTCAGTGGCTGGTTTGGTTTTATCACCGTGCCGGACCACGCTCCGTTCCCGGAAGCGGCTCAAAGCGAGAAGATGGTCTTGATATTCTGGTGCTACACCGGCCCTATGGAGGAAGCCAAAGCCATTTTTGCACCGATCCGCACCATGTTCGGTCCGCCTGCCGTTGACTTCGTCGGGCCGATTCCCCACCCGGCCATGCAGAGCATGTTTGACGGACTCTACCCGCCGGGGCAACAATGGTATTGGCGCGGCGACTACGTCAAAGAGATCCCGGATGCCGCCATCGACAAACACATAAAGTTTGCCCAAGCCCTCCCGACACCGCTCTCCGCCATGCACATGTATCCCATCGACGGCGCGGCCGGGCGTGTTGGCGCAACCGAGACGCCCTGGGCCTACCGCGACGCAAAATGGGCCAGTGTGTTCGCCGGCGTCGACCCTGACCCAGCCAATGCGGCCAAGGTTCGTGACTGGTGTGTGAGCTACCATGAGGCGCTCCACCCTCATTCCATGGGCGGTTCCTATATCAACTTCATGATGGACGAGGGACAGGAACGCATTCGCGCCACCTATGGTCAAAACTATGACCGTCTGGTCGAAGTGAAAACCCGCTACGACGCGGAAAACCTCTTCCGTGTTAATCAGAACATTAGACCCGCATCCTAGCAGTTGGTTTGGTTGCAAAGCCTGGCAGGTAAACCTCCTGAGACTTCTTGTGTGAGTCTCGTCATGGCTCACACAAGAAGCCTCCTGGAGGTTTACCCCAAAATATCGAAATGATACCAATATTGCTGCACTAACAGCTTGATTATTGTCTGTCACCAGTAGTTCGCGATTTGTCATTCTGTTCGTGAGACAATCGCACTGCGACATCGGATCAACGCTAGCGCTGTCGCTCTGGTGAGACATCAGTGAAGAATCTCGTTTTACCCCAAATCGTGAAGTGCTGAATTTTAGAGCCTGTTTAGTAATCTTATGTTGAGTCACGAGTCGGGTTCATGAGGGCCAGATTCAAGCCGGTGCGACAAGCCTCTTCAACATCATTGAGATCGAAGCAACATAGATGCAGCCCTCACTGCTCGTAGTGCAGCCTTCGTAGTCTTTGCTGAGGCGGCGACTGTGCCCCAGCCAGGCAAAGATGCGTTCCACGATCCATCGAAAAGGCAGAACGACAAAGCCGTTTGGCCCTGTTGCAAATAATGAACTACTGATCGAAATCGTCCCACCTGGACCCCTGATTTAGCGCAACACATGACACAGACATGGGATGAACGCTCGGTTTTCCCGGCGTTTTTGACGACTGCAATCCGCCAAATATTTTTTACAACAGAACCAGGCAGAAGGTTATCATGGCAACAACAATGAGTTCGGATAAATCAGACAAGGAGAGAAATTGTGGCAGACCTGCAAGTAACTACAAGCATGGGCGGAGAAGCCGTCCTTGCGGAAGCAACAGTTGAAGAATTCAAGACGGGCTTTCGTGGTCAAGTACTCACATCAAGCGACGAAGGGTATGACGAAGCGCGCGTGATATGGAACGGCATGTTCGACAAAAAGCCTGCGCTCATCGCCCGATGCAGCGGGACTGCCGACGTCATCGACGCGGTGAATTTCGCCCGCGAGAACGAAATGCTCACGGCAGTACGGTGCGGCAGCCACAACTCGTCAGGCAGCGGCTCGTGCGACGGAGGTATCCGGATCGATCTGTCGGGAATGAACGCGGTGCACGTCGATCCCAAGACAAAGCGCGCCCGGGTTCAAGGCGGAGCTACCTGGGGTGACTTCGACCGCGAAGCGCAGGTCCACGGCTTGGCGACGCCCGGCGGCCTAATTGCGGCGACCGGCGTCGGCGGCCTGACCCTGGCCGGCGGGCTTGGCTGGCTGCGCGGCAAGTACGGCCTCAGCCTCGACAACCTGACCTCGGTCGACATCCTCACCGCCGACGGTCTATTGCACACCGCCAGCGAAAATGATAACCGAGAGCTGTTTTGGGGCGTGCGCGGCGGCGGCGGCAATTTCGGTGTCATCACCTCGTTCGAGTTCCAGGTCCATCCCGTCGGGCCGACAGTAATGCTCATCATGGCCATCTACCGGGCCGAGGATGCACCCCGGGTGATATGCGGCTGGCGTGACTACATGGCGACGGCGCCCGACGAGATCGGTGGTACGCTGGCCGAGTTCTCGACCATCCCCGCCGACCCGGAGTACCCTGAGGAAACCTGGGGTGCAAAGGTACTGGCGATTGCTGGCGTGTGGGCCGGCCCAGCGGACGAGGGCGAGCAGGCGGCCCAACCGTTACGCGAGTTGGCCGAACCATTGCTTGATTTCTCGGGGCAGATGCTCTAATGCGAGGTCCAGCAGCTTTATGACGGGCTGTTTCCCAAGGGCGTCCATCGAGCCTACTTCAAGTCGATCTACCTCAACGGTCTTGACGACGAGATGATAGACGAGATCGCGCCGCGTGCTACCGATCGTCCATCCGATCTGACGCTCTGTTCGGTCTGGTACATGGGCGGTGCGACCAGCCGCGTAGCCGGTGGCGCCACCGCCTTTGGCGATCGTGACATGGGCTGGATGTTGAGCATCGACGGGATTTGGGAGGATGCGGCTGACGACGAGAAGAACCTTGCTTGGGCGCGGGCCTTCTGGGCCGACATGAAGCACTATTCGAACGGCCGCGCCTATCTCAACTTCGCCGGGCTCGGTGAAGAAGGCGAGGCTCTAGTGCAGTCTGCATACGGTGCTAACTATGAACGACTGGTCGCATTGAAAAACAGGTACGATCCGACCAATTTATTCCATCTCAACCAAAACATCAAGCCGTCAGCCTGACAGCTTTACAGTGCACATAGCGCGGCATGACAACATGTCATACCGCTTAACAAATCCAATAGCTAGCCACATATCACTTTGTGGCAGGGAAAAAAGTTGAAGGTTGAAGCCAAGTGCCAGATACTATGTTGGAGACCAATCCGACAAGTATCAGGAGGCAGAAATGGCTACCAACCTTCAGATGTATCATAGGATATTGAACGAACTTTGCCAATGGCACGCAGGGGAGCGAATCACCCGGTTGCGAAATATGGCCTTTTTGTTGGTCGGATTGACACAAGGCCATGGGATTCACCTGAGCAAGATCGTAGAGCAATGGCCGGGACTGGAGTCGAAGGAACCAAGCCTGGTCAATCGGTTGCGGCGCTTCTTGGACAATCCAGCTGTTGTTGTCAGAGTGTGGTATGAACCGATTGTCGTTCACTTGCTTCAAGCCTTTGCCGGTCAAGTGTTTCGTCTGATCATCGATTGTAGCAAGGTCGGTTTTCATCATCGAATCCTGACAGTCAGCCTGGCCTATAAGAAACGTGCCTTGCCTCTGGTCTGGAGCGTTCATCGAGGCCGGAAAGGTCATGTTGGCTACACCAAACAGTTGGAATTACTCGAGTATCTCATCGGTCTTCTGCCCCAAAATGCTCAGGTTACACTGCTCGGTGATGCCGGATTTGAGTCAGTTCATCTGCTCAATTGGATGAAGAAACATGGCTGGCATTTTGTTCTACGCCACCCAGGCAAGAATCAGATTCGGTGGGAAGGACAGGACTGGATCAAGCTTGGCAACATTTCGATTGACGAAGGCCAGACCCGCTCCATCGGCTGGGTGCATCTGACCGAAAAGCATGATGCCGGTCCCTTCTGGCTTACGATTCATTGGGCGCCAGGCGAAGATGAGCCTTGGTTCCTTATTGCCGATGACCAGCCCAAATCAAGCAAAGAGCACATTGCTTCTTATCGAATCCGCATGTGGACAGAAGAGATGTACGGTGACATGAAAGGCCATGGTTTTGACTTGGAAGCTACCCATCTTGATGATGCTGACCGCATTTCCCGTCTAGTTCTCGCTGTCTGCATCGCTTTTGTCTGGTTTATCACCCTCGGTTCTCGCGTCGTGAAGAAGGGTCTACGCCATTTCGTTGATGTCAAGAGCCGACGTGACAAGAGCTATTTCCGTATCGGCTGGGACTGGATTCAGCGTTGTATTCGGCTCGACAAGCCAATTCCGCTCTGTTTTCATCCCTATTTCTGAAAGTGATATGTGGCTAGATCCAATATACCGACCCATTAAGCCCTCTTTTTATCGTAAGGCCTGATCTTTATTGAAGTTGCCTTTGGTCGGTACATTGGGAAGCGTTATCGGGCAAGGCGTTTGATTGAAACGACGAGTCTGAGACATTGACCCGCAGGTCGTCGTTGGGGCGCCAATGGGCAGACAATTGCAAGGCCTGAGGGCATGGTTCCTCGCTGGTGCGCCGACAGCAAGGCCATGCACCAATACTTGTCAGTCTAGGAATCCAAGAGAGGTCGAAATGGACTACAGCAAGGCAAACAAGGCAGCCTGGGAAGAAGCCTTCGCCAAGCACCGGGCCGGCTACACAGAAGACCCGGTACTGCGCCTACGAAGGGGCGATCGCTCCTTTCTGGAAGCAGACGTGATAGTTGAGTTGGAGAAGATCTGGCTTAGTGGGCAAAGAGGTTGCACAGATCTGCTGCAACAACGGACGCGAACTGCTCACGCTGCTCACGATGGGGGCGGCGAAGGGTACTGGCTTTGACATCGCCGAGAACTTCGTGGGCGAAGCCCGTCGCCTGGCCAGAGAAGCGAATCTGAACGCCGAGTTTGTCGCCACCGACATCTACGACATTGAGGACAAGTACAGCGGCCAGTTCGACCTGGTCCTTATCACCATCGGTGCGTTCTGCTGGTTTGAAGACCTCGGGCGCTTTTTCGAAAAAGTTGCCCTCGTGCTAAAGGAGGGCGGCGTATTGCTGATCAACGAGCAGCACCCGTACACCAATATGCTGGCGATGGTCAACGAAGAGGGGCACGACCCCGCACGGCCCGACAAGGTTGTTTTTTCCTACTTCAAAGAAGAGCCGTGGGTCGACAACGACGGCGTGGACTATGTCGGCGCAACGACCTATGCGTCAAAGACACTCTACAGCTTTTCACACTCGTTCGCCGCTGTCATGAACGCCTTGCGGAGAAACAACCTGCGCACAGAACGGCTCAGTGAATTCGACTACGACATCTCCACTTCCTGGCCCCACATAGACAGAAGGGGCATGCCCCTCTCCTATGTGCTCGTCGCCGAGAAGCATAGCCAGTGATCGCACCGGATGCGTCACGCTACACGACGCGCTGCATCTGGGCATAGGCAACAATCGCCTCCAGCGCGCTTTTGCGGCCCGAAGCAATGCCAATGGCGACACCCATGGCCAGACCGACAGCGATGCCAACTGGAAAATTCATGTCAAACCTCCATTGAGTGCGTAATCTGGTGAAAACGATCACTGGGTCCGGACGAAAGCGCTCGCGCATTCTGGTCCATGCCGGTCATGGAGTGGTCGCATTGCGATATCACGCATTGTGGCCATGCCGGTCACGAACGGCGATGTCCTCGTTGACGACCTTGTCCGTCAGAATAACCGTCGATGCCAATGGCAACGCTCGAGAGCCGGTTGTCTTCGCCTCCCGCAACGACTATAATTGTAGCCAATTCTGGCGTTGCAAGCGCCATTTCCGGTATGCAACGCCAATCGGGCCCCTCTCCCCTTCCGAGCGATATCGTTGTCACTCTGTGACTACTTCATGATCAACACCGGATTCAGCGGCGGGGAGTGGCTTGATTGTGTCCAACGCATCCTTTCTGCCGCCGCTTAACCCGTACTTCGTTGGGCGGAGTGTCGCAGAGGTAGGAGGTTCCCGATGGTTGTGTGGCAGCAGGTCGTCATCGTTCTAGTTGGCGTCGGCGCCGTGGGCTGGTTGTCTGCCGCAGTTGTCCGCTTGTTCTCGGCCCGCTCACCCGTCCGTGCCATCGTGCGACCCGGCAGTACGGTGGAGTCCGGTCTCGTCGGCGGCGTCGTGCCGGCTGATGCCAGCGTCTTCGATGGCTGGTCCTACCGGATGGGCGCTCGCTTCGCGGGGAGGGTGCGCATCGCCGTCTACCCAAACTCCGTCGCCGTCGCCGGCCCCCGCATCCCTTCAGGACTCTACAAACTGTGGATCTGGATGCAATCGCTGCTGCTCGCCGCCGTCTTCCCGGCGCTCACGGCCGCGATCGTGCTGCTCGACTGGCGCTCCCTTGTGTTGGCGGTTGGCCTGTTCGTGTTCAGTTTCGCAGTCTCCATGGGCGGCGCCGGGCTGTGGCCCGGCCTCGGCGAACTGACGGCAGAGGGCGAGGAGGGCCACCTCAATGCGCTGGAATTCCCGCGCAACACTATCAGAGAAGTTGATATCGGCAAGGGCTGGTCCAAGGGCGGGTTCGAGGTCATCCTCTTTCCCTACTTGGCGGGGATCAACAAGATGGCAGAGGGCCGTGCGGTCTCCTTCTTCGCACCGGATGAGACCGGGCATGAGGTGCGGTTCGCCCTCCACATGTACACCGAGTCCAAGGCCAATGAGCTTGCCGGTCTACTGAGGCCCGTCCCCAAGGCCGATCCAACCAACAGGCGGACTAAAGCAGACGGTCCGCCCTGCCCGGACAACGCGGGTAAAAACGGATGAGCGGCGGCTCGTCGCTCATCCGCATCAGGTTAGGAGGCAATCAGGCCTTGCCGAACCGATTGTAGCCAGGGTTCTGGAGGAAAACCGAAATGGACACGTCCTACAACGACCGGAACCGCGTACAGACCCAGCGCCTCAAGGACCTTCGCCGTCTCAGCGAGGCGGATCTCCACCGCCCTGTTGGTGATCACTGGACGGTCGCGGTCGCACTCGCACACATCGAGTACTGGGACGGGCGCGCGATCGGAGCCCTCGAGGCGTGGCGGCGCCACGGGCTCCAACTGACTCTCTGGACCAACGACGAGGCCGTGGTGAACGACATACGGCTGCGATTCTGGCGTGAGTTGTCGCCAACTGAGGTGCTGGAGCAAGCGATCAAGACCGCCGAGGTCCTCGACCGCATCGTGGCTGAGCTCGGCCCAGGGGAGGCCGAAGTCGTCGCGGCCCAGCGGTATCGCGTCCTGGATCGTTCGCTGCACCGCTCACAGCACCTGGACGAGGTCGACCGGGCACTCGGCCTCGTACTTCACTCGGCTGAAGGAGAAAGAATGACGGTACGAGATGCGAAGAGCGATGATCTTGATGCCCTCATCGCTCTGAATCGAGAGGTCCAAGACATTCACGTCTCCCTTTTCCCCGACGTGTTTCACCACACAGACGAAGCAGCGCTTCGTGAATGGTTCGGCCAGCGAATACAGGATCGGTCAACGGCGGTTTTGGTTGCATCATACAACCAGCGTGTTGTGGGCTATCTGATCATACGTTTCTCCAGCCGCGAGGCCCATGTATTTTGTCGTGCGCGCAACTATGCGTACGTCGATCAGGTATGCGTGGCAGCCGAGCACAGGAAGCGAGGTGTTGGGCGTGCCCTCATCGACGAAGCCAAGGGCCGGGCCAGAGCAGAGGGGATGACCAAACTCGAACTTGACGTGTGGTCGCGGAACGCTGAAGCAAAGACGGCCTTCGAGATCTTCGGATTCAGGACGTACAACGAGAAGATGAGCATGGACATCTGAGATGCCGAACAACACCATCGACCCATAGCGGTGAAACCGCGCCTTCGGTGCGATTCCCCGAATGGTCATCGTGGGCGTTGGCGGCTTGTCGTCGAACATGGAGTACTATGAATTCATCCTTCACCTTGATAAACGATTTGGTCAATTTCCTTCATCCATTTGATGCTAAGTGGTTTGTGTCTGGAGGCTGGGCTATTGACACTCATCTTGGGCGGCAAACAAGAGAAAGATGCGACCTGGATATATGCGTACTGTTTTCCGACCGTCTGGAATGTATCGAATTTTTCCTGGCGAAAGGCTGGCAAATCGAAGGGAAGCTGTTTGGTGGTTTCAGGACTCTCCGCAAGACTTCTGATTATAGTGATGATATTCATTACTTCTGGAGTTTTCCCGAAGGGTCCGATTTCGTGAGTGAATATACAGATAATAGTGGTAACCGAAGAATTGCTTACAACCGAAGTTTTCAGCACGAGCTTGACTATATTGAGGTATTCTTCGATCGGATCGAGGAAGGCTACTTTATCTTTCGCAGAGATTCTCGGGTAAGGCGACGTGAGGATCAAGCAATTCTGGAGAGAAATGGTTTAAGGTATTTAGCGCCGGAATTGGTTCTCCTCTATAAGTCAAAAGCTTTATCAGAGAAGAATCTCCTGGATTATCACGCAGTCATCGGTACTATGAGTGAGGACTCTTTGACTTGGTTTCTAGAGGCCTTATCTCTTGTCTATGACAACACACACAGTTGGTTGGATTAACCAGAGAACAAAACTATGCTGGGGAACGACGGTTCGTCGGGCAAACTGCCAGCAAGTGACATTTAAGTTCTGAATCTTTGACGGGTGCGTTCTGCCCGGCACCCAAACCCGCATAGGTCAAACCCTCGCGCTAGTTTGCCTGCCGGTCATTCATCGCGCTTGTTCGGCTGGGTTTCACATTGGCTTTGTGGATAGTCGCTCCACCCCAACGTGCCGCCCAACAAGGCAGTGGTACCGAATTGCTAAAGCTGCGTTTTTTTAGTTGGTTGGGGCTTGCTACGTATCCGATCGTTGGCGGTGGTTGCACCAATCCGCGATCTCCACATTCTAAGCGGCGATCCCCACAATCCTCACACACACCCCACTCAACCACAAATCGGCCAACAGTCCAACCGTCACCCCAAGCCCCAGCAATAGCAGGGCGATCAGCGCCGGCCGCTGTGCCCATCACTGATGGGCACAGCATCACGCAGGAAATCTTCCGAGCCAATGACTGCACCGCATGCGTCATGCAACACGACACGCTGCCTCTGGGCAAAGAAAACACGGTGATGCGTTCCCCCGAGGCGGTATCACGTTCCTGGCGGAACGACCGCACGCATCACCGTGCTCTACCCCTATCTTGACTCTGCCCCGTTGCGGCGATGTTGCCGGATCGTTGCTTGGCTGCGCTTGAACTTCCAGATCGGATCGGAGATGTGGCCGGCAAGAGCGGCTGACGGTTTCGATTACCGTGCTTCCGGCTTGGCTGGGCGGAATCCCATTCCGCTCTACTCGTAGCGCAGTGCCTCGGCCGGATAGATCCTTGCGGCCTGATAGGCCGGCAGGATCGTCGCCAGCAGCGAGAGCCCGTAGGCAAGCAGCACCACCAGCACCAGCTCCGGCCATGGCACGGCAAACGTGCGGCCGTCGGCCAGGACGTCGAAGAATTGTTGAATCATGGCTTGGCCCAGGACGACGCCTGACGCCACGCCGATGACCATGCCGGTCAGAGCGATGAAGCTGGACTCCAGTAGGAACGAGAGGGCGACCATGCGCGGCTGGAAGCCGATGGCCCGCAGCATGCCGATCTGTTGGCGCCGTTCGACCACTGTACGGCTGCTGATGACGCCCAGCGCGGCGATTCCGACCAACAGACCCAATGCCATGAAGCCCTGAAAGAGTTGCAGAATGCCACGGGTGAGCGCTTGCCCTTGGGCAAAGCTCTCGGCCATGATTGAGGCATTGAGACCGCTGGCCAGGAAAGAACGTTCGACCGCCTGGGCGACCTCGTGGACGTCGGCATCCTCGCTCAGCTTGAGGTAGTAGTTGGCCGGTTCAAACGGCGCGTTGCTGATGCTCGCGTAGGCCGGGCCGTTGACCAGTAATCCGTCGCCTGCCAGCGTCGTTCCTTCGGCAATGACGCCGATGACCTGGACCTCGTGTGCAATGTCCGCCCCATCGTTGCCGAACGGGCGCAGCGTGATCAGGATCTCCGGCAGCAGGGGTTCGCCTTCAGACGCACCCTGGATTCGGAAGAGTTGGTCGAACTGTCGTTCGAATTCATCCCGTTCGGCTTCATCCTCGATGCGCTCGGCACGCCGGCTGCCTGGTCCACCATCCCTTTGTGCCTCCGCGGTGTCATCCGCCAGCAGCGCCCGGGTCACTACGGCAACATCATCCCGCTCGTTCAGCGCAGCCCAGATATCCGCATCGCTCTCGAAACCCTCGGCACGCTGGGCAAAAGTATAAGTTGCTTCAGCCTGTTCCAGATATCCACGATTGGCGCCCACAAGCTGGACTCCTGCCCAGCCCGTCTGACCTTCCTGCAGCGCATCCACGCTACTGTCGGCGAGGCCGCCGACCGCGACCACGTCGGCAGCGGGGAACTCGACGTTGGTTGCGATGGCTGACTCCAGATCGGTGACCGGATTGAAGAAGCTCAGCAGCGACGACGACACCTGGATCTCGAAACCGGCCTGGCGTTCGCTGTCGGGTGCAACCAGCGTCTGGGTGGCGTCGATCACCACCGTCATGATGGCCACGGTGCTGATGACCATGGCGAAGAGCAGCATGGTCGTGCCCGTGCGGAAGCGGGCGCTGAGGGGATAGGCAATGGCCGTCTTGAGCACCGGCGTCAGCGCGCCGACACCGCCCAGCAGACGGCTGATGGCCCAGGTGATGGCGTCGGCGTTGAACATTACGACCAGAATCGCGCCCAGAATGAGCATGGGTCCGGTCAGCGCGAAGCGGATGAGGACCCACGGTCCGTCCTGTACCAACTCGCCCGCGGTTTCGGTCTCTCCCAGCAGGCCAGCCCAGGACGGTCCCCAGATGAGGATCAGGCCAAGTCCGACAATGCTGTAGATGATCCTGTGGATCTGTTCGTTGCGCAGCGGCGTTTTCTCAAGCGCCCACGCTGCGAAGATGCCGGCCCCCGCAAGCATCAGCGTTGACCCGGCCAGCACGACGCTGAAACCCAGATCCAATCCGTTGTAGATGACCACGCCGCCCAAAATCATCAGCAGCGGGCCTGCGATGATACGAACCAGGCGGCCCAGGAGCGAGCGACTGTCGCGGTTGTTTGGCTCAGGCAGATCACGGATGGCAGCTACGATGTTGAGCCGGCTCACGCGCCAGGCTGCCAGGGTGACGATGATGAAGGTGAAGAGCACACCCACGCAGTAGGCGATGACGATCAGCGGCGGCGCCACCCGAAACTGGAAGCTGAAGACGCCGCCGTACTCACTAAACTGGCCAACAACGTTGTTGAAGAGGCCGCCAATGAATCCGACCATGGCGTAGGAGACGAGCAACCCCAGAAGCACGCCAACGGCTGCGGCGATGAAATCATAGACCAGACCTTCGGCCGTGAACATCTGCACCAGATTGGTGCGCTGGACGCCAATGGCTCGGGCCATACCCATTTCGCTGCGCCGTTCCGCGGCCATCATCACAAAGATCAGGAAGATCAGCAGGATGCCTGCCAGGATGGAGAAGAAGCCGAAGAGCGAGAAGATCGATGTGAAGGCCGTGCCACCCACGCCGGCCAATGTCACGACCGTTGACTTGGAGAGCGGGTCGATGAGGTCGAACTCGTTGAGTGAACGAATTGACTGGCGCAATTCGCCGCTGGCGCCTTCCGATAGGTCGAGGCCTGTGAGCCATTCGCGCACCTGGTTGTTGCCCAGTGCCAGGCGCAGTCCATCGCTGATACCGGGCTGATCCAGTTCTTCAGGCAGTGTAACCACCAGTGCTTTGAACTCCTCTAGATTGGTGAAATCATCAAAGAGCGAAGCGATGACCGGCGGCGGCCCTTCAAACTCTTCAGCCACGGTCTCCTCGATCTTGGGCGATTCCTCATCGATGACCGCACGTACGTCCGGGCGACGCAGGATAGCGACGACTTCCGCCACCTTGGCCTCGTCCATGGCCAGCACCCGCAGCTGGTTGCTGACATCGCCTGTGTGTTCGATCCCCGAGCGTTCGTCGCCCAAATTCGAAATCAGGATGTTGTTGACCTGCCCGCGCATGAAGAGCAACTGTTGCGCTTCACTCAGACGCATCATGACTACGGGCGTCAGCGCTGCCGTCGGCCCCGCCTGTTCGACGATGGCTTTGACGCGGAAGGGGAGAGGGATCGGGCCGATGTAGATCTCGAGCACGTCACCGACCCGTGCGTTGAGCCGTTCTGCGCCCAGACGATTGAGGTAGACGTCGCCCTGGCGCAGTTGCAGCCCCACGTTGGCCAGCGCGGCGTCTAGCTCGCGGCCCAATGTGTTGAGATTGAGCGCCCCGAGCAGATCGGTCGTCACGGAGGCCACATCGGCGACGTCGACGCCGAGGACGCTCAGGTTGTCGACCGGCAGGCTGTCAAGCGTAAGGGTGCCGGTGGGCACGCCCATGGCCTCAAGATTCTCCGGCGTGATGCCCAGCGCTTCCAGGCTCAACGTCTCGATGCCGGCGTCGTCCAGCGCTGTCGTGTCAACGCCCAGCGAACGGATTGTCTCCACGTCGATCTCGATGGCTGCCGGGTCGAAGCCGCCCTCGCTGCCCAGCGTGACTGCCGCACCCACGGCTGCGGTCAGCGCTGCTGCGCCGGAGAGGGCCGATTCGCCTAGCCCTAACTGGGCGCCGAAATTGCCCACAAGGCCGAAGAGGTCGGCGGTCTGCCCGAAGATGTTGCTCACGCCCGGCTCCAGCCCCTCCATCGTCACCGGCTCGCCGTCGACCGTGACCAGACCAAACTGCTCGTCATAGTCATCGTCCACTGCAAAGATGAACCCCAGGGGCTCACCTTGGCCGCTGCTCACATCGCGTATGATGGTGGGGAAAAGGATCGAGCCGGCCACGCCGTCGATGAGGGGCTCGTCGGCAGCCTGTTCTTTGAGCAAGCGAAAGCGCTCTTCACTGATGCTGGGCAGACCGCCCTGCACGACAGCAAGCACAGTCGAGAGACCGCCCTCGGTCAGTTGGGTGAACTCGTCTTCCAGCGCCGTGACCGCTTCGTCTTCGCCGGGCGCCTGGTCATCCAGGCCGACAAGCAATGAGAAAATCGGCGGAGCCAGCACCTCATCAATGGCCCCGTAGGCGTTAATGGCCTGCTGCTGCACCGAGTAGTTGAGCGTGTCGCCAATGGCAAATGAACTGAGAAAGATGACGGTGCTCAACGTCAGTCCGATGATGATGAGAACCGTCTGGGTCGGCCGGCGCGGGATGTTGCGTAGCCCCAGCTTGATCAGCACCGGCTTGCGGACGAAGAGCCAGACGAAGTAGAGAACAATCAAGCTGACCAACGCCAGCAGGACGTACATGTAGTTGGTGATAGAGAACATGGTTTGGTGCTCCGGCTAACAGGAAGCTGCGTGCTGCTTGCTGCGTGAGGTCTGTGGATAGCATCGATAGGCGAGATCGGGATCGCTTTGGTGGGAGTGCTGCTTGCTGCGTGAGGTCTCGATAGACGAATTCGCTTGGAATCGGCGATGCTCTTAACGGATACACCCGGCGATTGTCACCAGATGGTGCGCTGCACAAATTACGCAGTACGCATTACGCAGTCGCCAATCAAACCCATCCCAAAATCGCAACTCGCGTCTCAACCCCAATCTCACGCAGCAAGCATCACGCAGCAGCCTCTTTCTCCACGACCCGCCCATCCATCATCTGCACAATCCGGTCACAGGCGTTGCCGATCTCAGCATCGTGGGTGACGACGATGAAGGTCTGGCCGCGCTCCTGGTTGAGTGATCGCATGAGGTCCAACACATCGTTTGCCGACTGGCTATCCAGGTTGCCGGTCGGCTCATCGGCCCAGACGATGGCCGGTTGGTTGACCAGCGAACGGGCGACTGTCACGCGTTGTCGCTGCCCGCCGGAGAGCGCTGACGGCCGATGATCGACGCGATCAGCCAGTCCGACCTGATTGAGAGCCTCTAGGGCGCGTTGGCGCGCCTCTTTAGGCCGCACGCCGGAGACCAGTAGGGGCAGTTCTACGTTTTCGACGGCCGTGATCACAGGCAGCAAGTTGAATGTCTGGAAGATGAAGCCCATGCGCTGGGCTCGATAGGTGGTGCGGGCGCGGTCGCCCATGCTGCGCAGATTCTGGCCTTCGATCCAGACGTCGCCCTGGTCGCATTCATCCAGTCCGGAGAGGCAGTTGAGCATGGTCGTCTTGCCGCAGCCGGAAGGACCCATCACGGCCACCATCTCGCCTGGCTCGACGGCGAAGTCGATGCCGCGTAGTGCGCGGACCTCGATCTTGCCGGTGCGGAAGGTCTTTTCGATGCCGGTTGCTCGAATGATCGGTTCGGTCATGGTTGAGTTTCCTTACTATGCTGCATGCTGCTTGCTACGTGAGATTTCGGCAAGTATGCACTTTGCGAAATTCGTCTGTGTTCGGATTGAGATCGACCGGCAATTGGTCGATCTTTCACTAGAAGATGGTTTGCGGATCGACAAACGTTGTCACATATCAGCGTGCAATCGTATGGTATACCTATACGCTGGAACTCGCCAATAGCCATTCGCCAGAGACCCTACGCAGCACGCGGTACGCAGCAAATCTGCCTACGCAATCAACCCCCGCGAATACAACAGCCACATCCCAAAGAAATAGGTCACCGCAATCACCAGTGAATCGACCTCGATGATCCAGAGGCGTCTGTTGAATCGGGTGACGTTGCCGAAGAGACCCATTGCCGTCAGCAGAAGGCCGAGGATGGCGGCCAGCAGCATAGTGTCGTCGATGTCGGCAAGGAAGTAGCCCTGGCGGTAGAAGAAATCGGTCAGGCCCAGGGCGAAGATGTTAAAGGCGTTGCTGCCGAAGAGATTGCCGATGGCCATGTCATAGGCGCCGATGCGCACGGCCGCGATGGTGGTTACCAACTCAGGTAGCGAAGTGACGACGGCTACCAGTGTCGCACCCACGAAGCCGGTGCTGACGCCCAACTCGGCCGCAATTGCCGTCGAGCTGCGTACGAGATAGGGCGTGATGAAGATGAGCACGCCTGTGGCGACAGCAAAACCCAGCAGCGCAACCCAGAGTTTGGAGATGCCTGATAGACCTTCCGGCGAAAGTTCCGGCTCAACGGCCACGTTGTTGTTGTTCAAGAGCCAGACGCCGCCGACGTAGACAGCCATGAGCAGCAGACTGTCGATGCCCACCCAGCCAATACCGACAGGGATATCGGCAATGATGAAGAAGATGGCTAGGGCGGCCAGCAGCACTGCGAGGCTGCCGCTGATGGCGTGGTTGAGCATTACGATGCGCAGAATCCGACCGCGCAGCACGACCAGGTCCAGGATGGCCAGCATGACCATGTTGAACATGCAGCTGCCAAAGATGTTGCCTGCCGCCATGTCCGGCACAGACTGGTCGATGGAATTGATCGTCGTCAACAGCTCCGGCAACGAAGTAGCTGCGGCCAGCAGCAATGTGCCGACAAAAAGCCCCCCCAAACGCGTACGTACGGCGATCACGTCGCCGTACGTTGCCAGCCTCTCTGCTGCGATCACAACCACACCGGCACTCACCAAAAATTGGACCCAAATCATTCAACAGCCTCTGTTCTTCTATCTGCGCTTCTCTGTCTCTTGTCGATTCCCTTGGAAGTCATCAGTGGCCACGCTGCAAACAAGCCGGTCTGCGGCAGGTCCAAGTCGCCCAATACCGACTCTGCACTGGATAAGCATTTCTCTACCATTGATTCTTCATCAACGACGACGAAGAGCGTGTAATGGCCCTCTTCGACCCGTTCCACGACGCGCGGGAATCCGAAAGAGTAGCGCGCCCCCAGGGTGGTCGCCCGGCGCCGATGTAGACCCGTACTTTCGACGATTGTCGCGCCGTCTATGCCGACAGCCTGCCAGGCGTCAAGCACTGCGTCTACGAGATTTGGGTCATCGATGACAAGCATGATCATGTACATGTGGCCCTCCTTCACTGCATTTTCTGTGAGATTGACGCTCTCCTACCGGTGAGATTGGGGAGATTCGGAGACTGGGTGTCAACCAACAATTTCCTGCGCTCAGGCCGAAATCCCTCAATCTCAAATGAGTCTCTCCATTTCCCCAGCCAACCTCTATCCCATCTCAACCGCCTCAAAGCCCGCCACGATATCGAGAAGTTCCGCCGTGATGGAATTCTGTCGTTGGTGGTGATACTCAGCCTGCAGTTCGTCCATTCGATCTTCGATATTGCGCTCGGCATTCTGCATCGCGGCCAGCCGGCTGGCATCTTCACTGGCCAGTGACTCAGCGCTGGCTCGATAGATCGCCACAAACAGGTATTGCTGTATCAGGCTTGAGAAGAGCTGCTCCCAATTCATGCTGAAAATCGGAAGTGAGCGTGATGCCCATGGTTCTGCTTCCAAATGGCGTAACCAGTTTAAGTCAAGCGGTAACAATTGTACCAGATTCTGATCATAGAGCGAGCTTCCGATCGGACGATTGTGTATGAGAACGACCTGGTCGATCTTCTCGACGGCCTGCCATCGTTCGATTTGAAAGAGCAGATCCTGTACCAGTGGCGTCACACCCGCAATGCCGCCGGGGACGTTGAAGACATGCTCGACCGGTTGCTTGGCCTCGTCAAGCAGCAGCGCACAGCGCTCGCCCACAGCCACAATGTGGCGTTCGGTCTTGTGGGCCTTGGCGTTGCTACTCTCCCGGTTGCTCATTTCAAGGCTGTTCATGCTGTCGACCGCGAAACCAACGGCACGCTCGTTGAATTGGCCACAGAGCCCCTGATCTGTGCCAAAGATGATCGCGCCCAGCCTACCGTTAAGCTCCTCGTTTTCGGTCACTTTCCACTCGTTTTGCGCAGTCAGCACGATGTGCAGCCCCAATTCGACGGTGCGGTTGTACTCGGTGAGCGACTCTACGGCATGTTCATAGTGGCGAATGCTGACCGCAGCCAGAGCCTTCATCGTTTTGACCACCGACAGTAGGTCAGACGCACTCTTAATGCGCCGACGCAGCCCTTCAATCGTCTGCATGGGATCCCTCGTCTCGTGCAGGTTCCCGCCCATCACCTGATTCGATCGGCTCGGCGGTAATGGAGCGGATCGCGTGACTCATGGTGCGTAGCAGTCGTTCTTGCAGCACATCGTCCAGCGATTCGCCTTCTTCAATGCGACGGCAGATGTCGGGAACTTCGTCAATCACGGCATTGCGAATCGCTGCCTCGGCATCGGCGATTCGTTCAACGGGCAGATCGTCCATCAGGCCATTGGTAACGGCAAGCAATACGGCGACCTGCTCCACAGCCCGGACAGGCTTGTACTGGGGCTGCTTGAGAATCTCGCGCACCCGTTGGCCGCGTTCCAGTGTGGCGCGGGTCTGATCATCGAGTCGTGTGCTGAAGCGTGAAAAGATCTCCAGTTCCTCGAACTGAGCATAGGAGAGACGCAGGGCCCCAGCTACGGCTCGATAGGCGGGCAACTGCGCCTTGCCGCCGACGCGCGAGACCGACCGACCCACATCCACTGCCGGCAACATGCCTTTTCGGAAGAGCGTCGGCGACAAGTAGATTTGGCCGTCCGTGATCGAGATCAGATCGGTCGGGATGTAGGCCGACATGTCCTGGGCCTGGGTTTCGATGATGGGCAATGCAGTCAACGATCCGCCACCGTACTCGTCACGCAGATGGGTGGATCGCTCCAGCAGGCGCGAGTGAATGTAGAAGATGTCGCCGGGATAGGCCTCGCGGCCGGGCGGACGGCGCAGGAGCAATGACAGCTCGCGATAGGCGCGGGCGTGGTGGGTCAGGTCATCATAGACGATCAATACATCGCGGCCGCGCAGCATGAAGTGCTCGGCCATGCTCGTGGCGGAATAGGGGGCGAGGAACTGCATGCCCGGCGCCTCCTCGCCCGAGGCCATCACGACCACCGTGTAGGCCAGTGCGTCGTGCATTCGCAGATCAGCGATGAAGCGGGCCACCTGTGCGTTGCGCTGACCCACCACGCAGTAGACGCAGAGCACGTCCTTGTCCGCCTGGTTGATAATGGTGTCCAGGGCAATGGCGGTCTTGCCGATCTGCCGGTCGCCCAGGATCAGCTCGCGCTGGCCTCGGCCGATGGGCAGCAGCGCGTCAATCACTTTGCAGCCGGTCTGGAGCGGTTCCGTCACCGGCGACCGTTCCATGATGGCAGGGGCTCGCTGCTCAACCGCGCGCCGGCCCGCGGTGCGCACCGGCCCCAGGTCGTCGACAGGATGGCCCATGGCATCGACGACCCGGCCGAGCAGCGCCTGGCCAACCGGCACATCGATGACGCGGCCGGTGCGATAGACCTGGCTGCCTGCGCGTAGATCCCGGCTCTTGCCGAGCAGGATGATGCCGACCTCGTTCTCATCCAGGTTGAAGACCATGCCCTGAAGGCCATCGGCGAAGATCACAAGTTCGTCGAGTTGGACGCCCGGGATGCCCTTGACACGTGCGATGCCGTGGCCAACGTAGGTGACCTCACCGAATTCCTGATGGGCCAGTTTGGGCTCATGCTGTTCGAGTAGTTGTTCGAACTCGACGAAACTCTCGTCGAGAAACGTGTGGAGATCTTGTTGTACGGTTGGCATAGGCTTATCCGAAGTCTGTTCGAACAGGCTGATTTTGTAGGGTGGGAATCCTTACCGCCCTGCAAATTACGCCGGCTCTGCCGTCTGCATGAGGCTGGCTTCCAACTCTTCTTCCAATTCGTCGAGATAATCACGGACGGACCATGCGACGCGACGGTCCTGGACGCGCAATTCCACGCCGCAGACCAATTCGGGTGCCAGGTCGAACCGCACGCCGATCTCTTCGGCAAACTGGGGCGCTGGATGAGTTCCATTGCCGGCACTGTCTGCGGCAATCAACTCGCCCAGGGCTTCGATCAATTTTTGCCGTTGCTCATATGAGAGATCGAATGCGCTGCGAATGATCACATCCTGATCGAAAGCGCCGCCCGACTCAACCAACGCATGGCGATCTGCTGCAGGCAATTGGTTGAGTTGGTGTACAAACTGTTTCACTACCTGGGCCTCCAGCGGTTGGTCAACGAGATCTATGAGCACCCGGCCGGAGATGCTGACCACCATGTCTCCCATGCGTTTGCGAACTTCGTGTAGAAACACATCGCGTTCGTGTTCGACTTCATCGTACCAGCGCGACATCATGGCTTCTACCTCATCGCGCCCCTCATGGATCATCTCGCGGCGGCGCTCTTCGGCCTCGATCTCGGCTTCGGACAGAATTTGGCTTCTGTCTGTATCCAGTTCGCTGCGTCTAATCCGATAGATCTCGATCTCTTGGCTGGCGCGCTCCTTCTCTTCCTCGGCAGCAACAAAGAGCGCCTTGAGTTTTGCTTCCCGCTCATCCATGGCCTTGGTGATCGGTCCGTACAGGAAGTGGCGCAGCAACAAGACCAGGATCAGAAAGTTGACGATCTGGGCGAAAAAGGTGAACCAGTTGATCTGCATGACTTCCCCTCACTTACCCTCCAGCCCGAGCCAATATCTGATTCCAGAACGGGTTGGCGAAAATGATGATCATGGCCACGACAAAGCAGTAGATGGCCGTAGATTCGACCATCGCGAGGCCCACGAAGAGCGTCCGTGTGATCGTGCCTGACTCGTCCGGCTGCTGTGCGATGGAGCTGAGGGCCTGTGCCAGCGCTCGGGCTTCGCCCAGCGCCGGTCCGATAGAGCCGATGGAGATTGTCAGCCCTGCTGTGATGATCGATGCGACTGCAATCACGCTAATGCCATCCATACCGTTCTCCTACTCTCTGGTTCGGGTCGATTACCCTGAGGTCAATGCGAATATTCCTGTCCATAAAGGGGTCTGCTGCAAGAAGGTTTTCCTTGTCCGTGGATCATCATTTGTTTGCGACTTCTCCGGAATCGTCTGATTGCCGTGACACACTGATGGCTGAAGCGATGTAGACCGTGGCCAACACCGCGAAAATATAGGCTTGAATGACACCGACCAGCATGCCCATCAACTGCATAACAATGGGGAAGAAGAGCGGCACGATGGCCAACAGGATGGCGACGATCATCTGCCCGCTCATGACGTTGCCGAAGAGACGAACGGCCATGGCCAGCGTGCGCGACAGTTCACCGATGATGTTGAAGGGCAGCATCAAGGGCGAGGGCTGCAAATACTGTCGTAGGTAGTTACCTAGCCCTGACTTGGCGATGCCGAAGATGGGCACAGCTACGAATACGCAAGCGGCCAGTGCCGCTGTGGTTGAAAACGAGCCTGTTGGAGACCAATAGCCCGGTACCACGCCGAGAAGATTGGCCGTTGCGATGAACAGAAAGAGTGTGCCGATGAAGGGCATGAACTGGCGCGGCTCCCGCTGAGTGATCTCCGAGATCTGATCCAATATCATTTCGACCACGGTCTCGAGCGCTGTCTGCCACCGTGAGGTGGGACCACTCACATGGAGCCGCCGGGTTGCCAGCCAAGATATAACCAGCAATACGACCATGGCAACCCAGGTGAAGACCAGTGTGGCGTTGATGGTTACCCATCCCCATTGTGCATAGACAATGTTGTCAGGTGTCAGTTCCATGATTCGACTCCCCTGCCCCCATCTGCTTGATGCCGGCTGGTCCCCATCGTCGCGTCAGCACCATGCGAACGCCAATAAACGCTGCCAGACAGACGAGAATGAGCAGCCAGTTTCCCTGTGTCACGAACCAGAATCCGCCGATAACGATCACCGTGCGAATGATGAAGCTTGCCCCGAATAGCAGTCCCGGGCTCTTGGCTGTCTCTACCTGTCGCACCGTCCACCAGAGCCCGCCATAGTAGAACGCACCCAGGATCACACCGACTGCAATAGCCAGTGCGATCTGCAAAATCAAATCGCCGGTCAGGTCAATCGTTGTCCATTCAAACATCAGCCGTAATCTCTCTATCTCTTAATCACGATCCTACCCTTGTTCAATCTGCCCGTGTTCACGCTTCACCCAGTACCATGCATTGAGGCAGCCCAGCACGATGCCGACAAAGAGCAACATCAGCGTCCAAGAATAGGGGCTGGGCCAGCGCTTGTCGATCCAGATGCCCAAGGCTAGGCAGATGATCGTCGGTATCGCGATCGACCAGCCGACCATGCCGAACATGCCGAAGCCGAACCAGATACTGTCGCCTTGGTTGCGCCGGGCACGCAGTTTGCGTACCTCTTTGGTCTCCAGCGTGCTGATTAGCTCATCTTCGACTTCCTGATGCCCATGGGGATCGGGTGTCCTTGGATCAACATCTAGGTCTGACATGGCTATCGCAATTCCATAAATCGTCGTACGAAATCGGCTTCCATGCGCGCCAGCGCAGAGCGAGCGCGACGGTCACGTTCATCCAGCGATTTGAATTCTTCGCGCACAGTCTGGTGCAACCGGCCCAGGTCCGCGCCGATCACCCCGTTGACCGCCGAAACCAAGACTTCATCATCGCGTTTAATCAATATGCCCTCGGCCAGTGCACTGAACAGCTCAATGCCGTCAGCTGTCGTGTACGCCAGCAATCCCGGTACCAGCGCCGCCACAAAATCAATGTGATGGGGTAGCAGACAGAACGAGCCGTTTTCCGCCTCGGCGATCACCTTGGTGACCTCAGCTTCGACCAGAATCTGGGTGGGAAGAAGTATCTTGAGTTTCATGGTTTGTTCTGCGTAAACCGTACTGCGTAATTTCCCTGTCGAGGAGGCATTTGCGGGAACTGAACCATCTTGTGCGAAGCTCGCTCCCAATACCCCAAAACCTTTGTCGTCGGAGACCTTACGCAGTACGATTTACGCGTTACTCCTTCCTAGCCGCTTCATCCACCCCGCCCACCATATACAACGCCTGTTCCGGATAGTCGATGAATTCGTCGGCCAGTATACGCTCGCAGCCCTCGAGAACGTCATCGAGAGGGACCAGGCGACCGGATTGGCCGGTAAACTGCTCGGTGGTGAAGAACGGCTGGGTGAGAAAGCGCTCCAGACGACGGGCTCGGTTGACGACACGACGGTCCGCGCGCGATAGTTCTTCCAGGCCCAGCATGGCAATCACATCCTTGAGATCCTCATAGCCCGCCAATGTCTGCCGCACGCCACGCGCCACTGCATAGTGACGCTGGCCCACAATGTGGGGCATGAGCATCTTGGATTCGGACTGGAGCGGGTCGATGGCGGGATAGAGGCCCTGGCTGGCTCGCTCACGCGAGAGAACGATGGTTGTGGAAAGGTGGGTGAAGGTGTGGACGACGGCCGGATCTGTGAAATCGTCGGCCGGCACATAGACGGCCTGGACCGCCGTGATGGCCGCACTGCGCGTGCTGCAGATGCGATCCTGGAGTTCGGCCAACTCTGTGCCTAGGGTCGGCTGATAGCCCAGCCGCGAGGGAAGTTGGCCCATCAGTGCCGAAACCTCGGCCCCGCTCTGGATAAATCGAAAGATGTTGTCGATGAGCAGCAGCACATCCTGGCGCTCATCGTCACGGAAATACTCGGCCATAGTCAGCGCACTGTGGCCCACGCGATAGCGCGCGCCCGGGCGGCTCGTCCATCTGACCGAAGACCATGACCGTGTTGTCAAGCACCTGGGCGTCGATCATGGCCTGGTAGAGTTCCTCTGCCTCCCGACAACGCTCGCCGATGCCGCAGAAGATGCTCACCCCCTCGTGCTGACTGACCATGTTGTGGATCAGCTCGGTGATCAGCACGGTCTTGCCCACGCCGGCGCCGCCAAAGAGGCCCGCCTTGCCGCCCCGCTCTAACGGAGCCAACAGGTCGATGGCTTTGATGCCGGTCTCCAGCACATCCAATGACGTAGCCTGGCGGGTCAGTGGGATTGTGTCTTGGTGGATCGAGCGATGCTCAATATTGTCCAGTGCAGGCAGATTGTCGATGGTCTCGCCAAAGACATTGAACATGCGGCCCAGAAGCTTCTCGCCAACGGGTACCTTGAGCGTATCTCCACTGTCGATTACGGCATCGCCGCGCGAAAGTCCACTCGTCGGTGTGAGCGCTACACAGCGTACAGTCCGAGCATCGAGATGGGTAACCACTTCGATCACGATGGACCGATCATCCCCGGTACGCAGCGCATGACGCAGATCCGGAATGTGCTCGGGGAATCGGCAATCAACCACACTGCCACGCACCGAGATAACGCGCCCAAGGTTAGCCGGACGTTCGATTCCTCCCTGCTCCGCCATCCGTAGATCGTCCGCCTGCATCATTGTCATGCGAGAGATCCTTTCGGACTACTGCTACTTGCTGGGTGCTGGGTGCTGCGTGAAAGGCTACTACGTAATGCGTAATACGTACTGCGTAATTTTGCGTAGAGGACCGATTGAGCGAAATATGACCCTTTTGGATTCTTCGATGTCCGATTGCGACAAACGCTATGCAGTCGAAACCTTACGCATTACGCAGTATTCCTTCCGAAAAAACACAAAGAGCTCCTCTAATGCACCAGGGCGCCAGAGGAGCTCTCTAGGGTCGACCTAGGGAAGAGAACTCCCCTGGTCAGCGATATCGATGTTCGAGTCTTAGCCCTTTCGGACTGCAGCTTGTGCTGCGGCCAAGCGAGCAATCGGCACACGGAACGGGCTGCAACTGACGTAGTTGAGGCCGACCATGTGGCAGAACTCGATACTGTTCGGATCGCCGCCATGTTCGCCACAGATGCCGCATGACATGCCCGGGCGGGTCTTGCGGCCTAGCGTAACAGCCATATCGACCAGTTTGCCAACGCCGTCGCGATCCAGTTCCTGGAACGGATTGGTTGGGAATACGCCCTGCTCGACGAAGTCGATAAGGAACTTGGCTTCGGCGTCGTCACGGCTCATGCCGTACGTCGTCTGGGTCAGGTCGTTGGTGCCGAAGCTGAAGAACTCGGCTTCCTTGGCCATCTCATCGGCAGTCAGTGCGGCACGAGGAATCTCGATCATGGTGCCGTACATGTAGTCGACTTCGATGCCGGATTCGGCGAAGACCTCTTCGGCAACCTCTTCGACCACGGCCTTGAGGAAGGTCAACTCGTTGACGTGGCTAGAGAGCGGAATCATGATCTCAGGATGGACGTCGATACCGTCTTTCTTCACGGCAACCGCGGCCTCCAAGATTGCACGAGCCTGCATGGCGGTGATTTCCGGCATCATGATGCCGAGGCGGTCGCCACGGAGACCGAGCATGGGATTGGATTCGGAGAGCGCTTCGACGCGGCTGAGCATATCTTCCTTCTCGCGCACCTGGGTGAGCGCAGTGTCGATCTCACTCAGGGTGTGGAAATGCTGGAGCTGAACCTTGAGGTCGGCCAGTTCCTGGACCAGGTCATGGGCGGAGGGCAGGAATTCATGCAGCGGCGGATCGAGCAAGCGGATGATGACCGGATTGCCGTCCATGGCTCGGAAGAGACCCTCAAAGTCACTACGCTGCATGGGCAGCAACTGATCCAGCGCAGACTGGCGACGGGCACGGCTACGGGCTGTGATCATCTGCTGCACGATGGGCAGGCGGGCTTCCTCGAAGAACATGTGCTCGGTGCGGCAGAGGCCGATACCTTCGGCGCCGTACAGTCGGGCACGCTGTGCATCCGCCGGATAGTCGGCATTGGCCCATACGCCCAGTTTTCGGATTTCATCGGCCCAACCGAGGAGGGTCTTGAGCTCGACTTCATGGTCAAAGTCGGGATCCTGCGTGTCGAGCTGACCGACGAAGACTTCGCCGGTGCCGCCGTCGATGCTCAGCCAGTCGCCTTCGCGTACTTCAATGGTCGTGTCACCGATGGTGGCGATGAAGAGGCGATGGGCTACGTCGATGGCCAGCTCTTCCGCGCCACAGACTGCCGGCGTACCGAATTGTCGGGCGACCACAGCAGCGTGGCTGGTAGCGCCGCCGCGACTGGTCAGAATGCCCTTGGAGGCAATCATGCCATGGACGTCATCGGGACGGGTTTCGGGGCGAACCATGATGACGGCCTTGCCCTCGTTGCCCCATTTCTGGGCAGTGTCAGCGTCGAAGGCTGCGATCCCTACGGCAGCGCCGGGGCTGGCGTTGACGGCCTTCTCAACCAGACGTTGGCCTTCTGCAGTGGCTGCGTTCTTGGTGTCGCCGCCGAACTGCGGGTGCAGCAGCATGTCGACCTGGTCGGGCGTCACACGCATGACGGCCTGCTCCTTGGTGATCATGCCTTCTTTTGCCATGTCCACGGCGATCTTGATGGCGGCTCGGGCCGTGCGCTTACCGTCACGGGTCTGGAGCATCCACAGTTTTCGACGTTCGATGGTGAACTCGACGTCCTGCATCTCTTTGTAATAGTCTTCGAGCTTGTCACAGATCTCAATGAACTCGTCGTAGACTTCGGGCATGTCGGTCTTGAGCTGTGCAATGGGCATCGTGTTGCGGATACCGGCGACAACGTCTTCGCCCTGGGCGTTGAACAGATAATCGCCATACATTTCGTCGACGCCGTCGACGGGGTTGCGGGTGAATGCAACGCCGGTGCCGCTCTCATCGCCCATGTTGCCGAAGACGACGGTCTGGATGTTGACGGCAGTGCCCAGCTCATGGCTGATGTTGGTGGCGTTACGGTAGTCGACAGCACGGCGGCCAAACCAGCTGTTGAAGACGGCACGGGTGGCCAGCTCAAGCTGCTTGTAGGGATCCTGCGGGAATTCGGTGTCGGTGAAGGAAGCGATGAGGCCCTTGAAACGCTCGGTCAGTTCTTTCCATTCTTCGGCAGTCAGTTCGGTGTCGTCGCTGATGCCACGAACAGCCTTGGCTTCTTCGATGGCTTCTTCAAAGGGCTCGTCCGGCACGCCCAACACGACGGAACCGAACATCTGAACCAGACGACGGTAGGAGTCGTAGACGAAGCGGGCATCGCCGGTGAATTCGATCATGCTCTTGGCGGTCTCATCGTTCAGGCCGATGTTGAGCACGGTATCCATCATGCCTGGCATGGAGAACTTGGCGCCGGAGCGGCAAGAGACCAGCAGCGGGTTTGCCGGATCGCCGAACTTCTTGCCCGTGATCTCTTCCAGTGCCTTCATGGCGGCAACTTCTTGCTCCCACATGTTGGGCGGGAAGTTGCGATCATATTTCATGTAGGCATTGCACGCCTCGGTAGTGACCGTGAAACCGGCCGGTACAGGTACGTCAAGACTGGTCATTCTGGCCAGGTTGGCGCCCTTACCGCCGAGCAATGAACGCGCTCGATCCCATCCTTCGGGTCCGCTGATGTCATAGATCTCGTCAACCTTATCCAGATCTTTGAACAAAAAGACCCAAACCTTGTCTTCTGGTTCGCTTGCGTCCATGACTGGTTTGTCTGCAACCGTCGTCATCACTTTTTCTCCTTATGAACGGTAATCGAAATGGTAGATCAAATTGAAAAATGGAATATTTTCTTGACTCAAAACGGCTGGGGGATCGGACCCGCCTTTTGCGAATGCGCAACCCCCGGCCAAAGGAGCCTTATCAATCAAAATTCCCACCGCTACCAGTGTAAAGAAAAAACTCTCCACGTGCACCGCGGACGTGGAGAGTTTACGGCTAGACTGTTGGTTGGTTCACTACCTAGTCAAATGGCCAGGTTCCAGAGAAAGGGGTTCGATCTGCCGATGGGAACCGTTTTCGAGGGGCGTTCGCACGCCGATGTTCGGTTCAGCAGAGGCCATTTGTGCCGGTTCTGGTACTTCATATCTTCTTCAGCAAGGTGATGCAGGGATCCTTGCTAGCCCGCAGGATTGACAAGAAGAGTCCGGCTCTGCAAGCGGCAAGGGCGGCGGCAAGGTTTCGCTGGTGTCGTCCGACCGGATCACTGCCAGATCAGCCTGCGGATCGACCGTCTTTTCTGCATGACGGTGTTCATCCGGCTTCTACCTCCTGAAATTGAGAAAGCCCCAGCGATCATGCCAGGGCTTTCTGAGATCCATTGTTGCCAATCGCGATATTGTCCTACGAAGCCGTGGCCTCTATCGTCTTGTGACTCTGAATCGCAATGCGTTTGGGCTTGGCAACTTCAGCTTTGGGCAGATGAATTGACAGGACGCCGGCGTTGAACTCGGCCGATATTCCTTCTTCATCGACGGTCGCCGGCAACGTGATGCTGCGGCGGAAGCGCCCGGAGCGGCGTTCACGTACGAGATACTGTACGCCTTCCTGCTCGGTTTCCGATTCGAATTCGCCCGCCACCGTCAAGACATTGTTTTCGAGGGTGATTTCCAGATTCTCTTCCGGAATGCCCGGTGTAGACGCACGAACGACATATTCATTGTCCGCCTCGGTCACATCCACAGCCAGTGAGAAGGCGCTTTCGCCGTCTTCTCTCGAAGATACGCGGATTGACTGCAAAGAGTCATCGAACATACGATCCATTGTGCTACGCAACGTCATCATTTCGCGGAATGGATCCCATCTGGTAAGTGTGGCCATTGTCATGTCCTCCTTTTGACAGATACCCGAAAAATGGTCTGTTTCGTAGCGGACGTTACTGCCGCTATCTATGTGTAATGTTACCGCTAAATGCGTCTGAAAGTTATCAATGATGCGTTAGAAGATCGTTAGATTTTGCACTTCTGTGGTGGGATCAAGCCTTTCTGCTGGTCAATGCGGTAGAAGGCAGGCAGACACTGTTGTCTTCTCCATCTGAAACCATAAAAGCGAGCGCCGACCGGTTTTTACCGGTCGGCGCTCGCTTCTTAACCAACGTCGGGCAGCATTCCGCTACCCGTTGGCGTTACCTCGTTTCGTCCCTGCAGTAGGGAGGGTGTCTCTCCTACCAGACTCTCAGGCCCGGCCATAACCACTCGCTATCTCGGAAGAGCTGATAGAGCATGGGCCCGTAGGAAAGGATCAGCAAGGCAATGGCGCCGTTGACCCAGGGCCACCAGGTATCGAGCCATTTGGGAGCCGGTTTCGGGTCCAATGGTTCGGCCATGGGCAATTCTTCGCTGGACGTCGCTTTCTTGGCAATCGTTAGGGTGCCAATCATGTTCAGGAAGTAGAGCGTCGAACTGATGAACAGGAGTGTGACTCCCACCATTGACCAAATAAGGAGTGGCGTCCACTCGGGTGTGGCATAGGGAGCGGCCCCAAGCATGGTGCGTCGCGGCGCGCCTTGATACAGACCCAACGAGTGGTAGGCGTTGCCGAAGATCAACATGCCGAAGAACCAGGTCCAGGCCTGGCCCAGCGCCATCCTGCGGCTGAACAGATTCTTGCCGCGCAGCTTGGGTACGAACCAGTAGGAGAGGCCAAAGAACGTCAATGTCGTCGCTGAGCCGACGGTCAGGTGAAAATGGCCAGGCACCCAGGAGGTATTGTGGATGACCAGGTTGATGTTGTAGGAAGCATTGATCATGCCGCCGATGCCGCCGAAGACAAAGAGGATGGCGGCCAGGTTCATCGACGTATAGACTGGATTGTCCCAGGCCAGCTTGCGGATCCACCCCAAATAGCCCTTGCCGCCATTGGCGTGCCCGCCGATTTCCAGCGAGGCGCAGACGGAGAAGGCCGTCAATAGACTGGGGAAGGCAACGCCCATGGTCAGGAGCATATGCAGGTATTTCCATGCCTGGGGAATGCCCGGATCCGTGTACTGGTGGTGGAAACCAACCGGTGTCGACAGAATCAGGAAGAGCCAGAAGACGAGGCGGGCCAGCGGCTCGCTAAACATCTTGCCATTGGTCAGCGCCGGCATCATGGAGTACCAGGCGATGTAGGCAGGCAGCAGCCAGAAGTAGACCAGTGGATGGCCGAACCACCAGAAGAGTGTACGAGCCAGCAATGGGTCAACGCCGTCGATCAGGCCAAGCGACCATGGGATCACCATGATCAGCATTTCGGTGGCCACGCCCAATGTGGCAAGGAACCACATCAGAAAGGTGATGAGCGACGCCAGCGCCACGAAGGGCGTGTTGACGCCCGGGTTCTCTTTGCGCCAGGACCAGTAGGTGGTGAAGAGGCCCAGGGTCACGAGCCAGGAGCCCACGACCACAAGCGTTAAGCCGACATAGTGGAACCAAACGGCCATCATCGGCGGGTAGAAGGTGTAGAGGACCGTGGCCTGGTTGGTCAGCAGCGCAGTGGCTGACATCAGGAGACCGACGACCATCACGATCAGGCCAAGCCACTGGATCCAGGGATAACGCAGCGGTCGATTCAGACTCTTGACCGTCGCATAAGTAAGGTATCCGCAGATGAAAAAGGTCGTCCAAACGAGTGCATTCAGTACACCGTGGAGCGACAGGCCCTGATAATAGGTCTTGATGATCGGGTCCAGGTATGGATAGAGATCGAGCCCGGCATGTTCCAGTCCCTGTAAAATGCCGATCAGCGCGCCGAGAGCCAGGGCCAGGATTGCGATGCCAATGTTCCAACCGGTGTAGCGGTTGACGGTCTTCATATCACTTGCAGTCAGTACGACCGGCGATGGACCGGAGCTGATGCCGGCAGCCGGCACTGCTTGTACAGACATAGTTTGTCTCCTCCGTTGAGTATTTATTCGACGAGTGTGCGGCTGCGCCTCACGCGTCACCTGTTCGCAAGCTTGCTGAACGCTGTGAGCAGGAGACGGCTGCTAGTCCGATGAGGCAGTCTCTGCCGCCGGATCTTCGACAATCACTTGACCATACATGGTGTGGTGGCCAATGGGACTGCCTTCGACATAGCCGCAATATTCGTGACATATGAAGTCGTACGTTCCCGGCTCATCGAATACTGCCTTCAGGCTTGAGACCTGACCCGGCAATGCCATCATGTTCACGTTGGTGCCCAACAGTTTGAAGCCGTGCTGTACATCGCGGGCCGTGACGAAGAAGGTGATCTCCGATCCGACCGGAATGCGGATTTCGCCCGGAACAAAGCTCCATGTCTGCGCAGTGATATAGGCCTCGTACTTGCCGGGCGCCAGCTCGCGTAACCCCGGATCGCTGAACGGATTGTTGGGATCGGAAAAGTCCTCAGGCTGAATCCGGGAATACTGTCCGGGAAGCTGCACCCCAACGGCAAAGCTGGAGACGGTCACCGCAATGATGAAGACCAATACGACGACGACCGAGATACGGATCCACGCGCCTTCGAACTGGTCGATATGGATCAGGCCGCCAGGACCGCCGTCGTCCGATTCATGGTCCGAATCATGGCTGATGCCTTCCTCGACCACAGGTTCGTCCTGGTGTTCGCTCATTGCGTGACTCCTCTCGACAGCATCGTGAAGTATGCGTTGCCCCAAAGCGCAACCAATAAGATGGCAAAGACTAGGATCAACACAACGGTACCCATCGGCGTCTTAACATCTTTTTTCATATGAACAATTCCTCCCTGTGAGTAACACTAACATCAGCGTTGGACGGGTATTTGAATGGGTAATGGGTAGCTAACGTAACCAGTAGCCGACATCGGCAGCAATATCTTCGCCCGGCGTGTCAAACGAGAAGATCTCTCGCAGATAGCCATCCTCGTCAACCAGTGCCACAGTGCTCGTGTGGTCGACAAGATAGCCGGTGGCTGCCGTTCCTTCATGGGCCTCATAGAAGACGCCGAACTGGGTTGCTGCGGCGTCGATGTCTTCTTTCGCCCCGGTCATGCCGATGAATCGGGGGTCAAAGTACTTCAGATAGCTTGCAAGCTGTTCAGGCGTATCGCGTTCCGGATCGACGGAGACCATGATCACCTGGACGTCATCTGCCTTTTTGCCCAGCGCCTCCATCATGTCAGTCAGGTCGTTGAGCGTGGTTGGGCAGACATCGGGACAGAATGTGTAGCCGAAATAGATCAGCACCGGCTTGCCTCGGAAATCGCTCAGGCTGACCGGTTCGCCGGTTGAACCATCCAATGTAAAATCGGCCAACCGTTGCGGTGATCGGAGAACGACGCCATGCATTTCCGGCGGTCGCATCCACCAGAGTCCGAAGCCAATCAGTGCGAGAACGACAAGCGTCCCGACCCCAACCAATACTATTTTCTTTGTGTTGCTGGACGCCTTTCGCTCTGCGTCTGAACTCTGGGACGGGGATTTTTGAGGCTGTACAGCAGCCATGTTCGTAACACCTTGCCTATCTTTGCTTTGTTTCCTGTACGTATGCAGTTCGCCTGGCTATGTGACTTGTCATTTCGTGCAGCTCACAGAGACTTTTTACAGATGGGCACAGACAGAAAACTGATGTTCACAGATGGTTTTCTGATCTCCAGCCCAATTGTGACCTTATCCGTGTCCAATCTTTCCGCCTATCTGTGTGAATCTGTGGCAAAAAGCGTGCACTACATCTCAATCCGGATAGCAGAGAAACAGATGGGCTGCTTCGTAGGCCACGCGTGAGGCGCCTTCACTGTTGTTGGCTTCTTCCACGATCATGCCGATATCCCGTTCAATCGTTGCCAACTCCGGCTCGCCGGTTCGATATTTGGCCCGGATGATGCCCCATCCGTCAACCAGCACAAACATCGGGTCAAACTTGATGGCGCCGTCCTCTTCCTTGTTGTAATAGGCGCCGAAACCGCCCCCGATGACGTTCTTTAGTCGGGTCGGATCGCCGGTGGCGAAATGCCAGGTCGATCTATCTGCGCCCACCGATTCAGCATAGCTGAGCAGGCGCTCCGGCGTATCTCGCTCAGGATCGAAGGAGAGCGTCACCTGCTGAAACGGGATGCCTCCCGTGTCCATGCCGGCGACCATCTCCTGTACGTCACGCATTACTGATCCAGTAGCCAGACAACCTTCTCCACAATCGGTATAGGTGAAGTTGTAGAGCGTCAGGCTGCCGCGCAGGTCTTCATTGGTCAGCCGCTCACCCTCTTCGTCAACGAACGAAAAGCCTGGCGCCAGTGAGACGCGTGGCAGGACTTGAATGGGCTGAAATGTTGCAAAGGCCAGCACGCCAAGCAGAGGGATCGAGATCAGCACGAAGAACAGAATCGCGAAGTGCTTCTGCCCGAAATGCCAGGCCGGCTTGTCGATTTTGGATGACGTAGCCATGAAATAAACGGTCCAGCTACTCTTTGTGGAGAATTCCACAAATTCGGTTGTGTAGTTTACAGTACACAGTCGAAAATCTGCAACTGGGAGGGGGAGAAGAACAGCGATTCAGGTTACGGAGCGATGACCAGCGCGTTCTCACATTGTGCCCAGATCTCCTGAGCTTGGCCAAGCACCCTATCCACAAACTGGGCCGTCGCTGCACTCAACCCCTCACCATGGCTCAAATCCACAGCAGGTATAGGTAACAGCCAGGCCACCGGCCGATGGCCAAAAAGCTGATCCGCATAGCCGAGCAGCGTGGTGACACCCACATGATGGCCCGAACCGGACTTTGACTGCTCATCACCGACCGGTAACAGCACCACATCCGAGCGCGGCTCAACGCTGGCGTCCACAAAGATCACCCCTGCGACATCCTTTTCGGCCAGATCGTAGGCCATCTCCGGCGTCAACTGGTGGCCCAGCAATAGCCGCACAGCATGGCCTTCCGCCTGCCACTGCTCGGCCAATCGCCGCGCCAAAACCAGACCTGCGCCGTCATCGCGGCGCAGGCTGTTTCCGTATCCGATGATGAGAAGAAGCGGTTGGGCAGTCATCGATCAACACAATCTACTGCGTAATTACGTACTGCATAAAGACTTTTTACGCAGTACGTAATTATGCAGTACAGCAGTAGCCTATTCTCTCCAAACCTCGTCAACGACCTCGCCGTCCGCTGCGATCATCTGCACATGCATGGGCATCTGCCCGTAGGCGTGGGTCGAACAGCTCAGACAGGGATCATAGGTGCGAATGCCGTGCTCAATGCGGTTGAGGATGCCTTCGGTGACCTTGCCGCCGTTGATGTGGTGTTGTGCGATCTGCTTGACCGTGCGATTCATGGCCAGGTTGTTTTGCCCCGTGGCAATGATCATGTTGGCCTTCTGCAGAATGCCATCTTCGTTCACCCGATACTCGTGGAAAAGCGTGCCGCGCGGCGCTTCACTCACGCCGACGCCGATCAACTGGTTGACGCCCGCATTGGCGCGCACCCGTGTGTCTGTGATCGTCGGATCGTCGAGGGTTTCGGCAATCTTCTCCAGCGCAAAGAGAATCTCGATGAGTCGGGCGTAATGGAAGTTAAAGCTGCTTGTCACCAACTTGCCTTTGGGCGCCAGTTGGCGGAATTCCATCAGCTCGGCATCGGCTCGCGGCGTGCCTGCAAAGTCACAGACATTGAGGCGAGCCAACGGCCCCACACGATACATGCCCGCATGATAGAAGTCTGCCGGCAACCCATCGCCGTTGTAGCCGCGTTCCGCTGTCGGTTTGTAATAGGGAAACTTCAGATAAGTCCATGGCTCCACAGCTTCGCCGATAATCTCGCGATAGCGTGCCGGATCGAGGCCTTTCTGCAGGATCTTGCCGTCGCTGTCCACAACCCGCAGCAGTCCGTCATAGTGTTCCAGACCGCCATCGGGCGTGACCAGGCCCATGAAGAGGCTGGGGAAGTTGCCGTACATGACGCTCTCGTCGTGCAGGCCCTCCGCCGCTTCCTTGAGAATCTCGAGGGCAAGGCTCACGATATCAAAGGCCTCGGGCAGCATACGCCGGATCTGGCTGCGGTCTTCGTCGCTCAGGGGTGTGCGCACGCCGCCGGGCACCGTCCAGGCCGGGTGGACGCTCTGGCCGCCCAGGATGCGAATGATGTCCTGGCCGAACTTGCGCAGGCGGATGCCGTTGCGGGCAATGTCGGGGTGCTTCTCGATCAGGCCCATGACGTTGCGCTCAGCCGGTTCGCTCTCCATGCCCAGCAACAGATCGGGACCGCTGAGATGGAAGAAGCTGAGGGCGTGGCTCTGCACAATCTGGCCCCAGTTCATCAAGCGCCGCAGCTTGGTCGCGGTCGGCGGAATCTGCACGCCGAGGATGGCATCGCCTGTCTTGGCCGAGGCCATCAAGTGACTCACGGGGCAGATGCCGCAGATGCGAGCGGTGATGCCGGGCATTTCCCAGAAGCTGCGGCCTTCGCAGAACTTCTCGAAGCCGCGGAACTCTGTCACGTGGAAGCGTGCATCTTCTACTTGGCCGTCGTCGTCCAGCATCAGGGTGATCTTGGCGTGGCCCTCAATGCGTGTGACCGGATCAATCAGGATTTCACGTGTCATCTTAATTTCTCTCCATCAACCGAATAGACGCATTTCAGGCTCAAGCATGACGCGTTCGCCCGCCAATAGCGCGGATACGGCTGCCCAAATCCGCTCGGGACTGGGCGGACAGCCGGGGATGAATGCATCGACCTTGACGACCTGATGCAGTGGAAGCACCTTGGGCAGCAACTGAGGCATTACTTCCTTATCGCCTTTCGGCCAATTGCCTGGGCCCTCGTGATAGACTTTGGTCAACAGATCGTCGACCTGAAGCTTGTTGCGCAGGCTGGTCACATTGCCGGTGACTGCACAGTCGCCGAAGCTGACCACAATCTTGCTGCGTTCACGGATCTCTCTGGCCAGGATCACGTTGTCCACATTGGCTACTGCGCCCTCTACCAATGTCACGTCGACGTTCTCTGGGAACTCCTTGACATCGGCAATAGGGCTATAGACAAGCTCGGCCACCTCTGCTAAGTCGATCAGGCGCTCGTCCAGATCGAGAAAGCTCATATGACATCCGGAACAGCCGCCGAGCCAGGCGGTCGCCAATCGGATTTTTCCAGATCGTTCTTCTGCCATCTTTCACTCCTGGGCCCTACTCAATGCCGGCGCCACTGCGCCATGCAGCCGGTCTGTTCCGGCATCTTTCAGGCATCGAATGCGCTATTATTTATAGTCCCACAAATTTTGTTCACGACCCTTGAGGATCCAGTTCAGGAAATCGTGCTGTTTCTCCATCTCGGCCACGGTCGAGCCCTTGGTGGTCAAGGCGCCAGTCGGGCAGACCTGAACACACTTGCCGCAGGAGGTACAGGCCTGGCTGGCGCCCCACGGCTGATTCAGATCGGCTATGATGCGACTGTCCACGCCGCGCCCCATCACATCCCAAACGTGTGCGCCTTCGATTTCATCACAGACACGCACGCAACGGGTGCAGAGGATGCAGCGATTGTGATCGATCACAAATTGCTTGTGGCTGGCATCCATCGGCAGGTCCGGATTGAGGTAGTCGTAGCGGACATGGTCCATGCCGATCTTGGCGGCCTCCCACTGCAATTCGCAGTGGCCGTTCATGACACATACGGCGCACACATGGTTGCGCTCGGCAAAGAGCATCTCCAGGATCATCTTGCGATATTTGACCAGACGATCGCTGTGGGTGTTGACCACCAGTCCCTCTTGGACAGGCGTCACGCAGGCTGCCTGCAGCTTGTTGTTGCCGGCGAGCTCTACCATGCATAGTCGGCATCCGCCTCGGTCGCTGATCCCTTCAAGATGACACATGGTCGGGATGTCGATGCCATTTTCCTGCAGAACAGAGAGCAGTGACTTACCTTCTTGTGCGCTGACCATTTCGTCGTTAATGGTTAAAGTGACTACGGCCATTTAGGCTACCTCCTCCGCTTTTCCCGCCCCATTTGTGACCAGGGATGCACGAATGAACTCGGGTAATTCGTATGCAGGGACGTGGTCCATGGTGCAGACTCCGGCCGCGCATTGGCGTTTCTCAATGTGGTCTACGTACTCGTCCTCGAAATAGCGCAGCGTGCTCAGGATGGGGTTGGGGGCCGACTGACCCAGGCCGCACAGACTGGTCTCTTGTACCATGGTGCAGAGTTCGCGCAGCATGTCTAGGTCATCCATGGTTGCGCCGCCGTTGGTGATGCGGTCAAGGATGCGGTGCATCTGAACGGTACCGACGCGGCAGGGTATGCACTTGCCACAGCTCTCGTCCATGCAGAATTCCATGAAGAACTTGGCCACATCGACCATACAACTGTTCTCGTCCATGACGACGAGACCGCCCGATCCCATGATCGAGCCAAGTTCGCGCAGGCTGTCGTAGTCGACGGGCGTATCCAAGTATTCGGCAGGAATACAACCGCCGCTGGGACCGCCGGTCTGGGCCGCCTTGTAGGCCAGTCCGTTGGGAATGCCGCCGCCGATGTCGAAGACGATCTCGCGCAGCGTGATGCCCATTGGCACTTCGATAAGACCGGTGTTGACGACATCGCCGGCCAGGGCGAACATCTTGGTGCCCCGGCTGCGTTTGGTGCCGACTGCGGCAAATTGTTCCGGGCCGTAATCGATGATGGGCGCGATGTTGCCGAACGTCTCGACGTTGCTCAGCAGCGTCGGCTTGCCCCAAAGACCCTTCTGGGCGGGATAGGGCGGCCGCGGTTCAGGCTGTCCGCGCCGACCCATGATCGAGGCCATGAGCGCGGTCTCTTCGCCGCAGACGAAGGCGCCTGCGCCGATGCGTACGTCGATACGGAAGTTGAAGTTGCTGTCCAGAATGCGGCTGCCCAGTAGGCCTCGTCGCTCGGCCGAGCGGATGGCTCGTTCCAAGCGTTTGGCCGCAATCGGATACTCACCGCGTACATAGATGTAGCCCTGCTCCGCGCCGACGGCGTAGCCTGCAATGGCCATGCCTTCGAGCACGCGATGGGGATCGGACTCCATCAACGTGCGATCCATATACGCACCCGGGTCGCCCTCATCACCATTGGCGACGACAAATTTGCGGTCCGATTCTTCCTTGCGCACCATGTCCCATTTGAGACCGGTGGGGAAACCGGCGCCGCCGCGTCCGCGCAGGCCGCTGTCGATGATGGCCCGGCAAACCTCTTCGGGCGCCATCTCGCGCAGCGCATGGGCCAGCGCCGAGTAGCCGCCGCTGGCAACATAATCCTCTAATTTCTCAGGGTCGATCAACCCGCTGTTGGAAAGTACGACCTTGTGCTGTTTGGTGAAGAAGGGCAGGTCGCTGGGCATCACATGCTCTTCAATCGGGTTGCCTTCCACCAAGTGTTTCTGGACGATCTCCTTGGCATTCTCAGCGGTAACGTGTTCATAGACGACATCTTCCTCGCCTTGCACCTGGACGGTCACCACTGGACCACGGCTGCACGGTCCCATACAGCCGGTTGCAACCACCGCGATCTCCGCGTTGAGATCGCCCTCGGTGATGGCCTCTTTCAACGCTGCCTGGACTGCGGTGCCGCCCGACGAGAGGCAGGGCGTGCTGGCGCAACAGAGCAGGCGACAGCGGAAGGACTGCTGTTTCTGTCGTTCTCGTTCTCCTAGTGCCTGTAGATCAGCTCGATTCATGGTAGCTCAGTCTCCTTCACGCAGCCATTGGTTCCATCTGATAGGCGCCGACCAGGGCCTTGATTTTCTCCAACGTGCCTTCAGGCGTTTCACGCCCCAGCACCTCTCCGTCGACCACCAACACCGGCGCGAGACCGCAACTGCCCAAACAGCGAGCGGTTGCGATGCTCAACGATCCGTCCTCGGTCGTTTCGCCAGGCTCGATCCCGAATTCGGCCTGCAACGCAGTGACGATCTCTGCTGCTCGCTTGACATAACAGGCTGTGCCCATGCAGACGATGCAGTTGTGATCGCCTTGCGGCTCCAGGGAGAAGAAGTGATAGAACGTGGCCACGCCAAAGACCCAACTCAGGGGCAGCTTCAGTTGGTGTGCGACGTAGATCAGTAGATCCTCTTCCAGAAAGCCAAAGGCTTCCTGTGCCGTATGAAGCACTTCAATCAGCGCATCCTGCTGAAATTGATAGCGCTTCAACGTGCGATCGATCAGTTTGAAACGTGCGTCGCCGCTCTCGTGCTCGGCGGCGGCCCGCCGTTTCGGATGTTTGTTTGGTACATTTCGGACTGTCATAGTCGAATCCGCAGCTCCTCTTATCTGTGGTTTCGCAGTCGGATAATTGCCTAAACAACAAGCAGCCGCTCGATACAGGACAATCGAGAGCTGCCGCTACAGTTTATATAGTGATAAATTTCACAAATAGCTCACAAAAAAAACGACGCTTGAAAGTGGACCGTTTGAATGTCAATCAGTGCATTTCGTGAAAATTCGAGAATCGTTGTCGCTGCATCAAACCGTTGAAGTCAAACCATCAAAGTGATTTTTCGAAGAAATGGGCGCCCGGTCAATTGTCATCTACCCACCCGAAGTCACAATTCCGATTCGTCAATCGAAGAAGACCGGGCGCCCCATCACAAGGAGGTTTACCGCATGTTCTACCATGCTGCGACAAGGATACAGGATGTTGGGGTTGGATGCATCGGGCAGGGGGTGGGGATTGTGGCTGGCCCGGTGGTTGGTTGTGCACCTGGCCATGTGGCCAGGTGTCGATTCTACACTAATTGTGAGGTCTCTTTGTACCACGCGTGAGTCCACTGCAAAAGGCCTTTTCTTGATGCGAATGGCTCTACGGCAAAAACCCTCTTCAGGACACGAATGACTCTACTGCAAGAACTATAATATGCCACAGATTCACACAGATAAGGACTTGATTTTCACAGATGTCTTACAGATGTCCAGAGGTGTCCCCGTACCATCTGTGTCTTATCCTTTTTTCATCTGTGTGAATCTGTGGCGAAAAGGGCTTTTTGCAGTAGAGTCACGAATTCACACGAAATGTAGCTTGGCGCCAGAGAGAAATTCGTGACCATTCGTGTGAATTCGTGTCCGAACCCTTTTTGCAGTGGACTTACGCGTAGTCTAGAACTACGGCGCCGCCGGCGATAGATAGGCGCCGTCGATAACTGCTCCGCTCCTCGCCCGGAATACTCCCAAGCCACGGAAAGGTTGTCCTTCTGGTCAGACTGCTTGTGGAGCGCTTCGATATAGTAGCGCTGGCCTGCACGCAGTCGGATGGCTCCGATGCCTGTGCGTCATATTTATCCCACTGCGCATGGGTGTCCACTGAGGAACGCCTGCGATCTGGCGGCGTTGGCCGGGCTCGGCATCGGTGCTGAGCCACAGCTGGGCCCTGTCGTCGGCCGCGATCCAGAAGCGGTAGTCACCTGTCACGGGTGGGTAGATGTAGCCGCGGATGCGTGCGCCGTAATCTTTTTCCAGTGTGGTCGTTGTCTCGAAGCGGGGTAGTTGCTCGCTGCCGTCTGGCCGATCTGGGAAATCGGGCGATGGCCGTCAGATCGGCGATGTCGCTGCCACTCACCGGCGTCCACCACTCGCGCAGGATGCTGCCGCTGCCACCGCCGGGCGCCCTGGTGGCTGTTGCTGACGGAGGACGGGATGTTGGTTCGGCCGTGGGCTGGGCTGAATCTGACGCTTCAGCGTCGGTTTCTTCTGACCCAGTGCTTGCATCGTCTGATTGAGTCTCGGTTTCTCCTGACCCAGTGCTCGCTTCGTTTGATTGAGTGTCGGTTTCGTCCGACTCCTCATTCACTTCCGGCTCAGCTTCGGGGCCTGTGGCAGTCGACACCGGTCGTGGTTTGGCCAGAGGCACGGCTGCGCCATCGCCCACATAGCGGATGCGAAAGAGTTTGCTCAGCATGACCGACAGCACGTAAAGGTTTCCGTCCGGGCCCATGCTGATCTGGGATGGACCGAGCACCATCGTCGCGAAGTCGTTCAGTTCAGTGCCGCTGCTGCCAAACGTGAGGTATTGGATCATGCCGGCGTTGAAATCGCCAAAGAAGTAGGCGCCGCGATAGAGGCTGGGGTAGGTGCGTCCGGTGTAGATGTCGCCGCCGATGATCGCGCCGCGCCCGTCTTCGTGCGGGTAGGCGTAGATCGCGGGTACGGTTCGAGTCGTGCCGTCCAAAATTGGCTCGCAGATCGGATCCGTAGCGCGCTCTTTGGGCCCTTCCAGGCAAGGCCAGCCAAAGTTTGCCCCCGCTCGACCCCGGTTGACCTCCTCATACGAGAGATCTCCGACGTCGCCGATCAACAATTCTCCCGTCGATGGGTGGATCGTGAAGCGGAACGGGTTGCGCATCCCCAGCGCGTAGACCTTGGAGCGATTGCTGCCCGGATCGCCGTCGTAGAACGGATTGGTGCTGTAGCCGTTTCCATTAAGCGGGTTGATGCGCAGGATCTTGCCGTTGAGGCTGTCGAGATCCTGCGCGCGCAGGCTGCCCACACTGTAGTCGACGCCGTCGCCGGCGGCCACGTAGAGCGCGCCGTCGTTGCCGAAGCGAATCGTGTTGACCGTGTGTGCCGTGCCCTCGGCCGCCAGACAGTCGCGGATCGGTCTGCCCTCTGCATCGTTGCAGGTGAGCGGCTCCTGATTGGGCCGTTCGGGATCGCCAATCGTCTCGAATGTACCTGCTTCACCCAGTAGCACGTCGACAGTGCCCGCATTCCAGCGGTTGGTGTCGGCAGGGTCGGCGGACACCCGCACCACGCGTGAGACGCGTGCGCCGGTGTCGCTGTAGCCCTTGGCCTCGGGCGGCTCGTAGACGTAGGAGAGATAGACGTAGGGAACGGCCGGAAAGCGAGGATGTAGGGCGATCCCCATCAGTCCCCGATTGTAGGCTTGATTGACCTCGTAGCTCAAATCGATGAAGTCGTCTTCCAGCAGTTCGGCCTCACTGGTCGTCGGGTCTTGCACCACACGCACTCTGCCCGATTTTAGGGTCACATAGAGACGTCCGTCGGGGCTGAACGCAAAGGCGGTCGGCGTATCCAGCCCGCTGACTACCGTCTCCTGGACGAAGCCGGGCGGCAGCACCATGGGCGGCTCCACCTTCTGAGTCTGGGCCGCAACTTGGTCTGCGGGCAGAGCGATAAAGCTGACCGCCAGCAGAATCGAGAGCAAAACGCCAAGACCGCGCAATCGTGTGTCGTTTTTCATTTTTTTCATCATTCTCACCACTTCTTGAATCTTTTTCCGAATCCATCCGGCGATAGCGCCAAGTTTGACCTCGGCGATGGTATGGTATTGTTGCTCTCTGAGGAATTGTGGGTCTAGACCTCCGGAGGTGTCCAGAAACTCTGCCGTGAATGCCCTTTGTGGACACCTCCCGAGGTCGGGTTGTGTACCCTTACAATCGCTCAGAGAGCCGTTATTGCTTGCGGAACACCTTCCCGATCATCCTCAAACTGGACTTGGTGGCTCGTATCCCTCAAGCCAACTGTGTTTCCGATTCGGAAACCAGCTCGCAGCCATTGGGACAGTATAGATTGACTGTGAGAACTCCGCCAGTCAATTCAACGACGATTTGCCTGTGCGAAGTCTGCGCTTTGTCTTCGCGTCGAACCGTCTCAGTCCGCTTCAGTAGGAAAATGGGTTCATTGACGAATCCACTGCAAAAAGCCCCTTTTTTGGACACGAATTGTCACGAATTTACACGAACTGTGTCGTCGCCCCAGAGAGAAGATTCGTGACAATTCGTGTAAATTCGTGTCAAGATCCCTTTTTCCAGTGGACTTATTGATACATCCAGAAGCGATCGGCTGCACAGGCAGGGCGTGCCGCGGAAGGGTAGCCGGACCGTCCAGATCCTGCAGATCATCCAAGATGAGGACACCGTTGCTCTCGCTGGACCGCAACGTACTCGTTTTCCCATTCGGCCGGTCCAAGACCTCGTTCCCCCAGCCGACGCCGTATCAATCGCGGTTTGTGCCCCTTTTGTACCCCTGTGTGACCACAACGGGGTACCAAATCCTAGAACTTCTGTAGAAAAATAGACTTGAAGGTCAGCGAATACATTTACCTCGCTTGAACGCTACAGAAATCTGAACACATCAGAAAGGAGTCAGACCAATGTACCACAGACGACAATGGATCGGACTGTTGATTTTGGCGGCGCTGCTGCTTTGCGCCTGCCAGCCCGTCGTTGCGCAGCCTGAGGCGGTCGCGCAGCCGTCGGATGAAGATGTGACCGCGGCGGTCAACGCCATTTGGGACGAATATGAAGCCAGCCAAATGGCAGGTGATCCTGACCGCTGGATTGCGCTGTGGACCGATGAAGGGGTGAAGATGCCGCCGGATGCGCCTGCCATCGAGGGCACGGACCAGATCTATGCACGTGCGCAGCGAAGCATGGCAGATCCTGTTGATGAGATGGTGATCACCGCCCTGGAAACGCAGAGCGCTGGAGATATGGCCTACTCACGTGGCGTCTTTTCAGTTCACATTCACCATTGACGAAAGCGGCGAGCAACTGATCTATGGATGGCAAGTTCATGACGATCTTGCAGCGCCAGCCTGATGGCTCCTGGAAGATCCATCGCGACATCCACAACTGGAACGCACCGCCGGCCGCTCCTGAGGAGACCGACGAGGAAGCGGTGACCGAGGCCGTATTGGCGAATTGGGACGAGTATGAGGCAAGCATCCTGGCCGGTGATCCTGACCGCTGGATTGCCCTCTGGGCAGAAGAGGGTGTGCAGCTGCCTCCCGGCAATCCACCGGTGGTCGGCAAAGAGGCCATCTACGAACGCATCAGCGCTGATCTGGAGACCTTCGAGTACAGCGAGTTCGTCATCAACAATGAAGATGTGGAAGTGAACGGCGACCTGGCCTTCGCCCGGGGTATCTATGTGGTGACCCTGGCGGCCAAGGAAGGCGGCGATCCCATCAGCGTCGACGGCAAGTACATGACCATCATGCGCCAACAGCCCGACGGCAGTTGGAAGATCTATCGGGACATCTTCAACTCGAATGTGCCGTAGGCCGTGCGACTATCTGATAAACTGCAGGACTACGGAGTTCTTGTCATCTGCGAAAGTGTCTTGTAACTGCCATTTAGCCATTCCCAGTAAATAGTCGCTCAAAAGTCCCCTGCACGGGCCTCAACCCGTACCTCCAGCAAAGACCTACCGACCCGTGCGGGGGACTTGCACTACGACGGATCACCGATGTATCGGCGGCTGGATGAAAGGCCAGAATGCCATGTCCACAGCAAACAAGGCGCTCCTCCAACGATTTTTCGAGGAGATCTGTAATCAGGGCGATCTGCGTGTCGCTGACGAGATTGTGGCGGAGGACTACATCAACCACAATCCATTGCCGGGTGAAGCGCCGGGACGCGAAGGGTTCAAGGCATTTGTGGCCTATCTGCGCCGCGCCTTTGCCGACCTCCAGTTCACGATTGAAGACCAGTTGGCGGCAGAGGACAAGGTCGTGACCCGTATCACGATCAGCGGCGTGCAGGAGGGCGAGTTTGCCGGCATCCCCCCGTCCGGCAAACTCGTAGGCCCCGTCTGAAGAAGCCGACGTAGAAGCAGTGACCGAGGCCGTATTGGCGAATTGGGACGAGTATGAGGCGAGCATTCTGGCCGGTGACCCCGACCGCTGGATTGATCTCTGGGCAGAAGAGGGTGTGCAGCTGCCTCCCGGCAATCCACCGGTGGTCGGCAAAGAGGCCATCTACGAACGCATCAGCGCTGATCTGGCGACCTTCGAGTACAGCGAGTTCGTCATCAACAATGAAGATGTGGAAGTGAACGGCGACCTGGCCTTCGCCCGGGGCAACTATGTGGTGACCCTGGCGGCCAAGGAAGGCGGCGATCCCATCAGCGTCGACGGCAAGTACATGACCATCATGCGCCAACAGCCCGACGGGAGTTGGAAGATCTATCGGGACATCTTCAACTCGAATGTGCCGTAGGCCGTGCGACAACCTGGGAAATGTTGGACCGCTGAGTTCTTGTCATCCCGAAAGTGTCTCGCCACTGCGATAAAGCCAGTCCCGGCAAATAGTTGCTCCAGAGCTCCCGGCACGGGCCGGAGCCCGGACGGCCAGCCAAAGATTGACAGGCCCGTGCCGGGGACTTGCATAACGACGTTTTACCGCAATATGGGCGGCTGGATGAAAGGCCAGAATGCCATGTCCACAGCAAACAGAGCGCTCCTCCAACGATTTTTCGAGGAAATCTATAATCAGGGTGATCTGCGTGTCGCCGACGAGATCGTGGCGTCGGACTACATCAACCACAATTCTTTGCCCGGTGAAGCGCCGGGACGCGAAGGGTTCAAGGCATTTGTGGCCTATCTGCGCCGCGCCTTTGCCGACCTCCAGTTCACGATTGAAGACCAGGTGGCGGCAGAGGACAAGGTCGTGACCCGTATCACGATCAGCGGCGTGCAGGAGGGCGAGTTTGCCGGCATTCCCCCGTCCGGCAAACTCGTCACCGTGACTGCTATCAGCATCCACCGTGTCGACGATGGTCAGGTTCAGGAGAGTTGGTTCAACTGGGATGCGCTGGGGTTGGTGCAGCAGTTGAAGAGTAGTAAATGAAGCTATCGACAGGAGACGTATACTCATGTTACGTAGAGATGGAATCATCGGATTTCTTCTGCTGACTGCGCTGATCCTCTGTGCGTGTCAGCCCTTGGTGTTGGTGGAAGATAATACATTGGTCACAGCGGAGTCTGCAGATAGCCGAATCAAACGACGGAACCTGGGATGAGATATTTGTGATCGGTGAGGAAGACAAGAGTGGGTCGGAATTCGCCTCAGGCGGTTTCGATCAGTACCAGGAATACATATGTCAGATTGACGTCGATTGTACGGTCGAAGACATTCCAGCTGGCCTATATGAGGGTGATAGTCCACGAGGTTATCGCGACGAGGCGCCAAAGCTGACTATCGTTTTTCAATTGAGTCGAGATTACAGTGAGCTTGTGCTGCGTTTGGCCAGAGCCGGATCAGAGACAACCGCGGTTTTTGTTGACGGCGGAGAGCCGCTGCTTGTCACCGCTGAAATGCTCGGCAGCGGCGATGGCTGGGTTGTTGGTTCCTACGATCTGTCACTTGGACCGCTCCAGGCCGGACTTCATTCGATCACCTTTGTCATCCACAGCGACGGAGCAGGCGACGGTGGGTACGGTTGGGATGCGTTGTCGCTTCATGGACGGTGAGCGAACTACAGTTATCCTTATGGTACGATCTGGTCAAGCATGCGGCGCGATCCCAGCCTTTCCGCCACGGACCGTGCCTGGGCCAGCGTTTCACCTGCCTCTTTTGCGCATGGCGATCCCTGTTCCTGTAACGCCCGTGCTTTGAGATGCAACACGTCAGCACGCAAATACCAGATGCCGGCTTCACACAAGTCGGTATAGAGCGCATCCATCAGCGTGATCACCTGGTCGAACGCCTGTCGTTGCAAGGCAAATTCGCCGTGGGCCAGCCCCACCCGCACCCACATGAAGGGCATGTAGCCAAAGCGTGTTTTGACGGTACGATAGTCTTCCAACGTGGCGATCAGTTCCTCGGCTGCGGCCACGTTTCCCTGGCGCAAGTGGAGACTGACCTGGACCGCATGGGGCCAGAAGCGCAATATGGGAAGCTGCTCCTCCGCGACCGACCGTGCCAGATCTGCCAGGGCCAGTCCGCGATCGACATCGCCCAATTCGCCGTAGAGCAATCCTAGGTCCGCACGCGTGCCGATCAGCGGCGTCAAGCTGCTGACCGACTCGGCGATGGAGATGTCTTCTTCCATCACGGCCAGCGCCTTGCCGATCTCGCCGCGCTCCCAAAACACAAATCCTATCATGAAATGGCTCAACGCCTGCGCATCCACATTGTGGCTTTCCACGCCCAAGCGATAGGCTTCTTGGGCATGGACGATGGCCTGTTCATACTCGCCCGTCACCAGATAGGTCCAGTGCAGGCGCATGAGCGCCTCGGAGAGCATGGGCAGGTTGTCCAGCCGCTGCCACAGATCACGCGCTTCGCTGAGCGATTGGCGGGCGCGATCCCACTGACCGATCCCGGCGTAGGCATAGAAGATGTCGTGCAGCGTGTAGGCCAACTGCTCCGGCAGGTTCAGATCGCGGGCCAAGGTCAATGCCTGTTCGCCATACGCCAGCCGTTGGTCCGGGTCGCCGCCCGTGTAGGCGTTCAAGACGAGTAGATTCCAGAGTATTTTGGCCTCTGCCGCCCGATCCGCCAGCTCGCGTGCCAGGATCTGGGCCTGCTCCAGCAGTGCCTGGCCCTCAACCGGATCGCGTGCAAAGTTCACCGTCGTGCGGATGGCGGCGCGCGCCAGAAGAGAGGCGAGCACCATGGCCTGATCGCCGTCTGCCTGCGCCACACGTTCCATCTCCTCGTAGACAGCAATAGCGCCCGCGTGTTGAGCACTCAACTCCAATGTGCGGCCGAGTCGGGCATACAACTGCAATCGTTCCGGATCCGCCGTCGACTGTTGGGCGTCGCCTGACGCCACGCTTGCCAACTCGAGCGCTCGGCGATAGAGCACTTCTGCTTCAGCGTTGGCGTAGATGGCTGCCGCCATATCGCCGGCCACTCCGAAGTAGTGCATTGCACGGTGATTGTCGCCCGCAATGGCATAGTGGCGTGCCAGTTGTGGGGCAATGAGCTTGGACTCAGCGTCGTAGCGTTGCTCCAGTTCCTCGGCGACGGCGCGATGGAGGTAGATCCGTTGGATTGGGTCCAGCGTGTTGTATAGATATTGTTGAAACAGAATGTGCCGAAAACGGTACTGGACGAGCTGCTGCGCTCCGACCTTTCGGCTGCCTAACACTGTGACCAACCGCTGCTCTCGATCCAAGGTGGTCCCCAGCTGACCGGCGATCTGGCGTTCGTCTACGCCCTGCACGCGGGCGACGATCGCAGCGTCAAAAGTCTCGCCCGCCACGCTGGCAATTTGCAGCAGTTCCTGCAGCGGCGGGGCCAAACGCCCGATGCGTTCTTTGAGGATACCTTCAACCCGTGCCGGCAGGAACTGCCAATCGAGATCGGGCGATTCTATCCATTCGCCGTCGGCATTGCGGATGATCTCTCGCCGCGTTTGCAGGCCGTGCAGCAGTTCGACGGTGAAGAGGGCATGGCCGGCAGTCTGTCGGTAGAGCGCATCCCGAAAGGAACGATCCAACCGATTGGGTTCGCCATCGATGAGCGCATCCACAAAGCCGCGGCCGTCGGCCTGGTTCAGCCGCACATGGATCTCGCCAAAGCTGCGCTGCATCTCGTTGACCAGTGGGTCCAGTGGATGGCGTTCTCCCCCGCGACCCAAGGCAACTTCCGCCGCACGGTAGATGCCGATCAGTAGGATTCGCTGCCCCTGGAGATGACGACTCAGATAGAATAGAAGGCTGATCGAACCGGCATCCACCCATTGCAGGTCGTCGATGATCAGCAGCAGTGGCTGGCGACGGGCCAAGCTTTGAAGAACACGCACGTATTGAGCGAAGAGGTTGCTCTGCTGCATGCGCGCTGCCGGGCGTTCATCCTGGTGACGGGCGATGAGGGTCTCCAGGCGATCCACGAGCGTGCTGTCCTGGGCGGGTATCGTTGCCATCGCACGATTCAGCAGCGGTCTGCCCGCAAGGAAGGTGTCTACCAGGTCAGGTCCGGTCACCAGCAGCGCCTGTACGGTCTGTGGGACCAGGCGCCACAACCGCTGGGCATGGGTCAGGCTCATGTCGCCGGCATTCCAGCGCGCTTCGATGTCGCCGGTCAGCAACTCCAGGATCTCGCGAAAGGGGAGATACGGGTCGCCGATGCCGGTGTAGGCATTGCAGTTGCCGGTCGCAACCACCAAGTCTGGATAGTTCTCCTGGCTACGACGCACAAACGCTTGCGCCAACAGCGTCTTACCGTCACCGGCCTCGCCCGTGATGAAGGCGATGGATCCGTTGCCGGCCAGCGCCGCCTCCAGGTGGGCGTCGAGTTGAGCGAGCTCGCGTTGGCGGGCCACAAGGGGCGTGAACGATCTGTCTCGATTGTCGGCAGATGGCCGCAGAAAGGGCGGCATCGAGATCAGATCCGGCGCGCCGAGCGGCGTGGCCACGAATTCGCCGCGCGCCATCGCCAAGAAACGATCCCGATCCTGGGCGGGGATGAGTAGCTGGTCGGCGAGCAAGAGGGCAATCTGAGGCGAGGGGCGACGTTCGTCTCGTTCAATCTTCTTGATGGTGCTGGACGAGCAGGGGATCTGTCGAGCCAGTGCCGGGCGTGTGAGGTCCAGGGCCTGGCGTCGCTGCTGCACCCAATCGCCAAATGACACAATGTCGCCACTCTGCGCCGTCGTCATTTTGCACGTTGTCGTTTCTTTGGCCTAGATTTCGCATCTTGGCATCAGGATCGAGAAAATGAGGAGCAGAAGCTCCGTTTCGGATTGCCGTCTGCTGTGACATCGTAGGTCAGCAGAAGCACTTTGAAGCATCACAAGGTCTTTTTGATCAAGTGCTCCACGGGAATAATTGCAAGGTTTATCTCGTTGCGGACAGTGGTGGTGAAAACGATGTACTGGTCGTTGCAGCAGAAGCGCGGGTGCGGGTCGATGTGGTAGTGGCGGCCTGCGTAGTCGGTGCGCTCAGCATGCTCGGCCAGGACGAGCACCTTTCCGGTGGCACGATTCATAAAGTGGACGGTCGAGGCGCAGCCGCGGAAGAAGCCGTTGTTGGAGTCGCCGACGATCAGCCGCCCGTCTCGGCTGCTGTGCGAATGCCAGCATTGGCGTGGGAAGGCGATTTTTTCGACCTCGCCATCCGCGATCCGCACGCGCCATGTTTCATTGTTATTGGGGACATCGACGCACCAGACATGTTCCCCGTCCGGGTCCCACCACTCGTGAGAGACGAAGCGCGGCTCACGCAGGATCGGGCGAGGCTGCTCGCCGCGTCTGATCAGCCAGAGCCGGTTGGTGATGGGGAAGCGCAATCCCGTGATCGGGTCGTTGTGAAACTCTTGGGCGAAGAGCACCGTGTCGGGATCGGTCGGACTGAATTGGGCGTGGTTATGGGTTCGGTCGAAACGCCACCAAGGCAAAAACGGACCGCCATCCAGCGGGAGACTGCCGAATATGTGGGCCAGTCCCACTGTGGCATCAATGAAGAACTCCTTGCCGTCGGCCGAACGGGTCAAATGGGTGGCCAACTTGGCGACGTGCCGTCCCCCGACCCTCTCGGGAGGAAGTTGATTGACAAGTACCGGCACGTCCTTAACGCGCGGGCCGCGCCGCCAAACGGCCGTCCCTTCGCTCCAGAAGACATCGCCGGAATCCGGATCGACATACGCGCCCGCCGCATTCGTCTCCGGGAAATGGCGCACAGTTTGATCGACGAAATCGATCACGGCGAGTGTCCGATGCAGTGCCGGCGGAAAGGCGCAGTAGAACCAAAGATAGCGGCCGTCGGCGCTCATAGAGTCGTTGACGAAATAGAACCCCTGCTGCACCGGCGCGACCCTGCGCGTCAGCACATAGCTCGTCACGCCCGACTCGGGATGGGTGACGGGGGTGAACAGGTTGCTATCGTTGAAGTTGATCATGGTCTTCTCCTTTTTCTGGCCTTGAGGTCTCATCCCGACGCGGCGGCTTCATGATTGAGTGCCACTCTCCATCATCTCCATGCGTGTCGTGAAGAACGCAGCAAGTTGCATCAAGTTCACGATACAGACTATCGAATGGGGTTTCCGATTTCAGATCGAAGTTAGAATTGGCGTGCTCGATGTCGATTGTCCTCAGGGATACGCACGTTCCTACTGGCACAACACCAGCATAACCTTCGAGCACGACGGCCGGAGGAGACAACGCCGGCGCTGCGGCGAGTCAGGTTGATGTGCTTGTTAGGCATCAAGCTTGGTGTCAGACCTCCTGGGGCGGAGTCCGACGGAACAAAATGGCCAGCAGCACCACGACGACCATGAAGACCGGGACGTACCCGACAATGCCGATGTTACGCCACTGCATGCTGCCGAGCACCACACCGCTCAGACCGGCGAGCGAGAGCACTCCGCTTGCGATCATAAGACCTCGGATCCATGCGGCGAGCCGGCTCCCACTGAATACGGGGGCGGCGAACAAAATTGCGACCGCGAAGAAGATGTCCCAGGCGAGAATGTCGAGAGCATATACGACCGATGGCCACTCGAAGGACATGAACAGCGGCAGCCACGGTTGGTCAACGAATTCGGCCTGCCGGCTCAAGGTCAAGACGACGAAGTGCAGGCTGCATGTGATCCCGGCCAACACGCCCATGAAGACCACTGAGCTGAGACTGAGCGCCTTCGCGCGCGCCGGCGTCCAAGCGTGCACCGCCACGAAGAGCGCGACGATCGCCGGCATCATGACGATGATCTCGACCTCGAGCATCGTGAACCACGGGTTGCCGATTGGATCGTCAGGGGACTTGAGCGACGCGAGCCCGATTACGAGCGTGATCGCATAGGCGACCAGCAGAATCGCTGTCGCTACGGCGGAGAAGAGCCCGAGTCGGCGAGCAGTGGCAGTGAAATCCATTGACATCCTGTCCTCCAGTCTTTGTTGGATTGAGTGTGTATAACGCCTGGGTTCACTTGCCGGCGCGTAAGAGACGGTCAACTGCAACCCGTGGTTGGCCCGTCCTCGCGAGGGTCACAAGTTCGTCCACGGTGGAGCCGCACGCCACGTTCTCCGACAGTCGGGCTCCGGCGACGATGGGCATCCACCGTTCAATGCTAGTTTCCGGCAGCGATCCCAGAGCGACGTATTGCTGCTGATAGACATTCAAGAAAGCTGTCTTCATCTTGCAGAAGGCCTCGGCTTCGGTTGGTTCCGGAGGAAGCCCAGAGTAACGCATCAACACAATAGATCGTGCCAGGTCCGCAGCGGGCGGACCCATTGTCGCATCGACCCAGTCGATGACCATAGGACCATCGTCGGACATTATCACATTGTCAGGATGGAGGTCTCCATGACACATGCCTTCGGCACCTGGCATGCCCGCCAATCTGCCCTGTAGGTTCAACTTGGCCACATCCCCAAGTGACTTGGCACGTTCGATCTTCCTTGCGGTTCTTTCAAGGGTCGAAGGGAGACCTTTCCCCGAACATCCGTGGATTCTGACGTGGATCGAGGCCAACAGTTTTGCCATTGACTCGCAATCGCTGGGATGCTGCCGCAATCGGTCACCCATGGTTGGCCCGGGGCATTCATCGAAGACAATGCCTTGGCGTCCTTCCATCCGCACAACCTCAACAACCCGCGGAGTTGGCAGGTTCTGCCTGCGGGCTAGAACACACTTCGCCGCTTCCCGCTCAGCTTCGTCGGCGGGATACCCCGATCGGTACAGCTTAACCACCTTGCCACCCGCCAGGGAGAAAACCTCGGCGGTGCGGCCTTCAGCAACCTTCTTGAGTTTCATATCTCGGTCATCTTGAGGGGCTAAAGCCGTGTGGGCGCCGCCGAGAGACTTGGTCGCAGCGAGGCGAACGGTTTCATATCGGCCGTGATCGTGGACCACCAGGACTTCAAGTGCCGCCAGTAACTACGGTTGCCCCCGAGATCAAGACCGAAGTCAACGATGAAGTCCCTGAAGGAGATCGACCCTGGTTCAAATCACCAGCCTTCGAAAAATCGACAGAACGAGATAGAGCGATCTATGGGGTTGCGAAATGAGGCACTGTAGCGACCACCCTTGGGTATATCTTCCCAGCTTACATGGCTCTTGAATACCCTTGGCAACGGCTGTGGCGCCTCCAAATCTAGTCCCAAATCATAGGCTGTCTCAAGCCACGGAACCACTCCACTGATCTCTACGAAGCTCATATCGCCGCGGCTTCGTACCTCAAAGTTGTCCAGAGATCCCCAGCGGCAGCATAGGATGAAACACATCCATCCCGCCTCGAACCGCATTCCATCAGCGCGGCCGAGTCCGTCCCTCACCGCGTTGTCGTTCCAATAGTGCACCCAATTCGACAACAATTTCCGGTCGCTCATTCCAAAGATTTTTCTGTTCGGCAGGGTCCGTCTCCATGTTGTAGAGCTGGCCGATGGGGCCGCCCGGCTTTGGCTCAACGCTGACAGGCTCGCTGAAGCCGCCGGAGCCGAGACCCAGCACCATTTTCCAGTGCCCGTGGCGAATCGAGAATAGGCCATTGCCCGAATGGTGGATGACCGACTGGCGAATTGGCTGATGAAGCAGCCGGCCCTCAAGGGTCGGCAGTATGTTGAAGCTATCCTCGGCCGCATCCTCGGGCACGTCTACACCGGCGATGGCTGCGCAGGTTGCAAGTAGGTCGGAGAGGCAGACGAGATCGTCATTGACGCTATCCGCCGGGATGTGGCCCGGCCAACGCGCCACCAGCGGCTCGCGATGGCCGCCGTCCCAGATGTCGGCCTTCTGGCCGCGCAGAGAACCATTGACCGGATGGCCGTAGGTCTCTCCGTCGGCACAGGTGAGGCGACCGCCGTTGTCGCTGGTGACCAGAATCAGCGTGTTGTCGGCTTGCGCCGTCCGGTCCAGCGCATCCAGCACCTGACCGACCACCCAGTCAAAGAGCACGACCATGTCGCCACGGTCGCCCGCATCGGACGCGCCTACGACGAAATCGGGGCGCACATCACAGGGGCGGTGGGGCGAGGCTGGGGTCAAGTAGAGGAAGAAGGGCGTCGGTTCGCTTGCCTCACGGTTTGCAGCGGCCGACGATTCGATCACCTCGACCGCCTTGGCCGCGAAGGTGATGTCCACCTGGTCGTCGGCCCAGTCCGGTGTCTGCAAACCCTTACGTTGCTGGTTGTAGTAGACTTCCTTTTCGCGGTCGGGAATGCCGACCGTGTGGTCGTCCTCGATGAAGCAATAGGGCGGCATGTCCAGCGAGCCGGCGATGCCGAAATAGGAATCGAAGCCCAGTTCTGTGGGACCATTGCCGATGGGCTTGCTGTGGTCGATGTCGAAGCCGTCCAGGCTCCAGGCCGGGTTGCCGAAATCAACTAGCGGCTTTGTGCCGCCGTCGGTTCGCCGCCAGTCGAGACCGACGTGCCACTTGCCGACCGCCGCCGTGCGATAGCCCGCCTGCTTGAGCAGGGAGGCCACCGTCGGACGCTCCGGTTCGATCAAGGGGGTGCCGTAGCCGCCGAGCACCCAGCGCTGGAGCCCGCCGCGCCAGGCATAGCGCCCGGTCAGCACGGCGTAGCGGCTGGGCGTGCAGACCGCAGACGACGAGTGCGCATCGGTCAAACGCACGCCTTCGGCGGCGATGCGATCCATGTTGGGCGTGGGGATCTTGGTCGCTCCGTAGCAGCCCAGATCGCCGTAGCCCATGTCGTCGGCCATGATGTAGATGATGTTCGGCTTGCTCATGATTGCGGGTCCTCTTTCCAGAAGGATTCGAGCGCCACCCCCAGCCCATCGGCCAGCCGGTTGACATAGGCGTAGTAGCCGGTCACCTGGTTGATGTCGAGAATGGCACGGTCGGAAAAATCGGCGTTTCGCAGAGCCTGGACATCGTTTTGAGTCATGGCCCAAGGCTCGCGTGTCAGCTTGGCGGCGTAGTCTAACATGGCTCGATCTGGCCTGCTGATATCAGCTATCGTGTAGTCATCGGTCAGTTGCTCGACCAGACGGTCGTCCTCTGTAAGCCGACGGAGACCCGCTCCGTGATGGGTCAGTCAGTAGCGGCAACGGTTGATCTTGGAGACGACCACCGCGATCATCTCGCGTTGCGCCCGCGTCAGATCAGAGCGTCCGCGCATGAGCGTCTTGTAAATCTCGAAGTGGACCTTGAGCGAGGGCACATTGAGGCTGTGGATCTTCATGATGTTGTCCACGCCGCCCCAAGGCTCGACCATCTTGGCGTACAGATCGGCCAGGCGTCCCGTCGCTTCGTCTTCGTTGATTGTTTGAATCCAGGCCATGTTGGGGTTTCTCGTCGATATTCAATTCACCAAGGTCAATCGACCGGTTTGACAATTGCAATCCACAACGCAGGTTGTGGATTGATATCCAGCATCTGGCGATAGACAACCATATGCCGCAGTGTTGTCCACATATAGACGTGAGGCTCGATCTGCGTGCAGCCCTCGGCAGGGATCGCGGTCTCTGTGAATCGAAGCTTCTCTATCTCGATCAGGATATCCTCTGTGTACGGGTACGAGTCATAGAGGTAGTTGCGCGCTTCGATGCTATATTCGATATCCCAGATCGGCTCCATCAGTCAGCCGTGGCCTTCTCTTTCAGTTGGCGTCTCAGCGCTTCATGCGATATTCGTTTGGCCGGATCGCTGGCCATTTCTGCGAAGACGCGCCGCGACTCAGCCAACATCTCAAGCTGTTTGATCTGGCGTTGCATGTCATTCCATTTTTCGGGTGAGATCAGGACTGCGGCCGGTGTACTGCCTTTTTCGATCAACACCACAGGTCCATCCTTGGCCTGTTGAAGGAGTTCAGCTTGGCGGATTCGCATATGGCTCACCGGCGCCATGGCCGGAATTTCGGACATTGAATGCCTCCTTTGGCGGTAAATTAGCATTGAATGCTAATTTACCGCATTCGGACTCACTTTGTCAAGTGCGATCGGGAGGTTCTACCAGCCGTAGCGTTCGGGTCCCCAATCATGAGTGATCCGTTCCTGTTTCACCATCGTCAACTGCCGATCCGGCAAGTCTTCGTAGAGCACCACGCCGGGGCCGACGACCGAATAGACTCCGGTACGCCGTCCGGGCATGATGATGGCGTTGACGCCGGTGCGGCTGAAGTCGCCGAAATAGGCGGCATTGGAGGCATGGGTCGGCACCTCGCGACGACCCTTGATGCGCCAGGGCGACTCGGCGTCGTCGAAGCGCAGGTTGCCGCAGACGGTGGCTGCGCCGAAGTCGACCGCCTCGCCGACCACGCCCCAGATCTCGCAGTAATGATAACAGTAGACCGTATCGAGAGCGACCCCGCTAAATTCGGCGCCGTGTCCGTAGACGCCACGCGTCCCCAACGTGCTGTGGCCGCCGATCTGGCAATAGTCGCGCACCTTGGTGTCGGAACCGATGACGGCCGATCCCTCGATGATGGCCCCATTGGTGACGGCGGCGTTGTCGCCCATCCAGAGATTACCCTTCACGACCGCCCGATTGCCGATGACCGCGTTCTCGCCCAGAACCACCTTTCCCTCGATCTCGGCTCCGTCGTGGATGCGCGCCGAGGCTGGAATCACGTTCTCGATGATCTGCTGTGACATGGCCTCTATGACACGATGGTTGGCTTCGAGGATGTGCCACGGTTTGTCAAGATCAACGAAGTAGCCGGCCGTCTCAACGGCAAGCAGATCAACCCGCTCGTCGATCATCATCTGCAAGGACTGGGCGATCTCGCTCTCGACCGGCGGCATGCCGCCCACCGGCACGCTGTGGACAATGCCGGGATTGTCGCGCAGATAGACCAACGCTTCGGCCTGCATTGCGTATGTCCCGCACAGACGATATGCGCCGTCACGCGGATGACCTTCGATGCCTGTGAGTCTGCTTTCTTTGGCGCCGGCCACCAACCAGTCGTGGGGCCGCTCGTCGCCCAGCGGCTGGATCAGCGCGGCTGTCAGTGGGCGATCCATCTCGAATCCCTGCTTCAGCCGAGACAGGTTGGCGGCATCAGTGACAATGTCGCCGGCAAGTACTAGGAAGTCGCCCTCGAGCAATGATGCGGCCTGCATTACGGCGTCGGCCGTACCCACAGCTTGAGGTTGGCGCACGAATTGGATATCCGCAGCACAGCCCCGAAGGGCCGCGCGCACGCTGGCCTCGCCATGTCCAGTGACGACGACCAGACGCTCAATACCCAGGCTGTTCACCTGATCGACCAGGCGGCGCACGGCTGGGACGTTGGCAATCGGAAAGGCGACTTTGTTGCGTACGACATTGTAGGGCCAGAAGCGACTTCCGGCCCCGGCGGCAAGGATGACAGCGGATTGAATTGGCATGGTTGGACTCTCTTTCGACATGGATGCCGGCGAACTACATTGCAGGATAATACATCCCATGATAGGTTGACTTTGTCAAATGTCGTTTGTGGGTCGTTAACCTAGAAGAGGGGAAACCGGTGAGGACACAAGAAGAGGTGCTGAAGCAGTTCACCGAGTGGGCGCAACCCAATGACCAGGTTCGCGCGGCTATTCTGACCAGCAGTCGGGCCAATCCTGATCGGGAGACGGACGTGTTGTCGGACTATGACATTGAACTCTACGTTGCAGATCTGCAACCGTTTCAACAGGGTGACGGCTGGCTTGGTCACTTTGGCGAGGTGATGGTTCGCTGGCCTTTCAATCCGATCGATAGTGGTTGGGAAGGGGTTACGCGGCTAATCATATTTCGAGACAAAGTGCGCATCGATTTCCAGATCCGTGAGGCTGCTGTGGCGGCAGCAGACGCCTACGACGATGACTATAGGATACTTCTGGACAAAGACGGCTTGTTGGCTGGACTCAAGCCTCCGACCCATATGGAACACGTCGTCAAGAAGCCGACGCGAGATGAGTATGAAGTCTTGGTGAACGAATTTTGGTGGGACGCGCACTACGTGCCCAAGTATCTGCGACGCGACGAACTGCCCTTTGCTGCCAGCATGTTGGGCCAGGCTGTGCGGGATGAATTCTTGCACACGATGCTTGGGTGGGCTATTGGCCTTCAGAACGACTGGTCCGTCAATCCGGGCGTGCGCGGCCGGTACTTCAAGCGATATCTGGATGAAAAGACGTGGCGGGAATACGAATCTACCTTTGCGGGCGCCGCTATCGAGGCGCAGTGGGTGGCCTTCTTCAACGCCGTCGCCCTCTTCAGAAAATTGGCTAGGCTCGTCGGCGATGGCCTCGGCTATCCGTATCCTGAGCAGGTTGACAGGGAGATGACTGAGTACTACGCGTGGATCCGGGCTATAGGTGACTGATGCTCGCTGCCTCCACTAGCGTATAGGCTGTCCCGTTGAAGTGAATAACTGTGATTGAGCATTCTCTCATGACCTCTCCACTGAAAGGCGTCGCCGCCAATTCAGGATTGACGGTTGCGATCTCGTCGACGGAAAATACATTGAGTAGAAAATCGGCGATGGCGCCGCCGTGTGATGCGGCGACGATGGATCCTTGCGGCCGGCGCCTGTAGGTATCAGCGACAAACGATTCAACTCGTTTACCGCAATCTAACGACGAATCGCCGACTGGCGGAACCCACGTCCGTTCGACGTTGCAGCGCTCCCACATGGCGATGAAGTCGTCGACTGTCTGTCTGGGCAGATCGCCAAAGCTGGCACGCTCGACGCAGACGCGCGTCCTGGAGCACCGCCAGGCCTTGGGGCGCAGCGATGATCTCGGCTGTCTGTTTGGCTCGAACCAACGGGCTGGCGTAGACTTGGTCGATGCTCTGGTCCGCCAGCCAAGCTGCCGTGGCAAAGGCCTCGCCGACGCCCCGCTGCGTCAACGGCGGGTCAAGATTGTCCCCCAGTCGGTTGAATGAGCCGTGGCGAACAAGGAAGATGGTGGTCATGGGTTCTCGTTGAGGCTTCTACACTTCGACTTGAGCTACGCATACGTCGGTTCGCTTAAGCTTAAGCCAACCAAACGAAAGCCGGCAAAGAAAAAGAAGAAGTAGCGCCGAGCGATGGCCCATGAGAAGCCCCGGTTTGAGCCACCAACTGTTTGGTTATGCAAACGCATTCCGGTCCAAATTCGGAATCTGACTCTTCGCGGGACAAGGACGTCACCACTGGGACCTTGCTTGCTCCCCATTACATTCAGCTCTGCGATGCCGCCTGTTCCGGCAACTGAGGCTTGCGTAGCATCAGGCTGAGAACGCCCGCCGTCAGCGGCAGCAGTGCCGAGATCAGGATTGCTTCGCGATATCCGCCGACGATGTCGAAGGCGGCCCCGAAGACTATCGGCCCGATCGCAGAGCCGACCACATTGATCGCCACCATCACGCCAAGGATGCCGCCCAGATAGCGCCGCCCAAAGATGTTTGGCTTGAGCACGCCGATGCTCAGGCCGAACAGTGAGGCCGAGATGCCGGTGAGGACTGCATAGCCAAGGGCCATCGTCGGGCTGTTGAGGAAGGCGAGCAGGACATAGCCGGCCACCTGCCCCATACACGCCAGCGCCAGGACATAGTTCTGGTGTTTTATCTTGTCAAGGCTCAGCCCCGCCAAGACGACCGTCACAAACGCGATCAGTGGTTTGATGCTCATCATCTTGGCCGCGAAGGCCATGTCGAAGCCGACTTCATCGAAAATCGAGATGAAGTGCAGGATGACGCCGGTCCCGACCAAAGACGCCTGGAAGACGCAGAAGGCAATGATCCAGAAGGCGGCTGTACGCATGGCCTGACCCTGGGTGAAGGAGACTTCGTCGTCTGCTGCGATCTCGAGGGTGGCGGAATCGTGTTCTGCCGGCTGCGGCGCTGTGGCCGTTCGAGATCGGGCCGCGGCATCGGGGGCAAGCCCGATATCTTCCGGTCTGCTGATCAGGAAGAAGAAGGCAATGGGGATAAAGATCAGCCAGAGCCCGGCGGCGAGGAACTGATATGCCTGTCGCCAGCCGAAGGTGGTGATCAGATAGTTGTTGAGCAGCGGAAAGATCACCGCCCCTGCGGTACCGCCCAGGCTGACCAGCATGATGGTGAGGGCCCGGCGCTTGATGAACCAGGAGGGGGCCAATGTGCTCGCCGACAGGTCCAACGCCCCTTTGCCGGCGAAGCGCGCCAGGAAGATTCCCCCGAAGAGCACGAATGGTGAGATGACCGTGCTCAGCAGCACGCAGGCGATCCCCAGGATGGCCGCAGCCGCGATCGCCACCCACTTTGCCCCCGCACTGTCAACAATGCGCCCCACGAACAACATGAGACCGCCTGCCAACAGCGTTGCGGCCGCATAGAGCGAAGAGAGATAGGTACGGCTCCAGCCAAATTCATCGACAAAGGAATCCATGAACATGGCAAAGGAGTCGGACTGGCCCGGCGTCGTGGCGAACATGGCGAGCGCGCCGACGGCCACGACGATCCAGCCATAGAAGAAGGGGATTTTGGCGGTCCAGCCATAGCCTGGTTTCAGTCGCCTTGCAGCAGATAATGCCATCCGGACAGGGTACTCGTATCCTGCCGATCTGCCAAATCGATTAAGGACTGTCCGCAGCCAGTTGGGCGTTCAGCAGATGGCCGTCCAGTTCCATTTCTTCGTGAGATGGCATCCATGGGGCCAGACAGGCAGCATCGGTCACACACGGATCGGTCAACGCCTCCAGGAATGCCAGCAAGTCGGCCACTTCCACATTCGTTAAATCCACGTTCTCCACGCTCATAACGCCCATCCGTCGGTTGTACGCCAGGCGAGCCAGTGCCTTCTGCGTGTTTGCCGGAGCGTCTTCCGTGAGCACGTATCTATCCAGTTGAGCCCAATCGTAGGTTCGGATGGACTCAGCCGGATTGAGCGTATGGCGGACCATACCTTCTAGCGTTTTGAACGCGCCGTCATGCCCCCACGGCCCGGTCACCGTGACATTGATGAGGGACGGTGTACGGAAGGCATAGAGGTCCTTCAGTTGGCGAGTCTCACGAAAACGGCCAAAGTCGTCTGTCCGGGTCAGACCGTCGCCCTTGCCGCGCCCGATCTGCGGCACAGCCAAGACATGGAACGCCTCGTCCGTAAAAAAGTCGCCGCTGTGACAGCGAGCGCAGTTGGCGCCTCCCTCTTCGGTGGGTGTGAAGAAGAGCCATGCGCCCCGTTTTGCAGCATCGGTCAGAGCATCCAAGTCGCCCTCGACATAGGCCTTCCAGGGTGTTTCGATGAAGATCTGAGAACGCTCGTATTCGCCGATCGCTTCGGCAATGTGCTGCTCTGTGATCAAGCCCTCAGGTCTCTCCGCTGGACCAAAGGCTATCTCAAACGCGGCGCGCCAATCGTAGCCTTCGTCAACTCCATCGACACTGTAGCCGGCCAGACGGGTTGCCAGTTGATCGCGGCTATACTGGTTGTTCTGACTGGCCGCGAACGCAAAGCCGCGCATCTCCTCTGGCGATGTTGTCGGGAATCGGCTCTGAGCCGCAACAAGATTGGCTCCTGCGTTGGGATCAACCTCGCCAATCGCCACATCGGGCGTGCGGATCCCCTTGCCGTCGGCCCCATTGACGCCCGGAGCTCCGCCCAAGCTTTCAATACGGCCATCGTGAAAAAGCACTTTGTCCCACAACGCGATATTGAAGGTTGTGGGTGCGTTGCGCGGCACCGTGAATGTCAATGCCGGATGGGTTCGACCCGGTCCGATGAGATCGGGTTCCGCCGCGCCCACGCCGATGGACATCGGGAGGCCATCACCGCCGCCCAATGTCGGCAGATGGCAACTGGCACAGGCTACGTCCAGGTCTCCCCCAAGTGTCTTGGTAAAGAAGAGTTTCTTGCCAAGTTGCACCACTGGATCCTCGATCGACGGTAGCTCACGGCCATCGGCGGGATCGCCAGTCAGCCCATGCTTACTCATTATCCGCTGTAATTGCTCGTCCAATGTGTCCGATTGAGAAGTCGTTGTGAGGCTGCGTGCCGGCAGGATCATGGCTACGCGGTCACTCAGATACGGTGCGTCACTCCGATACTGCACGGAAGGGTCAAACACGACAGGGTCAAACACGACAGGGTTAGCCTGAGTTCGTTCGATGGTCGCCAAGATCGGCAATGCGGCGAAGCATCCGCAGATCATCGCGAGGATCAGGAATTTGGATGGAGTCAGGGTACTCAAGGGAATCACCTCCTCAGGGCACAGCGTTCGATGACGTGCCGACGCACAATCGCCTCAGAAGGCTGTCTTGGGTGTTGCGATATCGAGAATTGACTCGAACGGTATCCAGTCTGCCGTAACGGTCGTGGCCAGACTGGATACCGTACAAGTGATGTGTCAGCGTGAATGTCTTGTCTGAGCGACGGCTACTCCATGATCACCCAAGCATCGTTGTCGGCCGCAGGAATAGGAGCAAAGGTCTGGACATGGGTATTGAGACCGAAGCTGCCGGGATACTCGTCGTAGGTTTTGCCATCGCTGTGGTAAGCCACGGCCACCGAGGGAATCATGTCTGCTCTGGCCTCGGGCATGGTGCTCAGTGCGATGTGTGCGTGCGCGTTGCCCTGGTCATCGGCGGTGAAGACGTTGTCGCCACCGTAGCGGTTCCCGCAGGGGACGTTGACGATGAGAAGCGCCCTCAGGCGCTGAGTCATAAGTCGCTGAGGCGGCTTCTCGCTGTTAGCAGATGGCTTCAGCTATGCCCGCTGACCAGATGTCAGCGGACTCTAACTACCGGCCGGCATGTGCGGCGAAACCTGGATGGTCGAGCATTCGCCCACAGCGTCCGGCAGATCGTCGGCGGCCATGGCAAAGCCGAAGTCGTCGCCGTTGAATGCGCCGACGCAGCCGCCCAGGAAGGTGCTGAGTTGGGCCTCAAGCTCGGCCCCGGTCAGGGCCGGTCCATGATCATGGGTGGCCAGGACAACCAGTGCACCGTCAGGATCGGTTAGCCCGTCAGTACAGTCCAGCGTTTCCGGGCAGATCACTTCCGCCAGTCCCGATGTGCTGGCATCCCTGACCGCCAATGACCCTTCGAACATTCCTTTGCCGTCCTCGCCGACGACATGGCCGCTGAGCAGGAGGAAGTCGCCTTCTGCCGGGCCCTGTTGGCCAGGAAAGTCGGGATGGAACATGTCGGTCGGATCGCACTCGAAGGGCGCTGGCTCGCACAACTCCGGGTGATTGAAGACGATATACCAGCCGGTGACGGCGTTGCCGGGCGTCATGCCCTCAGTTTCGAAGGTGGCGTGGACGACGTCACTTTCGCGCTCCAACGTCGATGTGCCGACTGAATTGCTGTCCCACGTGAAAAAGACGCTGCTTGTTGAGCTGTGGGCTGCGGCTCCTTCCTCCTCGGCCTGCGGCTCTGGCAGCATCAGCGTGCAACCGGCCAGCAAAATGGCTGTGAGCGCCAGGGTGACCAGGCCAATGATCGTTCTACTGTGACTCATGAGGTTCTGCTCCTTGTGCTGTTCATGATGCGTGGGGTAGTAGCTTTCAACATGATGTGATTGCGATTCTGCTTGTCTTGTGGGCGTGCGCAATGCGCACGCCCACGTTTCTGCTGTCGAGCGTTGCTGCGGACTGAGACTACGGCTGCGGCACGTGCGGCGAGAACTGGATGGTGGAACACTCGCCCGCTGCATCTGGAATGTCATGGGGGCCGGTGGCAAAGCCGAACTCATTGCCGTTGAATGGTCCTTCACAGCCGCCCAAGAATGAGCTGATCTGCGCCTTGAGCGTCTGTCCCTTCTGTTTGGGGCCATGATCATGGATGGCCAGGACAACCAGCGCACCGTGAGGATCGATTAACCCCGGTGCACAGTCTCCGGTTTCGGGGCAGTTCACCTCGGCAAAGCCGGATCCCCGCGTGTCGCCCACGTTCAGATGCCCACCGAAATTTCCCTTGCCGCTGCCGCCGATGACGTGGCCGCTGGCCAATAGGAAATCGCCCTGCGCCGCGGCCCCGAAGCCCAAGTCAAGTGGGCTGCACATGTAGGGGCCGGCTGCACACTCCTCGGGGTAGTTGAAAACGATGAACCAGAGGGTGGCAGCATTGCCCGGTGTCAGCACATCGGTTTTGTAGGTGCCGCTGATGCCGCTGTTGTTGCGATTCAGAGTAGAGGTACCCACCGGATTGCTGGTGTCTCCACCTTCGAAGTCCCACGACCAGAACACAGGCGATGTCTCCGGCTTTGCAGCCATGGCCGTATCCGTCGCAAATAGGACGAAACTGATCAATAGGATGCCGGCTACAGCCAAAATGGTCATGTTCGATAATCGACTTGTGTTGCGCATACTCTTCTCCCATATCTCCATGCCGGGTTCAGGCACGCCTGCCTGGGATCCCGGCGCTGTTCAAACAGTCACGAGCATATCGAATAGCCGGACGCCCGTCACCCTCCTGCTGGGAGGGAAGAAGGGAGGGAAGAAGGGAGGGGATTGGAGGGGGAGGTCGAAGAAAATGCGGTGGCAGAGGATGCTGGAATCAGGTATAATGCCCGCCATGAATGGCCATAGGACAGATGATCTGCCTCGCGAGCCGACCTTAACGCCGCGCGAGCAAGAGATACTTGACTGCATCAGCGAGGGAAGAAGTAATCCCCAGATAGCTGACGAACTGACCCTTGCCCTGAGCACGGTGAAGTGGTACGTGCGGCAGATCTTCAACAAACTTGGTGTGAGCAGTCGCGGCGAAGCGATATCGCGTGCTCGAGATCTGGGCCTGTTGGCGCAGGAGCCGCACGCGGCTGCAATCGGACAGAACCTTCCGGCCCAGGCTACATCCTTTGTCGGGCGCAAAACCGAACTGGCGGAACTGGCGCGACTCCTGAGAGATCCGTCGGTTCGGCTGGTCACCATCCTCGCGCCGGGCGGCATGGGCAAGACCCGGTTGGCGCTGGAGGCGGCAGCGGTTCTGCGGGCCGACTATGACCACGGCGCCCACTTCGTCTCGCTGGCTCCGCTGTCCGATCCGGATACGATGGTCTCTGCGATCGCCGCCAGCGTTGGTTATACATTTCAGAACGATGGCCGTTCCCCCGAGCGGCAGGTGCTCGACTTCGTGCGCGACAAGTCGATGCTGCTGCTGTTGGACAACGCCGAACACCTGCTGGCCGGCGTCGACTTGTTTACCGAGATATTGGCGGCTGCTCCCCTGGTCAACCTCTTGGTCACCTCTCGCGAGCGGCTTCGGCTTAGCAGCGAGACTGTCCTTGCTCTGTCCGGGCTGACCGTATCCGACAACGATTTCGGCAAAGAGAACGCCGAGCTGCCGGCGGCCATGCACCTCTTCATCCAGACCGCTCAGCGTCTTCGGCCTACGTTCGAGCCAACTGTCGACAACTGGTCCGACCTGCTTCGGATTTGCCGACTGGTCAGGGGAATGCCTCTGGGATTGATTCTGGCCGCTTCCTGGATTGAGATGCTTTCGGTGGCTGAGATCGCGGCTGAGATCAGTCGCAGCCTCGACTTTTTGGCTGTCGACCTGCGCGACCTGCCGGAGCGTCAGCGAAGCCTGCGGGCGATCTTCGAAACGACGTGGGAACGCTTGTCCGGGGTTGAGCAGGCTGTCTTTGTGCGACTATCCGTGTTCCGAGGCAGTTTTACGCGTGAGGCCGCCCACGCTGTCGCCGGCGCTTCCCTGCCGCCGCTAACCGCTCTGAGCCACAAGTCACTCGTCCGGCGCAACCCGGACGGGCGCTATGAGGTCCATGAGCTTCTCCGCCAATTCGCTCAGGAGGCGCTGGGCGAGGGGACGGCCGCGGTTCGTGATGAGCACAGCGCTTACTACTGTGCGCTGTTGCAGCGACGTCACGGTGAGTTGCAGAGCGAACGCCAGAGGGCAGCCATGGTTGAAGTCGAAGCGGACGGCGAGAACATTCGAGCGGCCTGGCGCTGGGCAGCCGAGAAAGAACAATATGAACAGTTGACGCAGGCGCTTGACGGATTGGGGCTGGTCACACTTTGGCAAAGCCGGCTTGAAGAAGGAGAGGCCCTATACAAATTGGTCCTGGATCAGTTGATCGCATCGCAGTCCAACCGTGCACATGGGCCGGCAGATCATGGCGATCCCGTTCGATTCTTTCTACAGGTCAGAACGTTGATGTGGCTGAGTACCATTCGGCGCAAGTTGCGGCGGTTTGACTCGGCGAGACAGACGCTTCGGCAAGTGCAAGTCCTGCTGGACGATCCATCGTCGAACGATCTGGATACCCTCCCTGAGCGAGCCCATCTGCTGTTGGAGCAAGCCGAGATTGCCTTTCACTCCAACTATGAGCAGTGCCAAGAATGGGCCGAGCAGAGCCTGGCTCTCTATCGAACACTGGACAATCCTTGTCGGATGGCCTATGCGCTCGATCTGTTGGGCAACACGCTCAGATCCTCAGGGCTGTTCGAGCGCTCCAAGTCCGCACTGGAAGAGGGGCTGGCGATTCGACAGGCCATGGGCGATGCCAGAGGCGTGGCTGAATCGCTCCAAAACCTTGGCGGAGTTATCAGGCTTGAGGGCAGATTCGAGGCATCCGAAGAGGCAATTCGCCAGTCGATCACGATCTTCAGGGAACTGGATGACCGTGGGCTGGAGGCACACGGTGTAACTTCACTGGCCTCAACGTATGTTCAGGGAGGCAAGTATGCCGAAGGTTTGCGCATTTTCGAGGAGGCTCAAGAAATTCGCCTCGATCAAGGCTTGCCGGATGATCCCGTGATTTCGACGGTGACAAGCTATGCCTTAATGCTTTCGGGGCAATATCAGCAAGCGCGGACGTGTGCACGTCAGGCATTGGCTATCACCACGCAGACGGATAGCACAGTGGGCGGTTTTCCGCTGATGAATTTGGGACGTGTTGCGCAGGCGGAAGAGTCCTATGTTGAGGCCCAGCGCTATCTTTTGGAGGGACTCCCGATATTTCGAGCCAGGGGCGAGATGACGGGTTTCGGTGAGACGTTGGCTTGCCTAGGCTATGTAGCTTTACGATTGCACGACCTGTGCCAAGCTCAGGCCTATATCCATGAGAGTTTGCAAGTCGCTGCACGAACCCGGCTTTTTATGCCATCCATGTCGTCACTGTCTGGCGCTGCCTTGCTTCATGCCGATCTTGGAGATGCTGAATACGCTGTCGAACTGTACGCACTCGCCTTACAACATCGACATGTGTTCAATTCACGCTGGTACGAGGACGTTGTTGGAAGCCAGATCGCCTCTGCGGCCCGAGCCTTGCCGGCAGAGGTCATCGAAGCGGCCCGTGCACGTGGCCGGACTCGGGATCTGGCGTCCACGATGCCGGAAGCTGTTGGCTGGGATGGATTAGTCGACGTATGGCAATACCTCTTCTAACAACATGCCGCGCACCTCGAGCCTGATCGACGTCCGGCACTTCGACCATGAAGTAGTCAGTGCCCAGATCGACGAACTGCTGCAACTGCGCCACCACCTGCGCCGGCGTGCCCGCAAAGGCGTTTTCGGGCGTCCACTGGCCGTGCCCACGCGCAAGCGCTTCAGCCTCAGTTCGGCCCAGCACCAGCCGGCCAAACCAGGTCAGGCGGATGGATGCCGGATCGCGGCCGATGGTCCGGCAGTGCTCATGCAGAACGGCGACCCGGTCGCTGTAGTCGGCGAAGTTGGCGTCGGGAATATTCCACCAGTCGGCGAAGCGGGCGGCCAGCATCATGGTCTTGTTCCCGCCCCCGCCGACGATGATCGGCGGAATCGGGTCCGGCTTGGGCTCGCAGATGGCGTCGACAATGCTGTAGTGCTTGCCCTGATAGGTGACCTTGCCCGGCTCGGTCCACAGACGCTTGATGATCTCCAATGTGTCTTCAAGCTGCTCGATGCGGATGCCCGGCCGCGGATAGGGATAGCCGTAGGCGTGTACTCGTCCTCTTTCCAGCCCGCCCCCACGGCCATGATGAAGTTGCCGCGGCAAAGCGCTCTGTAGCGTAGCGCCCATCTTGGCCAGCAAGGCCGGATTGCGATAGCTCTGCCCCAGCACCATCGGCCCGATCTTGAACTGGGGCCAGCGCGCGGCCATGTAGGCGATCACGGTCCAGGCTTCGTAGGTCGGATCGTCGCCCCAGAAGAAATGGTCGGTCATCCACAGGCTGTTGAAGTGACCTTCCAGCGCGGGCAAAATCTGGTCAAGATCGGTCAAGAAGCGGTCGATCTGATTCTTGGGCGGACCGGCGGGCAGACTCAATCCAAATTCAACGGTCATGGGTTGGTGCCTCCTTATTGATGCAAGTAGAGCCTAAAAACTCATCCACGAAGGGGCACGAATTGACACGAAGGGACACGAAGCAGCATATGGCCCGGCTTTCTTTGTGTTTCTTCGTGCTCTTCGTGGATCAGCATTCCTTTGGATTCGCCAAAGCAAGCGGGTGTCGATTCCGCTATTGATATCAACTTCTGATCCTGGCGGAT